>NZ_CP050063.1:6055000-7476621 GCF_011604685.1 Spirosoma aureum | reverse complement strand
TTTGATGATAAATGCGAAGGAGTAACACCGATTGCCTTCCTGAAGAAAATATTGCTTTCTTCTTAGTTTGAATGGCGAAAAAGCGGCTCTGTACCGCTCTTTCTCGTCCGCTGTAATCGGTGCGGAATTGAACTGTTGAATGTAGGAAAAAAGGATATCATACATGGGAGCCTCCCGGATCTTAGAATCTAATCAGGTAATCAAAAACAGTTAGTAGGTTAAGCAATACAGAACTAAATTGACGTCCTTCGCAAGGATTGCCGAGAACTGAATTTATGCCCCTGAAGTCTGTTATCGCTTGCGATTGGTAGCATTGGACAGCTAGTAAAAAGCATTGTCTTATGAATCGCTCCTGGAAATGAATTAAGGAAGCATTTACACAGTGTCCTTTGCACATATACCCCCTTTGTTTTAAATGCTGGAAGTCCCTGGCCACTAGTCCGCTTGCTCTATCCATTATCGCCTTCCATATGGATCGGAAGTCGGCCTGGATCACCAGTGCGCTAACTACCGTTGTTTTTACCCGCACTCAGCGTGCCTAAACTAGCTTCCTGATCCGAAGCAAAGCGGCTGGCCACCTCCTGCCGAAAGATTTCAGGGCCAACGCTTAGCCGGTGCGCGTAAGTAGCTATCGCGTCAGCTCCAGCTGGGTAACGGAGTTGGTCCGTCTGATCCGTGGCAGCCTGGTAGATTACTTCAGCAATCGCTTCGGGAGAGGAGAACTGCACATTAGCCTGGCCACTTAATAGCTTTTGCAAGAGAAAGCGATAAGCCTCATGGTCGGCCACCACCAGCGAGCGGCCGGTGAAATCGGTGGCTATGCCGCCGGGTGAAACCGTTTTAATCTGGATGTTATGCTGTGCCAATTCAAAGGACATACTCTCGCTCCAGCCTTCAACGGCCCACTTGGTGGCGTGGTAAATCGAGTAGAGTGGGAACGCAATCAGACCACCAATGGAGGTGGTGTTAATGATACAGCCGGATCTTTTCTGCCGCAAGTGCGGCAGAAAGGCTTTGGTAACCCGGATTACGCCCAGCAGATTAGTATTAACCAACTGAGTTATCTGTTCGTCGGAGAGTGCTTCCAGGGCGCCGATGAGGCCATAACCTGCATTGTTGAACACGACATCGACTGCAGACAAGCTAAGCGCGCGTTGCACAGTCGATTCAATGGCTACCGGATCGGTTACGTCGAGGGGCAGCAGGTGAACACCGGGCAGTTGTGTCAGCTCGGTTTCCTCTTCGGGATGACGCATGGTTGCTATAACCTGCCAGCCCCGGGCGGCAAACAAGTTGGCGGTAGCTTTACCCAAGCCTGCTGAAGCACCGGTTATAAAAATAGTAGGCATGAGCCAGGAATGATGGTTAATGGAAATAAATTGACAACCAGGCTTCCCAGGGGGAAGGTTTCTCGGTACCCTAAACCTGTAGAGGGCTAATTAAGTTGGCCAAGCCTTGGTAAAAATCAATTGTTGCTAAAACCCTGGGTTTACACCGCGCTGAAAATGACCTCACGGTGTTTTTTTCCCCAATCGGCCAGGTAATTAATCAGGCCCTGTAACGACCAGCCGTATTCGGTTAGGGTATAGTGAACCGTCACAGGCTGGGTGTCTAACACGGTCCGTTTAACGAGCTTATTCAGCTCCAGTTCCTTCAATTCCTTGCTTAGTTGTTTATTCGAAATTCCAGTAAGGTCATTTAGGATTTCAGAAAACCGTCTCTCTTCGTAATAGCACAAGGTGGAGAGAATGGAGATTTTCCATTTCCCATTCAAGATATCCATGGCGTCATGGATAGCCATCAGATCCCGTTTGTGGCATTTTGCTTCCATCATCAGTTACTTAGTTACCTCAAATATACTGTTACTTTTGGTAACAAAGTAACGAAAATAAACCAACAAAGGCTATGTTTGCGGAGTAAATAATAAAAATTATTAACCATGAAATTCGCAAATAAAAACATAGTTATAGCCGGCGGAAGCCAGGGAATTGGCTTGGCAACGGCCAAAGCATTTATCAAAGAAGGGGCCACGGTATGGATTACGGGCAGAAACGCAAACAAATTGCAAGAAGCGGCTGAGCAGATCAACAGTCCAAATTTAAAAACTGTCGTATCGGACACCTCAAGCCTAGAAGGCATTGCCGTGCTGGAAAAGGCGGTTGCGGAAAGCGAAAAAAAATTGGATGTTCTGCTGCTGAATGCGGCTACAGCCGTAGTGGCACCGATCGAATACATCACGGAAGCGGATTACGATGCCCAGTTCAATACGAACGTGAAAGGACCCCTGTTTACGCTTCAAAAGTTGCTGCCCCACCTAGCGGATGGCTCGTCGGTGACGTTCACCTCATCGGGTGTCGCTTCAGCCGCCTTCGCCGGCAACAGTGTGTACTCGGCTACGAAAGCTGCCCTCAATAAAATCGCCGACATTGCGGTCAATGAGTTGGCAGAGCGAAAGATTCGGGTGAATATTGTTAGCCCGGGGCCTATAAAAACCCCTGGTCTGGACTCGGTAGCTCCTGAGGAAACTCAAGCCTACCTAGCCTCGAAGAATGCCCTTCAGCGCTTAGGTACGGCAGAAGAAGTTGCCAGCACGGTGCTGTTTCTGGCATCCGAAGCGGCCAGTTACATCAATGGAGCCGATATCGCCGTTGATGGAGGCTCCTTGCAGTATATGCTAAAGTGAGCTAATGCTGGCATACATTGAGAATGCCTTTCCACCTAATTCGACATGGCCGGAGGACAAATAAGCTTCCGGCCATTTTGTGCTAACCGACCAAACATTAATCTCAAAATACGCTCCTACTTGAGACGAAGTAGTTTTTATGTATCTGCTTCTTAAATGGGGCGTTTAAAGCGACACAGCCTACCTTTCGTACTATGCCAGGAAGTACGAAAATAAATCCATGGCAAAATGCCCAAATAGTGGGTTTCAAGGGGGGGCGGAAGCCTAAACTCGTGCCGATTTTTGTACTTCAAATAAAAAAGTACGAAATGGCAGAATAGCGATAGTACATCACAAACCAGCATTTACTTAGTATCAGCCTTAATTGAGAACGACCCTTCCTGGTTAGGCAAACCAGTGCCGATTGCTTCATCAACGCTCGCCTTCGCTGAACACCAACCCAGCAGCAACCTCACCAGCCATCAGTTGACCGTGCCAAAACTAACCTTACCTTGTCCGCTCTGATACCCATACCCCCCAATAATAAACGTCCCGTTAGACAGACCAACCGAATAGCCATTATAGGTATTAGCTGGGCTGCTGTCGGTAACCTTCTGCTGTTGGGTCCAGCTACTGCCCGAGCGCATAAACACATAGGCCGCCCCCTGAGCCGATTTACCATCAATGGTTTTTTGATACGCCCCCACGATGGCATAATCCCCTGAGATGGACACACTATAGCCGAAGCGGTCAGCAGCCGCCCCATCGCTGGCCACCAGCCGCTGCTGCTGGGTCCAGCTACTGCCCGAGCGCATAAACACATAGGTTTTGTTCTGCCCCCCCACGATGGCATAATCCCCCGAGATGGACACACTAACGCCGAAGTAGTCAAAATCCACTCCATCGCTGGCCACCAGCCGCTGCTGCTGGGTCCAGCTACTGCCCGAGCGCATAAACACATAGGCCGCCCCCTGAGCCGATTTACCACCAATGGCTTTTTGATACGCCCCCACGATGGCATAATCCCCTGAGATGGCCACGCTATAACCGAAGAGGTCATAAATCGCCCCATCGCTGGCCACCAGCCGCTGCTGCTGGGTCCAGCTACTGCCCGAGCGCATAAACACATAGGCCGCCCCCTGAGTCGGGGTACTGCCAATGGTTTTGTTCTGCGCCCCCACGATGGCATAATCCCCTGAGATGGCCACACTAAAGCCGAAGTAGTCATTAAACGCTCCATCGCTGGCCACCAGCCGCTGCTGCTGGGTCCAGCTACTGCCCGAGCGCGTAAACACATAGGCCACCCCCTGACCCGAGTTACTGCCAATGGTTTTGTTCTGCGCCCCCACGATGGCATAATCCCCTGAGATGGCTACGCTAAAGCCGAAGTAGTCATTAGTCGCCCCATCGCTGGCTACTAGCTGCTGCTGTTGGGTCCAGCTACTGCCCGAGCGCATAAACACATAGACCGCCCCCTGAGCCGCGTTACTGCCAATGGTTTTTTGATACGCCCCCACGATGGCATAATCCCCCGAGATGGACACGCTATAGCCGAAGCGGTCATTAGCCGCCCCGTCACTGGCTGTCCGGCTGGTAGGGGGTAAGGAGTTGGGGCCGGTAACCAGTAAGGGCAACCAGTTCTGACCATCATAGAGATACAGCGTGTTTTTATCCAGGTCATAGACCAAAGCGCCCACTTGGGGAGCAACGATGGCCAACCGCTGGGCCGTGCTCAGGCGAGGGGGGTAAAAGGCTTTATCGTTATTGGGGCTGCTGAGATCCAGTACCGCCGAGGAATTAGGGGTGCCGCTAATGCCAAACTGAGCCCACAAGGTAGCTGGGAGCAGGAAAGCCAATAAAAGGTAAAGGGTACGCATCATCGAGGGTTGGTTTTACGTAGTAATCTCCTAAGATAAGGATTAGTCCTTTCTGGCTCTACGAGTAGGCGGTTTTTTTGGGAAAAGGTAATGGGGTCGAGCTATAGCAACGGTACACGTCGCTATGGTGGTAAAATTCGTTTCGTACTTTGGGAAGTAAAGCATGAAAGTTGATAGCCAGCAAGTGTTTATTGACTTCATCTCAAAAAATGCTCCTACTTGAGAATAAAAGGATTTAGGTGATATCCAGATCGTTTATTGTCGGATATGCCATTATTCCTTGTTTAAGAACAGGTGAGCCCCTGATTCTTACCTTAATCGTCCGCTTGAGGAATAGATCAATTGGTTAGCCTTGGCCTGATAGGAGGCAGGAATCGTGATCATATGGTGTAAGGATACCCTATCCTGACTGGTAGGAATGCGACCGCAAGACCAGCTACTGGCTTCACTCCAAACCCCCGCCTGGACACTCATACAGCTTGGTCCCGCCAGATTCCGGATGAAACCACCGAAGGGCTGTCCGGTACAACTATTGATCGTCGTTTCAGCCTGGGGCGAGCAGACATCACCAAACAGAATGGGATCTGCTAAGCGGACGGGGGGCATATCCTCCACCTCATCATTATAGGTATCACTCGGACAGGTATAGGTAATTGAACCGGGAGAAACCGGTATTGATTCATCATAAGGATGCTTAAGAAAGAGTCAGTGCCCCATCTCATGGGACACGACCGGATTGCCAGGGTCAGTGGCCCAAATGATCAGGTCGACGCTTCGGTGCAAATGGAACGAGATGATTCCTTTATCTGTAAGTGATTTGCTATCCAATTAGCTTTTATAATTAATCCCTGGCAATAACTTTTGCGTAAACTGATAATCTTAGTTAAGGATTCTCATGAATCACTCCTTCGTAAGACGAAGAGAGTTTTTAGGGGTCTAATACGTCAATAATCGAGCATTTTGTGCGATGGTAATCTAATCCAATGGGTTAACCAAAGAGCCAGGTGAGCCGAGCCGCCTTTTATTACAGGTGTGATTATGAGTGAGAACACCGGAGACAGTCTACATATTGTAAAGATGATTTGTTGACGATGTATGACGGTGTTACTATAGAGGTAGTTGACGCACGGAATAATTAAAACCTAATGGCTTTTAGGTAAGTGGGGTGGTCCCGTTTGGCCGGACACTTCACTTATGAGAGTTTAATAGAAACAGTTTGATAATAGTGGTTTTCAAAGTCAATCGGTGAACGGTAGCCTAACGATGAGTGTAGCCTACGGACGTTATAATACCCGCGCCACGGTGGCCTTCAATATAATTAAACAACTCAGCACGGGCATCTTCTAAGCTGATAAAACATCCATCTTCCAGCAACTCGGCTTTTAAGCGGCCCCAGAACGACTCGGCATGAGCATTTTGGTAGGGATTATCAGCTTCCGCCATGCTTTGTAGACACCGCCATTTAGCCAGCTGCTGCCGAAAAGAATGACCGAAATACTGACCACCCCGGTCCGAGTGGACGATCAAACCCGGCTTCGGTTGACGTTGCTGGAGGGCCTGATCAAAGGCCTGCACAATCAGGCTTTCTTTCATGTGCTTGTCGACCCACCAACCCACGATCCGACGAGAAAATAGATCCATCCAACTGGCTAAATAAGCCCAATGTCCATCAGTCAAAGGCAGATACGTAATATCGCCAACCCACGCCTGATTCGGTGCAGTAGGTTTGCCAAACTCGATTAAGCGGTTGGGGCAAGCCGTTAAACCATGATTAGAATTAGTCGTTTTGGGTACGAAACTACGGGGCTGAATGGCCCGCCAGTCCTGCTCTTGCATCAAACGACGTACCCGATGTCGACCAGCCTTTACGCCCTGTTCTTTCAGAACTTCCAGCACGCGACGGCTGCCATAGCGTCGGGAGTTTTCCCAGAAAATCTTGTCGATTGCTATGGTCATGGCTAGATCGCTTTCTGACGGAGTGAACTTGGTTCCATTACGATATGTGTAATAGGCAGTCTTGCTGACATTCAGTACTTTACAGAGTAGTCGTACTGGAAAATTGGTTTCTTCAAACTGAATAAACTGGTAAGTCAGCGTCAGGTTTGTCGGCTGAAAATAGCCACAGCTTTTTTTAGGATCTCGCGCTCCATCTCCGATTGCCGCAGTTGCTTACGTAGGCTATCGACTTCTTGTTGAAGATTTTGATCGGTTTTCTTTTCCCCCGCTTCGGCGGACCGATTGTCATTGGCTTTCCGCCAGGCGTGAATTAGACTGTCGCTAATCCCCATCTTACGGGCAACGGCCATAATAGGTTCACCATTGGCGACTAGCCGCAATACATCGGCCTTAAACTCGTCGGTATACTTCCATTTGGGGCGTTGGGATTGGTTCATGGTACACGAAGTTAAGTAAGTTTCGTGTCCGGGTATTCAGGACCATATCAAAGGAATTCCCTGCTTTTGCAAAAGCCACATCGACTTTGAACGGGAATGTTGATGGTGCCAGGTGTCGTCATCTGATTTGCACCACCCACATATCATTATTCCCCCGGCTGGGATCCGACTTATTGCCATCCTGACCGGAGTTTGAATAGCCACCTAGCAGAAAACCGCCATCCGAGGTGGCTACCGTAGTGTATAGATAATTAGTACTAGTACTCATCCAATTTAATCCTTACATCAATCTACCTTATTAGCTGGATTGACTTGCTCATACCACCGATTGAGTTTATCCTCAGCCGTAGCTGGGGTAAAACTCCAATGCACCTTAACGGCACGTTGATTGCGCTCACTGACCCAAAAGCTGACCTGCCGCTCCAATTCCTCCAGACTGCCAATGCGCCGATTCAAGCACTGGCGGGCCAATGCCGAAAATTCGATCTCCGCTGCGTTCAGCCAAGAGCCATGCTTAGGGGTATAATGAAACACCAATTTGCGACTCAATAATCGGGCTTGGGCTAGCGGTAAATGCTCATAAAAGGAACCATATTTATGGGTATTCAAATTGTCCTGCACCAAATCAATGTATTCAACATCAGCATAGTAAGTTGTCACTATCTGATGCATGAACTCTGCATAATCGGCCTTTGTGCGCTGCTTGCGCACTTGAGTGTAGCGTTGACCTGTGTCCGTATCATAAGCTAATAATACCACACACGTTCCTTTTCTGACATACTCATTATCCTCTTTAGCGGATTTTCCCGGCTGAATGGGTCGGGCTGCTATCACCTCATCCAATAATTGACACGGTCGTTCATCAAAGCATAACCGCGCTCGGCCTGGTGGAGTTAGCTGGTTATAAACGGCCAAAACGTTCTCCATTTTGGCCAAGTATTCACCATCTACTTGCCCGATGCACCGCCCGGCGGCCCGGCATTGCTTTTTGAGCCATGGCTTGAGCTTACTTTTTTTAGGGCTAAACGTACCGACTCGTCATCAATGTGGATCTCGAGTTTGACTAAGCGTTCATTAATCAGACTTGCTGTCCAGCGAGTACGCCCATCAGGAGCCTCACTACAGGCGATTTGAGTGATATGAGCCTCCACTTGGGGGGTCACTTTGCGGGGTTGGCCGGGTCGGGCTTTCTCACCAATGGCTCTTTGCAAACCCTCTTGCTGAAAGCGTTTACGCAAGTTGAAGACCGTGGCCAGACTGATACCCAACGATTGGCTAATCTGTAGTGGGTGTTGCCCCTGATGGGAAAACTGCAAGGCTCTGGCTCGGGTCAACTTACGGGCAGCGTCTTTCCCTTTACGAACGAGTTGGTCAAGCGTTGTGAGATCGGCTTCCGACAGCACAAACGGTTTAGCGATTTGGCCCATGTCGGAAAGGTAGCTATTTTTATCTAACCATTAAATTGGAAGAGTACTAGTACCACCAAAGGTTTTATCCCACACTTTGGTTGGTGTGGCCGAGGAGGAACCCGTAGGGGGTTGCATCATGTCTTGGGGTGATCCGTTCTTGCAATACACGAGCAGCCCCATTAAGCAGACCAGTAGGATAAATCGCTTCAGATAGTTGAGCAGGTAAACAGATTTCATCGAGTGTTTATAGATTGATTCACCTGCATAGATACCCGTCAAGGTTTAGAGGTAACAGATTTACTACTTCATTTTAGTTAACGCAGGCGTTTTTACAAAAAAGCAACCCCAAAGACCAGGGTTGCTTTCCGCTTGTATCCAAACCCTACGTTTATGACGGATTGGGTTTGACAGCTATTAAAGGTATCGGCCATCGAGTCACTACTCCGAATTCTCAATAAAGGCTCCGGCTTGAGAGTTACAGGCTAATCGTTTCCTGAACCTTATATACGTCTGTAAGCCACCAAAGACACTAACTCTAAATTAATTCCGTTGGTGGTTGAACGATACTAGTTGTCCATTATTCTCTTCGTAAGCTCTTCACGGGATTCATCAAGGCCGCTTTGATACTTTGGTAACTAACCGTCAGCAAGGCAATGGTGAGGGCTATTAGACCTGAAAGTGCTAACATCCACCATTCGACCTCGATCCGATAAGCAAAATCCTGCAACCAGTGATGCATGGCATACCAGGCAATAGGCGAGGCAATCACAACGGCAATAAAAACCAGCCGGACAAAGTCCTTTACTAGCAATTGCACAATACCCGGTACGGAAGCCCCCATCACTTTACGAATACCGATTTCTTTGGTACGCTGCTCAATGACGAAGGCCGACAGTGCAAACAACCCAAGACTGGCAATTATAACGGCAAGCAACGCAAAGGCTGAGAATAACTGCTGGGTGCGTTGTTCGCTGGCATAAAAGGTGGCAAACTGTTCGTCCAAAAAGTGGTACTCAAGCGGTCCGTTTGGGCTAAAAGCCTCCCATTGGGTCTTCAGATCGGCCAGAAACCCAGGCACATCCGTGGTTTTGATTTTCAGCACCATACCGCCCGCATTTTGGCCCATTAGCAGCATGAGTGGAGCCACTTTCTGCTTGACTGATACATAATTGAAATCCTTAACGACACCGATGATCTTAAACTCCTGATTTCCCGAACGAACCACCGACTTACCGATAGGATTGGTCCCTTTCCATCCTAGCTCATGAACCGCCGATTCATTGATAAGCACGCCCGAAATTGTATCAGTCGGAAAGTCTCGGGAGAAATTTCGCCCCTGTACCACTTGTATACCCAGGGTGTGCAGGTAATCATAGTCAACGTGAAAAATATTGGCGTGAATCTCGGCACCGTTCGAGGTTTCGTTTTTCGGGTAAATCTGCGTCCCGTCCATCATATTTCCACCCGGCGTATATCGCGACAGGCTGGCCGCAACAACATGTGAGTTCTGCGCCAGTTGCTCTTTAAAAGCCAGTTGCTTAGCACCTAGTAAACGGGTATCGGGCAGGGCAATCACCTGGTCTTTATCGTAACCCAGCTTTTTAGTCTGCATGTACTGCAACTGCTTATAGACGACGATGGTAGCAATCAACAGGATGGTCGAAATTGAAAACTGGAATACAATCAACCCACTATGCAGCGGTTTTTTCTGTGAGCTATTTCCAAAAAATGCGCCTTTCAATGTGTTAATAATGCTGAACGACGACAGGAAAAATGCCGGATAAGCTCCCGCCAGTATACCCGATAATAAGCTCGCCAGAAAGAGGGTGAGAATAGACTGATAACTCAGAAAGAAAGAGAAGCTGATCTGTTTATTGGCCACCTGATCGAAATAGGGTAATAGCAGGAACAACAAGCCATAGGCACACACCATTGCCAGCAGTGTCAGCAGGATCGATTCGGTCAGAAACTGGAAAACGATCTGATTCTTGATCGACCCCATCACCTTCCGAATCCCTACTTCCCGGGAACGTTTTGCCGCTTGTGCAGTCGAGAGGTTGGTAAAGTTGATGCAGGCCAGTAACAGAATAAACAGCGCCAACGCGGAGAAAATATACACATATTTAATATCGCCATTCGGCTCCAGTTCATACTTTGTATTTGAGTACAGATGAATATCGGTAAGCGGTTGTAATGAAAATCGAAATGTTTCGACCGATTTCTGAGCCTGGGCCAGGCTAACGCCCATATCCCGCTGTACTTCCGGCACCACGTATTTGGCCACCAGTTGTGGAAATTTCGCTTCCAGTTTTTTCGGATCGGCTTTGTCGTTCAGTTCCAGATACGTATAAAAACCAACGTTGCTCCAGGTCGGATTGGCAATATGATGGGTCGATAAGCTTAGAAATGCATCGGTATGAAAGTGTGAATTGTCGGGTACTTTATCGATAACTCCCGTCACAGTAAATGCTGTCCGTTGTGTACCCACTGCCAGGGACTTCCCTATCGGTTCTTCATTACCAAAATATTTCTGGGCAAACGCTTTCGAAATAACAATACTATTGGGCGCTATCAGAGCCCTTGCCGCATTCCCTTTGAGGAATGAAATCGAAAACAGTGACAGAAAATTGGAATCGGCAAAAGCCAGGTGTGCTTCCTTAAACTGATTTTCTTTATACTGAATATAGTCGCTAACAGGCATAAACCTTGTCGAGGCTTTCACTTCGGGAAACGCCCCTTGTATGCCCTTGCCCACCCCCGCATCGACATTGGGGTAAACAACCACATCGCCATTGCCAGCTACCGATACCTGTACTCGGTAGATGTTTTTGGCATCGGTGGGGTATTTGTCAAAACTCAGTTCATTGTCGACAAACACCGCGATGAGCATGAAACAAGTCAACCCTATGGCTAACCCCACCATATTGATAGCTGTAAAGGCTTTATTTAACATTAAATTCCGCCAGGCAATTTTCAAAAAGTTCCGCAGCATCGTCGTATTGGTTGGTTTAAGGTATTGCGAATAGTATTGATCACGCTCACGGAGCGAGTTATGGAAAAACGGAGTCAGACATTGCAACACCGCCCAGACATACTCGCTTCGGGCCTGCGCCCGGCTTACCTGCTGACTACGCTTGTGGAATAGCTCATGCAAATCGCCCTGCAGGTACTCCAGCAAGTGGGGAGCTACGAACCACCTCAAGAGCCAATCGGCCCAGCGGGGCGGTGAGGAGCGTTCAGGTTGAGTAGAAGGAAGCTTTCGAGCCATGACTGTAGAAAAAGCTTATAGGCCTAACAGTTGAAACTTACCCTCTGGAATGGCCTGCCAGAGTCGAGTGCGCATTTGCTGAATCTCCCGCAGGACGTTTCCTCCTTCGGCCGTCAGGGCAAACAGCCGCTTGCTGCGGCCTCCTCGCTCGGCCGTGGCTCCGCCTACTGAGGAGGCCAGAAAGCCTTTTTCTTCGAGTCGGTACAGGGTGGTGTGCACGGCGCTGATGGTGAAGCTGCGCCCGGTCTGCCGTTGGAGCTCTTCCAGGACGGGTACGCCATATACATCCTCGGTACTGGCGGCCACCACCAGTAGCACCAGTTCTTCGAGTTCTCCCAATACCGTCTTTTTCATGGGAGGTTATCTGGTTTAATTAGATACAATATCTTAGATCAAATAAGATGCCGAAATTGAAAATGCCTTTTAACGGGCTTTAAACAAGGTAATGGTTGTTGAATCTGTCCAGAAACGGACAACACGCTGTCCATGATTGGACGGTTACTGCTGAATACAGGATAAGGCCGTCAGGGGTAAGAATTCGGATAAATGGACAAAAGCGTGGTTATAAACAACCTACGTTATTTCATGATAAAAATGGCGAAAAGGGGGCTTATTATAACGTTGTCACTCAAAGTTACTTCCTCTCATAAATCGCTTTCATAGGATGAATCCGTATTCGGGCGTTTATTGAGATTACTTGTTTGCTTCCCGCTTGTCGTGTGAATGAGAAACGCTAGTCCAACACTTTTTTCATCATCACATCAATTTCAAGGGCGGTTTCATCCTGTAGCTCGGTCTGGATCTGGCCCGTGTTGACCTTTAAATAACCAATGGGCATTTGGCCTTCCCAGGCAATGTAGAACAGTGAATCAGGATTACTCAATTCTGCCGAAACTTTCGCATGGCTAAAATTCTCTTTTAGATACGTTTGCATGTCGGCTTGGGTATTGGCAGCAGCAAAGGTTTCGAAGAAGGTTTCTCGTCCAATTTGTTGAACCGTGGCCACATCGTCCAGTGTGGCTTTCCGAATCGTGATTGTATCCATACCCATTAGGGTTAGTTTTAATGGGAAGAAAGTTTCATCAGGACAAGCCCCGTGACGATCAGCAAAGCAGCGAGTATACGGGTCATGTTGACCGGTTCGCCGAGCACGAAGATGCCAAGCAGGAAAGCGCCAATCGCTCCGATACCTGTCCAAATCGTGTAAGCTGTTCCTAAGGGTAGGGTACGCATAGCCAGAGCTAGCAGGCCAAAGCTAGCCAGTAGGGTAACAGCAGTAATTAAGGAGGGAACAGGGCGGGTAAAACCCGCGGACTGCTTCATAGAATAGGCCCAAACGACTTCCAATAGGCCAGCAAACACGAGATAGATCCAAGACATGGCATTGACCTGGTTAGGGCGGGCCGTCCCGAACCGGAATCCCATTATGGGGGAGGTCGTCCTCCTAGTTTGAGAATTCCCCTTGCAAAGGGAGTGTAAGCAACTACACGACAAAAATAATAGTTCTTGCCATTTCAGTCAACTGGGTTTTTAATTCTGTCTGGTCAGCTGGTTTGTAACCCGCACTTTACAAAATCTCATGATCGCTCCTATTTGAGACGGCACTCCATACTTTAACGTGAAGAATCATTTTTCGAAATAAATAGACACCGACTCAAAATTCTAGGTGTTTGAAACTACTGTCATGGTACTTGATGAACCATATCATACTAAAAGATGAAATACACGAATTTCAAAAGAGTTATAGAAAGTAGATTTATAACTCATGAAATGGATTTGGCAACTATCTAATATGGGTCGGAACTGTATTATGAGGTTCATCCTCCTTACGTTGGCACCTACGAATATTTCTTTTCAAAAAGCGATTACCCCAATTTTTTGCTGGATCTAAGAAAGACGGAAAGGATTCCAATCCTGAACCAGTCGGCCGGTTTTCGGTCCATCGGCTCAAGACCACAGGAAACGACTCAGTTTGCAGACATCAATATAAAGAATCATTTTGACCTAATCGTTTATCAGGCAGAATCGGTGCATACCACTTATTTGACCAGGTAACCAAATCAGCATCAGCATCAGCATAATCATACTAGTCACGACTTCGCCTGAAAGATTGATTATTCAATAGGAACCTGTAGCTGGCAGTTCCTAACAGGGCATTCATATAACGGGTCAAACAAGGGTTAAGACACTATCCATCAAACTTTTTAAGTGCTTCTGGTGAAATCGGCGTAAAGAAGTTCACCAGATTGCCATCTGGATCTCGGAATAGTAATGAACGATTACCCCACGGCATTGTAGTCGGCTTCTGAATGATCATGTCACCTAAAATGTCGACTAATTTTTGATACTCCCGATCAACATCCTCTACCCGGAATTCGATAATGGCGGAGTGGTTACTAGCGGCCTTGGCGATATGGTCTCCTCCGAACAGTTGCAAGGTGCGTGTGCTACCGATGGCCAATGTGGCCGAAGGCATCTGTAATTCAGCAAAATCATCCGTATACTGAGTCACTGACTTACCCGTGACCCGCTCATAAAACCGAACCAGGGGCTTGATATCCGTCGTGATAATCCGAACTGAGGCAAAATTCATAGAGTTTGTGCGTTTATTGGCTAACACAAAGTTGACTGGGTCTACTGACAACTGTATGTCAGTAGAAAATACTATCTACTCGTGTGTTCTCATTCTCTTCAAACACTCCCCAATTTGAGACGTAGGAATGTTCAAATTGGGGAGCGTTTGCTTAATAGACGTTTTAAGAGACGGTTAGCCAGCACGAAGTTAGCTGATGAATTATCGGGTGAAGTCGTAGCTATAACAGGCTAACTAATGAGCAACTCCAACAGACACGACAACCAATTAGCTATAGTTACTAGTCACTTCGCAAACTCAAGGCCGGATTGAGTAAGGCCACTTTCATACTTTGAAGACTAACCGTCACTACCGTGATCAGGAAAGCAAACAAACCTGCCCCGGCAAACAGCCACCAAGGCATCGGGCTGCGGTATGCGAAATTTTGTAACCATACCCCCAAGATCCAGGCTGCCACGGGAGATGCGATAACCACGGCCAGCAGCACCGGTTTTATAAAATCGCTAACCACCAGAACAACCAGTTCGATTACGGTTGCCCCCAGCACTTTCCGTACCCCCAGCTCTTTGGTTCGCTGCTGACTCGCCAGCCGAGCTAAACCGAAGACGCCCAAACCGCAAATCACCAGGGCTAGTAGCGTGGCATAGCTCACCATGCGCTGCCATTTCTGGTCCAGTTCATATGCTTTCGCGTTCAGCTCGTCAAGAAAACCATATTCCAATTCCACCTGGGGAAACGCTTTCTGGTACGCTTTCTTTAAGACGGCTACGGCTTCCTGCTGGCGATTGAGGGCCACTTTAAGCCAAACGCCACTCGACTGGTCCTCTTGCACAAACATCACTAAGGGTGGAATGGGATCCCGGAACGAACTGACATGAAAATCCTTAACAATCCCACTAATGGTCAACGGTTTAAGAGTATAGTTGTTATGCAAACGAATTCGCATGCCTACTGGATTCGATAAGCCGGCGGCCTTGACAAAGCGCTCATTGACTAAAACAGCGTCCGTCTTATCGGACACAAAAGAGGCTGACAGGTTGCGCCCGGCCTTCAACTCAATGCCCAGTACCGACAAATAGTTTTCATCAATGTACTGGTAGCGACTCTCAATCGTGCGGGACCCTACCCGGGTTGCATAAGTTCCGGCTAATTCACTACCGAACGACGTTTGCAGGATGGACGGTTGGTTGAGTAGCTCGGCACGTAGCAACGACTGGACGCTTTTTAGCTCACCGTAGGGCAGGTGGCTATGGATAACCTGGTATGGATTATACCCCAGATCTTTGGTTCGAACGAAGTCCATCTGGATATAAACCATCAGGGTCCCAATCAGCAGCAGAACCGCCATGGAAAACTGGATCATCAACAATCCCTGTCCTAACCAACTTCGTCCGCCCAGCTGAATTTTATGATAAAGTACCTGGGTGGGTTTGAAGCGGGACAACACGAAAGCAGGATATAATCCAGCGATCAGCACATTGGTAATGAATAGACTAGCTGTGTAGAGCAACGGCTGACCATCCAGGATCTGGCTAAATGCGATCGTTGTCTGGGCCAGTTGATTAAATACGGGTAGCAGGAGTAACGTGGCTAAAAAGGCTAGCCCGAGTGCCAGCAAACAAAGGATAGCAGATTCCCCCAGAAAGTGAATCAAAATCATCCATTGACTACTGCCCGTGATTTTGCGAATTCCAACTTCGTTGGTCCGTTTGAGGGATTGCGCTAAGCTTAGATTAATAAAATTTATGGAGGCCATCAGCAGCATAAACCCTGAAATTCCTAGAAACAGGTAGGCATACATCGGATTATTCCCCTTCATAATACCGCCCTCCCGACTCTCCCCCAGCCTATAAAGTGGATTTAGGTGCATATCCCGGACGGATTGTAGCCCGTAGCGGATCGACGGGTCGAAACCGTACCTACGTCGGTTTGCGGCCACCTGCTCCCGGGCTAGATGGGCATAAACAGCCTCGAATTTGCGAACAACTGCCGTTAGATCGGCCTGGGGATGGATTAAAACAAACGTACTCAGGTAAGCACTTAGCCAGTTGGTATCCTCGAACGAAGCCTGCATAAATTGAAAGGGAAACAAGGCATCGAACTGGATCGAGGAATTGGAGGGTGGATCCTGAACGACCCCGGTAATGATCGAGGCTCCCAGCTTGTTTCCCGAGGGACCGTCTTCCAGCAGGGTTTTTCCGATGACATCAAGACTATTGAAGAGTTTTCGAGCTGTGCGTTCGGTGATGACTACAGTATTCGTTCCCTGCAACGCAGTCGTTGGATTCCCGCGGATCAATTGGAAGGAAAACACGGCAAAAAACGAGGAATCGACAAAATAGGGGTTGAGTTTAACGGCCTTCTGATTGGCTACAAACATGCCTGAAATGTCACCCCCCATCACCCGGACGTATTCCTGCACCTCAGGCACTTTCGCCTTAAAGGCAGGCCCCTGTACCTGGCCGGTTCCCCCGGATTCTACCGGCTGTCCCCCCCGGGTTTCTAGTTGTGTACTGGTAATGCGGTACAGATTGGGTTGATGAAATGAATCGAAGCTGTGTTCCTCGTTGAGGTAGAGAATAGCGAACACCATCGCTGTTAGGCTAGTGGCCAATCCAAGCACATTGAGGAACGAATAAAGTCGGTTTTGCCACAAACGGCGAATTGTTATTCGGAGGTAAGTACGAAGCATGTAGACAAACAGAGTGTTTCTATTGACGAACAAACACAGGGGCAACTGTCAGGACCCATTGATCGGCCCCAAGGCACCCCGGCTTTAAACCTACGCAGTTGAGCTGTAAACTAGGGCTTGATGCTTGTAAAAGATTGTAAACGATTAGTAAAGAATGGGTAAGTGTAGGTGGGCACAATTTATTGAGGATTGAGAAACAAGAGTAGGGTACATTCGTAGACTACTTGCCTTAAGTTGTGAGCAATTGGCCTTCGGTTTGGGCTGACCAACTCCCCTTCGTCCTGGGGTTGCCAAAAGCCAACATGATCTTGACATCAGACGATATTTGTAAGTGGCTCAAAATCCGCTCGGATGGACTATCAGGGTTGAAGTATCCTTACCAGCATCGATTTCTCAAACGTTGCTGGAACATTGTCTCTTTAATCGATCCTAATTGAGATGAAAGAGGCTAACGGTGATGCCTCAATTTTCGGGCGTTTGAGATGACGCTATCCTACAATCTATTCAACGCTTATTATGGGGCATTACCAAACAGGCAACCGGCCAGCTCCAGCGTACTGGCAGTCGGTAAAATTCCGAGTCCAGCAGAGAACGGTCACTGCGGTGGGCCGTATGTATTCAAAAAGTAGATGATGGGACTTAACACAAGAAAGGTGAGCTGAAAGAATTATTGAATTCAATCAGTACAGCCTATTCGCAGATTCACTTGATATGTCAACCCCCAGAACCACCTCTGGAATTAGGGGTGGGTCAGACTATGTCATAAACGAATAAGACAGTTTAGGCATCGTCATTTCCTCTACTTCTTTAGCTTAATAACGTCGATTCAGGAGATATTCCGTAGATTGTTCGCTAAGCTGGTACTAAAATCTGGCAGCTGAAGGAGAACGAATGAATAAAAAAATGGACCTCGATTCGTTTGATGTCTATGCCTACATCACAACAAATCATACAACTGATGCCGACAAAGGCTACATCCTGGTTGACCACCTAACCTACCACGACGCGGCAATACGGTTTCCGTTCCGCACTTTCTTTTATGGCATTGGCCTCACCTACGCATCGGGCAGTTCGTTCGAGGTCGGTAGTCGGCAGTATCCAATGCAGCAGGGTTCGTTGATCACCATCGGGCCTGGCATCGTTTCGCAGTGGAAATATGACACGCCTGACATACCCGCCGATACCATTCTGTTCCGGTCCGAGTTATTGACCCCATTGGGCAATACTTCACTTTGGGCTTCGTTGCCCTTTTTCCTGCCCGGCGGTAACCATGTCACTGTCTTAGACGACGAGAACATCGATAAAGTAAAAGGGCTTTTTCGGGTCTTGAAACAGTTTAGTGATGAGTCGGATATCGTGGCAAGTCTTACTTACTCATTGTTGCTGTTGGTTCGTAAGATTCACGAGCGAGAGCAGGGGAGGCAGAGCCCGACTTTGTCGGCTGCGGACCAATTAGTGCAGGAGTTTCACCGGCTGGTTGCTCAGGAATTTCTGGTAAAAAAGGAGGTTGCCTACTATGCGTCCCGGCTGCATATCACCCCTAAATATCTCAGCGAAGTGTTGCTGGCCCAAACCGGCCGGTCGGCCAAGACCATTATTGAAGATACCGTTTTTCTGGAAGCCCAAAGCCTGCTTCGCCAGACCAGCATGAATGTTCAGGAAATCTGTTACTACCTAGGCTACGCCGATACGTCGTACTTCACGAAAGCGTTTCGGAACCGGGTTGGGATGACGCCGTTAGCGTACCGGAGGCAGTAAATGGTAGTGAAAACCTATTCGATTTTTGAAACCTTACAGGACTGGGGAAAAAACTACCAGTTTAACCGACATTACGCCACTTCTGTCCGCCTGAGGGCTGTGTAATTTGCATCCGATTGCAATCCTTACCCCATACCCTTCTCACCTGTGCAAAACGTACATCCATTAAAGCTCCAAGTCTCCCAAACCGCCCTCGCTGATCCGCACCAACGCCTTGACAACACCCGATGGCCGAATCAGCTTCCTGTTGATGACTGGAGCTGGGGCGTCCCAGTTAGTTACGTAAAGGAACTGGCGGCTTATTGGCGGTATTCGTTTGATTGGCGCAAACAGGAAGCCGACTTGAATCGCTTTTCGCAGTTTGTTACCCAGATAGACGGTCAGGATATTCACTTTATTCACGTTCGGTCGACGGTCCCTGATGCGCGCCCCCTTTTGCTGTGCCATGGCTACCCAGGCTCGGTGGTTGATTTTTTTATCAAGGTCATCGAGCCATTGACGAATCCGGCAGCCTCGGAACCGGCATTTCACGTTGTTGCCATTTCGCTGCCGGGACTTGGGCTGTCACCTACTGTGACAGAGGTCGGGTGGAATCTGATGCGCACGACCCACGCGTTTGCCGCTCTGATAAGTCAGCTTGGTTACGAACGGTTTGGTGTGCAGGCGGGTGATGCCGGGGCTGGGATTGCCTCGCTACTGGGCGTCCTGTATCCGAAGCGCATCATAGGCATTCAACTGAATGGTCCTGAACCGACTGCTGAGAAGTTCGACATCCTGGCCAGCGCCAACGACCTTTCGACGACGGATCAGATTCGATTGGAGCGGATGAATGCGTTTACTCGCGAAGGAACCGGCAATCAAGCGATCCAATCCACGCGGCCATACACTATTGGGTACGGCCTGCATGACTCGCCGGTGATGCAGTTAGCCTGGATTGTAGAGAAATATAAAGAATGGATCGATCCTCGAAAAGCGCTTCCCGAAGACGCCATTGACATTGATCAGATGCTGACGAATGTGAGTCTATACTGGTTCAAGGCCAACGGAGCCGGAACGGCTAATTTCATCTATGAAAACATGTATCCGGCCCCGGCTGCCGCTAACCAGGATTGGTCAGCCGGTGGCGATGGGAGAAGTTCGTGGACATCCACTGAATCTGAGCGGCAGGTGATTCCGATGGGAGTAGCCATGTTTGCTGCTGACAAGACCATTCGTTGGTTGGTCGACCGGGATGGAAGCATGTCTCACTGGCCTGAGTTCGACAAGGGCGGGAACTTTGCTATGATGTAAACCCCGAACGAGTACGCGTCGGATGTGCGGAAGTTTTTTGGTCAACTTAACCCGTAACGCTACATAGCAGTAGCATTTATTTTCTGCTTCCCAGCAA
Organism: Spirosoma aureum; assembly: GCF_011604685.1. Classification (NCBI taxonomy): domain Bacteria; kingdom Pseudomonadati; phylum Bacteroidota; class Cytophagia; order Cytophagales; family Cytophagaceae; genus Spirosoma; species Spirosoma aureum. The sequence continues at coordinate 7,456,582 of NZ_CP050063.1, read as the reverse complement.
GTTCCTGCTGACATAGGGCTGTCACAGTCGGCCCGTATCTTTAATCTATAACAATCCTCATGAGCATGGCCCAACTTAATCCGTTTACCATTCAGGTTCCCCAGGACGTACTGGACGATCTTCAGCAGCGGTTGACACGTACCCGGTGGACCGATGAACCCCAAAATGCGGACTGGAATTACGGCACCAATCCTCAGTGTCTGCGTGAGTTGGTGGCGTATTGGCAAAACAACTTTGACTGGCGCAAACAGGAAGCGGCCCTGAATGAACTGCCGCAGTTTACAACGACCATTAATGGCACCAGCATCCATTTCGTCTACGCGAAGGGTAAAGGTGAAAACACTAAACCGTTGATCCTGAGCCACGGATGGCCGGATAGCTTCTTTCGTTTCTACAAAGTCATTCCGATGCTAACCGACCCGGCGTCTCACGGGGGAAATCCGGCGTATTCCTTCGATGTGGTCGTGCCGTCGATTCCGGGTTTCGGGTTTTCCGATCGCGTCGCGCTCAACGACGATGCGACAGCGAATCTGTGGGCGAATTTGATGACGGATGTATTGGGGTATGACACGTTCGTCGCGGCCGGTGGCGATCTGGGCATGGGCATTACGAAATCGTTGGCCAATCAATACCCAGACCGTGTACAGGCCATTCACCTCACCGACGTGGGTTATCCGATGGGCACCGAAGACTGGTCGACGATGTCGCCCGCTGAGCAAGAGTTTGGCCAGTTCATTCAGCAATGGTGGTATGCCGAAGGGGCATACAATATGATTCAGTCGACCAAGCCGCAGACGCTTGGCTACGCGCTGAACGATTCGCCGGTGGGGCTGGCATCGTGGATTGTTGAAAAATTTTACGGTTGGAGCGATATTCAGGGTAATCTGGAAAACAGCTTCACGAAGGATGAACTGCTGACCAATATCATGATTTATTGGGTCACCCAGACGATCAATACCTCTATACGAACGTATCGAGAAGGAATGCTGGCCGCTTATTCAACCGAAGGGGGGCTCAAATCAACTCAGTACGTAGAGGTGCCTACCGGCGTGGCCATCTTCCCGGCGGATGCTCCGACTCCCGAAGACTGGGCAAAACGGATGGTGAACGTAAAGCGTTTCTCGAAGATGCCGAGGGGAGGACACTTTGCCGCGCTGGAAGAGCCGGCCTTATGGGCGAACGAAGTCAGGGCTTTCTTCTTCGAGGACTAGATTTCGAGGTCAATTAAGCGTCTTCTCGCGCCCAGCCGTCCGGTGTGCTAATCAGAAGCCTGATGAACAAAACTTAGCGTTCCCTAGAACGCTAGGCAGGGTGTTTAATGAGGTAATTATACCAGCACGCTTTTCATCGAGTTTAAGCCTCGTCCGTCCAGCTTCAACGGACGAGGCTTTTCTGTCAACAGATTATTTCTATACAACACTCGCCTAAGACACTCTATTGATTTTTTGAATACAAATGGTCCCGTCATAACCGTCGCCGACTGGGCCGCCAAAGGGGTCGGAAATTTTCCAAAGCGTCGGTAGGGCGACAGGGGCTAGCCACCTCTTTTTATGATTATACCCAACAGTCTTACATGAATGCTTCTCCTTGGGACGAAGGAGCGTTCATGTATTATTTCAGCTAACCGGGCTTTAATTGGCTGGCTTGGTTTAATACCTGTTAACTACTACCCATAGCATACTGGCCAGCAGTCGGCTTTTAGAAGGCACAAATATCTCGAAATATGGGTAAGCTACGGGTCGGCTTCGTTCGATCCGCCCTTCAGAAACGGTATACCCTGGGCAAAAAACCATCTTTACCTGAACATACGTTTTCACCCACGGGTTATTTAGGAGCAGTTACTTTCACGTTGCCCTAAGGGCTACTCATACCGATGCTACCTATCCAACCTGACCCAGAAATCAACCGGCTGCAAGCCATTCGAAGTTATGAGATTCTGGACTCCTTACCCGAGGCCGACTACGACCATATTACCAGTCTGGCTGCTCAAATCTGTCAGACTCCGATCTCCTTGATTAGCCTGGTCGATGAAAAACGGCAGTGGTTTAAGTCGGCCCTAGGCTTTGCCGTTCGGGAAACACCCCGCCAGTTTTCTTTTTGCGCCCACGCCATCCTCCATCCAAACCAGCCTTTCCTGGTCCCCGATACCCGGCAGGATGAACGCTTTGCCAGTAATCCGTTTGTGACGGGTGAACCCCACGTCGTTTTTTACGCTGGCATACCGCTGATTGATGACAATGGCTTCCCCCTGGGCTCCCTGTGTGTGCTGGATGACAAGCCCCGGCAATTGAGCGAGGCTCAACTGGGAGCTTTACAAACCTTGACTAATCAGATAGTCAATCTGCTTACCTTACGAAAAGCCAGCAAGGCTTTACTGCTAAGTGAACAGCGATATCGAACGCTGACAGAGGAACTGGAAGAGCAGGTCCAAATACGCACCCAGGCCCTCAAACAAGCCAACGATGAGCTTCACCATGCGAATAAATTACTACGTCAGGCTAATGATGCGTTGCACGAATTTGCTTCGGTGGCTTCCCATGACCTGCAAGAGCCCCTGCGAAAGATTCAATCGTTTGGCAATCTCTTGCAGGCCCAGTATGCCGACCAATTGGGCGAGGGGAAAACTTACCTGGACCGGATGCAATCGGCGTCCAATCGCATGTCATGTCTGATTCAGGATCTGTTGAGTTATTCTCGAATTTCCGCCCTCCATGAGCGTCGTCAACTTATTTCGCTCTCCGCAGTTGTGCAGACGGTTCTTTCGGATTTAGAGTTGGTGATTGCCGAAACGGGTGCACTTGTGGAAGTGGATGCCTTACCGGAGGTGCTGGGGGACTCGATTCAGTTAGGCCAACTCTTCCAGAATCTGTTCAGTAACGCCCTCAAATTTAGCCGGGCAGCGACATCCAGCCAGGGAACGTCAGCCATCTCGAAGCCTCCACGGATTCAGATTCGAGTTCAAACGCTGCTGGCCAAGGATTTACCTCCATCGGTAAAACCGGCCCTTTCCGCCCCGCTCTACTACCGGATCGATGTAATTGATACGGGCATTGGCTTTGAGCAGAAGCATGCCGACCGCATCTTTCAGGTCTTTCAGCGACTCCACGGCAAGAGTGAGTTTGCAGGCACAGGCATTGGGCTGGCCATCTGTGCGAAAGTGGTGAGTAACCATGGGGGGGCTATTCGGGCGACTAGTCAGCCCGGTCAGGGAGCAACCTTTAGCGTCTTTTTACCCAACTAGCCTACTCCCTGGAGGCTAGCCCGTGGTGGAAATCAGTGTTGCCCTGCTTAATGGCCGATGGGTCTCACCGGTTAATGTGGATAGGATGTCAGCCGGACTGATGGACAGCTGAGCCTTATAGGAAGGGCCAACTGGGCGTTTATCCCACAGAATTGAGCAAAAAAATCACCGGTGTTCGTTAATACTCGCGCCAATACGTATTGTCAATTGGGTGACAGTCAATGAATTATCTACCTGGTCAAGGGTTGGCATGATTTGAGCTTATTAGTAAGCGGACGGGTTTTTATCTTCAGTTGTTCGCTGCCTTCGTGCAGCCTTACCATAGATCGGCATCGTTTCACTCAACGTTAAGAAAAAACAAAACCATTGGAAGCTCGGTATTGAACCGAGCTTTTCGTTTAACCGTATTGTAAAAGCCAGGTAGCCATGAACGGGTACCTCATGATCTTTATTGACGCCGATCGCAGCGGCCGGTCCGCAGGTGCGGCACCGTGACGATGATCCTGATATTTTTAAACTGGCCATATCGGAATTGGCCCTGCCACATCCAGTCATCGTTTTTTTCAATGGTCAAACCGCCCTGAACTACCTGAAGTCGACATCAGAGATTCCCTTTTTGATTATTTCCGAAATCAGTATGCCGGGAATGAGTGGCCTGGAGCTTCGGAAACAAATCGATCAGGATTCGGGGCTGCGCAAAAAGTGTATTCAGTTCGTGTTCATGACCCATCCCGTTGAAGAAAAACTGGTCGAAGAAGCCTATGAATTAACCATTCAGGCATTATTTGAAAAGAAGTTCTCCTTCGCTTCCTGGAAAGCGCAGTTAGGGTTCATTATTGCCTAGTTGACCGAGTGCCATCATCCCAAACGCTTTAGCCAGTAACGGGCCTTTCCGGTAGACACATGCTGACGCTAGAAGGATTTCAATAAAATTTGCCTGACCACGGGCAAAAGCATTTTCATGATGTCGACCGAAGTCTTGATTTCCATAACAACTCGTGAATTACTGGTGACAGCTGATATGGCTTCACGAAACTATAGATTTAAGACGCCAAATTGGGGATGCCTATACTGATTGACCTGATACCTTCCGAATTTACCGCATATTCATTATTTTTTAGCGATGACCAACATTAGAGCCGGCTGCGTACCATAAATTAGCCAAGGCTTTCTGATGCTTAGATCGTAACTCTTCCAGCTTTATCTGGTAATCAATAAGCTTGGTTTCCCGGCTATTGATCAGAAAGAGGGAACTCTCCCCCAACTGAAACTTATCCAATTCGGCACGCACCAGAACCTGCTGATTAGTAGTCGTTTGTTGCTGGGTGGCAATCTGCTGTCCAAGGGCTGACAGTTCATTCCACGCACATTGCACGTCGTTGACAATATCTCGGCCAGTTTGTTGCCACTCTAGGCCCAACTGCTGGTTCTTAAGCTGAACCTGCCGCAGTTTCCCCCGTTCAGCACGCAGAAACAGAGGAAACGCCAGATCAACGCCAATCTTATGGTTATCAGCCTGAAAGCCATAATAATCTGTTCCGTCGTAACTTGCTTCGGAGAGTGGACCTCGGCTTACTAAGCTAGCCTGGAGGTTCACTTTAGGTAGCAGTAAGGCGCGTCGGTAGCGCTCTTCAACCGTTACTTGTTGTTGCTTGCTGGTAAGTTTAAGAAGCTCAGGATGGCGTTCGCTCGCCCGGGAAAGCAGCTCCTGAAGCTGCAGTTGGCTGATCTGATCGGAAGGAGCGGCCTGTGGCGCAACGTTGGGAGGTAAATCAATCGGTTGAGGAGTCGATTCAGCCGTACTGCTCCACAAAAACGTACTTAGGGTCAAGCGCGCATTTTGCAGGCTAACCCCTGCCTGTTGAAGCTGCACCAGCCTATCCTGAACAGTTATCAGGGCTTCGGTAGTGTCGATAGGAGCAGCATCACCGATTAACGCCCGCTGTCGAACAGCCACAAAACGCGTCTGTGCCAGTTGATATCCCTGATCAATCCAGCGGAATTGCTGGAAAGCCATGTACCAGTCCCAGTATGCTTTGGCGGCCTCCAGAAGCGTCTTATTGATGAGTGACAGCCGTTCAGCATCAGCCAGATCAACGGCTAATTGAGCCTGCCGGAGCGTATTTCGTCGGGCGTCAATAAAAAGACCCTGAGTAACGGGCACACTTACTCCTACGCCGATCAATCCGGTTGATGGTACAAAGTTCTCAGGATTCAGGTATTTGCCGGTACTTCGATCATACGTCATTTTCACGTCAAGACCGCCGGGTAACACCGGTACAGATAAACCCGATTGCCATTTATCATAATAGAGCGTATTGCCGAAATTCTTCTTCTGATAATCCGTGAACAGCTTAGGGTCAAATGCACCACGAGCCTGCTGCACCTGGGCCTGTGCTTCCTGGTTTAACAGAGCTGCCTGCCGCACAATTGGATTATGCTGAAGAACAGCCTGGTAAAACTCATCGGCCGTAAAAACAGGCAATGTATTCGGTGTGGCTGCTCTCGCAGGTAACGTAGCGACAGTGCCTGTCGATGTGCCCGAAACGGAAATGGCTGTTCGGGATAAAACGTCTGTTGGAATGGGTTCTGGTTGTCTGGTAATTGGAGCAGGAATCGCTTGTCCACAAAGCGATCCTGACCAAAGTACTAAACTCCAGAACCAGAAACATGAATGCATTAACTTCATACTTTTTCTTTAATCTGGGGTTCTTCTTGCAGACTCGGCGGAAATCCGTTGAGCTGGCGCCATATCTCATACCAGATTGGTACATCGTCAAGCATGACCCAGCCCACAACACCGGAACCCACGCGAAGCTGCTCAGGCCAGGGCTGATCGCTGGGCATGGCTTCCGGTCGGACTAATAAACGGTATTTGCCATTCGTGCTGCTGACGGCGTCAATAACGACCACTTTACCGCCGAACGTACCAACGGCTACCGCTGGCCATCCTGAAAATTGAATGGCTGGCCACCCGTCAAACTGCAGGCGTACCATGCGCCCCCGTTGAATCAACGGGACGTCCATCGCCCGTACATATAGCTCGACGGCCATGGTTGGGTTGTCGGGCTGTAACGTAGCAATGGATTCACCTTCTTTAATGGTTTCGCCAATCCCGGCTTTCAACGCGCGCACGATGTAGCCGTTTTGTGGTGCCCGTATGATGTAAAGGCCGCGTCGAACATCGACGTTACTGATTTTATTTCGCATAACGGCAATCTCATTGTTAGCACTGGCCTGGCTCGAAACGGCCGAACTACGGTCCGACATTGTTTTAGCAACTTCCTGCTCATATTTAGCCTGAATGAGTTGTAGGTTAAGCTGCGCATTAACCAACGACTGTCGCGATACACCAAGCTTGTTGTCCTGCACTTGAACTTTGGCATAATCCTGCTGAAGCGTAAGCCGCCGACCTTCCAGATCGGTCAGCGAAAACAACCCATCCCGATATCCTTTCTCGTAGCGTTCGAGCCGGGCGACGGCAATCTGGTAATTACGCTGGATAGCAACCAGATCCGTACTGTCGATCCGGACTTGCAACAGGCTCTGCTGCACCTTGTTTCGGGCGGAAGCAAGGTCCACTTTAACGCCAGCCGTTAAGGCCGAAATTTGTCCATCCAGCGCTTTAATTTTGGCTTCTGTGGCGAGTCGGCTGCCTTTTTTAGCGGCTAATTGCTCGTTCAGTCGCTGAGGAAGGTTTGGATCAAAATAGTCGTCCTTAATTTCCGAAATAACCAGCAACGTATCGCCTTTCCGAACGTATTGACCTTCCCGAGCGGACCAGCGTTCAATCCGACCAGCAATCGCATTCTGAAGGGATTGAGGGCGATCCTGCGGAGTCAGGGCGGTTATCGAGCCCGTACCACTTATGTTCTGACGCCAGGGCAGAAACAGTACGACTATGGTAAGAAATAGAAAGAAGAGCATCCAGCGGCCAAGCTTACGGCTGCTACGAGGCATAGGCAACGCCTGTAACGTTTTGAGTGGATGATCAACAACCATCTGCTCGTCAATCTGTTGATTCGATAAGTTAAGCATGGGTTGGTGTATCGGTTTCGATGGGTAAGTCGGTTACAGCGCCAATTTTTTCGACGCTGGTAAGCATGTCAAAAACGGTGTCTACACTGGTAATCAACTTATCGACAGCGCCGGTAATCAAAACAATCACCAGTTCAGAAGCGACGAATTGTCCAAGGGACATCTCGCGGCTCACGACCAGGGACGTACCAATAATCAGCAGCCCCCCGGTCACCATCGTTTTGAATCCAACAGAACTATAGTAAAAGCGTTTCAACACGCTGAAATGATCATTCCGGTGTTTGATATAGCTGGCCAGGTACTTGTCAATTTGATCAATTGGATTAGTTCGTTCATCGAAAGCATGGGACTCCGAAACTTTCAGTGAATACTGTTCGAGCCAGTCAACAACCTTGTATTTATCACTCGATTCTTTAATGCTGGTACGAGTTCCTTCAGGTCCGAACAGTCGAATGACCACATAAATGACCAGTAATGTAATGAGGCCAAATCCGAGGAATACGGGGTGATAGAACGAAAGCAGAATCGTACCAAACAGAATCTGCACCGCAGCGGCTGGCAGATCGATCAACACCTTCGACATGCCTTTCTGAAGCGTCACTACGTCGAAGAACCGGTTCATTAGTTCGGGCGGGTAGTAATCGTTTAAGGCCTCGGGTTGAATGCGGGGCAAACGGTACGTAAATTCAAAAGCCGCCTTCGCAAATATTCGCTGCTGAATAATTTCGACAAGGGTAAACTGCACAATAGTCAGTAATCCTCCGGCCAGTACACCGACAATTACTAATCCGATCATGACGTAGACCGAACTAAACAGCATACCGCTGGATACCAGATTGAAGACCGCCTGAATACCCAGGGGAAGTGTAAGGCCGATAAGCCCTGTGATGATGGCAAATAAAAGCGTGTAGACAATATCTTTTCGTTCAGTGCCTAATAACCGTAACAATCGCTGAAGAGACGAAGGAGGTGGCTGCAACTTGGTATTCACGGCCATAAATTCAATAAGCAGTTAACATTAAAATGGCATTAAAAACACTAACTATTTAACTGCCCAATCTGCTTTTTGGTTTGGTACAATTGGATGAAGGAATTGTAAGAAAATTTAATTTTAATCCTATTTAAGAAATTTTAACTTATTAAGAGACCGGTATACTACAATAGGAGAATTTAATTGTCTGCCTATAAAGTTTACTCATTAATTCGTTTTTAAGGGAGTTATGTGGCTTGAATTGATCCGAAGTCAATATGGTTTCCCCAAGCCAGTGCACTTGACTCTCAGAATATACTTGCACAGTATACACTCACCTGGCGCTTACAAGTAAATTAACGCATGGCTTACCCATGTAGGAAGATACGATTATTTGCGGGAGGATCTGATAGCCTGGGACAAGAACAACGGCAACTTTTATGGATTTGAAACCCGTGACGCTGCGGGTGTCAATTCGAAGCAGGCAACTGGCTATAATATCGAAGGTATAGAATTGGCGCCCAATAGCACGACAACTGTTTACATCTGTTTTAGAGCACCGCAAGTACCCACCAGTTCTCGGATAAGGGCACTAATTGTTCCAGTCACCAATTTCACCAGTCTGCTTTCGGCTACAGGTGGTACGAAGGGTTCAGCTCAATTTGGTGCACCTATTGAGCTGGATTTGGGCAATCGGGGTATTCAAGAGATTCGCAAAAACAGCAACAATGAGTATGTCATTGTTGCTGGACCTCCGGGCGGGCAATGCAACAGGCATCGTTACTTTTTACATAAACAATTCCATCGGCCACCGCTGGGCTCGAGTTGATGATATTTGCCGTCGCGAATTCCCATTTCTTTACGCCTGTCTGTACATCCAGCGCATACACCATTTTATCGAAACTGCAGGCATATACCATTCCATTGGCTATGGCCAAAGTTGAGTTGACGTAACCAGCCGGATTGCTCAAGGCAAAGCGCCATTTCTGAACACCCATTTGGGTCAAAAATGCAAAGACCGCATATCCGCTGCCAATGTAGAGTATTCCATTTAGGACTGCCAGACTCGACTCAACTCAACTGAAGTTTGGGTAAAAAACGTTCTGGTTTTGGCGCCCGTTAGTGCATTAAAGAAAGCACATCTTCTGTACCATCACCGATGTATAGTATTCCATCGGCAACAGCGGGGCTGGACGGCACAAAGAAGCCACCGGTTACACTGGTATCCCACTTTTTGGTGCCAATCTCGGCATCCAGCGCAACAAGTTTCCCTCCGGTTCCACCCGCATAAACCAATCCATTGGAAACGGTAGGGCTGGTATTAACTTTCTGGCCTGAAGCGATGGTATAGTCCCATTTTTTTGCCCCATTCCGGGCGTCAAGGGCATATAATTTATCATCGCCACTGCCAATATAAACGGTTGTATTTGATTGGGCCTTTACTTACCAGAAACTCACTAATAGTACTAGACTGCTGATCAGTAGGTTTATTTTCATTGTAAATTTAACGAACGAGACAGGTGTAGAATGAAGATAGCAGGCGAGAAAATGCCTTTCCAAAGATAGCAACCGTAACGAGTAAAGTTGATCCGTTTAAGGGTAATTTTCTGAATTCGGGCAGCTAAATGGGCCAATCTCTTCTAGAAAAACTACCCGTTGGAAAACAGTGCTGGAAAAACCAACTGGCCTTATCCTCATTCAGGGATTTTGGGCATTAGCTCCATACCTGGAAATCAGGATCAGGCTCTGCGAGTGATTTATTCGCCAAGGGGGCGTCTGTTGATACGTGTCCATAGTCGGTTGCGGCTGGGCGGTGATTAGCGCATCTCCCTCTCGTATGATAAAGCCATGTATTATACTTCATGACGCGGAGTGAAAACAACTAAAAGACTAAATTTCTAGCTTAACTTATTCATCAAATATCCGCTATATGAAGTTTCTATTGCCTCATAGAACACTCATCTATGAGGCAATAGAAACTCGTAGTCAAAGATTCACGATTATCTCGGGACGTTGGGCATATTCTTTCATCAGCAGGTTCGGCGTGACATTGGCAAACTGCTTGAAATCTTTAGCCAGGTGGTCATAATCGGTATAGCCAAATTCAACAGCTACGGTCAACCAATCCTGGTCAGGATGCATTTCTTTATAGTTTATCGTTTGAAAGAACCGGCTGATTCGACTATAGAGCTTGGGGCCGATGCCAATTCGCTCACTAAATTTCCGCTCAAATTGACGGGGACTTAAATTGGCTTGATCGGCCAGCCAATCCAAGGAGAAAGGCATTGGGTTATTAAATAATAGCGTCCCAATTCGGTCAATGGGATGAGCCTCCCGTTTGACTTTTTTTAATTTACTTAACATATACTGCTCAACCCGCTCAATCATCTCAGTATAGTCTTTAGAATTAGCCAGTTTATCATTTACGGCCTGTAGTTCCGAATTTAGTACCGATTCTCCGTCACAAAACACGCCGGTCAGTTCCGTACTTGGCATACCTAATAAACGATAGAGGGCTCCCGGTTGAAAAATGACCTGCACCATCAGGAAGTCGGCCTTCACAACGCATTGGAAATCAAGCCGGGACACTTGCTGGCCAAATAGAGCATTAGGGGCGATTGGAACCGTTTTCCCAGTTAATGGATCATGGGATGTAATAAAGCCACGGACGAAAAATATCAGGGCTTGCTCCAGACGGGCTGGATAAGGCGTTTTCGGAAAATCAGCTGGATGATAAAAAAGATTGACCAGTAGATAATTCTTTATATAAGGCTGTAACGCTAGGCAAGGACAGAATTCGCGGAAGATCATAGCGCCTGAAGGATAGCCACCAGTTTTTCTGGCATCGAGAAAAACGGTGAATGACTACTGGCCAAGGTATACATTTTTTGGACAGCTACGTTTTTAGCTATACTACGTTTATCCAGATCTTTAGCCTGGGTACAAAGGATATACACTTTCGGAATAGCACCATATTGAGCATCCGTTACATGTACCGGTGTACCCAGACATGCCATCGGCTGAGGCCCAATATGCGCTTTTACATAGGCTATGTCGTCGGCCGAACAATCCTGATAGAATAATTGGCCAACCCGATCTGGATCGACCACAGAAGTCTTTTTGTCATCCGCCAGCAGGAGACACTGACTGAGCGAGGGTCCAGGAGTTGGTTTGCCAGCGGCTTTATTCAGAGCTTCCGCTTTGCCTGCCAGCGCAAAAACAGACTCGCCATTTTTAGGCATAAAGGCATCCAGAAATACCAGTTTGGCCACTTTTTCTTTGCCTAATACCTCAGCTGCCTGCGCAATTGCAACGCCCGCCATCGAGTGCCCAACCAGAATAACTGGACCTGTTTGGGCAGTGGCGACCTGAACTACCTTTTTTGTATAATCATCAAGGGTAACCGTAGCGGGGGAAGTTTTGTCATCGCCATGCCCAGGCAAATCAAGCGCCACTACCCGATTGCCATTAGCTTCCAGCAAGGGTACTACCTTTTTCCAGCACCAGGCTCCATGCCAGCCTCCATGAACCAGCACATAGGTTTTCGATTGAGCGTGCGAAACCGTTTGAAATTGTGCTGCAATTAGCAGTAAAAGAAGTCTGATTGTCATGATTGTAGCAGTTTAATGTCTGCCACAAACCTATCAGCCTCTAATCAAATACAACAAGTAAAAAATCGACATCCATTCCCCTGTAGTACAATCATTAAAGATCGTACATGTCTTGGCAAAAGCCTTTGATACGACGGTCGAAGCTTTATTCCAATTGGAGGATATTGAGGCCGTCCTTATTGATGAGTCGGAAGCCTCCTCTTCTTAACAGAAGGAACCTCACCGACATATCCGGCTTAACCTCGAATGGTAAACCGGATACGCTGTTGGCCACTTACCGGTGTTTTTTTACTCTGGCCATTGGAAAAGCACATAAATTATTTCACAAATTTATTCAACTGTTCATCAATCACGGTTAAAAGGTTCCGGCCATCATGGACATATAATAGTTGGCGCAGTGGATGCAAGTCAGCAGTAGTAGTGCTTTATTGGATAAAGAGGCAAACAGATCGGTTGTTTGGATCAAATATTCATAATTCAGGGTGCTCCATTTCACATCAGGCTTCATGACGACTAGTTCAGTTTCTTCCTCGTCAAGGAGGATAAATGACTCCTTAAAAACACCCCGGTGCTGAAAAAGATAGTCTTTCTCAATGGCATTAAAATAGGTCTGTAGGGCAATACTGCCGTTCCAGTTCATGGAGAAAGTCAGTAGCACCGTGTCGGCCTCTTTGAGTTCAATGGTTGCCCCCCAAAATCCCTTTGGAATAAGTTGATAGGTCGAATGGTTTGCCAGTTCGATTGATGCCCTAAACTGAAACCAGTTTTTGTATGAAAGTTTTCCAATCAATTCATCGCCCTGCCTCAACTCAAATGATAATGAATTGATGGATGTTGCCTCATAGTCGGCCGTAAGCGTTTTCATTGTCGAACGTGTTTAGTTAATCTGAGTAATGGAAAGGGTTAAGGCAATCACCACAAATCCCAAGATAGCTTCCCGCTGTTTGGGTATGAAATTTCCATTAATTTTAATTGTAAAGTCAAGGTGCATCGTTGTTTAGTTGTCTATAGTGCTGCTTACACAGCTGTTTTTGTCGATTGTAAAGTGCGTAATCTTTCTATTTTCGGCGCTTCTTATCGGACGTGACTGTTGATATAATTTGTTGTATAGTAACCGACCGTCTACTAGTTGACGAACTGTGGAACGAAGCCCTGCGCCAGTATTTTAGGGAAGAATTAGCGATGGTGTTCTATGATCCGAAAAAACCACCGGCACCCATGAACTAAGCGTTAGGCGCCATGTGCAATATCAAAATGGGAGGAACTATGGGCTAAATTTAGCCCTCCTATCTGGGTAAAAATCGATTGCCGGACTACATCTCCCTGAAAACAGAACACCGATTCCGTGGCAGTGACTACCGGAATCACTATGATAATCTCATTAAGAAAAAGGCCGATATCAATGCGACTCCGGAGTTCTTTCTGGCAGTGCCCAAAATGCTGGGGTATCCGGATTTTAACGCCTGTAAAAATGGCTATGAGTTAGCCCTGAATGCCGGACAGCATGAAAAAGAAGTTGTTGGTACAGACGCTAAACGGGCCATTCAAAGCCAAACGACAACCAATCAACGTCTCCGGGTTCGGGAACGTTGGCTGAAAGCGATGATCATCGGAACAATTGGTTTGCTGGTGGCACTAAGTTGGCTATTTTTTACTAAAGAGCCCTTTTCCCTTCAACAAAGGAATCCCCTGTAATATTATGTCAGGTTTAGAACATGACAAATTAATCCGGATATAAAAGATACTTTGCCCGAGTAGTTTTAAACTTCTTCAAGCCTGGCTCCCAGCTTTTTCTGATTTCAGCCTCAGCAACTCCCCCTATTATCTGCTTTCTAAGTTGATCGGTACCTATTCGTAAATCAAAGCTGGATACATCGTTGGTTCTGCCCGGATTAAAGAAATTACCTTTGTCAGGATACGCATTATAGAGTTCAATTACCCATGATAAATTAATCTGACGACTCTTCCGCAAATGGCTTATATCATAGTTACGCAGATCGAGCCCATAACAAACAGAGTCTTTGTGATTTGGTCTCTCGCTCATTCCGGGAATACTGACCGGTTTGTAGGAAAACGAATACTTGCCCTTCAAAGCGGGCGCACCTAAAATAGTAAATGGCATGTAAGTTCCCCGGCCTTCATTGATAGCTGTTCCTTCAAACATGCATAAGCTCGGAAATAGCATCACTGCTTGCTGTGTGTTTAAATTTGGTGAGGGATGTACGGGCAGTACATAGGGCATGTCATGATTGTAATTGGCAACTTTGATAATCTTTATGTTACATTGTTTCTTAAGATATCCTTCACCGTTCAGGTATTGGGCAAACTCTCCAATTGTCATACCATGGGTCATTGGCGTATAATGGATCCCGATAGCGGATTTAAATTTATCATCAGTCATTACTGGCCCGTCTACCACATAAGCGTTAGGATTGGGCCTGTCAAGAATGAGTAGCTTTTTGTTGTTTTCTGCACAGGCTTCCATCACGTATTCCAGCGTATTGATATTCGTATAGTAGCGGCAGCCAACATCCTGGATATCAAAGACCATAAGGTCGATATCTGCCAGCTGTTCCGGGGTTGGTTTCTCATTTTTACCGTACAATGAGATGATTGGAATGCCGGTTTTTGTATCTTTCTCATTGCCTACCGCAGCTCCATTACTGGCATTGCCTCGGAAACCATGCTCAGGTCCAAATACTTTTACAATTTTAATGCCTAGGCTCAGTAAACTGTCTACACTGCTTTTCCTGCCGATTAGTGAACTCTGATTAGCAACCAGGCCAATACGTTTTCCTTTGAGGTAAGGCAAATATTTTTCTATCTGGTCGGCCCCTGTAATAATTATGTCCTTCTTGGATGAACTTTGGTTTGCCGATTCAATTTGTGTGGGACCTTTCCTGTTGCTAATCGCCAAAAGCGTAAAAAAAAAGATGGCCGAAAATCGTATCATTTTAGCAGGTTTTTACTTTCTCTATTGTGATTGAGTGATGCAGGATGTCTCTAAGTCAAACGGGCCAATTTAGTTAATTTAGCTAAAGTATCATCATTATATTGCTGCGGGTTGTATACTAATTAACGAAATCTGTCGGAGATAGATGTGCTGTCATTTCTGTTAAAAAGGAAAACGTATAATCAGACTAGAGAATGATTAATTCAAGAACCTATCAGCTAAATTGGCGCCAGGCTGCCTAAAACTGTTTATCATCAGGCGAAAGTAGGCGGGCGGATGGGGTTGACGATAAACAGCTTTAGGACTTAGTGACAAGCAATTGGGTTGCCGATGCACGGATCAAATAAACACCCGATATCAAAACCTGACAGATAAACGCTCATTCGTCTCACATAGGAGCGTTTTAGTGAAAATAAGTAAATCGTGACTACAATTCCAGGAAACCATCAATTGCCAGGTAAAGCCTAACTAATACCGTTGGGAAACGATCGATGTGTATCAAGAAATACCCTGCTTTAAGTAGATACAAGCTAGCTCTATCATAGATCATTGGAAACTACTCAAGTTAGGAAAAGCCATTACAACTACAATATAGTCAAGGAAGAAAGGCACATATATTTTATCATTTACGCCTATTTTTCAAAAACAATCCGGTTATCGGCTCAGTTTATAATATAAATAAAATATAGCGTTATGAAAATTACTGTTGAAAAAGGTCAGGATAAATCACTCCTGGCCGATGGTCGCCAATTGGTTACCATTACCCATATTGAAGAGGGAAAAAGTGAGCACAAGGGCATTCCCTTTTTTGCAGTCCGCTTTGAAAACGATGAGGGCTACGTATCGCACCGATTCTATGAATCTCAGGCTGGCATGCCTGCCATTGTTAGTCTATTTGAAGAGGTGGATTTACCCGTTGAGTCTGGAAAGGAACTGGATACTAAACAATTGCTGGGTAAACAGCTCACCATTGAGGTAGGTGAACGTTCTTACACGGATCCGGAAAGCCAGAATGAACGCACGCTGAAGCAAGCTGTTAATTTTCTGGTCAGTTGATCGAATTACATTTCACATCTTATCGGTTAATCAGGCAATAGCTAAAGTCGAGCCTGATTAACCGATTCATTAGTTAATATGATTCCCTCTTACTTATTGGTTGATCTATTTATAAAAAGCACCACCGGCGAGTGGTTTAATTGTTGCTATACAGTCCTTTTCTAAATACGCACGGCTTTTGTAGAAGCCTATTCGTCTTATTCTGGGGGTACTAAATGGTGAAATTACTCGCTTATAGGACTGTATGCTTAAGGTAACTTAGCTCTAAACGCTCCGTTTTTTAAATTGACGATTTCGGCAGCATCTGACAGAAAAAAATAGATTATTAACAACTACACTGCACCACTTGTAGAGGTGGATTTGCTTTCCCTTAGCCTGTTGTTTTTGTACTTTGGAAAGTAAAGTACAAAAACAGTAAACCTGTAACTAAGCAAACGGCTTTATTTCAGTCTCAAAAATTGCCCCTATGAGATAGGAAGGACTATTCATCTATCTGCTGCTTTGATAGGGCATTAAAAGAGACGGCTTGAGTTAACCTGTTGGGTTAAGTCCTGAATAGTGCAAGTATAAATCCTGACAGACTGCCTTCCAACATTGAATTTGAATCCAATAGCAGCTGCTTTGAACATATCCTATCTATGACTACTAGATATCCTTTTGTCTGCTTAATGTGGGTAGATATGATGAGTATTTGCATCGCTAAAAAGCCGATCGCTTATCCAAACCTGACCCTAAAAGATGCGGCCAGATTTTGTGCCTTTAAACAGCAATAGATTTGGCTCTACGAATAGGGGACAATGCCTTCGATGCCCAACCAATCTCTAAGCTGGCCTGTATGGAAGGCTTAGAGACAGCCTGCCTGGAGGAGCAATTAAAGTTGGTTCTTACCCAATGCACCTGGTGATTAACTAACAGTGATTAATTTTTAAAAATGTGAACAATGACTACTGTGTAGTTTATACTTTGAATAAAACATTTAGCCTACAATTCTTAATAAACCCTCTCTCTGATGAGAATAAGTACTTTTCGTTACAAGCTATGTTTTTTTAAGGGCCACCCCGCGTTGGTACAAAGAACCCCTGTCAGTAGAATGAGAGATGGATTGATTTACAAAATTCTTCCCTTCTTAGCCGGAGCCATTTTTCTGTTTAGTGGCTTTAACGCAGCCAGCCAATCGATGGACCTGAGTTCAAGGCTTGGATCAAATAAAATTACATTGTCTTTGACCAAAAATGGAGAATTGAAGTACAGGGTAACACGCCGGGGAAAAATCATTATTGCCGATTCTCCGCTTGGCCTCAATTGTGACGATCAGGATTTTACGGCTGGACTCTCCCTGGTTACCGTTTCACCCATTGAAGTCAGAAGGGAGACATACGAATTGAAGGTGGGTAACGTCAAAACGATAAATCATGTTTTTGACACGAAGAGTATAACGTTTAAAAATAGGTCCGGCGCGCTCATGATTATTGATTTGGTGAGCGGACAGGAGGGCGTTGCTTTCCGCTACCGGTTTCCGGATCAGGCTAAAAAATTACGGGTGATCAACACCGAAAACACAGGCTTTCAGATTGAAAAAAAAGCGAAGGGCTGGTTGCAGCCTTATAATAAAGCAGGAAAGGTCACCCCAGGCTATGAAGATTTTTACCTCAACATACACCCTGGAGACTCAATCCGTAATCCCCGTAATCCGTCTGTGGGGTGGTGTCTGCCTGCCCTTTTCCAGGTAAATGAGGGCAAAAACTGGGTTTTACTGGCCGAGTCCGGAACGGATGGATCCTTTCCAGGCTGTCATTTGCAACCCGATTCACAGGGTGGCCTGTATAAAATTGCCTTTGCGGAAAAAGACGAAAAATATACCCTCCCCTTGGGCGATAATAATCATCCCGCATCCAATCTTCCCTGGACGATGCCCTGGCGGGTGATCATCATTGGTGAGAAGGCCGGGGACATTCTGTTGTCAAGCTTGATTACGGATTTGGCTCCTGCCTCTAAACTGGACGACACGTCCTGGATCGAACCGGGAAAAGCCACCTGGTCTTGGTGGTCCCATCCCGAGGATCGTTCCCCTGAAATATATAACGCATTTACAAATCTTGCTTCCTCTTTCGGTTTCGCCTATACGCTGTTTGATGCTGGCTGGGAGAAAGCGAATACAGAAGGGGGGATTATTGCCAAGGCTACTGCCAAGGGTGTCAAGCCAATGGTATGGGGCTATTCGGCTGCGTACTTCGACGCAGAAAAAAGAAAAAAGCGTTTTAAAGAATTGGCTGCAATGGGCGTCAAAGGGGTTAAAATCGATTTCTGGTGCTCAGACCGGCAGGAGGTGATGGCCTGCTTGCAGTCACTTTTTGAGGATGCCGCCAACGAACATTTACTCGTCAACCTTCATGGCACAACCGTTCCCAGAGGCTGGCATCGAACCTGGCCAAATTTCATGACTGCCGAAGCGGTTTTAGGAACGGAACATTATTTTTATGAATCCAGATATCCGGATCTAGCTGCCGAACAGAATACCGTATTGCCATTTACCAGAAATGTAGCCGGCCCTACTGACTACACCCCGTTTGCCCTAACTATCCGCAAATATCCCCGGTTGAACACGGCAGTTCATGAACTGGCTACAGCTATGATCTATACGTCCGGAATTATTCATTTTGCGGATTCAAAAGAGATGTTTGATTCACTGCCTGTGCCAGTTCGACAGCTATTGAAAGACATGCCTGCTACTTGGGATAAAACGGAAAGTATTGTGGCTGAACCAGGGGAACAGATCATACTCGCTCGTCAGAAGGAGAGCCTTTCCTACATTGTGGGCATCAATGGTACAAATAAAGTAGTACCTGTCAATCTAAATCTGGCCAAGTATGCAAAAGGCTTTTCTAAGTTTAGAGTCATTACGGAAGGCGGAAATTCGTTGATGAGTTTTAAAACGGAAACTTATCCAATCACGTCTACCTGGCAGTACGCTTTTGCACCTAAAGGCGGCTTTATTATCCAGTTTGTTAATGAGTAAGACCGGTCGAGTCAGGCAATTAACCCTCACGATATATTCATCAAAAAAAACGCTTTTTTTTTGACTCCCCGTTTCTAATATCTGTCAACTCAATTTCGTCACCTGAGGCCGACTCATTCTTCATGATAGCCATACCAAATGAGGAAATGAAGCCGTTCTTGTTTCAGGGTTTAACAACTATATGCTAAAGGGTGAAAGCCTATACGCAATTAGTATGAACAGGAATTTTTTTTTAAGATCCCTCTGGATCATACTTATAAGCTTATTAGTAAGTTACCTGACTGTTTCTTCTGTAAGTGGCGACTGGAATGTGTTTGAATGGAAAACCCATTTGGTCGAGAGCTGGAAATTTATGGGTGGAGCCGTCCTGGTAGTCTTCTTTATACTCTTTCGGAAAAAGCTTAAGGGGGATTGATGTCGGGGCAGTTATAGGTCCTGTAGGGTATAGTGTATACGACTGAATGGAGTGAAAAGGAGAAATAGACACCGTTCAAAATAATTCTCCCAAGTGAGATGACAACCCACCTTACATCTGCTACTTAATTCGGGCATTTAAAGAATTAACGATAGTCAATATTTTTAACCCTGTTTACCTCTTAAAGTCGGTAATTGTATTGCCATCATACCGATATACACCATCAACGGCGCCCAACCAAATACGGCCATCAGTCGCTTCTAAAATCCCAAAAAGCATGCTTCCTTCCAGTGGATCTATTTCGGTTACAGTAGGCTTTGTACTGGACAAGGACTTTGCCTCATAACGGGCAAGCGCCCAACCCCAGTTCGTTTCTGAACTAGTCCAAATGTTTCCTGTTTTATCTTCGTAGACATACCCAACACCTTTCTGTGTGAAATTGGTAAATGTACTGCCGTCATAGCGCCAAAGGCCGTCACTGCCACCGAGCCAGATATTGCCTTTTTTATCTTCAATTATTGTACGAACATTCGTAAAAGGTTTGCCTTTATGGGTGAGAACGGTAAATGTTTTTCCATCATAAATGCAGGCATTGCCCCTTGTGCCAAACCAGAATTTCCCTGTTTTATCTTCAATAATAGAATTAACGTCATTATGATCATTGAGGAAGAGTCTTTCTTCCGCTGTAAAATTTAGACCTTCATTCATCCTGTAATTTTGGAAGGATATTCCATCATAACGGCTGGCTCCGCTTAGAGTGCCGAACCAAATAGCACCGGTTTTATCTTCATAAATATCAATAACCTGATTATTGGCAAGCCCCTCCTTTGTTGTAAACTGTTGAAAGGATTTCCCATCGTAATAATAAACTCCTTCACCAACCGAACTAAACCAAAAATTTCCGTTCCTATCTTCCAAAACAGAATAAAATCGGGCCGAACTCACCTTACTGGTCACATTGGTAAACGATTTTCCGTCGTATCGAAAAACACCCCCAAATGTTGCTATCCAAATGTTGCCCTTTCGATCTTGCTTGATCGTACGAGTGGTATTGCTAGGTCTGTAGGATGTGATTACGTCTTTAGCTTCGGACTTGATCGTATCTTTTGATAGTTCAGTTTTGTTTTGTCCTTTACAGGAAGTGTAAAAAACAAACACCAACAACAAAGCATATATGGATGCGTATTTCATCGTTATTTCTTGTTATGGCCCTATAGTTTCGGTAAATCTACTCGTTTATGTTCGGAGATTTTGTTAAGGGTTTGTTAACGAGATCCAATCAACGGGCAGTTTTAAATCGGCTACTTCGGCTGATTTCGTCACGGATGTTGAATGCGCAATCGCTTATTTAACGTCCAGGAAAGAAGTTAACAAAACCAAAATTGACTTAATTGGGCATAATGAAGGTGCCATCCTTGCAGCACTCGTTGCTGCCAATTGTGTGGATGTTGCCTTTATGATGATGCTGGCAGGGGCTGGCCTAAAAGCGAGCCAAGCCATAGTGAGGCAAGAGGAAATGATGTCAAAGGCTTTAGGCATATCGGAAGCGCAAATACTTCATTCGACCCGAGACAAGGCAAAAGCCTATAGCCTGATTGTCCAGGCTAAAGATCAAACCGTTTTAAAGACACAACTCAGTAATTACCTCAAGCAGTATGCCGGAAGTATAACGCGGATGGTACCAGAGGGAAGGAGCCGGGAGCAAGTGGTATCCGCTAAGTTAGACGAATGGACATCGCCTTGCTTTCAATACTTAATAGCCCTTACTTTAGTCAACGTACGATACCCGTTTTTAGCTTTGAATGGTTCGAAGGACTTGCAGGTGTCGGCAAAAGAGAACTTAGCGACTATCGCAACGGCCACCCAAAAAGGCGGGAATAAACAAGTTACTACGAAGGAGTTATCGAATCTAAATCATTTTTTTTAGGAATGTAAAACAGGTTCGATCGATGAAGACGCCACCAGTGAACAAACCTTTTTCCCCATGGCCTTAACTGAATTGACGGATTGGATCTTGAAACAAGTAAATTAACCCATGTCTCCAAACATCCTGCTTTTTCAACAACGTCTATGCAGCTCAACCTTCTCTGGACCGGACGCGAATACCACTCACTGGAAAACTGTTTGTTCAAAACAAACCGGACAGGGGCGGAAATTACGGCCAAGATCATCGGCCACTATCAGACCAAAATATATCAAGTAGAGTACCGCATTCAAACGAATCGGCGCTGGCAAACCCTGCTCCTTGACATCAACAGTCGGCATAGCAATAAAACTCAGCAAATTCGGTTGGAGGGCGACGGAAATGGGAATTGGGAGCTGAACGGCCAACCAGCTGATGAGTTTGCCGGGTGTATCGATGTCGATATCCCTCTGACTCCCTTGACCAACACCCTGCCCATCCGCCGACTTGGGTTAAGGCAAAATCAGGCGAAAGAAATTCGGGTTATTTACTGCGATTTGCTGGAAGGACATATAAAGCCGGTTTGCCAACGATATAATCGGCTGTCAGCCAGCCACTATCAGTATGAAAATGTGCCAAATGATTTTGAAGCCATCATACAGGTTGACGAATATGGGCTGGTAGTGGATTACCCGGCCTTGTTTATTCGAACCGCGGCCTTGAAGACTACATACCGATAACTGTCCCCATAGCCTCCCTAAAATACTTGCCTCCCTCGACCTAGTTACAGCCTTCTGGCGAGACGTACCTGGCCTAGGCACCCGAAAATTACACCTACTGCTGACCGTTTAGTATCAGGATCGTACAACGGTCAACAATATTTAGGATGGGCCACTTCTATAATTTGAGTAGGTAATGGCAATTATCGCACCGTAGGGAACCCGTTTTTACTTGGGCGAACCCGATCGAACGGATTGATCTGGTTTTAAGTCTTTAATCGCTTCCGCTACCTCAATGGGCCGGTCAGACTCCAGAATACTGGCGCCATCGTTTATGATGGACTTATACGCGGCAGCCCGTTCTTCTGGACTTGACAATTTATCGTAGGATGATGCGGCCGAAATCATGCACATGATGCCTTTGGCGTTGAGCAATCGATACAGTTCCTGGTTTTCCGGTTTAACCGTCGGACCGATGTAGGCAATCATGTTGCCCGCGGGAATACCCGCTTTTTCGTAAGCGTCCAGTTCCTGCCTGTTTTTTATAAACACGGAGAACATCCGGTTTTTGTTGTCATCGTAATAATACCGGGCTTGCTCGGGGGCATGAACAGTGAGCATCATAAACGCATCGGCTTTATGTTTTCGGAGAATAGCTGTCGTCATGGCAAACGGTACATCTTTTCGGTCCAGATTCAAAACGGTTTTCCCGCGGGCCCAGTCAATAGCTTCTGCAAGAGTAGGAATGCGGTGTTCCGTTACGTTCCCGTCCGCATCTTTTAGGTGAAGCTTTTTTACTTCTTCCCACGTATAATCCGACAGTTTGCCGGTACCCGTTGTTGTCCGGTCCAGCGTAGCATCATGCAGGAGTACAATGACACTGTCTTTGGTCAGGCGCGGGTCAATTTCAAAAAAAGCGGGTGTATGTTTGAGCGTATTTTCGAACGTAGCGATCGAGTTTTCTGGAAACCCCTTGACCATTCCGCCCCGGTGACCGCTGATGATAGGCACCTGCTTACCCGTCCAATGAAAAAAGGTACGAAGATCCTGAACCGTCTTGATCGGCAGGCGATTCAGCGATTGCGCGTTTACAATACCGATCTGGCTGATTACCAGAAGTATAAGCCATGTATTGAAAATCCGATTTGATTTCATGATTACAGATATGAACCTTTTAGGAATATCGTCCCATATAGGGCAATCTTAACGACAGTTCAGCTTTAGCAGGCTAAACTCGCCCATCTCATCCAGGCTGAACAGCGTAATGGATGAATTTTCCTGGATTAGTTTTCGGTAATTTTTTAACGGCATCCCCAGCTTCCAGGCCATATAAAACCGATTGACAGCATTGTGCGCCACGACCAGAATCGTTCCGGATGGATGTTTTTTTGCGATTTCCTGAAAGAAATCGTTCAACCGATCCACTACCTCCATAGCTGTATCGCCGTTTCCTCCCGCTCGTGTGTGGTCTGGAGACAGGCACCATGCCTCCCAAAGTGCTGAATTTTCAGCAATAAACTCGTCTTTGGTTTTTCCCTCCCAGTCACCAAAATTGGCTTCGATCAGCCGATGATCTTTAATGACCTCTAGGGTCGACTTACCCGATGCAATCTGAGCTGTGCGGAAAGCTCGCTGCAACGGGGACGAATAAATAGCATCGAATGAAATGGATTTCAATACGTTAGCTGCCTGATGAGCCTGCTGAACTCCTTTGTCGGTTAAGCCTACATCGGTAGCGCCACAGTAGCGATTTCCATCTGCATTCCAGAGCGTTTCTCCATGCCGGAGCAAATACACAGTTAGCATTGTTCTGTTCTTAGGTCAAAAATCCTTTTTCCTGTAGCGTCTGGATAAACCGTTGGTAGTTTCGATCATAGGCCAGCATGAGCTCTTTTGAAGGCTGTACCTCTTTGTCAATCTGCGTAAGCATTTGAGCGGCCTGTGTCAGCGAGTGAAACTGCGTTTGCGAAGCGGCCAGAATAGCCGCGCCAACGGAACCCGTAACCTGAGTGCATTTGTAAACGGGCCGCTTCAGGACATTACTGCGTATGGTTAGCCAGGTATCGCTGTTACTGGCTCCTCCGGCTGTATAAATAGCTTTCACCCGTTCGCCCGAGAGGCTTTCGATCAGTTCATAGGCGTAGCGTTCGATGTAGGCAACGCCTTCCATATTCGCCGTAAATAATTCGGCATCCGAGAGGCCATCCGGCGCGAAACCACGGGCAATTGCCGAAATAAACGGAAATCGTTCGCCCTGTTGTCGCAATGGGTAAGCAATAAAGCCTGTCGGAATGAGGTTCGCAGCCGCCAGATTGAGTTCAGCAAGATGCTCCTTAAAATGGGCCGTTATCCAGTCTGCACCGATATTGCTGGCTCCGCCCGGCATCCAGAATCCTTCCGGATGGCGGTGGCTATATAGTCGACCTTCCGGGTCGTTCAGTTCCTGTGTCGTCACACCTTTGACAACCAACGTAGTGCCGATGGTCGTGTTCCAGTCACCAGGCCGAACGGCTCCCGACGCGATCTGAGAAGCACAACCATCGGTCATTCCGGACACGATCGTCAGTTGGGATAAGCCTAATTCGTTCGCTAATTCAGAACGTAACTCACCAATCGGTTGGCCCGAAGGCACAACGGTCTGCATCCACTCCCGTTTTAACGGAAACTGTTCAAACAGATAATCGGGCCATTCATCGTGGTGAACATCATAACCCGATTTCAGTGCATTCGTATAATCCGTTACCCGAAAATTACCGCAGAGCATCCCGCTGATGTAATCGGCCGCGTGAATCCAGGTACGTATCTGACTAGCCTTCTCGGGAAACTGATTGACAAACCAAACTATTTTCGATAAGCCACTGGACGCATTGAAGCCGGTATACCCATCTGCATGATACTGTTCAGCAACCGCCTTACAGTACTTACCTTCGGCTGCTGGTCGTGGATCACTGTACATGAGGGCGTCATGAAGCGGCTCATTCCGGCTATCCAGCGGAATCACGGTTCCTGAAGTCGAGGTCACTGCTGCGGCTTTGACTTGCTGCAAATCAATAGTTTTCCTGAGTGGATGCAGCATCATTCGTAGGCAATGCAGGCAGGCCGCCCACCATTGCCGGGGCGATTGCTCTTCCCGGGAGCGGTCAGTTAATGGAAAGACCTCTTCCTGGTTTCCCTGAACCGTGCCGTTCTCATCGATCAGCACCACCCGTACCCCCTGTGTCCCCACATCGATGCCTATAAAGTATGCTGGCATCACTTCAGGGATTTAAAGGCGAGTCGTGCGGCCTTCCATTCATCATACCGAGCCTTCATGGTTTTGTCCGTTTGTGGGATGACCTTTTCGAGAATCGCCTGCTCAACACTGGGTAAACCAAGCGCGTCGTTACACACAAATACGCCCCCTATTACAGAAGCCTGCCGGTATGTATCCCGAACGAGAATTGTCTTCTGGGTCAAGTTGGCTATAAACTGACGGAGTGTCCGGCTTTCGACGCCCCCACCGCAGGCCCAGATATAATCGGGCTGGTGGGGAGAAACGGCACACAGGCTTTTGTAATTCTCAACGATGCTGCAGGCAATATCCCATAGGGTTGCCAGCACAAAACTGCTTCGGGTGAGCTGGTGCGAAACGGGCGTATTGAAAATAAACCCACCCCGAATAAGGGGCGCTTTTTCATCGGCCAGCAACGAGCCCAGTGCCGCTACGCAGGGCGATTGTATTTCTTCGGCTAATTCCTCCTCAATGACTTCATACGCTTCATTCGGGTAAAAAATTTCCTTAAGCCGCTGGTAATTTAGGCCTGTAACGCCCGCATTGGCTTCGAGAATGAAGCTCGTTTCGTCAACGTGACGACTGGTCCAGGTACGTTGTTGTTCGTCTGTGATATACCGGCCAACCAGCTTGATGATCGGCGTTGTCGTGCCCGATATGATCACCAGATCGTCGATTGAGGGTTGCATGCTTTTGATCGCGAGTTGGGTATCCGAGCCACCCACAACGACAATGGCTTCTGGCGAAATCGCCAACTCGGAAGCTACCGTCGGCCGAACGGCTCCCAGGATTGTTCCCGCAAACGCCAGCGGAGGCAACGTTGCGTTGTCTATATCAAAAAGAGCGCACAGCTCCGCTGACCATTGCCCGGCCGCTACGTCATAAAGCAGGGTTTCCGATGCCTGCGAATGTTCGTAGCGGGGTACTCCACTCAGTTGATATTGTACCCAGTCGCTGATGCTCAGGAACGTAACGAATTCCTCCCAGAGATTCGCCCGACGGTGGCGCAGGCCCACTAGTTTCAAGGCGGAAAACAATGAGGTTGGGTACCGTCCTGTTAGTTCATAAACCCGGCTTTTATCAGAAATCATGCTTTCCCATTCGCGTCCCCGATGATCGATGTTGGGCATACCAATCAGGGATGCTCCGCTTTTGCCCAGAACTACGATCCCTTCCCGCTGACTGGTGGCGGTAATGGCCCGGATGACTACGTTGCCACTGTTGGCCAGTGCTGTTTTGGCCAGTTGTAAAATTTGCTGCCAGAGTTGGCCTGGCTCGAAGTAAATTGATTCCGGATACTGTTCATCGCGCGCATACTGCATGTTTTCGCGCTCTACACTCAGCATGGTTCCATCGGGTTGCGCGACCGCTACCCGGACGTTTCCCGTACCGACGTCGATAATCAGATAGGCCTCTTTTATGATCATATCCGACTGAAAATTAGGCTTCATTGGTTACTAATACCGACGGATTTACGAATTGCCGGATGTCTTTTTTTTCCTCGACAAAATAGCTCCGCAGTGCCTTGTTCATAATGTCGGCATGGTGATCTTCCACCTCAAACGTTGCCCCGGCGATGTGCGGAGTGGCCAGTACGTTGTGGTGGTGAATGAGTTTGTAGTCCAGGGCATCGGGTGGCTCATGGTCAAATACGTCCAGAATGGCACCCCGAATCTGATTTCGTTCCAGCACATCCAGCAGAGCCTCCCGATTGACGACAACAGCCCGCGCGGTGTTGACAAAAATGGCGTCGGGCTTCATCAACGACAACAAGTGGCCGTCGATAAGTCCTTTCGTTTGCTCATTGACCGGCAGATGAATCGATACGACGTCGCTGGTTTTGAAGATATCATCGAGCTCTACTTTTATATAGTACGGATCGTCGGACGTATAAAACGGGTCGTAGTATTGAATCTGTGCCGGGAAGTGCCGCACCAGTCCGGCAATGGTTTGTCCTACGGCGCCGAATCCCACCATACCGATGGTTTTCCCCGCAATTTCATTCCCCTTGAATTGAAGATACGACGTGTGAGCACCAGCTTCCCAGTTTTCGCCTTCCAGCCAGCGAATTCCCGCGAGCGTATTGCGCATCAGCGTAACCAGATTGGCAATGAAGAATTCGGCTACGGCCTGTGCGTTGCGGGCGGGGGTATTGAAAACCGGAATACCTTTTTCGGTTGCTACGTTCACTGCTACGTTGGACGGCGTTCCGCGACAGACACCGATAAACCGAAGTTTCGGATAAGCGTTAATTACCCCCGCCGTTACCTCGTCGTGTTCGGTAATCAGCGCATCGGCCTGAGTTGCCTCCAGTAAATGAATAAGTTCCGGTTCGGCATAGGCTCTTTCCTGTAGTTTCCAGGGTCGGTACACGATCTCGCCGAATAGGTCCGTCAATTCATCCTGGGCCTTCTGGTGATAAGGCGCTGTGATTAGTATCTTCATCGTGGTTGTTACTCAGGTATTGACAATCATACGTTGTGATAATACCTCAGAGCGATTGAGCTGTAAGGGATTCTTGGTTAACCGATATGGACTCTTTGGGCAATGTAATGAAGCGAGTCAGTACGGCACTAATGAAATATAAACCAGCCAACACCCATACTACGCCTTCGCTTCCGATGGTACCGATAAAAAGCCCAACAAGAGCCGGGCCGACAAACACGGGTAAACCGGCACCCAGGTTTAAAATAGCCATGGCTGCTCCTTTATCTTCCTTCACCAGTGATGGAACCAGTGCCGTGAGTGGTACGTAACCCGCCAGCAAAGCCCCCCAGAGTACGCCACACAACAGCACCATCCCATAACTGCCCGCAAACAAGACCGGCGAATAATAAAATAGCAATGTCGTAATGCCGCAACCTACGCCCCCAAACCACATGATGGTATTACGCCAGCCCAATCGGTCGCCCACAAAGCCGAAGATCAGGTTGAAGATAATATTGCTGGTAAAAATGGTTCCCCATATCTGTAACCATTGAACGGTGCTAAATCCATGCGTTGCCAGGTAGATGGGCAGGAAAACCGGAAAGGCAAACTGAGCCGTGGTATTGATAATCCGTACAAGACCACCGATCAGCACTTTGGGTTCTTTCCTGATGATCGTAAGGCCGCTCAGCAGATCCTTCGTTTTCGTTTCGGTAGTAGCCGCCGATGGCTTAAATTGATCACGGTTCAGGATCAGGGCAAAAAAAGCGCCCAAGGCTACCCAGAAAATGGACGTCCAGAGTGTGTTTTGGTACCCTAACCGCTCGATGGCCCAACTGGAATACCAGGCGCCAAATACGTTCAGGCCGCCGGTAAACACAAACCAGAACCAGCCCACCGCCCGGCCCAGTTGATCCTGTGAAGTACGATACGTAATCCAAACTAAAAAGGAGTAGGCAAATAAAGGATAACCAAATCCACGGATGGCGTACGTAAAGAGCATAACCGGAAAGCTAAGCCTGACCATGCCATAACCTACAAAACCAACCGTACCGATGATGTATAGGAGCAATCCGACCAGCATAGCCTTACGCGGACCATACCCTTCGGCAAGTACCCCCGAACACCACGATGAGATAGCAATCGTGACGCCATACACCGTAAACATAAGAGCAGACTGTTGAATACTCATACCATGTTCGATCAGGTATGGACTTAGCCAGCCCTGCTCAACACCATCGCCCATCATAAAGATCAGGATGCCCATATAGCCCCAGGCTAATGGTTTTGGCAGGCCAACTTTTTCAAATACGGATGGTGAATTCATGGTATAGTAAGCGGTTTAGGAAGTAAGATCAGGAAGGCTGACTTCACTAAGTTATACCGTCACTGCCGATGGGGCAGGCTGAACTATTCCGTAAGGAATACCCAAACGCCTTAGATAGTAGAACACAGTGAGCTTTATATTTGGATTTTAACAATATTAACTATCCACAAACAAACAAATTTGTCATCTTTGAAACAAATAAAAACTTAATTAAATTTTTTGAAAGTACTAATGTAAAACTTTGATACATTGATAACAGTAATTAGCCTGCTTCTTAGGTACGAACTGACCGTTTGTAGAGTAGTGACGTGGTAATGTCGTGGATCAAAGCAATATCCTGGCGTTATGAAATTCCTGAGCCGGTTTCGTAAGCGTTTTATTGATGAGAAAGCGTATTTAAAGTAATTTCAACCATCATTAGTGCTTTACACAACACAAATCTGCACTTGCTGCAAGGCGTAACTTTATGGTAATGAGAAGTATGGCTGAAAGACATCAGCTGATTCTGCAACAATTAAAGGAGTATGGGCGGGTAACTATCCAGGAGTTGAGTGACCTGATGGACGTGTCCGGCGTAACGATTCGAAAGGATTTGAAAGTCCTGGAAGACAAAAGTCTTATCTTTCGAACGCGGGGTGGTGGCTCTCTTGCCAATCCGTATGCCTACGAAAAGCCCGTTGATGAGAAAGCCTTGATTAAGGCGGAAGAAAAGCAAAAGATCGCTAAAGCAGCTCTTACGCTTATCAACCCGCATGATTCAATCATTATTGGGTCGGGTACAACCGTTTTTGAACTGGCTCGATGTTTATACCCCAGCAAGCCACTAACGGTTATCACGCCAGCGGTAAAGGTAGCCCAGGAGCTTAGCAACCGGGCTCATGTAGAAGTCTTACAGTTGGGTGGACTTATTCGCCCCAACTCATACTCCGTGGTTGGCTCACAGGCAGAACGTATGCTGGAAAATTTGTCCTGTGGCCTGTTATTTATCGGAGTTGATGGGATTGATTTCGACTTTGGTCTATCAATCAGCAACCTGATTGAAACGAGTTTGAATCAAAAAATGATTGAAACCGCTCAGCATGTAGCGGTAATGGCCGATTGGTCGAAAATAGGAAAGAGGGGCATCGGTAAAGTTGGTGACCTGGACCAGGTACACTATTTTATTACTGACTCGGGTATTTCATCCGAAACAGTACGGCTTTTAGAAGATCGGGGGATCAAGGTCCTGATCGGTTAGCGCTTTGACACTACCTTTCCAGGTAATTATTAAGGGATTCTGACCCGTGCATTTGGCCAGTATAACCCTGAGCCATATCGAAAACGTTTTCTAACGTCCGAACGGTTGTATTGGATTCATTATCACCGGAATGAAAATAACATAGCCCGATAATTAAAGGGAAGCCCAGTGGTAGCTATGGATCAACTTCGCTATTTTATATCGTAATGGATTCTACCCTAATCGATTTAACAAGTAAAACGAGAAAGAAAACAACTGGTAAAGTCCGAACTGGAGCGGTTAAGTAACGATGCTCAGTATCAATACATGGTCAGCCTGTATCAGGAAGATGACGAAGAATAATTACCAGATTCAGGGTTATATGTGAAATTAGACGTAAAAATCGCGGTAAACTGAATCATGAAAAAGCGACTAAGGTACAGTTGTCGTTTCGTATGGCAGTGGCACAGTAGGCCGTCAGGGGACTGTAAAATCCGTCAATTGCCTTTAAAGAGTGTATGTCACATGAATGGATCGTATATTGATATTCCGTGACTTTAGTATTCTGAAAATAACATTAAATGTAGTCCATTGAGCGTATTACTTTCGATTGTCATGTCTTTGAATATCAGGAAAATTATTCATGGAAAAGCGCCAGTCCCTAGCCGCTACGAACACCGCTTGGACTGGCACTTTTAAGACAAGGTCAATATACTACTTATCGAAAAGTTCGAATGGAGGCAATCATAGCGTTCTTGCTCTTACCTGCAAAATTTAAATAGAGCTTGCTCGCGTTTATACTCCCTACATAAAGCCCATCTTTGTAAACAATGTATTCGCTTCCTTCCTGGCGAATATCAAACAGTCCAAGTGGGTCCATATAGGGCATACCCCAAGCGGTTCCTTTCCGAAGAATGGAAATCTGATATTCCTCCAGCTGGGTTATTTCTACTTCTGATAAACAGGCTACCTGCGGCACCTTACCAAACCAGGCGGTTACCATTCACAATAAGGTAATGATAAGTCGATCGGGCTTATAAGCAAATTACCCCAGAGAAAGAGCCGACTTACTTCGACCGCTTTTCGCTGGAGTAATCTGGATAAAAATCTAACCACTTACTGCAAGTCGATTATTTAAAGGCCACGTTGAAACTCCCTTCCGTTAAAGTGCCCTTATACAGACCCGATGCATCATAAGCCGTAAAGCTAAACGTGCCAATCACGTTGGTGGCCGTCTTTTTGGTAATCGTCACCGTGCCTGTGCCCTCATTGCGGGTCGAGTAATCATAGTTGTTCACCGTTATGATGCCCATATTGACCTTATTAATGGGGAACGTCCCCTCACCTACCGTTTTGGGTAAGAGCAGCGCCACCAAATTTCCCGTTTTACTGTCGAGCCCATAGATGCCGAAGTAGTCCTTATCGGCGGGGGAGTTCGTCAGCGCATAATTCAAGTCAGGCGTATAGAGATACCCATCCACTTTGACCTGAAACCCACCAAGGGCCAGCGTTGTAGATTGAGCCGGTGTTGTCTGAGATGTTACCGGTGCCGTTGGGGATGTGTTTGTGGTTTGAGCAGGCATCACATCGTCGGACTTTTTGCTGCATGAGCAAAGGCAAAGGGTAGCAGAAACCGTGAGTAGGAAAACCAGATTAGCCGTTTTCATGTCGGAGATAAAGTTGTTTTTGTTTCGATTGATGGATCAAAGCTACAACCAGCCAAAGGGTAGGCTAAGGCCAACTATACAGAGGGTGGGTTTAACTTTAAAGTCGGCGGAAATGAGGGTAAAAGTGGTTACTGGCGGAAGTTCGCCCATCTGCCTGTGGAACTTATAAAGCCAGCCAGAGCCGCGTATTTGCCTTCACTGTTAGCTAAAAGAAGAACTTTTAGGCGAAACACCGATTCTGAAAATGCTCCATTTTTCCAAGGCGGCATGTTAAGACCCGTCCTGAAAAGCGGTGACGTTGTCCAATGTGTTATATAATTTACTACGCTCAGCTATGAAACTTCTATCGTTCGCTCGTTTCCTGTTGATTGGTATCCATGCTATCGTTGCTGCTCAAAGCAACCCATATGTCCGTGTCAAAGCGGGGGAGAACCTAACTAATTCCGTTTCATTCAATAAACGCTACCAATACCCCGAATTTACCCTGGGGCGGCTTGTGTATGCCTCCAGCAAGTCGTCAGCAGCTAGATTTAACTATAATCTTTTTTTGGGTGAGATGCATTTTATTATCAACTCTACCGGCGATACACTGGCGCTGCAAAACGATCCCACCGTTCAACTCGTGGTTATCGGCCCCGACTCGTTCTACTACGAATATCCAAAGTCCTATTGGCAGCTGGTGTCTACCTACGGTTCGGCTGCATTGCTGATTAAACGAACCATGGTTTTGATTGACCGGGAAAAAGAAGGGGGTTATAACCAATCAACGGGGGCCTCAGCGATACGAACCACCACCACCTTTTCGGGCACGAATGGCTCATTAGCCCGCCTAGATGCCCACAGTGATATGCTATTTACCAAAAAAGCTGAGTTTAAAATACGGGATAATAATGGCAAGTTTCATATGGCAACTCAATCCGGTTTCCTGAATTTATTCGCTAAACACAAACAGGCTGTTAAACAATACTTAAAGGAAAACTCTATTAATTTCAATCAGGAAGCCGATCTAAAAAAATGTCTTGGCTTTTGTGCTACTCTTCCTTAAGTAAGCAGGAAAAGATAGTATCTATAAATTCTTTATAACTAGTCGCCAACGATTTGTTTTTTAATGATGTTGTCCGTTTCACCAAACGCCCCATTTCATAATCAGATACAGGAAAACTTTGTAATCTCACTTTGAGTAGCCTTTTATGAGATGTAGTTATAAGGGATGCTTAACAGTTCTTCCGGGTTTGATTCGCTCGTTAACACGGTGACTGTTGGGCTATTTTCTTCGTTATGGGGCAAGCGGCCTGTCGTCACAAATGGGCCCAAGAATAGCTGATATATCGCTTCAATCAGCTACCTATTCTTCCTAACCTGACTTATGGATTGAATACAGCTTATCGGGACTATCTCGTCAAAACAAGCAAATAAAGCTTTGGTAAGTCGTTTAGTTGGCGTTACCCAACCAACGGACTAGGACTCCGTTTTTGAATACTACATAGGGCTGCTGTGGATTTCTGTATTACTCCGCTGGTGAGGAATGACCCTCCGCCTTTTCAGAACCTGACTAACAAGGCGTTCCGATTTGTACAATTTCACCCCATTGCTCAACCTTACTTTTGCTTGCCAAAACAGGTTTAACTCTTTAAGAATAAGATGAATTCTTACGAAACATTTAAGCGATTGCACTACAATTCAACCCCTTTTTTACTGGGTAATATCTGGGATGTACATAGTGCAAAACTAGTTGAGACTAAACAGTACCAGGCCATTGGTATTTCCAGCTACGCCTTATCTAATGCCTTGGGATACGAGGACGGGGAGAATCTTCCGTTCGATATTCTGCTTCAGGTAGCTAAAAAAGTGGTCGCAGCCGTCAACATACCATTTACTGTTGATCTGGAAGCAGGCTACAGCCCGACTAAAGAAGGGATCATCGGGAATATCAACAAGTTGGCTGATATCGGCGTAGTTGGCATCAATCTAGAAGATACAGTTCCGGGGCCATCTCGCCAGTTTCAGGCTGCCGGGCAGTTTGAAAGCAACTTGTCCGCTATTTCAGATCACATCAGTCGCAACAACGTGCCCATATTTGTGAACGTCCGGACAGATGGCTTTTTGTTAGGTCTACCTGCCGCACTTGAAGAAACCCTTACCAGGGCCAAAGCTTATGAAGAGGCTGGTGCCGACGGTATTTTTGTTCCTGGCATCACCAATCCCTCGCATATTCAGCAGGTTGTCAAAACAACGGCACTCCCCGTAAATGTAATGTGTATGCCCGATCTGCCCGGATTTGCCGAACTTGGCTCTTTAGGCGTGAAACGGATCAGTATGGGACCCTTTTTATTTAATAAGGTGTACGAATACGCAGCCAAACTGGCGAATGCAATCGAAAGAGACCAGAATTTCCTGCCGCTATTCGCCTGATCTATGCTGTTATACCAGCACTCTGCCCACTAGAGAGAAATGCACGGCCTACTTACTTCAGTATATTAAATTTGTACTGAAGTAAGTAGGCCGGAGCCGATTACCCGTTGCTCAATGCCACTGAAACGGGAAACGACTCGGCCAGAAAATCGGATGGCGTTAAGCCCGTAAACGATCTAAACTCACGGATAAAATGAGACTGGTCGAAATACCCGCATTCATACGCAATGCTGGTCAGGGAGACTTCATGCCTGGTGACCAGTTTAAGGCTTCGTTGGAAGCGGTTGAGTTTATGATAAACTTTGGGGGTAACACCCGTATACCGTAGGAACAAGGTTTGCAGATAACGCGGTGACAACGCGTACCGCGAGGCAATGGATTGGATATCCTCGCAAAGTACATCCGACTGAAGTTCTCTGATGATCTGGCCAACTAAATTGGTTTTGATACCCGGCCCTTTCGATTGGCGCAACCGGCTCAATAAATACTGTTCCACCAGGTCAATACGATGTGTCAGCAAAGGCGTATCCAACAATCGCTCATGCAGGTGGTAAATAGATTTGCCGAAGAAGTCGATGGCATTGCAAACCTGATCATTCAGCTCCCAAATTTCTTCCCTGAAGAAAGAAGTGATGGCGTGCGTATAGAAACGCACGCCCAGCATTTGATTTTTTCCTTCCGACCGGATAGGTAGCGGTTTAGTCAATTGGCCCCACAATTCGATGACAGGAGTAGGCCTATAAAGACCTTGAGAAGCCGTCTTCCATACGCCGGATCCTAGGTTAAAGATTACTTCCATACTTCCACCCGGAAAGACAATATCATCAACGCCTGTCAACTGATCCGACTCGAACAGATAGATACATTGGACATAAGCACTAAGTCTCCCGGTGGGTGTGAATTCCTGGTACTTCATAAACCGATTCATTAGCCAGGTTCAAAGTTAAATCAAGCCAATCATTCTTTCTGTTCCGTTTTGTACAATCCTACCCTGGACTGATCAGCTACTTTTGATGTCATCATTCAGTAGACGGCTGGCCACTATCCAGCTACCTAAATTCAGTCTGTTATGAAAACCTATCCCAGAAAAAACTCAATCCGCCAATCGGTACGGATTTACTTTGTCACAATCCTGATTTTGTTGATGAGCTTTTTGTCAACGCCTGGAAGGTGTCAATTGCTGATGAGTTCCTCATCTCCCCATATCCATTGGCGTACCCATCAAAATCCAGATGCCTATGCCCATAATACGCAACCCGTGCAACTGTCCAACGAACCCGACTTTCAAGTCTTTCTGTATCCAGCCAAAAATCGATTATTACTTAAATTATTGATTGGTAGTCGACATGGGCTCTACTGGAAGCTACAGGTAAAAACGGATCGGAACGACATCCTTTACAGCGAGACCAAGCGGACCAACTGGGAATGGCAGCTATTGAATCTACAGGATTTGCCGGAAGGTAATTACCGGCTCGTCTTTTCGGCTGGGCCTTACTCTACGGTTCATCAGTTCAGCATTGCCCGCGCGGACTTGCTGGAGGTGATCACCAGCAAAACCATCACGTTTTGACGTTGCCAGGGTGTAAACTAACGTGCACTAAAATTTTATTCTCATTTTAGTCATGTAAGGGTGTAGTTGTTTTGTAGGGAAGATCATCGTATCCATTTTGGCATCACAATCGTTTAGCCCTTAGGCAGACAGCAAACCAGTAGTTACACGATGAAGGAACGGTCAAGGACACAAAAAAAGGGTATTCGAAAGAGAATGGCCTCAAAAGTTAAAAGAGCGAATCTCAGCGGATTGCCCTTCATCAAATACAAAACCTAAGTTAATTCATAAAACATACGTACGTTATGGGAAAAAGTAAATTACTCCGAATGGACAATATCGGCATCGTGGTCGAATCCCTCGATGAGGTCGTCTCTTTTTTTATTGAGCTGGGTCTGACGCTCGAAGGGCGAGGCATGGTCGAAGGCGAATGGGCCGGGCGAGTCACCGGACTGGGCTCCCAGCGCGTTGAGATCGCCATGATGGTCACCCACGACGGTTACAGTCGGCTCGAGCTCTCCCGGTTTATTACCCCGCCTACCGTCGCCGATCATCGGAACGCTCCAGTGAACGCTCTTGGCTACCTACGGGTCATGTTCGCTGTGGAAGACCTTGACGAAACGCTCGCCCGTCTCCGTAAGTTCGACACGCAGCTGGTTGGCGAAGTGGTTCAGTATGAGGACTCCTATCGGCTTTGCTACCTCCGTGGTCCTGAAGGACTACTTATCGGACTGGCAGAACCACTTGGTACTAATTGAGTAGGGGATGGTTTATAAAAAATTTTGAAGCAGGATTTTTTCACCACTGCTATTTTCAACGGTTGGGTGATTTTTGACTAGGATGATTATAAGTTATTTTGCATCAATTGACCATCATCAGCAGCTCCAACTATTTTTCTTATCCATGCTTAGCTGCGACAGAGCAGTCGGCGACTTGACAACCAGTTAGTCTTTACTTTTTTTACCAATACTGGTAGTCAATTGGCAACGAAATTTTTAGACTTCCAGGGCTCAACTTTAATCGACTATAGAACAAGCATATCAAATCCAAGGCAGGTGCTCCTGATTTTTATGCTTGTTCTATAACATTTTTGACTGGCTATATTGGACAGCTACTAAAATGGTCTAAGCAGCTTAAGTAAGAATAAAAGGATTTCCACAACGGTTATGTAAGGTATGATGCGTTCAATACTTGTCATCGGAATCAACCAGTTAAAACTATCCAGGGTAAGTCGTCAAGCAGCTTTGCCGGAGATTGTTTTGCGACAGCAGTCCAAAACAGGTTATTGGTTGAAAGTGAGTTGTTTATCAGATTAGATACGTTGCAGTTCCCGCCAAAAATGACGAATGAAGGCCCGTTCTTCCCGTGAAATTCCATCGTGTGCCCGCGCCACACGCAGCAGAATAGTTACAAACCGTTTTTTGGTTTCCTTCGTGAGCTCGACCCGCTTGGCTGCCATCCGGCGTAGGCCAAACGCGCAGGCCTCCTCGGCGGGTTCGCCCACATTGTCCCGTAAGAACAGCGCGCCAATCGCTAAATCACTATAGGGCCATTCGGCCAGCAGCTCACAAGCTACTTTAGTCGCTTGCTGGTGGAGCCGGCCGTCGAGTTTACACAAGGCATAGATGATACTGCCTAAACTCATCGCTACATCAGGAGAATACATAATCGGTCGAGTTAAGTGGTTGGCTATAATTTTAGTTTCATGCCTGGTGGGTGTCGTGGAGTGGATTTGTTAAGTTCAGGCATATGCCTGAGCCGCCAGATGATGAAACACGCGCTCGTCCAGGCGGTATCGGTCATTGAGTGTCAGGCTGCTGCGGGCCGTAAACAGGGCGTAATTGACGGCGTTGTACAACAGCCAGCAGGAAGGGGTCGAATTTAGCAGCCGTTCTTCCAGCCGCAGCCGTTCGCGCGCTTGTTTGATTAACTGAACAGGTAAGGGTAAGTGTCGAAGTACGTTTTCATGAGTGCCAGCCATGTTTGTCTGCTGGAAGTGGTCGTACACGGTGGCCGTCAGGGTAGAGCCGGTGGTCAGGTGTTCAAGCAAAAGCGTATGCAACTGCTGCTGAAACCGAGGAATGGTAATGGCGCTTTGATGGAGTTTACGAATGTCAGCCGTAGACCGCTGCGGGCGGGTGGGGGCGGAGGGAGTCCTGGTGGCTGGCGTTTTCTGCGGCCCCTTCGCCCACTGCCCCAGCCAGGTCTGATAGGCAGGAAGGTCCGTAAAGGAATCAGCCCAACCCAACAGACCATTCTGACAAACGTTTCGGTACACACTACTGCCTAAATGCGTCAACGGATCCAACAGGGCTGTCAGCGATTGACCCTGAATGCCAAAAGGCGTTTTGCCATTGTAGCTGTTGGTAATGGTTAGGCTCCGCTGAAGCTGTTCATTGCCGACCGACACCGACGTGGGCAGGATAATACTAATGCTGAACTCACCGGTATTCGTGTGTTTAATCAGAAGCTGGTAATCCGGAATTAATTCGTCGACTACTTCCTGAATGGCACGATTAGGAATGATGGTATAGTCGGCACTCTGAATGCCAAATAGCGTTTTACGTCCCCCTGGCAGTTGACCAACGATTAACTTCTGTCGGTCGGTAGCAATAATATCATAATCGGGTAACAGATCACTTAGTAGCAGTGGCTCTACGGGGAAGCATATGTCGTCCCAGGTCGTTGATAATTCAGGTTGAGCACTAATGTAGGTCATAAGTTTGCATTTGTATTTTTACAGTTGTAAATTTACACCTATATAACAACATAACCAAACTTAATGAATATGGACTATCACATAGAGCACCCCATTTTAAGTAGCAGAGGCTTGTTAATCAGTCTGCTGGTTGGCATTAGTGCCCTCGTGAGCTATACCTATTGCTGGTCTTTTCTGAAAAACAGGGTTTAACGTCAACGCTGAATAGCGATTACCGGCTCGATTGGCTGGGGGTATAGCCACTTGGGATCGACTGGACTAATAGCAAGCTAAAGCTGTTACCAACCGAACAACAAACCATTGTTGTGTACAGGAAGGATGAATCATTAATCTAATATCTAGACGGGAGTAGTATGCAGGCTCTTCATTTAATGTTCTCGCATGAACAAAGGGACTCCAGTCGCTGGCTACCAGTATGCTATCTACTTTTTTTTGGTTTAGTAGTACTAGTTAGCCTGTTGGCTGAAATTCATCGGCAACGACAACCGACGGATGCTGAGCAAATGGTCTGTCCCTGGGTTTACTTCAAACGCCCGTCTCCATCGACATTGGACATGCCCAAGATACGAGCCTTGCCGAATAACCCGTCACAGTAAAGGCAACACCGCTTTTAAACCCATGATTTGTCAATGTAAAAGCCTGATCTGAACTCAGTACCAATTCACTAAACCCCTACTGAAATGACCCGGTATGCCTATAGCCAATGCGTTCTACAGAAAGTAAGCTTTGACAAAACACTCTTCCGTAAAGAACTCCGTAAGCTACTTTACTATCTGTCGCCACGGGAGCGAATCCAGTTACTGCGCTGGTGCCGGTATCACAAGCCCTGGCAACAAGCTTCTTTTTCGCTACCGGTATAAACCGGTATAGTCAGACTGGCGCACTAAACGTGCAGTTTAGGTCGCTGAACAGCAATACTTTCAATTAAATATCTCTTCTCAAAAGATAAAAATCATGAAATGGTCGTTCGTTCTTCAACAAAAACTCAAAGCCGCCGGGCTCTTGCTGAGCCTGATGCTGGTTATCTTATTCACTGCCATAAGCCTAAATAATGCCCTGAAGGACTTGGACCAAACCATGGCTTCCCTTTATAGGGACCGTTTACAGCCCGCTGTTGATTTAGTACTCATCAGTGAGAGTTTACACGCCAAGCGGCTGGTGCTGGAAAATCAGTTGATGAACCAATCAACCCTGTCACCGGCTGCCCTCGCCGGGCAACTGGGGTTGTATGACCGGCAAATTGCGAACCGGATCCGCCACTACGAAAAAACGAAAT
The DNA here is from genome assembly GCF_011604685.1 of Spirosoma aureum. Classification (NCBI taxonomy): domain Bacteria; kingdom Pseudomonadati; phylum Bacteroidota; class Cytophagia; order Cytophagales; family Cytophagaceae; genus Spirosoma; species Spirosoma aureum. Next base: position 7,416,796 of record NZ_CP050063.1, on the reverse strand, counting down.
TAACTGGAGATGAGGCCATCTTGTTAAGATCCTTTAAACAAAACTGGGATCAGGGCAAACGCATTGAAGGGTCTATTCAGCAATTGATCGCCACTGATCAGCGGACAGTAGCCAGTCAACTATTCAGCCAAAGAGGGGCTATCCTGTTTAGGCAAAGCGTTCAATCGATTCATAAACTGGCTCAGATCCAGTCTGATACGGGGCAAAGTGCGGTAAAGGAGGCTCATCGGATGGCTGCTGGCGGATCGCTTGACGCGACACTGTTAACAGCCGTTTCACTCCTTGTTGGCCTGGTGATTCTGGGCCTACTCCACAACGCCAGGGTAGTGAGCCATGAATTAAAGTCATTCCATCTCAACTAAGAGCCCCATTAAACGGACTCCATTCCTGAAAAGTAACCCGCGATGAACTCGGTCCAGCTGCCGGTCACTGTCGTCCAGATGCATTCAGAGGTGAGCCTGGAATACGTCGAAACGGGCTGAAAAATAGAGGTTTGTCTATCGATGAGGCCAACACCCATTGATGACTTTGGCAGATCAAACATCATCTAGAAGATGGAGTGGACCTACAAGAAGGTGTTTCCGAAAAGTCTGCTTCGCGACTGATGGGCACTAGTAATAAGTCAATTCGCTACCTCCAAACGACTCCCTTCCCGTCAGTGGGGCAGTGTTGTATCAGTCATTGCGCTGACCTTGTTTTTACTTCAACTCATTGTTCCCTAATTCAAGCAGGTGGAAATAGGACGGTCCCCGTTTATTGAGTAAACTGCTTTCCTAAAACGGCAATATGGAAAGCACAGCCTTTAGAGATTTCGATTAATACGACCTTCTAGTGGTTTTCATGGTTTACTAAGTTAAATGAGCTTAACTTTCTTAATGTCCAGCCAAATGTAGCAGCTCCACATAGCGCTTGCTTTCTTTTATTGGTCACAAGGCACACCGAAAAATCAGCTAGCGGGTTTTCACGTTATAGGTAACCGACCTCCTTCTAAAAAATTATATAATAACTTGTTCGAAAGGGAAGCGGCTTCAATTTTAACGATTGTCAACGGTTAATCATAGCCAGCGGAGAGTCCTTAAAACCTACGACTGTATTCCCGCAAATTTATTCAGGTGATTGACCCAAGCCTGCTGTTGACTCGTTTGACCCGCTTAATTTCTGCTTCACGAAATTCTTTCGGTGTGACACCTGCTTGCTTTTTAAAGAATTTGGTGAAGTAGGATGTATCTTCAAAATTAAGCTTGTACGCGATTTCAGCCACGGTCAAATCCAGATTTACCAGTTGCCGTTTGGCTTCCATGACGATTCGGATTCGGATGACCTCGCCAGATGAGACACCCATAAATTGGCGGCAAATGGCATTGAGGTAGTTCGGCGTTATAAAGAGTTTTCCGGCATACTCTTTTGGTAATCGTAACGTGTTGTAATTAAGCTCAATAAGCTTTTGGAAATTTTTGAAAATAGTATAATTGTGAAGGGATGTCTGTTCGCTTTTTTCGGCGTCATTGAGCCGGTTTATCGTGATGAATAATTGGATCAAAATAGCCCGAACCATGTCCAGTCCGAACGTAGAATCGGCAGTGCTTTCGTTTAACAGATCATCAAAATACTGCTTTACTTTTGATTGGATTGCCTCCGGGATATCAACAACTGAATCGTTGACAATGCCATTAAAAAACACGAACTGGCTTAAAAAATCTGACCGGACCATAAAGGAATGGAAGAAGGAGCCGGAGAAATTGATGACATACCCATCTACATGACCTTCAAAACTCCAGCTATGAACCTGCCCTGGAATCATAAAGTAAATCTGGTAAGGACGTACCGGAAACGTATGAAAATCAATATCGTGCGTGCCGCCACCTTCCAAAAACAGGATCAGGTGATAAAAGTCGTGCTTGTGAGCTAAATGCAGGTTTTTATGAACAGCCAGATAAGGAGCAAACCGACTGATCTGTATATCCTTTTGTTTAGAAAGAGATAGCGTGTCGATAGTGTATATCGGGATGTCCTTATTTGTCATCAATAGCTTCCGGTTAGAAGGAATTAAAGAATTTTTATCAGCTGATTTTTATCATTGATCGATGCCATTCGTGCTTTTAATCGGGCTAACTCGCCCATTGCCGAGGTGCACTCGAACCCATAACGTTCATAAACGCGCTGGCTAGCCAGTTGTAAGGCCTGTGAGATTCGTTCGTCGAAATCCTGGATCGATAAAGAATCCCCTGATTTTATATATTGAAGGAGCACAGTCGATGGGGAATAAATACTATCCTTCTGTTTATCTGGCCATTCAATGGTTACATTCACTTCAGGCATGATTTACTGATTTAAGTTTATGAGTGATTTCTCCTTGTCTAAATATACAATTATGTTCTGATTTTCCGTGATATTCCCGATTGTATTGCATTGAATATGGTGTGATTTGAACAAATCAATGCAGGCATTTTCAGTACCTGGTTTACACGTAAACAGGTAGCCAAAGCTGGGAAAACTGATCAGCCATTTTTCCCAGTCAACACCATCAGGCTTGGGAATCTGTTCCAGATGCAATTCTGCGCCAACGCCAGAGGCTTTCACGAACATAGCAAGTGTACCAATGATCCCGCCCATACTAATGTCTTTGGCCGCAGCCGAAAGTCCCCGATTGGCCAGTTCGTACATGAGCGACAGGTTAGCCCGGAGGTGAACTGGATCAGCCGTGGTCGACGCATTCCAGAAGGGATAATTCTGGTAATAACTCCCATCCATATCAACGGCCATCAGTAAGGTTTCGGATTGCCGGGCGGCTTTACTTTCCAACAATTTTTTGGCTTTACCAAGAATGGAAACCGCCAGATGACGGCTCTCGGTATGGTAACAGGTATGCCCGCCGACGATCGGTACTCCGTAAGCCGCCGAAGCCGCCATCATACCCTCCCAGATTAGGGTGCCCTGGTCCCGGTCTCTCAACCAGATAACATCCGTTACCGCCATGGGCAGACCACCCATCGAGCAGATGTCGCTGATATTGACCATAATGGATGAATAACCCGCAAACCAGGGAGCTGCCTCCAGAAAACTCGTAATGATTCCCTCGGAGGAAAACAGAAGATGATCGCCGTGGCCATCGGGAATTACAGCGCAATCGTCGCCGAGGAAAATCTGGTGCGACTGCTGATCAAATGGGTCCTGGTAAGTAACATAATCGCCAAGGGTTGAATACGTCTGATCAATCGTAAGTTTATCGCTTACCGAACGTTGAGCAAGCACATGCGCCAATATGTTTTGCAGCATAGTTTACGCATCCGTTGAATCCAGTGCCGAAACGGTCGCTGGCAGGTTTTTCTCGATACTTTCCAGTAAATACTCGGCGTCTTTGCCCACCCCCGAGAAACGGGCTGAGCCCCAGGTATTTTGCCAGGTAAGGCCCAGGAAATACAATCCATCTACTTCCGTAACTCCCCGTTGATGAACAGGATGTCCCCGTTCGTTGAGTACCGGTAGTTTAAGCCAGGAATAATCCATACCAAAACCAATGCACCAGACTACAGAGGTGATATTGGTATTTTCAAGTAGTACAGAGGTCACTTCGCTGGCGGGCGCCCAAACCGGAACATAGGTCGGTTCGGTAGCCGCTTCGATCTGGTTGTCGAGAATGTACTGGTCGATTCGTTTTTTGATGTTTTCCGATACTTTGTCGGCATAGTCAAGGTGTTCTTTTAGATTAGGAGCAAAAACCAGTTCTGAATCGCTTACGTCATTAAGCACCCCATACAGTTTCATGCCTTCAAGGGCGAACTTGCGCAGGTCTATTTCGCGTCCGCCATCGCGCCCGGTTACGTAGTGATTGGTTTTATCGCGTACGTTCTCACCTTCCGGATGTTTGTCGACGGGGATATCATAGTACTTCATCATATCAAGCCATTCGACAACATCTTTTCCCCGATACAGCCGTGCACACCGGGGCGCTTTACCCACGCACAAGTGTACATTACGCCCTGCCAGATGAAGATCTTCAGCGATTTGCGCTCCCGACTGCCCGGTGCCCACGACCAGCACGTCGCCCGCAGGCAAGCTTTCTGGATTTTTGTAATGGGCAGAGTGAACGTGTGTTATATACGTCGGAAATTTTTCGGCCAATTTAGGTAAGGGAGCCGAGTGAAAATTACCAATGCAGACAACCACCTGACTGGCGGTATAGATGCCTTCATTGGTCAGAACGGTGAATGAATCGGTCAGTGGTTCCCTGGAAACGGCCAGCACCTCAACACCCTCTTTTACCGGTGGATCAAAACTGGCAGCATAACCTTCCAGAAATTCCACAATTTCGTCTTTGACCATAAACCCATAGGGATCATTACCAGAGTACGAATAGCCGGGCAGATTACATTGCCAGTTGGGCGTGACTAAACAGAACGTGTCCCAGCGGTAATTTCTCCAGGAGTCGGAGATTCGTTTCTTCTCGAACACGACATGGTCAATCCCTTTCTGTTTGAGTAAGTAGCTCATGGAGAGGCCAGCCTGTCCCGCTCCAATGACGATTACCTCATATTGGTTTTTCATACTGGTACGTATTTTCAGGTGATTCAACGCGTAAGAAATCTCAGCGCAATTGCAATTGGTGCAATGATTTTTGCGAAGGGGTATAGAATTCGAGCTGACATTTCATGTGGTAATGCAGTTTCCCGAAAACGTACTTTGGCTCACCGGATTGCCAGTGCATCCGGTTAAAAAACGTTACGTTCTGCTCCTGCACGTAGGCATAAAATTCCCGGCAACCTAGCGAAAGTGCTGTCGATACAGCCTTGAAAATCAGCGATCCGCCTATGGTCTGGGTAAACGGATAAATCGGGTGCTGATCGTTGAATAGGCCCGAGGTCTGAAACCGGGATAGCTTTCGATACGGTTTTGCCACCCCTAGTCGGCCGCCCCACCAAACACCTGGGCTGCGTTCATCGATGCGGACAATGCCAACAACCTCATCCAACTGACCCGAATAACTGCTTTCGGCAATGATTGGCAACGCCCTTTCATCGATTGAGTCGCGGTCCGATGCGTCAAAAATGCGTTGCTCGTTGCAAAAAATCTGTCGTCGCAAGTTCCAGTATTGGTTGATTTGCCAGGCATCTCGGGCAAAATCAAACGTTATATGACTTGCTCTGTACGCGATCGGTTTCTCAATAATCATGGGAACGGCAGATTTGAGGTTAAACGTCTATCCTTATGCCAGAGCCATCGTTTTGGCCATTTTCTCAAACGATTTCAGGGTCGAACACGCCCCACATTTGGCACAACCCGCTTTCATTTTTGTCGAAGTAATCTCCCCTTCGGCAATGAGGCTACCTACCTCGGAGAGGACTCGTTGCATGAAGGCGTGGTCTGGGGCTGGGTGGTTTTCCAATGGTGTTCCACTTACGGGAACAAACGGTACTACAAACGGATAAACCCCAATATCGACCAGCTCACGGCTTATACTAATTAGCGCTTCTTCGGAATCGCCCAGTCCTGCCAGCAGATAGGTCGAAACCTGACCTCTGCCAAACACGGCTACCGCTGCTTTGAAGGCATCCATGTAGTAGCTGACAGAAACCTCAGCTTTACCCGGCATGATCCGTTGACGAACATCTTCTTCCACTGCTTCCAGATGCATCCCCAGTGCGTCGGCACCGGCCTCTTTCAGCCGTTCGAACCAGATGAAATCGGCGGGCGGTTCACATTGTACCTGAATCGGAATATCAACGCTTGCCTTAATGGCTCGAACGCTTTCACAAAGCACTTTAGCTCCCCGGTCGGGTGTTGAGGGTGTACCTGTGGTTAAGACAAATTGCTCAATACCATCGAACTCGACAGCCGCCCTGGCCACTTCGGCCAGCTGAAACGGACGCTTGTAGGAAATGGTCCGTTTCTGTTTTAACGACTCGCCAATAGCGCAAAACTGACAGGAGGTGCTTTTGTCACCGTAGCGCACACAATTCTGGAGAACAGTTGTAGCCAGTACGTTATGGCTATGAAGTTGCGCTATTTTCCAGAACGGAACGCCGTCGGACGTAGTGTACGAATAGAACTTAGGCTGTTTGGGAAATACGATCATCCCAACGAACGTTTCGTTTTTGAATAGTTTCGAAACGCCCAATAAATTCGGTTCTTCGGCTGAATAAGGCGATCGTAAAGAAGCTGCATTATGGACGGGTACCATAATCGTGGTGTCTCCCAGCCGAACCGCTTTATGATCGGTTGGGCCCGCTCCCCCTTTTCGACCACCCTTGTCGGAGAATCCATCCAACCGTAACCCATACGCCTGCAGTTCAGTCAATAACTCTGGAATGTTCATAGCTGGTCAATGTTTTCCTTGATGACAATGCTCTTATCACTGACGTCAATATGTCTGTAAGCTGTTTTGTCGATTACCAAAGACAGTAACTCAGGTCGGGAATAATGACCAACCGAGTCCATCATCCGCTTGCGTTTATCAATCAGCTTCATATCGAGGTCTGCATACAGAATACCTTCACCCTCGGTTAGCGGAGTTGCCAGATGCTTCCCCTCCGGTGAAATAATCATGGTATTGCAGCCCCCTCGGAGTGCTTTTTGCAACTTATCATCCGATGTAATTGATTTAATCTGCCCGTCGTCCAGCCAGCCCGTTGCATTGATGACAAAACAGCCACTCTCCAGAGCATGATGGCGCATGGTAACCTCCATTTGGTCGGCGAAGATTGGCCCCACGAGCGAGCCAGGAAACTGACTACAGTGAATCTCTTCATGATCGGCCATCAGGGCATACCGGGCCAGCGGATTGTAATGCTCCCAGCAGGCCAGCACCCCGATTCGGGCAATCGTCGTATCAACTGCTTTCAGCCCACTGCCATCGCCTTGCCCCCAAATCATTCGTTCATGATAGGTGGGCGTGATCTTTCGACGTTTGAGCACAAGCTGGCCATCCGTATCAAAAACAAGCTGGGTATTGTACAACGTACCATAGTCCCGCTCATTCACGCCTAATACGACGACGATTCCACATTCTTTTGCTGCAGAGGCAACAAGTGCCGTAATGGGCCCAGGTATGACAACTGCTTCGTTATATAAGGCCAGATGCTCGGGCCCCTGTAGAACAGGCGGGAGGATGAATGAAAAGTACGGATAATTCGGTACGCATGTTTCAGGAAACACAATGATATCAGCCCCCTGAGAAGCGCTTGCGCGAATCATGTCACAAATTTTTTCAGTGGTGGCAACGCTATCATTCAATACCGGTTTCAATTGAGCAGCCGCAGCTTTGATAACAGACTTAAAGGCCATAGGAGAGCTGTTTAACCGGACTTATAATGTCCAGGTGTCGAAAATGAATGCGCTTTCTTTGCGGTGCAGAAGTTGAATGTCAAGCACGTCAAGCGGGCTAATGGGGATAATTCCTGGCAGTAAGTTCGGCTCACCCATGCCATATAGTGCTTGTAGAGCAAAACGACAGGCGTATATTTTCCCACCCTCAGCAATGAATTTTAGTAGCCTGTCGGAGTAAGCCATATGACCGGGAAACGCTTCATCGCCAATTTTCGGAAACCCCCGTTGTACACCCAGCAGAACGCCAGGACCATACAAAAGAATAGACGTTTCGAAGCCTTTACGGAGCAGACGAGTGGCCGTCAGAATGTTAACCAGACCAATAGATCCTTCAAAAGCGACGGTGTGGAAAGTTACCAGCGCCTTTTGACCGGGCTCGGCCTTCACATCCTCAAACACCTTTTCTTCATAGTCGACAAAGAAATCTCCTGTCTTATGTTGGGCAATATCAACATTGGGCATAACAAAGTGATTAAGTTCGATTTTAAACTACTTTTTGTAATTTTCTCAAAATTAATCCCTAAAAAGATTTGGTTTTAAAGATATTTATGGAGGTTTTTACATAAAAACTGGAATTTATCATTGAAAATAAACCAGTTTTATAAAATCTATAAATTTTACAATACAGATTTTAGGCAGTCGAAATGCATTTATGGGTGAAATACCTTTATGGATGGTACAGAAATAGCCCATGTAACTTGGGTTCCGTCAAAAAGTGAACTATTTATAAAGCCCTAAGTACTGCCATTTGATAAAAAACGCGGCACTTAGTTAGCAGGTTTGTGAGTAGAAAGTACTGATACTCACGAAAGCATGGGCATAAGTCAAAGCCAATTTATGGCAACCGAATAATGCCGTTTACTTTGCCGATGGCCTCCGGCGTACAGACCGTTGCGATCATTTACTTAAAGTAATCTAAACAGCTATCGTACGAATAGAGGATTTCATGAAACCCTACTTTACTTAGATTGAGGGGCGTAACTACGGTTGCCACAACCTGTGAAGCCGATTTGGCCACTAGATTAATAGCCGCGAGCACGACACAAAAAAGCCTCTGCCAATCATACTATCGGCAAAGGCTTTTGTAAAACGGCTTACCACTTGAGGGATTTCGGGTGGACTATACCTGGGGGCGATCCCAGAAAGCGGGCGGTTCTACGCCCAGGGTGCGTAGGTAGACATAAGCCTGACCCCGGTGATGAATTTCATTATCGATCAGGTAGAAAAGAAACCAGTAGATAGGTCCTTCATACAGACCAAAAGCCTTGTCGACCTCTTGGAAACGCGAGAGTGGAATCTGTGGCCAATAGGCATTAATCTTTTCAGTCACCCGATCCCACTGCGCTAGGACCTTCTCTTTTGTCGTAGCTTTGGGTGGGGTCTCCGCACCATCCCCAAATGAAGGCCACTCGCCTGAAATAACGCCCTGCATGCTCTGGTCGGCCATCTGCAGTACTTCATCAATCAGCGCCGAACAAGGTCGCATGCCGCCCAGAGCATACGAAAAAAAGTGCTCGTCGGGGTAGGCTTCAATCAACCGGCGGGTGAGTCCCCGGTGTCCCTGCCAATGGGCAAGAAGTTGCTCGGGTAAGATGACGATCTGATCCATCGTTTGGCTAAGTTGCGCTGTGTTTTCCATGGCCTGCTATTGTTTGACGTTGTCGATTAATTGATAACACAAAGAAAAGCCAGGGTAGTGACAGCCGTATGTCAGTAGTGAACGCCGTCGACAGAAACTAATCAACCTCAGCAATTGGTTTTGGAGTTTTCGGGCCTAATTAGAATCGCCTTTGATTTGATGTCAACTACTTTCAATAGCCGAACCTCACGACCAGGATGGGCAAATAGGTAGTGTATCATGTTGATATAAAGCAATAACCAGTAGTCTCACTTTTCTAATAATTAAGGCTGTTTGCTCCTAATTAAAAGGTTCGTGCATCTCACTGTCGTGTTTTGGCAGCCGTTCGATGTTGGCGGCTGGACTAATCCTGTATCGCTCCCAGCCCGGTTTAGTAAATTGAGCAAAGAACGTTTTCATTTAGCCGATCTCTTTATTCCGGGTAATTGGATCTGAATGAATTTTAAGAATATACCGTTTATTGCCTTCACTAATGTGGAGTATTACGGACTTTGTATGTATAAGCGTTAGCTGGTTAATCTGTAGATAAGTCTTGAACTTTTGCCCAAAGAGCCGGTAGACTTTAAAGCAACCGGTTTGTAAATATGATCCTTTGTATTCTAGGTATTCTTTAAAATCATTCAATAAATTTGTACTTTTCTCATTTGTGGAAAGATTTTTAAATCTTGGAATAATTAAACGCGCAAGGCCGCTCCAGGAAACTGAAGCGGCCTTGCTATTGGTAATGTGTAACACTGTGGAGAATATCGGATTCTTTTGACATTCTCTACCGTATCGCTTCAAAATAGCGGCACTGGCCTTGCTATAGACCAAAACGACCCTAAACACTGTTTCATACCCTTAGTGTTTAAAGTGTAACTGTGAACTTGTTAACTATTTTGTTAAGCCAGTTGTGCCGCGTTCGGAAAAAAACGCTCCTGTAAATCAATGTACTTACGCTGCCAATAGATAATCTCTTGTTGTAGCTTTTCGATCTTAGTAGGTTCATCTACTATACTTTGTGTATGTATTGATTCATAGAACTCATCTACATTAAAATCTAACATATAAGAGTACTTCAATAATACTTTTCTGGAAATATTGGCTGCCTTAAAGTTTCTTTCGACGGCTACCCTCGTAACATTCAATTTCTCTGATAACTGTTTGATATTAAAGCCTTTCGCTAAAGATATTGCCTTTAGCTTCTTTCCGTGATGCTCCATGATTGAGAAAAATGTTTGTTTTAAGTATTGATTGTAACAAGAATACTACATATCCTTATGCCGTTACAGCGGCAAGTTATACCGTTATAACGGCACTTTGCAAGTTAAATCCTACTAAACATTATACCTTTTTACTATGCATAAGAAAATAGTTCGCAGTAAAGGTTTAATCGGTCGTTTGTATGAATCCGCTAAACCCTTTGAAAAGCAGATGTTCCGCGCTGAATTGCTAAAAGCGCAAGAACAATACGGAAAGAACTACCCCAAGTTATTCCGTGATCACTACCAGTACTGCGAAAACGCTGCTGATGTGCTGTCTATCTACATTGATTCGGCTCGTAAGTACTTAGGCTATGTTGATGAGCAGCCGTTGACGACTACGCTAATGTCTTAGCCCCCTATTAGTTGGACAGATTTTCTGAAAAGGCGGCCGCCGCTGCGGTTGTGTCATAAATCACCGTTGCCTCCTCCCATTTTTGCTGGGGTGTAATGAAGCCAATGGAACGGTGAAGCCGATGCTGATTGTAATGAAAAAAATAACGCGTCAACATTTCTTTCGCTTCATAATAGCTGGCAAATTCATTGCGATCAATGATGTCGTGCTCTAGAATGCTGTGAAAGGCCAGCGCCGGCTGCCCGGTCAATGTAGGAATTCTCCTCTGGGGTAGCCACATGAGTGAATTCCTGTTTAACCTCCGAGTTTTTCAAAAACTTACGCACCGAATGGGCAATGAATTGGCTACCATTATCATTGCGCAAAATGACGCCTTTTAACTCATAGCCCTGATTTACTCGTCGAAGCAGATTGATTAAGTCCATTTGACGAATGCTACCTTGGAAGACCCAGTCCAGAATTTTGCGGCTGTAAACATCAATGACGCTTAACAAATAGCGGCCCGCCGCAGCGGTAATTCCGTCGTTCACCCTGGACCCAGACATATTTGATATCCCAGCATAGGTATTCCAAGGGTTTGGTCGCTTCGATACGTTTGAATTTAACGAACTCGCGTTTACCCATCGTCGGATAGATCATCTTGCCTAAGAGTAAGTTATGCTCCTGCATGAGCCGATACACTTTTTTCTTATTGATGAAGTACTCCTTTTTCAACTCATAGGTAATGTATTCATAGCCAAGTGCATTGAATTCAATATCCAGTAAGTGTCGGATACTCGTGACTACCTGTTGATTATCAACCCACGATCCGTCCAGCTTCATGGTCAATTGGCTAGGCCGGGCTCCAGGTCTGCCGAATTGGGGTTGGTAATAATACACACTGCGAGGCAGGTCAAGCCACTGACATAGCAGGGTGCGATTGGCGCGGGCTTCAAACTGTTTCATGAGGGCTAGCTTCTCCTGGATTGAATAGCGGACGCCGCGCGGGCGTTTTTTTTAGCAGCTCGCTCTTGAGTGGTCCGCCACCGCGGTTCCAATTCTAAAGCCTGTTTTGCTACAATTCGCCGCATGGGCGGTCCCATTCAGACGTTCATTCTCCTCTTCGAGTGCTCGCAGTTGAGGGTCAACGCGTGGATAGGAATCTTTCAGGCCCTCTCTGCCTTTGCTTAAGTACTTCAATCGCCACTTGCGCAGCAATGAAGGGGATAAATTGTACTTGCGACAGGTCTCGGCATGGCCGTCACGAATTGCTTCTTGGACAATGGAATAGCGATCTTCGGGGCGGCCGCCGCGCGGGAGAAACTTCGCCTGATTTTGCTCATGATTTCTGAATGTAGTAGGACTAAACTGTTTTTACAATTTTGTCCAACCATTCAGGGGGCTAAGACACTAAATCGAAATGATTTATTGCCTATCTTACTCTGAGAAATGCCTAACCATAGCACGTTACTGAATTGAAAGAGCCTAACCAAGACCATTTCACATCTACGCCACATAAACAGACGCTGCTGTATCCCAATGCCCCTTGGTATTTTGGGCTGGCCGTAATCATAACCTGGCTGGGATTTTCCCGGTCTTATTTTTCCCGACTCACCCAAACTGACCTCTATCATCATCTGCATGGAGCTTCCGCCGGATTATGGATGGGTTTGCTGATTCTACAACCTATTTTGTATCGACGTGGGCAATTGGCTTTGCATCGAAAACTAGGTTGGATTGGCACGATTGTGCTTGTGCCTGCCCTGCTGATTGGGGGAGTCAAGATGATGCACCTGATGCTCCAGGCAGCCGATGAGTACCCGCCCGGAGCTGTTTATCAGCTTTCTTTTATCGATGCGTCCTCTTTGCTGCTTTTTTCCTTGTTTCTGGGCTTGAGTTTATGGAATGGGCAACGATTGGCCCTCCATGCCCGTTATATGGTTTGTACCGTACTCATCATTCTGCCGCCCGCTATTACCCGCCTATTATTTTTCATTCCTTGGTTTGACAGTTTCGCTAAAACACTGAATGGTAGCTTTGTCGCCATCGAAGTGGTATTACTGCTTCTGCTGGTGGACGATCGACGAATGGGTCGGCTACAGCCCTCGTACCCGTTGGCCTTAGGGCTCTTTCTGTTATTGCATCTGACGATGAACTTGGCGGGTCAGTGGTTATGGTGGCACACACTAATGGATCACTTCGCTAGTCTGTAAGTAAGTTGCTCATAGTCTTTGTGCCATTTTGTAGTTTACCTGAAAACCTACGAAAAAGGGGTTTACCTGACATAACATCGAATTTCTTAGAATAGGGCGAAAAATCGGTTGCGTCGTCGTAAACGCCCGAAATTTGAGGCATTGCCTATAACCTATTTCGTCTCAGGTGGGAGCGTTTTATGGAACAATTATTCTTCCATAACTGTCACCTTCAGTCAGTCGTACCCGGCAGAACTACCCAAATTCTGAAAGTTAGCTTTTCCCTAGATGAGCCAGGGACTGGGATTCCCTCAATTAATAAGTCGACCTTTCCCTCAGCCACATGGAGATAAACCCAGGTCGATTTTTAAATTTGATACCGGAACCGTGTTGCGCTTAGTATAACAATAGCTTGCCGAGGGGTTCCAATTGTCAAACTAACCAATTGCGCTCACCATGACAAATCTATGGGTGTATGGGCTGCTGCTGATAGCAAGCCTGACAAGTTGTACTAAGAAGGAGGCTGTCAAACCCGCCGAGAACCCAATCACTACCCTGCTAAGTGAGCAGGCCCAGACGTTGAAACTCGTGGTGTCTCGGAGTAATTCGTTCCGGGAGTCGGGTGTGGTCTTTAGCAGTGCCGTTGCGGGTACACTCACCCAAGTGGGTAGCAAACTGCCGGACGCGGGTATATACGTTGTCACGGTATGGGACTTTGATAGTGGACAGCTCTTACGACAAAAAACGGTGGAGCAGGAAATCGACGACAAACTTACGCTGCTTGATGTTGACCTGTTACCGTTGACGATCAACAAGAAATATGTAATCAGTGTCAATAACCGATCGGGCCAGCGCAGCCAAGGGGCCTACACTCAAGCCTTTAAAGCCAGCGGGGGCGATGTGTTGCCCACCACCAAAGGTAGCCTCACGCTGCATGCTAGCCGCTCGGGCAGTGGCAGCACGGTTAGCTTTCCAAGCTCCTCCGTCAGTCAGTTCAGCTTACTGACTGGCTTTGCCGACTTTACATTTATCGCCGACTAAGCCGCTGCTTACCACCTGGTTTTGCCGGAGGTATTAACAACGACCGATAGCCGCCAAACCCGCGTTTTGGCCGGTTTGCTATGCCGACCCATGTTGTTCTCCGGCGGTTGGCCGGGCTGGTCGAGCAGGGAGATAAATTGGAACAGGAATGGAAATTTTTCGGCTATTGGACAAAATGCCCTTTGAGTCTTGGCCGGATCCCAAATCAGGCTTTGAGCCGTTTCAAGAAACGCCCGAATTATTGATACGCAAATCTCTATTCGTCTCAGTTGGGAGCCATTATTGAGAATTCGTAGTAGCGGCTCGATTGCCGATACAGTTAAGAACTGTCAAGCCCAAGCAGTCATAAACCCAAGGTGTGGATACAAGCAGAAAGCAACCCTGGGCTTTGGGGTTGTTTTTTTGTCAAAACGCCTACGTTAACTAACATGAATGATGAAAACTGTTACCTCTAAATCTTGACGGGTATCTATGCAGGTGAATCAACCCATAAACACTCGATGAAAGCTGTTTACCTGCTCAACTATCTGAAGCGATTTATCCTACTGGTCTGCTTAATGGGGCTGCTCGTGAGTTGCAAAAACGGCTCACCCGAAGACATCATCCAACCTCCTACGGCTTCCTTCACCGTAACCAATGATGGCTGCACAGCACCCTGCGCACCGACCTTCACCAGTACCTCTCAGAACGCCACCTCCTTTGTTTGGGAAATCGACGGCAGCCAGGTATCGACCGATGCCAGTTTCTCCCGGCAGTTTACGACGGCAGGCACCTATGCCATCAAACTCACAGCAACCAACAAAGCTGGCAGCAACAGTAGCCAGAAGACCATAACTGTCAATAAGCCGGGGACTCCGGTGGCTGATTTTGGGTTTACCGGGGGCGACTGTATGGCCCCTTGCGAGGTCAGTTTTACCCATAAAGCCACCGGAACTATTACTAGCTATCTGTGGGACTTTGGTGATAAAACCCCCACTTCAACCGAAGTGAACCCCAAACATACCTATCAGCAGGGAGGTACCTTCACCGTTACGTTGACGGTGAGTGGCCCTGGTGGTAGTAGCCAGCCTAAAACCCAGTTAGTAACCATCAAAACTGGTATGACAACAGGTATACCTACCATCGTCTGGGATAAAACCTTTGGCGGCAATGCTGATGATTATTTATCTTCTATGCTTGCCACCTCGGATGGCGGTTTTCTGCTGGGGGGCTCTTCTGACTCCGATAAGGAAGGGAATAAGTCCGATCCCTATCGAGGTAGTAGTGATATGTGGGTGGTGAAGATCGATAGGAATGGAACCAAAGTGTGGGACAAAACTTTTGGCGGCACAGGTGCTGATAATATATCCTCTATGCTTGCCACCTCGGATGGCGGTTTTCTACTGGGGGGTTCTTCTTCCTCCGGTCAGACTGGAAATAAGTCTGATCCAAACCAATTTGGAGCAGAGGATTACTGGGTAGTGAAAATCGATGGGAGTGGTAACAAGCTGTGGGATAAAACCTTTGGTAGCAGAAGTTCTGATAAATTATCCGCTATGGTAGCCACCTCAGATGGCGGTTTTCTGCTGGGGGGCACTACTGGCCAATTTCAGGATGGCAATAAGGCTGCTCCCACCAAAGGAGGCTTTTTTGATTACTGGGTGGTGAAGATCGATAGAAATGGAACCAAAGTGTGGGACAAAACTTTTGGCGGCAATGCTGATGATTATTTATCTTCTATGCTTGCTACCTCGGATGGTGGTTTTCTGCTAGGAGGCTCTTCTCCCTCCGATCAGACTGGCGACAAGTCCGAGCCCTCAATTGGAATGGGTGCTCGTGATTACTGGGTGGTGAAGATCGATGGGAGTGGCAACAAAGTGTGGGATAAAACCTTTGGTGGCAATAGACATGATAATATATACTCTATGGTAGCCACCTCGGATGGTGGCTTTCTACTGGGAGGCCTTTCAGAATCCGGTCAGACTGGAAATAAGTCCGATCCAAACCAATTTGGAGCAGAGGATTACTGGGTAGTGAAAATCGATGGAAATGGAACCAAAGTGTGGGATAAAACTTTTGGCGGCAGTGGGGGTGAATTAATTTACTCTATGGTAGCCACCTCGGATGGCGGTTTTCTGTTGGGAGGGCCTTCTAACTCCGATAAGGATGGTAATAAGTCTGATCCCAAGCAAGGAGATACTGATTACTGGGTTGTGAAGATCGATAGGAGCGGCAACAAATTGTGGGATAAAACCTTTGGCGGCAGAAGTAGTGATTATCTATTCTCTATGCTTGCCACCTCAGATAGCGGTTATCTGCTAGGGGTTATTCTGACTCAGGCAGCAATGGGAATAAGTCCGCTTATGCCATTGGAGGTAAAGATTACTGGGTTGTTAAAATCAACTAGCGAAACAGAATCAGCATTCCTATCTATAATCGATTGGATTTATTGTGCCCGATTGCTTTTACAACAAAAAAGGGAGACTCAATCAGTCTCCCTTTTTTGTTGTAAAAGTGGAGATTTCAGTGAAACTGACCACCTGATTCCGAAGTCGGCTGACTAGCTGTTTCGCGTCAAACTGACCACCTTAATCCCCTTTCCAACAGAGAGTTAGTGCTAAATTAAATAAGAGCCATCAGTGGTCAAAATGCTACGGAATCCACTGGTCCATGCTTCTGAAATCTCCACACTAAGGAAGAATTTAGGGTAACTTCAGCTATAAGAGTATCACAAATCGTTCCCAACTGAGACAACTTTCTATGGATGCACCTTAAAGGTTCACAAAATGTGAACCTTTCTTGTATCTTTACAGTAGCTTATGAAGGTTCATCTAATCAGAAAGGAAACGATTGAGGCTTACACCGAAAAGAACGCTCGCAGTAAAAGCTCGTTTAAGGTCTGGCTCACTGTAGTCAAGTTTGCCGATTGGCAGAGGCCTGAGGCTATCAAAGATACATTTGGGGCAGCTGATTTGCTAGGTAATGGGACCAACCGTGTTGTATTTGATATTGGTGGCAATAACTATAGGATGATCTGCAAATACGCCTTTGGTAAGAACCAAGTTCATCTCTTTGTTTGCTGGATTGGAACCCATGCTCAGTATGATAAGCTCTGTAAGCACAACGAACAGTATACCGTAAATCATTATTAAGATGGAAGCACTCAGATATAAGATAATCAAATCAGAGAAACAATATAATGACTACTCTACGGCTTTAGAAGAGCTAGTGACTGGAAGCGACCAAGGAGAAAATACGCAGGATGAAATTGAGCTGCTCACTTATCTGATTGAAAAGTGGGATGCCGAACATAACTCATTCGAGGATGTAGATCCCATTGAGCTACTCACAGCCCTGATGAGCGAGAAATCGCTTAAAGCGAAAGATATGACCCAGATTTTGGGCGTGAGTAAAAGTCTTGTTTCAGATATTTTGCATTATAAGAAAGGGTTGTCCAAAGAGATCATTCGGACACTTTCAAGCTACTTTAGCGTTTCTCAAGAAGCGTTCAATCGGCCCTATAAATTAAGGGTGCCCGAAAATAGCCACTTCAAAAATGCTAGTGTTATGAACACCAGAAAAGACCTACAACTGGCTTAGTATCAATTTACGATAGCATTCAACTGCAACAGGTGTTAAGTTTTACTGATAAAAACCCTGACCTCATCATTATATACTTTCCAGCCGTCTGAGAATATCTAAAAAAGGGCATTTTCTGAGATTACCAAAAGTGACATCTAGTAGTCACAAAAAAACCTTAAAGTAGGTCAAACTTCTATTTAGGCCTGCTGTTCATGCACGAAGAATCGCCTTCAGGTTTATTCGTGCCGATGCGCCCTGCTGCAAGTTTGTAGCAGCTAGAAAGCTACTCAAAATCGTCAGGAAAATTTGTTAGTAAGAATATTTTCCCCTTCCTTTGCTATGGAAAATATAACAAGATTAATATTTTCCATAGTAAGCTGTTATGAAGAATGAAATTTTGCAAGCATCATTGAACATGTGCTTACAGTATGGTATACGGCAAATGTCCATTCAAAAACTCGTTGAGTCGCTAAACATCTCCACGAAAACGGTTTACAGGTATTATAGAAATAAAGAAGAACTCTTGGAAGCGGTTCTGTATCGCTACCACGGCGAGCAGTATCAATTGCTGGAAAACCTCCCGGCTGGGGAAAACGCGGCTTGTCTCTTTTTCACGATCTGGCAAACGGCCATTGACAAAGAGTACCAGATTAATAAAGTCTTCTACGAAGATCTGCACTATTACTACCCCGAGCTGGAACAGAGCGTAAATGCCGTAATTGGGCCAAAATTTGAGCAGTACTTTCTCTCCGTCATTCACCAGGCCATGGACGAGGGGGCCTTTCGAGCCGATATTCTTCCCCCGGTTGCTTTACAAAGTGTGCTGGTGATTCACCAGGCTGTCGTTCGGGGCGGGGCGTTTAATCGGTTTGGTTTATCGGCCCAGGCCTTAATGATCCATACGATCGGCCAGTACATCCGAAGTCTCTGTACGCCCAGCGGACTTAAAGCCCTTGATGAGCATATACAAACGTTACTGGCAACGCCCGTCGCGGTAACCCAGTAAAGGCGTTGCCCCTATGAGCAACCGGTCTCTAATCTTTTCCCACCCACTGGATAGCCCCTTTAACCCAATGGTAAATCGATGAAATCAGTCTCTATTCAGTCGTTCCGTTTTCTTCCCGTCGTGATTTGGCTGATGACCGCTTCTGTGTCCCTTGGTCAGACACCAACCAATTTGCCCCAGCAAAGCGCGGCACTCGCTAAACTATACACCACCCAAGACACGCTGTTTAAAGCACCGTATGTGGATGTGGATGAGTGGCGGGATAAGCCGGTGCGCCACCGATACGTACATGGGGGGTTTACGGGAACCGATGCTCGTTTCTCGTTTTACTTTCCACCCAAAGAAACCTACCAGGGCCACTTTTTTCACTACATTACGCCTTTTCCGGACAATGAAAATTTGTCTCAGGGTGCCTCTGGCGAGGAAGACAAGATTGGCTTTTCGGTCTCGCATGGGGCCTATTTTATTGAAACCAATGCCGGCGGCAAGATCGATTTTGCCAGGCCACAAGCCCGGGATGCGAGCATTGGTGCCTACCGGGCCAATGCCGCATCGGCTCAGTATTCCCGGGTGATCGCGGCTCAACTCTACGGGGGTAAGCGTCCGTTCGGCTATGCCTTCGGGGGCAGCGGGGGGGCTTACCGGACGGTAGGTGGTGTCGAGAATACGGAGGGGGTTTGGGATGGGGTCGTGCCGTATGTGCTGGGTTCACCCATGGCCATTCCCAACGTCTTCACAGTTCGCATGCATGCCATGCGGGTCTTGCACGATAAATTCCCTCAGATCATCGATGCCCTCGAACCCGGTGGCAGTGGCGACATGTATGCGGGGCTGAATCCCGAAGAAAAAGAAGCCTTACAGGAGGTCACCAAGATGGGCTTCCCGCCCCAGTCCTGGTTTGGCTACAAGACGATGGGTATCCATGGGTTTCTGGTACTCTATCAAAGTATTGTCGGCATCGATCGCGCCTATTTCGAGAAGGATTTCTGGAACACCCCCGGCTATTTGGGGGCTGCCGCCCCGGCCTCCCTGCTGAAAGCGCGTATTCAGCAAGTCAGTACCATCAAGGCCGGGGTCACCAGTGATCAGGCCGTGGCGTTAGGCTTAACGAAGGCGATGTCAGCCCAGGACCGGGGCACGGCCGATGCGGCCTGGAAAAGTTTGGGTGGGGTGGAAGGAGCCATGCCCGTTGGGTTTCAGCTGCAAAATGAGTTGCCCAATATAGACTTTTTAGGCGGAGACCTACGTATCAAAAGTGGGGCCGCAGCCGGTAAGACCCTTCAGCTGACTAAAATTTCGGGGGACAAAGTCGTGCTTGGCCCGGTCGATCCGGCGCTGTTGGCTCAGGTAAAACCGGGTGACAGCGTACAGGTCGACAATTCGAACTTCCTGGCGGTACAAACCTATCACCGGCATCAGGTCCCCGACAAGACGTATCATGTATACGACCAGTTCCGGGATGCCGCCGGAAAACCAATCTACCCCCAGCGCCCCATGCTCTTAGGGCCCATTTTTACCCAGGGAGCATCTGGCGTATTGCCGACGGGTAAGTTCAAGGGGAAGATGATTTTACTCGAATCCCGCTGGGATCGGGAAGCGTTCGGCTGGCAGGCGGATTGGTACCGGGCCCGCGTGCAGGCGAACTTGGGTGACCAAACTGATCAGAATTTTCGACTCTGGTACACTGACCATGCCCTGCACGGCGATGTGGCCATTGAGGATGACCCCACCCGAACGGTGAGTTATCTGGGCGTGCTGCAGCAGGCGTTGCTGGATTTGAGCGCCTGGGTGGAGAAAGGAATCGAACCAGCCGCCACGACCCGCTATACGATTGCCGACGGACAGGTTGTCATTCCCCCTACGGCAGACGAGCGCGCAGGTATTCAGCCGGTGGTCAGCGTACTGGCCAATGGCGGCAAACGGGCCGTGGTGAAAGTGGGGCAAACGGTTCGCTTCACGGCCGAGGTAGCCGTGCCCAAAAACAAGGGTAAAGTCGTGAAGGCGGTCTGGAATTTTGAGGGGTTACCAGGTGACTTTGCTATCAGTGATCTTCATGGCTGGAACTTTGACAGCTCGGATGTCTTCCCCGTATCAGCTCAACTTAAGCCATCTGATAAAACCGGTTCCTATGCCCGGGTGACGTCTACCTACACCTTTACCAAACCAGGTACCTACTTCCCCACCCTTCGCGTCGCGGCTCAACGGGAAGGCGATGCGAAAACTCGGTTTACCCGCATTCAGAATCTGGACCGGGTCCGGGTCATTGTTGAATAGATACGCTCCCCTTTACGTAAGAGAATTAACTGTAGAACACTTTAACTTTAAAACTGACATGAAAAACGTACGTATCCTTCTTCTCTTCTTATTTATCGGGATGGCCCAGGCCGGGTTTTCACAAACGGTGACCCCGCCGGATTTCTTTGCGGGTAAATGGGAAATTAGTGCCGTAGGAACCCCCGTCGGCGATGTGAAATTTACAACGGATTTAGTCCGCAAGGCGGGCAAACTGACGGGTGAATTGACGAATGCCGCTGATCCTGGTCAGGCCAATCGCCCTCTTATCCGGGTCGAGGAGAAAGGCGATAAAGTGGTAATGTACTTTGAGTCGTCTCAGGGCGGGGAGGTTCCCATTGAGCTCACCAAAGTGGATGACAATAACCTGAAAGGTACCTTGTCGACGTTCGATGCGACCGCTAAACGGTTGAAACCCTAACGAAAGGTTGACTTGAAGGGGCGGTGACACCCCTTCAAGGACGAACCATTCAGGCCCTACTTTCTTAGGGTAATGCCTGATCAAGTCATCGGTAAACCCATAAAAAACATGGTAGTTTCTCGCAAAGCGTATACGGCGGATAGGGTTGGACAGACATTAAAAAATAACTGTCTCCCCAAATGCCCCTAAAATTGAGATGGCTGTGAGCTTAGGCGTATTCCAAAATAAAGTCAGCATCGATCTTCAATTTGGTGCGTAAGGTCTTGGCCATAGCTAAGTTAACCCGGCGCTTACCCCGCAGGATTTCCGATAAACGGGTTTCGGGTACTTCTAACAGCTGAGCCATCTCGCGTTGTTTCATCTTCTTTTCGTACATCTTGAACTCAATCATTTCTGGAATAGATTGAGGGACCTTGATCGGCATCAGCGGAATGCTATCTTCATAAGCTTCAGCCCACTCTGAGAGTTGGGCCAGTTTTGTCGCTTCGTCGGAGTTCAACACCGCAAAGCCCCCGCCCGCTGTCACTTTTTGAAGGAGGGTTTCAATCTGAGCCATTAGTTGCTGATAGTCGGCGTAGGTGGTTGGCTGTTGCATGAGTGTTTAAGATTAAATAGTTGAGCAGTCAGGTATTTTATCATACTGGGCATGGGTGCCCACAAAACGAATAAATAGAGTTCGTTTATCAAAGAAAATCATCGCTATTAATCGGTAATGATTTCCCTTAATGTTGAAGACATAGTGGTCGTTGCCCACGTAATCGACGGAGTTGAAGGTTTGCTTCACATCCGCCAGCGATTTCCAATCAGCGGCCTTGACGATTGCGTACCATTCATTGAGAGCCGCAGCCGCGCCGGTATGTTGAAGGCCAAACTCGTTGAGAATGGTTTTGGTGATAATGACCATTAGTGTCTGCTTGACTACAACCTAAAGATACTGCTTTGTTTTTACATTATCAAATATAAACTTACATATTATGTAAAATCATATTAATAGATCAGCTTTCTAAGAACCTTCACCATTTGCGTAATTCTATTGTAGGAATGTGAGATTCAGAGGATGCTTCTATATAAGACGAATGAACGTTCATGTGCTTGCGTCATAAATGGGGGGATTAAAGAGACGTTGAACTAGCTGACCCGTCCTGGAAAGTGTTGACCGTTTGTCCGATCCTGAAAATAAGTTGTCAGTTTTGGGGTCAAAAAATATTGGCTCATCTTAATCCTGATATAGCATTGTCAAAGTAGATAAAACGGATGGACTTACCCAAATTGGCCTTGGTCTCGGACAACCTTAGACCGTTTATATACCTTGGGCTTCCAGTGCTTTTTCAGCGGGTGCTCGCTCTGATGAGCCATCACTGGAGTCAGGTATCCACAGCTCATGTGGGGACGCAGATGGTTGTAATTATAAATACTTTTTTCAACCGCCTTCTCAGCCTCCCCGAAAGTAACGAACACTCGGTTCAGGCGGAAATCCGTCTTTAATATTCCATTCACCCGTTCAGCGATAGCGTTTTCATAAGGGTCGCCTTGCTGAGTCATACTAATCAAAATATTCGCCCCTTTCAACTTGCGAACGTAGTCAAAACTACAATATTGGCTGCCTCGATCGGAATGATGGATCAGTTCTTCTTCCCTTTCCAAATGGGTTGATAGAGCCATATCTAGGGCCTTTAGACTGCCTTCCGCCGTCAAGAATGGATGAAGACAATAACCTACAATCAGCTTTGAATAAGCGTCCGTTATTAACGATAGATAGCCAAAGCCCAACCCAATATACAAGTACGTAATATCACTAACCCAAACCTGTCTGGGAGCTGTTATTGTCCTGTCAATAAGTAAGTTAGGATATCGTTATAAACGGTGATTAGAATCAGTTGTCTGGGGTACCTGTCGACCCTGACGGATAACCATTGCATGATTGTACAAGATTTTATGCAACTTGTCACGTCCTAATTTGATGCCACTTTTGGCTAAGGGTTCTGCCAGCAGAAGATGTAATTTCCGGGTTCCCAAGCCAGGCACATCTCGCCTGAGCGCTGTCACCAAGTCCAGTATTAACATCGCATGGCTCACTGATCTCTGGGAGCGTTGTTTTCTGGCATGAAAAGCTTGTCGGCTCACACCAAACAGTCGGCAAAGGCTTCCGACACTCACCTTTGCTATCTCGTTCTCACGAAGGATTAAGACCGTTTGGTTCGGACCGCCGATGCGGCCAGACTTTTTTCTGATCGGCACATTTAGTTCTTTTTCAGCGGTCTCAATCATCGTGTTAAGAGCCAGGATCAACAGATTAGCCTGCTGCAGAGTCTGTTCCAGCTCCTCGTTGCGCTGTTTGAGAGCTGCCATGTCGCGTTTTTGTGCTTGCTTCATGGCGGGTAAAGTTAACAGGCCCGTCTTCATCTTCTGACGATAAAGTTGCACCCAACTACGAATCGTATAGCCACTGTGAATGCCTAAATCTTCCATCACCTGGCTAACTTCTTCACCGCCAAAGAGGATGCGAAACACGGCCGTCTCCCGGAGTTGTTCGCTGTACTGAAAGCGACTCAGCAGGTCTCGAATGTGGTCTTCCATAGTTGTCAATTTTTGATGAAAATTGACAACCTATATCAGGACAAGACAGTTTAAGATCACCAACTTTTAGTAGCCTTACTTCACGACCGGGCCGGGCAAACGTGTAATGGATAAAATAGATGTATAACAACAGGTAGTAGTCTTTCTTTTCCAGTATTCGCCCAATGATTTCGGCAGTCTGCACCTCATTATATGGTTCGTGCATTTCACTGTCTTGTTTTGGAAGCCGTTCGATGTTGGCGGCTGGACTAATCCTGTATCGCTCCCAGCCCGGTTTAGTAAATTGAGCAAAGAACGTTTTCATTTGGCCGATCTCTTTATTTCGAGTAATTGGGTCCGAATGAATTTTAAGAATATACCGTTTGTATTTCTCGCAAATGGCAGGCGTTATTTTTTTTGTTGGTAAATGGGCGAATCCATTCGCAGCCAAAAACCTTTTGAATTTAAACGAAAAAAGCCGGTAGACTTTAAAGCTACCGGCTCTCAGATAAGACTCTTTATACTCTAAATATTCGTTTAAATCACTAATTACGGTGGCTTTTTCTTTCATTTTATAAAAAGTAGTTGGACTAGGAATAGTACAAACGCACAATGCCCATACGGACTCGTATGGGCATTGTAACTTGGAAATGTGCAGTACTGTGGAGAATATCGGAGTCGAACCGATGACCTCTTCCATGCCATGGAAGCGCTCTAGCCAGCTGAGCTAATCCCCCATTTTGTGGGTGCAAAGATGAACAAAAAAATCAGATTCTGCCAACTTATGCACTAAAAAAATTAGGGCGTCTTGTCTACGAAGTCGTTAGATAAAACAATGTTTGTTTTCTGTTAACAATTACGTAGCTTTGATAATAGTCTACGACATCGTATGCATACTGTTTATATTATTTACAGCCCCTCGACCGATCAATATTTTATTGGTCAGACTAAAGATCTGAAAATCACGCTGTGGCAGCATAATGCTAAAACAAACCCGGCTACGGCTGATGGTAAACCGTGGGAAGTGAAATTTACGCGGCCGTTTGACACGCGAAATGAAGCACTGAGTTTAGAAATGAAACTGAAAAAAAAGGATCGGGCTTTCTGGGAGGAGCTAATTGGCAATCCACTACCTACGATCTAATAAACCGCAAAAATGACAAAGCCGCTTCAGAAGCGGCTTTGTCATTTTTGCGGTTTTAATCATATACGCCTATTGCTCATGTTTTCGCTTAAAAAGGCCTTAGTGCTTTGACAAACCTGCCCTTGAAGTAATCCGTATACAGATTGTCTTCTCGAACACCACGCGAAGAGGATGCATGAATGAAACGAATATTATTGTCGCCATTTACTTCGGTGACAATGCCGGTGTGAGAGACATAGCCAGCCTGGCCTTTGTCGGGTACAAAGAAAATCAGATCACCCGGCAGAATATCATTTACCTCCACTTCCCGACCCACTTCTGATTGCTGCCATGAAATGCGGGGCATTTTCAGGCCTACCGTATTAAAAACGGCATAGACCAGGCCAGAACAGTCAATTCCATCCGACGTATTGCCTCCTGAGCGGTAGGGCGTTCCGGTATAAGTCCGGGCAATTTTAACGACTTCCGGTACATACCGATTTTCGTACGTTCGGCTATCGACAACTTTACCCGTCGACTTGGCCGGTACTGAAGGGGGCCGGGCGGGTACCTTACCCGTTGACGTTCGGCGAGCTACCGAGTTTGACGAAGATGGGCGACGACTGACCGAATGGGTTGACCCGGAAGATCGAAGAACCTCACAGGAGGTTAACACAGAAAGCAGGCAAGTGCTTAGCAGAACGGAGCGCCATAAGCCCCGTGAGCAGCATTGTTGCATACAGATGGGATTAGGGTTGCATGTGTATCGTTGTTTTCAGGAACGATACACATGCAACTTATTAAATTTTCATAGATAACGCAATTCGTTTGCGAGTCGTATCCACTTCCAGCACTTTTACTTTTACTTTCTGGTAGACTTTAACGACTGTTTT
Organism: Spirosoma aureum; assembly: GCF_011604685.1. Lineage (NCBI taxonomy): Bacteria > Pseudomonadati > Bacteroidota > Cytophagia > Cytophagales > Cytophagaceae > Spirosoma > Spirosoma aureum. The sequence continues at coordinate 7,391,174 of NZ_CP050063.1, read as the reverse complement.
GGGATCTGAAACATAATGATTGGCCATCTGCGAAACGTGAACCAGACCATCCTGCTTGACGCCAATGTCAACGAATGCACCAAATGCAGTAATATTGGTTACGACCCCATTCAGTACCATTCCTTCGTGCAGATCGTCTACTGAACGAACTCTGGTATCATATTCAAATACGGATAGCTGCTCACGCGGGTCTCGTCCGGGTTTTTCAAGTTCGGCCATAATATCGCGAAGCGTAGGCAAACCAACTGACTCCGTAACATATCGCTCGGGTTGGATTTGCTTACGGAGCTCTGATTTTTGCACCAGATCAGCCACCGTACTTTTCACATCGGCTGCCATCCGTTCCACCACCGTATAACGTTCTGGGTGAACAGCACTGTTGTCAAGTGGATTTTTGCCGCCTTCGATGCGTAGAAAACCGGCGCATTGTTCAAAAGCCTTCGGACCAAGCCGGGGTACTTTTTTTAATTGTTCGCGAGACGTGAATGCGCCGTTTTGGGCGCGGAAGGCCACAATATTACCCGCTAGCTGCGGACCAAGCCCCGACACATAGCGCAACAGGTAAGCACTGGCCGTATTTAGGGATACACCAACCTGATTAACGCAGCTTTCAACGACGGTATCCAGGCTGTTTTTCAGATCAGTCTGGTCGACGTCGTGCTGATATTGGCCAACCCCAATTGATTTAGGATCAATTTTGACCAGCTCGGCTAGTGGGTCCATCAGACGTCGCCCAATACTGACTGCTCCCCGAACCGTGACATCACGGTCCGGAAATTCTTCTCGGGCTACTTCCGATGCTGAATAGATGGAGGCCCCCTGTTCGCTAACCATGAAGATCGGTTTTCCCAGATCCAGAGTCTGAATAAACTCTTCGGTTTCGCGTCCGGCAGTGCCATTGCCAATGGCGATTGCGTCAATTTTATACTGGGCAATCAGTTTCTGAACCGTTTGGATGGCCTGCTGCTTTTGACCTTCAGACTGAAACAGGTACAACACGGTGTCGGTCTGTAGATTACCCTGCGCATCGAGACAAACGGTTTTACAGCCAGTACGATAGCCGGGGTCAATGGCCAGTACACGTTGTTGACCTAAGGGCGGACTAAGCAGAAGCTGGCGGAGGTTATCGGCAAAGATTGTGATGGCTTCAGTATCCGCTTTTTCTTTTGAGCGGTTGTCGAACTCTGTTTCGAGCGAGGGTTTGAGCAGGCGTTTATAGCCATCCCGAATCGCTAACCCAACTTGTTCCCTGCAGGCAGTCGTAGACTGATTATAGAGAAACTGTCGTTCAAGCCGTTCAAGGGCGGCTTCTTCGTCAGGGCCAATGCTAACCGTCAGAAAGCCTTCTGTTTCTCCCCTTCGTAGTGCCAGCAACCGATGGGATGGTACGCGTCGGAGCGGCTCTGCAAAGTCGAAATAATCTTTATACTTTACGCCTTCAACATCCTTTCCTTTTTTGACGACAGAGCGGATAATTGCTTCCCGCTCAAATAGATTCCGAATACGCTGACGGGCATCAGCATCTTCACTAATTCGTTCGGCCAGAATGTCGCGGGCGCCTTGCAATGCATCCTCCACAGTTAAGACAGCCTCGGTCAGGTAGCGTTGGGCAACTCGATCAAGGTTCGTTTCCCGCTGAATAAGAAGCAGGTTTGACAGTGGCTCAAGACCGCGCTCTATGGCGATTGTTGCTCTGGTTTTACGCTTTTGTTTGTAAGGCAAATACAGGTCTTCGAGTTCTGTCAGCGAATCGACCGATTCAATTTTCCGGCGCAGATCGTCGGTTAACTTGTTCTGCTCATCAATTGATTTCAGAACCGCATCCCGGCGTTTGTCGAGGTCGAGTAGCTTCTGGTATGTCTCTTTAATTTGTCCGATTTGTAATTCATCGAGTTGCCCAGTGGCTTCTTTTCTGTATCGGGCAATAAACGGAACGGTAGCACCGCCCGTGAGGAGTTCAATCGTAACGGCTACCGATCTGGGATTCAGGCCAAGGCGTGCTGCTGTACGTTGTTCGGGTGATTGGGGCATTGATAATGGGAAAATCGATACTTGGTTGAGTGAGCAATTTGGCAAAAAATCTAGTTACCAATTACTCATTTGACCACCTATCAGCGGAATTAGGGCAAAAAAAAACATGCCTAGTGGCATGTTTTTAACAACGGGTGTCTTTATATCTTACAATTAAGCTATTTCGACATTCACGGCATTTAAGCCTTTCTTACCGCGTTCGACATTGAATTTAACTTTGTCGTTTTCACGGATTTGGTCGATGAGGCCAGAAGCGTGTACAAATATGTCTTCGCCACCTTCATCGGGTTTAATGAAGCCAAACCCTTTGGTTTCATTAAAGAATTTTACAGTTCCTGTTTGCATTGCTTGTTTAAAATTTAAGCGAAGGACGGCACAATAAAATTTATTTCCAAATGTATATGAAGTTTTTCACCTTCATTTGAAAAAAAAATCAGCCAACAGGTCAGTTTATGAGTTTTTGGGCACAAAAAGTTCTTCTAAACGGGACATTTTCAACCTTATAAGGCTGAAAATGTCCCGACACTACGCCAAATAAGGCAGGTAAGGTTCTAGTTTATCGGTATTCCGGAACGCCGTAACCTGATGTAACTGGCTGTTATATGCATCATAACGCAGTTCGACATAAAAGTCCCGAAGGTTATAAAGCAGGAATATATTGTCACCTTCATAGCGGTTCGCAAGAATATCACCTGCAAAGTAGAGGGTGTCGAGCTGCTGCTGGGCAGGGAGACTGGTAAAATCGGCGGGTTGCATAATCAGACGGGGTTGACAGGCGAAGTAAGCAAAAACCCAACGATCAGCCAAATAGCCGCTCCGACTTTATATGTTTTGGTTGGAATGTATCTGTAGTATAGTTGAAATAGTGTATATTCTAACTCGCTACAAGACAGGAAGATTTTTCGGATCGACAGACACTGCCGATCCGAAAAATTATTAACTGATTTTTACCTCTCGTCCGGAGTGGGCAGCGGCATAGATCGCTTCTACAATTTTAATATCACGCAGACCTTCTTCGCCCGGTGCGAGTACTGGTTTATTGTTCATGATAGCTGCGGCATCGTCATCCATTTGTAGGGTCTGCTGCCAGGGCACTTCGTAAGGATGTTCAATGGAGCCACCGCTCCAGATGCCCTTTTGTCCATTATAAGCCGAGTACGGCTCTATTCTCATTTTCCCTTTTGAGCCCGTTACATCCAGAAAATTCATGTTCATCCCGTAGCTGGTTTGCACAGCCGCCCGCGCTCCGCTGGGGAAGAGGAGTTGAGCCATCGAAGTTTCATCAAGGCCATTTTTATAGACATCAGGGCGAGTCGTATATTGCTGGGCCGTTACGGCTATCGGCTCTTCACCTGTTGCCAGCCGGGCGCCCTGAAGTACATAAACGCCCATGTCATACATGACGCCACCACCCATTTCTTTTTTCTGTTTCCAGTGATTGGTGCGGGCATCATAATAACCGGCCGAGCAGCTTACCATCAGTATTTTTCCGATTTTTCCATCGCGGAGCACCTTGACATATTCCTGCGTATTCGGTTCATGATGGAGCCGATAACCAACGGCCAGCGATCGTTTGTTTTTCGAACAGGCATCGATCATGTTCTGGCATTCTTTCGCGGTAACCGCCATCGGTTTTTCGACCCAAACGTGCTTGCCGGCCTTAGCTGCCCTGATCACATATTCTTCGTGCATGGATGGCGGAAGAACTACATATACCACATCAATGTCAGGGTTATTGGCGATCTGATCGAACGTTTGATACGAATAGATATTCTTGTCGGGAATGTTATACTGTTTCTTCCATTTTTCGGCTTTTTCCGGCGTACCTGTCACAATACCGGCGAGGTAGCAATTTTTGGTCTTTTGCAGGGCTGGAGCCAGCAGGTCAGTGCTGTAATAACCCAGGCCAACCAGGGCAACACCAAGTTTGTCTTTGGCAGATCGTGTCGCCGACCAGAGCGCATTAGGCGCAATCGTCGCGGCCACACTTGTAAGGGCGGCTGTATGCAGGAAATTTCTGCGGGAGGTCATGATCAGTGCGATTTCGGTTTAAGAATTGGAACCCTAAACTACGAATAGGAAGCGCTAAACTGCAATTTATTGTCGAACCCACCCGATAAGAGTTTTGTTGGATGTAGGCGTTGACAATTCAGAACGCCCTACTTTTGTATCATGTCTAAAAAAGTCAATATTGGTTTAGTGCAGATGAGCTGCTCAGCCGATGTCGAAGCCAACATCCAGAAGGCTATTGATGGCATTCGCGAGGCTGCCCGGAAAGGTGCTCACATCGTTTGCCTGCAGGAGTTGTTTACGTCGTTGTACTTCTGCGATGTAGAGGATCACCACAATTTCAGCCTGGCCGAAGCAATTCCCGGACCCACAACCGATCGGTTAGGGAAACTGGCGGGCGAATTAGGGGTCGTCATAGTGGCATCGTTGTTTGAAAAACGGGCACAGGGATTGTATCATAATACAACCGCCGTTTTAGATGCCGATGGAGCCTATCTGGGTAAATACCGGAAAATGCACATTCCTGACGATCCGGGTTATTACGAAAAATTCTATTTTACTCCCGGCGATCTGGGCTATAAAGTTTTCGACACAAAATTTGCTCGGATTGGTGTCCTGATTTGCTGGGATCAATGGTACCCCGAAGCAGCCCGCATTACGGCGTTGATGGGAGCTGAATTGCTCGTTTATCCAACGGCCATTGGCTGGGATACCAACGAGCCTGACCCCGCACAAAACACCGAACAATACAATGCCTGGCAAACGATCCAGCGTAGTCATGCGATTGCCAATGGCGTTCACGTCGTTTCTGTTAACCGCGTCGGGCGCGAGGCTGATCAGCAATTCTGGGGTGGTTCGTTTGTTTCAAATCCGTTTGGATCATTGCTGTACCTGGCTCCCCACGATCAGGAAGTGGTTCATGTGCAGGAAGTGGATTTGGGGCTGTCCGAAAAATACCGGACAACCTGGCCTTATTTTCGCGACCGGCGAATTGACTCTTATCAGCCGATAACGAAACGGTACATTGACGACTAAACGTAGTCCTGCGTTTGTCACTAAATCTAAGTACGGGATATAATCAACGTGTGACGCTGCGATAAATCAGCGTCCTATTCATTAATCCATTGTGAAGCCCACTATGAAACTCGCGGCATCCTGTTTAGTTGCCAGTCTGGCGGGACTGGGGTTCTGGTATACGCAGCCAGCCCGGCCTGCTGACCCGATTGCGGTTGAATTGAAAGGCCCATTGCCCGGTCAAACGGCAGTGACGCCTACACCGCGCGCATCGTTCACGCCAGCTACACGCAAGGGTTACTACAACATTGATGTTGTCGGCGATTTTTCATTGCCTTCAACCAAAACAGTCACATTTTGTGGAGCAGGTCGTAACCTACATGTTCAGCAGGATCGGACAAAACTGTTTCGTCGTGGTTTTTCGGCTATTGAGCAGACCCGGATGGTTCCTAATGTTGAAATATGGATGGATGGTGATCCGGCAAGAAACTGGAAAAGCAGCCTCCAGCAAAGCCAGCGCTCGTTAATTATTTACCAGGATTATTTTGCCAATGCATTTGGATTGCCCTGGGCTCGTAACAGCGAACTGGCTCGGGATGTTTTATATCGTACTCCACCTGGTGCCCGCGCAACGCGGAATACACTTTTCCAGGCATCGACAGAACTGGGTGGCGGATGTTATGGCTTCGGCGACTGTCCGCCGGGTACGATGAAAAGTACGTTTGGCAAAATTTTTCTCGATATTGAAAACGACGGAACCAGTCGCGGAAATCAGCAGGAGCAGGCCAATCTGTACACGTTCATGGTGAAGACGCTGAAAGATAACGTCAGCCCACAGACCGAGATTGGCTCCATTGCGCCGGTTCCTCACAATAGTTTCGGTAATTCGAAAGCGGAACACTACATGGTCAATCCTGACTGGCTCTGGAATACACCTGCCCGCCAAACGGCGACCAGCAAACAGCGCGGAATGCCGGATGATATCATGGGCAAATCGTTTGCAGATTACATTGATTTTCAAATGCCGGGGACTTATTACCTCTATCCTGATTTCGATTATTCGGCCCGGCATACCAGTGATGGCGATCGACACTGGTTAGCATCTCTGCTGGCGGAGCAGGAGGTTAACCGGAAGCTGTCGCCCAAAAAGCGCATCGCCTGGCATTGGGTCTTCAATACGCAAAGTGGCGATTTTCCAAACAGTGGCAAAGCTGAACATGCGGCTCCTCCTGCCGTTGCCGAAGGAATGGCTATTTTCTACTGGTTTACCGGGGCCTACGGGGTGTTATTCTGGGATGATCACAAAGATTTGGTTCCAGATCAGCCATCGCCGAATGATCCGCAGCAGAAGGGGCTTGGCAATGATCGGAATTATGCCTGCTATGAACATTATATCCATGGTCTCTGGCGACTGTTCAAGCATCACAGCGACCTGTTCAATGGCCGGGAAACCTACCTTAATGAAGCTACCGAGTGTTCGTATGATGGTGGGAAAACATGGGTAGCCTACAATGCCAATCAGATTAAAACCCGCGACCTTCCTTTTGTTCGGGCTATTGTCAACGGTGATCAGATTCTGGTGGCGGCTACCAAAGCTTATGCCCGACCTGAGCAGACGACCCCGGTTATGGTGCGTTATATTCAGAACGGATATAATTTTTACACAACCCTTTCGCTCAAAGGCGATGAAATATTTCTGGGTCGATCTACAATGGCTCGCGGTGCTGGAGGCCGGCGGGGTAATTAAGCAGTAGGCATTAATCATAAGTTGCATGAATCTTGGTATTGAAATTGGAGGCACTAAACTGCAGTTGGTAACGAGCGATTCGACGGGTCAGATTGTTGAGCGTTTTCGCTATACGGTCGATCCAGCGCAGGGAGCGGAGGGTATTCTGGCTCAAATCGAAGCGACGCTACGCCAGTTGAACGAACCCCCTCAGCGAGTCGGTATTGGTTTTGGCGGCCCGCTGGACTGGAAAACGGGTCGTATTGCCACATCGCACCAGATTGGCGGCTGGGCCGGAATCGACCTGGCCGATTGGCTTCGTGAACGCATTCCGGGTGTGGTCGTCCGAATTGATAATGACGCCAATGTTGCAGCTCTGGGCGAAGCGAGTAGGGGAGTGGCTACCGGCTTTAATAATGTGTTCTACATAACTCTCGGTAGCGGAATCGGCGGAGGATTGGTGCAGAATGGTCGGGTTTATCACGGAGCTACACCGGGCGAAGCGGAGATTGGGCACTTATGGCTCATACCACCCGATGAATCAGGATCTCCCGGACAAACGATCGAGCAGACAATCTCTGGCTGGGCCGTTGATCAGCAGATTCGTGACTTATTGCCTCAGTTGCCCAATGATTCCGTCTTGAAAACGCTTGTTGAACAGGCGCATAAAGCCAATGCCATTGGTGGAGAAGCCCGTTTTTTACATCCGGCCTACGAAGCCAGTGATCCCGTTGCAAAGATGCTGATCGAACAGATTGGCTCGGTTGCGGCTTTAGGTCTGTCGCATGTGGTTCACCTGTTTCATCCCGATGCTATTGTGTTGGGCGGAGGGTTGTCATTGATTGGCGAGCCGCTTCGGGCCGCAGTTCGACAGGCGCTCCCCCAGTTTGTTATGAAAGCGTTTCACCCCGTTCCTGTACTACTATTGGCAAAACTTGGTGAAGATGCCGTTCCGGTTGGTGCGTTGCAATTAGCCCATACCTAGCGTTAAAGTAGAGTATGATTGATGTAAGTCTATAGGGATAGCCGCATTGCGAAAATTTCTCATTGTTACAGTGAAAAAGCTGGTCTAAAACGACCAAAAATGTTGACAATCTTGCATTTATATTCCTTACTTGTATTTTTGGGCAGTCACTAAGCGAACCAGACAGGTCGCCTGATGGCCGTTTAACCTAAATCCTAAAGGTTCTCCCCGCTTAACCTCTATAACTTTATGTTCGCCAACAAAACCCCCTGGATTGTCCTGTTAGTGCTATGGATGATCGGCTCAACCTGGTGGCATGTCTGCAAAATCAAGCAACTCTGTGCTAATGATGCTCAACCGGCAGCTCAGGCAGTTGCTGTAGAACCCGACCTTGAAACGACGCCATCCGACGCAGATGGATACACCATTGCCGACGGTAGCCTGTTCCGGCTTGAATTGCCCGGTAATTTCAGTTTTGCCAAATCCGGTGCCAACGCTAACATAAATACACTTGGCGGTTCGCTGGAGTCGCTGGTAACCTATCTGAAGGCCAATCCGGACCGAATGCTTGACATTACGGGCTACTATTCACCCTCAGAAACGAATACATCCACCTTTGCTAACCTGGGACTGGCCCGCGCCGAAGGAATCAAACAGTATCTGATCCAGAAGGGTATATCAGCCGCGTCGCTAACAACGAAAGGAGTTGAACGTAATCTTTCGTTTACGCCTAAGGGTGACTCACTCCGTGGTGGGCTCGATTTTGCCTTTAGTGGAGCAGAGCCCGCCAGGGCTGCTACGGAGTCGGTAACGACTACATCACCTGCCCCCATCACCCTGACCGCGCCTACAACGGAAGCCGATCTGGCTGCATCCGTAAAATTTAAATCAGTTTTTGAGCCGATCGATTTGTATTTCCCCCTTGGTGAGGCCAACTACATTAAAACGCCCGAAACGAAAAAGTTTTTCGACGAAGCTGCCAAGTATCTTACCGAACACAAAGACAAAAAACTTCGACTGACTGGCTACACCGACAACTCCGGCCCCGACGATGTGAACATGCGGCTCTCCCACGATCGGGCCAATGATGTAAAGCTGAAACTGCGTAAGTCAGGTATTAATAATGAGCAAATTATTGTCGAGGCAAAAGGCGAGGCTGATCCTAAAGCAGACAATAGCACCATATCGGGCCGTAAAGCCAATCGGCGCGTAACGGTAGTTGTCATTCAATAATGTAGTTCAACAGGGTTGAGGTTTGCAGAAAAATCTGCAAACCTCAATGACAACCTACAAACTCCCTAAATCATGTTTGAATTAAATCCACTTAACCTACCCGATGCTCAGCTTCACCATCTGATTATGGCTGTTGTTACGCTGGTATTGGGTTTCATTATCGGTTACTCATCCCGCCAGCGGCTTATTCGCCAACTCGAAGGTGATCTGGCCAGCACACAACGTGAAGTAGATGATTGTCTGCGAGTGCCTGTTGTTACGGCGGTTAATGAGGAAGATATTGTGCTTAACCGGATTCGGAACCGTGCGAACGAAATTCAATTTAGCCGGATTGGGTATGCCGTTGCTTCGGACGCCGACGACTTGAAGGACATTGTTGGGATTGGGCCGTTTTTAGAAAAGAAGCTCCACGCAGTTGGTATCTATACATTCCGTCAAATTGCCAGTTTTACCAAGGAAGATATCGATCTGGTGAATGATATCATCGAGTTTTTTCCCGGCCGTATCGAACGCGACAACTGGGTAGGTCAGGCAGCTGAGCTAGCCAGAAAGAAATAAGTCTTTGCTTTTCTGGTTGTCGTTTTGGTCAATAGCCAATGGCTATCAGTTAAAACCCATAAACCTGGACTATAAACTACAGACCCATCATGTTTGGATTAGATCCTTTAAGTCGCCCGGTAGCTGTCATCGAAATACTATTGCTGCTGGCGTTTATTGCTTTTGTTGGCTGGTTGCTTGGTCGGCTGGCGTTAAGCGGCCGCATTAGTTCACTACGTACAGCTATAGCTGATCAGGAAGCGGAACTGGAAGAATGCCGCCGTTCGAAAGCCGCCGGTGGTGTTCCGGGAACAATTGCCCGCACCGCTAATACGCCGAAAGCTCCGCCAGCTTTTGTTCATGCAGACCCATTATTGCCAGCCATTGCCCCCGACGACACGCCCGAACTGATTGATGCAGAACCGGAACTTCCTGCAGTAGCGCCTGTTGCTGACGTGCAACCGGTTATGCCGCCTGCACCGCCAGTTATACCAACACCTGGCTTGCCTGCTACCGGAAATTCAGAAGCTGCCGTATTGAGCCGGATTGCGGCCCGTTCCGGCGAACTGAATTTCGATCGGATTGGCCGGGCTGTTGCCCTCGAAGCGGATGATTTGAAAGATATCGTTGGTATAGGGCCTTTTCTGGAACGTAAACTACATAGCCTGGGAATTTATACATTCCGTCAGATCGCTAACTTCACCAAAGAAGACATCGATAAGGTGAACGAAATTATCGAATTCTTCCCGGGTCGTATCGAACGCGACAATTGGGTAGAGCAGTCGAAAAGTTTTTATGAGCGGAAATACGGCTCAAAAAACTAAGTCTCCAGGTTGTGAGTAAAAAAAACGCAGCTGTTCGCGACTAAAAGCAGAGAATGCTTTCGAGAACAACTGCGTTTTTTTAATACCTGCATTTGCCGAATCAATCGTTGGCCAATAAGTCTATTTTGCTTTAACCCTGACAGGTGTACTGCTCAAGACCATTTTTCCTCCTGCCTGAAAAAAATCGCACTGTTTTTGTAAAATGCATTCATTGCATTTGGGGTAATACCAGGTGCAGACGCGTTGCCCATGCCAATAAAAATGCTTGTGAAAGTTAAATAATACGGTGGCATCCTGTGGCAGATAAGCCAACAGAATACCATGTGCTTTTTCGGCACTTACTTTCGGCCCAATTAAACCAAGCCGCTGTGTTACCCGATGAACATGGGTATCTACAGGTAACACTGGCTTTTTGAAATTGAACAATAGGAGTAATGTTGCTGTTTTCAAGCCAATACCCGGCAGGTCGGTGAGCCATTTCATGGCTTCTTCGGTAGTGAGGTTAGCCAGAAAATCAATATTGGCTGCACCTGTTTCACGAATCAACTGTTGCAACAGATTCTGAATATAGGGGGCTTTAACTTCCGGATAATTGGCCGTTTGTATGGCATCGATCAAACTGGGAAGTGGTGCATCCCGAACCGCTTCCCAGGTGGGAAAACGTTCGCGCAGGGTGCGGTAGGCCGTTACTTCATTGGCGTGGGTCGTGCGATGCGAAAGAATGGTACTAATTAATTCATGCAGGGGGTCAGTCCGTCCATAAATGGCCTGTATGCCATAATAGGCATTTAGTTGATGATGTATGGCAAGTGTTTTGGCAGCTAGGTCGTCGGCGGGATGCATAAAAACACAAACGTTGAGTGTTCGTGTTGAACCCGGATTGCCGGGAAATGTTGCCCCTATTTTATCCAGTTGCCACCTACTTTACTACTGGCAGCCCGGCTTGCTGCCAGGCCTGAATCCCACCGTCGAGATGCCTGACATTCTGAAATCCGAGTTTTTGCAGAACTGGTAGCGTTTTCGTGCTTCGGCCACCGACCGCACAATGGACCAGATAAGGTTTTGAGTGGTCTAATTTAGCTAACTGCTGCTCGAAATCAGCGGCTTTGTAGTCTATATTAACCGCGTTTTTGAGGTGACCGCCCTGAAATTCAGCCGGTGTACGGACGTCGAGAACAACAATACCTTTGTCGGTTTGTAGTAACTGAGCCGCTTGCTGGGCATTGAGATTTTTAGGCGCATCCTGTGCCCATGCAGCGATGTTGATCAGTAACAGAAAAAAAGCGAAGTAAAAACGAATGGTTTTCATGATGTACGAGTAGATTCTATGAGTTGATCGGCTAGTTTAGTAAGACCAACCGTAGCAGGCTCTACTATATAAGTTACAGTTGATCGTCCATGAACATCAGGGCTATTAGGATCGACAACGTAGATCGGAACCTCTTTACCAACAGCGTAAACCAGACCGGCGGCCGGATAAACATTCAATGAGGTACCGACAACGATAAAAATATCGGCCTCATGAGTAATGTCTAAAGCAACATCCATCATAGGCACCGCTTCACCAAACCAAACAATATGCGGGCGAAGTTGTGAACCTTTTGCGCAAAGGTCACCTCGTTTTAACTCCCAACCGTCAATGTCATAGATCAGATTTGGGTCTTTCGTGCTGCGTGATTTGAACAGCTCCCCATGTAAGTGAACAACGTTCGAAGACCCGGCTTTCTCATGGAGATTATCCACGTTCTGCGTAATGACCGTCACATCGAAATAGTCCTCGAGCTTCACCAGGGCCAAATGGCCGGCATTCGGCTGAACGCTCAGCGCCTGCTTTCGGCGTTGATTGTAAAAATCCTGAACCAGATCCGGATTGCGCTGCCAGGCTTCGGGAGTAGCCACATCTTCAATCCGGTGATTTTCCCAGAGACCATCTGATGCACGGAAAGTCGGAATTCCACTCTCGGCACTAATTCCTGCACCGGATAAAACGACTATTTTCTGACGGAATTTCATACTTACAAGATACAGAAATAAATATTGCTTTTTGTCCTGCTGACACTGCCTGCGTCAGCAGGACAAAAAATTATTCTACCACAATTTCATCAGTAGAAAAATAGGTTTTCTCACCAGCATTGGGGTGCCCAGTGGGACATACGCCCGCATTCTTTGCCCGAATGCGTACGTAACGTGCCCGTGCTGTTTTGAAGTCAGCCACAACCGGTAAAATATCCCATGGTCCGGTCAGTTCGTATTTAATCGGTTGATCGATAGCCTCCTTGTAATCCTGACCATCGCGCGAGATCGCGATCGAAACCGACGTTGGCGGGAAGCTTTTGTCTAAAATAACCTTCAGGAAATTTAGCGATACTTTCGTTACGCTCGTTACATCGCCAAGATCCAGCGTAATGTCCATATCACCGAAAAAATTAACCCACTCCCGACGGCCACGTGGCGTGTCACCCCGTACACCATCCGTGAGCTTGGTCGTTTTTGCATCGCTGTCGTTTCCCGTTTCAATGGCGTAGGTATAGGGCTTATTTTTGCCTTTATGCAGCGTAAAGGTTTGGGTTAACCGCCCACCGGTGGGCGTCATGGCCCGAATTGTTGTTGTCTTGGTCAGTGTAATCGGACCAATGTATTCAGTTGTGCGCTCGTTGGGTTCTTTACCATTCGTTGTATAAAAAATCTGGCTATCGCTGTCCAGTTTAGTAAGCCGGACCTGTATTTGCCCCTGCTCGTTTGGTTGCGTAGTGGCGGTGATATCGAACAGGCGTTTGGCGTAATTAACGGACATCGCGTTTAGCCGTGGCAGATGATTTTTGAGCCGTTGTGCAAAGTCTTCGAAATTCCGGGGCCCTTTGGGTAACCAGGCAATTTCGGCCAGAGCAATAGCACGGGGGAAAACCATATACTCAACGTTTTCGGATAAGGGCATATATTCAGTCCAGACATTGCCCTGGACGCCCAGAATGTAGTTTTGTTCGGCGGGCGATAAGTCGGCAGGTGTTGGTTCATAGGCATAAACCTGATCGAGTGGGAGGTAACCACCAATAGCCAGCGGCTCAGTGGCTGGGTTGCCCTGATAATGATCGAGGTAGCAGGTTTCGCCGGGCGTCATGATAACTGCGTGTTTCTGCTTAGCAGCAGCGATACCACCGGCTGTACCCCGCCAGCTCATAACAGTGGCGTTGGGGGCCAGACCGCCCTCCAGAATTTCGTCCCAACCAATAATGGCCCGACCTTTACTATTCACGAATTTCTCGATGCGCCGGATAAAATAGCTTTGCAATTCGTGTTCGTCTTTCAGGTTATTTTTCTTCATCAAATCCTGGCAGAACGCGCTTTGTTTCCAGGCAGTTTTCGGGCATTCATCGCCCCCAATGTGAATGTATTTTCCGGGGAAAAGCGTCATAACCTCGGTAAGTACATCCTGCAAAAAGCCGAACGTTTTATCGGAAGGGCAGAAAACATCGTCAAAAACACCCCATTTGGTCGCTACCTGATATGCTTTTGTTGGCTCGCAGCCAAGCTCGGGGTAAGCCGTCAGGGCGGCCAATGCATGACCGGGCATTTCAATTTCAGGAATAATGGTCACAAACCGACTCTGAGCATAGCGCACCACATCCCGAATTTCTTCCTGCGTGTAGAAGCCACCGTGAGGTTTTCCGTCAAACTGTTGTGGGTAATTCTGGCTATACTGACCAATGAGTGTCTCAGCCCGTTTGCTACCGAGTTGAGTTAATTTCGGATACTTCTTAATCTCAATACGCCAGCCCTGATCGTCGGTTAGATGCCAATGGAAGGTGTTTTGTTTATGCATCGCCATCAGGTCGATGTATTTCTTGACAAATGCCACAGGCATAAAGTGCCGCGAAACATCGAGGTGAAGCCCCCGGTAGCCATAACGCGGTTTATCGGTAATGGCGCAGGCAGGCATCGTTATGGTTGCCGACTGACCAACCGGCAATAGTTGGCGTAGGGTCTGGGTTGCATAAAATAAACCCCTGGCTGTGGCAGCTTCAGCAACTACACGGGTTGACGTAACGGTTAGTTTATACCCTTCGTCGCCCAGCGCCAGCTTTTTATTAAGTGTCAGAAGGATGTTCGCTCCTTTTGCCAGAACAGGGCTGGTCGGTGTGACTGCAAGCGCTAATCCGTTGGCGGATTTTACCTGATTAACAAATGTTTGCGCTACGCCCCGAACGGTCGCATCGGTAGCCGGAGACACCACAACGCGGGTGTTGGCGGTGAGCGTAAACTGCCCGTCCTGACCGCTAAATCGTGCCGGAAACGGAATCAGATTATATTGGTTGTTGGTTTGGGCAAATGCAGTGAAGGAAAATAGAAGGCAAAAAAGCAGATATTTCATGCGTTACAAATGGTTCAGCCGGCAAAATAGTGATGATTTTGCAAAGGGCACAAAACAAACGACCTTCCGGTAAGAGAAGGTCGTTTGTCGGGTAAGCAGCTAGCCAGCTAGTACACATTGTTTGGCCTATTTAAAATAAGTTGCAGGTTGTTTTGCCCAAACTAAACGAATAATAGCCTTGCCAACTGGATAGTAGCCGTAAAAATCGACTCAGTCACGTTGAGGTTCGTAGTAAAGCGCAACGATACCGCAGCTAAACAACTGGCTTTTTACTGCTTTCAGGTTTAGCTTATTTGTCAATGCATGAAATATTGGCAGCCCATTCCCTAAAAGAACCGGATTGACGAAAAGGTGGTATTCGTCGATCAGATTATGCTGTATAAAGGCCGATACTAGTTTGGCCCCACCATACAGAATTATATCCTGACCCGGCTGTTGTTTTAGCGCATTAATTTCTTCGACAAGGTCTCCTTTAACCAGCGTTGTATTTTCCCATTGAGTCTCGCTCAGCGTTTTGGAGAAAATAAACCGGGGTAGATCATTCATTTTTTGAGCAAACGCATCGGCCGTTTCTGGATTTTCGACTCTGGAGGCCCATGCCGGAATAAATCCTTGTGCAAGTACCCGACCAAGTAGAATTGTGTCTACAGATTCGGTTAGCGCACCAACATACTGTTTTAACTCCTCATCCCAATTCCAGACCAGCCAGTCCATTTCGCCGTTTGGGCCGGCCACAAAACCGTCCAGAGTGAGTTGCATTTGCAATTTTACTTTTCTCATGATGCGTTCTTTTCGCGTTAATAAGCCAATGTCTACTGATTATAATCGTAACTGATCATCCACTGAACGCCAAATTTGTCGGTGAACATCCCAAAATAAGCATTCCAGAATGTCTTATCGAGCGGCATCATAACTTGACCACCGACCGACAGACCATTAAAAAGGCGTGTTGCTTCTTCTTCGCTTTCGGTATTGACAGGTACGTAGACATTAGTGCCAATTATGGCTTTGCCATAGGATTCCGGGACGTCGCTACCCATCAGCGAGCCTCCCTGGCCGATAGGATACCCAATGTTGGCGATTTTCTCGGCTTCGTTTTCAGGAACTGGATTTTCTGAAGGAGCATCCTTATAACGCGTGATACTTGCGAATTCGCCACCAAATACGGATTTGTAAAAAGTGAAAGCTTCTTCGCAATTGCCGTTGAAGTTCAGATAAGGGGGATTTAACGTTGCCATGATTCTTTTTATGTTAGTTAAAATGTGAACTTTACTCTGGACGTAAAAAGATTACGTTTTCTCTTCTGCAAATTGCAGTCAACAAACAGTGAATGGATTTTATACATCATAGACCCCGATCAATTTCCATTTTCGGACTTAAAAAAGTTTCTTAATAGATCGGTTTTTGGTAGTTAAATTCAACCAGGTCAGCAATTATTATAAGAACTCACTCTGATAAAAATAGCTGCTTTATTTTCGCTGTTTATTCACTATTTTATCTATGCAAATTTACCATACTCCACGAAGGAATATAGGGGGTAAATCCGGCAATATAAGGGTTGATTACGACATTGTTTTTCTTTATTTTTGAACTAATTGTTTTTCTTTATTTTTGAACTATGAAACACGTATCGATTATTGTTCCGCATGGGCATATCAGCCTGACCAATATTGAGGGAACTCACCAGATACTAGCTGAGGTAAATGAGTTTCAGAAAGCGATGGGCAAGGCACCCTTGTTCACGATTCAGCTGGTTGGGTTGTCCACAGAAACAAGACAACGAAACGGGTTATTTACGGTGACCCCAGACCTGTTGATCGGCGATGTGCTAAAAACAGACCTGATTATTATTCCGGCTTTGTTTGGTGATCAGAAGCAAATTCTCGCTCTGAATGAGGAGTTAATTCCCTGGCTTATCAAGCACTATAAGGCGGGTGCAGAGATTGCCAGTTACTGCATAGGCGCTTTTTTTCTGGCCGCTACGGGCCTTCTGAAAGGGAAGCAGTGTGCAACGCACTGGAGGCTTGCCAACGAATTTAGGGCCATGTTTCCAGACGTGAATCTGGTCGATGACAAGATCATGACCGAAGAGGATGGCATTTACACCAGCGGAGGGGCTTATTCGTATTTGAATCTGCTTCTATACCTCGTAGAAAAGAATGCAGGCAGAGATGTGGCTGTTCTGATTGCCAAAGCGTTTATGATTGACATCGACAAGAATAGCCAGTCGCCCTTTATTATCTTTCAGGGGCAGAAAGCGCACGAAGATGAATCTGTAAAAAAGGCTCAGGATTTTATTGAAACTAATTTTCAGGACAAAATAACTGTCGACCAGCTAGCTGATTTATTAGCCGTTGGACGCAGAAGCCTGGAACGCCGGTTTAAAAGTGCTACGGCCAATACCGTGACTGAATACATTCAGCGTGTAAAAATAGAAGCAGCGAAAAAGGATTTGGAAACGGGCCGGAAAAACGTTAATGAAGTAATGTTCGATGTAGGTTATTCGGATACAAAATCATTTAGAACTGTATTTAAGAAAATTACGGGATTGTCGCCAATTGAATATAGAAATAAATATAATAAAGAAGCTTTAGTTCTGGAAATGTAATAAGCCTGAAAATTCTCAGAATATATTTTATCTTGGAATGATTTGAGTAAATTATATTTACTATACTCTTTTATTTTACTGGTATTATTTTTTTACAAAAAAATAATACCAGTAAAAGTTTTAATTATTCATGTAAAATATTCTTCTAAATAGTTTTTCTACTCCTTTGTTCCGATGCCAATAAAATCGAACCGTTTAATGGTTTCAGCCAAGCCCGTATCACTATCGCCATTGATTAAAATAGCGCTCTCCAGAATAGCATAGTTGCAATTTTGTGATTCGTTCATCCTAAATGAAAGATGGTAGTGACTAGCTATCAATCCGTAAAAGAGGGCCTCCCATTGGACGTGTTTGAATTGTTTTTAATAGAGAATAGCCAATCTAAGCGGTAACAAAGTAGGTCAATGGGCAGTTGCTAAAAGCAAGGATAAGGGGGACCGGTAATAATTGTACGCCCAGATTGCCGTATTGTGCCGAGTCGGGATTGGCGTTTGAGAAAAAGACGCTGTTATTCCGAGAAGCTTGGTGTTATGCAAAATGTATATTACCTCTTGAGGCTGATTGAAAAATTGTCTGCGCTAACTGACCGTCTAATTTGTCATAGCACGTTCAGATAATCATGAACACGGTCTTGGCAGTGAACACGTGACTGTAAGTAGCTTTAATACCAATCCGCCGGTGCGGTCCCATTTTGTAAACTACAGATAATTAGGATAGATTGGCAAAACTAATCCCTTGGAGAAATTCTTTGCTCATTCATAATAAGGAGCACTTGATCAGAAAATAGCATAAATAAGGGATATTATTGAGGAAAATCTTTTGGCGCATACTAGTTTTGAACTAAAAACAAGATGAGTTTATGAATTTATACGAACAGGTATTCAGTCACAACAAAGAATGGGTACAGAAGCAACTGCAACTCGATCCCGCCTATTTTTCAGACATGGCTAAAAGCCAAGCTCCCGAATTTCTGTATATTGGTTGTTCGGATAGCCGGGTATCGCCGGATGCTTTTATGGGGATTAAGCCTGGAGACGTGTTTATCCATCGCAATATCGCCAACTTAGTGCCCAACAACGACATTAGTTCACTGGCAGTATTGCAGTATGCTGTCGAGAACTTGCAAGTTAAGCACGTTATCGTTTGCGGACATTACGGATGCGGTGGTATCAAAGCAGCCACCACCCATGATGATTTTGGCTATATGAACACATGGCTACGTAACATCCAGGACGTTTATCGGATGCATCGCGATGAGCTTGATGCCCTTGAAGATGCTGAATCCAGACATCGGCGACTAGTCGAGTTGAACGTGCGGGAGCAGTGTCTGAATGTGATGAAGCTGTCGTTTGTCCAAAAACGTTTGTTTGAGAGTCAAGATATTAAGGTGCATGGGTGGGTATACGATCTTGCTAACGGACAACTCAAGGATATGCAAGTTTCGATTGCCGATCTGGAGCCAAACCTGGGTATATATCGATTTAAACATGCAAGTGCTAAGAATTAGATGCATGAGTTGAGGTGTTTCACATCGACTCACTGATAGCTATGCCGCAGGCTGTGAAAAAGTGGTAACGGTGAAGTTAACACCGAATCCCGACGAGCCTGAGTTCATGGATAACGCATGCAAAAGGGGCCACCAGACAGATGTAGTACTGGAGATAAAACAATAGTATATCGCGCTCGACAATATCCTTTTGTCAGTTGCTGTCGAGCGAAATACAATTGACAAGTACTGCTTCATTAAGGAGCTGTGTGAGGTTAAAATAAACGCAGCGGGGCCATTGCCGGCCCCGCTGCGTTTATTTTAATTCGTTTTCTATAAATTCTACAATTCGTTTCTCAATAGCTTCATATTGCCACTTGGCTTTACGAAAAAGACTGTTATTGAAGACTGATAATATTGCAAAGGATACATACAACTCAAAAGCCAGTTTACTGAATGTAATTGATAAACAAGCTAAGAGATTACGACTGACACTAATATGAAAATCGAACTACCCAATCACGGTTTTAAGTCGCAATAACTACATAGTGTACTCACCGGTCAGAAGAACACATCAATAGTTAGCGTACGGATTAGGCGTTTACAGTTTCTTCCCACCGAATAGTTACGGCTTGCTCAAGATCGGGATGGAGGCTGATGGCTACAGGGCAGGTATGCGCGATTTTCTCAAGGCGAGCCCGAGTGTCATCGTCGGGGAGCACTTCGGTGCGAAGAGTAAGGTCAATCTCAATGCGGGCGATGCGCCGGGGAGGTTGGCTGGTCATGATTTTCGTTACCTCCAGTTCGCTGCCTTTTAGTTCGATACCATCGCGTCGGGCAGAAATAGCCATCGTTGTAATAATACAGGTGCCTAGTGCATTAGCAACCAGATCGGTTGGGGAAAACGCTTCGCCCCGACCCTGATTGTCGGTGGGTGCATCGGTATTGATATGAGTTCCCGATTGCAGATGAGTGCAGTCGGTTCGTAAATCGCCAAGATAATCAATGTGAATCGTAGCCATGAATTAAAAATGAGTTGTGAGTCAATAAGCCTGCCGAATAAAGGGTAAAATAAGTTGGTTGTTGATTTTCAGGCTAATTTGCCTAAACATAAAAAATATCAGTTGGTTACGCTAATGTGGCCGATAATTTTAGCGGGAATTAATGGAAATTGTGTAGTTTTAATCAAGAATTAGACAAAATGCGAACTATATACAAATTGAAGGCAATCGCTCTAACGAGTTGGTTGTTAGTTAGTGGTAATGTCTGGGCGCAAAATACTGATTCGGACGATGAAACGTATCGAACCATTACGACCTATGGCATCACGTCGAACACTAATTCGGGTGTGCTGGGAGGCCTATCATTCCGGCAGGCTAAACTATTGTCGAATAGTTTTTTTGGAATGCCGCAATATCGTTACCTGAGTATCGAGATCGTTAATGTAAAGCATCCCAAAGAAATTCAGACGACAAGCAATTTTGCCAGCTCGCGCTTTATTTATGGCAAAGAGAGCTATCTTTTTGCGCTTCGGGGGCAATATGGCCGCGAAATCAAGCTGTTTGATCGTAGCGCCGATGAAGGAATTGCCGTAAGCGGAATTTTCGCGGCAGGGCCAACACTCGGTATTATCAAGCCCTATTACGTGAAAATTCAGGAAGGAAATCAGACGCGCTCTGTGCCCTATAGTTCGCTAAATCAAGGCTCTGGTAGCCCACAGGGTGCACCGATCGGGTCGGGAGGATTCTTTCAGGGCCTGGGCGATTCTAAATTGACGGTAGGTCTGAACGTAAAAGCAGCATTGAGCTTTGAATTAAGTACATTTCGGAACAATACAACCGGTGTTGAGATTGGATTTCTGGCCGAAGTTTTCCCGAATAAGGTCATTATTATTCCCAATCCTGGCCCGAATGGAACGCGTGAAGACGGTAATCGCAGCTTCTTCACCTCTGGTTATATAACCTTGTTTTTTGGAAATAAGAAATAAACAGGATTCTAAAATACAGAAAAGGGAAGAGCCGGAATGATGGAATAGACCATTGCTCCGGCTCTTCCCTTTTCTGTGTTTTTTTCCTGAACTTTACGGGCAAAAAACGAATTCTGTTGGAAAGGATTGAGGAGCCATGATTGAACTACCCGTAATACCCTCCGAACAACAACGGAAAAAACGTCCCGACTGGCTGCGCGTTAAACTACCCATTGGTCCTGAATACGCCAAAGTCCGGAAATTAGTGGACGAACATAAACTCCATACGATCTGCGAAAGCGGCAACTGCCCCAACATGGGCGAATGCTGGGGCGCTGGTACGGCTACGTTTATGATTCTCGGGAATGTATGTACCCGAAGCTGCACATTCTGCGCAGTGGCAACGGGCCGTCCAAACGAATATGATGCGGACGAACCCCGTCGTGTAGCCGAAGCCATCGTGCTGATGAAAGTGAAGCATGCCGTAATAACGTCCGTTAATCGTGACGAATTGAAAGATCGGGGTGCCGAAATCTGGCACCAGACCGTACGGCTAATTAAAGAATCGTCGCCTGCAACAACCATAGAAACACTGATTCCTGATACGAAAGGTAATTGGGAAGCACTCGAACGAATGATCTCTGCTGGTCAGGAGGTTGTTTCGCATAATATGGAAACAGTTGAGCGGCTCTACCGGCGCGTTCGGCCACAAGCTCGTTATGAGCGTAGTCTGGAGCAGACTCGCCGGACCAAAGAGTACGGCAAACGTACCAAATCAGGTATCATGCTTGGTCTTGGCGAAACGCACGATGAAGTGTTCAAAGCCATGGACGATCTGGTTGCCAATGGCCTCGATGTGTTAACGTTGGGCCAATATTTACAGCCAACCAAAATGCACCACGAAGTTATTGAATGGATTCATCCGGAAACATTCGCGATGTATAAGGAAGAAGGACTGAAGCGTGGTATAAAATACGTAGAATCGGGTCCGCTGGTTCGGTCGAGTTACCATGCTGAAAAACACGTGAACGTGTAAAGTTTACGGGCATATTTGCAAACAATTCAGTATCCCTGTTATTTAGTATAAAAGTCCGGGCGGCTCGTCCGGACTTTTTGTTTGCTGCATGAAAAAATACGACTTCATCATAGCGGGGGGAGGTATGGCAGGCTTAAGTCTGGCTTACTACCTGACACAATCTTCTCTACGCGACCGTTCAATACTGATTCTGGACCGTGATAGTAAAGATCGCAATGATCGAACCTGGTGCTTCTGGGAGCGAAATGCCGGCCCGTTCGAATCAATTGTGTTCCGTAAATGGAACCAGGTCAGCTTTCATGGGACTACCAACGCCGGAGCACTCGATCTGGGCGGTTATCAATACAAAATGCTGCGAGGAATCGACTTCTACGAATTTATTCAGAAGGAGCTCGAAAAATACCCCAATATTGAGCGCCGACAGGCAACGATCAATCGTGTTAAGGAAACTCCTCAGGGTGGTTTTGTGATCGCCGATGATGAGCCATACATTGCCGATTATGTATTCGATAGCACGTTTGCCCTGAAGCTCGATCAACCAGAAAATCATAACCTGTTACAGCATTTCAGAGGGTGGGTAATCAAAACCAAAAAATCCTGTTTTGACCCGACCTTACCCGAAATCATGGATTTTCGCGTCGAACAGGGCGGTGATTGCCGGTTTGTATATGTGATGCCATTTGATGATAAAACGGCTCTGGTGGAGTTTACACTCTTTAATGATAAGCGCCTGGCTGATGATGAATACGAAACAGAACTACGCCACTATATCGATCGGTTTTTAAATACCGGCACGTACGAAATCTGTGAAGTTGAAACGGGTATAATTCCAATGAGTGACGAGCCAACACAGGAAAATCCTTCCGAACACATTGTGCGAATTGGCACGTCAGGCGGGCACACAAAACCGTCAACAGGTTATACATTCCAGCGGACGCAGCGTTACTTACAATCAATTGTTACAAATTTGGCGGAGGCAGGTAAGCCTAATCGGAAATTCCCCTGGTCAAAAAGTCGATTTAAATTATATGACAGTATATTGTTGAATGTTCTGGAAAATCATCGGTACCCCGCCGATGACTTATTTACCCGGCTGTATACTGAAAATCAAGCGGTGAGTGTCTTTAAGTTTCTGGATGAAGACACCCGCCTTATGGATGAAATCCGGTTGTTTTCGACAATGCCCTGGTGGCCATTTACAGTGGCTTTCTTCGATGTGATTCGTCGGAAAATGTTTGGATAAAGAAAAATAAGCAGGATTATAGGGTGAGTGTATCAGCTTGCCCTTCGTTATTAAGAGCCAATAATTGCCTGTATAGTCAAGTTGACTATTTCGATAAAAGTAAGTAAAACAAAAGTGTTGATCCTGCCCAATAAGAGCCGCATCGGATCTGTTCCTTGTCCCTTGCGAAATATCTCGTAGATTTGTTATTCAAACCAAGTCATACAGAGCAGTAATGCCTTATCTCTTCACTTCCGAATCTGTTTCTGAGGGACATCCCGACAAAGTCGCGGATCAAATTTCCGACGCACTAATTGATAATTTCCTGGCTTTCGATCCATCGAGTAAAGTAGCTTGCGAAACGCTGGTTACGACCGGACAGGTCGTTTTGGCCGGTGAGATCAAGACAGATACCTATTTAGACGTTCAGAAAATTACCCGCGATGTGATTCGTAAGATTGGATATACCAAGAGCGAATACATGTTTGAGGCCAATTCCTGTGGTATTTTCTCGGCTCTTCACGATCAATCGGCTGATATCAATCAGGGAGTTGACCGGAAAGCGGTTAGTGAAGATTTCGAATCGCGTGCCAACGCTCAGGGAGCTGGTGATCAGGGTATGATGTTCGGTTACGCGACAAACGAAACCGATAACTACATGCCGTTGCCGCTGGATCTGGCGCATGCAATCCTGCGTGAAATGTCAAACATCCGAAATAACGAAAACGAATTAATGCCTTATCTGCGGCCCGATGCCAAGTCGCAGGTGACCATTGAATATTCGGATGATCACCAGCCAATTCGTATCGATACCATTGTCGTTTCGACCCAGCACGATGATTTTGCTGATGACGAAACGATGCTGGCTAAAATCAAAGAAGACATCATTAACATTGTGATTCCGCGCGTCAAGGCAGCACAGAACGTCGAATTGCATAGCTTGTTTACGGATAACATCACCTATTACATTAACCCAACGGGCAAATTTGTAATAGGTGGTCCTCACGGTGACACTGGTCTGACCGGCCGTAAGATTATTGTCGATACCTACGGTGGTAAAGGGGCTCACGGCGGTGGTGCTTTTTCGGGTAAAGATCCCTCAAAAGTGGACCGTTCGGCGGCTTATGCAACGCGTCATATTGCGAAGAATTTAGTAGCTGCTGGTCTCTGCGATCAGGTTTTAGTACAAGTCTCTTATGCCATCGGGGTAGCAAAACCTTGTGGTTTGTACGTAAACACCTACGGCACAGCCAAAGTAGATTTACACGACGGTGAAATTGCTACTAAAGTTGAAGAGCTGTTCGATATGCGCCCATATGCTATCGAACAACGACTCAAGCTCCGGAACCCGATTTATTCTGAAACAGCTGCTTATGGACATATGGGCCGCAAGAATGAAATCGTGAAGAAAACATTTGGTTCTAACGGACACTCAAAAGAGGTAGAAGTAGAACTATTTACCTGGGAAAAGCTTGACTTTGTTGATAAGGTCAAGGAAGCCTTTGGCTTATAATTGATTATTATCAAAAAAGCGAAAGCCACTCCTGCAGGAGTGGCTTTCGCTTTTTTGATGGATTACGATCTATAACTCATCGGGTTCAAAGACCTCTTCTTCTTCCTCTCTCATCCGGGTTTGTGCTTCGGTAATGGCCGGACTAAAAATGTCATTCCTTTTTTGTTTGCAACGAACCAGTTTATCTTTTAAAACCTCAAGCACCCTATCGGTTGCGCTCTCGAAACTTTTGTCGTGTTCTTTCACGAATAGCTCCTTGCCGGGGATTGTGAGTCGAACTTCGATCACTTTCTCTTTGATTTTATTAGAATCGGCCCCGTCTAACTTGAGGAACACCTCAGCACCGATAATACGGTCATGAAAAGTGTCTAATTTGTTCAGTTTGGCCTGGACAAAGTCTAACAGGCTCTGATCTGCCGTGAACCTCACGGCGTGAATTTGTAGTCTCATTGTGTCGCTTTTAAAAGTGAATTGAAACAAGAACATCAATGGACTGTCTAAGTTTGGGTATCTCGACCACAATGTCAAGGCCTGCTACGAAAGATGCAATTGTGTTTCACGGAATACAGTCGAGAAGTGTTCCTAACTCTTTAGAGTGAGTGATTTAATGATTATCGTGGAACGGTTAAATACAAAGATTCTTCAGAAAGTATAATTTGTGTGTGTTAGTCGAGGTAAATATGCACAGCCTGCTTTGGGCGAAGTGTAATGAGGGGCTGTGTTTTGATCCGTAAACCCGACATAGGACGAAGATCAAAACGATGCAGCAGAACGGTTAGCAGGGCCTGCATTTCCATGAGCGCAAATTGATTGCCTATGCATAACCGTGGGCCTCCGCCAAAGGGTAGAAAGGCATATGGGTGTCGATCTTTACTTTGCTCAGGTGCGAAGCGATCGGGGTTAAATCGTTCTGGATCAGGCCAGCTATCAGGATCGTGATGCAGGACGTAAGGGCTAACCAATACACCCCGATTTGGTTCCAGCACGTAATCGCCGAATCGGTCAGGACCGAGCGACAGGCGGCTCATAATCCAGGCTGGTGGGTAAAGACGCAACGATTCACTAATGATTTGCGACAGGTAGGGCATTGCCCGTAAATCATCGGCCGAAGGACGGTCGCGTTGGCCAAGAACGGCATTGATTTCGACTTTTGCCCGCTTTACAACCTCAGGGTGTTGTGCTAACAGATAAAGTGTCCAGGCCATCGAGGTGGCTGTGGTTTCATGGCCTGCCGTGAATAGCGTCACCATTTCGTCGCGAAGTTGCGCGTCCGACATTCCTTCTCCGGTTTCGTCGTCGGTGGCACGGAGCAACATATCCAGCAGATCGTCACGAGTTTCGCCCGTCTGGCGTCTTGATTCGATAATGCCGAAAATCAGGTTGTTTACTTTTTGGGTCGCTTTCTCAAAGGAGCGATTATCGGGTGTAGGAACCCATTTCGGCAAGCGAATTGGATTAATGACCGCATTATTGGCTACATGATTCAGGTTCGCCAATGCACTCGACAGGCCATCTAACTGGTCGCCTAAACTACTGCCAAATAATGTCCTCGTTACAATACGGAGCGTAACATCTGTTGTTGCCGCTGAGAAATTTACGGGTTTAATATCCGCTGATTTCTCCAGGCGATCTACCCATGCCACCGCTTCCTCAATCATAATCTCGGCCAGAATTGCCAGCTTTTGCCGGTGGAATGCGGGTTGGGCCAGCCGGCGCTGCCGACGCCAGAAATCGCCTTCGCTAGTCAGTAGACCATTGCCCAAAAATTCCCGCAGAATGGCGAATGACTTTCCACGGCCGTAGTTGCGGTTATTTTCCTGAATGACCTGCTTGGTCTCTTCGGGTTTGAGCATAAGGGTTGTTATACGCCCACCAACGTTGATGCAAACCATTCGTTGGTGCCCATAGTCTCGTTGCAGCCGGCGAAGAAATGCCAGCGGATCGCGTAGATATTCGAGCGTATTGCCCACAATGGGTAAGCCCGGATGTATGGGAATAGGACGAGAAGGAGAGAGCGTAGTTTCCATAAAAACGACTTAAACGGTCTGGGTGGGCCGCCCAAACAAATTTACGGTGTTCTACTGATTTGCCCGTTCCCTAAGAAGCCCCTCGTTCGGGTAATAATTGACAGGGGCTTCTCTGAAACTACCGTAGCAGTTTATAGTTGCGATATTCGCCCATGCGCCACCCGGTTATTCGCTCGATGAATGTCTTGAAACGGTTTTTTAACGAATATTTTTTTTCACGGATATTAAAGTCAAACTGCCAGTTTTGCGCGTTGATGCGAGGCTGCATAATGGCTGGCTGAGCATCTTTAAATTCGGCCAATGCATCGATAGTCCCATAGTCGAAATGATCGAGTGTCTGGCGGGCCTGCATAATTTGCTGGTCATCGTTCCAGAAACGCTGCGTAGCGGCTAGTTTGGTTTTCTGTACCTCGGGTGGTTTTACCCAGCCGTAATGGTAGATGTAGGCATCAATTAATTTAACATGGAGTTTCTTGTTGTCTTTTGTTCGGAACCCCTGTGCATCCCGATAAGCCGTTACGTTGTCCGAATAACGAATAATCCGAATTTCACGCCGGTACCATTGGGGCGAATCGCCTACATAGCGATAAGATCCGTAAAAGTGCAGGTAGTTGAACAGCAGCCCTTCCACCTGAGGGTGATCGAGATACTGCTCCATGGCCTGTCTGACAACGGGTAGGTATCGCTCATGCAGGACCTCATCGCCCTGGATGTAAAACGCCCAGTCGGTGTCTGGTGAGATGGCTGCAAGGGCTTTGTTCGTTTCTACGGCCAACACTTGCCCCCCCGCCCGTAGCGAATCATCCCAAACGGTTTCAATAATCCGAATCTTGTCAGAATCGATGCTTTTGATCAGGGCCAGTGTGTCATCTTCAGAATTGCCTACGGCCACCACGAACTCATCGCAAAGTGGTAAAACAGACTGAATCGCTTCGAGAATGGGGTAATCAAATTTGATAGCGTTTCTGACAATACTGAACCCGGTAACTTTCATAGTGTATAAATGGCGATGAGCGCAAAGATACATGTCATCAGGCGGACCGAATCTATCCAGGGTTAAATCTTATCCCCCGAAACAGTTACATTGACCAGAACAAAGCCCGTTTCGCCTTGGAGTATTTGCCTGCGCATGGTTAGCTGGCTGATCGTTGTCGTTCTACCGTTACTAAACCACCAGGCCGTATGAAGCACTTTGTTTTGTCGATGTAATTCACCAATATAGGCTGGATGGCCATCCAGCATCGTTTCCCGAACTTGCCGGAGTTCATAGCCATTTCCCCGCCAGCAGGTAACAGGACTGTGGTCGGCGCTAAACCAGTCGGGTTGAGGCTTTAGGTAGATTAGTACGCCCGGCTTCGTCAGTTGAACAAAACCATTGCTTAGCGTTTTACCCGTAAAATTCGCATCATACCGGATGCCATAGCGGGTATAAATTTCTGATCTACATAGATTTTCTGCCGAATTTGGCGCTTCTGCGGCATAGGCTCTGATAGCTAGTCCAGTTGCTACCAGGCCTATCCCCCATGCGGCCCTGATGATAAGCAGTTTTGCCTGAACTATCGTTGCTCGTTTCTCCTGTACCCATTTCTCCTGTACTCCAAATTTATGCACCAGTGATTGGGCCAGGCCCCACGACGGGAGCCAGGCGTAAACGGCAACGCAAAGTAAACCCAGTGCTTCATGGGCCCATGTTCCGGGCATAGCGGCAAACAACACCAGAAAAATAATCCGGAACAAATTGCATATAATGGTTAGCCCAAATGTGATTAATCCGTAGGCCATTACCCAGCCGACAGGGACTCGTTTGTGGTGTTGATTTTCATGCCATATTAACAAAAAAAGAGCAACCAGAAGAGACACGCCGGTCATTTGTAGGCCCATGCAGGCCGGGTCGACGGCCATCTCTATGCCGTTATAGACAAGAACGTTTCCCTGAGTTTGTACGTCCAAACCAGCCCCCTGCAAAAGTGAACCGGCCCAGCTACTGAGTTGTAGCCGGATTGGAAATGTAAAGAGGGTTGAAAAATACCGTAACCCTGGCGAAAGCAATAGTAGCGCAATGATCCGTCCGATCCAGTGGCCCGACCTATTCTGGCCGGGCCACCCCACAAACAGAAGCAAGGCTATGGTAAGAAGGGTTGTTAGATCAAGCAGTAGCATACCGTTTTTTCCAGATCAGCCAACCAATAAATCCTGCCAGCATCGCCAGAAGCGCCCATTCGTGGGGTTCAGGCACGGCCCCTTCCTGCTTTAGTGTGGCGTTTTCAAGCCCTGATCTGTCTTTTTTTATGCCAAATCGCTCATAATCATTAGCTGTTTCCAGAACGATCAGGCTTGATAGGGGAGAGACAACGTGAGCCATCTGTGCTTCATGTATCAATGTGTCGGTCTGATAATTGGGCGTGAAATAGTGTCGACCGATTTGATGTAGTAGATGGTTATAGGCAAACAGCCGCGCCAGGTGATCAGGCGCGCTGGACTTTCTTAAAATAGTTGCCGTCGGCTCTGGCCGGGTTATTTCCTGAATATTAACCCCTGCTTCAGGCAGAGCAATCTGGCCTGGCTCATTCAGTTGTTTTGGAAATTGGTGTTGAGCGATAACCTGGTGCGATAGATCACTAATTGCTCCGGATGTCACGTTCAGAACACTGAGCTCTGAGAGTGTTTTGAGGTATGGCGATAAGGTATTGCCGAGGCAGAACGTTCGGATGGGTTCTGTTTGCCGGCCCGTTTGCTGCATCCGTTCTGCAAAAACGGTATTTTTTAAGTCGCTCAGCGTCGGTGACGAAAGGGTTGCTTTTGTAATGAGTAAGGCCGTTGCTGGTTTTTGAATCCTGTAGACGGGAAATAGGCTGAATTGCTGTGCCGAGAGCCTGTTGTATGTAGCCTCCAGATCCTGTTTGGTAAGCTGTTTAAGCCCATCGTCGAATAACCATACATGGCTTTTAATCTGGGTCGCAGCGTTGAATACAGCTATGAACTCATCTTTCGTCCAGGCTGCATTCACGTCCAGATACACGTCAGTAGGTACAAATGAGTCCCATGTTGGTTTATAAGGGATCAGTTGATAGGCCAGGTTGCTGTCTGGCATCACAAAGGCGTCGGGCGATAAGGCCGGAGCCTTAAACCGGAGCGACCAGTTAGGCTCGTAGCTCCCCTGATGGGTTAACTGATTGCCAGTTAGCTTATCCAGCAACCACGGTGACTCTAGACTTTGGGGCGTCTGGTCAAAATCAATGTTGATTAATTCGGTGGCGGAAATGGCGTTCGGGCCTTCGAAATAGGCGTTTTGATAGACTAACTCGTTTCCTGCTACTGCCAACGGCGATGTGATGCCCAGTTTTACGCGTCTGTCTTCATTTGCCCGACATGGGAACACACGAATTGTTACCCGGTTGCCTTCCTGCCAGAAAACTACTGATGGATCGCGGGCTGAGATTCTTGATTCGACCCCTACAATGGTACGATAAACCGAATCAGCCTTGGCAACGGTTGTTAGCCGAGCTGGTTCTTCACGACCATTCACCCATAAAGACATGGATGATACAACTGAGCCGGACGGCAAATGGAAGGTAAGTAGGGCTTCTTCGGTTGTTATCGAGGCCCGATTATGAATACGAATTGTCTTTTCTGTGTAACTCAGTCGAAACTGCGGCCAGATGCGTACCTGCGAAACCACATCCGAAATAGCCAAATGACGTCCTGTCCAGAATTTTTCTTCTGTAATATGACGTTCATCATGGATTGTTTTCAACAGCCTCAGCTTATCTGAGGCTGTTAAGCCGTCAGTGGGATACAGATTTGACGCAATCACAACCAGCGGATCGTGCTGACGGGCGTCATCCAGCCCCGTCTGTGACGGAAAGAACCCGCTGCTATTGCTGAAGAAAGGCCCAAGATCATACAATTGACCGGCAAGAAGCAACCGGTTCGTGATCCAGTCGGGTTTTAGTTGTTGGGCTATAAGAACCCATTCGGGTAGATCGCTGGTTTGGCGAATTGTACTTTCCCGCCGGATCCGATCGATCCGATTTAAATCACTTACCCACCCTGTTAGAAAGATTACCAGCGCCACAACCGGAATAGCCGCTCCAAGAACTACGCCTGGTCGGAGGTGTTCGTTATGCCTGCAATCATACCATAATCGTCTGCCAAGTGTAATGGTAAAAGCCAGTGGGACAAATGTATGACAGGATAAACCAAGGCCAATTAACAGGGGTACACTTACGATATACCACTCAACCATATAGACAGCCATATAAGCAAAGACCCAAAAGCCGAAGGCAAGCACCGCGTACAGTAGTTGCTGGATGCGTACCGAAAGCATATCGAGCCATGCATAGCCTGTCATCGCAATTCCAACTAAAGTTAATGCCCAACACAGCCATTCTGTTGATTGCTGAAAAACAGGTAGGTCCCGATTTAGGGCATAAGCACTGATTAGCCACAGCAAAAGACCCAGCCATCTGACTGGACGATGCCGACTGGTATCTCGTATTTTCAGATATCCGCTCGTCCACAACATGAGCCCATAGATAATGAATAGGCCATAATGGAGCATAATCATCAGGCTATTATAGGTTCCCGTCCGGCCGGAATCATTCAGGAGGTCGTAAAGCAGGAAGGCCCCGGCTGATAGGACCAACATCACCAGCCCTATGCCAAATAGTGGCTCCTGAAAAGGCTTCAGCCAGGGTAGAGGTGGAGTAGTAGACGCATGGTTATTACTATACACATCTGAACGTTCAGTCTGTTTGGGGATTTCTGGTAGCTGGGTAGTAACTCGGCTTTCTATTTTCATAAAAGTACTTTGTTTTACAAAGTAAAAAAAGAAAAAAATGGACACAATGAAGCATTACGGATTATTCAATCCGTTTTTTATTCCTACCGTAATCGTTTAGAAGCTGTTTTTATAGATTTTTGATAAACTCTTCCAGAGCGTTGAGGTGATCGGAAAAAGCCTGCCGTCCGGCATCGGTAGCTGAATAGGTTGTATTGGGCTTACGGCCAACAAATTGCTTCTGCACAGCGATATAGCCCGACTCTTCCAACGCTCGCAGATGGGTAGCGAGGTTACCATCGGTAAGGCCGAGCAGCTCTTTAAACGCGTTAAAACTCATGGCGTCATTAACGATCAGAACCGACATGATGTTTAACCGCGCTTTACTCTCAAAGGCTTTATTGAATTGAGCCAGTAGGTCTTTCATGCGGTATTGCGTTCGTATTTAAAATACATGGCCAGGCCGTAAACGATATGTAGAACCCCGAAACCAACTGACCATGCCAGCAGGTTGTAGCCTGGCCAAAATAAGGAGAGTAATCCAAGCCCAATTTCACAATAACTGAGCGATTCGACATCGCGAACGGTGTATTTGCTGCCATTGAGCAAAGCTAATCCGTAAAAAATTAGGGTTGACGGAAAAGCCAGCCAGATCATATTATAGTGTAATAGGGCTAAACAAAATATACCCCCGGCTGCCAGTGGAACAGCCAATGACCAGAGCAATCGTTGCGACGACGAGTTCCAGACGCTTAATCCTTGTCGCCGTGCTTTTCGAATGGTAAAATAACTGCCACTCAGTAAAGCCGTCAATAAGACAACAATAGCCACTGTAACCAAAAATTCGCGAATAGCCTGGTGAGCAGTGTCGTTGTAAAGTTCGATTCGCTGGTAGCTCAGTGCCTGAAGCAGATCAGTTCGTAGGCGAACATAAACAACAGTAGCCCCTATTAGAGCAATAATGCCCGCTGATACGCCCGATAAGCCGCTCAATGACAGGAATTTGGAAGAGCGTTCCATCAGGCTGCGGATCTCAGTCAGCGTCTGTAGATGTTCGCGCGATTCGTACATGGAAAAGAGTTTCTTTTTAGCGTTTAAGGTATTCGGTTTATTGCGGCCGTCGCTTTGGCAGTTTGCTACCGCCGTTTTTGTTCAATACATGGGCAATTGCTACGGATAGACTACCCATTAAAAATTGCAAGTAATTTACTGCCTAGAATAAGTAGCCCTACGAGTACGGCTGTGACTGCAAGAATCAATACTGCACCGGACGATAAATCTTTGATCGCTTTTATTTGCGGATGCAGGCCCGGAGAGACAAAATCGCAGATCTTTTCAATCGCCGTATTGAACGCTTCGGCAGCCCAGACGAGCCCAACTTGTGTCAGAATAATGGCCCACTCTACCCGACTAATCTCCAGCCAGAACCCGGCAACGAATACGAGTCCTGCGATGAGCAAATGTACTTTGGCGTTGTTCTCGTATCGAAATAAATCAACGATACCCTGTCGCGCAAACCCAAAACTACGCCAGACTTTACGGAAATTAATCATGTGGCAAACATAGCATTAATTGGTCGTTGGGTAATTTAGGTAGCTAAGGTAATAGCCAATGATCGTTATAGCTCAACGTAGCCGTGCGTTCGTATTGCTGTTAGAACTACAAAAAAGGCCTTTTTAAGTTGGATTGATCGCGCTCATAATCGACATACCACCAGAAAGCCACATACAGAACGGCCAGTACAAAACCATAGGCCAGTGTTAATTTCAAGCTTAGGTGATTGCTGCTTGCTCCGGCAATCGCATCGAATAAAGCCAGGGGGTTTGCTAATAAATCCCAGCTATTCCAGCGGCCAAATCTGCCCAGATAAATCCCGAAGCCAGATAAAAGCTGACTAGTCAGCAAGGCGATCCAGGTCAGTCGTGCACCAATGAGCGGACGGACCATCCGATGGACGATCAGGGCAGAATATAAGCCAGCCAGCAAACCCGTTTGGGCAAACAGGAAGAGGGTTATGGTATCGAACCAGAGCAGCGGCTTATCAATATTTTTTATGTGATAAAGGTCCGTAATGATATAAGGTGCGTTGGGTAAGAACACCAGCCAGATCGCCAGTCCAATCCAAAGCAGCCAACGGTTCATAATACCGGCTGTCCGCAGATCGCGCAAAACGAGGACAACGCCCAGCGGAAAAAACGCCAGAAACAGATTCCAGGTTAACATGATGAAAAACCACCAGTTATTGGTCAGTAATCCACGAGTGATCACAAGACAAAGGCCCGCGACTGTTAGACCCGCTAAGGCCATCAGACCCTTGCTGGTTTTCGGCTGACCAGATCGGTCGATGGGGTGAGGGCGGGGGATGTAAAGTAATTGCTGCATATTTAAAAGTACTTTGTTTGGCAAAGTAAATAAATTAAATACAGCTTTGTCAAGTTTTCTGTGGAAGAAAATTTAATTGAACGAAAATAAATTTACAGATTTGACCAGAACGGGCTAACTAATGTTTGTTCTAAACCTGACGCTACCCCGCGCTATAAAGAAAATTGCCAGTCTAGTTGACTGGCAATTAATTACTACCGGACTACTTTAAACCGTATTCTGAAGATTGTCTACAGACAATTCTTCTAGCACTTACGAGGCTGCATGGCTTGCGCTGTTGTTGTCGTTGCTATAAAACAGGCGTAACAATTTTCTGGCCTGGTCGGCTGGTTTGTTGCCTAAATCGTCAATAGTATCGAAAACAGCTGTTTTATCGGCCTGGTCGTAATAAATATCCTTCAGGTTTTCGCTTGTAATGAGGTGAATAGGTGAGTTGGCTTCCCGGCTAAAGTAATATAATGTTGCCGGGTAGGCTGGTCCACCACCAGTCAGCCACGAATTGGCCGGTTTACTGTAAATAAAAATACGATCAGTGTGTTCAACGCGATAGAAATCACCCTCAAAGCTTCGATAATCAACGCCTTGTTTACGTTCACCCCATAAATCAGTGAGCGGGATCTTTGCTTCAGGGGCATTAGGCTGATCAATCTTTATTCCTCGTTGAAACGTTTCATCACGCAGCCGATAACCCGGTTGGCCGTCGTCGAAACCGTCGGTTAGTTTGTGGTTCGAGAAGTCGGTACCTGATAAGTATACGCCATTATCGGCAAATGGAGGGAATTTATCAGCCTGTTGAGCAAAGGCTGAAAATGGCAACGCAGCGATGGCGGCCAGAACTATGGTTTTCATAACAATCGAACGAATTAGTGAAACAAATTTGAAAGAGTTAAACAGGCAGACTCCATGATAATTTCCTGAATCTGACCTCGTTCCCGTAATTGTGTTTCATTCGAATTGATTGCGTTGCGTTGTTTGACGGAGCAAACTTGGGTGGACGAGATTATAATGAGTTAATTTTTTAATTAACAAGTCGTTAAAAATCAATTGTTTATGATTTTAGTGAAGGAAATTGTTTGAATTATTCAACTCTTTGGTTGTGAATCGTTAAAAGCGACCAATGAAAAAGGGAATTAGCAACGTTAGTGCCAATTCCCTTTTTCATTGAGCTATTATGTATGGCTGATCAATGCGCTTCTTTCGCCACTTCGGGCTCCAGCCAGCCGTCTTTCAGTCGTACGATTCGTGTTCCATAAGCTGCATTCGCTTCAGAGTGGGTTACCTGCACGATCGTGACACCATCTTTTTTATTCAACTCGCTAAATATTTCCATAATGTCGCGAGACTGATCGGAGTGGAGATTGCCGGTTGGCTCATCGGCGAAAATGACCGATGGCTCAGCCGCAAGGGCGCGTGCAATACCGACTAGTTGCTGTTGACCACCCGATAACTGAGCCGGGAACAGGTCTTTTTTGGCAACAATATTAAAGCGGTCGAGGAGTTCGGCAACCCGGCTTTTGCGTTCTGATCCGCTTAGTCCTTTGTAGAGCAGCGGAGTTTCGATGTTTTCATAAACGGTCAGTTCGTCGATCAGGTGATAAGCCTGAAACACGAACCCGATTTGAGTCCGGTGAAGCTCGGTTCGTCTTTTTTCAGAGAGTTTCTGAACCGGCTGGTCTTCAAATAGATACTCGCCTTCCGATGGTTCTTCGAGCAATCCCAGAATATGGAGTAAGGTAGACTTTCCTGAGCCTGACGGACCCATGATGGATACAAACTCTCCCTGTGCAATGTCGAGACTTATATTGCGCAATACATAGATTCGGCCAAAGCCAGCAGGGTAATATTTAGAGACGTTGTTAAGCTGAATCATAATCGATTATCTTTGAAATGCGTTAGTTAAGGTTCTAGAATCAATACGCCCTATGCCTAATTCCTACCTGCTCTAGGCGAACCTGGGTTCGTTCTTGTGTTGGCTCAAGTGTCGTGCCAGTTTTGTAAATCATTGTTTATGAGTAATTTGTAGTCATAAGCCTTTGTTTTTCCGTCCGTTAGCGGACAGAGCTGCCATTGAAACCGGACAGAATTTTCGGACGATTATGCAACATAACGACCATTTCCTGCATCTTCACATAAATCAACTCTTTTCTTAATATATGAAAACGATAGTTTTATCGCTAATACTGGTAGCCTCAGGAGTGAACTCCGCTACGACTGATTGGAAAAAAGACCGCCCTGTTTCGAATTTTACGGGATTAAGCGTTAGCAGTGGTATCGATGTTTACCTAACCCAGGGTGGTTCTGAAAAACTAACGCTCGAAGTTAAAGGAATTGACGAAGACGAGGTAAAATCTGAAGTCAAAAACGGTGTCCTAAAGCTCTACATTGACCGGAAAGGGATGATGAACTGGAATTTTGGCCGTAATAATTACGTAAAAGCGTACTTAACATTTAAGCAGTTAAGTAACCTCCAGGCATCGGGTGGGGCCGATGTTTTTGGCCAGGGCACCCTGTCGTTCAAGGATTTGCACCTTGAAGCATCGGGAGGATCGGATGTAAAATTGGACCTCAAAGCCGACGAACTGAACGTGTCAGCCTCGGGTGGGGCAGATGCTACCTTGCAGGGTTCGGCCCGCACGCTCAATGCAAGCGGTTCTGGTGGCGCCGATCTAGACGCGCGTAAACTGACCGTAGAAACCTGCAATGCCAACTCATCGGGCGGGTCCGACGTATATGTCAACGCGACTAAAGAGTTAAGTATGAAGGCATCGGGTGGTGCAGATATATACTACTACGGATCAGCTAAAGTGCTGGCCAAGAGCGAGTCGGGTGGTGCTGACATTAAGCGGAAAGATTAACGAATCGACAAGGCAGGTAATTAAGGTAAGCCGGTAATTAGGGGAATTGGTTGATTGAGGTAATTTTGCAGTTTAGTTGCTCACTCGACTAATTACCCAGTTACAATTCAACCAATTACTCTCTTGACACCTACCATTGGTATTCTTGGCGGGGGGCAGCTTGGCCTGATGCTACTGCAAGCCGCCATAGACTGGAACCTCCGTGTTCATATTCTCGACCCCGACGCCGAAGCGCCCTGCCGTAATCTATGTACGCAATTTACCCAGGGTTTGCTGACCGACTATGACACGGTTTACCAATTTGGGCAGTCGGTCGATGTGTTGACAATCGAAATCGAGCGCGTTAATGTGGATGCACTCGAAGCGCTTGAGCGGGAAGGGAAGAAAGTGTTTCCGCAACCCTCTGTTATCCGGATTATTCAGGATAAACGACTCCAGAAACAGTTTTACCATAAGCATAATTTACCCACGGCTGATTTTATACTAACCGAAAATCGCGCTGATGTAGCCTTGCTGGAAATTCACCAGCCCGATTTTTTTCCGGCTTTTCACAAACTTGGCCGGGATGGTTATGATGGTCGGGGAGTTCAGCGGATCACATCGGTAACCGATGTTGGTAAAGCGTTCGATGCACCAGGTGTTCTCGAAAAAGCCGTCGATTTTGAGAAAGAACTAGCTGTGATCGTTTCCCGTAACGAACGGGGCGAGGTTCAGACTTTCCCAACGGTTGAGATGGTATTCCATCCTGAGCTGAATCTGGTCGAATATTTATTTGCACCGGCCGAAGTTTCTGAATCGATCAACCAGCAGGCGCAGGACATTGCCCGTCGAACTGCCGAAGCATTCGGAATTGTGGGTTTGCTGGCCGTAGAATTATTTCTCGACAAGTCTGGAAATGTGTTGATTAATGAAGTGGCACCGCGCCCACACAATAGCGGTCACCACACGATTC
This sequence comes from Spirosoma aureum, assembly GCF_011604685.1. NCBI lineage: Bacteria > Pseudomonadati > Bacteroidota > Cytophagia > Cytophagales > Cytophagaceae > Spirosoma > Spirosoma aureum. Next base: position 7,353,639 of record NZ_CP050063.1, on the reverse strand, counting down.
GGGCTAATGTCACCTCTCAGTTTGAGCAGCACTGGCGCGCTATTCTTAATTACCCACTTGGCGATACAACATCCTATCAGCCAGCGGCTATGGTCAATCTACTTGGCGAAGATGGCTTCACGGGTCCAGCAATTTATGAGGGGCTGGAGGATTTGCTGACTATGTCGGGCGTGTTCCCGTTCTTTTATGGGAAAGCGATCACGAAACCGTTCCGCAAGATGGGGCATGTAACCGTTATGGACGATTCGCTGGCTGTTTTACGAGAGAAAGTGGCTGAGGTAAAAGCAGGAATTCGGGTAGTAAGCCAATAAAGCCGGGCAAAAGCCATGTAAAAAGCCCCACCGATTAACGATGGGGCTTTTTAACTTAATTGATCTTCAATACGGCCATAAACGCTTCCTGCGGGATCTCGACGTTGTGCCGACCAGATTTTAGGTTTAGGCGGCTTTAAGATGTATTTCTGCCTTGATGTTTAAGGAGGCCAGTAGCTCTTCCAACTGGTTTATATATTGTTCGCGTAGCCGTTCATAGCCTTCTACCGTCAACGTATCAACAAGTGGTTGTTGCTTATGTAATTGAACCAACTCATTAAGCCGCTCAATCCGATTGAGAACGTCAACAATTTCGCTATGTACGTTGGAGCGCCGATTCATTGTTCCAAATTAGTTGTAAAAAGCCTTTTGGAAATTTCCGTCGTGTAACCCGATCCGGCTTGGTCATAGTAAATTGGAATAGCCACTCCGCACGGTCTGAAACATAGAGGAAGTAATCGGGTTCTTCTTCACTTATCAATCGCACAAAATATATATCTAAACCGTCAAACTGCTCCCTTAATGTCCTTAAATGCTTTTCAAATTGTCGATATATTGGTGTTGGAAGAACAACTACGGCATCAATATCATTCGGATGTTCTTTCCGCGTAACGAAACTTCCGTCAATCCATAAAGTAAACTCATTGATAGATAGATCATTAAGCTTATTTAAAAATGAATAGAACAGCTCAATTAATGTATGACGGTGATCGTTCCAGCCGAATGTATCAGCGAATGGCTTCCATTCTGTTTCAATCAGATCATAGGGAAAGAGATGCCCCTGAGCATCAAAATTAAGTGTATTCAATACGTTAATTGATCTTCAATACGGCCATAAACGCTTCCTGCGGGATCTCGACGTTGCCAACCTGGCGCATTCGCTTCTTCCCTTTCTTCTGCTTTTCGAGCAGTTTGCGCTTCCGGGAAATATCACCGCCATAACACTTCGCCAATACGTCTTTGCGAAGGGCACTCAGCGTTTCGCGGGCAATGATTTTCTGGCCAATAGCAGCCTGAATGGCTATTTCGAATTGCTGGCGGGGAATTAACTCCCGAAGCTTTTCGCACAATTTCTTCCCCCATTCATAGGACTTCGACCGGTGAACGATGGCCGATAAGGCATCGACTTTATCACCATTGAGCATCACATCCAGCTTTACCATGTCGGATTCACGGTTGTCCATAAACTCATAATCGAGGGAAGCATAGCCGCGGGAGATCGTCTTGAGCTTATCGAAAAAGTCGAACACAACCTCCGCCAGTGGCATTTCAAACTGAAGTTCAACCCGATCAGCGGTCAAGTAAACCTGGTTTTTGAGAATGCTACGCTTGTCCATACACAAGCTCATGATGCCGCCAACATACTCGGCCTTGGTAATGATCTGCGCCCGGATAAAGGGCTCTTCAATGTAGTCGATCAGGTTCGGTTCGGGCATTTCGGCTGGTGCCGACACCTGAAGTTCCTGACCTTTGGTGGTCAATACCTCAAACCGTACCGACGGTACAGTGGTAATAACGGTCATATCGAACTCGCGTTCCAGCCGTTCCTGTACAATCTCCATGTGGAGCATTCCCAGAAAACCGCACCGGAATCCGAAGCCCAGAGCCGCCGACGTTTCGGGCTCCCAAACCAGTGCTGCATCGTTCAACTGGAGCTTTTCCATGGCGTCGCGCAGGTCTTCAAATTCGCTAGTTTCTACCGGATATATGCCGGCAAATACCATTGGTTTAACCTCTGAGAAACCCTGAATGGCACTACTGGCGGGATTGTCGATGGTGGTAACGGTATCGCCCACCTTCACTTCTTTCGCTACTTTAATTCCCGAGATCAGGTATCCAACGTCGCCACATTCAATGACGTCTTTAGGTTCCTGGGTCAGGCGTAGCGTTCCGATTTCGTCGGCAAAGTACTCTTTGCCTGTGTTCATAAATTTTACCTTGTCGCCCTTGCGAATGCGGCCGTTCTTGACCCGGAAAATAACCTCAATACCCCGGTAGGAGTTGAAGTGTGAGTCGAAAATCAGCGCTTGCAGCGAACCGTCAGGATCGCCTTTCGGTGGGGGAATCCGCTCGACAATGGCCGCCAGGATTTCGGGAACGCCAATACCTTCCTTACCCGATGCCGGAATAATGTCGTCGCGATCACAACCCAGCAGGTCGACCATCTCATCCTTAATTTCTTCGGGCATAGCGCCGGGCAGGTCAATTTTATTCAGAACGGGAATAATGACCAGATCGTTGTTGAGCGCCAGATAGAGGTTGGAAATGGTTTGGGCTTCTGTACCCTGCGAGGCATCAACGAGAAGCAGCGCACCTTCGCAGGCGGCAATCGACCGCGACACTTCATAGCTAAAATCGACGTGTCCCGGCGTATCAATCAGGTTTAATGTGTACAACTCACCGTTGTACATATAGTCCATTTGAATAGCATGGCTCTTGATGGTAATACCCCGCTCACGTTCCAGGTCCATGTCGTCGAGCAACTGAGCCTGCATATCGCGGGACCCTACAGTCTTGGTAAATTCCAGCAGGCGGTCGGCTAGTGTACTTTTGCCGTGATCAATGTGGGCAATAATGCAAAAATTACGAATATGTTTCACGTTATAAAACGGAGGAGTCTTTACTGATAAACTGCAAAAATAAGCAAAAAAGTCCGCGTTTTGGTCAGATAAGGACGGGTACAAAAAAACAAACGCCGGACTCATCGTGGAGCCGGCGTGTTCAATTACACTTCATCAACAAACTAAAAACCAAATGCTGTAGGAGGGGGACTCGAACCGCCCACGGTGCAGTTAGCCACAGTACAACTCTGGTGGTCAACCCCAGTCGCCCTTGCAGGCGGCATTATGCTGCGTTTATCCCTTATCACCACCCCCGAGACAGGAGGGCACGTCTGCCAATTTCGACATCCTACAGTGTGAGGAAAAATATCAAGAAGACCGGCGTGTGACCCCGCTCGATCAACTTGACAATACAAAGATAATGGATGGGCCTGATTCATTGCAAATTTTACATGAAAATTTCGAAAAATTTACATCCTATTCAAAAATTAGGTATTATTGTTGATATTTATCAAAAACAAACTAAAAATGACCGAGAAAAATTTAGAAATTGATAATACAGACCTTAAAATTCTAAACTTACTGATGAAGGATGCCAATATGGCGTATACCGAAATTGGTAAGCAAATCTTCGTATCTGGAGGCACCGTGCATGTCCGTATGAATAAACTCAAACAAATGGGCATTGTCCGCGGATCGCAACTGGTTATCGATCATACCAAGCTTGGCTGGGATATCAGTGCATTTCTGGGTATTTACCTCGACAAGAGTTCGCTCTACGGCGAAGTTTCTGAGCAATTGGAAAAGATTCCGGAGGTTGTCAACGTTCATTATACAACTGGGATTTACAGTATTTTTGCTAAAATCGTTTGCCGGGATACCCAGCATCTTCGCGAAGTATTGCACGATAAAATTCAGAAAGTTGCCGGTATTCAGCGTACTGAAACGTTTATTTCCCTGGAAGAAAGTGTTAATCGTCCCATTCCATTCGCCGAAGTTCAGGAATAAGCGTATGGCTATATAGGTTGTTATTTACACTTTTTTGCTGACTGACCAGGATAGGTAGTTTTTACCAGTCAGCTACTAAACAAACCGCGGGTAACATAACGATGAACCGTAAACGGTCGTTAGTACGTTATATAAGCTGACAATTTTTATTTCATGCAACCCAACATTCATGCCACTACGGTGGTTGGTATTCGGCACAATGGCCATGTCGCGCTTGGCGCCGATGGCCAGGCCACCATGGGCAACACAGTTGCCAAAAGTAACGTCCGTAAAGTACGCGTTTTGATGGGCGGTAAAATTCTGGCCGGTTTTGCCGGTTCAACCGCCGATGCGTTTACCCTTATTGAGCGATTTGAAGAGAAGCTAAATGCGTATGGCGGAAATCTGAAGCGAGCCGCCATCGAACTGGCTAAAGACTGGCGTACTGATCGGTATCTGCGCAAACTGGAAGCGATGTTGATTGTAGCTTCTAAAGAAGATCTGTTGATGATATCGGGTACGGGTGATGTGATTGAACCGGATAACGATATTGCAGCTATTGGGTCTGGTGGTGTCTATGCGCAGTCGGCCGCTGTAGCGCTCAAGAAACACGCAACGGCGCTATCTGCCGAAGAAATGGTCCGGGAAAGCCTGCACATAGCGGCAGATATCTGTATCTATACAAACCATAATCTTGTTGTTGAAACACTGTAAGAATTGCGGCTTTTTCAGGCCAGGGCACACCTACCTCTAAAGGCAAGTTTGCCCATTTCTTTATTTATATTTGCAGTGTAAAGAGTTCTTCGACGTCATGAAAATTCTTCATCAGGTTGCTCCAAAGATCATGAATCGACGCATTGCGTTCGGGTTCTTTGTGGCAATGGTTTTAATTGCGTCGGGCTTTACATTGTCATTCTACAGTTATAATCAGTATGGGAATGATACAGAACGAGTTCGTCATACCTATGAAGTGGTCGGCTCGCTGGAGACTATTCTATCACTGGTGAAAGATGTTGAAACGGGCTCACGGGGCTATGTTCTGACAAATGATACGACATACCTGGAGCCTTACAAAATTGCGCTGACCCTATTACCGGTCCGATTGAAGCAATTGCACGCGCTCATGGGTGATAACGCATTGCAGGTTCAGCGAACTACCTTACTCGATCAGTTGGTGGAGGCTAAGCTGGAAGTCTCCCAGATGCGGGTCAAAAACAGAATGGCTAAAGTTCCGATTGTGCTGAAACTGAGCACTGAGGGCCGGTTGCGTATGGATGCCCTTCGGCGCCATGTAGCCATCATGGTCGATACGGAACGGACCCTGATGGAGATGCGAAATCGGCAGGCCGCCCGATCGTTTCGTAATACGCTCATCATTATTTTTACGCTTTCATTACTCACGTTTCTTTCACTGGTAATTTCCTATCGTTTACTGGAGCAGGAACTGGCGAGTCGGCAACAGAATGAAGATCAGCTTCGAGCCTATGAGTCGCGACTTAAAGAGCAGATTCGTCAGTTAGAAGCGTCTAATGAAGAATTGGAACGATTTGCCTTCGTTGCCAGTCATGATCTGCAGGAGCCGCTCCGGAAGATTCAATCCTTTGCTAATCTGATCACAGATCGATACGGCAACCTGTTCGATGGCGACAGCCTCATGTTTATGGACAAAATTGTTCATTCTGCCGAAAGGATGTCGAAATTGATTAAAGATCTCCTGAATTTTTCTCGGATCTCGAATCACCAGGAAGAGTTTAAGCCTGTTGCCTTAGCTACGATTGTTCAACGGATATTAGATGATCAGGAGCTACGGATTAAAGGGTTGGACGTTCGGCTAGAAGTTGGCCAGTTGCCAATGATTCAGGCCATTGGAAGCCAAATGGATCATTTGTTTACGAATTTGATTTCCAATGCGCTGAAATTTACAAGGGCAGATGTACAGCCTCTTCTCCGAATACAGGCTAATCCCATTGATGGGTCGACATACCCTGAATTAATTTCCGGCCGACTCTACTTCGAGATCACCGTTGAAGATAATGGGATCGGCTTTGACGAAAAATATTTAGATCATATTTTTAAAGTTTTCCAACGATTGCACGGCAAAAGTGAATTTGAAGGCACTGGCATCGGGCTCGCTATTTGTAAACGAGTTACTGTTTCTCACCACGGCCATATCACTGCCCGAAGTCAGCCAGGAAAAGGAACAACGTTTATCGTAGTCCTGCCCGAAAGCCAATCACTATACGATTATGACCGATCAAACCCCACAGAAAACTATTCATATTCTGCTAGTTGATGACGACGAAGACGATCGTTACCTAACCCGTGAAGCTTTTCATCAACATTATCCTGCCAGCCGGATTTCGTTTGCCGAAGATGGTGAAGATCTGCTCGATTTCTTAAATTATAAAGGACGGTATGTTGGCTCATCACATACGCTCCCTGAGCTGATTTTGCTGGACCTGAATATGCCCAGAAAAGACGGCCGGGAGGCTTTACGCGAAATTAAAGCCAGTGAACAGCTTCGTCATATTCCCATTGTCGTTCTGACAACCTCCGATGCTAAAGACGATATTGAAACATCTTATTTTAACGGAGCCAATAGTTTTATCACCAAGCCACCAACGTTTCAACGGCTCAGTGAAGTAACAAAAGCCATTGGCCAATACTGGTTTAATGTCGTTACCGTGTGCGACCACGAAGATGACGACTAAGTTTGCCAATTCGGTTTATGGTAGTAGGCAGGTGAGTTTACCTGCCTACTACCATAAACCGAATCCCGATTTGCTCACTTCCCGCTCAACCCAACCAGTCCCACAAAAATTTTCTCTAGCTCCGTAGTTACCGCGCGGTTCTGGCCTGGGGTAAATTTATTGACCAGGATGCAAAAACTCATACGCTCACCGTCGGCAGCGGTGAAGTAACCCGCATAAGCCCGGACACCTTCAATTGAGCCACTCTTAGCCCGAATGTTACCCGTTGCGGCTGTACCTCGTGCCAGTGTTTTTACGGTGCCCGTCTGCCCAACGATTGGAATCGTTTCATAGAACTGCGGGAACGCCTTCTCGCGTCCCATTGTACTAAGAATACTGGTCATGTTGTCGGCGGTAAGGGCACCCACGGCCGATAATCCACTCCCATCCCGAATCCGGAAACCATCGAGGTTTATTCCCTTGGTTCGCCAGAATTTGATCAATTCATCAATACTGGCGCTGGTCGAACGAACCGTTTTGTTTAGGGTCAGTGCCGTGGTTCGAAGCAATGCTTCGGCGTAGAGATTAATGCTCTGGAAGTTCGTTTGCAGAACCAGTTCGACCAGTGTGGGGGAGCGGTGTTGATTTAACACCGTTCGTTTACCCATAGCCGGAAAGGAATTGGGTAAGCCACCGCCCACCGAACTAGGTGAACCACTGACAAGTATAGTATCCTGCCCTAACTGACTATGGAGTGCGAAAGCGGCAAAAAAAGCTGGATCGGGCAATGAGCCCTTAACACTAAATTCGTTTGCCGGTTCACCAATCGGAACCTTACCGGTCAGCCACTGTTGATTCATGAATGGCGTACCGTAGATATTGACCTGATCGCCCGTGTTGGCTGCATCAGTTACGACCGTATTGCGAAAAGCCAGGTAGGGTATGGCAGGGTCGGTACGTAAAACGCTGGCTGGAACATTGACGGATTTACCTGTTTTAAAGAAAACCCGATATAAATTTTCATTGATATTAAGCGCGCTCAGACTGGCCCCGTAATAGTTGCCTAAATCGCCAAACGGCCAGGTGTCGGGCGTTGTTAATTCATCGTATAGGCTGGCATCGCCCACTACCGTTCCCTGTATCCGGCGAATGCCAGCTGCTTTAACGGCTGCTGACCAGTATTTAAGTAAGGCACTCAGATCATAATAATTGGGAAATCGCCAGCTGCCAAGCGACGGATCTCCCGTTCCCCGAATGTACAGATTGCCCATCAAGGTGCTGTCTTTGATCGTACCATCATATTCCAGCGTTGTTGTATATGTATAGTTACTGCCCAGTACGGCCATTGCTGTAGCGGTAGTAATGAGTTTTAGTGTAGAAGCCGATGGTAAACTCTGATGTGCATTATAACCAATGAGTTCGGTTCCATCGCTCACCCGGCGAACCGACAGGGCTATTGTACCGTACCGGGCAGCAGGCCCTGACTGAAACGCTTCAACTCTGGCCAGAAGACGCTGGGTTGCCAGCGAATCGGCAAGGAGCTGGTTATTCGAAATGGGATTTGCCTGCGTGTAATAACCGAATAAATAAGTGATTGAAAAGACAAATGAGAGCAAGCGAGGCATAAAGTGCGTTTAGAGACAGTTAGGCGATTCGGGGTCTATTTTGTACTTTTGCAAACTTACATAATACTCACCACCTAGCTTGTGTTAAGTCCCACCCTTTACGAGACATCAAACAAACGACATCGGATTTTTAAGCTGTACGCATGAAATTATCGTTTCTGGGGGCGGCCCGGCAGGTAACAGGCAGCATGTACCTGCTGGAACTGGAGGATGATTACCGCATCCTGATTGACTGTGGGTCGGATATGGAGCGACCTAATTCCAACGGTCAGGCTGGGTCACAGGAGACCGCCCCAACTACTCCTCATCTGGGATTTTTTCCGTTTGAGGCTTCAAGCATAAACTTAGTGTTGCTGACCCACGCTCACGTAGACCATTCGGGCAATCTGCCTAACCTCTTTCGGGAAGGTTATGAAGGGCAGATTCTTTGTACTGAGCCAACATTTGCACTAACTAATGTACTCCTGAAAGATGCTGCTTCCCTGAACCAAAAGCGGATCAACGACCTGAACGCCAGTAAAAAACAGCGTGTTCGAGATCGCCAGATTCAGATGCAGAAAGATCTGTTCCTGGACAGACAGGTTCGGGAAACAATGGAAAATGTAGTGCCCATTGCGTTTAATCGAAAATTCAGGGTGGCCGATGGCGTGGATGTTACGTTCATTCCGGCGGGCCATTTACTCGGCGCGGCTCACATTGTTATCAATGTGGTTGAAAATGGTGAACGGAAAAGCATCTGTTTTTCGGGCGATATTGGTCGAAAAAATTACCCCCTGCTGGTTGATCCGGAACCCGTTCCAAAGGTTGATTACCTCATCTGTGAAAGTACCTATGGTAATCGGCTGCACGAAAATATGATGTCGCCCGAAGATGCGCTGGCCGATATTATTCAGCGGACCTGTATTGACATTCCCGGACGACTTATCATTCCTTCGTTTAGCGTTGGCCGAACCCAGGCGTTACTGTACACGCTGAACCGGCTCTATACCGAACGGGATTTTCCGCCAATCCGGGTATTTTCAGATAGCCCGATGGCCTTTGAGAGTTCTAAAATTTACAATCAGCACATCAAAATGCTGAACCGGGAAGCCCGGGAATTCTACAAAGAGAACGAAGCCCTGTTTGACTTCCAGAACTTTCAGTTTCTGGAATCGTCGAAAGCCAGTAAGGCAGTATCGAATTATGGCGAACCCTGCATCATTATTTCGTCGTCGGGAATGGTTCAGGGCGGCCGTGTTGAGTATCATGTTGCCGAAAATATCAGCAACCCCTATTCAACAATCCTGATCATCGGCTATTGCGCCGAAGGAACACTCGGATGGCGGTTACTGAACGGCCAGCAAACACTCAGCATTAAAGGGAAAGACCATCAGGTACTGGCCAATATTGAAAAAATCGACGTATTCAGCGGCCACGGCGATCGGAACGATCTGATAAATTTTGTTGGCATGCAGTCGCCGGAAACACTTAAAAATATTTTCCTTGTCCACGGCGAATACGGAAGCATGGAGTCCTTTAAAGCCACACTCGCTGAAGAAGGGTATCCACAGGTCATTATTCCGAAAAAGGGCGAGAGCTTTGTATTATAAATGATGAACTATAAATTATGAATCATGTGTGATCAATGACGAATATCCCCACGGGTTGGCTGGTATTCATCATTCATTACACATTTTTCATCATTCTATGAGAACATACCTCGATTTTGAAAAGCCTATTGCCGACCTCGAAGCGCGGCTGGAAGAAACCAAACGATTGGCCCAAACCAGTAACGTAGACGTTAGCGAAGCGGTCAATATACTGGAGCAAAGTATCGACAAACTACGTCGGGAAATATTCCAGAATCTTACCCGCTGGCAACGGGTTCAGCTGTCTCGTCACCCCGACCGGCCCTACACCCTCGATTACATTTCGCTGATGTGCGATCAGTTTATCGAGCTACACGGTGACCGTACCGTACGCGATGATCCGGCAATGGTTGGCGGTTTTTGCGAACTTGGTGACCAGACGGTCATGATTATTGGGCAACAGAAGGGACGGAATACTAAACAGCGGCAACACCGAAACTTTGGTATGCCCAACCCGGAAGGCTACCGGAAGGCGTTGCGGCTCATGAAATTAGCCGAGAAATTTAATAAGCCGATTATTACGCTGATCGATACGCCGGGTGCATTCCCGGGTCTTGAAGCCGAGGAGCGTGGACAGGGAGAGGCAATTGCCCGTAACCTTAAAGAAATGTTCATGCTGACCGTGCCGGTTATTTGTATTGTCATTGGCGAAGGGGCATCGGGCGGAGCCTTGGGAATTGCCATCGGCGACCGTGTGCTGATGCTCGAAAATACCTGGTATTCGGTGATCTCTCCTGAAAACTGTTCGACCATCCTCTGGCGTAGCTGGGATTTTAAAGAACAGGCCGCTGAAGCCATGAAGCTGACGGCCCGCGATATGGAACTCTACAAATTGGTGGATGGCATTGTCGAAGAGCCGCTTGGTGGAGCCCATAACGACCACCAGGAAATGGCCTATCTGCTCAAAAAAGTCATTCTGAAAGCCCTGACTGAACTCAGTGCTATCGATCCGCACGAGCGAATCAACCAACGCATCGATAAGTTTTGTTCGATGGGTGTTGTTATCGAGTAAGGCTGATCCAATATTGTTCATAAAAGAAGCCGCTGAGTTATGCTTAGCGGCTTCTTTTATTTTTTGCTATCCAGTTACTTTTTTGCTATTGCTTTTTCTGCTTTATTTTCCAGCCGTTCTTCATCTTTTACGACTTCTTCTTCCTGCTTTTTATTCTCACGCTCAAATACATGAATCAGAACGATGAAATAAGACAGCAACAAAGGGCCGACAACCAGGCCCAGAATGCCAAAAATTGGTACACCAAGGACAATACCGGCCAGCGTAATGAGCGGATGGATATCGCCCATGCGTTTGGCCAGCATAATCCGGAGCAGGTTGTCAATATTGATAATAACAATGACACCAACCAGCAAAATACCGACGCCCTCGCCTGTATCGCCCTGAGACAACTTGATTAAGCCAGCCGGACCCCAGACTAACGGCGTTCCGAGGACAGGAACAAAAGCCATAAAAAAAGCCACAACTCCCCAGAAAGGCGCATCCGGCACATTGAAAATCCAAAGTGTAGCCCCCGTTAATACACCCTGTACTAAACACACCAGCAATTGGCCTAGTACATTGGCGTTTACGTTATTTTTAAGCGATTCACCCAGCTCCTGCTGCGTGTCGCGTTTGAAGGGCAGGTATTTGCGTAGGCCTTTCAGAAAGTCTTCCTGCTGTACGAACATATAGTACAACGTGAAGAACAGCACGCCAAGAATAACGATAAAGTCTAAGGCCCCACCTGCCAGAGAGGGCAATAGCTTACTGGCGTAGCTCGCTGCCTGCTGTGTAATGGATCGTATATTTTGCGGACTCGTAATCTGATAACCAGTCAAATCCTCAGCCTTTTTTACTAAATTCAGAATATCGTCCGTATGCTGACTATAGTACTGAATCCGGCCGATCAGTAACAGGCTCAGGGTTAGAAAAGGCAGAATAATGACAACCAGTGAGAAGATAATCAACAGAGCAGTCACCAGCGAGCGATTCCATTTTCGCTTTACAGTCAGAGCTCTGAACCACGGCTGGAAAACAACGTAAAGAATTCCGGCTCCCAGAAACGCTGATACATAGCCGCTTAGCCCCACTACAATAAAACCGCCAATAATAAGCAGGCTGGTAATAAGCAGAACCCGTTGTTGCTGGGGAGTATAGATATTTGTCATAGAGAAATAACGTGCTCGATTTCGCACTTTATTAAAAATACCTTAAGCCCATCAATTGTTTAACTTGATCAGCATTCAGTTGCGCTCAGAGCCAGTCCAGCTTCGGAAGTCTCTTTGTATTTTGTTGACATATCGCGCCCGGTTGCCTTCATAACTTTGATGACCGAGTCGAGGGAAATTTTCTGGAACGAAGCTGCTCCGGAAGTCGCCAGCAGAAAGGCATTATAGGCTTTGACGGCTCCCATCGCATTTCGTTCGATGCACGGAATCTGAACGTAGCCACCAATGGGGTCGCATGTCATACCGAGGTGATGTTCGATGCCAATTTCAGCAGCCGCTTCAATGGCACCAATAGTTCCATTGGGTTGAGCACAACGCGTCAGGAATGCAGCCCCCATGGCCGATGCGGTTCCTATTTCGCCCATGCAACCCATTTCTGCACCGGAGATGCTGGCGTTGTGTTTAACGAGAAAACCAATAGCGGCAGCGGCCAGCATACCCGACCGAAGGGTGGCCTTGTCGTAGTGAAAATGATGTTTTGCCAAATAGGTTAATCCCGGAATAACGCCCGATGCGCCTGACGTTGGCGCTGTAACAACAATACCTCCCGCTGCATTCTCCTCCGAAGCGGCTAAACAATAGGCATTCAGGAAAATCAGAAAGCTGTCCGACGACTGGCTCATGCCTTTGGCCTGCTGAAACAGAATGGGTGCTTTTCGACTCAGTTTGATAGATCCGGGCAAGATACCTTTGTGACGTAGACCTCGTCGGACGGCTTTGTGCATGAAATCCAGAATCTGGTCGAGCCGTTGGTTGATCTCAGTTCGATTGCGACCCGTCAACGCGGCTTCATTGGCCAGCATCAATTCATCCAGGGTAATCTTGTGCGTTATAAGTTGAGCTTTTAGCTCCGTCATGGTCCCATAGGGATAAGGCACCGACAAACTGCCAGGTGCTATTTCTGGTTCGCCTTTACGAATAATGAATCCGCCCCCCACCGAATAATATTCTTCCGAAAACAGCGTATCGTCGCCGTCTGCCAGACGAAGTACCATGGTGTTGTGGTAGGGTGAGTCGTAACGAACACGCTCAAAATGAATCTGCTGGGGGCCAATAGAAAGGGTACGATTGCCAACTGGAATGGCATATACCTGTGCTGGGTCGCGAAGAAGATCGAGAAGTTTATCGGGATCGGTGGTTTCGGGTTGCCAGCCTAGTAATCCGGCTACAACAGCGCGGTCGGTGCCGTGGCCTTTGCCCGTTGCGCTGAGTGAACCATAGAGATGAACATGAATCGCATCGGCCTGTTGCTGTAGATCTGTTTGTAAATCGGTCAGCCGTTGCCGGAAATCGAATGCGGCTTTCATTGGGCCAATCGTATGCGAACTCGATGGGCCGGGACCAACTTTAAAAAGGTCAAATACAGAGGTTGTGATCGGTGCGCTAACCATGTTGATGAAGAATGACGAAGGGACTGGGCAATTGAGTAACTAAAGTAATGGGTAATTGTGGTAACTGGTTCGATGAATCGTCAAATACCAGTTTACCCGGTTACCGAACATCTAAGCTACGAATTTGCTCCAGATAATTCGTTGGCAGCAAAGCCCGCTGCACCATCGATCGTAGCCCAAGTGTATTCAGAATTTTGTACAGGCCAATGGTATTATTCAGCCACGGTTTTTGAGGTAAGTTGAGCAATGATCGTACTTGCTCAGGCACCAGCACCGCCTGTGCCTGACGCAGCAGATTATAGCGCCAACTGCCTAACTGCTCGCGGTATCGCTGAAAGAGTTTGTCTGTGAAATCGCTCCGGACCAAATCCCGATTAAGGTGGGCTTCCCGATCTGCTCGCCAGTCGGCGTAGGTATCCGGTAGTTTCGGCACATGCATACCTGCACCAACTTCCCGAAAGGTATGAAACAACTCTTCGCGCTCAGAATCGGTGAGCGGTTTGTATAAGGTTTCATAAGCGCGCTCCGAATAATCGATCAGCATATACAGCACATCCCGATACGCCCAATCCGGAATCTGGTAGCCGCGTTTTTGTTCGACACCGCCGTGAATAGCGCCCATGCGGGCAATGGCCTGACGGGCCTGCGTTTCGGGAGCAAACACGATTTCCTGCGCATAACGAACCGTTGAGAATAGGCGCGCAATAGGATCGGCGGGCAGTTTACCCGTAAAAAACAGCCAGTCTACCGCCCGATTCAGGGCAAATTCAGCAGCCGATCCGGCAAAGACCAGCAGAATAACATCGGCGTCGCCCCAGATTTGCCGAACTATAGAGCCCGGTTTTACAAAAAAAGCCGTTTGACTGTGAGATGGTGAACGATTGATGTACGTCCGGTTGCTACTGCTCATACAACTAAACTAACGTATTTTTTATGGAGTTGAGCGTATAGTTTTCTCGAATATATGGGTCTTTATTGGGTAATTCAGAATAAGTATAGATGGTTCAGTATAAAAGCGATCCAGTATGAGCAGAAACCAGTATAAATGTTGGTGATCGATTCAGCACGTTGAGCACCTATAAAAGCTAATGAGAGTACCATTTACGATCGCTGTAGATCGTTAAACGGAAAATGGTCAGCCAAGGCAGTTTCTCATTCCATACTGGTGCTGGAATGAGAAACTACCCTGGCTGACCTTAGTGTCTGTCTATTTTTTCTTTGCCAGCATTAATTCCTCGTCGGCACCATCGGTTCTTACCTTCTGAATAATTTTCTCGGCTACCTTCCGGCCCATTTCCAGACCAACTTCATTGTCGGTGCGGAAATGGATGCCCGCCTGGAAGCGGGATTCTGCCCCTTCTTTGGCTTTCTGCTGGAAATAAGCGCGTTCTGCCGGAAAGAAATACGAATACAATTCTCCCATTACACTACCGATAGCGGCATGTCCCGAAGGGTAGCCTGGAAAAGGCGGAGTAATTAGCAGTGGTGGCTGGTAGGTAGTATCGTACTGATCGGGTCGAATGCCCCAGTAGGCATACTTGGCATCCCAACAGGCGACAAATCCATCGTAGACGCCAATGGCCGCGATGGCATACAATCGCGCGGCACGGGGCGGGTCCAGGTGAAGGTTGTATTCGAATATTTTTTTGTGCAGCAAATCTTCCCAGAAGGGTTGGCTCGCAAAATTAAACGCATTGGCCATCGAGCGAAAAGTGGGTTTGAAGCTTTTCAGTTCTGCCATATCTTTTGCAAAGTCGGGTGGTGGGCCGGGGCGAAACTGACTACTGCTGTCCAGTACCACTGTTTTACTAAGACCTGCCAGTGGTGACGCAGGCTTTTTTCCGTTCCAGATGCCCGGTTGCTTCGGCCTCTTTCCGTCCCAGGCTGTTTTAGGCGTAAACCCTTTCGTATAGGCCAATTCTTTTTCGGCAATCTGTTTGCCCAGTTCAAAGCCCGCGCGGGTATCGCTGGGAAAGGCAATGCCAGCCGCAATTCGTGATGCCATGAGTTGCTGCGCCAGCCGATTGACAGACTCAGCCATAGAAGGGTAGAAATGAGTGATGAGCGTCACCGCTACGCCAGCCGCTACCGAATGTTCGCAGGGATAGGAGGGGCTATCGGGCTTCGGTCCGTGCACTTTGATCCGACTATCGACTGCAAAAGGCCGAGGTCGTTTATAGGCATATTTCGTATCCCAGGCCACGATCGTAGCGTCATAGGTGGCGACACTTAGCAGCATATTCGCCAGAGCGCCATTGTAGGTGGTATCTGTCATCCATAATCTATACATTAGTGTCTGCCATCGGTAACCGGGTGCCCCTGCATTCCAGTATAGAATCTGCTGCCAGCCGGCAGAATCCAGATCGTTCTGTTTAGAGAATACCTGTGCCGTTTCCTCCTTGTAGGAAGTGGGAGGAGGTAAGCGGTAGGTCTTCGGTGATGTAATAAACCAGGTTTTCCAATTGCTGGCCATTGGCTCCATCTGGGCCTGTAGGTGAACGGCTATCATCAGCATAGCCATGAGAATGGGTAGACTCTTTTTCATATCCTGCGAATTTTTAACAAGATTATCGAATAGAGTAAAGCGCTAAAAGAGAGTGTCAATCAACAACGGGTTATGGTAAACAGATAACCCGATTAGGCCAACCGCTGAAACGAATAAATAAAAAACCTATAAGCGTATCTTTAGTGAATGTCGATGTATTCTATTGACTTTTTTCGGGGTTTGGTAGATAATAAAACTCATTCTGTTGACAGTAGAACAAAAAAGAAGGATTTGTTGACTTTTATAGTTTATCTAGCAGAATGGAAATATCAATCGATAGGGAGCGGTTTAAGTTTTTTATCCGGGTTGGGGGTGCTTATTTATTGTTCCAGCTGTTTGTCGATTTAGTAAGCCATCCTGAGACATTTCTAAAACGAGTAGTGAATAATTGCTGGCTGGTTGGCTATCTTATTGTTATTAATTTTCTGTTTTTTGAGTATGTTTTGCCATTTATAAAATTAACATGGAAACGAATTGTTATAGCACCATTTATTTTATCCGCTAATCTTTTTTTATATTCTTTCGGTTTTTATTTCTGGCGATATATTGGTATTAAATTCGACATTTATTTTCCACTTAAAATATATTCTTCGGCGTTGGAAGGTGTAGGTAATCACTTTCCTTATAGCGCTTTTTCGATTATTTTCTTCGGGATTATTCGGTATTCGTATGATTATAGAAAACTAAAAGAAGCGGCTCAGCAACTGAGAATTGAGAAACAGGAAGCAGAATTAAATTACCTTAAATCTCAGACCAATCCACATTTTTTATTCAATACGTTGAATAACATCTATTCACTGGCAAGAGATAAATCAGACCTGGCCCCTGAGTCTATTTTGCGGCTTTCGCAAATACTGCGCTTTATGCTCTACGAAACCAGTGGCAACTATATTCGTATTGAACAGGAACTGAAAATTATGGCTGACTATATTGCCCTTGAAAAGCTGCGGTATGACGAATCTTTATCCGTCGATTTTAAGTATGAAATTGAAGATATGGCTCAGGTCTTACCACCTCTTTTACTAATGCCCTTAGTGGAAAATGCCTTCAAACATGGCGTTTCAGAAACCAGGGATCGCCCTTTTGTCGATATTCATCTTTCCGTAAATAAGCAGCTGCTGGCTTTTTTAGTCAGAAATTCTACGGAAGAATTTTTAGAGGGGTTACCTGTTAAAGAAAACATTGGACTTTCGAACCTTAGACGGCAACTGGAGTTGCTCTATACCGATTTCAACTTATCGGTTCAGCAGGGTGATTCTACATTTACCGCTACGTTAACCATCAATCTTGCCAGCCATGTCTAATATAAAGTGCATTATTATAGAGGATGAGCCCTTGGCCGTAAAAGTTTTATCGGATTATATCCGGCAAATACCATTTTTGGAGTTGCGTTCGGTCTTTAAAGATGCGATTCTTGCCATTGACTATTTACGACAGAATGCAATCGATCTGATGTTTCTTGATATTCATCTGCCTACTTTAAAAGGAATGGATTTTTTGAAAACACTGACCAATCCTCCTGCGGTAATTATTACAACGGCCTATCATCAATACGCTGTAGAAGGATTTGCGTTAAATGTGACAGATTATTTACTGAAGCCCTATGAATTTGAGCGATTTTTAATAGCTGTCAACAAAGTAAAAGCGGGAAATCCAGATAGGTATAAACAAGCAGAAAGTCAGGAAGTAAAAGATTTTATTTTTCTAAATGTGCAGAAAAAGAAGGTCAGGATTTTATTTTCGGAGATTGTTTATATCGAGAGCCAGCGAGAATATATCAGGATTGTTACGACGAAAAAAGAGTATATTTCAAAAATGAGTACGCACGAAATTGAAGCACTTTTGCCCGTAACTCTCTTCAAGCGGATTCATCGATCATTTATCGTTTCAATTAGCAAGATTGATTCCTATACAGCAGAGATGGTCGATGTTAATGGGTCCACTATTCCGATTGGAAGAGGCTACCGGGATATTTTGGAGAATCTGTAGCTTTATTAACGAATTGTTTCCTGCCGAAATAAAGCACCAGATTACTACCGGCCGCCATCGAATCGGACTAAATCAGATTTTTAGAAAATAGAGTAAATAAACGGAGCTAATGCTGAGCCTGTCGTGAATACAGTTAATAGTCCAAGTAGCAGTAAAATAATGAATAGCGGTATTAGCCAGTATCGCTTGCGTTCCCGCACGAATAGCCAGAAATCCTTTAAAAACTCCATCAGTAGTTCGTTTTAATATGCCGTTTAATAGACTGTTATAAGCAGGTACTTCACCTGCGGAAGACCACCTGCCTATTTGCTGAGCGCCTGAATCTGCTTATTTAACTGTAACGCATCGGCATTGTGACTGTCTTGTTGCAAGGTTTTTTTTACATACTTGGCAGCCGCGCTGGCATTCGCAAATTTAAGATAACCAGCGGCCAGTTGATTGCTCAGAATCACATTGTTGGTGTCTTTGGCGTATTGCTTTTTGAGCTCTATCAGTTGCTCAACAAACGTCTGTAGTTCGTTTAAGTTGAACGTAGACGTATTGTTGGCTGATGCATACCTCAGGTAAGGCAACGCTTCTTCCGGCCGATCCAGCTTCAGGAATGTGATAAACAACTGCTGAGCTTTTTCGAAGGTATTTTCTAATTGAAATGCTTTTTTTAAGTATAGAACCGCCTGATCGTTCTGATTCAGAGTGGCGCAAAGTTTGCCAGCCTGAGCGTATAGGGTTGGATCATTTGGATATTCCAGCGATAACGCTTCGGTCACCTGTAAGGCTTTAAGCGGATTTTTCTCTTTGGCATAATAAGCGGCCAATTGATTCATGGCATCGCGCCAGGACAATTGCCTGACGACTAAAGCTCCTGCCAACTGTTCCTCAACCGTTTTTGGGCGATTTTCCTCCGGCGGCATTGGTTCATTAAATGGCCAGCCCTCTTTAAGAATCATCATTTCGTAAGCTCCCTGAAGCGAGTCTACAGCCGTGATCGGCATTTGCTGCCTTAACTGCGCGAATGACATTTCTTGACTGCCTTCAGTAGCAATCAATTTACGCTTTTTCAGTGCCTCATAAAACGCATCGGAAAGCAATGCATAACCGAATAAGTTGGGATGTACATGTTCCAGTAACGTTTCTTTGCCCAGAATGCCATGGGCAGACTGTTTTTCAAAGTAGGCTTTGGTATCAACGATCGTCACGTCGGGGTAGTGGGTAGCTATTTCCCGAATGACCTGATTCATGGCTTCAGGGGCCCGAAAACGTAATAAATCCAGCTCCTTAGCCTGCACATACGCTTTTTTTGCCGTAGTAAAATCCCCTGTTTTATAGGCCTGGCTGGCAAGCTGGTATTGCTGTTGAGCCGAATTGGCCAGATTTTCTGATGCGCTGATAAACGGTTTCAGATCTTTTTCGTTGCTGACCAGATTGCTGATAAAAACGGGAATCTTCTGATTCGATAACAGTTGACACAGATCGTTCAGATTGGTTTTATACTGCTCGATTCCTTGCTGATACACCTCCGATTGATAAGGAATCTGTTGGTCGGCTGCCATCCGTTTCATCAGGTTTTCCCGCAAATCTGGTTGCTGACCGGATAGCGCTTTCCGAATTCCGGCTAAAGCATGTCCAATCAATTGCATGAACCGAAACTCACGAAGTTTAAGTACAAATCGAACCAGCGATGGATTCCGGGCAATTGAATTCGTTGAGCCAACGCCTAAAGCACCATAGTATTCATTATGACCGGTGTAAATCAACACAGCATCGGGTTGGTAGGCAGCCAGCTCTTGCGCGAAACCGAACACCGTATAGGAGTTTACCGCTGTCAAGGCCAGATTGATAATCTCGAACTCTTTATCCGGAAAGGTATGCGTGAGTCTGTATTGCAGCCAGCGGTGAAATGACCCATTGTGCATGTATGGGTAGCCGATTGTTGTTGATTCGCCCAGGACAAAAATCCGCAGTGTACCGTCGGGTTTGTGTTTGTGAAAGGGTTCAAAATTACCGATGGTAGCATTGTCAGTTTCTGTAAAATACTTTTCTGAGGCATGCTGGTTCATAACCAGAAAGCCCGATTGCTGCGGATCATCGACAAAAAGGTGCAGATCATGGCCATAATTGAACAGTCGTAGAACACCCTCCAGTAAGGCCAGAAGCAAAAAAGGCAGCAGTAAGGCAACGCCCTTAAACAGCCACAACTGCTTGCTGCTCATCCGTTTTTGGTCGGCTAAGGTTTGCGGACTGGATGCTGTTTTCTTCATGAAGAATGCGATTGTAGCGCTAAATGAGCACTACCGTTTTTGTTTGTTGCTCTGCTCGACTGGCTTCAGAAAAGGAGTGAGTTTGCCGACCAGTTTTTGATAGCCTTCTGCGTTCGGGTGAAGACCGTCGGTGAAAAACGTTTCATCAATTTTACCATCTTCCTTCAGAAAAACAGTGCCTGGGTCAGCGAAGGTTACGTTTAATTGTCCCGAGGCCTGTGCAATTCCTTTGTTGAGTTCAAGAATTCGGGCTTCTCCCTGACGACGTGGCAGGATACCCAGTAAGAGTATATCGGCCCCCGGCTGACGGGTTTTGATGGCACTAACCAGAAATTTCAATCCCTCAATGATTTCCGTATCGGAGTTCAGTTGCAGATTGTTTGTGCCGATCATGACAACGACCTGTGCGGCTGCATAGCCATCGAGTTCATCGTGATAGACCCGCCAGAGTACGTTTTCAATACGGTCCCAGCCATAGCCAAAGTTTTGCGTCCCCAATGGAGCTAAGACGGTATTCCAAGAGTCGCTTCCCCGGCTGATGGGTGCCTGTGGCTGGCCGCCCCAATAGTGTGTGATGGAATTCCCCAGAAAAATAATGCGCGGGGGTTTTGCTTTGGCTAACGATACCATGTCCCGGTGTCGGGTTTCCCAGTCATAAATCGCGGCATCCCGAAATTGCGTACAGGGTTTTGTCGTACTGTATTGGCCAATTGGCTCATTGAGAATCGTACGGATGCTTTTTTCATAGGCATCAGCGTAGTGTTGCATGCCCAGATCGGTCGGGTGCGTACCATCGACCATATCGTCCATTTCCAGATTAAGTGCCGTTTTGGGGAGAAGATAGATCTGGTTAATTCCTTCCGTTTTCAACTGAGCAAATGCCTGGCGCATCAGTTCATTGGCATCCGTATAGAATTTTCGACGGGTGGCATTTAGCGATCCATCGGTATAGCCTGCGTGTTCCACCAGCAGAACAGGAATGGCCGGGCGTTTTTGCCGAAGTGTTTTTACCGACTCCATGATCCTGTTTTTGATCTCTTCAGGAGCAATACCTACCGAGGCAACCAGATTCGGCAAACAGTCCAGCACGTAGAGTTTGGCATCGATGTCGGGTAGTAACTGAACAACCTCTTTCTCCAGTCGGCCATTACCCGAGAACCCCAGATTGATAACGGGCCGGTCAAGCTTTCGCCCCAGAATAGCGGTCCAGGCCATACCCGGTCGCGAGGCACAGGCTCCCTGCGCAATCGAGGTGCCATATACGACGATTGGCTTTTCGATTCGGGTTGGTAACGGCGTAAACGAAACACCTTTTGGGACGCCTATTTCCAGCCATTTAACCGAATTGTAAAGGGGCAGGTACAGCCGGTACTCACGCCCTTTCTGATGGTATTGATCGTTCGGCTCCAGATTCGTAAACCGGTATTCAATTGTATCCTTAAAGGCATATTTCCCAGTGCACCACCGCCAGTCGCCATCGCTGTTGAGGGCGTACAAATCTACTCCGCTCACCCCCGTTGCTGGCATGTGCGGCAGGGCATGGGAACCGCTTACCGCATAACGCACAACGAGCTGATCGGTACTGGCTTTAAACCGAATCAGCAACCCCGCCCCATTATGCGACAGATTCCAAACCACATCCCTAACGCTCTTTTCTGCCTGTGCCGGGAGCCGGTCATACGGATTTTTGACATCCTTCGGCCACGCCTGACCTTCGATAACCGGAAATTGATTTTGAACCGGATTCCACCAGATGTACTCCGTTGGATTTTGCGCAAAAATAATTGGGTGCTGAACACAGACAAACAGGACAAAAAAGAGCAGTTTTCGGGTCATGGTCAATCGGGAGGCTTGGGTGTCGAACCTGTTCAACACAAAGCGAGCGAAAAAATAGCGGTTGTCAATCGTTGTGTTTTCAGGACTTTCGCTCAGTTCAGAATCGTGCCACGGTTATTAGTAACAGCCATAGAAACCGTGGCACGGTTCTGAACTGAGCGAAAGTCCTGGACTTCTTTGGGCGCTTTGTGTTCAGAACAAATTTGCTGACAAATAACCAAAGCAGCATTGAACGCTGTAGCTACTTTCAATTTTTACGCAGCTTGCGGAAATTTCCAGCCTTACGGTCTGATAATAGTGCCATCCATCTTGCGCACCTGCCAGTTCGACTTGGTGCTGATGGGATACTTGGCAGCCTCCTTCTCGTTGATGTCTACCCCCAAACCCGGCACCTCATTGACCGACATGTACCCCTTGTTCATCGTCGGACAGCCACTGAAGACCGACTGCGTCTTCTCCGAAAACTGCACCGCTTCCTGAATCCCAAAATTCCACACCGCCAGATCGATGTGCGCATGGGCCGCATGACCCACCGGCGAAACATCCCCCGGACCATGCCAGGCCGTGCGGATGTTGAACCATTCCCCCAACCGGGCCACCTTCATGGCCGGGCTGATGCCCCCGATCTGGGAGACGTGAATCCGGATGAAATCGAACCACTGATTGACCATCGGCTCCTTGAACTCGTTGATGTTGTTGAACAACTCCCCCATCGCAATG
This sequence comes from Spirosoma aureum, assembly GCF_011604685.1. NCBI lineage: Bacteria > Pseudomonadati > Bacteroidota > Cytophagia > Cytophagales > Cytophagaceae > Spirosoma > Spirosoma aureum. The sequence goes on along the minus strand of NZ_CP050063.1, from coordinate 7,330,875 downwards.
GGCACCGAGGTAGCCTGCCGCAACTGGGCAAACCACTTCATGTTCTCGGGCGAGAAGGGATCTTCGATGAAGAACGGCCGGAACTCCTCCACCCGCTTGATCATGTTGATGGCATCGATGGGCTGCACCCGCTCGTGGATGTCATGCAACAGCTCGATCTCCTCGCCACATTCCTTACGAACCACCTCAAACATCTTGGGCACCGATTTTAGGTAGAGCCGTTCATTCATGTAGTTGTCGGTCTCGCCCCCGAAGTTGGCCACTTTGAAATCGGGTTTATCGGCCGTAGCGCCGACGGCACCATAGCCACCCTGCTGGATGCGGATGTATTTGAAGCCATCGGCCATGAATTTTTTGACGCTGTCGGCGGCTGCTTCGGGGGTATTGCCTCCGGCATGGGTGTAGCAGGGGATGGCGAACCGGACTTTGCCGCCCAGGAGCTGGTAGACGGGCATGCCGGCTCGTTTTCCTTTGATGTCCCACAGGGCCTGGTCGAGTCCGGAGAGGGCATTGTTGAGGACGGGTCCGTTTCGCCAGTAGGAGCTGACATAGGCGGCCTGCCACATATCCTCGATGTTATCGACGTCTTTACCGACGCAGAATTCGTTGAGGTAGGTGTTGATGGCGACGATGACGGTGGCGGCTCGTTGGGTGAAGGTGGCGCAACCGAGCCCATAGAGACCGGGTTCGGTGGTTTCGACCTTAACGACGATGAGGTTGGAGCCTTGTGGGGCGGTGGCGATGGCTTTGACGGCTTTGATTTTGACGGGTGCTGCCCCCACGGCGTATCGGGGGGTGGCTAGTTGTTCGCGAGCCTGGGCCGTGGAGAGTCCGCCGAACAGGCTGAGGAGTCCGGCGGAGGAGCCCATACCCAACATTTTCAGGGCATCTCGACGACTTTGTTCTGGTTGATTTTCGTGCAATTCACGGGCTGTATTCATGGAAAGATGGCTTGAAGGATTACTGAATTTGTTTGTTTTTTCTGGTAAAGACATCATTAAGGAAGGGCAAATGCGATGTATGAACCACCCGGTTTGTGGCCGTTCTTGACACCTCCGGCGGCAATGACGATATACTGCTTACCATCGACCTGATAGGTAATAGGCGTGGCAAAGCCACCCGCCGGAAGCTGGTATTCCCAGACAACTTTTCCCGTTTTGCGGTCGAAAGCCCGAATTCGTTCGTCGTACGTAGCCGCGATAAAGACCAGGCCACCTGCCGTAACGATTGGTCCGCCATAATTTTCAGTACCGGTTAGGGGAACTCCCTTTTTGGTCAATTCCGGAAATTCGCCGAGCGGAACGCGCCATAGATACTCTCCCGTATTGAGGTTAATCGCGTTGAGCGTTCCCCAGGGTGGTTTTACGGCCGGATAGCCATCGGGGTCGAAGAAGCGCGTGTAGCCATTGTTGATATAAGGAGGTATGTACGGGAATTCAGATTTTTCGGCAACCGCTGTTGGGGCCGCAGCTGAATGGTGATCGCCCGTTTCGCTGGCTTTGGCTTCGGTATTGAGCAGAAAGCGGACCAGTGTGCTACGGTCCTGATCGGAAATGTGCTCGAACGAGGGCATCCGACCCCGGCCCGATTTCAGAATGGCCTGAATATCCTGTCCCGATAATCGGTTGCCAACATCAACTAAGCTAGGGTAAGCCTGTCCACTGCCTTTCCGGTCAATTCCATGACAGGCCGCACAGTTGGCTTGATACAAGGCATTCCCTTTTGTTTTTAATTCAGCCGTTCGGGCGGCCATGTCCATCATTTTCAGATCCCAGACCATCTCGTTGGCATTCTGATAAAGAATACCATCCGGATCAGCCGCATTGCCGCCCCATTCGGCTCCGCCACCAATGCCAAATAGTAACGTACCTTCCAGACTGGGTGGCATAAACTTATTGCCGGAGCGTGTTTTCTGGAATCGTTCTTTCACGAAGGCATGGGCTTCGGGCGTACGGTCAGTAATATCGGCTTCGGTAAATAATTGCCGGGAAAAGGGGGCCGGTTTCAACGGGAATTTCTGTTTAGGCCAGGGTTGTTCGCCTGGAAGACCAGACGTTGGAACGGCCCGTTCCTCAACCGGAAAGAGCGATTCTCCCGTGTCGCGGTCGAGCACATAAATCAATCCATCTTTGGTGCTCTGAGCCACGGCATCGACCATCCGGCCGTTATGCTTCACCGTTACCAGATTGGGCTGACAGGGTAAATCGCGGTCCCACAAATCATGCTGAACCGTTTGATAGTACCATTTCAACTTGCCGGTTTCTGCATTCAGGGCGAGGATACAGTCAGAATACAGATTTTGCCCCGCCCGACTGCCACCGTAGAAATCAACCGCTGGCGAACCCGTTCCGAAATAGACCATGCCACGTTTTTCATCGAGCACCATGCCAGCCCAGTTGTTGGCTCCACCTATTTTTTTATAAGCATCTTTAGGCCATGTTTCGTAACCTGTTTCACCGGGTTGCGGTACCGTGTGGAAAATCCAGCGCATGGCTCCCGTTCGAACGTCGAACGCCCGTACGTGACCCGGCGCAGCATCCCCATATTCGGAAACGGCTGAGCCAATGATCAATAGATCGTTGTAAATCGTTCCCGGACTGGTTGCGGAAACAGATAGTTTTTTGATGTCGATTTTGGGATCAGCGATCAGGCCCTCCCGTAAATCGACCTCTCCGTTTTTGCCAAACTGAGCGACAGGTTCACCCGTAAGTGCATTGATGGCGAAGAGGGTAGGACCAGCCGAATAAAGAATCCGTTTGTCGTTGCCATCTTCCCAATACATAATGCCCCGATTGGGGTTGAAACGGGCCTGCCTGTCCTTAAATGGATCAAATAGCCAGCGTTGTTTGCCCGTACTGGCCTCTACCGCAAATAATTTCAGCTTCGGTGTTGTGCCATACAGGATGCCGTTCATGACGATGGGTTGACACTGAATCTCTGGCTGACGTCCAGTTTTGCTATCGTTGGCAGCCGCATCGTAGGTCCAGGCTACTTTGAGGTTTTTGACATTACTGAGGTTGATCTGATTGAGGGGTGAGTAGCGGTTCCCGGCTTTATTGCCGCCATAGTTGGGCCAATTTGAATGGCCCGGCTGGTCGATGCTGGCTTCGTCACGAGTTGGATGAACGGCGGCAAAGAGCAGGTACAACAAGCCGATCGATCCAAGTGTTGTCGTATAGTTCATGGACTCCTGAAGAAAATGACGTTGTTATAAGGCTACTTCGAAGCGGCTTGTGGAAGAGTGTAGTAGTCGTAGGTGATTTTCCAGGTGAATTCCTTCCCCGGCTCGGCCTTTATCCGGACATACGGTTCGGGGCAAACGACTGTCGCTATCGACCAGAAGGCTAATTGAGCAATGGGTTGATCGCTGGTGATATGCACACCTGCGCCGGTTTTGCGATTTTCTATCCGGATATTGTAATCCTGTGCTGTGTCGCCAAAACCGGTCAGGTAGCAGTGAGTGCTTTCGCCTTTGGTAAGCTCCCGCAGGTAGGTAATCTGGTTAGTACGGGTCTCGAACAACGTTCCCAACCCTCGGGCTTTTTCGTTCGTTTGCAATTTGAATGGAAACGTCACCGAAAAATCTGGCCCGGTCGGTTGATTATCGATTACGTAGAAGTTGTGATCGTAGACTGTTGTTTCAATCGGTTTACGGCCTGTGTTCTTCAGCGAATGTTCGAGCACTAACGTCGATTTTCGGCGAAGCAGTTTCAGCGTCTTCCGATAGAGATACGAATAGCCCGCAGCATCGGTCAGTTCATGGGTGAATTCAATCTCATCGACCTTTTTCTTTACAGACCATTTGCCCGGATTGATGAGGGGGTAGGGGGTGGCAAACCGATACGGTGAATCGGCCGACTTACGAAGCGAACCGACTCCGATTTTAAGAAAGTCGTCTCCGGGTTTGGCTTCTTCATAACCGATCGGCGTAAACTCTTCGACCGGCCCGCTAATGGCATCGTGCAATTTTGGATCATATTTCTCGAACCATTGCCCAAAATAACTATGTCTGTTGCAGGTTAGGCTGGCAACAACGCCCGACCAGTCGAACCGAACGCCCTGATAATAGCCCTGGGTGGAATCTGGCAGGTAAATTTTCGCCTGAATTACCCCGTTGGACAAGTCCGTTTGTGGAAACGGAGGCAAAAAAATGGCACTGGCCATACCGACTAGCAGGCCAAGGGCAATAAATACCTGTTTCATGAGATCGCTGCGAGAAATTGGTAGAGCCAGTGAATGGGAAGTTGGATGGTGTCGGACGATTTCGTCCGACACCATCGCATCCTGCTGCTTAATAGCCCGCGTTTTGCTTTATATTAACATTAGACGTGATCTCATTGATCGGAATGGGTTGCGCGTAGTCGGTAGCATCCCACTGAATGGTTCCACCACGAACACGCTGATAATAAGCCGCTTCTTTATCCCCGATTTTCCATCGGCAGACGTCGAACCACCAGTGCCCTTCGCCAAATAGTTCGGCCCATCGTTCATACTTGAGCGGATCATTTTTGAGTACGGCATCGGGAGCGCTGGTCTGATCGGCCAGGCTTTTGTAATCAACGGCCGACGGCGTATTGACGGCATACCCGTAGGCTCGTCGCCTGACTTTGTTGATGTATTCCAGCGCAGTGGCATTGTCGCCACTATGGGTCAGCGTTTCGGCATAAAGCAGGTAAACATCGGCCAAACGTAGCCAGAGAATATTGTCGCCATTGGCCATGTTCACTTCGCCTTCTGCACCGCCCAAGTAGATGTATTTCCGGAAACTCCAGGCTTCCATATCGATTTCCGAGATGTCCAGATAGTGAGAGATCGGTTTTTTAACCCCACTGACAATCATGGAATCGACATAGGGCTGCAAACAGGCGACCCACAAGCGGGGGTCAACGGTTTTATTGGTTCGGGCGGCCACCGAACGCGTAATGTAGGATTTGTCGACATTCGCTATGTTCGCCGTAGCGGTTCCGGCCGGGAAATAGTGCCCCAGATTAAAGCCAAAACGGGCAATGTTTTTGGCATGAGGAAAAACGTTCGACCAGGCCGATGCCGCCTGTGCGCCATTGGGACCAACATAGGTTGGGGCAATCACCATGCCGATGCTGGAACCCATTGAGCGGTCGTCCGTGCCCCGATAGGTCATGTCAACGTTCAGATTGAGTTCGATCAACGATTCGGAGTTGAACTCGTTTTGCCCATTGAACATCGTTTTGTAGGTATCGAATGAAACCAGCGATTTACCACTGTTGGTCACGACATCACTGAGGTATGTTTTCGCATTCGCCCAGTCCTGAACATACACATAGACCTTACCCAGAAAGGCTTTAACACCCCATTCGCCCATTTTGTACTTATCGGTGGCACCCGTCCAGCTCTTTCCTTTCAATAGCGTTTCAGCGGCTTTCAGGTCGCTGATAATGAAGTCCCAGCACTGTTTCACTGTTGAGCGGCTTATTTGGGTTTCGGGCAAACTCGTAGCCGTTTTTGAAACAAGCGGTACGCCCTGTTTATCTCCGCCCTGTCCGTCAACGATAAAGCTTTCACCCCATAAAGCTGTCAGATAGAAATAATACCAGGCTCTCAGGTAAAGCGTCTGCCCTTTTATCAGGCTGATAGCAGCGGCATCGGAGGCCGCTGCTTTGGGCGCGTAGGCCTCAACGCCGGCCAGTAGCGTATTGCAACGCTGGATTCCCCGCCACAGATCCTGCCAGGTACCTTGCAGAAAGCCGTCATTGACCTGCGAATTATTCTGCGCCAGTTGAATCCAGGTCGTTGTTCCCTGCCAGCTTAAATCCGTTGTATGATCCCAGAGGTAGGTATTTTTGGCCAGCATGTTATGCCCGAATATATTGGGCGCATGTTGTGTAGCATAAGCACCTGCCAGGAGCTGTTCCAGATCGGCAACCGAATTTGGATAACTGGCCGTGGAAATGGCGCCAGGATTGTCTACGTTAACGAAATCCTCTTTACAGGACGCCATACTCAGGAGTAAGACAAAGAGGGAAAATTTAGCTATTATCTTCATGATGGACGATCTTTTTTGAATCACGTAATTCCGTGAAAAGTGGTTAGAAATTGACATCGACGCCTACGGAAACAAGTGAGGTACGAGGATAAGAGTAAATCGTATCGATGCCCCGTCCGGTGGTGGCTGCATTGGAACCACTACTACGGCCCAGTACTTCAGGGTCAAGCCCTGAATACTTGGTGAAAGTCAACAGGTTTTGCCCCTGCACATACACCCGAAGACCCGACATTTTCCATTGTTTCATCAGCGAGGCCGGTAAGGTATAGCCAATCTGAACATTACGCAGTTTGAGGAAAGCTCCGTTTTCGACAGCGAAATCCGAGATCCGGGTGTAGTTGGCATTGGGGTCGCGGACGTAGTTTCCGGACGGATCCGTATAGCCTACCCGAGGCAGGTTGGTGAGTCCGTTGCCATTGAAAAAGGAGGTGTTGAAAATGTCTCTGGTCGTGTTGTAATCACCCACAAAAATCGATGTATAATATTTGTTGGCATTGAAAACATCGACCCCGGCAATGCCCTGAAATAAGGCCGAAAAATCCAGCCCTTTCCAACCCATACTGAGCGTAAAACCGTACGTCATTTTCGGCCACGGATTACCAATGAAGGTTTTATCGGCGGTGGTAATTTTCCCGTCTCCGTTTATGTCTTTGAATTTCAGATCACCGGCGCCCGTAGCAGCTGCCTGGTAGTAAACACCAGTTGCCGTTCCACCAGCCGCTTCCTGCGCCTTTTGGTTGAGGGCAGCTACCTCGGCATCACTCTGGAAAATTCCATCCGTTTTATAGCCGTAAAACTGTCCCAGCGGCTGACCGGCCTGCGTACGGGAAACCACACTTTCCAGATAATCTCCGGCCGGGCCGTCATTAATCGGATTGTTGTTCGTGCCGTCCAGTTTTTTTACCAGGTTGCTGTTAAAGGCGGCATTGGCGGTAATGCCATAGGTGAAGTCGCCTTTTTTGCCCCGATAATCGATAGCCAGTTCAAGCCCTTTGTTGCTCATCTGACCGATGTTGGTGTAAACCGTCGAGCTGCCAAAACCGGTAGACATAGGCACGGGAACCTGATAAATCATATCGTTTGTCTGGCGACTGTACCAATCGACGGTGATATTCAGGGCGTTTTTCAACAGGCCAATATCCAGACCGATGTCGGTTTGAAGCACCGATTCCCATTTTATATCCTGATTGGCCAATTGAGCCGTCAGGGCATATCCCTTAAAACGGGAGCCATCGGGCAGACCCATGCTGGTAATGGCATTCGTGCCGCCGTAGGAGTTCTGATAGGTGTATTGAGGAATGCTGCTAGTACTTCCCAGTTTTCCGTAGCTGGCACGAAGTTTTAGGTTCGAAACGTAGCTCAGATTCTCCTGAATAAACGCTTCTTCGTTTAGTTTCCAGCCAATTGAGGCAGACGGGAAAACACCGAATTTGTTGGCAGGGCCGAATCGGTCAGAACCATCCCGGCGAACCGTAGCCGTCAGCAGGTATTTGTTGGCGTAGGTGTAGTTGACCCGGCCAAACTGGGAGAGCAACCGGGTCTGGGGGAATTCGCCACCGCTGGCTACGTAGCTGCTGGGGTTAGAGGTCAGACCCAGGTTATACGTAACGTAGGGAAAGCTCTGAGCCTCACCATGTAACGAGCTGAGGTCTGATTTGTAGGCTTCATATCCGGCCAGTATTTTGAAATCGTTCTGACCAATCGTTTTGCCGTAGGTCAGCACAAAGTTGGCCGTCAGGTTCCGCTGGTTATTGACATCGCGACTCAGGAATGCATTATGATTCGCCACCGTGCCGTAGTCGTAGGCTTCCGTGAATTTGTAATTCTTTACGTTATAGATCGAGGCTCCGAATGTGGAGCGAAGGCTGAGCCCGCTAAGAATTTCCCATTCTGCATAGATATTCCCTTCCAGTGCATATTGTTCGTTCAGCATGTGGTTCTGGTATTCCTGCCCGACGAGATTGGGACCGGTAAAAAACGTACCGGTTTTGGCCCAGCCACCATAGGCTGAATTGGTAGGATCATAGATGGGAACAACGGGGGCTGAACGGAACGGAAACGTGCTTGTTTGAACCGGGTTATTGCCGGTTTTCCAGGCATACAACGTTTCGCCGACCTTTAATTTTTTATTGATCTTGAAATCTGCATTCGAACGAAGCCCATACCGATCAAACCAGTTGTCGATCAGGGTTCCTCCTTCGCGCTGGTAGTTGGCCGATAAATAGTAATTGGTTTTGGCCGTAGCACCAGACAGGGAGAGCGAATAGCTCTGATCGGAGCCATTCGTATACAGATCTTTCACCCAGTCGTTATCGGGCAATGTAGTTGGATCGCCCCAGCCGGTAGTACTCACGCCAAATGCTTTCTTGGCCGCAATGTAGTCGGCCGTGTTCAGCATTTTATACAGGTTTCGGGGTTGCCGAACACCGTAATAGGCATTGAAATTGATTTTCATTCGGTCGGTACCGCTTCCCCGCTTGGTAGTTACCAGTACAACCCCGCCAGCCGCCTGAGCACCATAAATGGCGGCAGCACTGGCATCTTTCAGAATCTCAATCGATTCGACATCCTGTAAGTTGAAGTTATTGCCAGCCGACATACGAATCCCATCCACGATATAGAGGGGAGACATACCACCAATGGAGCCCACGCCCCGTATGACAATGTCGGAGCTGGCCCCCGGCGACCCGTCATTCCGGGTTACCTGAACGCCCGCAGCCCGACCTTGCAGGGCTTCGTTTATACTCCGAACCGGCAGGTTTTTTACATCTTCCGCTTTTACGGAGGAGATGGAACCCGTTAAATCTGACCGTTTTTGTGTGCCGTAACCAACGACGACGACTTCGCTCAGGTTTTTGGTGTCGGTGGCTAGTCTGACGGTTACGGCTGTCTGATTTCCTACCGTAACCTCCTGAGACAGGTAGCCAACAAAGCTAAAAACCAGAACATCGTCGCCGGTGAGCAGCGTCATGCGAAACTGGCCGGTGGCATCCGTGGTTGTACCGCGCTGGGTTCCTTTTACAACGACACTTACACCCGGAAGGCCGACACCGGCTTCATCAGTAACCGTTCCTGATAGGGAGCGATCGTTGAACGCTTCATCGTTTGTTCGCGTGGACTCTTCGGGCGCTCTAGGGGCTGCTGGTTCTTGATTCAGGATAATCTGACGCCCTTTAACGTAATAGGTAACTTCAAGCGGTCTTAGCAATTGATCGAGAATTTCACCTAATCTCTGATTGGTAGCGTTTAGTGAAACGTGACTATTCAACTGCTTAAGAGCTGATCGGTAGGCAAAACGTACGTCGGCCTGGCGTCCCAATTGATTGAGCACAGATTTCATCGTCAGGTTATCGGCGCGGAGTGTAATGCGCTGATCCATGACTTGCTGTGCTTCAACCGGGCGGGCCGCAGCCAGACCGGCTACCATAGCCGCTATTAGTAACTGATAGACAGTAAATTTCATAAGTCTACGCAACAGGCTAAGCGGTTGTCGAAGTTCTTTCATACTTTTGCTTGTTTTTTGGCTATTTGAATTTTGGAATGGACAAAGAACCCCCTGCCTCATGTAAAATGAGGGTATCAGACAAGGGTGCTTTTTGAGTCAGTGATGCCGGAATCATCACTGGCTTTTTTTTGTGAATAGGTTGGCTACTGCTTCATAGGCGGGCTGTAAAAAAGTGGGGTTAAAATTCGTATTGCTTCAGGGTTAAAGGTAATTGGACTATTGACTGACTAAGGTAGTTTTGATAACGCTATTGTATTGATTAATAGCTTGATACTTATTTGCAGCCTTTACTGGTAATGACGATCTGCCCATCCAGCACCTCATACGTAGCGCCAATGGTCTGACAAACGACATCGAGTCGTTCAAGCAGGCTTTCAGTCGAAAACGTAAGATTCACCAGGCAAGTTGACAGATCAGCTTCGTTGTAAAGCAGTTTCACGCCATAGGTATGCTCAATGGTTGAAAAAACCTTAGCGACGGGAGCATCCTCGAATATCTGCTCGCGGCTAATCGTTTCGGGCATCAATGCTTTAGGCTTCTCAACCAGTGCCTTCATCAGCTGATTATCGGCCAGATTGTATGTCATTTGTTGATTTGGAGTCAGGATGACGCCCTGAATCTGTCGCAGGCCGGATCGCTGAGCTTTCTCGAAATCCTGTTGCTTAAAAACCGATACCCGTCCAGTTCTTACCGTTACAATTACGGCTTTTTCGTTTTCAAAAGCCCGTACCAAAAAGCTCGTTCCCAGGACTTTAGTGACCGTTTGGTTGGCGTAGATCAGAAACGGTTTAGCGGGGTTTTTGACCACGTCGAAAAAAGCTTCCCCATTCAGGTAAACCGTTCTGTTGCTTGATCCGAACTGTTTGGGGTAACTTAAACGGCTCTTTGGGCGTAGGGTTACAACACTACCATCGCCAAGTACGACATTGACAACCCGATTGCTGTCATTTACTTTTTCCTGGAGCAGAATGCCGGCTGCTTTTGTCAAGTGGGCGTAAGGTGCCGGTTGTGCGTGCTCATACGTATACCGATACAACCAAATCCCTAACCCAACCGTAACGAGAATAGAAGCGGCTGCTGCCCACCGCCACCAGGATTGTTGCCAGATCGATCGCACAAGTGTTTCTACTTCAGCATCCCGACGCTCGGAGGCCCGTTGCATCAACTGGCTGAGTTCGCTATCGATACGGTCTTTCGTTGCATTATCGCGGTATTCATTGGTTAAGGCACGTACAAGTTCCTTCGCCTGCCTGACTACATCGGCCCGATCCGGATTTTCTATCAGCCATTGTTCCCAGAATACAGTAGCCTGGGGAGATGTTCCACCTACCCATTGGCGAAATGACTCGTCGAACAGAAAATCTTCAGCGTTGTAAATCTTGTAGTCCATAGCAGCGCAGAAAGCACACGGTTGCTTCTAACCCTATAGTGCTATTCTTTGCCTGCCAATACTCAAAAAAATGTAAAATTTTTTTCGCCTAGAATACAATTGTTTGTTTGCTACCGTTTTGGGAGGAGTAGCAGCAAAAGCGAAAGGAGCAAATCAGGAGACCAGTGGCTTCTGAGTTCTTTAAAGGTCCGATGCAGAAGGTTGGCAACGCTTTGTCGTTCCATGCCCATAATCTGGGCAATTTCGTGATTATCCAGATTCTGATAGAATCGTAGATAAAGCACTTCCTGCTGACGCTTGGTGAGGCCCGCCATCAATTGATGCAATAGCCGGGCCTGTTCCGTATGCACCTCCTGATCAATTATTTCATCTTCAATTGATACCGAGAACGGGCCAACCTGGTCTGAATCGTCAATATGGATTGGAGATTGATGTGCCCTCGTCTTCAATAATTTATAGCGGAGCGCTTTGAGCAGGTAGGTTTTAACGAAAACGGCATTTCCGACCGTTTCTCGGTGATCCCATAATTCCAGAAAAAGATCCTGAATCGTATCCCAAACCAGTTCGGAGTCGGTGGTTAAACGCAGGCCATAGTTATACAATCCAGGATAATGCTCCCTGGCCAGCTCTCCCAAAGCCCGTTCGTCTCCTGCTTTGAAGCGTTGCCATAGCTCCTGAGGAGATAAATCCCGATAAGTGGCTGCTGTAAAACGTTCCAATGGTTATTGACCCTAGTATACAAACGCTAAAGACGACCCATGTGATTTTATATTGATCAAATCTGGTATTTATTGAACAATTTTCGTCATTAGTCGAAGCTGACCTTTACGAGTATACCAAAAAAGCTGGCTAAGTGTTTTGTGACAACTGACTTAGAGCCGCTCGCGCTTTATTGTCGACACTGTTTTTATACTCGTGGTGCTTGAAACTAAGTGCTTTCTGGAAAAATGACCGCGCCCGAATACGGTCGCCCTTCAGTTGATAGATATACCCTAATTGTAGAGCCGCCGTTGCACCGAAGGATGATTGCTCCCGGCTATCATCGCGGGATTCGCTAAGAACTAATGCCCGGTTAAGATAAGGAAGGGCCGCATCGGCATCGTTTCGGCGCTGGTAGATACGGCCAAGACGGTAATTATATTCGGCTTTCTCGACCGTCAATGAAAAGCTGGCTTCACTGAAAGGACGAAGATAAGCCAGCGCACTATCCGTAAATCCACCGTCGGAGGCAAGCCGGGCTCGCATCAATACTTTCTGATTGGGCGATCCGCCCCGCTTCAGAAACGCTTCGGCGAATTTCTGCGCGGCCTTATCCGATTCAACTGTCGTTCGGCCGACGGTTATCAGTTTTTGTAGAAATAGCCTTGCTTTACTATCAGGCGAATTGGCCAGCCAGTGGCAGAGAAATAACTTATAATATGAATCTTTCAAAAAATTCTGGCCTTTATACGTAGTCAGAAATTGCTGGAAGTGATTGATCGCCGTTGAATTCTGCCCCTTTTGCAGGTAAATATCGCCTAAAATATTTTCGATGACTGGCATTGACGGATAGGCTGACCCAGTAGGACGTGTCAGTAAATAAGTAAGCGCCTGCTCGCTATGGCCATTTTTCTGCTCGATGGTTGCCCCGAAAAAATGCAAAAGCAGATTATCCTGATTGTCGCTTACCAACCGCTGTAAATCCTTACCGTCGGCTTCCGAGAATTTCAGGACGTATGCTTTCACCATCAGCGAAATAAGCTGGGCTTCGAGCCTGAAGGTAGGGTCCTGTTCCGCTTGCTGCAACTCCTGCTGACCCTGTTGAACATTTCCATGTAATCCAAGCAGGTTGGCCACCCAGACGTAGTTGTCCGGCACTGACCCAATCATGATATGCAGTGTTCCCAGCGATTTATAGGTCGGTAGAAAATGGGGAAATTTTTTCTGGTTGGCGGCCAGTAACTTATAGGCCCGGATAACATCCCAGCTCGCACTGAGTTCTTTGCCAAATTTCAACTTTACAAACGCCCAATGGAGCCGGACTTCTGCCTGAATGACACGCTGCCACGGCGAGTTTTCATCTAAGGCATTAAGCGCATCCAGTCGCTCATCTTCGCGGTCGCTCATGTCAGCATAAGCCCGGTCATCGTCGGAGGTGACAAGGGTGAGCATATCTGCGTAATCATCCAGAAAAATGCGGACACCGTTCTGGCTACTTTCTTTCACTAAAGCCTGCCGGGCCGACTGGAGCTTCAGTTTTTGGAGATCCGTATAGGCACGCTGCAAACCTGGTGTCCAGACGAAATCCTGTGCATGAACGCAGCAGGACACTAAAAATAGAGCGGCTGTTAATACCGAAATAGGTCTGACGATCATCAGCATAGCAAACGCAGTATAGCAAAAAAGGTCGCCAGTTAGACGACCTTTTTTGCTAATTAGATTAATCACCTACCGACCCCGGCCAACTGGAGCTGGTTCGGGCACGCCTTCTACATCGGCAAAAATGCGGCCGCAATGTTCGCAAACGATGATTTTTTTCTTGTCTTTAATGTCGGCCTGACGCTGCGGGGGTACTACATTAAAGCAACCACCACAAGCACCCCGTTTCACCATAACGACCGCAAGGCCATTGAGGGCATTGCTCCGGATTTTATTGTAGGAGTTCAATAAGCGCGGTTCGATGGTTGTTGCCTGCTGGTCGCGCTGCTTGATAATCTCCTTTTCTTCTTCCTGGCTTTCCGACGTAATCTGATCCAGTTCCTGCTTCTTTGCCTTCAGATCTTCTTTCCGTTCGTTAAGCGCAGCCTGCGTAGTCTTAATTTCTTCTTCCTTGCCCCGAACCCGAAATTGTGCTTCGTTGATTCGCTTGTCGGCTAGTTCGATTTCGAGCGATTGCAATTCGATTTCCTTGGAGATGGCATCGAATTCGCGGTTGTTGCGCACGTTCATTTGCTGATCTTTGTATTTGGTAATCAGCTTTTCGGCGTCTTTCTTGGCAACCCGGTTGCGCTCAATATCGTCTTCCAACGTCTTGATTTCAGCCTGGAACTTACCTATCCGAGTTTCGAATCCGGCAATATCATCTTCCAGATCACGGACCTCTTCGGGCAGACCACCGCGAATTTTTATGAGTTCGTCTAGTTGAGAGTCAAGGGATTGCAGTTTAAGAAGAGCGTCTAATTTTTGCGCAATCGTCAGTTCCATTCGGAGATTTTTGTTTTAAAGTATAATGCCTAATCTGGACCGCCCATGCGGTTTAATGTATAATGGGGTATATACTAACGAGCTGAAAATTAATCAATTCAGAGTCCTTACATTATACATTATTCATTAGTAATAGCTAACCGGATTAGTGTCAGTTTCTGATAAAATTACCGCAAAAGTAGTGAATTTTTTTGCCAAATGCTGGCTAATTAACTCTTTTGTAAAGACTTCACTTTCATAGTGCCCGATATCGCAGATGACAATGCGTCCGTCGGCATCAAAAAATTCGTGGTATTTATAGTCTGCCGTCACAAAAACATCGGCGTTTGCCCGTATCGCATCGGGCAGCAAAAAGCTTCCGACGCCCCCACATACCGCTACTCGCCTGATTGGGCGGTTGGGTAAGGGTGTATATCGAATCAGATTAAGACGCATTTTGTCTTTCAAATAGCTTAGCCAGGTCTGACCATCCAGTGGCTCCGGCAAATCGCCAACGGCTCCCGAACCAACTTCCTGATTTGTATTGTCTAATGCGGTTAAATAATAAGCGACCTCCTCATAGGGATGTGCCTGTCTAAGAGCCGTCAACAATTGCCCCTGCTGATGCGCCGGAATGATAACCTCGATCCGGTTTTCAGCCTCTTCGTGGTATTCACCTACCTCACCAATTGCTGGTTGTGCGGTTTCGCCCGGCTGGTAGGTACCCATGCCGCTTACGCGAAAACTGCAATTTTTATAATCGCCTATCTGGCCCGCTCCGGCGGCATAAAGTGCGTCCAGAATTCGTTGCGTATCGGCCACAGGAACAAACGTGACCAGTTTGCTCAACACCTGCGATTTAGGTGCCAGTACGTGTACATTCTGTAGGTTCAGTTTTTCAGCAATCTTGAAATTAACCCCACCAACTACGTTATCCAGGTTTGTGTGGGCAGCATAAATCGCTACGTCATTTTTGATGGCCCTGATGACCGTTCGTTCAACATAGTTTTTCCCATTGAGTTTCTTAAGCCCTTTAAAGACAATCGGATGGTGAGCCACAACAAGATTACAACCTTTGGCAATGGCCTCGTCTACAACAGCCTCAGTCGCATCCAGCGTAACCAGAACGCCCGTAATTTCGGCAGTAGGATCGCCAATGATCAGACCGGAGTTATCGTAGGACTCCTGATAAGCAAGCGGTGCTAATGCTTCAAGATAAGTGGTCAGTTCGCGAATTTGCGTCATAACGAATGGATAACAGAATCAACGTATCAATGGCCGAATCTATACTAGCTGACCAGTTATTCCTAAAAATCTGATTTTATAAATGGGTCGATGAAAATCAGGACTTTCGCAAAACCCTGTGCCACGGTTTTTTTATGCATCACCAGCAACAGTGGCACGGGGTTTTGCGAAAGTCTTGGAAAATACATCATCAGGTTATTTTGTGTCATGCGAATCGGTACGGCATCGCTGAGCCAGCGTGGTCGCTTGGAGGCTAAACGTGGTTGAAGCGTAGACGACATCGCTTTTCAGGTCAAGTAAATACGACCTGCTTTTCACGCATGCGAAACCTTCGGGATGAACGAACTGAGGGGAATATCGTTGTTAAACAGATGACTGGTTTGTCTGAAAGAGCCAGACGAAATAGTTCTTTATTTGTCCGCTACCAGACAGGGCATAGTTGGTACTAACCACACAATTCGGTCGAAAATGGGCCGCGTTGTCATTAATAATTGTTAATAAACGGTTGGAGGCTTTCCCCGAAACCAAAAATAGTTGGCAGTAGATGGTATTAGCCCGAACTTTGCAGCAGCCATTAACGCATGAAGGCAATTCGGTACTGACCGTTTTTCGATAACGCATCAGAATGATTCTTAGAACTGAAAATTTAATAAAGAAATACGGGTCGCGGCTGGTCAACAATAACGTGTCGTATCAGGTGGCCCAAGGCGAAATTGTAGGATTGCTTGGCCCAAACGGTGCCGGAAAGACTACCTCGTTCTACATGGCTGTTGGTTTGGTGAAGCCCAATAGTGGTAAGGTTTTTATTGATGATATCGATGTTACAGACCTGCCCATGTATAAACGGGCACGGCTCGGCCTTGGCTATCTGGCGCAGGAAGCATCCGTATTTCGGGATCTATCGGTCGAAGAAAACGTGCTTGCCGTTCTCGAAATGAGCGACTTGCCGAAAAGTCAACGCAAAGAAAAAGTAGAAGAACTGCTCGCTGAGTTTAGCCTGACGCATGTTCGCAAGAGCAAAGGCAAGGTACTTTCCGGGGGCGAACGCCGACGCACTGAAATTGCCCGTGCGCTGGCTGTTGATCCTAAGTTTATTCTGCTCGATGAGCCTTTCGCGGGCGTTGACCCGATTGCCGTAGAAGACATTCAGAGCATTGTCGCCAAATTGAAGCACCGCAACATCGGTATTCTCATTACAGATCACAATGTGAATGAAACGCTCTCGATCACGGACCGGGCCTATCTGCTCTTTGAAGGTAAAATTCTTAAGCAAGGTACTGCCGAAGAGTTAGCCAGTGATGAACAGGTTCGGCGACTTTACCTGGGTCAGCATTTTGAGCTAAAACGGAAAGTTTAAGTACCCATTACGGCAAATAGGAGCTATCCCTGCAAAATTCGGGATGACTCATGTTTTATCGACACTTATTATCCCAGCACTTCCCGTAATACGGGTAACGACTTTACCTCACCGATTGAGTCAATATGAATCTGGTAATACGCCACCAGGGCATCCAGCAACTCGTTACGGGCCGAGCGCGAAATCCGGATTGCCGTTCCATACGGCTGGCGAAGCATGCTATTGAGCGCAGCATCCATCTCATCGTCGGGTAAGAACGGATAGGAGTTTTCCCGGAGCTGGCTCTCGAATTCGCGGGCACTTTCGGGGCCAAATCCCAGAAAAAACGAAAGTTTCAGCAGAAACGTCAGGTGAAAGTTTTCGTAGTTCGTGCGGGCCTCTTCCAGGAATAGTACTGAATCGACCAGAAACCGGAACAGGATCGGGCTGCTCGCTTCTTCTTTCAGCACTTTATTCAGCATTTCCGTTACGAACATGGCAATCGTTGATTTGCTTACCTCAAAAGGCAGGCTCTGAAACGGATGGCTGGTCTTGATCTCCGAAAGCCGGTGTAACTCGCGGTCGTGCTTGTTATAAACAACCATATCCAGCAACGTTAATGGCTGAAACAGGGCGATTTTATTGTTTTTACTCCGGGCTGTCCGAACGCTATTGACAATATAGCTCTGTAAACCAAACTCTTCGGTGTAGACGCGGGCAATTATGGACGTTTCGCGGTAACGAATATAACTAAGGGCAATACCCCGTGTTTTTTGCAGCATTGTTGTCGAACCGCCGATGCGGTAGTAAGCCTACTAAGTTAGTTCTTTTTTGCTGAATTTTTGACTGCATTTCCTGATTTCATGGCGCAGGAACCGATACGTCTGGTAGCTCAGCCGCACGGATTAAAAGATTCGCTGCTCAGCCAATTTTTAACGAAGCAAAGGCCATTCTTAGCTTGTTTCCTTATTTTTGACCGATAACATATGCGATTGATCACCCCATCAATCAATGCATTTCGATAAAGCTAGGACTTTCACTTCAAGCCGTACCACCGCAACCGCGAACGGTGGTTATTACAAGTAGCATCAGTAACCGTGTTACGGCTCTGAGCGAAAGTCCTAAAAGTAAAACGCAGTACAATCGTTCTTTACAAATGGTATTCAATCTTTTCGCATGAAACTCTACAAAACCGGCTCCGGCATCGTTCTTGAATCGAATAATCTGTTTTATACTGTTCCGGCCGACAACTGGGATGATTTAGTCAATCAGGATAATCTGTATGATGTTCTGCTTGAGGTAACCAAATCGGTAGCGCCCGCAGACGATCACCAGCAATGGGCACAAACGGGCTTACTGGCTCCGATCGGTCGGCAGGAAGTCTGGGCATCGGGGGTTACGTATCTGCGTAGCCGCAATGCCCGCATGGAAGAATCGAAGAAGTCGGGAGGAGATAATTTTTATGATCGGGTTTACGATGCCGAACGCCCTGAATTATTCTTCAAATCAACGCCGGAACGTGTAGTAGGACCAGGGGCGAATGTGCGCATTCGGGCCGACTCGACCTGGAATGTACCGGAGCCTGAGTTAACACTATTTATTACATCGTCGGGAAAAATCGTAGGCTACACCTGTGGTAATGATATGAGTTCGCGGAGTATTGAGGGTGAAAATCCGCTCTATCTGCCGCAGGCCAAAAGCTACGACGGTAGCGCGGCTCTTGGCCCATGTCTATACGTTCCAGAGACGCCAATCTCGCCCGATTCGCAGATTAAACTGGAAATCATCCGGGAATTTCAGGCTGCCTTTACCAATAGCATTGCCATCAGCCAGATGAAACGGCAGCATACGGAACTCGTTTCGTTTCTCTTCCGCGAATGCTCATTTCCTTTCGGCTGTTTCCTCATGACAGGTACTGGTATTGTTCCTCCCGACGATTTCACACTTCGATCAGGTGATGAAATTCGAATAACGATCGATGGAATCGGAACGCTGGAAAACGTTGTTGGTTAGTGTAGAGATGTATCGTTTGTGTCTTCAATGAGGTTGTTTTACTGACGCATTTTCGTTCAATATGACTGCTCACCTGATTATGATCAGGTGAGCATGAACTTCCCTTCTTTTCGGCCATGCGATCGCTGAACGGTGCTGACAAACGGGTAATTTATCCGGGTATCGGTGGTCATTACGAAGAATGGATACCTGTTAGACAGGATGTTGACTAAGCAGAATGTCCCAAACCGTACGATGCGGTTTGGGACATTACAGCTATCTTTTTTTGGTTGGTTTGACTGTCTGGCGTAAGCTGTTGACTTCTTTCTTTAATTCGATAATGTAAAGCGTGAGTTCTTCGATCTTTTCCAGCAGTTTAGCATTCATTTGGCCCACATCCATTCCATCCTTCACAACTTCTTCTGCCGAAGGTATGCCGGGCAAATGCTGGTATTGTTGAATGTATCGTTCCACTTCAGCTAACGGGCGCAACTGGTAGGTCTTCCCGAGTACGTGATCGCTCCAGTCGTCCGTATTTTTGATCGCAACTTTAACTTTCTCGGTCAAAATACCTTTAGAAACAAAAAGGTTATAATCGGCCGGTGTCTTGCTAACGCCCTGGCCAATAATAATGGCCTCGCCCTTTACACTTTGCAAAAAACGGCCATTACGTTGCCAAAAGCCATCTTCTGAAGAAGCCGCAGCCCGGCTACCACTGGCGTAGTTTGCCAGATATACATCGCCTTTCGCATTGACAGTCAGAAATTTACTGGCACTTCCAAGGGGCGTCATGGCCGAGGTAAGCTGAGTTAATCGGAGACCGGATTGTCCACTGGAATCAGCTCGGATCTCCAGCTTATTTCCGGGGCTACCAGTACCAATTCCGACATTGGCACCGTTGCCCAGCACGATCGCATTACTAATATCCACTCGTGCATTGTTACCAATAGCCGTAGCATTAGACAGTCCTGCTTTGCCCGCATTGGCCCGGTAGCCCAGAAAGGTATTATTAAGGCCATTCTGATTGCTTCGTCCACTTTCAGAACCAAGGGAGACATTATTGGAGCCGTTCACACCAGCTCCATTCCCCGCATTAGTCCCCAGATATACATTGTTATTTCCTACTTCATTGGCACTGCCCGCGCTATCACCCAAAAAGACGTTGGCTGAGCCAATCGTATTGTTAAGCCCGGCCAGCGTACCCAGAAAGGTATTAAAATTTCCAGTGGTTGTATTTAGCCCCACCTTATACCCAACAAAAGTGTTGGCCTGTCCACTGCTGAAGAAACCCGCCCAACTACCCACAAATGTTGACTGATTGCCGGTCATATTCGAATAACCCGCATTTGGCCCTAATGCGACATTGCCGCAACCTGTCGTATTCGCGTATCCGGCCCCTACACCGACGAAATAATTGCCACAATCAGCCGCTCCGCCTGTTACGGTTACAGAAGTTATGGCCGTGGCCGTCTGGCTCACCGCATCCGTGACAGTAACGCTAAATAGTTGAACGCCCGCCGTCAGACTTGTCACTCTGGCGGTATTACCCGCCGTTGTACTAACACCGGGACCACTGAATGTGTAACTAAACGGAGCCATGCCCCCCACCACTTTTGCGGACAGGTTGGCCAGGCCCGGACTTACGGATGGGCTGGCAACAAGCGTTACGGATACTGGATTGGCTGTTGGTTCAGCGCCATTCAATGCACCGCCAATGCCGCCACTACCCAAACGGGCAGTCAGAAAATCGGCCCGGAAGCTACCGCCATCCCCTGAATTCGCCCAGCCGGTGACCGAAGGTTTGGCGCTATACGTAAAAATTGATGCGCCACTGCCTCCCGGCGACGAAGCTTTTGGAATAGCCGTATGCCCACTGGCCGGATCAGAATTGAACGTGGTCGGCCCATCATTGATCGTGAAGACCTTCAATTGCTGTGGCGTTAACACCTGACCCAGTTTTCCATTAATAGCGTCTACATCAGCCTGCGTATAATAAAACGACACCGCAACGGGATTGCCTGCCGATGGCTCATTGGTCGGTTTCAGCGTATAATAGCGGTTTGCAACAACCCAGCCTGATGGGAGAGTCACGTAATTAGTCGGACTATTGGAGGCTATAACCGATGCGCCAGCAGTACCTTTTAATTGCAGACTGAACGTTCCATCGCCAACACGGCCGATGTTCTGCCCATTTTTGCTGATAGAAAGTAACTTATTAAGTTCGGCATCGGTATAATGCGTCTGGTTATTGCCATCCGTGCACTCGCAGGTTGCGCTACGGGCAATACCGTTAGTAGAAGGAACTGAAAAGCCGTCTCCATCTTTAATAATGGTAAATTGATCCTGAATGGAACCATCTCCGGCAATCAGCTTCGAGACCAGTTTCCCGCCTTCAATTTCAAGGTACATTGATCCCCCGGCATCGTCGTAGGCAACTTCCATGGCATTATGCGGCCATTGAGCCGTTCCCGATAAGATACGCCCGCCCGGCGCTCCGCCGTGACCATTCACTACGTATACCGTGCCTTCATTGGTGGCGGAGTTGCGACTTTTGAAATAATAGCAGGAATTAGGCGATCCATCGAACTTGCCACTTGATTTGGCGTTACTGCCATCAACGGAATTATGCAGCTTACTATCGTACGTAAGGGCATCGCCATAGTGTCCTTTCATAAGCCTCGACCGCTCGTAGACGTGGCTGTGACCGCACATGACCAGATCAACTTTATACTGTTCCAGTACCGGCAATAGATTCATTCGAACATCCCGAAGTTGTTTGTTGGTATCCGAATCGTGCGTGCCCTTGGTATAAGGCGGATGATGCCAGAAGGCAATGATCCATTTTACGTTTGGATTCGCCTGGGCAGCAGCCAGATCCTGTTTGAGCCAGGTAACCTGCGGCTTCGACTCAAGAAACCGAACATCGGAGGCCGCATCGGTATTGTCTTCATAGCGGTCCGAATCCAGGCTGACGAAATGAATGTTACCATAATTAAACGAATAATAGGACTCCGTACCCGAGGGTACTCCTCCCGCTTCGGCGTTGGTTGGATGCGAGACAACACCGTAATAGGGAATGTTCAGATTTACCCGTAGCTCATTGGTCACATAATCGTGATTGCCCGGTGTCGAAAAAATGGGCGTCTGCTTCATGTACCGATCACCCCCATAACCAACGTCCGAACTGAAAACATATGCCTGGTATTCATTATCCAGACCCTGATTGTATGCATTATCGCCCAGCCAGAGCCAGAGATCGATGTATGGATCGCCAATGCTCTTCATATAGTTTTTGAACGCATTTTTTACATTGGCCTGCCGTGCAGAATTGAGGTAGCCGAAATCACCCAATGACCAGATGCGGGTCTTTTTTGGCGTGCCCTCAGCCGGGAAGGTGTAGAAATAATTGGCTCCATCGCCCTGTAATGACCCCGTTGGCGTACCTACCGAATAATAGTATTGTGTATTTGGGGTTAAGCCCGTCACGGTTACTTCATGATCTGTAACCGCCGTTGTCTCACTTACCGACCCGGACAGACTACTGGCTGATGCCCCAAAACGAACTACACCGATCGAAGCGGGGTTGGTACGCCAGCGGAATGTCATACTGGTTGGGGATGCCTTCTGTAAATAGGGGCCTCGCACGAGCGTTTCGCCATCGTTGCGTATAGTAAGTTTGCCCGCTGAGATAGACTGTATTCCAGCGGTCAAATAGAACACCAAAGCACTAATTTTAACCAGCTGGCCTATAGGTAATAATTGTTTCATTTTCAGTTAAAGAGGCATTATGAACAAACAAAGCTATCACCGTAACTTGAAAGCAGTGAGAAATCTACAAATAATTGGCTAACTTTCAATTAATTGGCGCGTAGCAACGCTCATAATCTTAGCATGAAGGCATGCCATTAAACAGGCGGGATAACCTATAATCGGAGTACAGGCCCGGCAAACGTTATGCTTCGGTTACCTTGCAAATAGGTGCCCATTTGCTCTTATTTTTGTCGAAAGCATGGGCGCAACTTTTTCCCTTATGAAACGATCTGTATACCGATCAGCAGTTTTACATGGCTCCGTGGCCTCCCTACTGCTCATACTGGTAGCGGTTCTGGTTCAATCATTTACCCCAATTCAACCGCATAAGGTCGTTAAAACAACGTACCTGACCGATCTTGCCCGGCTCGATTCAGCGGTAAACAAGCTATATAGTACCATTGAGAAACGCCAGCCTGCACCGATCGTTCAGGCAGCGTTCCGCCAGTCGAGACTGGCTTACAAACGGATTGAATTTCTGACTGAATTTTACTTTTCGGGATCGGCCAAATCGCTCAACGGGCCCCCTTTACCCGAAGGTGAACTAGACGATGGCATTGGCATTGTTATTCAGCCTAATGGGTTTCAGGTAACGGAAGAAATGATTTTTCCGTTAGATGCTTCCCGTCGAACCGATTTACTCCGGCAAATGGCTTCCATCAAAACTACGGTCAGCCAGTTACGTCGGGTCGCAACCTATAATGAACTAACAGATAGCCAGATCTTTGACGCGATGCGGCTGGAAGTGATGCGCGTGATTACACTGGGCATTACGGGGTTCGACTCGCCGGTCTCACTGCACTCCCTACCCGAAGGTATTGCGGCTCTCGAAAGTCTGGATCATACCCTGCTGGCTTATCCGATTGCCACCCAACAGGCGACTCTGCTTCACCAAACAATCACGAAAGCCATTCAGGCCATACGTGGGCAAACGTTCAACCAGTTTGACCGACTCGGCTTTATACGACAATATGCTTATCCACTGAGCCGTCTGCTCATGGAAACGCAACTTGCTCTTGGTTACCCGCTGGCAACCGACAAACGGATGCTGCGGCCTACCGCCCGAACGCTTTCGGATACCAACGCTTTCGACCCAACTTTTTTTCTACCCTATAATCATGCCACGCCCACTGCCGATCGGGTTGCACTCGGTAAGATGCTTTTTTTCAATCCCATTCTGTCGGGAAACGGGCAGCGTACCTGCGCAAGTTGCCACCAACCCAATCGCGCCTTTACCGATGGCGAACCGTCGCCATTAACGATTGACGCAAAACATCGCATTGGCAGAAATACACCGACCTTAGTCAATGCGGCCTTTCAGTCGTTCCAGTTTATGGATTCAAGAGTTTTTTTTCTGGAAGATCAAATTACCGATGTCATTCACAATTCGCAGGAAATGGGTGGCTCTCTGACCAGTGCAACCGCAGCTCTACAAAAAGACTCAACATTCCAGAAACAGTTCGCGCAGGCCTACGCCGACGGCCTAACGGAAACAAACCTGAAAAACGCTCTTGCGTCTTATGTACGGTCATTGATCAGTCTGAATACCCGTTCGGATCGTTATCTGCGTGGCGAAAAAGTAGCCCTGACTGCTCAGGAAAAAATGGGCTTTAATGTATTTATGGGTAAAGGGAGATGCGCTACCTGTCATTTTTTTCCACTGTTCAATGGCACGATACCACCGGCTTACGTCAAAACGGAAAGCGAAGTACTCGGCGCTCCTGCCACTGCAACTGAACGACAGCTCGATGCCGACGAAGGTCGCTATCGATCAACCAAGATTGGCATTCATCGCAATGCATTCAAAACGCCCACTATCCGGCAAGCGGCCCTTACGGCTCCCTACATGCACAATGGCGTTTACAAAACACTGGATCAGGTTGTCGAATTCTACGACAAAGGGGGAGGAGTAGGGTTAGGATTTAGGCTGGAGAACCAGACGCTTCCCTTCGATAAACTTAACCTGACAATCACCGAAAAGCGAGCTTTAGTCGCTTTTATGAAGTCTCTTTAAGAGAATCGGCATGTATGTTCAGCGGCCATTTCTCGAGGATAGAACCGATGAATATACATGCAAATACCTGAAAGTCAGGGCTTACGGGCCAGCTCATGCAGATCCAATTGCTGAATCAAAGCTGGATTTTCGGGCGTCAATGTAAAAAATACATCCACGCTGGATTGCTCACCCTCGATCACAAAATGACCACGCAACTGATTTTCGGGAATCAATTCGCCAACACGAATCACTTTGCCAATTTTGGCGAATAATGCCTGCGCCACTTTTCGACGGGCCTCCAACGATTGATCAGGGAAGAAGTTTTCGGCAAAAATCGGGCTCTTGTCTGCATTCGTCCAATTTGGCAGCAAACTGACCAATTCAGCTTTACGCTGGTTGAGAACAGCCGAAACAGGCAACTGGCGGGGCTTCAGTTTAGCCGTTGACAACAGCGTATCCAGTACAGCCCAGTTCACTGTTCCCAGATTGGCATACGTCAGGTTTCCGTAGGCAATAATGCCGATACCATAGTCGGGAAGGATTCGCCATTGGCTACCAAAGCCAGGAAGCCCTCCACTGTGAGCAACATAGTCGCGGCCGTCGCCGTCGCGGCTCCAGCTTAAGCCATACGCATAGTGGTTGATCATTGGGCTAACCCGGCCGCCGGGAAATCGAAATCCCGGATTCAGATCGCGGAATGTTCGCGGTAGCTGCATCTCCCGGACTGAGCTTCGCTTGATCGGCCCTGTTTCGGCATCATTACGTGGAGGCCACGCCGATAGATGAAACGCGACATACCGGCTAAAATCCTCAATGGATGTAATCAGGCCACCCATGGCCCCGTAGATACCATCGTGCAGTAGGGGCTCTTCAACCCATTGTTCGTTAAGCCAACGGTAACCATGCGCCAGTTGATCGGCTGGCACTTTGGTATATTCCCATTCGGTATGCGTCATGCCGAGTGGTTTCAGAATGGTTTCGGTGATGTATTGCTGATACGGCTTGCCCGATACTTTTGTAATAATCCGCCCCAACATGGCAAAAGCAAGGTTGCTGTATTCATAGGCCACACCAGGCACATTGGAGAATGATACATCTTTTTTGAGGAGCGCCAATAGTTCGTCATCGGTATCGGCCAACTGACGGTCACCCCACGGATTATCTTCAGGAAAACCTGCTGAGTGTGTCATCAGGTTACGAACCGTCATAGCTGGCGCATCGGCTGTTAGATACGTAAGTTTAGCCGCTTCCGGAATATAGTTCGAGACAGGCGCATCGAGCAGGAGTTTTCCCTCATCACGCAGTTTTAAAATGGCCATTGCGGTGATGCTCTTGGTCATAGATGCAATGCGAAATGCGGACCTGGGCGTTGCGGGTGTTTTACGTGCTACTTCCGTATAGCCAAATCCACCGGAATGCACCAATTTGCCATCGACCACCAACCCATAAGCAAGACCCGGATAATGATTTTTAGCGGCATAGTCCTGGTAAATTTTGTCGATTACTGGATAAAGCGATTCAATTTTAGCCAGCCGATCGGGGTCCGTAAAGATGGGTGGTCGGTAATTTTTCTGTTGCGACGATGCCGCAATAGAGCTTCCGTTAGGCATTGACTGGCTAAACGCAAACGAAGCCCAGAAGAAGGTGACAAGTAGAGCGATACGGTTCATAAACAGTTCAGGTTGATCGGATAAAGATAGTACTTTCGCGTTGATCGGAGTTATGCTTCTGGTTCAGGATCGGAGCCTTTTAAACGACACCCAGATCAACCATTCATTCCATTCTAAACCCATTCTATTTATGAAAGCAGTTTTGTGTAAACAGTTTGGACCGCCCGAAACACTTGTTGTTGAGGAAATTGAATCGCCCAAAGCCGGTAAAGGGCAGGTTGTCATCAGCGTAAAAGCCTGTGGTGTCAATTTCCCAGATACGCTCATGATTGAAGGCAAATACCAGTTCAAGCCGTCATTCCCCTTTTCGCCGGGTGGCGAGGTGGCCGGTATCGTGAAAGAAGTGGGGGAGGGTGTGACGCATCTGAACGTAGGGGATAATGTTTTTTCACTGACGGGGCATGGAGGGTTTGCTGAAGAAGTTACTGGTAACGCGGCAACGACCTTGCCCATGCCTGCTGGTATGGATTACATCACGGCTGCTTCGACAATGTACACCTATGGCACCTCCTATCATGCCCTAAAAGACCGGGCGAGCCTGAAACCAGGCGAGACATTGCTGGTGCTCGGAGCCGCTGGCGGTGTGGGGCTGGCTGCCGTTCAGTTGGGGGTACTGATGGGGGCAACCGTCATTGCTGCGGCATCGAGCGACGAAAAGCTCCAGGTCTGTCGCCAGATGGGCGCTACCGAAACCATAAACTATACAACCGAAGACCTGCGCGAACGACTCAAGGCTCTCACCAACAGCAATGGTGTCGATGTTGTCTATGATCCGGTTGGTGATCGTTATGCCGAGCCGAGTATCCGGTCGCTGGCCTGGAAAGGCCGGTATCTGGTTGTTGGGTTTGCGGCTGGTTCCATTCCGAACATTCCTCTGAATCTAACGCTCCTGAAAGGAGCTTCCCTCGTAGGTGTGTTCTGGGGAGCGTTCGCGCAACGGGAGCCAAAACTAAGTATGAGCAATTTCGGGCAGATTTTACACTGGATAACCACCGGACAGTTGAAACAGCATATTCACAGTACGTACTCACTCGACGAGTCTCCGCTGGCTCTCCGTGCCCTGATGGATCGAAAAGTTGTAGGTAAAGCCGTACTTGTACTGTAGTGGCTATCAGAACTTTATTTAATCAAAATGTACCGGTTCGGAGCAGGAGGGTACTGGCTTTTTTTGTAAAAAAGTTATTTTAGTTCACTTACACCGTATTTTTACAAACGTTTGGCAATAGAAGGAAAAATAATCTATTGCTGGTTGGCCTTATTGGTACAATTAATGGTCACCCCTTACACCCCCTACTTACGTAACATTCTCTATGCAACTTGACGATTTCAGAGAAGTAGCTGCCAATTATAAAGTAATTTTCTTCGATGCATTTGGCGTTCTGAAAAATTATGAAGGTTTATTGCCCGGTATTGAAAGCACGTTCAACTGGCTTCAGGAAAATGGCAAAGAATTTTACGTACTGACCAACGATGCGTCACGCGGACCGAAAGAATTAGCCGAATCATACCATCGGCAGGGACTTTATGCCATTACGCCTGAACGAATTATTTCGTCGGGAATGCTGGCGCGTGAGTACCTCGATCTAAAAGTAAATCATGGCAGGGTTGCTTATCTGGGCACTGAAAGTTCGGCACATTACATCGAAACGGCTGGCCTCAAAACGCTTCCTATCAGCCAACTGGACTTGTCTGATATTGCCGACATCAATGCCCTCGTTCTGCTCGATGATGAAGGCTTCGACTGGAATACGGACCTGAACAAAACGGTGAATTTGCTTCGAAAACGTAATATTCCGGTCATTGTGGCAAACACGGATGAGACCTACCCCGTGTCGAAAACCCGGATTGCCATTGCCATCGGGGCCGTGGCCGAAATGATCGAAATGATCGTTGGGAAGCAATTTATTCGATTTGGTAAGCCTGATGCCCAGCTGTTTATGTTTGCCTATGAGCGGCTCGAAAATGTGGTTCCCCGTGGCCTGGAAACGCCGGAAGATGGGCATGTCAGCAAGCGTGATGTCCTGATGGTAGGTGATACCTTACGCACCGATATACTCGGCGGGAATAAATTTGGTCTGGATACCGTACTGGTTCTGAGTGGCAACACGCAGGCGCAGGACGTGGAGGTGCAGATTCGCAGCACTGGTATTATTCCTACCTACATCTGTGAGTCTGTATTGATTTCGTAATGGTATATTTTCGGCCTTTGTCATGGGTGCCGTGCCACCGCTCTGGTAGTGCTCGGTCCATTTAAACCTATAAGGTTTTTGAAACCTTATAGGTTTGTAATCAACCAAAAAAATTGGGGAACCGGTAAAACCAGCTCCCCAATCACCATTCTCTTTTACCTTACTACACTTGCGTTGCGGTTACAGGCTCATCGGCAGGTTGTGTTTCCTGGCCAAACGTTGGAGCCAGCAATCGATCATATAATCTCAGCAATTTGCCTCGTTCATGCGCCCATGATAGTTCGTTGGCAACACGTCGATAGCCAAATTCACCCATTTCCGTACGAACGGTCTCATTATCGAGTAAATACGTGATTTTGTCCGCAAAATCGTCGAGATCATTTGGACGAGCGTAAAGCGATGCTTTTTGCGCCGAGAATCGCCCTTCTTTCAGGTCGAACTGAACAATGGGTTTCTTCAGAGCCATATACTCCATGATTTTATTCATGGTCGAAAGGTTGTTCATTTCCGTAGGCCGGTCAGGATTCACGCAGACATCGGCGGTATTGAGCACTTCCAGCAGCAAATCGTCGGGAACGCGACCATAGAAATCGACATAATCCGATACGCCCAGTGTTCCGGCCAATACTTTCATCTCCTCCAGGCTGGTGCCGCCACCGACAATGGCAAACTGCACATCCTGACGTACGGCCGTAATTTTTCGAACGGCTTCGAGCAATAAATCAATGCCTTCACTCTGGGCAATCACACCCAGATAACCAACCAGATAGGTTCGCCCTTTCTTGTAAGCATTGTTGCCGGGAACAATCCGGAGCCGCTCCAGTTTAGGGCCACTCCGGACGATCGTTACATTCTCGGGCTTCATTTTGCCCCGACGAATCGCAATTTCTTTATAGGATTCATTCGTAGCGATACTAACGTTGGCCACCCGGTAAGTAATCCGCTCGAAGAATAGCATCAGTCGATAGAAAAAGTCTTTCTTGTCGAACTTGGCCAGATAGAACTCCGGGTTGATATCGTGGTGATCGAAAACGTATTTAACTCCCAGTAATTTAAATGGCAGTGCTACGGTAAAGATCAGATCCGGCGGATTACAGCCATGAATAACATGAAACCGCTTTTTGGCAAAGATTTTTATCGCATACCAATACCACCAGAAAATCGATGTACCATATTCGACCAGGTAGCCGAGTGCTCCTGATGCTTCAACCGGCAGTGGATGACGATAGATATCGATGCCATCGAGTTGCTCGAATGCATCCGTATAGCCTTTCATCTGGGGGCAGATAATGCTAATTTCAGCACCGGCCTCCCGCAGTGTGGTTGCCTCCTGCCACACCCGACGATCAAATGGAACCGGAAGATTTTCAACAATAATTAGAATATGCTTACCTACTAAATTTTCGAAGCTGGATGTATTCATGAGGGATACGTTTGCGATTTATAGCGCACAGTGGATAGCGCTCTTCTACTAAATCCACGAGCCTATCTGAACGTTAATTGGGCAGGTGACTCGGCCGCGTCCTGCGACCAGTTTATGCCTATATATTGGTTAGCTGGATCTATTTCGGCCTGAATACGAACCAGATCCAGAATGATTTTATTGCTTGCTTCGCCCAGGACCTGAACAAACTCAGCCTCTTTTGTACAAACGACCAGTACATCACTCCATTCGACCAACTCCTCAGCATCCTGTACCATCAGCCGGGAGAGGTGTGGAATGTGCTGGTCTATGTATTCTTTATTGGTACCGGTCAGTTTTGAGGTATGCACATTACGGTCATAAATCTTGAGCGTAAAGCCTTTCCCCAGAAGGGTTTCTGCCAGTTCAACGGCAGGGCTATTCCGTAAATCATCGGTACCGGCTTTGAATCCAATTCCCAGAAAACCGATGTTCCTATGGCTGTGGCGCATCAGTACGGCAATGGCTCGCTGCATCTGAATTTCGTTGGTGCGATGAATGCTGCTGATAACCGGTACCTGTAGATACAGGTCATGAGCCAACGTTTGCAGCCCTTTCAAATCTTTCGGCAGACACGAGCCGCCGTAGGCAAAACCTGGCTTGAAGTAGTATTTGGAGATATTGAGCTGTTTGTCTTTACAGAAAATATCCATCACCTCATGCGAGTCGATACCCAGTGACGAACAGATATTTCCGACTTCATTGGCAAAAGAAATTTTCAGTGCGTGATACGTATTGTTCACATACTTCATGATTTCGGCCGTTTTGGTTTCGGCAATGACTACCTCGGCGGGTAATTCGTCATATAACGTACGGACAATAGAAGCCGCCCGTTCTGACTCGGTACCGATCAACGTGAGTGGTGGGTGATAATAATCATGGACAGCCGTTCCTTCCCGCAAAAATTCAGGGTTACTAACAACGGCAAAGTCTACATCGCGGGTTTTCCCTGTGCGGTCTTCGATCATAGCCGCAATCTTTTCGCAGGTGCCCGGCATGACCGTTGAGCGTAGGGCGATAACATGAAAACCATCTTTCTCCCGAAGCACCTCACCGAAATGCTCAGCTACACTCAGAATATAGGTCAGGTTCAAATGCCCCTGAGCGGTTGAAGGTGTTCCGACCGCTATAATAGAAAGGTCTGTAGCAAGAATGGCCTCCCGAAAATTGGTTGTTGCCCGTATCCTCCCCAGTAAGTGCTGTGTGGCAATGATCGCATCAATGTCTTTTTCAACAATAGTTGCCCGACCATCATTGATCTGATCGACTTTCGTTTTGTTGACATCTACGCCTACGACCTGGTGACCATTCTGGGCAAGGCACCCAAGGCTAACGCATCCTACGTAGCCAAGTCCGAAAATACTAATGTTCATGCTTACAGTCAGGTTGAAATACTATTAATTATCTAAATTCTGCATGTTCTTGAATCCCTTTTTGGCCGCTAGCTGCAAGCCATAATGAGCAACTGCTCATCAGGCATTCAAAAAAATGATTTTAGTTGCTAATGTGTTTATATCAGCTAGAATAGCAGAAAATATAAGTTTACCATTGCAATACCTGTTGCAATATAATAAGCAGTAGTTATTAAATATTATTTTTCAGTAACTATTAGTTAAATTTAATTTTGCGGAAGGAGTTTTTTGTACATATATAGTATTGAACTGTTTTATTCTTAGAGATTGACTGTAAACGAACAATTTGGTATTTATTGGTGTCGCTCAGTCAGCCTGGTCACTTGATATACGAAGGCCAATAACAATATTTTACATAACAATTAGTTACCTATATTGGTATTGATCGAACATAAATAACCAAAATGTTGCCAACAAATGATATTGGTGTATTTTTGTAGATAGCTATTGGAAGTAGGCTGCCAAGAAGCGATGTGGATGTGGTATCGAATTGATGCTCCCAATTAGCCGAAGTCCTGATAACCAGGGATCTGATTAGAGCAACGATTCATTGAGAAGTGGCTGTTTTCTGAGCAACTCATAATCAGAGGTTGTAAACAGCGCAGCAAGAGCGGTGAAGTCAGCGGGTCTGTGCATATCACTACCAATAAAATCGAACAGGCCTTTTTTTAGAAGAAACCGAGCCTGAGCCTGAGCTCGCTCGCCATAACGGCCGGTAAGCGAGGCCCAGTTTAATTGAAACAGACAACCTTTCTCCCGCAGATTCGTGAGTGTGGTTTGGTCTTCATAGTAAAACGAGTAACGTTCCGGATGAGCCAATACAGGTGTGTAACCTCGGGTTTGTATGCGAAAAAGCAAATCGTCCAGCTGCCGGGGAGCAGCTGCCCAGCCTACTTCAAAAAGGAGGTAACGCGACGAACCAAAGGAAAGAAGATCATCAGTAGCCAAAAGTTCGGGAAAAAACTCGTCGAGCAGGTATTCAGCGGCTACTTCGATCTGCAACGGCAGGTTGTTTTCAGCGGCAAGCGCCTGAAGAGTAGCCTGCCCGGCGCGCAGGGTGGCCGATTCGGTAGGATACCAGTCACGGCTCACGTGTGGTGTTGTGATAACTTTCTGGATACCCCAGGATGAAAGTTGTTTCAGGCACGCAACGGCTTGCTCAGGATCTTTGACTCCGTCGTCTATGCCTGGAATTAGATGGGAATGCATGTCGACCCGCCAAAAGCATGGTTCAGTCATGGCTTCCTGTGTTTGAGAAGAGCGCGACGTAATTGTCTGCCGAATAGTTTGCCAGAAACGCATACTAGTAAAGTAGGAGTATACTCATGCTCACTGATTTTGCTGAATGCCCAAAACTAATACGCTTTTTTATGGAAAGCTACCGTAAAATTTAGATTTGAACAATCAGAATGCCACACCTATGTTTATTCTGAAACAATGTCCCTTACCGGATCTTCCAGTGGTTCAACCTGATAAGCATTCCTATCTATGAGAATTTTACTCACAGGTGCAGCTGGTTTTATTGGCTCACATCTAACCGAACATCTGCTTACAATTGGTCACACCGTGATTGGGCTGGATAATTTTGATAACCAGTATGACCCCGGCAGAAAGCAAATAAACCTACGCTTATTTAAAGAGCATACTAATTTCGGATTTGTCCAGGGTGATGTGCGCGACCAGGCCTTGTTGACGGATATACTCCGTCAATATACGTGCGATACGGTTGTGCACCTGGCTGCCCGGACGGGTGTTCGGGATTCGGTTCGCGAACCGGCTTTGTGTATCGATGTCAACGTTAACGGTACGTTATCGCTACTCGAAGCGATGCGGAAAACAAACGTCCGGCGTTTAGTGATGGCCTCCTCCTCATCCGTTTATGGTAACTCCAGTTTTGTACCATTCCGGGAAGACGACGAAGCAAATCGGCCTTTGTCACCCTATGCGATGTCGAAGCGGTCAGCGGAATTATTGGCACATACCTATCATCATCTGCATGGCTTTGATGTAGCCTGCCTCCGATTTTTCACCGTTTACGGTCCTCGTCAGCGCCCCGAAATGGCCATTAGCCGATTTACTGAGAAAATGTATGGAGGACAGCCCATTACGATTTATGGCGATGGGAGTACGTCCCGCAACTATACCTATATATACGATACAGTAATGGGAATTAGTCAGGCCATCAACCATCTGAATGGCTTTGACCTGTTAAATATAGGTGGTGTCGCTTCCGTTAATCTTCGCGATCTGGTTAGTCTGATCGAACAGGCTGTAGGTAAAAAGGCCGTTATTGATTGGCAACCCAATCAGCCTGGCGACGTGACACTGACCTCAGCAGATTTACATCGAGCCAGTAACCGAATAGGTTATCTACCATCGATTCATATCGAAGAAGGTATCAATCGCTTCGTTCGCTGGTATCGGCAAAGCGTGCTTTGTTTGTAAATGCCAATTCAACTGATTCGAATCATGGCCCTGAAACTTACCAGAGTCAGGATTCAGATCAATTCATAATACTGTTTTTCTCCTATCGGAGAATAGCTAATAACGCTCTATCTGGAAACTGTTTTTGCGACTTTATTAAACGAAGGAAAATATATTAGTATGAGGCTTTTCGTTATTACGGGAAGAAGTGTACATTTACCACAACTACTGAAGACCTTCTCCGCACCGCTCCTGTTAATTGTGCTACAATGCCTTAAGCTGGCCCTCCAGAACCGAGTTAGTAGTAGGAATTAGCGTATCATTTCATCACTTACTAACTACTAAGTCCCGATACACTCTTAGTCTTAAGCATTGATTTGCAGTAAGGTTAGACACTTATCAATTGGCTTTTGAGCTAACGTTTCGTACAAATAGGCAAAAAGTCATGTATCTGTTATATGATATCAACAATTTATTTTTTTATGATATTGAAATATGGTTACATAAATTTTATTATGTCAACTTATATATTAAATAGATTCTTTATTATTTTAAATAAATACCAAAAAAAACAATATTATAACTTGTGGATACTATTTTGTTTATGAAAGAGAGAAAAACATACTAAAAAATTAATTAAACGGCCCGTTTAGTCTCCTTCCCAGTATTATATTTACATGTCTATCTCGTTATATACAAGCTTCTTTCCCTATGAAGATTTCAGCACTTAATAGGTTACTCCAGGAAAAAGGTTGGGAAGTTATCCAAAAGCATCAAACCCATAGCCTGTTGGGACACTCGACCAGAAACCATGCTACCTGCTTTATTATTCCTGCTACTGGTTTAGAGCAAGTGCCAACCGGTACGCTTAATGCTACCGTACGGGCAGCCCATAAGTCAGGAGGCACCAGCCATTGGACGACGGTTCTTCGTCACACCAAGGCGTTTAATGTTATTCTGGAAAAGCAAGGAAAATCCATCTGGGGTCGTATAGAAACCCCCTGTCTATTAGCGGCAACTCGCGGTAATAGTGTAGAAAATGTAATAAATACCTTGCGGACGGTTCTTATCGACTGTGCAACCGATGAAAACGTATGCTATCGCTCGACATTTGAGTCGATTATATTCGAGCCCGTGTATGACACAACCGCCGTTTGGGATCTATTTAAACAGCTGAAAGCCAATCACATTGCTGGCCATGCTGGCATTGATATGGAGTCGATTAATCGATTCATGACAGGTTCGAGATTTCCTTCCGTCGAGCAGGCAGAACGGCTGGAGGCCTCAATTCATGAATTAGGTCGCCAATTGCTACAAGTGTCTATTCGCTGATCCACAAATTCAGGCAGGCATTCAGTGCCAGAAACACATAAACTCGATCTGGGTCGGCCTATAACTCGATTAACCCGTTACGTACGGCCTCTATAACCATACCGACCCGGGTTCGAACCCCCATTTTTTGGAAAACAGCCTCGCGGTAGCCATCTACAGTTCGTGGGCTCACACACATACGATCGGCTATTTCGTTGTATGTGAGCTCACTACACGCCAATTTCAGGAAATCATATTCACGACCATTAAGGTTGAAATAGGAAGATGAGCTTCCCGATTCGGGTGTATTTAAACTACGAATAAGTTGTGAAGTCAG
The DNA here is from genome assembly GCF_011604685.1 of Spirosoma aureum. Classification (NCBI taxonomy): domain Bacteria; kingdom Pseudomonadati; phylum Bacteroidota; class Cytophagia; order Cytophagales; family Cytophagaceae; genus Spirosoma; species Spirosoma aureum. Next base: position 7,295,612 of record NZ_CP050063.1, on the reverse strand, counting down.
GAAATCAGAATAATAAAACCCTTTAGCCATAACCTCATCCAGAGCCTGGCGAAGCTCAGCAGGTCGGCATCCTTTGAGGAGATAACCACGCGCGCCGTTCCGAATCATGCGAACGATATGTTCTTCACGATCAGTCATTGAAAGAGCCAGCACACGTATTGCCGGGTAATGCTGACGAAGTTGTACGGCCGTTTCAAAACCATCCATTTCGGGCATATTCAAATCAACCAGTGCAATGTCTGGTACAGGTCCTTGGTGCAGTCGGTTTAACAGGTCACGACCGTTAGCGGCTACATAGAGGACTTCGTAATTATCATATTTCTGGATTAAGTCGGAAAGGGCCTCGGCCAATAGACGATGATCATCGGCAATAGCAATGGAAGTTGGCATGGGTACGATGGCTGGATGTGGTTTGATCCCTGAAAAGTAGGTAGTTACACCATCGTAGACAATACCCGGATGTAAGTATTTTTAGAAAAACAACCGTTTATATTTTAAACGGTTTACGTACGCGGTAGCTTAATTTCGACGCGTGTACCAGCACCGGGGTGGCTAACGATACTACAGGTTCCTCCTAACAGCCCGGCCCGTCGATAAAGATTGGTCAATCCTACACCAGCTTTATCAAGGGCACGTTTAGCTACATCCTCTAATTCAAATCCACGACCATCATCGGAAATTGAGAGTATAAATAGGGTCGGCTGATAGTCGACTGAAACTGTTATGCTCTGAGCCTGAGCATGTTTGAGCGCATTGTTCAACGATTCCTGAGTCATGCGTAATAACACTGTCTCGGTCTGTTCACCAAGCGAATACGTCTCACCACTCGTCTGAAACTGTATCTGGATACGCCCAGTCCGTTGAATCCGTTCGAGTTCAAGGGTCAGACTAGCCAATAGCCCAAATCGTCGAACCGTATCGTGATCAAGTGTTTTAGCCAGCGCCCGCACATCAGTGATGATCGTTCTGATGATCTCACGGGTCTGCTGTACAGACTGCTGAGCATCTGGGTCGATAACCTCGTCTTCGAGTGTATTTAGCCGCATGAGCGCTACCGTAAGCAGTTGGCCTATGTTATCATGAAGTTCTTCGCCAATCTGTTGAAAAGTCTGATTCTGGATTTCTAATTGAGACTGAAGAAGTTCGCGCTGGTTTAAGTTTTTAATCTCCTCTTTATCAGATAAGTAGCGATGATATTGACGTTGATGCATAAGCACGAATAAAATAGGAGCGACCGTTATTAAGAGCAAAAAAAGAGTTGCTATAATGACGATTCCGATTTCTCCAGCGAAGGCTTGCATTGTAATCCAATGAAAAAATAAATGCACATCACCAGAAAAACAACGTTATGAATTTTCCATATTATACCGATATTGGTATAATGTCTGTTCACTAACGTATTGAATGTCAGAAAGATAAAAAAATTACTGGCGTAGTAAGTAAAGATACCGTTTACGTACCAAAAATTACGAACATGTAAGATGTTTTCTTTAGGCTGTGTAGATAACTGTTTGGTATAGTAGAGTAAGCAATAAAAGGTGATTAACAGGCTAATAATCCCAAAAGAGATGCTATTGAATGTCATCTCAGAAGTAACCTGCTCAATGTTGAACAGCGAATCAACCTGGAATAATACAACAATAAACAGTATAAGTCTGGTTAAAACAGGGGAATTATAAACTTCAATAAAATAGAGTGAAAGGATAAAATAAGACCATGTAAAATTGAGTGAGTAGACAAACAGGTTATCTCTTAAAAGTTCATTCAGGAGATTGGCATAGCCATTGAATATGAACTGACAACAGATGTAATAAAAAACATAGTCCCTCTTTGGCCGAACCATCACGGTTATAGCCAGGATCAGTAACAGCAAAGGAGGGACCGTGTCGAAGTAATCAATGGCTCTTCTAATAACTGGCCACATTATAAGCGAAATCAGGTATCAACATTTCTTTTTTGTAATTACTCGCAGCCAGGAGGCCTTGGGCAACCGCTAATCTCATCGTCACCCAGAGCTTTTCCACCAGCATCCTCGCAAAAGGCGGTCACACGCGCCGGGAATACTTTATTATCACCCGGTGAAAACGCCAGCCGAATAACAACATTGCCGTCAGCAGGGGCTCCCGACGACTGGATCAAGTCGTTTAGTTCTGTCCGTTTGAATACGAATTCTAGCATAATGGTATGAATAAATAGTGGGAAATTTCTATCAGGGCTAAGGTAATTCATATTGAGGTAAATAGAAACATCACTACCGATAAACACCTTATTTGTTTAATGTGTAACTATTTAATAATCAATTATCTAAATTTTAAAATACGGGATTTTACTCTAAAATACGGGAAAATACCTTCCTCTAAAACCGTATATTCCCCGTATAGCTTTGGGTGAATTCCCCCTGAATAAGTAGTTGTTAGTGAGCCAATTTTGTATGGCTGATTTATCCGCATATCCATCCACATGCACCCTTTAAAAGGATCCTTCCGCCGGGACACAAACCCGGCGGTTTTTTTTATGTCATTCAAGCCCCATTAACGTCCCATTACTCACCAGATAACCCACCTTTATTGACGCTTACGTAAAAATCTTTTGCCGGTTTAAATCCAAAGCCCTGCCTACCTGCGTAAGTCTTCACGTCGATCGATCACACAGTTCATTTACAGTAATCATTTTTTTTCAACTGAACTTACGACATGAAAACGTTCAAATTATTTGTTTCTCTAATTACCTTTTTAACGATCGGCCATCTTTCTTTTGCTCAGGAAAATTCCGTTATGGTTGGTGGAGCTCCCATGTATCCTTCGAAAAATATCATCGAAAATGCAGTGAACTCAAAGGATCATACGACACTGGTAGCGGCTGTTAAAGCAGCTGGCCTTGTTGAAACACTGTCTGGTCCTGGCCCATTCACGGTGTTTGCACCAACGAATAAAGCCTTCGACAAACTTCCAAAAGGTACCGTTGAGACATTGGTCAAGCCAGAAAGCAAAGCCATGTTAACCAGCATTCTGACGTACCATGTAGTGGCGGGCAAAATGAGTGCTGCCGATTTGATGAAAGCTATTGCAGATGGTGGTGGAAAGGCAACCCTAACTACGGTTGCCGGTGGTACACTCACAGCCATGCAAAAAGGCAAGAAAATTGAGTTGACAGACGCTAAAGGTGGCGTAGCAACGGTTACGATTCCAGATGTGAATCAGTCAAACGGCGTAATTCACGTTATCGATACAGTATTGATGCCTTAATAATTCGATTCTGGTTAAAAAGCAGATGCCCCAAAGATTTTTCTTCGGGGCATCTGCTTTTTTATTTTTTATAGACTAGTTGATTTTCTACGCATCATAGCTCAACACCGGAGCCAGCCAACGTTCAATCTCTTCTACGGGCATATTCTTCCGTTGCGCATAATCCAGAATCTGGTCTTTATTAATTTTGCCGACCGCAAAATACCTTGATTCGGGGTGTGAGAAATAAAAACCACTCACCGAAGACGCTGGGTACATAGCATAGCTTTCGGTTAGTTCAATATCGATTTTGTTGGCGTCCAGCAGATCGAACAGCTTACCTTTTTCAGTATGGTCAGGACAGGCTGGGTAGCCCGGAGCAGGGCGAATACCCTGATATGCTTCCTTAACCAATTGCTCATTACTCAATTTTTCACCAGCGGCATACGGCCAGAATTCTGTTCGTACGCGTTCGTGCATCCGTTCCGCAAATGCTTCAGCCAACCGATCAGCAATCGCCTTCACCATGATGCTGTTATAGTCGTCATGGTCGCGCTCAAACTTGTCGATCAATGCTTCGATACCGATTCCAGCCGTAACGGCAAACCCGCCGATATAATCTTCCCGACCGCTTTCTAAGGGAGCGATGAAGTCAGACAGGCAGAAATTTGGCAATCCTGGCGCTTTCTGGTTCTGCTGGCGCAGGAAATGAAGCACCGTTTTAGTATCATATATTAATTCCCCTGCCGGACTCACTGCCGTCTGCGACTGAGCTTTGCTGATTTTATACTCGATGTGCCGATGTGAACCATGACGTTCGCAGGGAACATCGCGTACGTTCTCTTCAAAATCGTGCAGCAAGACGTCGTCATCGGCCGAGTTAGCCGGATAGAACCCAACCACAGCTTTGGCTTTCAGCAGCTTATTGTCGATGATTTCCTGCAAGAGCTGATTTGCATCGTCGAACAGCTGACGGGCTTCTTTCCCAACGACAGCATCGTCGAAAATGGCCGGATATTTACCGTGTAATTGCCAGGTCTGGAAAAAAGGCGTCCAATCGATGTAATTGGCTAGTTCTGCAATCGAATAATCATCGAAATAGCGATTGCCCAGGAAAGTTGGTTTGGTCGGCTCGAAGTTCTGCCAATCAATTACGGTACGATTAGCGCGCGCTTTTTCGATTCCCAACAAATTTTTCTCCTTCTGACGCTTGGCATGGTCATCGCGGAGTTTGGCATATTCCGCTTTAATTTGAGTAAAAATCAGCTCGCGAGTAGCATCGGTTTCACTAACAAGCCGACCGGCAACCGGAACGCTCCGGCTGGCATCGAGTACGTGAATGACCGGACCCGAATAATGCGGATCAACTTTAACCGCCGTATGAATACGTGACGTTGTGGCTCCACCAATCAGTAAGGGCAGGGTGAATCCCTGGCGTTCCATTTCCTTAGCCACTCCAACCATCTCGTCTAAAGAGGGCGTAATCAATCCGCTCAGCCCGATAATATCAACGTTATGTTCGCGGGCGGCATCCAGAATTTTCTGCGTTGGGACCATCACGCCAAGGTCAATGATCTCGTAGTTATTACAGCCTAATACGACACCAACAATGTTTTTGCCAATGTCGTGAACATCGCCCTTGACGGTTGCCAGCAGGATTTTTCCGGCCGATGATGAGCCTTCTCCCGATTTTTCGGCTTCGATAAAGGGCGTCAGATAAGCCACGGCCTTTTTCATGACCCGTGCCGATTTTACAACCTGTGGAAGAAACATTTTTCCAGCGCCAAACAGATCGCCCACAACGTTCATCCCATCCATCAATGGGCCTTCAATGACGTGCAATGGACGCTCAACTAGCTGACGTGCTTCCTCTACATCCTGATCGATATAGTCCGTGATTCCTTTTACAAGCGCATGTTTGAGCCGCTCATTGACAGGTTCGAGCCGCCAGCTTTCGTCCTGTATGATCGCTTTGCCCTTTGCTTTTACGGTTTCGGCGAAATCGACTAACCGTTCCGTGGCATCGTCCCGACGGTTTAACAGCACGTCTTCGCAACGTTCCAGCAAATCTTTTGGAATATTGTCATAAACCTCTAATTGCCCGGCATTGACAATACCCATGTCCATCCCTGCCCGAATTGCATGGTACAGAAAGGCCGAGTGCATGGCTTCGCGTACAACATCGTTACCTCGAAAACTGAACGAAATATTCGATACACCCCCGCTGACTTTAGCCAGCGGCAGGTTTTGCTTAATCCAGCGCGTAGCATTGATAAAGTCAACGGCGTAGTTATTGTGCTCCTCAATTCCCGTTGCAACAGTCAGAATATTGGGATCGAAAATAATGTCCTGCGGGGCGAAATGAACTTTATCGACCAGAATTCGATAAGCTCGTTCGCAGATTTCAATACGACGCTCGTACGAATCCGCCTGACCGGTTTCGTCGAATGCCATCACAACCGCAGCTGCACCGTAGCGTTTAACCAATTGGGCCCGTTCAATGAACGCTTCTTCGCCTTCTTTGAGCGAAATAGAGTTTACGATGGCTTTTCCCTGGACGCATTTCAGCCCTGCCTCAATGACCTCCCATTTCGATGAGTCGACCATGATGGGTACACGGGCAATATCAGGCTCGGCAGCAATCAGGTTCAGGAAAGTCTTCATAGCTTCTGCCGAATCCAACATGCCTTCATCCATGTTAATGTCGATCACCTGCGCTCCGCCTTCAACCTGACCACGCGCAATGCTCAGTGCTTCGTCGTAATTACCTTCTTTAATAAGCCGGGCAAATTTCTTAGAACCGGTCACGTTGGTTCGTTCACCAACGTTCAGGAAATTCGTTTGCTCCGTAATTTTGAGCGGCTCCAGGCCGCTCAATTTCTGATAGGGTTCAGGCTCTGGGAGTTGTCGTGGCGGATATTTGGCCGCTACGTTGGCAATGGCCCGAATGTGATCAGGTGTAGAGCCGCAGCAACCGCCAACAATATTGACAAAACTACTTTTAATGAAATCTTCGATTTGCAACGCCATCATGTCCGGCGTTTCGTCGTATTCACCAAATTCGTTGGGCAGGCCCGCGTTCGGATAGGCCGAGGTAAAGAACGGTGCCTCTTTCGAGAGCGTCTGAATATAAGGCCGCATCAATTCGGCCCCCAATGCACAGTTGAGCCCTACACTGAGCAGGGGCAAATGTGAAACTGAATATAAAAAAGCTTCGGTTGTCTGACCCGATAATGTCCGACCACTGGCATCAGTAATGGTGCCGGATATCATGATTGGGCGAACAGGCTGCTGCGGGTTTAAATTGAAATACTTGTCAATGGCGAACATAGCCGCCTTGGCATTCAGTGTATCAAAGATCGTTTCGACCAACAGCAGGTCGGCGCCCCCCTCTACTAAACCACTTACCTGCTCATAGTAGGCATTCACCAGTTCATCGAACGTAACAGCCCGATACGCCGGATTATTTACGTCGGGCGAAAGAGAAGCAGTCCGGTTTGTAGGCCCCATTGCTCCCGCAACAAAGCGCGGTTTATCCGGATTTTGCTTTGTTAATTCCTCAGTTACTTCCTTTGCAATGCGTGCTGACTCATAGTTCAGTTCATAGGCCAGCTTTTCCATGTGGTAATCCGCCATGGCAATGGATGTACCACTGAACGTATTGGTTTCGATAATATCGGCACCTGCCTCCAGATATTGTTTATGGATTTCCTGAATGATCTGCGGCTGCGTGATCGACAGCAAATCATTATTTCCCTTTACATCGTGCGGATAGTCTTTAAAGCGCTCACCCCGATAATCGGCTTCAGTCAGGTTATACCGCTGGATCATCGTTCCCATGGCACCATCGAGAACGAGAATTCTTTGTTTCAGAAGGTCTGTAATCAGTTCCAATTGATACAAAATTTATAGAGTTAAAAGCACGCCAATAGCGGCCTTAAAATAGTATAGCGTAAAAACCGGGGCTTATCAAAACAGGGGAAGGAAGCAGAAACGCTAACTTATCTGTCCCCAAAAAATTGGGGTGGAATGCGGCACCTTTTCCTACTTGTATAGTAAGCGGCTGGTTGCCAAGACATCGTTGGGTCCAATCCCTCCGTCTTTCTTGATAAGCACTTATGCAAAGATACATATTCTACCCATAGTCCCAAAAATAGCTTACTTTTGGGCGAATTTTTGAATGAGCGAATTAATGAATAGGCGACTAGTTTGTGACTAATCCCGTTCACTGGTTCGCTCATTCCCCACTCCGGCGAATTGGTCACTACCTAACTATAGTTGATGAAACTAGCAGCCATCGATATCGGTTCCAATGCAGCTCGTCTGCAGATCTCAACGGTGTTACATAACGACAACGTTGTTAGCTTCAAGCGTGTCGAATACGTACGGTTCCCGCTTCGGCTGGGGCACGATGTATTCAATTTTGGCGAGCTTACTCCTGAAAGTGAAGCCCGAACGGCCAAACTCATGCAGGTTTACAAACTGCTGATGGAACTGCATGAAGTGGAAGATTATATGGCCTGCGCTACATCGGCCATGCGCGAAGCCTCCAATGGGCACGAGGTCGCTAAACGGATCGAAGCCTCAACAGGCATTAAGATTAACATTATTGATGGGAGCAAAGAAGCAGAACTTATTAATAATGTAGTAGTTCAGGCGCTTGATGAACGGCAGTTTCTTCATATTGATGTGGGCGGTGGCAGCACCGAACTGAATCTCTATGAGAATCGCCAGAAAATCAATTCCAAATCGTTCAAAATCGGCTCGGTGCGGCTACTGGAAGGCAAAGAAACCAAAGGGGCCTGGCGAAAAATTGAAGACTGGGTTGAGGATAATATCGATTCGACTAAAGAAATTATTGCTGTCGGCACCGGAGGTAACATCAGTAAATTATTCAACCTGGCGTCTAAAACCTCTGAATTAGAAACAACCCTTTCAGAAATTGAACGGATTCGTGATTACATCGCTGGTTTTGACCAGGAAGACCGTATCAACAAACTCCGTCTGAATGCCGACCGTGCTGATGTGATCGTACCAGCCGCCGGGATTTATATTTCCGTTATGAGATGGGCTGGAGCCGATAAGATTATTGTTCCAGATCTGGGTTTGAAAGATGGTATCATTCAATTAGTATACGCCCAGCTAGGGAAGAAAAAACACGTTCTCTAAACAAATTGCCCGTAGACGCATTAACAAAAAATCCCGGCGAAATAAGATCGCCGGGATTTTTAATTTGACATATTCTCTCTTACAATCGGTGGGCCGAATACTATTTATTGTACGAATAGTAATCGGTACATATTTTGGTTGACAGGTATACATTGAGGATGTTCACCAGAGTGACAATCTTTTTTGTATAACCACCAATGAATTGCGCATCGACTCAGCCCAAAACAAATGTATACTGATTTCGACTTTGTTCCGGTTACTAAGTCACCCTGTTTTAAAGATCATTCCTGTTGCCGATTATTTTATTTTGACTATTTATGATCTAAATAGTATAGCAAAAATCAATATATATTACAGTATTTCAATTATTATCATATAAAAACTACTATAAAGACTACAAAAATTTGAGGTTTTGGAAAAATGTACAATCTGTTTTTTTATTATTCTTGACATTAAAACAGTGTAATATGGTACTACTACAACCTGATATCACTTTATAACCAACCTTTACTTGTCACTCCCGTTTCAATTAAATTTAATTGTTGCCATAGAAATTCGAATCAGCTCAATTAGTTTTGTATTCATTAAAGGTTATTTAATCTACTAAAGTTCAATTGGGCTAAAGGAGCCTATGACAGACTATATTATTATTAGCCAGCAAAACCCACCAACTGCCGACATTTCCGAGTTTTGCCAGCCTGGCTTTTTCTTTAATGAAAGCGAACACTTGAGACAGCAGAAGGGAATGTTTCATCTACTCACGGCTCTTAATCAACGTACTGGCCGGTCTGAAGCCCGATGCGCCTTTTTTGTTGGTACAGAGGGGGCAATTAGTCCTAAAGCTGCTCCATTTGGGTCCGTCGAATTCGCAGAAAATCTGCCAGATACTGTATTAGACGAGTTGCTCCAATCGCTTCAGGAGACAGCTCGTTTCGCGGGGGCTTCTACGCTGCGTCTGGTCAATTATCCGCATTGTTACGCACCTAAACAAGCAGAACGCCTTACAGATACATTAGTCAAGCAGGGGTTCAGAGTGCTCAAAAAAGATCAGAATTTCTTTTTGTCTATTTCCGAAAATTCCTTTGAAGAGAACATTGATGGATCTGAACGCCGACGATTACGAAAATGTAGAGAGGCTGGCTTCCAATTCGCTCATTGGGCAACGCCCAATATTGACAAAGTGGTAACTTTTTTACAGCATATATGGCTTCAAAAAGGGTATAGGCCAAGCTTAAGTCCTGAACGATTAACATGTTTGTTGACCGATTTCTCCAATCAATTCGATGTGTTCACCGTAAAAGACGGTGCTAAACTAGCCGCCCTAACCGTAGCAGTACGAGTACGGCAGGATATTCTTTACAATTTCATGCCCGCATCAGACCCCGATTATCAATCGTTTAGCCCAATGGTTATGCTTATCGATGGGCTATTTACATATTGCCAACAACAGGACATTCAGTTGCTCGATCTGGGTGTCTCACTGGATGCCGATCGTCGGCCAAAACCCAGCCTTATACGGTTCAAGCAAAATCTCGGTGCCCAGTCTTCACCAAAGCTTATCTTTGAGAAAACACTATAACCCCTTTTCTCCATAAAAACCAAGTATTAACAGGTAGGCATCAATCATGAGCTGGTTAATCCTGTATTCCATGTATATAGCCATCTGATGTGGCATTTTTTTCGTTATTTTGTCGAAAAAAGTGGCTCCCGTCTGGTGCCGACCGCATGCTTGAAGCTGGTTTTAATTCTGTAAATCAATTCCTGAGCGAATTCGTCAAATCGCTTCTGTCATTGGTAAAAGTTGTCATTCGTGGCCGCCATATGGCTCGATTACCTATCCGGCAGTTGCCTGTCTGCTCCGTATTGGGAAATGGCCCTTCGTTGAATGAGTCGCTGGCTGACCATTTCGACTTCATCCAACAAACAGAAGTAGTTTGCGTCAATAATTTTGCCCACGCCGATATCTTTCTCCGCCTTCGCCCGCAGGATTACGTCATTTCGGACCCTAATTATTTTGTTTTTACCGAACAAACCACCGACCGCGACGATATCCGCCGAACCTTATCGATCTTTCTGGAACATGTAAACTGGCCAATGTCGCTATACGTGCCGCATTTTGCAAAGGGATCTTATCTGCTTGGGCAAATTGAGCGCGGGAACCCCCAGATTAAGGTCGTCTATTTCAATTATACCGTTGTCAGTGGTTTTCGGTGGCTGACCTACTGGCTCTATTCAAAAGGACTGGGAATGCCTCAGGCACAGACCGTTATTATTGCAGCACTCACCCTGATGATCAATCGCCGGTTTGAGACCATTTATCTTTTTGGAGCCGACACATCCTGGCATGAACAGATCCGGCTAAATGATCAGAATCAGTTACTGATCAAACAGATTCACTTTTATGACAAGCCCAAAGATGTAACCCACCAGCCTGTCTATTCAGATAAGTACCGCCAACGCACGTTTTCGATGGCTTCGCAGTTCTTATCCTTACATAAAGTTTTCAGAGGTTACGAAGTTATCCGTAACTATGCCGATCACAAGGGCGTCACGATTTTGAACGCCAGTGCGAAAAGCTATATCGATGCCTTTGAACGAACACAAATCAAATGGCCTGTAGCGAGCAAATAGAGCATTTTAGGACTAACTATCAGCCGCTTATCATTACCTACTAACAATGCTTGATCTCACAAATAAATCGATTCTCATTACAGGGGGCACGGGCTCTTTCGGCAAGAAATTCATTGAGATGGTATACCAGCGTTATCCGAATATTAAACGGCTGGTCGTGTACTCCCGCGATGAGCTGAAACAGTTTGAGATGTCGCAGTATTATCCGAATTCAACATATAAGTCCATTCGCTTTTTCATTGGCGATGTGCGCGATAGTGAGCGCCTGAAGCGGGCCTGCGAGGGAATCGATATTATCATTCACGCAGCCGCACTCAAGCAGGTACCTGCCGCCGAATACAATCCCATGGAATGCATTAAAACTAATGTTTTTGGGGCGGAGAATGTAATCAATGCGGCTCTGGACAATGGTGTGAAGCGTGTCGTTGCTCTTTCAACGGATAAAGCAGCTGCGCCCATTAACCTGTATGGGGCTACCAAACTGTGCTCCGACAAACTGTTTGTGGCGGCCAACAACATGAAAGGTAGCCGTGACCTTCGGTTCTCGGTTGTTCGCTATGGTAATGTGATCGGGTCACGGGGTTCAGTAGTGCCGTTCTTTCTGGAAAAACGAAAAGATGGTGTGTTACCCATCACGCACCCGGAAATGACACGCTTCAATATTTCGCTGGAAGAAGGCGTAGACATGGTTCTGTATGCATTGGAGCATGCCTGGGGTGGAGAGATTTTTGTGCCTAAGATTCCATCATACCGCATTACCGATGTAGCCACGGCCATCGGTCCAGATTGTGAGCAGAAGTTAGTCGGTATCCGGCCCGGCGAGAAGCTTCACGAGGAAATGATTACTGAAACCGATTCGCTCAACACCGTCGAGACGGATAAATATTACGTCATTACGCCCTCAACACCGACCTGGAGTATGGATGACTACATGAAGGCATTTGATGGTCGGCAAGTAGAGATGGGTTTCAAATACAACTCAGGCACGAATACCGAATGGCTCAACGTCGATCAGTTACGGGATCAGATTCGGGAGCATGTCGATCCAAATTTCAGTGTATAATGAACAGTGAAGGAGGTGGAATGAGGTTTTGCCAGGTAAGGCTCATAATCCATGCTTTATTATCCATTTATCCAGAATGAATCACCCCATTCCATACGGTCGACAGCATATTGCAGACGAGGATATCGCTGCCGTTGCCGACGTACTGCGCGGCCCTTTTCTGACGCAGGGGCCCCATATCGGCGCCTTCGAAACGGCTTTTGCCAGCTATATCGGCAGTCAGTATGCCGTTGCAATCGCCAATGGCACAGCCGCACTGCACCTCTGCTGCATGGCGCTTGGCGTCACTACGGAAACGCGGGTGATTACTACACCCATTACTTTTTCGGCATCGGCCAATTGTGTGCGTTACTGTGGTGGCGAGATCTATTTTGCAGATATTGATCCAAAAACGGCTCTGCTCGATATAAATGCGGTGCGGGCTGTGCTCGAACAGCATCCTAAAGGATACTTTTCTGGAATCATCCCGGTCGATTTTGCGGGTTATCCGGTCGATATGGCTGCTTTTCGTGACCTGGCTGATGATTATGGTTTATGGCTTCTGGAAGATGCCTGCCACGCACCAGGCGGGTCGTTTATGGATCAGCATGGAGTCATCCATCGTTGTGGCGACGGTTCGCTGGCCGATCTGGCCATTTTTAGTTTCCATCCAGTCAAGCACATTGCGGCTGGCGAAGGAGGCATGATAACAACCAATGACGAAGCCTTGTATAAGCACCTGCTCCGGCTCCGTACGCATGGCATTACCAACAAGCCAGCTGAATGGACAGAACCATACGTCGGCGAACCCGAGCGTGGTGGCTGGTATATGGAGTTGCAGGAGTTAGGCTACAATTACCGCCTTACCGATATGCAGGCGGCTTTGGGAACCAGCCAACTACAGCGTGTTGATGCCATGTTTGCTCGTCGGCAGGAAATAGCGAAACGATACGACGAAGCGTTTTCTAACACCAATGTTTCAATTATTATTCCACCCATTAGCGTAAGCCATGCGTATCACTTATACGTGATTCAGGCCGATGATCGAAAAGGGTTATACGATTTTCTGCGAACGAAAAATATTATAGCCCAGGTACATTACATACCGGTGCATCTGATGCCCTACTACCGGCAATTTGGCTGGAAACCGGGCGATTTTCCGAATGCAGAACGATACTACGCCCGTTGCTTAAGTCTCCCCATGTTCCCGACATTAACAACTGATGAGCAGGATTACGTTATTGCATCGGTGAAGGAATTTGTAGGCGCATGAGCAATATAGCCATCATTCCGGCGCGGGGCGGCAGTAAACGCATCCCCCGCAAAAACATCCGGCCTTTTCTGGGCAAACCTATCCTTGCTTATGTAATCGATGCTGCTCTGCAATCTGGTCTGTTCAGCGAGGTAATGGTGTCTACGGATGATGAAGAAATTGCCAGAATTGCCCGGACCTATGGCGCATCTGTACCGTTTATGCGTCAGGCGGAAACGGCAAATGACTTCGCAACCACTGCCGATGTGTTGCGTGAGGTGCTGAATCAATATGCACAGAAGGGATCAGCTTATGACTATGCGTGCTGTCTTTATCCTACTGCACCATTTATAACACCAACTCTGCTTCAGCGGGCGTTTTCAATCCTTACTGATAAGCAGTTCGATACCGTGTATCCGATTCAGCGATTTGGTTTTCCAATTCAGCGGGCGGTGTTGCTAAACGATGAAAAAGTACAATGGTTTCAACCAGAACATGCCCTTACCCGGTCGCAGGACCTGGAACCGGCCTACCACGATGCAGGTCAGTTTTACCTTTTCAACACAAAAACGTTTGAGCAGACTCTACGTCTGATCACTGACCATTCGGGCGGTATTATCGTCCCGGAGATGGAGGCTCATGATATCGACACGGAAGAAGACTGGCAGGTTGCCGAGTTCAAATTTAAACTACGGCTGATGCAGGATGTATAATGTATCCAGTCATTGCTTAGCAAACACCTGATGAAACGACTGCTATTTCGCGCCGACGGCAACGCACAAATTGGGCTGGGACACGTGATGCGTTGTCTGGCCCTGATCGAGATGCTAAAAGGCGAATTTCTGATACGATTCGCCATTGTCGAGCCAACCCCGGATGTTCGTTCATTGATCGGGAAAGCAGATGCCGAAGTTATCAGCTTACCCGAATCGTCGTCTCTTGAGTCATTTCTGAAAGTCATTGAATCGCAGGATATTGTCGTGCTGGACGGTTATTCGTTCGACGAAGCATTTCAGCAAACAGTGCGCTCGCGGGCGAAACGGCTCGTTTACATTGACGATCTGGCGATAGGGCATCAGGTAGCCGATGTTATCATTAATCATGCCGGTGGCATTGTGCCCAATGATTATGAGACTGAATCATATACCCGGTTTTTCCTGGGACCACACTACGCCCTTCTTCGGCCTGAATTTCTTCGGCCAGAAGGCTTTGGCGAAGCTCCCCTCGCCGGACCCATCTTCGTTAGTTTAGGTGGTGCCGATCCTCAGAATATATCGCTAACTGTACTGGAAGCCATTCGACAGGTAGATGCATCGCTACCTGTCCATATCGTTTTAGGGCCATTTCATCCCGACCGATCATCGATTGAGGCTTTCCGTACTCAATTGCCTGAGCTAACAATTCGACAAAACCTCAGCGCTGGTCAGATGACTCGGGAGCTGTATCAATGCAGTCTGGCCATTACAGCCTGTAGTACGATTTCCTATGAAGTCTGTGCCGTAAATCGGGCCTTGATTGCCGTCGTTACTGCCGACAATCAGGCGCGGCTGGCGCAATTTCTTTCGGAAGAGAAACTGGCCTTGTCGGTCAACTTTCCTACCTTGCTGACCCGGTTAACACCCGTTCTTGGTCTGGATCAACTGTTGAAGCTATCCATACAATCGTTTCAGTTCTCGCCCGACACCGTAACCGAGTCGCTGGCCAATCAGCGTCGCTTTTTCGATGGTCGCTCGCCCGAACGGTTTCGCGATTTGTTTCATCAGTTGACGCGTTAACAGGGCAAACCGTTTTCAGCATTACGCCTATGCTTACCTGCCGAAAAGCTAAACCTGCCGATGCCCGGCTTTATTTCGACTGGGCCAATGATCCCGAAACTCGTCGTCAGTCGTTCAATACTACGCCCATTACGCTGGAGACGCATACGACCTGGTTTTCACGCAAACTGGTCAGCCCTGACGCATTGCTCCTGGTTTTTGAGAATGAAAAGAGTCAGGCCGTTGGCCAGGTGCGATTCGAGCGAATTCCCATCGCCGATATGCCCGACGAGATTATTGTTGGGGTATCGGTCGATGTCCGATTCAGAGGTCAGGGATTTGCCAGCCAGATCATCAGTCAGGGGTGTCAAAGCTGTAAAAAGCAGTGGGGAGCCATAACCATTCACGCCTATATCCGACCTGATAATCAGGGCTCCATTCGTTCGTTTACCAAAGCAGGATTCAAATTCTCGCATGAAAGCGGTAAATTTGGCGTTCCAAGTTTCGTTTATAGTAAGACCGTATAAGCCCGAACCGCTATTCAATTACCTAAAAACGGACTTCGGGAGCTATTAAACGATTCATACGGTTTCAACAATTATGACAGCAAATCAACCGATTCAGGTTGCCCAATATACCATTAGCCCAATGCATCGGCCGTTTGTTATTGCTGAGATGTCGGGGAATCATAATCAATCGCTCGATCGGGCGCTCGAAATCGTTGACGCTGTGGCCGACTCTGGCGCTCATGCGCTCAAGCTACAAACCTACACTCCGGACACGATCACGTTCAACGGCGCTTCCGAAGAGTTTTACATTCGGGATACCAAGTCGCTTTGGGCCGATAAAAATTTGTATAAACTCTACGCCGAGGCCTATACGCCCTGGGAATGGCACAAACCGATTTTCGAACATGCCCAAAAAAGGGGCATGATTGCCTTTAGCTCACCATTCGATACAACCGCCGTTGACTTTTTAGAATCGCTCGATGTTCCCTTATATAAGATCGCGTCGTTTGAGAATACGGACCATATCCTGCTGAAAAAGATTGCCCAGACCGGAAAGCCGGTTATCATGAGTACGGGGGTTGCTTCGGTGGCAGACCTCGATGAGTCGGTAAAGGTATTACGCGCAAATGGTTGTAAAGACCTGATCCTGCTCAAGTGCACGAGCACTTACCCGGCTACGCCCGAAACGACAAACCTCGTCACGATTCCGCACATGCGCCAATTGTTTGATGTTCCGGTTGGTCTTTCGGATCACACCATGGGCATTGGCGCAGCGGTAGCAGCGGTGGCTCTAGGAGCGGTTGTGCTTGAAAAACACGTTACGCTACGGCGCGCCGATGGTGGTGTCGATTCTGCATTTTCGCTTGAACCCGACGAACTGAAAAATTTAGTCATCGAAACGGAGCGGGCATTTCTGGCAATGGGCCAGGTCAGCTATACCCTAACCCCTAAAGAGGAGAAAAGCCTGCAATTCAAGCGCTCACTCTATGTCGTGAAGGATGTAAAAGCGGGTGACTCGTTTACGCCCGAAAACGTGCGCAGTATCCGTCCCGCAAACGGTTTACACACGCGCTACTACAACGATGTTCTGGGCAGAACTGCCACGACCGACATTGCTGCCGGAACGGCTCTCCAGTGGAGTTTAATGAGTGAAAGTGTGAAAGAACAAGAGCACGTAGACTAATGCACGGGCCACTCATTCATACTTTTATGCTTTCAACATTCACTACGTGGGTATAATTAAACGACAGACCATTCAGAGTTCGATTTACTCCTATGCTGGGGTAGGGGTCGGCTTTCTGACACAGGGTCTATTTTTTCCGTATCTCTTCAGTAAAGAACAGGTAGGCTTACTGTCTTTGCTTGTCTCGGTGTCGCTCGTTCTGGCTCAGGCATCGAATCTGGGATTAAATAGTGCTGGTGGGCGATATTTTCCGTATTTCCGCAATATCGATCGGCAGCATAACGGCTATCTATTCATCGCGACCCTGACAACCATTCTTGGCTGCTGCCTCTGCGCACTGGTTTTATGGCTGGCCCGTCCGTGGGTAATTGAGCAATATCAGGCTCAGTCAGCGCTGTTTGTCGACTATTATTATCTGCTCATTCCACTGATGCTGTTTACGGTTTTTTTTGCCGTATTCGACAACTACGCCCGACTCCTGTATGACCCCGTTACAGGCACCCTGCTCCAGCAACTAGTACAGCGCGTGCTTATTTTGCTGGCAGGCATTCTCTACTGGTTCGGCTGGGTTACGTTTCCCCAGTTTCTGGGCGTTTGGCTACTGGCCTTTCTGGTACCTATGATATTGATGATTTACAGCGTAGCCCAGGATGAGTCGCTCTTCCTCAACCGCCGTTTCATCGCTGTTGGCCCCGAGCTGCGAAACAATCTGATTCGCTATTCAGCCCTTACTTTAACCACGGCATTATCAACCCAGATCATCTGGACCATCGATAAAGCCATGCTCAGTACCAGTAAAGGGCTCGACGATACGGGTGTATACAGTACGGCTTCCTACTTTGCCAGTGTGATCGCCTTACCCGCCACGGCACTCTACAAAGTATCGGGCACACTTATTGCCGAATCGTGGAAGGCCAACGATATGGACAATATTATGACCATCTACCGCAAAAGCTGCCTTAATCAACTCATTGCGGGCTGTCTTGTCTTTGTTGGTGTTGCGGTCAACTTGCCCACTGTTTTTGCCGTACTACCGGCCGGTTACGAAGCCGGTTATTACGTGATCTTATGGCTGGGTCTGAGCAAACTGATCGATATGGCGACCGGCGTTAATGGTGTAATTTTGGGCACATCACGGTATTATGCCTACGATTCTATCTTTTTCGTATTGCTGATTTTCGTTACTATACTGGCCAATAAACTGCTAATTCCACAATACGGTATGAATGGAGCGGCCGTTGGTGCGGTGCTGGCCACATTCTTGTATAATTTTGCCCGGACAGTGCTGGTGGGCATCAAATTTGGCCTTCAGCCATTTACCTGGCGTAACCCAGCCGTTATTGCACTAGCTGCCCTGGTCTGGTTTCTGGTTGAGCTGGTGCCACATACTACGGGCTCATGGTTGCTATTAGGCATCGATGTTGCAGTACGTTCGTCGGCCATAACCGCGCTGTTTCTGGCAGGCGTTTATGTGTTCAATCTATCACCCGATGCCAGCGAATTGATGAATTCCGTCTGGCAGCGCATCAAAAAATTAAACGCTTAACAAAGCATACCCTCCCGTTATACCATGCGGAAACTCCTTATCCAACTATTCGGACTCGATCTTCTGTATAAAGTTCGTAAATCGCCCGTCGTTAACTTTTTGCCCCGAATCAGACAGGCCAGCCGAAGTTATAATTACCGGTACGGACAAATTTTGCGCTGGGGCGTAACCTCACGAGAGGATACCAACTTCACCTACGAATTAACGGAGGATAACATTCTGTATCTGGCTCATACGGTGGCCGTGGTGGCCAATGTTAAACCAGAAACCGTGTTAACCTATATTCGGGAAGCCCAGACCGATGATGTGCTCCGTCAGTATATTCTGGAAAAAACCAAAACCTCGTCCTATCGTCGGGTGGCCGACCTGCGCGTCGAATTTGGCCGGCGGCTGGGTTGGTATGCACTCGTACGGATTCGCAAGCCCGGTGTCGTGATCGAAACGGGAGTCGACAAAGGATTAGGAGCGGTTTTGCTTTGCTCGGCACTACTTCGTAATCGCGCCGAAGGCAAACCGGGTCGTTACTATGGCACTGACATTGCGCCCAAAGCAGGTTATCTGCTCGATGGACAGTATCGGGAAGTTGGACAGGTGCTTTATGGGGACTCACTCACAAGCCTGAAAGCCTTCAGCGACCCAATTGATCTGTTCATCAACGACAGCGACCATTCGTCGCAGTACGAACACGATGAATACCGGGTTGTATTGCCAAAGCTGAGCCCGACCGGAATTCTTTTAAGCGACAATGCCCACGAAACGGGCGTACTGTCGCGGTTGTCGCTTGAGGTAGGGCGTAAGTTCGTTTATTATCAGGAGGTTCCAAAAGAACACTGGTATCCCGGAGCTGGCATTGGTTTTTCGTATTCCTAGGTATTTATGTGGCTTTTTCGCTATCTCTTCACGAACCTGTACCGAGCGATCCAGACGCCTAACGGACGCCATCTGTTGTGGCTATTTTTTCGGTATGCCGGTCGACCGCGTCACCAGAGCGGTATGATTCCGTTTCTGCATTACCGTTTTCAGGTGCCGGATGCACTTTCATTTGTGTGGCAGTTCAAAGAGATTTTTGCCGACGAATCGTACCGTTTTCAGACAGATTCGGCTGAACCAGTCATTCTGGATTGCGGGGCTAATATTGGCTCAAGCCTGGCTTATTTCCGGCAGAATTACCCCAAAGCCAGGATTATTGCTTTTGAAGCCGATCCCGACATTGGTGCTGTACTCAGCCAGAACTTAACGTCCAATCGGATCGAAGGCATTGAGGTTGTTAATAAGGCGGTTTGGGTCAATGATGAAGGGATCGATTTCGGGAGTGGCGAAGCCGATTCGGCCTCACTATTCTCAGAAACCAATCGTCGACGGGTGCCGTCGGTTCGTCTTCGGGACTACCTGCTGCGGGAACTCCGTGTCGATATGCTGAAAATTGATATTGAAGGAGCCGAGACCGATGTTCTGATGGATTGCCATGATGCATTGGCCCATGTTCGTAATCTGTTCATCGAATATCATGCCTACATCGGGCATCCACAAACCCTCGGGGCGGTTGTGCAGATTCTGGAAGAAAATGGATTCCGTTATTATATAGACAGCAACCAATCGCGCATTCGACCGTTCATCAATCACCGTTACCGCGGCAATGATGTGATGGATCTGCAACTAAATATTTTCGCTTATCGCCCGTGAGAGTTACGCACCTGAGCACCTACCATCTTTTTGGCGGAGCAGCCGTAGCTGCCAACCGGTTGCATCAGGCTTTGTTGAAAGCTGGGCAGTTCGGCGGATCAGTCGAAAGCACGCTACTGGTCGGCACTTCGAACCGTCAGGAAAAACACCGCCCGGCGCCGGGCGTTATGTATCTGGCCAATAATTTCCTGGCTGAACAAACTGCGTTCGGTCGATTTGTGGCCGAACGTTTGTATTTTCTTCCCTACGAACGCGACCACTCGGTTCGGTTTCAGTTCTCACCAGCCGCATTTGGGGCTACTCTGGACTTCCATCAGGCTATTCAGCAAGCGGATATTGTGCATCTGCACTGGATCAACTTTGGCTTTCTGTCCCTCGATGGCCTGCGTGCGCTGATCGATCTGGGTAAACCCATAGTCTGGACGCTTCATGATCAGTGGGCGTTTACGGGTGGGTGCCATTATTCGCGTGGCTGTGATCACTATCTGACGCACTGTCGGCAATGTCCTTATCTTAAAAAACCGGGCGAGCACGATCTGTCGTACAAAATCTTCGAGAAGAAAAACGCGGCTTTCGCTGATGCTAACATCCATTTTACGCCCCCAAGCCGGTGGTTATCAGATGAAGGTATCCGCAGTAAGCTGCTACGATCATTCCCGTTCACGATCATTCCCTACGCAATCGATCAGGAGATCTTTCAGCCTATTGATCGTTCGGTAGCCAATGCCCGGATTGAAATTCCAGATACAGACATACCCCGGCTCTTATTCGGCAGTGCAAACGTAACAGATTCACGCAAGGGATTCCGGTATTTCGCGGAAGCGCTAACCCTGCTTCATCAGCAGCAACCCGACCTGGAACTCGAAGTGCTGATCTTTGGGAAGGGCCGTTCCTATCTGTTCAATGAATTGCCGTTTACGGTACGACACCTCGGCATTCTGACGACTGAAGACGCTATTGTAGCGGCCTATAATGCAGCCGATGCGATGGTTGTACCCTCGCTGGAAGACAACCTACCTAATACCGTTATTGAGGCTTTGTCCTGCGGAACGCCAGTTGTTGGCTTTCGGACTGGGGGCATTCCCGAAATGATCGACCACCAGCAGAACGGCTATCTGGCAGATGTCGGGTCAGCACAACAGCTGGCCGATGGTATGGCTTTTGTTCTGACTCATCAGCACCCGGAAATGTTACGTCAGGCTGCCCGTCAGTCGGCAGAATTACGCTTTTCAGAGGACGTAGTCGCCAGACAGCATATAGAGTTATATAGCCAATTAATGAGTGAATGAGTGAAAGAGCGAATGAGTGTAAAAACGACAAATCTCATTCACTCTTTCACTCTTTCACTCACTCTTTCACTCATTAAAAAATGCCAACCGTTTCCATCATTACCATCACTTACAATGCCGAGCGGTTTCTGGAACGCACAATCCAGAGTATTGTGACGCAAGAGGCAACCGATTATGAATACATTGTGGTTGATGGAGCCTCAAAAGATGGAACTCTGCCCATTATTAAGCGTTATGAGCGTTCTATTACCCAATGGGTATCAGAACCCGACAAAGGGCTTTACGACGCCATGAACAAGGGTTTACACCGTGCTACCGGCGAGTATGTATGGTTCATGAATGCTGGCGATGAATTATATGATGCACAAACACTAGCTAACCTATTGGCACGGATTAGAATCAGTCAGGCAGATGTGTATTACAGCGACGCGCTCTTCGTCCGTGACAATGGTGGACAGCATTCGGGGGCAGCGGTTGGCCTCAGGAGTGAAGTTACACCGCATGCATTACCGAAAAAATTAACCTGGCAGGATATGAGCATGGGTATGAAGGTCTGCCATCAGGCCTTTGTAGCCCGGCGATCCATTGCGCCAGATTACCCGGCCAATAACCTTAGCGCCGACCTGGACTGGGAAATAAACTGTTTGAAAGCGGCCCAAAAAATAGAATTCCTGCCTTTTGTGTTATGTAAGTATTTGGTAGGTGGCTTATCGGTGCAACAACATCGGCAATCACTTCTTGATCGCTTTTCGGTGCTCGTGTCGCATTTCGGGTTATTTCCAACTCTTTTAAATCACGGCCGTATCGTATGGCGCTCTCTGGTTTATAGAGCCAGGCAGACCTGATAAGGGTTTCAGGGTTTTTAAAGGCTTCGGCTCATTTGCCCTCTATTCTATGGTTTTTATGAAAATTACAGGAATGAAAGGGGAAATTGTCAGAAGCATGCCTTTAGATTGTGAAATGCGGATAAATTTGCGGGGTTTATTACAAGAAAACCCTAAGTTCTTGTCCTTTTCCTGTAAAAAATAGACTTGATCAATGAAACGAATTGCTGTTTTTACCTCGGGTGGTGATGCGCCGGGTATGAACGCCTGTATCCGGGCCGTTGTCCGGGGAGCGGTCTATCACGGTCTCGAAGTATTTGGTATCCGCCGGGGGTACAGCGGGATGATAAATGGTGATATTTTTCAGATGTCCTCCCACTCGGTGAGCAACATTGTTCAACGAGGAGGTACCATCCTGAAATCGGCCCGTAGTAAAGAATTTATGACGCCCGAAGGCCGCACCAAGGCCCACGAGCAACTGCAAAAGTTTGGTATCGAAGGATTAGTCGCGATTGGTGGGAATGGTACATTTACCGGAGCCACCATTTTCTACGACGAATACGGTATTCCAACAGTTGGCGCCCCCGGCACCATCGACAATGACCTTTACGGAACAGACTATACGATCGGTTTCGATACGGCTGTGAATACAGCGCTGGAAGCTATTGATAAAATTCGCGATACGGCCGACTCGCACGACCGCATCTTTTTTATTGAAGTAATGGGCCGAGATTCGGGTTACATTGCTATTCAGTCGGGTATTGCGGGTGGTGCCGAGCTAGTGATGGTCCCAGAAGTACTGACGCCTATTTCGGAAGTTGTTGAAACGCTCAAATCGGGCTGGAGCCGCCAGAAATCATCATCCATCATCGTTATTGCTGAAGGTGAAGAGGAAGGAAACGCTACCGAAATTTCCGAGAAGATTCGTGCGCAGGTACAATCGGACATTGATATGCGCGTAACGACGTTGGGGCACATCCAGCGCGGGGGTGTTCCAACCGCCTATGACCGCATTCTGGCTAGTCGTCTGGGTCTTGGTGCCCTGGAGGGTTTAATGAACGGCGAAAAGAACGTTATGGCCGGTATTGTGAATAACGAACTGGTTTACACGCCCTTCCGCGACACGATCCGTTTGCCAAAGCCCATCAACGAAGACTTGCTTCGCATGGTGAAGATACTGAGTGTTTAAATAAGTCAGGACTTTCGTTGAGAAGTGTGCCACGGTTATTTTGGGCTCATAGTAACCGTGGCACGCTTCTTAACGAATGCTCTGCAAGTAATGATGCATGATGCGGGAATAACTGAGTTATGCATTATCCCATTAGATATAGCCGACTACCCAATACATAGAATACCCCACTAGTTCTTTCACTAAAAAGTAAGAATCAGAGAAGGCATCTTCATTGGGGAATAGCCATTCGCTAGGCATAAATGAACGTCGACCGCTCATAAAAGCGCCCGGAAAAGGCAGCACTGGAATGCCTTCTTTCCGAAAACAACCGACTGCCCGGCGCATATGAAAAGCGGATGTTATCAATACATATTGGCTTTTCGGAAATCGTTCGCGTAAAATTTTCGCCGAAAACAGAGCGTTCTCGTGCGTGTTTCTCGATTTGTTTTCTAGTACGATATCTGCTGAGCGAACGCCCGCCAACACAAGAAATTGAGCCGACAGCTGACCTTCATTACTAACGCTTTTCACCTGAAACGGTAAATCGCCCGAACCACCGCTGATCAGAATTTTCTGAACAGCCCCTTTCTTATACAAATACAATGCCTGCCCAAGCCGATCGGCCTCATGACTCAATAGAAATCGATGATCAGGGGTTTCTTTTGAAACGTTGATTATACCCCCTGTCAGCACAACAGCTACTTTTTGGGTTGAATCCAAAGGCACAGTTGCTGGCGAATATTCCCAGCACAATTCCAGTTCATTGATCAGGAAAGCATTACCGAAACAATAAAATACAACAAGCGTAACAACAATCATTCGACGGCGAACGACCGGCTTTTTCGTAACCAATGCCAGCACTAAGGCAGCCAGGAGCCAGCCCGCTGGCGTCAGCAGGTAATAAAGTGTTTTAGAAAAGAAATAAAACATAGACTATTGTTAGCGTGGCAGGCGTTTTGTAGAGGATAAATTCCTGAACTAAATCATGTAAATTTGTCTCTATTCAGCCGCGAAGATACACATCCGCTTGTATGAAAAATCTCCTACTTACCGCTCTGTTTGGCTTGTTTCTCACAACCTGTCTACAGGCGCAATCTACTAACCCTCCGGCTCAATCTGAGGGTTTCAAAATCACAGCCCATGTTCAGGGAATAAAGGATACAACCTGCGTACTGGCTCACTACTTCGGTGCTGGTCAGTATATTCCGAAAGATACTGCCCGCGTCGATGTCAACGGCAATATGGTTTTTGAAGGCAAGAAGCACCTTCCGGAAGGGCTATACATCGCCGTAACACCCAAAAATCGCTACATCGAATTGTTGATGACAAACGATCAGGAATTCTCGTTCGCGACTGATACGGCCAATGTCATCAAAAATATGAAAGTTACCGGCTCCAAAGAGAACGAACTGTTCTACACTTATCAGCAGGGGCTCGGAAGTTTTTATGATGAAGCAAAAGCGCTGGAAGTAGAGAAGAAACTCCGGAATGATGCCACTTCGGCCGCCATGGTAAACCAGAAAATGAGCGATTTGCAGAAAAAGGCGCAGATGTACCGCGAGCAGTTCTTTAAAGAAAATAACAACACGTTTGCCGTTAAACTGATAAAAGCATCGGCCGAACCCGACGTACCACCAGCTCCCAAACTGGCTAACGGTCGGCCCGACTCGGTATGGGTTTTTAATTATTTCAAAAGCCACTTCTGGGATGATTACGATTTTGCCGATGAGCGTTTTGTGCGTACGCCCATTCTACAGAAGAAAATTGACCGCTACCTTAAGGAACTGACTGTACAAACGCCCGATTCGCTCATCAAAGAAGCTGACCTGATGGTAGGAAAGGCAAGAGCAGGCAAGAGTAAGGAAGTACTATCATACACTGTCTGGTATATAACCAGTCAGTATGAACAACCCAAAGTAATGGGCACGGATGGTCTATTTGTCCACATGTTCGAGAAGTACTACGCTACGGGGATCATGCCCGTATCCGATTCGTCAACGATCAAGAACATTGGCGATCGCGTCAAGACGCTGAAACCGTTGTTAGTTGGTAAGATTCTTCCGGCACCGGTGGTCAGCGATACACTACGTCGGCCGGTCGCCTTCCAGAACATCAAGTCTGATTACACCGTCGTTTTCTTTTATGATCCGCATTGTGGCCATTGCCGTGAGAGCGCGCCGAAACTCCAGAAATTCGTTGATACCTATAAAGGCAAGGGCGTAGAAGTTGTCGCCATCGCCATTGATCAAAGCCCGGAAGAATGGAAGAAATTTATCCGCGAATTCAAACTGGGGAATGCCATCAACGGCTATGATTTTGCGTCACGCACGGACTATCGGCATCAATATGATGTCTGGACAACGCCGACAGTGTATGTGCTCGATAAAAATAAGAAGATCATTGCCCGCAAACTCCCTGTTGAGCAAATTGAAGACTTCGTGCTTTTCCACAAACGCCAGCATGCTGCCCAAGGTGCGCCAAAGCCTGCTGTTGCTCCAGCCAACGCAAAGGCAAGCGTAAAAAAATGATTGAGTGATTAATTGATAGAATGATTGAATAGCCTGGATTTACGTTATTCAATCATTCTATCAATTAATCACTCAATCTTCCCGCCGGGTTATTTCATTTTCGTTCGCTTCACCAGATAAGACGTCAGGATCTGATCAAATCCTTCGGCAATATCGGCCTCGATAAAATCGATTTTATACTGCCCACAACGCATTTTCAAATCCTGAAAATACGATTTTACGGCCTGCTGATAGGTTTCGCGAACCTGATTCGGCTGAAGCTTTACTTTCTCGCCTGTTTCGAGGTCAATAAATTCATAGGGACGTTCCTCGAAGGCAAACTCTTCTTCTGTTTTTTTGTCCGTAACGTGGAATAAAAGAACCTCATGGAGGTTATGCCGAAGGTGCTGTAAAGCAGCAAACAACGTATCGGCCTTATCGGCATTTTCAAACATATCACTAAAGATGACCACCAGCGACCGTTTGTTAATTTTTTCGGCAACCTGATGGATGACGTCAGCCGCCGATGTTTTGCGAAGGGGCTTAGGCTGTAACATCAATTGATCCAGTTGCGTAAACAGCTTATGAACGTGCGAAGGTGTCGATTTTACCGGCGTCTGCAAGTCAATCGTATCGGCAAAGGTAGTCAGGCTAACCGCATCCTTCTGTCGCTGAAGCATATACGCCAGGCAGGCAGCGGCCATGACACTGAATGTCATCTTACCATAATTCGACTCTGGGTAGTACATCGACGACGATGTATCGATCAGAAGGTGGCAGCGCAGATTCGTTTCTTCCTCGTAGCGTTTAACGAAAAGTTTTTCGGTTTTTCCGTAGACCTTCCAGTCGATGTGGCGAGTTGTTTCGCCGGTATTATAAAGCCGATGTTCGGCAAATTCGACCGAGAACCCATGGAAAGGCGATTTATGTAGACCGGTAATAAATCCTTCGACTAGCTGACGAGCCAGAAACTCGACGTTGCCAAACGAGCGGACCTGCCCCAGATTAAGCGTTTGTTTCATAATTGTTGTCGTTGATTAGCTAACGAAGCAATAAACTGCCAGCGTGTCTACAAGCTACAAATGATATGCCGGATAACAAAAAAACCGTTCAACGCCCGCGTCAGGAATTGCACGGATGAGCGTTGAACGGTTCGGCAGCAGAATGCGGACCTCAGGTCCGCACCGGATCACAACACAGGCTCCAGCAACGGCTGGAAAGCATCTGGTGTGTTGAAGGGTGATGAAGGCACTAAGGCAGCTAAAGCTTGTCCTTTGCCAACGACACGAAGCGATACATTGGCAACACCTTTAGAAACCATGCCCAGTGCCTGGGCAGCTGCGTGCGTGAGATCGATCACACGGCTTTTTGAAAATGGGCCCCGATCATTGATTCGTACAATTACCGAACGGTGGTTGTCGAGGTTAGTGACCTCGACTAACGTGTTTAATGGTAGTGAACGGTGGGCACCTTCGAGGGCTAACGCGCTAACGCGCTCACCATAAGCGGTCTTACGACCATTGAACTTCTTGGAATAAAAAGACGCTTTGCCTTTCTGTATGAGGCTCGGAAGAGCCTCAGCCGATTTTATATTGCTAAAAAACAACATAAGGGACATGATATAACTCATACAGCTTTTGGTTACGTGAAAAAATAAACGAAGGTCAATCAGTTGTAAATTCCGATCTCCTCCGTCCCCAAAAAGTGCAATTCCTATAAAACAAAGATAGCTCAAATGAACCTAACTACCAAGCATTTAGTCAAAAAACTGTAGAATGGACTCTACAACCTTACCGCTTTTCGGGGCAAAATGACCCCGAAATATATTTACGGCCATTATTTTTGTTCTGCCTTGATTGCCCGTATCTTTAGCCTTTACGATGTACTAAACCTCACTGATTGTGGACGAAAGAGAACGGGAAAAGATCTATTCCAAGCGGGTTCGGGCGGGTAAACGGACGTATTTTTTCGACGTCAAATCGACTCGTGCCAACGATTATTATTTGACCATTACCGAGAGCCGACGACACCCGCAGGGCGATGGATTTGTGTATGAAAAACATAAGATCTTTCTTTATAAAGAAGACTTCGATAAATTTATCGAAGCCCTTCAGGAAACAGTGGAACACGTTAAAAGCGAACTCATGCCCGATGTCGATTTTTCGCAGTTTGCACAACGCGATGAACAGGACGACTTCGCCAGCGAATTGAAGTGGGAATAAATGAATTTTTTATCGACAAACTTTCGTTTATGAATTAACTATACACGCTTACTTTTGACCAGTACCAGGCTCATTACCTGATTCATCAGCCTTGGCTCCGCGCCGAAGGCTTTTTTTGTTGTAATTTTGCAAAAACAATGAGTGAATTGTGAATGAGCGAATGAGTGAAGCCTATACGATAGGATAGTCACTTATTCATTCATTCACTCATTTTTAATTGACTATGGGACTTCAATGTGGTATCGTGGGTTTGCCAAATGTGGGTAAATCAACGCTTTTTAACGCGATTTCGAGTGGGAAGGCCGAAGCCGCCAATTACCCATTCTGTACAATAGAACCAAACGTTGGGGTTGTAACCGTACCCGATGAGCGTTTGGATACGCTCGAAGAACTGGTGAAGCCCCAAAAGGTGGTACCAACCATCATTGAGTTTGTCGACATTGCCGGATTGGTTAAAGGAGCCAGTCAGGGTGCCGGATTAGGCAATAAGTTCCTGGCAAACATTCGGGAGGTTGATGCCATCGTTCATGTTATCCGGTGTTTTGAAGACGACAACATCGTGCACGTGGAAGGTAAGGTTAACCCCATATCGGACAAGGAAATTATTGATGCTGAACTTCAGTTGAAGGATCTGGAATCGGTCGATAAGAAAATCCAGCGGATCGATAAAGCGGCTAGGGTAGGCGATGCCAAAGCAAAAGCCGAACTGGAGATTCTGAAACTGTATAAAACGGCCCTCGAATCGGGCAAAAGTGCCCGGACGGTGCAGGTTTCGCCCGAAGAGCGCGAAACAGCCATTAGCGACATCTCTCTGCTGACGGTGAAACCGGTGATTTATGTTGCCAATGTAGATGAAGGGTCGCTGCCCAACGGTAATGCGTATTCTGACGCGCTACGGGAAGCGGTTAAAGACGAAGGGGCTGAGGTCATTGTGATCAGCGCAGGAATCGAATCGCAGATCGCCGAAATGGAAGATCCCGAAGAACGCGAACTGTTCCTGGGCGAATATGGCTTGACGGAATCGGGTTTGAGTAAACTCATCAAAGCCTCTTATCACCTGCTTGGTCTGATTACGTACTTCACAGCGGGCGTTAAGGAGGTTCGTGCCTGGACGATCCATAAAGGCTGGAAGGCACCACAGGCCGCTGGTGTGATCCACTCCGACTTCGAGAGGAAATTTATACGGGCGCAGGTGATGAAACTCCCCGACTTCAAGCAGTTCAAGACCGAATCGGGTGTTCGCGAAGCGGGCAAGTTAGCCGTTGAAGGCAAAGAGTACATCGTTCAGGACGGCGATATTATGGAATTCCTCCATAGCGCTTAACTGGACAGATAGGGCGGATAGCCACAGCCGTCCGCCCTGCTTTTACTTTCGCTTGTTTACGCCTACTTTCTGATACGAAACCAGTTGATCGGCACGAGATGCGGGCGGACGGTGGTAGACAAATACTTCGTAGTCATTTTCGGTCGACGAAAAGCTCCCTTCAATGTAATTCTCATCGACCTTGGGCTGTCCGGTCGTTGTCTGCACAATGTAATCGTAGTTATATACGCCCTGCTTAAGCAGAATCGAAGCCCGATAAGCGCCCAGAACCGAATCAAACGACATACGATTTCGGTCATTTAACTCCCAGAAATTGAACGCGCCATTGACGTATACATTCACGCCCGGCGCTTCGGGTATGCGTAATGTAAAGACCGTCTCAATGTAGTCGGCACCTGTTTGTCCATTACCCGTTTCGCGGTGATCGATCACGAAAAAGCCATTGAAATCATCACTCTGGATGTAAGGGCCCCGGCTTCGTGGCTGATCGACTTGGACATACGCAACATTGTGGTCAGCATTCCGGTCGATTCGTTCGATATAATTGGCACGAGATAATACGGTTCGCGTATCGAAAAATCGAAATTCATTGCCTCCTGGCATTGTATTACTTAAATCGATCAGACGATACTCGATAACCTGGTCAAAAGCCTGCACATTGGTCGGGCGAAGGCCCCGAATAACCCGATCATCGCGGTAATTCTGGCGAATGACTACTTTAAAATCGTCCTGCGGAGAAATAACCTGATAGCCTTTGTAATTAATGGCCAGATCGATCTGCTGATCAGAAAACTGCCGGGATGGGTCCGTTGAAAATCGAACACTGGCCGCTATGGCTACCCGGTTTTGATAGGTGCAGAATCGACGCGTCAGAATCGTATTATTTCGATTCCGTTCATCATAGATCACCAGCAGATAATTGCCGGGCAGTTTCACTCGGGGGAGGGTGAAGCGATAGTGATAATACGGAATTTTAGTATTCAGCGATACCTGGTAATCGGTGATTGGATTGTCGTTATATTCGTAGGTAAACTCGATGTCATTCAGGACTGACTTTTGCCAGTCGGCATTACAGTGAACAAGGCGGGCACGAAATGACCGGTAATCAGCCGTCAGATCGTCAAATTCCAGTTGCAGGGCTATCTGTTCGTCAAGCGAAATAACGGGAGGATTTAAGGCCAGCGACGGATCGTTTGGGTTTGCACTAACCTGCGGAAACAGTAATACGGTCTGAACTTTAGGGTCATAAATCCGGTCGATTGCCTGGAGTTGTTGTGCGTGGAGAGCCGTAGTCGACATCCAGACAAACAGAATCGAAAGGACTCGTTGAAAAACAGTCATTTAATGAGTTTTTAATGGGACGAACTAGGAATATGAACGATACCATGCCGGAATGATTATGTAAAGATGTCAACCTTAGGCGAATTTAAACGTTGATATTTTTGTCAAAACCTCGTAAGATTGAGGTTTACTCAACCAAACCACTGTATGGTCAACTATAACCCCAAGGATTGGTTCCGGTTCATTATCACCTTCAACCGGGCCGACACTGTGCGTAAACTCCTGCCCGTTTTGATCGGGGTAGGTGTTTACTCGTTCATTATTGTCCATATTCTTGAACTATTCGATTTAAGCGAAAACCCTCACCTTAAGAACCTCTCGCTCATGCACACGTTGCTGAGCTTTGTGATATCGATGCTGCTTGTCTTTCGCACCAATACGGCCTACGACCGCTGGTGGGAGGGGCGGAAATTATGGGGAGGGCTTGTAAATAACAGCCGAAATATGGCGCTCAAGATGGACCAGCTACTCGATACGGACCAGGTCGAAGCGCGTGAGTTTTTCCGGGCAATGATTCCAAACTTTGCTTTTGCGTTAAAAAATCACCTGCGTCAACACGCCATCGAGAAAGAATTTACCGAAACCAGGTCATTCAGTATCAGTAATCTGCATTTGAGCGAACACGTACCTCAGCAACTCGCGCTATCAATTTTTGGAAAGCTTCATGAGCTACAACGACAAGGTGTTTTGCTACCTGAACACCTGATCATCCTCAATCCGGAAATACAGTCTCTGATGGATACGTGCGGAGCCTGCGAACGGATCAAAAACACCCCGATTCCGTTTTCCTACAGTTCATTTATCAAGAAGTTTATTTTTACGTATTGCCTCACCTTACCACTGGGTTATGTGTCAAACCTGCACTACCTGGTTGTTCCACTGGTCGTATTTGTCTTTTATGTACTGGCCAGCCTTGAAATCATTGCCGAAGAAATTGAAAATCCGTTCGGTACCGATGATAATGATCTGCCACTCGACACAATCTGCAAGAACATCCACAAAACGGTAACCCAGTCTTTTGACCATACGGCACTGCTGGCCCAGACCGCTCAAATCAGCGAGAAGCAAAAGGGATTTTCGTATGAAAAATAGTAGCCGGACGGCATAGTAGTTCAATAGATTCAGTACGCTCCGAAGCCATACACTGGCAGGTTACCGCCTGCTGTTTATTTTCCATTGCCTACAGTAAGAGTTCGGATGGTTATTGCGCCATTCATACCGTTTTTTTACCAATCATGGATCGGTACAACCTTTTAGCTAAATAACACAACAATCGGTAGTACACGTTAGTCTTTAGGCCATCGGGCGGGGTAACTCGACTGAAAAATCATCTACAAACGTCAACACTACTGCCATGAGGACATTTACTATTTCCTTATTAGTTGCTTTGGTCGTTAGTTTTTCAGCATTTGCTTCACCAATTCCACAGGCAAAGCAACGCACTCGTCCGACAGAATTGGCGCATTACAAAGTGGGCGCCTATGTGTCGATGGATCAAACAAAGTTGCGCGTTAATGTAGACAAACAGTTGGGCGGGCAGGTCAGTGTGCAGCTCAATGACCTCAAAGGTAATTTACTGTTTGAGCGACTTATGAACCAAACGGATACAACGATGCGGCTCAATATCGATCTGACCGAATTAGCCGATGGTGATTACCAGCTAAAAGTGTCCAATGGTCTCGAAATTATTGTTCGGGACTTAACGATTTCTACCCCAAAAACGATTCCGGCGGTCCGTACTCTAACGCCATTGTAGCCTCCTCTACCAGCCCGTTAACGGGTTTAACAAGCTTTAATTCTACCGTTCATACACTTTCCGCTGCTATCCAGTGGTCTCTATCCACATATAGTATTGTAACTATTATTCTAAAACAACAACTTACCCATGAAAAAACTTTTCTTATTACTCGTGCTGCTTGGCTCGACAGGCTTTGCATATGCACAGGAACGAAGCGTGACGGGGAAAATCACCACAGCGGAAGATGGGAAGGCTCTGCCCGGTGCCAACATCCAGATAAAAGGAACGACTCGGGGGACGAACTCGGATGCCGATGGAAACTACCGTATCAACGTATCTGACGATGCGACGCTTATTTTCAGTTTCATCGGCGTCGAATCGCAGGAAATAGCGGTCGGTTCACAATCAACGATCAATGTATCCCTGAAAGCCGATACCAAACAACTACAGGAAGTAGTCGTAACAGCCCTTGGCGCGCAACGCGAAAAACGAACATTAGGCTACTCGGTTTCCAATCTACAGGGCGATGCCCTTACCCGATCGGGCGAAGCCAATGTAATTCAGGGGCTTGCGGCTAAAACCGCTGGCGTTCTGGTTACCAGTTCGGCCGGTACTCCGGGTGCATCCAGTAAGATTGTACTGCGGGGCCCCTCAACGTTTACGGGTGAACAACAGCCGTTGATTGTTGTCGACGGAGTTCCAATCAATAACGAAACGGTCACTTCGTCGCCACCGGATTATCCATTTAACGCCAATTTGCAGGGCGTCAATAACTCGAACCGGGCGCTGGATCTCAATCCGGACGATATTGCCTCTGTTACGATCCTGAAAGGGCCAGCAGCTTCAGCACTTTACGGGGCAAGAGCCGGAAACGGGGCCATTATTTACACAACCAAAAAAGGACGCAATCAACGCGGTATCGGTGTAACGGTCAGCTATCGTCTGGAGCTTTCTCAGGTTAATAAACTACCCAAACTGCAATCGGATTATGCTCAGGGATCGGGCGGAGTGTACCAAACAGCCGACGCCGGTCCCGACCAGCGCCTGGGTACCGACGACGACGTGGCCGCCGGTACGCCTAATAGCTGGGGGCCGAAAATTTCGGGCGACCCTACCTTGCAGGCCTATGACAATCCGGGGAATTTCTTCAAGACGGCCGTGTCGCACACAACAAACGTTGCGCTGGCCGGTGGCAACGACAGGGCTAATTTCCGCATTTCATTCGGTAACCTGATTCAGAACGGTATTGTGCCGAATACGGACTACAAACGGAACACGATCCGGTTAACGGCGGACGCCAACATGACTGATAATCTGAAGATTGGCGGCACCGTTAGCTACATTAAATCGGGTGGCATCAAAGCGCAGAATGGTAGCAATGTTGCCGGGGTAATGCTAAGCCTGATGCGGGCACCTGCCTCTTATGACCTGCGGAATTATCAGTACGGCAATGGCTATAACCGCAACTATTATGCGTTTTATGACAATCCGTTCTATAGCGTTTACAACAATCCATTTACGGACGATATTAACCGGGTTCTGGGCAACGTTTACCTGAATTACCATCGCTCATCGCATCTGGATCTGACCTATAAAATCGGGGTCGATGCCTATTCGGATGCCCGGCGGCAGGTCTATTCGATCAGCTCCAATGGTGATGACAATCAGCAAACGTATGGCCAGGTAAACTACGATAATATCACCAGCCGCGATGTGTATGCCGATTTACTGCTCCGGGGCGAACACCGATTCAGTGAAAAATTTGGGGTTAATTATACAGTTGGCCATAACATCACGTCATTTAATTTTACCGATAACTTCTCCCGCGGTCGTAACCTCTCGATTCCCGACTTCTACAACCTGGGAAACGCGGCTGAGTTGTACGCATCCAATACGGGCACCCGCCGATTGACAACGGCTGTTTTTGGCCAGGCCGATTTCGACTACGCCAATCAGTTGTACCTCTCCCTAACGGGCCGAAACGAATGGTCATCAACATTTGACAGGACGCAGAAAAATAATTTCTTCTATCCCTCGGCTTCGCTATCGTGGGTATTTACGGAGTCGGTGCTGAAAAATACGCCCGTATCGTTCGGTAAACTACGATTGGCTTATGCCGAATCCGGTATTCCTCCGGTTCCCTATCGGACCCGAACTTACTTCGGGAAACCGTCTTTTACGGATGGCTTCACCAATGGGCTGATTTTTCCGTATGGAGGAGTGAACGGGTTTGCTTATTACAACCAGATTGTCGGTACGCCTAACCTTCGGCCAGAACGCGTTAAGGGACTTGAAGCCGGTTTGAACGTCAAATTTCTCCAGAACAAAATTGATCTGGACGTAACGGTTTATAGTCAGACAACGGTCGATATTCTGCTGCAACGTCCAACGGCTCCGGCATCGGGTTTCACCGCCAGTTACACCAACTCAGGCCAATTGCGTAACCGGGGAGTTGAGGTTATGTTAGGCATCAATGCCATCAAAACACCATCTTTTACCTGGGATGTAAACCTGAACTGGTCCATGAACCGTAGTAAAGTACTCAGGCTAACGGAAGGCGTAACCGAGCTAAGTCTGGAGTCGGCCTTTAACGGTATCGGTGGCTATGCCATTGTTGGCCAACCACTGGGCGTGCTGTACGGAACGAAGTGGGAACGCAACGACCAGGGGCAGCTGATCATCGGAACAAATGGTTTGCCAACCTTGCAGGGAGCCCAGCAAAACATCGGCAACCCATATCCGCAATGGCTTGGCAACCTTCGTAATACGTTCACGTTCAAGGGTATTACATTAACGGCATTGCTTGACGTTCGCCGGGGTGGGTCGATCTGGAATGGAACCTATGCCCGTCTGCAACGGATCGGTCGGACGCAGGAATCTGCCGACCGCGAACATACATATGTCATTCCGGGCGTAATGGCCGACGGAACGGCGAATACAAAAGCCATTTCGGCACTTGACTATTTCGGTCGGTATCTGGGTGATAACGGTGGGGCTGCCGAGCAGTTCGTGGAAAACGTCAACTGGTTCCGTCTACGCGAAGTTGGGCTGAGCTATCGGATCAAGCCGAAAAAATACGTCGATTACGTAGACATATCCTTGACGGGCCGAAATCTATACCTCAACACCAACTACAAAGGCGTCGATCCGGAAACGAGCCTGACCGGTGCAGGATCAAACCTGCAAGGGTTCGATTATTTCAATAACCCTGGCACACGTTCCTACATCTTCGGCATCAACTTCGGCTTCTAATCACCCTAAAGACAGACAAAACATGAAAAAGATATTTCTTGGGGTTCTGGTGTTGATCGTGGCTACCAGCTCCTGCACAAACCAGTTTGATGAGTACGGCGTTAATCCAAACTCGCCGGAAACCGCATCCGCAGCGTTGCTGTTATCGGGCGCTGAAGTGTCGACATTTGCAACCTATGGGGGGCAGCTCGGTCGCATTAGCAGCGTATTGGCCCAGCAGGCAGCCGGAAACCAGTTCCAGTACCAGACCTTTGGGCAGTATGTCATCACCGAGGCAGACATAACCAATGAATGGGCAACGATTTATAATGGCACACTCATTAATACCAGAACCCTGCTCGATAAATATGGTACCGGGAATCCGTATTATTCGGGTATGACGAAGGTACTGATGGCTTTGAGTTTCGGTGTTGCAACGGATTTCTGGGGAGATGTTCCATTTAATGAAGCGGCTACAGGTTTGCAGGGAAATTTCCAGCCCAAATATGATAAGCAGGAAGATGTCATTAAAGGCATTCAGACCCTACTGGATGGGGCCATTACGGACCTGAGTCAACCTCAAACGGCGAACCAGTTTCTGCCCGGTACGGATGACATCATCTTCAAAGGGGATGTAAAAGCCTGGATCAATGCTGCTTACATTATCAAAGCCCGGTATGCCAATCGGCTGAGCCAGCTTGATCCAACGGGTAGCGCCACGCAGGTAATGGCATCGCTGAGCAAAGTATCGGCTGATCAACCCGATATGAATGCCGTCTTTTACGACATTGCCGGTAGCTTCAACCAATGGTACGATTTTCTGTCGAACCGCGCGGGTTACATCAAAATGGGTAAGTTTTTTGTCGATTATTTGAAAACGAATGCCGATCCGCGATTACCCTATCTGGTGGCCAAAGATGAAAACAATGGCTATTCGGGGCTGGCCCCCGAAGAATCGGACAACACGGCGGCCTCTGATCCGGGACCGGCGATCGCATCGGCAGATTCACCTACACCCATCGCGACCTACGCCGAAGCGAAATTCATGGAAGCCGAAGCGCAACTGCGATTAGGAAAAGCGGCCGAAGCAGCAGTGGCTTATAACACAGCCGTTACAGCATCGGTCAAGCGGATCACAGGATCAGATATTTCGGCCGATTTTAAGCAAAAAGCAGCCAGTGAAACGGCCAGTACGATCTCCCTGCAAAAAATTATCAACCAGAAGTATGTGGCCTTATTCACATCGCCGGAAGGCTACAACGACTGGCGCCGAACGGGATTTCCGCAACTGAAAGCGAATCAGGATTCGCAGAAAAAAGCAATTCCTGTGCGGTTACCAACATCGCAGGATGAACGCAATTACAATTTGAATGCAACGGTTGTCGATGATATTTATCAGCCTGTCTGGTGGGATAAATAGCGTCAATTTGGCCACTGGTTCGTTTCGGTTGGGTAGGAGGGAGCGTTAAAGGATAACGTATCCACTATCCAACCGGGACGAACCAATAGCGGTCAACGTAAGTAAACAATAAAGGCGAACGGACTTTTAGCGCTGAAACCTTCCGATTTCCAATCCGTCGGGGTTCATACATTTAAAACGCAAGAAAGATGTACGCTAAAAAATTGTTGTTTTTGCTCGTTGCTCTGTGCACGATGATCTCCGTTGAAAGCATCGCCCAAAATCAGGATCAGGCAGTGGCTCAGGCCGTTGAAAAGCTTCGCAAGCTGATGATCGATCCTGATAAAGCAGGTTTGGACGCTATTGCCGCAACCCAGCTTAGCTATGGGCACTCGAATGGAAAAATTGAAGATAAGGCTGCCTTTATGGAAGCGCTCATCAGCGGTGCATCTGATTTTAAAACAATTGATCTGGCCGATCAGACAATTTCGGTTACGGAGAATACCGCTCTGGTACGTCATAAACTGTCTGGCGAAACCAATAACCAGGGACAGGCCGGACAAGTTAAGCTGGCCGTGCTGTTGGTATGGGTCAAACAGAAAGGCGATTGGAAATTACTGGCCCGGCAAGCTGTAAAAATTTAGTAACTACGATCAGATAGTTCAAGGCAACCTTGAAGGCTCATGATGAGTCTGTTCATGCTATTCAGGCGTCGGTATTTCAACCCATTAGCTGCCTGACATACCAATGTCCCCGGTCTTTCCAAAAGGGAGGCAGGGGACATTGGTATATTATAAGCGCGTAATTTGCCTAATTTATAGGTTCACACGAATTTAAGAAACCAATGTGCCTTAAATCGGCACTTAATTTGCAGTAGGGTTAATCTGGTTTATAAATCACACGACCATGCGCGCCCTGCTCATTCTATTCGTCTATCTGGCAATCGCTACAGTTGGTTACAGTCAGCAGCAAAAAACACCCGTTAAACAGCAAAAGACGTTGTTTACAATTAGTGCTATCGACGGCAAGACGTTGGAAGAGATTCCGGCCAGATTCAAGATACACGCAAAACGGGCGAACCGGAAATTTGACGGGCAAAGTCAGCTCGGTCAGCCTTATGCATTTGTCCTGACTGGCACCGATACGTTGACCGTAATCACAAAAACACAAACACCTGGTTATTATGAATCGGAAGAAGTAATGGTCATCTCGTGCGATACCTGCCCCAATTATGGCTATGCCGTCCGACTTGAAAAGGAAGATCCTAAAGCCGATAGTATATTCAGGGGTTTACAGGTTAATCAGACTTTCCGGCTCGACAATGTTTATTTTGATCAGAGTAGTTATGTACTGAGGTCAGAATCGTATCCACAGTTGAACAAACTGGTAAAAACGCTTATCACGACCCCCAGGCTCGTCATTGAAATCGCGGGGCATACCGACAATGTTGGCGACCGACGCTTAAACGTCTTACTTTCCGAGAACCGGGCGAAAGTTATTCGAAGTTATCTGGCCAGAAAGGGCATTGCCGAAAGCCGCCTGCGAGCCAATGGATATGGTGATACACGACCGGCTGCACCGAACAATTCGGAAGAAAACAAACGACAGAATCGACGGGTGGAGTTTGTTGTTTTAGCCCTATAAACCGCTCAATGACCCGTAGGCACGAGCTCATAAGTCAAAAAAAAAGCCACCGATCGTGTGGTTGGAAACGATCGGTAGGCTATCATCAGGGCAATAATCTCTTCAGAATTTGGCAAACGTTTTTATGCTACGTGGCCTGATTCTACTCCAGCGCGGCTACTCCTGGCAGCACTTTACCTTCCATATACTCCAGAAGCGCACCGCCACCAGTCGATACGTAGCTCACCCGGTCGCCGTAGCCAGCCTGATTAACCGCAGAAGCTGAATCACCACCCCCGATGAGTGAGAACGCACCGTTTTCTTCAGTAGCTTTCACAACAGCTTTGGCGATGGCATCGGTGCCAATGGCGAAATTTGGAAATTCGAATACGCCCATCGGGCCGTTCCAGAGAATGGTTTTCGAATTGAGAACAACGTCCGTAAATAACTTAACGGTCTCAGGACCAATATCCAGTCCTTCCCATCCATCAGGAATAAAGCCAGTAGCTACCGTTTGGCGGTTCGCATCGTTTGAAAAACTATCCGCGCAAACATTGTCGACCGGCATATAAATCTTTACTCCCTTTTCTTCTGCTTTTTTGAGCAATTCAAGCGCCAGATCCTGCTTATCGGCTTCGAGCAGTGATTTGCCGATCTGGCCACCCTGTGCTTTGGTGAAGGTGTAAGTCATACCCCCGCCAATGATGAGATTATCGACATTGTCGAGGAGTTTTTCGATAATCAGGATTTTATCAGAAATCTTGGCTCCGCCCATGATCGCCGTGAAAGGCCGTTCGGCTTCATCCAGAATCTTTTTGGCATTATCCAGTTCTGCCTTCATCACATAACCGGCTATGCGATCTTCGAAAAACTGGCCCATAACCGCCGTACTGGCGTGAGCGCGGTGAGCGGTTCCGAAGGCATCGTTAACCCAGACGTCGCCGAGTTTCGACAGTTTTTCAGCGAATGCAACATCACCTTTTTCTTCCTCTTTATAAAAACGCAGGTTTTCGAGCAGAAGAATTTCGCCAGGTTGAAGGCTGGCCGCCAGATCGGTAGCTGACTGACCAATGCAATCATCCGCAAATTTTACATCGCGACCAAACGCTTCTTTCAGCGCAGGCAACAAATGTTTGAGTGAATATTTTTCTTCAGGGCCACCCTTCGGCCGACCAAGGTGCGACATCAGGATGGCGGACCCACCGTCATTCACAATTTTCAGGACGGTTGGTATGGTCGCTTTAATGCGAGTATCGTCAGTGATGTTGAACTCTTTATCGAGCGGAACGTTGAAGTCTACCCGAACGAGGGCTTTCTTACCAGCGAAGTTATAAGAATCTACGGTTTTCATGCGACTGCGTATGGTCGTTGGTTTGCGGGGCCAAACTTAGCGGTTTTTCGGCAGAAGCGGGCAGGATATATCAATACTTCCCCTCACTTCCTGCTCCGCCAAACGATCCTCCCCCAAATCGAACATCATCATTTGTGTTGTGATGCGTATTGGCCGTGGCCTGAATCGCCGTTAATGCCTCCGTATTGACGAAAAATTCATCCGGTGAATCATCGTCCGGCGCATCGGTAAACCCATGTTTAGGTTGCCGGAAATAACGGATACCAAGCACCGCAAGCCCGATCAGGGTGAGTCCGCCAATTGTTAGGGCCATATTGAGCGGTACAAGCGCAAAATAGTCATGAAACGTCATGACGCCTGCAATCAGGCCCAATACACCCAGAATTAACAACATTCGATCTTTCTTCTGTAATCCCTGCCACAAATACGTGATCGGAATGGCAAAGGTTAGCGTCCAGAACAGGAAAGACAGGTCGATTTCCGGCGCATGGGCTGGACTAGGTTTCAGTAGAAGACCGTTTAATTCACGAACCACGAAGTAATTTCCGCTTGCCGCTAAAACAATCAGCGTAACCCATTGAACCAGATTCTGTGGATCGGCATAATAGGCCTCACGAATGGGCGACTTCGACCATAGTAAGTTTGGGTTTCGGGCCAGAAAATACAATAGCCCAGATACGGTCATCATCACAAAAGGCAGTGCCCCTCTTCCCCAACTGAATTGCAAGAGGCCGTCGAAGACAAAGGTGTAGAAGGTGGCCAGCGTAAAGAATGCAATCAGTGTGTCGCCATAGTACCACAGCACGGTCAGCAGCAAGGGTAAGGTCAGCAAACAATGTGTTGAGATGGATAAGCCATTTGGCAGCAACTGGTTAAAACCAAATGCCAGAAATCCGGCTAATGTAACGACAAAGGCATTATCGATTCCATTTCGATAGAGGGAACGCTTATTGATGAGTTGATGGCCAACAATACCCACCACGACGCCGAAAGCGCTATTGAACAGACCATAAACAGTCTGATTGTTCAGCAACATTGAGAAAAAGCTGGCAGGCAATAAATAACTACCCAAAATGGCAACGGTTGTAAATAAGAACAGCCCGATTTCGATAAAAGCATTTGTCTGGCGGAAATCAACGGGATAGGCCTGTCGAACAGCAGCTATCTGTTTATCAGACAATAAGCGTTTGCGATACCAGCGTTCGGCCTGATCGATTATAGTGCGGTTATAAATCCACGCTTCGTTATAGGCTTTCATGCGTTACTTCGTTTAGGAATCTGACTCATCAGGTAGGCTACCAGCGCAATGCCTGTCAGAATGAAATACCAGTAATATAAACCATCAGACCAGTTTTGGGGGCTGATATAGTGGAAAAATAAATATGTGACGCCAATGTAACCGTATACCGCACTCATGAGCAGAAACACAAACGACTTGGTGCGCCTGGCGTATTGATCGAGGATGATACAGGCTACCGCAAGACCCAACGCAAACCAAAGGCGTAATTCCTCGAAATTGAATAACCCGCCTAACAGAGCAATCAGCAGCAAATTGCCCGCAATAGTCAGATAGGTATAGGCAAAATGAGGTTTAATACGCTGGCGCTCTAAACCAAATGACACCCCGATGAGCACAAGCGCCAGGGCAATCGCCGAGAAGACCGTTTCGCGATCAAAAAAGTTAGTTTTGAAATACAGCTCAAGGGGACGTACCGTAACACCAACCCACGAAACAAGCGCGGCAAGAGCCATGCTTAACACCCCCCGATGATCGAAACGATAAGCCAGTGGCAAAAACAGCAAAGCCGGAAGCAGAGTTACCAATCCATAGCGGGTGCCAAAAATGGTGTATTGATACTGGGCATACCCTTCGAGTGTCAGAAACAACAGACAGGCCAGCAGAAGCGA
This sequence comes from Spirosoma aureum, assembly GCF_011604685.1. Taxonomy (NCBI): domain Bacteria; kingdom Pseudomonadati; phylum Bacteroidota; class Cytophagia; order Cytophagales; family Cytophagaceae; genus Spirosoma; species Spirosoma aureum. The sequence goes on along the minus strand of NZ_CP050063.1, from coordinate 7,253,691 downwards.
ATAATCGCCATAGGGCGAACGATTTTTTGTCTGGTTCACTGTCCATTCCGGCCTGAATCGCCAGGCAAACAGAAAGCAGGCTGCGCAGGCAATTGCCATAGCTGTGAGCAGTGCACTATGCCCTATCTGGTCGAAGTTGTCATAGACGAGCAGGCCAAGGCCCGAGCTCAGTAACAAAATGCCAACATAAAGCAATGAACGCAATTCCCAGTGCAACGAGAATGGTCGTTTCTGCTCAAAATCACTGATTTTATCTTGCTGCCCGTTTAGCAAAATACCTTGTTTCTCTAACTCGTTAAGAACGTCAGCTGGGGACATAAATGACTGTTTTTTTGTTCTTATAATACGGGTGAAAACCCATGGTATTGACTAATTATTGCGGGTTTCCACGGAAACGTGCATCACCATAAGACAGATGGTTGGACGCCAGAAAGTTATTCTTACGCCCCGGTATTACCTCGACAATTTCCGCTACGTGCTGGATTTTGTCAAACGCCTGTACGGCAGCTTATTAAACGAGGCAGAGTGGGATTTCGTACGGCGGTTTGACGCCTTAAGTATCGATGCCCAGTGCCTTTATGTCCGATTCAGCAACCGCAAAGGACTCTTTTTTCGTATTAACAAGCTACAGTATAACGAAATAAATGACCTACCGGCGGCTGTTGGTGAATTAATAACCGCTGGATTTATCGAACGACTGGCGGCTCATCATAGCAATAGGGGGGAGGCTGTACTGGATGTTTTTACAAAACCCGAGCTGCTTGAGCTTCTACCACTGGAGCCGGAAGAAATTAAGCCACTGGGCAAAGAAAAGAAAGATGGCGTTGTTCGGTATGCCCTGCGCGAGCTCGATTTTGGCGAAATTGTCGGTGGCCTGACTACGCACGAAACGGTCGTTAAGATGAACTTTGAGGCCGAAGGTATGATGTTTAAATACCTGTTTTTTGGCAACCGGAGTGGCAATATGACCGAGTTTGTGGTGCGCGATCTGGGTATGGTCAATTTTGAACGGTATGATGAAAGTAAGCTAACGGCCCGTTTTCGAACTCGTAAAGAAGTTGAAGACAAGCTACTGATCTCACTGACCTACGAAGAGTTTTATGAGCTTAAACAAGCCGAAACGCCCGCAGAAGATATTTATAACTGGTTTCTGAATTGGAATGAAACCAGGCCCGAACTGACCAAAATAGCTATTCCTGGCTATCAGAAGCTCATTGTTCGTGTGGGTGGTTATCTGGAACGGCAGAAATTGCCGGAACAGGCACTCGCTGTTTATGAACTCTCCGACCACGTACCGGCGCGGGAACGACGAGTACGGTTATTATTCAAAAATGGCTCCATTGATGAAGCGCTGGCCCTCTGCGACGAAATTGCCGTCAGCCCACTGAATGCAGAAGAACGCTACTTTGCTACTGATTTTCGCAACAAAATTCTGGGCGTCGGCGAAAAGAAACGTACCCGTAAAGCCACAACTCGTTTTTTGTCCGATGCCGAAAGTGTGAATATCCCGGCTGCTTACCGACATCATGTCGAAGCGGGGGTGATGAATGATTACCTGGAACAGGGCTACGACGCGGCTTTTACCGAAAATTATCCCTGGCGCGGACTATTTGGGCTTGTCTTTTGGGACATCATTTACGATGCCAATGTGCAGGCTATTCACCATCCGCTGCAACGGGCTCCGTCCGATTTTTATCTTCCTGACTTTTACCTCAAGCGGGAGGATCTGCTAAAAAAACGACTCTGGGAGCTCGAAACAAAAGATGACTGGCGACGGCATACGGGCCGGATGTTCAACGCTAAATATGGCATTACCAACGTGTTGGTCGATTGGTCCGATGAACTGATGACGCTCGTCAAACGGATGATCGATTTGCTCGATGTTGATCAGCTAAGACTGATTTTGCTTGAGATGGCCCGTAACGTTCGTGAACATACGCGCGGTTTTCCGGACCTACTGGTCTGGAATGAGCAGGGACAATATGATTTCGTGGAAGTAAAATCACCCACTGACCATCTGGGTCCACAACAGCTTCACTGGCTGGAGTTTTTTCAGACTATTGGTGTACACGGCAAAGTTGTGCGTGTCATTTGGGAGCTGTAGAACCCAATCGGAAGCGTGCCACGGTTCAAAACAGTGGCACGCTTCCGATTGAGAGCGAAAGTCCTAAAAATATTTCCTGATATATTTTTATAAAACCACCCCATCTTTGCGTTCTAAAGCCGCAAACAATTTTCTATCATGCAAAGACGGAGTTTTCTTAAACAGTCTGGTCTGCTCACGGCCGGAGCTTTTGCCTTTACCCAATCTGATTTACTCGCTAGTGCGCCTGCTAAGGCCATCAATCCCTTTGGAGTACAACTTTACAGCGTTCGCGATGTACTGCCTAAAGACCCCAAAGGCGTTATGACCGAGTTAGCGAAAATGGGCTATAAACAGTTCGAGAGCTTCGGTGGAGCGAAGGGTTTTTTGTGGGGAATGGAGCCTAAAGAAATCAAATCGTTTCTTGATGATCTGGGCGTAAAAATGATCAGCACGCACTTTGATTACCGGGGACAGGCCGATAAACCGGATCTACTCAAAAAAAGCATTGAAATGGCCCACGACGCAGGCTTATCTTACCTGCTTTGCCCCTATATCGGCCCCCAGAAATCGTTTGACGACTGGAAAAAAATAGCCGACCAGTTCAATACCGTTGGCGAACAGGTAAACAAGGCCGGTCTGAAATTTGGTTATCATAACCACGATTATTCGTTTAAACCCCTCGATGGCAAACTCCCTCAGGAGTATCTGTTAGCGAACACTGATCCTAAAAACGTCATGTTTGAATTAGACCTGTGCTGGATCGACGTGGCTGGGGTTGACACAACTGATCACCTTAAAAAATACGGCAAACGGTATGAACTCTGCCACATAAAGGATTACAAAAAGGAAGGTGGCAAGCCTGTCCAGAATGACCTTGGCAAGGGGAGTGTTGATTTCAAGACGACATTGCGCGTGGCTATGGATAGCGGTATCAAATACTTCATTGTCGAGCAGGAAGAGTATCCGGAATCGCCGATGGTCAGCATGAAAAACGATGCTGAATACATGAAAAAACTAACGGTATAAAAAGAATAGGCCTTTCGCGGAGAAGTGTGCCACGGTTTTGAACCGTGGCACACTTCTCCGCGAAAGGCCTAAAAGAAATAAGTCCCGGTGAAAACCGGGACTTATTTTGTTAAAGAACAAGTAGATCTAATTAAGAATTAGAAAGTTATTTATGAAAGTAGGCCCAATAGCGGCCCTGCAACGCTGATCCCATTTTTTTTATTCTATACCGAAACGTTATTTCCTGAAAAGGAATACTATACCGGTTCAGTAAGTCCAACAGTTTCGATTCGCTAAGTAACGTTCCATCAACATCCGCAGTGAGAATATTCTTACCATTGCTTTCATCGTCCACTAACCGGGAATTGTAACGGTTTAATTCGAAATCCAGAGCGGTGATTTGGTCATTATGCATTTTTATCAATTGCTATAGTGAACGTATAATAAAGTCGTAACGCGTTGACCGTCGAGGTATTCATTCGGCAATTAAATGAAGAGTAATGGCAATACTGCTCATTAGGCAGCATATAGCTGCACTAATCCGACAGGTAATGGCGCCGGTTGGCATTTCAGGCTCGAAAGGCAGGCAAGGGTAGGCTATTGTAGAGCCGGTTCTCTCAAATATAACTAATAAAGAGAGGTAATCCTAACCTGACCGCTGAGTTAGGGATACGATAAACATGCACCGGAGCTTAGGGGACATTCTGATGGTTTGTTAATAAATGGGTAAGCCTAAAATGTAGATTATTTTAGCCGTTACGAATATAAACTTTCGGCGTTCGTTCTTTTTATAATAACCTTAATTAGGAGAGGTCATCGACAGCCAGCCCCGCCAGTGGAGACTGGTTGTTTTGCTTGTAAGCTAGAACAAGTGAGTCAATAGGTGATTTGGTTATGTTACTGGTCCTCTAGCCGCTCTTTCAATCTTATTAATTTATCTCTGGCAGAACCAGCACTCATTCCGCTGCGCAGATGACTAAACTGAACGGCTATAAAGCCGGGTAGGTCGTTGATAATTTCACTGGCACTCAGTCTAAAGGGAGGCTTTGGTAAGTGCCGATTCTCAAAATAGTTCATTAATTCCAGGTCATCGTCTTGCATGCAATAAAGCTACGCTTTTAGTAATAAGTTGGGGTAGTTTTGTGAAGCTGCTTTGTTTATGAAGTAACTGGTTTTAGGAATGACCCCGGTAATTACCAGGCAAATAACGCCTGATCTGATTTTAGTTGAACCGAATTGCTTTCAGACAATTCACGGTTACAAGTTCAAAATGCATACATTCAACCAAATTTTCACTCATGGCAGCCAACATTTTAGTAATTGTTACCGGATACGGGTCGATCACCCCGAAGCCATGGAAGACCGCTTATTTGAATATTAGCGAGGATAATGCTCGTCAACGATTTCTAAAGGAGCACCCCGGCGTAAGGGATGCAGCTGTTGTCAGCGTCAAATTTGATGATGAGTTTACCATTGGCTCTCATGGAGAAATCTCATCGACTCATTATTAATCATCTTCACTTTAGCTCACGATTTTTATAGTTAACTAATTTGTTGCCCTTCCTTTGGCCAATTGTGCTTCGCGACTACAGATATGCGAACGTTAGGTCAAGTGGGACAGGGACTTCCATCATCATTTGGTCGTGTTCTATCACTACTAGTTGTGCTATTTTGTGGATAGTGGCAACCATCTTTCCTATACGGTCATCTCAACGCCTATTCGTCCATGACAATACTATAATCACAGAATGGACTAAGCCCGACCTTTAACCTATTACCTGGCTTATCCTGAAAACCGCCAACATGTACGATTCATTTGCCGCTAAGCCAAGACTTAGACGGGTTTTCTTTGCCTTATCGGTTCGTAATGCCCCCGACCCAAATTAAAATTTCGGACTTTCATCGTGGGCCATTGACGCAAAAAGCTACTTAATAAGCATAAGCTTACTAGTTGTATTATTTATGGATAGATAAGTGTTTTAGGTAAAAATACTTATAAGTATAATGTATTGTTAAGCAAAACTAAGTAATTGTAGTAAGAAATATAGAAAAACTGAAATGCCTGAAAACAAAATAATATTTTGATTTAATACATTAAAATAGAATTAAAGATCATAATATTAAAATTGTACAAAAAGTTTGTATTGATTTTTTGACTTATATAGATTTGCTCACAGGAATACTTTCTTAACCAAACTAAAATCAGTTATGAGCAAATCTCTATATGTGAGCATGCTATTGGTGTGTTCACTCTGGACCATGGCATGGGCTCAGGAGCGAAGAGTAGTCGGTAAGGTAACATCGGCTGAAGATGGTTCGCCCCTCCCAGGGGTTTCGGTTGTCTTGAAAGGAACAACTAAAGGTACCAGTACCGACGCAGGTGGAATTTTTGACATCTCAGTACCATCAGCCAAAGGGAGTGTATTAGTATTTAGCTTCGTCGGTGTTACCACCCAGGAAATTCCAATTGGGAACCAGTCTGAATTGAACGTGAGTCTCGTGTCTGATTCGCGAATTCTTACCGAAGTCGTTGTAACGGGTAGCGGGGTTGCAACGAGCAAGGCCAAGCTAGGCATTGCCGTTGAAAGTGTGACGGCGAAGAATCTGCCTCAAACTCCCACAGCGTCTATCGATCAGGCATTGATTGGTAAAATACCGGGTGCACAAATTTCCTCGGTCAGTGGTAACCCCGGCGACCCGGTTAATATATTGCTTCGAGGAATCAATTCCGTTCAGGGGGGCACTAAACCGCTGATCATGGTGGATGGTGTTCAGGTGGCGGCAACTGATATTAACTCGCTCGATTTGAGTAATGTCGATCGGGTCGAAGTGGTTCAGGGTGCCGCTTCGGCTTCTATTTATGGAGCGCAGGGTGCCAATGGGGTTATTCAGGTTTTTACCAAAAAAGGCAAGAAAGGCCGGGTTGCGGTCAATTTTTCCAGCAGCTATTCGGCTAACCAATTCATTAACAGTGGCAATGTCCACAAGGCAGAGTTGCATCCTTATCTGACAGATGCAAACAATAATCTGATCGATCCTTCAGGGAAACCATTGGCCTATAATGAGGTTGGCTCGATTGAGGGTATATCCTACAGATATGGTGGGGCAACTCGATATGCCATTCTGGATACCCGAAACGTTGCTGATAAACCCTACGGAGCTAACCTGCAATATTACGACCACTTCAAGCAGGTATTTCAGACGGGAGGAACGACCAACAACAACCTGAATATTTCGGGCGCATCGGAAAAAAGCGATTTCTCCCTGGCGTTTGCCAATAATCATACCGTTTCTTCCATCATGAAAAACGGTTATATCGACCGAAGCAATCTCTCGGCTAATCTGGGTACGGAGCTGTTCAAAGGGTTTACGATACGATCTACGACTCAGTTAGTCTATACCAAAAATACGCTTCATCCAGGATTGGGAGCCGCTGGCGGCTATGATTATGGCAAAGGCAATTCGTTGGGAAATGTTGGCTCGGTTTATAGCTTTTTAAATACATCCCCATTCTTTGATCTGAGGTATAAATTAGCCGATGGTACTTCTCCGCTTTATCAGACAGCTGATTTCCTGAGTGTCAATGCCGGTAACCCATACTATACCCAGGAATATACGACGGGTCTGGACAACAAAATTGACGTTATCCAAAATTTTGACGTCAACTATAACGTCAATAAATTTTTGGAGCTGGATGCCAAATATGGAATCAATTACCGGACCGAAAACGCCAGGTGGACTTACGCCAATCAGTCACAAAATATAAACGCCACGTATTACCCCACCTGGATCAGTAATTTCGCCCCCGACGATAAAGGCGAGATCGATAACTGGCAGTATAACACGACATTCCAGAATTTTTTGGGAACGGCCTATATCCGGACTGATTTTGAAAATGACTTTCATATCAAATTGCCAATTCAAACCAGCACGCAGATATCCTTCGACTATCGAAAGAAGAAATACAATGAATACGATACCTATGGTTTAGGGTTAGGGCTGGCACCGCCTTTCAACATATCGTCTACATCATCGCAGGGGGTTGCTTCCTACAATACGGCCGCCAATCATAACGGTGATTACGTAGAACCCTTTGTAACCTATGGGTATCTGGTTAATCAGAAAATCGATTTTGGCGATTACGGTGGAGTGACAGCCGGTTTTCGAACCGACTGGTCTTCGGCATTCGGGGCTGGTTCTACACCGTTTACCTTTCCGCACTTCGATGGGCACATTTTACCGTTCTCGTTCATGAAAAACAGCGGTGTGGCCAATACAATCTCGTATTTTAAGTTAAGGGCCGCCTATGGCGAAGCCGGTATCCAACCCGGAGCCTTCGATCGTTATCCAGTATTGAGCCAGCAAAATCTGGGCTCGTCGTTAGTATACACGATACCTACCACCAGCAATAATGCGAACTTAAAGGTAGAAGTATCGAAAGAATTTGAAGCGGGTACCGATTTTACGATTAGCGCCAATCAGAATAGCTCGTGGTTTAACTCAATCAATGGTTCGTTTACCTACTGGAGACGGAAGAGCGCCAACGTGATTTATACCGTTAGCGTTCCGCCTTCGCTTGGCTCAACGGGCCAAAAGACCAACGCCATAGATATGTCGTCTAACGGGGTTCAATTCTCCCTGAACCTGCCGGTCTACAGTTCCAAAAATCTGAAATGGGATTTCACCACCAACTTTGGTCACCAGATATCCAGGATCGATAAAATTTCGGGGGGAGCTGATATTATCCTGACATCGGGTGCAGGTGATGCCTCACTGGTCTTGACACCTGGGCAACAGATAGGTCAAATCTATGGCTATAAAGCCTTGACCAGCACGGCATTTACGCGGATGGATGGTGCCCGGTACATAGCAGAAGGCGATGCATCGAAGTATGCGATGGTTGATGGACGTGTTGTCGATAAAACAACGAAAGCGATCCAGTTTACGGATGAAAAATATCCTTTGGCCAACCCCAATCCAAAGTTTAACATGTCGTTCATTAATAGCCTGGGATTCAGGGATTTTCTGACGTTGTCTTTCCAGTTCGACTGGGTATATGGCAGCCACTTATACAACCAGACGAAAGAATGGATGTATCGGGATGGTATCAGTGGCGATTTTGCTAAACCGGTAACCATTGATGGGCAAACCGGTGCTTATTCGGCTTATTACGCCAGTGCTTACTATGCACTTTGGGGCAGTTTGTCGGGAGCCGGAAACAATGCCACTAAAGACTATTTCGTTGAGGATGCTTCCTTTTTACGGCTTCGGAATGTTTCACTGGCCTTTGACCTGGCAAAAGTTGTCAAATTACCCTATCTCAACAGGTGCCAGCTGGTCTTGACTGGCCGAAATATCCTGACGGTCACCAACTATACCGGGCTCGATCCTGAAATCAGTTCAGGGTCGTCTAACTCATCGTTTGACAGAGGTATTGACCACAGTACGTTGCCTAATACAAAGTCGTATCAGGTTGGACTGAATATAGGTTTCTAATTTTTAACTTCTCTTCAAGATGAAACTTATTAAAAAACATAGCTTTCTTTATACGATTTGTTTCACGGCAATTTTGCTTGGAACGGTTTCCTGCAAAGAACAATTGGATGTTGGCAATCCTAACTCGCCGACCGTAACCGCCAATGTGAACACCGAAACGGGTCTTATCTCGCTGGCTCAGGGCGGGGTGTATATCAATGGCTTTCTGAATGGGGATAACTGGCTGGGAAACAGTCACTTTTCACTACCCTGGGGGTATAACGAATTAATGGCCGATGTGCTGGGTGCTGATGCGTCTAACAATCAGATTACAACAATTGGTGTGCCTGATTACATAATTCTGGATGATGGGACAAAACTAACAAACAAGTCCCCGTCGATAGGCATTATCCGGTCGTACAATAACCGTGCATCAACGGGTGCGGGCAATAATGCTATTTACTACCAGTGGCTAAACATGTATGCGATGAATAATGCCTGCAATAACGTGTTGAGTCTGGTCGACGGTGTAAAGTTCACGGGCGATGCAGCGACAAAGGCTAATACGGTTAAAGCCTGGTGTTACTGGTGGAAGGGATATGCCTACGCGTCGATTGGATCGATGTATTATTCGGGTCTTATTATTGATGATGCCAGTGCTACGAACAACAAATATGTGCTGCATGATGAGTTGATCAAACAGTCGAATAATTACCTTACGATGGCCGCTACTACGTTGGGCAGCATTACCAGTCAGACTGATTATCAGGCTGTTTTGGGTCAGCTGATTCCTGCTTTTACGCAGGTGGGCAATGGCGGGGTTCTTACCGTAGAGATGTGGAAACGGAATATCAATACCATGCTGGCCCGGAATATTCTGCTGAATAAACTGGCCCCCTTTGTCAACGGGAACCCAAACGCTACAATCGCCAAGTCTTCTACAACGGCAATGACGGCCGCCGACTGGAACAGTGTATTAACACTGGTGACAAACGGTATTCAGAAAGGCGATTACGTTTTTACAGGAAGAAGTACGGCTTCCAATTATTTCTTTTCGGCTTCGGGTGGAACGGTTACGTCCTTAACGACGGGTGTAAATACGGCCACAACGTTTAAAATCAGTGAACGGTTTATTCAGAACTTTGGGGCTGGAGACAAACGACTGGCCAATAATTTTAACACGGCTACCACCTATAAAAACAACTATACATTTACCACTCGGTATAGCATAACGGATGGTGGTAACGGTATGCCCGGAGTGTACATGTACGGCAGTAAATCGGTTGGCGAATATGAACTCTTTATTGCTGGTAGCTACGAAGAAAACGCGTTAATGCTGGCTGAAGCGAACATCCGCCTGGGTAATATCGAAGCGGGTCTGGCTTCGATCGATGCCGTACGGAATTACATGGGGGCTGGCGTTCCGGCGGTTGCCGGTACTAAACTGACGTTAGCAGGTGCACTTACCGAACTGACAAAAGAAAGACGGGTAGCCCTTATCGGCCGGGGACTGTCATTCTACGATAGTCGGCGATGGGGATGGATCTATGATATCGCCAATGGTGGAGGAAGTTATGGAAATACGGTTGTGACTACAGCTGGTGTCGTCAACAAGAACGTTACGATCAACTATAACTTTCTGGATTACTGGGATGTACCTGCCGATGAATCGGTATTAAACCCATCGACAGGTAGTGTAGCCACCAAAAACCCTAATTTTTAATTTCCTGACGAAGGCTTAAACTAAAAATGGACTGCTATGGCAGTCCATTTTTAGTTTAAAGTATGTGAGATTCAAGCCGTACAGTTGTTGTGATGACTACTCACTTTGATCAGGCTTTGCGGGTAATGGTGAAACTCATGTACTACCTTCGTTGAATAAACTTCCAGGTGTGACTGCTCGAATGCTCTTTTCATAAGCTTCCTGATCGATATGGGTTGAAATTCAGCCATCAATGGGGCCAACGGTAGACATTAGTCGAAAAAGACTTTTTCGTTGGGATTGGATGCTGGCTTTTTTTGCGCAGAACCCGAATCCGCGATAATCGCTAATCAACAGTTTCTACATCGGAGCTGGCAACAACCCTTTACACAACTCGCTATCTATCTTCAACCCTTATTTACCAGAACCTGTCGACGCATGCTTAAACAGTGGTGGAAAGCCTTAACCGTATTTATTTTGGCGTATGTCTTTGTTGCGGGCCTGATCAATCCTGTCCCTAAATTGCCTATTCTACACGAGGCCATCCGCAATACATTCTTTCATCCGCCCCTTTGGATTGCGATGATGGCCATGCTACTTTCATCCGCCATCTTTTCGATTCGCTATCTAAGAAAAGGTAAACCTGATGATGATTTAATCGCGGTAGAGCTGGCTAATACCGCACTTCTTTTTGGCATCTTAGGCTGTATTACCGGGTCGGTATGGGCTTATTTTGCCTGGGGCGATCTGTGGCCAAATGACCCAAAAACCAATGGAGTCGCTGTTGGTATGTTGATGTATCTGGCCTATTTTGTCTTACGCCGATCATTTGATGACGAAATGCGTCGAGCCCGAATTTCGTCGGTTTATAACATCTTTGCCTTTGCCATTTTTATTCCTCTTATTCTCATTCTGCCCCGATTTACCGATTCACTACACCCCGGTAACGGCGGTAATCCTGGATTTAATCAATACGATTCGGACAATTCGATAAAAATGATAATCAGACCCGCCTTTGTGGGATTTACCTTATTGGGATTTTGGATTACCCAGCTTCGGGTCAGATTGCGTCGGTTAGAAATCGATTTAGACGAGCAGGAAGAATCAACGAAATCAGCCAGTACGCACGCCTAAGATCAAAACCATACTTTTAAAAAATTGAAAATGAATCAGTTGACGGAAATTCTTAGGGCGGATGGTAAAATCTGGGTCGTTGTCGTTGTCATTGGGGTGGTTTTGTCAGGCTGGCTCTACTATCTGCTTGGAATAGGAAACCGGGTTCATAAAATTAAACGTAGAGTCAGAACGTAGCTTTTTCTATGATAAGATGATAGGCCTGTTGGACGCTCGCTATGACCAAACGCCCATCTGCAACGGTCGTTTTGGGTGGAAAACAATACCGATCAGACCATTATCTTTACAGTAGTTTCGTTTTTTTAACTCCATCAGCTCCATGAAGAAGTGGCTATACTGCCTGCTTATCCCTGCCTTGTCTTCATTGGTCAGGGCGCAAACAACCCCTGCCGCTAATCACGTTCGCGACAATTACCAGAAAGTTGAGTACAAAATTCCCATGCGCGACGGAACAAAGCTGCATACAACGGTCTATGTTCCTAAGGATGCTTCGCCAACGAATAAATACCCATTTATGATGCAGCGGACGTGCTACAGTGTAGCGCCCTATGGACCCGACACTTACCCGAATCAGGTAGGGCCATCGGGAACCCTGATGCGTGACAAATACATTTTTGTGTACCAGGATGTGCGTGGACGCTGGGCTTCGGAGGGGACCTGGACCAACATGACGCCGACTGTAACCGACCAGCAACCAGCGGTTGAGGCCAATGCAAAGAAGAAAGGAAAAGCGCCCGCCCGTCAGTCGGCGCTGGCGGTTGACGAAAGCTCAGACACCTATGATACGATAGACTGGTTGCTTAAAAACGTGGCTAATAACAACGGACGCGTTGGGCAATGGGGCATTAGTTACCCTGGTTTCTATACCATTGCCGGGGCTGTTGCGGCTCACCCTGCCCTGAAAGCTTCGTCGCCCCAGGCCCCCGTATCGGACTTTTTCTTCGACGATTTTCACCACAATGGTGCGTTTATTCAGGCGTATCTGTTCACCTATCCGGTGTTTGGTATTCAGCACCCACAACCAACAACAGAAGCCTGGTATAACAATGCGTTTATTCAAACAGGCAGCAACGATGGTTTTCAATGGCAATACGATCTTGGCCCGTTGAAAAATGTGGATAAATATTACAAGGATAATTTCTACTGGCAGGAGACCGTTGAGCACCCAAACTACGACGAGTTCTGGCAGAAACGCAGCATTATTCCACACCTCAAAAACGTAAAACACGCCCTGATGACCGTAGGCGGCTGGTTCGATGCCGAAGATTTGTACGGGCCACTGAACATCTACAAGACGGTTGAGAAAAACAATCCCGGCACCTACAATACGCTGGTAATGGGACCATTTGGGCATGGTCGATGGTCGCGGGAAACAGGTCATACACTGCACAGCAATATCTATTTTGGCGATAGCATCGCAACGTTCTATCAGCGGAATATCGAAGCCAAATTCTTCAATCATTTTCTGAAGGGGACAGGCGATGGTAAAACCGGTTTGCCTGAAGCGTACTTGTTCAATACGGGCCGCAATGAGTGGAAAACGTTCGACAAATGGCCTGCTGCCGATGCCCAAACGAAACAATATTACCTGATGTCGGGCGGTCAGCTGGCCACGAATCGGGTTATGGGTTCTACAGATGCGGGCAACGGTTCGACGCTCCGGTTCGCGGAATTTATCAGTGATCCCATAAAGCCCGTTCCGTATACCGAAGACATCACAACGACGCAGGGTTTCACACCCTTCAACTACATGTCGGAAGATCAGCGGTTTGCCAGTCGACGGCCCGACGTACTGACCTTTCAGACGGATGTTTTAACCGAAGACCTGACCCTTGGTGGTGAAATAACTGCCAAACTGAAGGTCAGCACGACCGGCACCGATGCCGACTGGGTAGTGAAACTGATAGATGTTTATCCGCCCAATGAACCGAACCATCCGTATATGCCGAACAAAAATATTACGCTTGGCAACTACCAGCAGATGGTACGTTCAGAAGCCATGCGTGGCCGGTTTCGTAACTCGTTCGAGAAACCTGAACCATTCAAGTCGGGCGAAGTTACTGATGTGACATTCCGTTTGCAGGATGTGCTCCATACCTTCAAAAAAGGCCATCGGATGATGATCCAGGTGCAAAGTACCTGGTTTCCGCTCATCGATCGTAATCCCCAGAAATATGTAGAAAACATCTTTAAAGCGAACGCCGACGATTTTCAGAAGGCCACACACCGGGTCTATGACAACTCGATCATTGAGGTACAGGTATTGAAATAAACACAAATCGTTGGGTGTTACGGTTATAGGCCTTTCGCTTCGAGCCGTGCCACGGTTGCCATATCTCATCCTCAAACCGTGGCACGGCTCGAAGCGAAAGGCCTGAATTATCTAGTTTATAGAAAAGTACGGGCAGTAAATGCCCAGGAACAGGGTTGTTGCCGAAATGCATGACACGGTTTTGGTAATAACCCTGAAGGATTCAACGCTATAACTTCACCACGAATGAAAGCAATCTGGAACGATAAAATCATTGCTGAAAGCGACGATACGGTCGTTGTTGAAAATAATCATTACTTCCCGAAAGGTTCGGTCAATACTGACTTTTTGCTGGATAGTTCAACGCACACCACCTGTCCCTGGAAAGGGCTGGCGTCCTATTATTCGCTGACTGTAGACGGTAAAAACAATACGGATGCGGTTTGGTATTACCCCGATCCGAAACCGGCCGCCAGCCAGATTAAAGACCGGGTGGCATTCTGGAAAGGCGTTCGGGTGGTTGAATGATCGATATAAAAAATCTGACGAAACAGTTTGGATCACATCCGGCGGTTAATGATGTATCACTATCCATTGGACGGGGCGAAAATCTGATTTTACTGGGTACAAGTGGTTGCGGGAAAACGACTACCCTAAAAATGATTAACCGACTGATCGAACCCACAAAGGGCTCGATCAGTGTCGATGGCGTGGATGTGCGGCAACAACCCGGCCCTGAACTCCGTCGACGCATTGGTTATGTCATTCAGGACGGTGGCCTGTTTCCGCATTACACCGTTGCCGAGGCCATTGCTACGGTGCCTAAACTGCTCGGCTGGAATCTGGCTGCAACGCAGCAGCGAGTACGCGAACTGATCGACAAACTTCAATTGCCCGCATCCTTGTTGACCCGGTATCCGGCTGAATTAAGTGGCGGACAGCGACAGCGTGTCGGTTTAGCGCGGGCTCTGGCCGCCCGCCCACCCGTCGTGCTGATGGATGAGCCATTTGGCGCATTGGACCCCTTTACACGAAAGCACGTTCGGCGCGAGCTATTTGGGCTGAATGAGTTACAGGAAACCACTGTCGTTTTGGTTACGCACGACGTACGTGAAGCCCTCGAACTGGCCGATCGCATTGCGCTCATGGATAAAGGGCGCATTGTACAACTTGGAACGCCCGGTGAATTGCTGAACCATCCGGCTACTGATTTCGTCCGTGATTTTATGGAAATATAGACGAAGCCTGCTTTTATCAGGCTGGAACGCCAATCCGGTGCCAACTAATGACCGACTTCTTTGCTTTTATTCGTGACCATGCCGATAAACTGCTGGAGCAAACCCTGACGCATATTGGGCTAACCTTTGTCTCGCTACTGGTTGCCTTGCTCATTGGGGTGCCGTTGGGTATTGTGATTGCCCGTCGGCCGAAGCTGGCAGGTAGTGTATTAGGTATAGCCGGTGTGTTGCAGACCATCCCAAGCGTTGCCCTGCTGGGATTTCTGATTCCATTGCTGGGTATCGGTGTTGGCCCTGCTCTGGTTGCCCTGTTTCTATATGCTCTTCTGCCGATTATTCGGAATACTTATGTAGGCATTATTGAAGTCAATCCATCGGTAAAGGAAGCAGCGCGGGGCGTAGGAATGACCGATAAGCAGGTGCTGAGGAAGGTAGAATTGCCGTTAGCATTGCCCGTTATTTTTGCGGGCGTTCGTACGGCAACCGTGATCAACGTGGGCGTAGCTACGCTGGCTGCTTATGTTGCTGCGGGTGGACTGGGCGAATTTATTTTTAGCGGTATCGCCCTCAGTAACGTCAATATGATGCTGGCGGGTGCCATTCCTGCCGCGCTGCTGGCGGTAGGCTTTGATTCAGGGTTGGCCCGATTACAGCGATTATCAGGGGAGAAACTGCGGGTAGGAACACTAATTTTTCTGATACTGGTTCCTTTCCTGTCGGCGTTTTACCTGGTGCCTGGTCGGCAGGATAAACTGGTTGCTGGTTTTGCGCATGAGTTTTATGGTCGGGCCGATGGCTATCCTGGTCTGACGAAAACATATGGCCTGAACGTGCGCCCCCGGCTGATAGACCAGAACCTGATGTATGAAGCAATTCATCGAAAACAGGTAGACATCATCAGCGGTTACTCGACGGATGGACGGATCAAAGCCTATGATCTGCTCGTGCTCGAGGATAATCATCATGCTTTCCCGCCCTACGATGCGGCTCCAGTTGTGCGGCAAACTACGCTGAATCGCTACCCGGATCTTGGTCCAACGCTTGATCTGTTGACCGGGAAATTGACCGACTCGGTTATGACCGCCCTGAATTATCAGGCCGACTACAAAAAACAGTCACCAGAAGCCATAGCGCGTCAGTTTTTGAAACAAACGGGTTTGGATAAAATGCCTGAATCGGCAGATCGGACAGAGACGATCGTCATGGGATCAAAAGTGTTTACGGAACAATACATTTTGGCTGAGATTTACCGGCAGCTAATTGAAGGACATACGCGGCTTCGTGTTGCGACGCGCACGGGTCTGGGAGGAACACAAATCTGCTTCGACGCCCTACGAACGGGTGCCATTGATTTTTATCCTGAATATACCGGTACGGGTTTGCTGGTTATTCTGCAACCATCGGCCACGCGTCTGAAATCGTTGCCCATGAAGCCGGATTCTGTTTATCAGTTCGTTCAACAGCAGTTTCGTGAGAAATATCAGCTGAATTGGTTAAAACCGCTGGGTTTCAACAATAGCTATTGCCTGATGATGCGTCGCGAGCAGGCTCAGCAGCTGGGTATTCGGTCGATTGAGGATTTGGTGAAATTTCTGGATAAAAAGTAAAGCGGTATCCCTTCGACGAACTGATCGGCCGTTAGTGTAAACTATAGCCTGATCCATACGCCAGGTTGGTTTTTATGTCAATAGATCCCAATCCAGCATCTTTCTGGCAAAAAAATCGCTGGAACCGCCTGTTGCGGCTAGCTGGCTAAGCTCACTTTTTACTGATATACCGATTCCCGCTTACATAAAACCGATACGGCAAATCGGCCCCGCGAGTGAGGCCAATGCGGGTTGTTGTTACCATATCGAAATCATGAAATACCGGTCCGCGAATAAACAGTTCGCCCGTTGTTAGCGAGTAGGAGTTATGCTTCTGCCGATCAATACCCATCGCGATTGTCAGCTTTCCGGGGCCGTTGCAAAGATTACGCTGACCGTTAGCACTTGAGGAGTCTATGGTATTATTTCGGTATCGTTCAAAACCCGTTTTAAACGCGTCATTGCGCCGAAGTCCCATCAGTTCAATGCCTTCGGTAGGTTCTAATGCTCGAATAAGCACCGCTTCGCCAACTCCCACTGGCCCGGTAACGACGTTTATGCAATTGTAGTGATTGTAGATCTGATAGACATACAACGTTCCGGCCGGACCAAACATGGCCGCATTGCGTGTTGTTTGCCGTCGATAAGCATGGCAGGCCGGGTCGTCGGTAAGGTAAGCTTCTGTTTCAACGATAACCCCTGCGGTTATGCCTTCGGGGTTCTCATGCACAAGCTCGCAACCAAGCAGAAGCTGGGCGAGCCTAAGTGTATCGTGGGATTGATAAAAATCCAGGGGCAACTTTTCCAATACTGCTGCGTCGGTTATGTCAATGGTTTTATGCTGTCCCTGACCGTTTTATGGCCAGAAAATCGCTGGTCGGACACTAAAGCTGATAATGCCGAACTAACTGATTATTGTAGGTCATTCACGTCGAGCCGTGCCACGGTTGACCATATCTCATCCTCAAACCGTGGCACGGCTCGACGTGAATGGCCTATATTGATTGCATAACCACTGGTTTCACTTTCTGTTCATTTCTTGTCCGGAGTTGGCGAACTACCCGAACAATCAGCGGGGCTCCAACCAGAGTAGGGGTTAGCCAGACGGCTATGGGCGGTAAAAAATGTACATTGACGACCAGAAACGCCGTCAGAGTAGCGATATAGCCTGCCGACATGCCAATAATGTGCGAATAAAGCCAGTATGCTTTATCGTCGGGCGGGGTTCGAAAACGATCAATTGTCTGCTTCACGCGAATCAGGGCAATACCACCGAACACAATGCCAACAGCGCCAAAATAATAACCATTGATTACCTGCCAGATACCCCAGCTTAACAGCACAACCGCCGTAATGCCCGCTCCGATCTGGATAGCCCAATCCAATCGAACTACCCGGCCATCTATGGATAAACGTTTCCAGCGAAGGGCGCGATAGCCAGAAAGGACCAGATAAAAACTAAAAAAGGCAACCATAAACAGAAAGGTCAAATCTTTCAGGTAAGCGACAACAACCGCCGTTACAAAAACACCCGCCATACTGTACGTGTAATAGCGGCCTGCCCGACGGTGTAATGGTCCACCCTTTTTCGTAAGCATAGCCACAGGACCGGCTAGCAGGGCGACTGTACCCGCTGTAGCGTGTACAATGATGAATAGCTTGATAAATAAGGCAAGAGACATGGCTTTGCGGGCTTTAAGGCTTTAGGTTGAATGACTAGACAAACCTAGAATGATCCGCTTCCCGCTACAATAATGGGTGGTTATAAACTATGCGATACGGTTATAATTTACCCCGGCTTACTACAGAAAGATCACCTGATCGACAAACTGAATGAGCCGGTTACCTGAATTGGTAAATCCAGCGTGAATTTGACCCAGTCAGGCGAGTAATCCATCTTCTCCTCATTGCCAGCTGCCTGCTCATTAGTAATGTCACAATCCAAGCCACTTTGATTGGTCAGTAAATGCTCAATGGTCAGTTGCTGCTTCAGTTCTGACTGATTTTGTAGGATATATTCAGGGGAAAAGGGCAACACCGGCTCATGGCTACATTTTTTGCCTTGTAATCACCCAAAAGTCTTAAGAACAGGGCCATGTTAGCTCTTCTTTTCGAAAACTATCTCAGTCAACTGCTCGGCAAATGGCCTGAAACGGGATGCCAAACCTGTAGGAACGGCAAAAATTTCGTTTTGACGCCCAACTGCCGGATTACATTCGACAAGCTGGCTTTTTCATTGGTCGATAGATAGTGGGCATCGGTCGAAATAAGTTGAAATGCCCCCCTCTGATGCCCCACATTTGTATTGTTCAAACGAAAAAACAAACCAAATCATACACCATGAGCGCCATTGCCATCAAACTCCGCAAACTCCGTGAAATCTACGGCTACCCACAAGAGTACGTTGCCTATCAGATGGGCATAAGCCAGGCAGCCTACAGTAAAAAAGAAAATGGTAAAACTGAATTGTCGCTAACAGTGCTGGAACAATTAGCCAGCCTATATCAGATTTCAATGCTCGATCTGATTGCACTTAGTCTGTCAGACCTGCTCATTATGGCGGTTCAGAAAACCACCAACGCCAGCTCTTAATCTGTCAGTAACGACTCTTGTCAATTATTCACTTATAACCGATCAATTTCCAATGAAAACCAAACAACACATCGGCTCGCTAATGGCCGCTACGCTACTTACCGGCTCAATGGCCATGGCTCAAACGACCGATCAGTACAAAACCGCCATGACTGGGCTGATAACCCGGATGGATACAACCCAAAGCGTAGATGGCAACCTACAAACGGCCAATGCTTTCTCCCGCGTTGCCAACGCCGAAAAAGACAAGTGGTTGCCTTATTACTACAGTGCACTCTGCACGGTTACAGCGGCCTTCAGTGAGCCAAGCATTGAAAAAATAGATCCGCTCTGTCAACAGGCTACACAATTGCTCGATGAGGCCGACCGTATTTCACCCAACAATTCGGAAGTGTATTGTGTCAAAGCCATGATCGTATTGGCCGGAATCAAAGTAAACATGATGCAGCGGGGCATGCAGGGAATCATGAAGGCACAGGCCAATCTTGAAAAAGCCGTTCAACTGGATGCCGAAAACCCCCGCGCATATTATTTAATGGGTCAGCAGTCCTATAACACACCTGAGAAATTTGGCGGTAGCAAGAAAGAAGCACTTGCATTTTTTGAAAAAGCGGTTGAACTGGCCGAAAAACAGAAGGACCGTGCCAATACGATCGACGTGAACTGGGGACGCAAACCAGCCGAACGTCAGGCCGCTAACTGCCGGAAACTTCTTCAGCTTGCAGCTAAGTAATACCCCTTCGACTACTTGTTACGCTTGCCCGAAACGGGCTGTAAACCGATAAAAATACTAATCTTTCCCAAATCCTTTTTCCTTTCTGTTTCATGAAAAAATCTATTGTTCTGGTCACCGGCGGCTCGCGCGGGATTGGCCGCTCTATATGCCTGGCGCTCGCTGAGCGTGGTTGCACCGTTCTCTTCACCTACCTCAGCAATGACGTGAAAGCTGGCGAACTTATCACTGAGATTAATCAGATCGGAACGGGTGGGGCCTATGCCTACCGCTGCGACATGAGCAGCTTGCCCGATGTGCTGGCTTTAGCAAAACGTATACGACAGGACGTTAGCTATCTGGACGCTATTGTCAACAATGCGGGTATCGTTGGTGATGGAAAACCCTTCCTGTTTGCTACCGACGAACACTGGTGGGATGTGATTCGGACGAACGTGGGCAGCGTGACAAATACCTGCCGGGTTCTGCTACCCATGATGATTGCCCGCAAAGCGGGTCGGATTATCAACATCACCTCATTGTCGGGTCAGAAAGGCAACGCAGGCCAGTCGGCTTACTCGGCCTCGAAAGCAGCAGTGGTAACATTTTCCCGGTCGTTAGCCAAAGAAGTAGGGCGGTTCGGCATTACGGTGAACTGCATTTCGCCGGGACTTATCGATACCGATATGACCCGCGACATCAGCAACGAATACGTGGCCAATCGCCTGGTGTGGTCTCCGCTGAAACGCAAAGGTGGCGCTGATGAAGTGGCTAATCTGGTAACCTACATGCTCTGCGATGCGCCCAGTTACATTATCGGTCAGGAACTCACCATCGACGGTGGACTGGGTGTATCCTGAGGTACATCGATCTGATCACTTCATTTTTCCTAAACCCTTACTTTTATGGAACGAGTTGTTGTTACTGGCATTGGCGTATGCTGCTCTATTGGCCAGACAAAAGATGAATTCAAGGATAGTGTCTACAACGGGAGGCTGGGGCTCAAACCCATCGATGCGAAACGCTTCCCAACAGATAGTGCGTGCTATGCCAACAAGCAGGCTTGTGTACTCGACCAGGACCTGTATGCCGATATTGAAGCGTCTGATGAAACCGTGCTAACCTACCTGGGTAATCGCGTTATTGCCGAAGCACTGAATGACGCGAGTCTGGTGCCACAGGAGTTGAATCCTCACCGGGCGGGGCTGTTTGTAGCCACCACAATCGGCGGTTCGTATGCGTTCATGGACTTCACCAAAAAGCGAATCCAGGAAGGTATTGAGGTTGCGGATTATGAACTGCTCTTCAAGGCATCGACCCCCAACATAACGGGCTCCTTTATGCGGGCCTTGGGCTGGCGAGGGCCATCATCGACCATATCAACGGCCTGTGCCGCAGGTACGAACTCAATTGGCCGGGGATTTGATTTTGTGGCTGGAGGTCGGGTAGATGTAGCCGTTGCCGGTGGAATCGACATTTTTACCGAACTGAGTTTTGCAGGGTTCAACTCGCTTCAATCGTTGTCGAAGTCCATTTGTCAGCCTTTCGATAAGAACCGGGACGGCCTGACACTGGGTGATGCGAGCGCCTTTGTCGTGCTCGAAAGCCTGACCCATGCTCAGGAGCGGGGTGCCCGTATCTACTGCGAGCTAAAAGGGTATTCGGCCAATAATGAAGCGCACCATCCAACGGCCCCTACACCCGATGGCAGCACGGCGTTCCTGACCATGAAGCAGGCACTTCAGCATGGCAACATGACCGCCGACGAATTGGATTATATCAATGCACATGGTACGGCAACCGGCGTCAACGACAGCATGGAACTGAACGGTATCGGCCGATTGATGAATGACCGGCCCGTGTATATCAGTTCAACCAAGTCAATGATCGGTCATACGCTGGGAGCGGCCGGGAGCATCGAATTCATCACAACGGCGCTGGGGATCTACCATAGTTTCGTGCCCCCTTCCTGCAACGTTCAAACCACAATGGTCGCCGATGAAGGGCCAATCCGGCTCGTACAGAACCGCGCCATTGACCAGCCAATACGAGCTGCGCTGTCTAATTCCTTTGGCTTTGGCGGCTGTATGGCCTCCATCGCGCTCCGACGCTTCGATAACTGATTACGTACGCCAAGACCCTTTTCCTCATGACTTCAGTAACGCTATTTAATCAGATACAGGTCGATCAGATTCGTCCGCAGGATCTGCTGCCACATCGCCCACCCATGCTGCTCATCGATCGGGTGATCGAGTATTTGCCCGGTGTGTCGGTGCAGGCCGAAACGTTCATAAAGCCCGATACGATGTTTTTTCAGGGGCATTTTCCGGGCGAGCCTATTCTGCCTGGGGTAGTGCTGGTCGAAATGATGTTTCAGGCCTGCGGGATTTTCGGCCGGCTCGAAGCGCTTAACGTCGTGGATGTGAGTTCGATACAAAAAGACTATCGACCCCGTTCCGGGCGGGCGATCAAAATCGATAACATGACGTTCAACAAGCCTGTATTGCCTAATGATACCGTACGCATTCGGGCGGTGTTCGACCACCGGATGCTCAATTTCTCGGTCTTCAAAGCGCGCGTCGACATCGAAGGTCGTGGGCTGGCCGCCAAGGGAATCGTTACGGTACTCATCAACGCTTAACTCCAACCCCGATCATGAAAACCAAACCATCTGTAGTGCTGACCGGGGGCGGAGTCCTGTCCGGTCTGGGTGTTGGCCTGGAGCCATTCTGGGAGGCTCTTCGCCGGAATGAGTCGGCTGTCACGGTGAAAGATACCTGGAATGTTCCCGATCTGGCCACCAATGAAGCCATTTTCTACGCACCCTGCGCTGATTTTACACTGACCGATCACGTCGGTAATTTACGCCCCCCGTTTCCGCTTCGCTATTCGCAACTGGCTATGGTCGGCTGTCGCCTGGCCATCGACAATGCCGGGCTGGATCTGACCGGACTCGTACCTGAGCAACTAGGATTGATCCTGGATACTACGCTCAGCGCCAATGCCGCAGCCGAAGCCTTTTTGTACAAACTCTATACCGACGGCCCGTCGAAGGTAAGCCCCTTCGTATTCACCAAAACAACCACCAACTGTGCTCTCGGCGACGTAGCCCGTGCCTTTAAACTCAAAGGACCAAGCTCGATCCTGCTCGGCGAAAACAGTGTTTGCTATGGGTATGATCTCATTCGGGATGGCAAAGCAGATGTGGTCATCTGTGGTGGTTTCGACGAAATCAGGGAGACTACGCTGCTGGCGAACCTGTACCGGGGCTACCTGCCTTCTGTAACCGACTCGTCGGGCCAGCGCCGGACGTTTGCCGAGAGTCTCCATGATGAACAGGGAGTTATCGTCTACGGCGAAGGGGCTGCGTTTGCGGTACTCGAATCGGCCGAACACGCTCAACGTCGGCAGGCTGCGGTACTGGCCGAAATCGTAAATTACCAGGTGTCGGGCGATACGTCCTACCGGGATTTTATCTACGAACGCAGTGCCGACGACCTGCTCGATCACCTGACCGAATTCTGCCAATACAGCCAGATTGACCCATCGGGCGTCGATTTGTTCGTGGGTGGGGGAGGATTGCCCTGGCATATTCGCGATTACGAAACGCCCGCTATTCAGGATCTCTGGGCCGATAGCACACTACCCGCTTACGCCAATATCAAAGGGCAAACGGGCGAAACTTTCAGTGCTTCGCCGATAATGTCATTGCTGGCCGGAGCCTTGTGTCTGCGCGACAATGTGGTTATTGGAACAGGCTACGAACCGGCGCAGGTTGGATTGCCTACTGCGGCTCCAAAACTCACAACCCATCGGGTTTTTGGCGCTGGCGCAACGGCCTTTGTTCATTCGCTGCATGTGGGCGGTAATGCCGTGACACTGGCAATTCGTAAACCCTAAATCGTCCCTTTGTTATGACCATGCAATCGTCTTTTTGGGAAACCTACGGCACCGCGTTTCGGCAGACCTACGAACGGGCTTATCAGGAGGTAAGCGAACGCGAAAAGCAGAAGAAAAAAGCACACCAGCAAAAAGATCTGCATTTTCTGCGGGCCAATCTGAGCCATTTCTGCCCCGATGTTCCCGCCGAGCGACATGAAGCGATCTACTTCCGACTACTGACGAATCACTGGCTGAGCGCTCGCAGTTTTCGCTACGTCGATTTTGGTTCGCTGGCTCACATGGGTATAAACGGTGATACCGATTTTCTGAAGCCGACCGATTCACCCCGACCGTCGCGCATCTTCTGCACGTATCACCTGGGGGCTATCGGGCCGTGCTGGCCATGCTGCTGAACGCGGGTTACCCGCTCACGCTGGTGATCGATAACCGCACGCTGAAAAGCCAGAAGGACTACATCGAAAACATTTCGGCTCAGCTGAATCAATACAACCAGGCGTCGGCTTCAATCGACATGCTGGATGCCGAAAGTCCGGCCATTGGCCGGCAGATGGCCGGGGCTTTGCATAAAGGCCGATCTATTCTGATTTTTCTGGATGGCAATACGGGCGTTGGGGGCATTTATCAGCGTAATAACCGGCAGCTGCGGGTTTCATTCCTGAACAAGACCATCGTGTCTCGGAGCGGAATTGCTACGCTGGCCCATGCGACCCGAACGCCTATCATTCCGATTATCTCGTATTACAAAACGGTGGATGGTGTCGAGATTCCGTACTATGACTGCCTGCCTGCCATAGCGCCTAAAGCTATTCCGGCCGAGGTGTTTGTACGCGAAACGACCCAGCAACTGTATGATCTGCTGGCCGACTATGTCCGGCGGTATGTCGATCAGTGGGAAAGCTGGTTTTACTTTCACAAATTCCTTGATTTTGATGCCCTGACGGCTACGTCGTCGGACGAAGAACCTGTTGTGGATGCTCCAGTTACGGCCTTCCGATTCAACGAAGAACGGTACAGT
Source organism: Spirosoma aureum (assembly GCF_011604685.1). Taxonomy (NCBI): domain Bacteria; kingdom Pseudomonadati; phylum Bacteroidota; class Cytophagia; order Cytophagales; family Cytophagaceae; genus Spirosoma; species Spirosoma aureum. Next base: position 7,228,992 of record NZ_CP050063.1, on the reverse strand, counting down.
CTTTTCAAAATAGACCAGACCGGCTACCTCTTCGACCGACAGACCTATCAGGCCTTTCCGCTGACCGACGATGCGTTTGACTGGTTGCATCAATTGGAACAGTCCAGCGATTCAACCTCCGTCGAGGGTGATTCAGCATCAGATGGTACGTTTATCGATCACTGGTGGAGCCAGGGCGTGCTGCAATCGGCCGAATAAAGCCTAACTCAATCGTACCCATATCCTCTCATCGCTCATGACCTGAACTATGCCTACTCCGAACAAGCCAAAGCTCCTGTCGCCGGTGCTGCTGCGCGTAGCCGGATTGTCTATCGATGTGCTCGACGGGCTGCGAGCACCCGTAATCACCCATCGACTGCATCAGTATGAACATCGGCGTCGGCGGGTGGAAAGCCACAAAGAACCCTTACTGGCCGATTTGTTTTCGGTAATCGAGAAGCATTGTCCGCCCGGAAAACCGCAGCAGCAACTACAGCAATTACGTCGTGATCTGCACAATGATCGGGTAATTCGTCCCAAAGATATAGCGCAGTCCCAACACTGGCTATCCGAATCGTTACTGAATCGATTGGTAACGTATATTGATAACCGTAAGGCGCTGGAACGATACATGAACACAACCGCGAAACTCTATCGTCAGCAGGCGATTCAGGGTCGGCAGCATTTTCAGCAACTCGTCGGAAATGCAGCTTTTCAGCGGGGACTGGCTTTGTCGAGCCTATCATTGCTCCGTCAGGTTGCGGCTTATCAACAGACGAACCCGGCCCGTTTTCGGAAGGATGATTTTCAGATTGAAAACGGGCTGTTGCGCTATCTCTCGAGGGCGGCTACCAAAACCACACCCTACAGCACCTTAACCCACCTGGCCACAATACCCATACATGCCGGCGAAGCGCTGGACTGGAAAGCAGGCTCACCCCGTTCGCATGTGCGGCTGTCGGTTCGATTGTTGGGCGTATTCGACGCTATGCTACGAACCAACCGGCGGTTATACGAACAATGGCCTGTAACGGTGAACCCGAGTGTGCTGATTTCGGGAGAGAGCCTTAGCTACATCCGTCAGACGAATGGTCAGGTAGCCTGCGTTAAAATTTCCCTTAACCCCGTTCTCCGGTGGGTAACGTCAGCACGTCGCCCGACGCGAACGTACAAGGATTGGGTCGACCGGATTCAACAAAAATTTCGATCAACAAGCCTGGAAGCGCATCAATACATAGACAAACTGATCGAACTGGGTCTTTTGCAGCATCCATTGCCTGTGTCGGCGGCAGATGCTGACTGGGCAATACGGTTGCAGGACTGGCTGACTCAGTACCGATGGATGGCACCCAGGTTTGTCGATAGCCAGCTTAGTTTGCTCCATGCCCTGCTGGCCACGGCCACTATGTTGCCAATGGCTACGCCCGGTCAGCGACTTTCGCTGTTATCGAAAGCACAGGGTGTGCTGGCAGAGCATATTGGGCAACTTCCAGCTCCACCAGCGCCTGATTTCTGGCCGCTGCGAGCCGAACAGTTATTTTTTGAAGACGTTACCCGTTCGCTACAGGGGCATTTATCTAAGCCTGATGTAAAACGCCTGATTACCAGTGTTGATCGATTGACGAGGCATATGGTGGAGGTTTGCACACCGCCTGCTTCTTCATTGGTAAATCTGTTCAAAACTACTTATCCGACAACCGAATCGGTACCCGTAACCACGTTCTTTGCGCATTACCTGAGCCAGCCTGAACCGTTCCAAGAGCGCGCAGTAATTACCCCTGATATTCGACAGCAATGGGAGCGCTGGGCCGCTGAAGGGCTACGTGCTGACACGGTTCAGCTACGAAGTGAATGGATTCCGGATTCGTCGGATACACTTCTCAGTCAGGCTGTTTTCTGGCAATCGTGGACCGATAGCCGAGGGCGACTTTGTGCCGCGCTGAATGAATTAGCTGGTGGCTTTGGGCGACTTTATGGGCGATTCCTGCCTTACTTTAACCATAGTCTGACGCATGAACTTGTCAAGACAAACCACAGTGCCACTCCTGCCGATTGTTTGCTGGTAGAAGCTACCGACGACCATTACCATAACGCAAACTTCCATCCTGCATTGGTTGAGGGATCTATTTTGACGCCGGCGGGCCATGTGCCATCCTCATCGGTACAAGCCATTCCGCTCAGCGACTTATCGGTGCGCTTATCGGACGACGGCCAGCGGGTTGATCTCTGGCATGCGCCAGGCTATAAGCGCGTGCAGGTTGTCGACATGGGCTTTCAGGCAGATCGGTCCCGCTTATACACGTTTCTGTGCCAGTTTGCTCCGTTACCGGAGTTGAGTCTGTCCGTGTTCAACTCGGTTATCAATGCGTGGTACGCTGAGCAAAAACCTGCCGGAACGATACGGATAGGACCGCGCATTGTGCTGGACCGCCGGTTGATCATTCAGCGAAAGACGTGGTGGTTACCCGTCGGGGCCGAGGCCACGCTGCCCATCGAAGGGGATTCGTTTTCTTTTTTTCGAGCCGCTCATAGCTGGCAACAACGCTATCAGTTGCCCGATGAAGTATTTGTCAGTTTACCCGATGCCCCCAATCCCGACGACCATAAACCCCAGTACATCCGCTTTGACAATGCGCTGCTGGTGGATCTGTTTCGGCGGTTAGTGCGGAAAGCCGTTGCGGTAGGAGCCCTCCTGAAAGTGGTAGAAATGCGACCGACATCCGATGAACTAATCTGTATCGAAGGGAAACGCTATGCGGTAGAAGCCGTGCCGCAATGGTATGCTCCGAAGCCTGTCAGCTCTGTTGTAGAACCGTTGCCCGGAGCGGCTATCAATCAGCCTTTAGTAACCGTGAATAAGTGAATACAAACGTAACCCTGTTTTATTTTTTAATCCTTTAATCCCTGTTTAGTATGAAAAATGTACTCCTTGCCGCCACCCTGCTGGCTGGCTCATTTGCCGCAAAAGCGCAACATCAGTCCACTGCACACACCGTAACGGTCAACGTGACCGACCTCAAAACGGAGAGTGGAGCCGTGTATGCGTCGCTTCAGGACCCTGGCCAGAAGGCTGTTCAGAAACAGACCGCCCTGGTTCAGAAAAACAACGCCCAACTCGTTTTCCAGAATGTTCCGCCGGGAACCTATGCCGTCCGGTTGTTCCATGATGAGAACGATAACAAGAAAATGGATACGGGTATTTTCGGTATTCCAAAAGAAGGCTGGGGTGTTTCAAACAACGTAAAGGCCTCTTTTGGCCCTCCCAAATTTGACGCTATGCTTTTCACGGTCAATAGCGACAAGTCCATTACCATCCATATCAACTAATTTCACTCCTATGTCTGCTTATTCGCTGACAGACTCTCTGCCAATCTCCCCCCTCATGCCTAATCCCGCTTCGACCAGGAGCGGGCTAGGAGGGGAGACGCTGGCCAACGTGCTGCGAAGGCGACACGAGCGACATCCCGATAAAACGGCTCTTATCGAAGGAAAGCGCAGCCTGACATATGCCGACATGTGGCAGCAGGTTAGCTACCAGCAGCGAATGCTGAAACGGGCTGGTGTTCAGTCCGCCGATGTGGTGGCTATCTGTTCGCCGAACAGCCTCGATATGAGTACGTTGTTTCTGGCTGTTTTGTCGCTGGGGGCGGTGCCGTTCGTGATCAACTATCGAATTGAGGTGCTGGGCGATTTGAGCCAGTTAAACATTGCCTGGTTTGCCGTACCTCGTAGCAGCCTTGCGATCCGAAAGCAACTGGCCAGTGAGTCCTACATGACGCAACGGCCGTTCGACGCGGGATTCGATTTGTTCAGTAATAATTGTGCCACGAGTTCAACGCACGGCGATACGGCCCTGTTAGTGACCAGTTCGGGTAGCAGCGGAGCCGCCAAAGTCGTTCAACTCACCAATGCCGGAACGCTTTTCAACATTCGGGCTAACGTGGATGCGCTCAAGCTACGTTCAGACGACGTAACTGCCATCGCCTTGCCCATGGGGTATTCGTACGGACTTATTGGGCAGTTTTTAAGCCATTTGTACGTTGGGGCGACCATTCTGCTGCTCGATCCGCTGTTTTTTCTGCACCAGATGGTCTGGCTTTTTGGACGCCATCGGGTTACGACCCTGTTCCTGGTCCCACCGATGGTTCGCCAGTTGAATTACCTCCATGACCGGAAACTGTTGCCCGCCGATTTCTCAACCCTGCGATTCGTGGCTGTGGGCGGTAATCGCATCGAAACGACGGCGATCCATAAAGCGATGCAGGTTTTTGGGTGTCCGGTTGTAAAAACGTATGGCCTGGCTGAGGCTGGCCCCCGTGTTGCCACGCATCCTGTTCATCATCCGGCCGACCCGGACGTAGAATCGGTTGGGCGACCCAATCAGGGCGTGCGTGTGCAGATTATTGACGAAGAAGGAGGTGAATTGCTGCCCGGCAACATTGGTACGGTTCGGATTCATAGTCCATCGGTCATGATGGGGTATTTTAATGCACCCGCCTGCCCTTCGCATCGACCCCATTCGACCATTACGACGAAGGACGTGGGTTACCTCGATTCGCAGGGCCGATTGTTTGTGCTGGGCCGAAAAGGCGATCAGTTTCGGGTCAATGAACAAACGTACTGGTTCCGTGAAGTCGAGAATGTGCTGTATGCCCACTTTGCGTTCCTGAAAGTTGCGTTGCGGCATACCGACCAGCAGATTCATATTGGCGCCATTGCCATGCGGGATTATCCCGTTCAGGAAACCGATGTCTATCAACGACTCCGCGACGCTTTTGGGTCACCCTGTGATCAGTTGTTTGTGTTCACGTTAATGCGTACCAACACGCTTTTAAACGAAAAATAAGCTATGCCGTTATCTACTCTCTCTGTCTATTGGGCTGACCTTGCGGCTGAACATCGGTCTGAGGCTGACCTAGCCCGATTACCGGTCCCCGTGCGACCCTATCGCACGGCTCAGTCCCGGCAACTGTCGATGTTGAGTAAGTGGCTATTGCATTACGCGCTTCACCATCACCCGCCCCATCCCGACGAACCGCTGGTCAGTTTACGCTACCATGTGAACGGAAAACCTTATCTGTCGGATAGCCGGTATGCGTTCAGTCTGTCGCATTCGGGGCAATTGGCCGCCTGCGTCATTGCTCCCCGACGAGCCGTAGGCATCGACATTCAAAAACGCGTTCGATTACGGCCTGGGGTCGAAGGATTGTTTCTGTCAATGGCCGAGCGGGAGCTCATGACTGGCGAAGACGTACTGGCTTTATGGTCGCAGAAAGAGGCCGCTTACAAGGCGCTTGGGCATGAACTGGATGCGCGCCTGACCGACTTTCAGTTTGATCATATTCAACAGCTTCGGTGCCGCGATGTCATCATACGACTGATCCCGTTGCTGATTCAACCAAACTACATTGGCTACGTTGCCTACGAAGCCAGCGATACGAACGACCACGTGACCGTACAACTCGAAAGCCTCTGATTTTATACCTCCGTCGATTATGGAAGCCCTTCGTCTGTTCTGCTTTCCGTTTGCGGCTGGCAGCTGCTATTCGTACCAACCCCTGATCCGGCAGGCTCCGCCGGGTATCATATGGATACCGCTTGATTATCCGGGTCGGGGTCGTCGGTTGTTTGAATCCTCGCTAGACACGCTCGATGCGGTAGCCGATGATCTGTTTCAGCGACTCAAAACACAACTGACAGGCCCCTTTGCCTTTTTCGGGCACAGCATGGGCAGTTTAATCGCCTATCGACTCAGCTGTCGGCTTCGGGCCGAAGGAATGACCCCACCCCTGCATCTCTTTCTGTCGGGGCGGGGTGGGGCCAGCATTCCCGAAAAGCAACGAAATGCGAAGAACATGACCCGCCAGGAGATCATCCAGGAAGTACAGGAGATGGACGGTGATGTGTCGGCTTTACTGAAAAACCCTCGATCGTTCGATCTGTACGAAAAAGTGTTGCGGGCCGATATGATGGCGCTTGAAAGCTACGATTATGCACAAACCGGCCCCGCCAGTCTGACCATTCCGGCAACTGTATTTATCGGCGATCACGACATTTATACACCAGTGGAGGCTGCCCGCTGGCAGGAAGAGTTTACCAGACCGATTGATTTGCACATACTGCCCGGCGGCCATTTCTTTCTCTTCGACAATGCGCCGTTCATCCACCTGTGCGTACACGATGTGCTTATCCCTTTTTCACTTTATCCAATCCAGCGACATGAAACCCTTTCTCCTTAGCCTTTGTCTGCTCTATGCCTCGCTCGTGAGCGTTTGTGCCCAGACAATTCAGGGAACGTTGTTTCAGGAACGAACTCAGCGGCCCATTGCCCATGCCGAAGTACTCCTGGCCAACGGTTCAGACCAGCGCGTCTGGTCCGATAGCACCGGCCACTACGTCATGACAGTGCCCGAACCGGGCCGCTATCGGTTGTTGATCAAAGCCGAAGGGCACCATCTTCAATTGATCGATAATGTGCTGGTTACTACTGGCAAGGAAACCGTAGCCGACGTTGTGCTGACCGAATCGACACAGCAGTTAAGTGAGGTAAACGTGCGGGGCAGCCGGCCAGCAACGGCCATTGCAAACGGTTATGTGTCGGTGAGCGGTCAGATAATTGATCTGGAGCAAACGACGCGTTTTGCCGGAAGCCGCAATGATCCATCCCGAATGGCCATGAACTTTGCCGGTGTGGTCGGTAATAATGACACACGAAACGATATTGTCGTCCGGGGAAATGCGCCGAATGGTCTTTTGTGGCGAATCGAAGGTGTCGACGTGCCGAACCCGAATCACTTTGGTGCCATGGGCGCTACAGGTGGGCCCGTTCCTATCCTGAATAGCCAGACACTCAAAACATCGTCGTTCCTGACCGGAGCCTTTCCGGCCGCTTACGGGAATGCCTTATCAGGCGTGTTTGATCTTCAGCTGCGTAATGGAAACGAGCGCAAACGAGAGTATACATTTCAGGCTGGGTTTACGGGCTTTGAAGCTGGTGCCGAAGGACCACTTTCTAAAAAGAACAAGTCGAGTTACCTGGTTCATTACCGGTATAGTGTGCTGGGGCTACTCAGTAAAATCGGGCTTCGGTTCGGAACGGGTGCGTCGGCTCCTCAGTACCAGGACCTGACTTTTAAACTGAATTTTCCGATGGCTAAAGGTCATACAATCAGCATCTTCGGCGTCGGCGGGAAAAACGGAACGGTCTTCGACAATACGGTTAGCGCCTACAGTGATGCGGGCACCTACAATGACTATCGGACGGCAATGGGCGTGATAGGGGCAACCTACAACAGCCAGCTAACCACCCAGACAACGTTCCGTCTGACAACTGCATTGACAGGGACACAAGTCGCGAACCGCTATGATACGCTCGGACGGGATGAAACCCTGCACGCAAACTACCGCGATCGGTCGCACTACACAAAAGCCACTGCTCATGCCCAACTGACGCACCGGTATTCGATACAGAGTAGCCTGCTGGCTGGCGTGATTGCTTCCAACTACTGGTTTTCGTTTCACGACAGCGCCCAGTCGGCGTCGGGCATGAAGCCGCTACGGAACGCCGATGCGTTGGCACAAACCTACCAGGGTTATCTTCAATGGCAGTATACACCTACCGATCGACTGACGCTTAATGTAGGGCTGCATGCCACGCACCTGAGCCTTAATCAGCACGGAGTTGTTGAACCAAGGGCGGGGCTTCAGTATCAACTTACGCCTAAAATAACACTCAGTGCTGGTGTGGGCAACTACAGCCGAATGCAGGATTGGATGCTGTATTTTAACGAACCAACCGCCGATAATCAGGTGGGTCGTTTGCCGAATCAGTCGCTTGGTTTCTCAAAAAGTCGACAGGCTGTGCTAGGCTGGACCCAACGCATAGGCACCGACTGGCTCCTGAAAGCAGAGACGTATTATCAATATTTATACGACATTCCGATTGACCAGAAGCCATCGTATTATTCTGCGCTGAACGAAGGAGCCTCGTTTTTTACAACCAACCGAACGGGCCTGATCAACGCCGGAACCGGACGAAATTATGGCGCTGAGCTGACCGTCGAGAAGCCTTTTAGCAAACAGTATTACGTGCTCTCGACACTATCCATGTTCAACAGTCAATATCGAACCTTGCTGGGTGCATGGAATGCTACAGCTTTTGCCAATCGGTTTGTCTGGAATGCGCTGGGAGGTTATGAATGGACGGTTGGGTCCCGCAATTCGCTGGCTATCGATGTTCGAAATACCCTGGCTGGCGGCCGACGATACACCCCGATCGATCTGACCCGTTCGCAGGATATGAACAGGACCGTTTTTGACGAACAGCGACCTTTTTCCGGACAATTGCCGGTCTACAGTCGAACAGATATCAAGCTTACTTACCGGCGTAACAAGCCTCGGGCCACCTTCGAATGGTCGATTGATGTACAGAATGCATTTAACCATTCGAATGCCTATCAGATGCTCTATAGCAGTCAGTTGAATTCATTGGCGTATTCGCTGCAGATGGGTCGTTATTTTGTTGTTAATCAGCGCATTGTGTTTTGATTTTGCCCGCTGTTATAGCTTATAACCTACGCAATTAAAGCAGTCCATTAGGTTTTTGATTCGGAGCCATTTAGCCGCCAACTTTGTCTCAGTAATTAATTCACAAACAAGCCAAAACATATTGTTTCACCCCTTTAACTCTTTTCAATTATGTCAGCTTTAGCAAACATCCAGGACCGTATCCGTGAAATCGTAATCGACGTATTACAAGCCGATGGTGAGCTTGTCGAACTAACCAACGAAACCCCATTCTTCGGCACTGAAGATCATCCGGGCGTTATTCAGGATTCACTGGCTATTCTGGAGATTGCCTCCCGCCTGGCCGAAGAATTTGGCCTGATGCCTTCTGATTTAGGCGAAGAAGCTTTCCAAAACCTGGATACGCTGAGTGAGCAGGTTGCCCTCAAGGTTCAGGAGAATGCACTGGCAGTCGTTTAGTTGACGCAACCAGTTTATGCCCGAACGGATTTGTCGTATAGAGATACCCGTTCGTTAATCGAAGAACTAAAAAAAGACGCTGTGCACGGCGGAAAGGCAGTCGCGAACCTTTCATTTAGTTACCCATATAGTTTTCATTTTATCACCCTGTTTCTCTTATTTATCATGAGCGCACAAGTTTCTACCCCAGCCCTGTCAATTGTTGAACTCGAAGAGCGTTTCGAAACGACCGTAGCAGCCGCCGATTCAGCCCGTTGCAGCGGCAACACGGTCACTGTTTCAGCAGTTTAGTTCGTGTAGCAGATCTGCCCTGGGAGGCATTCCAAAAACGATCCATGCACAGCCCGCACCACTTAACCAACGCCTAGTCGTGCACTTCGGGACTTGTTTTTCGAATCTGCCAGAAAATGGAATCTGCGTTTCAATGGTCTTTACTCAGTTATCAATCGAACAGTTTCTCCCTAAATCAAACTCTGTCATGAAATCACAACTTTCTACCTCAGCTCTGTCAATCGTTGAACTCGAAGAGCGTTTTGAAACTACGGTTGCCGCTGCTGATAGCGAGCGTTGCAGCAATAACACGGTTAAAGTACCCGTTGTAGCAGCCTAATTGCCAAACGGGTAATTACGCCGGATAGATAGCTATCAGGGGTTCATCCATCAACTGGCCTGGCACTCTCCAACGAACGTAGTGCCACTCTGGACTTGTCTGTTAGACTACATTCTGAGCGAAATAGTACCCCTTTAAGCTATCTCCACTGGATTTTTCGTAAAGAACAAAGCTATGAACACGAAAATCTTTGCCCCGGCTCTCTCGATTGTTGAACTCGAAGAGCGTTTCGAAACGACCGTTGCGGCCGCCGATACCGATCGTTGCAGTGGCAATACCGTTAAGGTAAATGCGCCAGCCCCGCCCGATGGTGTAGTCTACTAAGACAGACTCCCTAATCCATATGATTCATCGGAAAATCATGGAGACTTTGCCCGTTTATCACGACGAATCGCTAACGATTGTTGAGCTCGAAGATCGCTTCGAAATGACCGTTGCCGCACTCGATTCAGCCCGGTGCAGCAACAACAGTGTCCGGTCCCTTTAGGATGTATTTACCTCTATAATTCACTTTTCAATTTTTTTCACTTTTCAAATCAAATCAATCATGAACAACACAGCACCCCAAGCCGAATCATTGACAATTGTTGAACTCGAAGAGCGTTTCGAAACCACTGTAGCAGCCGCTGATTCAGCTCGTTGCAGCGACAACAACGTCCAGGTGTAGGGCTATTGGGTCAACTGATTTTTTAAATCCATTTTTTCACTTTTCAAATTAAAATCAATCATGAACAACACAACTTCTCCAGCCAAATCTCTGACAATCGTTGAACTCGAAGAGCGTTTCGAAACCACAGCTGCTGCTGCCGATGCTGGCCGTTGCAGTGGCAACACGGTCGAAGTATAGCCTAAGGCAATTACCAATTGATTTCCCTTTTTCAACTTTTCACTTTTCAAATCAAACCAGTCATGAATAACACAACTCCAGAAGTACTGACGATCGTTGAACTCGAAGATCGCTTCGAAACTACCGTAGCAGCCGCTGATTCGGCTCGTTGCAGCGACAATAGTGTTAGCGTTTAGTCGATCTCGCTGATGCACATGCCGACGCTCCCGCCCCGTTTGTGGGGGCGTCGGCTTTTTCTCTCCCCATAACTTTCCTAAACCGACTTGACCATGATCGCCTTAGAAACCGACTCGTTCCGAATAGAAGAGATGGAGCGCTCGGACTCCAACCGACAGTTTTTGCTGACCGTAAGTGGGCGGCCTTATAAAGTCGGGGAATTTGTGTACCTTATTTTGGATGGCGTCAGCCGGAAGCTTACCTATCAGCAAATCAGCGAAACACTCAACGCCCGCCAGAGCGAAACGCATTTTGCGGCCGACGATGTGGCCCGGCTGGTAGAGGATAAACTCCGGCCAATGGGTGTTTTCGACGCTCCTCAGGCAGAAACAAGCCAGGCCAGCAATCCGGCCCTTGGCAATATATATGCCCGGTATACACTGCTTCGGTTTAACCAGTATGCCTGGTTGCTTCGCATCATTCAGTACGTTTTTTCGCCCGTATTCTTTGGCATTACGTTCGTGGTGGCGCTGGCCGCGAATACGTACCTGATGCGTGAATTGCTGGCCCTCGATCATTATGTGCAGAACCACAACGCGGCTACCCTGGCTACGGGTGACTGCGACCGGGGGCTGTGGCATATGCTCGTTTTTTATCCCGTCGTACTTGGTATTCTATTAATTCACGAACTGGGCCATGCCGCAGCGGGTTATCGGTTCGGGATCAAACCTAAAGAAATTGGAGCGGGCTTATACCTGATTTTTCCGGTACTCTACACCGATGTTACGGAGGTCTGGCGGCTTGGAAAACTCAAACGAACCATCGTCAATCTGGGGGGTATTTATTTCCAGCTCCTCATCAACCTGATCCTGATCGGTTATCTCGTCAGTCACTTTGGCGATTTCGGCCAGATCAATACAACCCGCTACCTTATTCAGCTCAATGTGGCGACGATCATTATCAACGCCATTCCATTCCTCAAATTCGATGGGTACTGGATCTACAGCGATCTGTTCTCGCTGCCTAATCTGCGTCGTCAGTCAGTTCTATATGTTCGTAATCTGGCTGGTAAAGTGCTTCCGTCACTTCGGAAACCGGCAAAGGCGAACGATCCGGAAGTCGATCTGAAAAATCCGTTTCTGCTGGTATATAGCCTGGGGCGGTTGTGGTTTCTGGCCTATTTTTTCGTGTTCGCTTTCAAAACATTCTTCGAGGTTGTACTGCATTATCCACAGACCACCTATCAGTTCTTCATGGATTTCTCGGTCTGCTCGGCTGAGCCGTTTCTGAAATCGTCACTAACGGTCGGGCTGTTTGCTTACTTCTCGCTGGGATATGCCCGCCAGAGCCGACAAGCTATCCGAACGGCTATCCGTAGTCGATTCGCTCACTAACTAAACTCCATCGCCATGATAACCGACGTTTCTGTTTCGCCCCTGTTGTTAAAGTCGCCTTATCTTGATATCACCCTGTCGAATCAAACGGGTAAAGGCACCATCTTCAACATGATCAGTGGAAAGAGCTACGAAGTTAGCCCGGCCATTGTTTCGATCCTTGATTTCTTTAGACAGCCTGCCACGACCGACGCGCTGTTTGACGAAATGGACATAGAGAATGATCAGCTTGAGCTAGCGATCGCCTATCTGCAACGAAATGGATTGCTGCTCGATCCCAGCACCGAAGGGTGGGAGCGTTTTACGGCCGATGTGATGGCGGTAAAAAACCGAATCTTTGGGGTAGATGCCTACCACGAGCGGGCCGAAGCCGTTATTGTCGGTATTCCGTTTGGCAAGGGAAATGGGAAGTCGATGGGCGGAGCGAAGTTTCCGTTTCACATCCGGGAGTTTAGTCAGAATAATAATCTTCTGCTGAAAGGGGCTGATTTCCTGCTTTTTGATGAGCTGACCGCCACACGTCTTCAGCCCCTGTTTCAGAACAGTAAGCTGGTTGATTACGGCAATCTGTTCGTGAACGCCAATGAGTCGACGGCTTTTGTGTACGCCAAAATTCACCACATGGCGAGCCAGCTGTTTAAAGCCGGTAAAATTCCGGCCTTTATCGGGGGCGATCACTCCATCAGCTATCCACTCATTAAAGCAGCCTCTGAGACCTATCCCAATTTACACGTCATTCATTTCGATGCACACACCGATACCTACGGCTCGCGGTACGACAGCATAAGCCACTGGGGGAAGGTGCATCACTACGGCAACTTCATGACGAAGTGCCTGGAATTGAGCAACGTGCAGCAAGTCTATCAGTTTGGCATTCGCGGGTTTGCCAATGCCGGAACCAGGCCCCGCCCGAAACAACACATTCACTGGTGTCATCAGGTAAGCGAGCAGTTACGGCAGGGCAAACGGTTCGATTTGCCCGACGATGTTCCGTATTACGTGACGTTCGATGTCGATGTTCTGGACCCGACGGTTCTGCCAGGCACCGCAACGCCGATACCAGGAGGCTTTTCGCTGGAGGAGATCAAACAGCTTTTTAGCCAGCTCCTGCCAGGACGTCAACTAGTAGGCTTCGATCTGGTAGAAGCCAATCCCGACTTCGATTCAACGGATCTGACCACGCAGGTGGCTATGGAAATCTTGCTTCGCCTAATGAGCTATCTAACTATTTCGTAAAGACATGAAAACACGTCTACAGACATTCATTTTAGGGCTGCTTCTGAGTAGCCCTGCCTGGAGTCAGGTTGTTGTGCAGGGTAAGGTGTTCAATGCACAGATGAAGCCACTAGCCAGTGCTAATATTGGGATATTGAATTCGTATGCCGGGGCCACCACCGACGCCGATGGCTCCTTTTCGTTCACGACCGATGGACGGGGAACCGTTCAGGTGGTGGCGCAGATGTTGGGTTATGCTCATCTGCCGATGACGGTTACCATCAGCGATACGACACGGCAGATAACGCTGAAGTTCGTGCTCAATGAAGAGTCGATCAATCTGGATGGTGTCACCGTTAAAACCCGGAAAACTGATTTTCTGGGCCGGGGCGGATTGCCCAGCCTGAAAGCGCTGGAGGTTCGGGCCATGGGGGGCAGCAATGCCGATATTGCAAATGGCATTCGGACAATGCCCGGTGTACAGGCCACTTCGGATGCTACCGGGTTGTTTGTCAGGGGCGGCACTAGCGATGAAACAAAGGTGTATGTGGATGGGCTGCTGGCCAATAATTTTTTCTACAACGGTAGCCCTGGTGTGTCGCAGCGAGGCCGGTTTGCGCCAGAGCTATTTTCGGGAAATTTCTTCAGTAGTGGTGGTTATTCGGCCCTGTATGGTCAGGCATTGTCGTCGGCTTTGATTCTGGAAACCAACGATGTGGCCGACCGTTCGTCGATAGGTGGCAACATCAGCACAACGGGTGCAATGTTCGAAATGAACCGCGTTATCCGTCCTGAACGGCTGTCGGCAGGTGGTTCGATCACCTACACGAACATGAGTCCCTACTATCGCGTTGTTCCGCAGCGTCGCACATTTACCGGTGGCCCGGAATACCTCGACGGCCTGTTTCACCTCAAATACCGGGCTGGCGATAAAGGGGTGCTGAAAATTCTTGGAACGGTTGGCCGCAATAACGTCCAGTTTTTGCAGAATACCACCGGCCGAACCGCTCAGTATGGGTTGGTGAGTAGCAATGGATTTGTGAGTGTTTCGTATGCAGGCAGCGTGGGTAAGGAATGGACGATGAATGCCGGATTTGGCGCCAGTTTGTCTAATAACACGGCATCAATTGACTCTTTGCCAATGATCGATGGACAGGTATCGCTGCGTCGGTCGCGCCAGGTTGCCCAGCAGGTTTATAATACGCGGGTTGTCTTTCGGCGGTCGATCGGGAAAGGATCGGATCTGTACCTGGGTATGGACCATGTCATGACCGGAACCGACATGCAACTGGCTCAACAGCATCTAATTGCGCCTGTTCAGCATCTGAACGAACAATATGGAGCTGTTTTTGCTGAAAGTAACGTGTCGCTGAGCCGGACGCTGAGTACCCGGTTGGGGCTTCGGGCCGAGGGGGCATCGGCAATCAGTCGGCTGGCCGTAGCACCGCGTATGTCGCTGACCTATGCGCCGGGAAAGGTTCATAAGTTAACCCTTAGCTATGGACAATTTTACCAGCAACCGACCTACGATTACCTGATCAGCAATACGAACCGCAACTCGCTGCGTTTTCAGGAAGCCACCCACTACATCGCGAGTTATCAGATGGTACGGACCAATCAGCTGCTTCGGGTGGAGTTGTATCAAAAAACATACAACCGGCTGCTTCGGACAAGCCCTGATACCAGTTCGACCGGCAAAGGTTATGCACGTGGGTTTGAGGTACTCTGGAAAGAGGAAAATCGTCTTCCTAATGTAAACTACTGGGTATCGTACTCATACCTGGATACAAAACGGCAATATCTCGACTATCCGATGCTGGTGCAGCCCAGTTTTGCGGCTACGCACACGCTGGCTACCGTTGTCAATGTGCTGATTCCGTCGATACCGCTCAACATCGGCCTGACCTACACCTTTGCATCAGGACGGCCCTATTATAACCCCAACCGGAAAAACGACCAGTTTATGACCGATCATACACCGGCCTATCATAACGTAGGTGCCACGGTGGCTTATTTGACCCGCATCGGTAAGGCTAATTCAACGCTTGCTTTTTCGGCCAACAACTTGCTCGGTAATCAGCAGATATTCGGTTATCAATACAGCTCTCTCACAAACAGGGAAGCTTCGATGCCGCTGGCCAATCGCTTCTATTACCTGGGTCTGTTTATAAACTGGGGAATTGATAAGCGCAGTAAAACTCTTAACGATCTGTTACAGAATTAATTACGGTATATAATTATGCAAAACACGCAAGTTCGACTCATCAACCGGCCGCTTGGTTTGCCTAAAGCAACTGATTTCTCGGTAGAAACGCAGCCTTTTCAGCCACTTGGCGTCCATGAAATACGAGTTCAGAATCGGTACGTATCCATTGATCCGGCCATGCGAAGCTGGATGGCCGGAGGCCGATCTTACATAAATCCCGTACCCGTTGGGGCCGTAATGCGGGCATTGGGAACGGGTATGGTCGTGGAATCGCGCCACCCTGACTACAAAATTGGCGATTACCTCTATACGAATCTCGGCATTCAGGACTATGCCCTGCTCACTGAAGAACACCTCAAGAAACCCGATTACGGAAATAAACCGTATCGGGTCGATCCGGCCGTGGCTCCATTGCCAGCCTACCTTGGTGCCTTAGGACTTCCAGGTATGACTGCCTACTTCGGACTGTTACGGGTGGGCAAGATCCGGGCTGGAGAAACGGTCCTGATTTCGGCCGCTGCGGGTGGTGTGGGAAGCCTGGCCGGACAGATTGCCAAACGGCAGGGGTGCTTCGTTGTGGGAATTACCAGTAGCCCGGAAAAATGCCGGATTGTTGAAAAGGAGTTTGGGTTCGATACCTGCCTGTCGTATAAATCGCCGACCTGGCGCGACGAATTAGCGGCCCTTTGTCCCGACGGCGTTCACGTATTCTTCGACAATGTTGGCGGTGACGTGCTTAATGGAGCATTGCCACTGATGGCCAGAGGAGGCCGGGTGATTTTGTCGGGGGCCGTTTCGCAGTACAATAACATGCAGTTTATGCGTGGGCCAGCCAATTATCTGACCCTCATCTCGACCCGTGCGCGTATGGAGGGCTTTGTCGGCATCGATTTTTACGATGAGTTTGCGGAGGCACGTGCCGAAATAGCGGACTGGATTCGAGAAGGATCAATTCGATCCGATGTTCATCTGGTTTCGGGGCCGGTCGATACATTTGTCACGCTCCTGGGCCAGTTGTTCGGCGGGCAAAATACGGGCAAACTCGTGCTGGAAATTGTTGCAGACTAATTTGACGAGTCATTGAACGGCGGATTCGCCGGTAAAAACGTATACAATTTCTAAATTGCCCAAACTCCCTGGAGCCGGAAATTATCACTTTCCGGCTCCAGGGAGTTTTCGTGTTGGAAACTGGACGGATTAGTTCAGAAGCCTGTTACTTCTATGGCAGGATCGTAGCAGTTGACAAGTTAACGCAATCTGGCTATAGGAGACGTCCTTATTTTTACTGATTAAAATAGTTATAATAAATCAATAAACATAAATAAAATTAAATATTAATGAGAAATTTTGGTAAATCGGTAACAAAATTTCTATGATTTCTGACTAATAAGGCCCTATTTAGCGGTCTGAGAAGTGGGAAGTCTTTAGAGACGAATCCGCTTAAAAACACACCTGTATGGCAATGAGTGACTGGACAGAAAATCTGGAACGACTAGTTTATGTGTCTATCTATTTTTCGGGTCATACTATGGCTAGTCCTGATGGGAACATCCCTGCAAGTACTGGGTGCCCATCAGGTAGGAGGGCAACTGGAAATGCAGGCGATTGGTGATATCCCCGGCCATTATCGGATTGTCCTGACAAATTACTTTGAAGCCGGGCCACGCGCTGATGCCCAGGCAGGTGGCGGATTAGGCGTATTCAGGAAAAGAGACAATGTCATGTTGTTCGCTTTTTACGCGAAACGAACCGGGCCAGGCGAACCGATCGTGTTTAGTAATGAGTTTTGCGCCAAACTCCGAAATCTCAATTTTATTACGGTAAATTTTGAAGCGGAAATTCAACTCGATCCTTCCGAATATAGTGACAGTCAGGGTTATTATATCTCATATCAGGGGCGGAACCGAAACGTTAGCATCAACAACATTAAAAAATCATACGATACGGGATTCACCTATTACCTGGAATTTCCTCCGTTGCAACAGAGTGGCAAGCCGATTAAGTATTCATCGCCCCATTTCCCACCCATGACCGGAGAGTACATCTGTATCGGTGAGCCATTCCGATTTCCCTTTGGCGCAACCGATCCCGATGGCGATCAATTGCTCTACTCACTCGTTACACCCCTCGACCAGAAAATTTATACGCAGGCTATTTCACCCGGCCCTTATCCGGGCGTTGCCTGGGTGCCGGGCTATGGGCCTACCAATGCCATTCATGGCTCACCTCCCCTTGCTATTAATCCAAAAACGGGCGAATTATCAGTAACCGCTACGCAAGCAGGCTTATTTGTGTTTGGGGTTAAAGTCGAGAAATACCGAAATGGCAAGAAGCTCGGTGAAGTCAGACGTGATTTTCAGTTCTTAGTGATCGATTGTGCATCCGAAACTATACCAAGTCCAGTTGTAAAAGCTGAGAATCAACCATCGACAGCACCGGAAGCAACGATCTGTCAGGGAGGGTCACTTGTTCTTCAAACAACAGTTGATTCGAACTGGAACTACCAGTGGTATCGGAATGGCAGCAGCATCCAGGCGGCTAACAAACCCTCACTAACGATCTATGAGCCTGGTAGTTATAATGTTGTCGTTTACTCGAAAAACGAGTGTTTAAAACCCGGAACGTCAACGAATATCACGGTCAAAACCGCCACGCTAACCAGCTCAATAAAGGCAAGCGGATCGCTCTGCGCAGTAGATGGTTCTGTGCGGCTTCAGGCGTCGGCAAACCTGGCTGTGCGCTATCAATGGTATCAGAATGGACAACCGTTGACGCAGCAAACTGCCGACACCGCGCGAGTTAGCCAGGAAGGAACGTATTGGGCAGTATTAACGGATACCGCTTTTGGTTGCGTTTTCAGGACCGATACGCTCTCACTTGCACGCTTGCCAGCCCTACCCGCTTCCATTCGATCGGTCAGCGGCTCACCTCGATTATGCCCGGAAGATTCACTGCTATTGGAGAGTAGTAAGGGGAAAAGTTACACATGGCAACGAGACGGTCAGCCGATTCAGGGCGCAACGGGTGCGCAGTATCAGGCGAGAACGTCGGGAAGTTACGTTGTCAGGATTACGGACGATAGTGGCTGTTCGCACGTTTCAGAACCATTTCTTGTGGAGGCCATTCCTCCGCTGAACGTTCTATTTGATTCGATACCTGCCATTTGTGAAGCCAATGCGACAATAATCACTCTGAACGCCAGCCCACCAGGCGGAACGTTTTCCGGCGATGGTGTTGTCGGAAATGAATTCGATCCACGACTCGCCGGAATTGGTAATCACCGTCTGTCGTATGCAATCAAGCCATCGCCCGAATGCGCCGATGCGGTCGTTACCCGAACTGTTGTTGTCGGGAAATCGCCCAGTATTGAATTGCCCGATAGCATCATCACGAATAAGGGGAATACGATTCTGCTGACACCTTCAATCAGCACTAACGCCGTTTTTTTTCAATGGACGCCAACTACGTATCTGGATAATCCGTCGATTGCGACCCCATTAGCCCTATCGGTCCTGAATGATATTACCTACATCGTTAAGGTATCAGACAGTTTAGGATGCGCTAGCGAAGATTCCGTCCGAATTAAGATCATTGATCAGATCTGGGTGCCCGATGCCTTTACACCCAACGGCGATGGTATGAACGATGTACTGGCACTGCCTGGCATCGAAGCTTTTCCTGATGCAGTCATTACCATTTTTAACCGGTGGGGCGAGGTGATTTATCAATCCGCCAAAGGTTATCCAACCCCCTTCGACGGTACGCTAAATGGCCATGAGTTGCCCATAGGCGTTTATTCCTACAGGTTACAGACGGGCTCCGGCAAGCCACAAAAGGAAGGAAGTATTCTACTACTTAGAGACAAATAGGCATTCTACAGTGGGCAGATTTGGTTAACTGCCTACTGTAGAATGCCTATTGCTTACAAGTTAATACCGGCTGTCGTCGTCTTCCTCGTCTTCATCCTCTCCCCCAAAATTACTGCCGGGGTTGAACATGGAACCTAACAGATCTTTAAATTGCTGACCTGTATCAAGCGCTTTTTTGCCGATCAGTGAATGTTCAGCCAGACCATGAAGCGCGAATTCCATCATGAATAATTTTTCAGGCTTACTGAGTCGCGCGTGGAACAGATCGACTACATCATCCAGGCCGTCAATGGTGCGCAGTCGGGCTTCGTAGTCACGATTGGTTAGATCGCTCAGAATTTCCATGATGTTTCCGTCGCCAAACCAATCGGTGATCTTCTTGTATGGATTGCCGCGTTTGTCTTTCTTGGCTTTTTCCGGATTCGGGAAATATTGCAAAAACTGATTCCGGACCGCTTTGCCAATCAAATTCTGAGCCACAATAACCGGACCTTCCACTTCGCCTTCGTAAACCAGCTCAACTTTACCACAAATGGCGGGTATAACCCCATACAGATCCGCAATGCGGACGTGGGTGTCTTTTTCGCCGTTCAGCAATGCCCGCCGTTCGGCCGAAGACAGGAGATTTTCGTAGGCCGAAATGGTCATCCGGGCCGATACGCCACTCTTCGAATCAACATATTCGCTTTCGCGGGCTTCGAGTGCTATCTGTTCGATAAGGTCGGCAATGAGATCGTTGGTTTTCACCATTCCCTTCTGCTCGGTCTTAACGACGGCTTCCTGCATTGTGATTTTTTTCCCGATTTCAATCGATTTCGGATAGTGTGTCACAATCTGCGAATCAATCCGATCTTTCAAGGGTGTTACGATGCTACCCCGATTGGTATAATCTTCCGGATTGGCCGTAAAGACGAATTGAATATCGAGCGGCAAACGAAGCTTGAAGCCCCGAATCTGGATATCGCCTTCCTGCAAAATATTAAAGAGCGATACCTGAATACGGGCCTGAAGATCAGGTAATTCGTTAATGACGAAAATGCAGCGATGGGAGCGGGGAATCAGACCAAAGTGAATGGTGCGTTCGTCCGAGTATGGTAATTTTAGCGTCGCAGCCTTGATCGGATCTACATCCCCAATAAGGTCGGCCACCGACACGTCGGGCGTAGCGAGTTTTTCGGTGTATCGACCATTCCGATGCATCCAGGCCACGGGTGCCTGATCACCTTTTTCGGCAATGAGGTCCAGGGCAAAACGAGATAGGGGCTGGAGCGGATCGTCGTTGAGTTCAGACCCGGCAACCACCGGAATATACTCATCTAAGAGATTGACCATCAGCCGGGCGATCCGGGTTTTGGCCTGCCCGCGCAACCCCAGTAGGTTTATGTGGTGCATGGACAAAATAGCGCGTTCCACATCCGGAATGACGGTATCTTCATAACCCCAGATACCAGGGAAAACCACTTCTTTATCCCGTATCCGTTCGATCAGATTTTCTCGTAATTCCTGTTTAATAGGTCGGGGAATATACCCTGCGGCTTTCAGTTCGCCGAGTGTAGTAATTTTTAATAAATTTGATGACTTCAGGCTGCGGTAGTTCATTCGCGTTTTTATAGATAACGGATACTGTACAACTAACGATGGATTAGCGATTTATGAGTTTTCAGCTTGCCAAAGCTAGCGTATTTGCTGTACACTATTCCTAACAGGCTTTCGCGAGAAATGGTTTTTAGACACTAAAATTGGCTACTTTTACTACACCGCAACGAATGTTTGCTCCGGGCGAAAGAGCCCTCTGCCAGTTATGAAGTTAGTTTCCGTTGTTTTTGCTTTCCTTTTTTTAGTACTCGGGATATCGGCTTGCCGTGTCAAAAATGCCCCGCCAGAACTAGCGACACTGTTGCCCAAGGAAGCCTATGTTGGTCAGGAGATTACGCTGGGAGGCTATCAGTTCGGCGATGAACCCGTTGTCACCTTTGGGGGAGCCGGTTCGGCGGTTGTTGGTCAGATTCTGGGCTCATCGGAACAAAGCATTCGGGTAACGGTGCCGCTGATAGCGCCGGGTATTACGCAGGTCAGGGTACAAACCAGCGAAGGCACATCAGACCCCCTGCCACTCAATGTGTTGCAGCCACCACCTGTGATCACGTCGATAACGCCAAGTAACGGTTTGCCGGGAACAGAAGTCGTCATAACCGGCAGCTATTTAAACCAGATTCAGTCACTTCGGTTCGAACAGACTCCGCCCATCGTTAAAGACAGTACGGCCAACAAACTGACACTGGTCGTGCCGGAAAAAATACCACATGGGCCACTCAATATTGTTGTTACGACCAAAGGCGGAGAAACCTTCACTGGATTTATTGTAGCCGGGACACCGCAAATCACCAGTATATCAACGAAAAGAGCAAAACCTGGTTCTGAACTTATTATTCAGGGGCAAAACCTCCTGGATGGTCTGGTGCGTATCAATGGATTAACGACCGACCGCAATCAGACAAGTATTAAAGACACCGAAATCCGTACGGTAATCCCAACAAATGCCACATCTGGTAAAGTTACCGTAACGGTATTTGAAAAGCTGGTGGCTACCAGCGCCGATAGCTTACAAATTGTGTTGCAGCCAGCTGTGGCTAACCTGAGCGCACGAGACGGCATTACAGGCGATAAAATTATACTGACCGGGCTTAATTTACGTGATGTATCGAGCGTATTGTTTGGGACCGCATCCGTTCCCTTCCGTGTCATCAGTGATACGCAACTTGAAGCAACGGTGCCGAATCTGGGATCGCCGGGGCAAGTAACGGTTTCAGTGACCAGTGTTGGCGGGAACGCTACCGCAGCCGATCCATTCTTCTTTTACGTGGCTCCGTCAAATCTGGTGATAACCCCAGTCCGCCAGCTGCGTCTGCAACCCATTACGATAACCGGGCAGTATTTGTACAGGACAACAGAAGTTCGGGTTAGTGGACAGGTCGTTTCCATCAATAGTAGTATTGAAGGCTCGCAGATTATTGTCAGCATACCGGCCAATGCGGTTAGCGGTGTGGTTACGGTCACGAACCGGGCCGGAACTGCCACCAGTCAGCCGCTGATAGTGGTGCAAAAAGCGGTTATTACCGACTTTATTCCGGCCAAGGCACGTTCCGGCGAACGCGTCGTTGTGCGGGGCAATTTCCTGCTGAACGCTCAGTTTTACTTTACCGGTACAACAACCCCGGCTGCTGACGGGGGCAAGAATGAAGATACGGAGCGATGGATTCTGGTACCATCGGATGCTCAGACCGGCCCGATTCGAGTGCTCAATGCAACCAATGAGTCTGTACTTACGGATACATTTACCGTTCTTCGACTGGCAACTATTGCCGATTTTACGCCCAAAACGGCTAAAGCAGGTGAAGAAATAACCATTACGGGTCAGAATCTGGCGAACGTGACAGCCGTAAAATTCAATGGCGGTGTTTTACCCGCTACCTTCAAAATTTCGGGTAGGTCTTTAGTCGTAACTGTTCCAACGGGGGCTGTGGCGGGGCAGATTTGCCTGACTACGGAGGCCGGAGCGTCCTGTACGAGTGCGAATTTTACGCCCGAAAAATAAATAAACACCGGGGTAGTATCAATTTTAGAGTCCGACACTACCCCATTCAGTTTTACACGTTCATCAAATCTTTGACCAGCACTTCATTGATTCGGACATAGCTTTCATGCGTCCATCCGGCAATGTGAGGGGTCAGAACGACCCGGTTCGACTGACGCAGGTAATCGAACGAAGCCTGCTGCTCGGAAGTGAGCTTCGCTAATTTTTCATTCTCCAGTACATCTAGGCACGCTCCCCGCACTTTACCACTTTCCAGGCCGCGAACCAGTGCCGACAGGGAGGTGATTTCGCCCCGTGCAATGTTGATGAGGTAAAACGGTTTGGCAAATTGGTCGATGAACGCATCGTTAATCATCATCCGTGTATCGTCGGTTAATGGCACATGAAGACTAAGCACGTCGGCCTCGGCAATAATTTGTTCGAGCGTAGCTTCCTGGACAAACGCATCGCCGTAATTTGTCAGGTATTTGTCATAAGCCAACACCCGGCAACCGAAGCCGCTGAGCCGACGGGCCGTCGCACTTCCATTATTACCATAGCCAACCAGACCAACCGTCAGACTCCCCAGTTCATAACCCCGATTGCCTTCACGGTCCCAGATGCCCTGCCGAACTTCATGGTCTGCTTTCAGAATGTTGGCCAGTAAACCGAGTAGCATACCAACCGTATGTTCGGCCACCGCATCCCGATTTCCGGCACCCGCATGAAACACGCGAATATTCCGGCGTTCAGCTGCATCGAGATCAATTAAATCCAGACCGGCACCTGCCCGGCCAATAAATTGCAGATTCGGAGCCTTACTTAAAATCTCTTCGTCTACCGTTGTTTTACTTCGAATAATGAGTCCATTGAAAGGAGCTAACTGATTAAGTAGCCCTTCTCTCGTGATTTTTGGTTGATAGTCATACATAAAGCCTGCCTCATCGAGCATGGCAAAGAGCGACGGGTGCATTTCGTCGGCAATGAGAATAGAACGCTGATTCTGGGACATCCGTGGGGTTTTCGTAACTTGCGTCAATTACAGACATTGGACGCTGAATCTTAACGAATGGATTGAATGAGTCCAGTAATCAAGATCAAGTTTCCAACGTCCTTTCAAACTAGTTGGCGAAACTAACAAAAGTAGATGGAACAACGCCAATCCGACGATCCAAACGAAGCTCGTACACCCCAATCAACCGGCCCAAAATCGGGTGATCGGCCAGCCAATACCCCCCCATCAGCCAATGCAAAGCCATCGGCCGATCAGCGTGAAACGCCCCAACGTTCAGCAAATCAGCGGGATGCGAATCAGCGTAACCAGAACCAGCGGGAGAATCGCCAGCAAAATGGCCGTACAGGCGGACAGCGGGACGAAAATCCAAAGAACAACCGCAACAATGAGCGGGATGCTGGACCACCAGACCGAGGGCCACGTGATGCGGGATCGCAGGAACGGGTATCGCGCGAGGAAGGCCAAAATCCTCGTAACAATTCTCGCCCAAACGACAGAGACCGTGCCAATGGAAATCGTGACCGAAATGCGTCAGAACCCCGTGAATCAGTGAATCAGGAAAGCCATCAGCCCGAAAATATAGGGCGTACGGACCGGGATGGAGGATTGCAGGATCGTACACCCCGCGATGGGAGTGTCGTCGGCCGTGAGGATCGTCTGGTTATCGGCATCAGCCTGGGAGATTACAATGGCATTGGTCCGGAGGTAATTCTGAAAGCTCTGCAATACAATCGGCTGCAAAAAATCTGTACGCCCGTTATCTACGGGTCGATGCGGGTTTTGAATCGATACCGTAATCTGCTGAATCTGAAAGACTGGAACCTGAACGGAGCACCGACGATTGGGCAAATCAGCCACAAAATGACGAACGTCATTACGTGCTGGCCCGATCAGAATCAGGACATTCAGCCCGGTCAGGTAACGGCCGATGCCGGACAAGCCGCGCTGGCCTGCCTGCAACGCGCCGTCGACGACCTGAAAGATGGTAAGCTGGATGCCCTCGTAACCGCGCCGATCAATAAATACAACATCCAGTCGGAAGAATTTAAATTTCCGGGCCATACTGAATATCTGGCGCAGGAGTTTGGTGTTCAGGACAATCTGATGTTTCTGGTCAGCGAACGGCTTCGGGTCGGTGTTGTAACGGGACACGTTCCCCTTGGTCGTGTTCGGCAGAACGTAACGAGGGAGCGAATTGCGCAAAAGTTAACCCTGATGATGCAATCGCTCAAACAGGATTTTGGCATTGAAAAACCGAAAATTGCGGTACTGGGCCTCAATCCACATGCTGGGGAAGAAGGTTTACTGGGCAATGAAGAACAGGAAGTAATTAAGCCACTTATTGCCGAATGGCGTAATAAAGGCCAGTTGGTGTTTGGCCCCTACCCAGCCGATGGTTTCTTCGGAACAAGGGGCTATACCAAGTTCGACGCCGTATTGGCTATGTATCATGATCAGGGGTTAATTCCGTTCAAGGCTATTGCCTTTGAGGATGGGGTAAACTTTACGGCTGGAATGCCTGTTGTCAGAACCTCCCCCGACCATGGAACCGCCTATGATATTGCGGGTAAAAATCTGGCTGATGAGACATCGATGTTACAGGCTATTTACACGGCTGTTGACGTGGCCCGTCAGCGAAAGGAGTTTGCTGATTTAGAGGAAAATGCACTTAAAAAGCAACCCATAGAAAAATAATCGTTGATTTACGGTAGTTGGTTTACAGGTTTGAATTTACGGTAAACTGGCGCACTACTTATTGCCTGCGTCGGCTTACTGTGAACCGAGGATCGCAAAACTAACTACCGCACGTACTAAACTCTTTTCAAATGCTTAAATCCATGACCGGCTTTGGCAACGCAACAGTAGAAGCTGGTAGCTTATCTGTAACGGCTGAAGTTAAAACACTGAATTCTAAATTTTTAGATATTTATTGCCGCCTTCCCCGGCAGTTCTCCGATAAAGAAATTGACTTGCGGGCCTTGCTGACCCAACAGCTGGAGCGTGGCAAAGTTGAGTTATCGCTTAATCTCACCCGCACGAGCGGATTACGACCGGGTGTGACAATTAACCGGCCATTGGTAACGGCTTACGTTCATGACATAAAAGAAACCGCCAACGGCATGCTGATGAGTGTTTCTGACAGTGATGTGCTTCAATTAGCATTGCAGCAGCCAAATGCTTACATGACCGAGTCGGCCGATCCAACGGCTGATGTATCGGACTGGAATACGGTGCTGGCCGCGGTGCAGGCAGCTATTCGTCGATGCGATGAATTCCGCCGGCAGGATGGCGCTGTGCTGGAAAGTAAATTTCAGGAATACATTCAAACCATTACCGACCGGCTGGACGACATTGAACAGCAGGACGTTCGACGGATTCCGGCAGTACGTGATCGGATGCGTAATTCGGTGAAAGAGCTTCTGGACAGCGAAACATTTGACCATAATCGCTTTGAGCAGGAACTGGTCTACTACGTCGAAAAATTCGATATTTCAGAAGAGAAAGTCCGGCTCAAGAATCACCTTGCTTATTTCCTGGAAGTGCTTTCTACCGAAGAGGCAAACGGCAAAAAATTGAATTTCATTTCGCAGGAAATTGGCCGCGAAATCAACACGATAGGGTCAAAAGCCAATGACGCGGCCATTCAGCGGTTTGTGGTACAGATGAAAGATGAACTGGAAAAGATCAAGGAACAGACGATGAATGTGATCTAGAATAGATCCTTTGTTTGTGAAATTGAACCTGTTTGGTGACCGGTGGCCGATACACCCTACTGCGGGATCAGGGTGTATCGGCCACGGAATAAATGTATCTGGTAGAGGCTGAATACCAGTGGGTTATGATCGAAAAATGATTTCTATTCCCGTTATGGATTATTTAGTTACTTATAGCTATTTTAGCTAGTCTATTTTTATAATAAGCCTAAATTTTGTATCCTTTTTATAGTATTAAGAATTACCTTGCTACTTGGCTACTAATTCTATGGCATTGACTCTGAAATGCTTTATTATTGATGATGAACAACCAGCGCGGGCTGTACTGGAAAAATTTATTCAGCGCGTTCCATTTCTGGAACTGGTTGGCCAAAGTTACAATGCCGTCGATGCGCTCTGGGAAATACAACAGGTGCAACCCGATCTGATCCTGCTCGATGTGGAAATGCCCGAAATGACAGGAATTGAATTTCTCCGATCCCTTAGTTTGCCCCGCCCCCAGGTTATTATGGTAACGGCTTCTCCGCAATATGCGGTAGAAGGTTTTGAGCTTGAGGTGCTGGATTATTTGCTGAAACCCGTTGCTTTCGACCGCTTTTTAAGAGCCATCAACAAAGCCGTAACTAAACTACAGCCCTCGGCCGCACCAATGGTCAGTCTGCCTTCATTGAACCCGCAACCGACCAGCCGAACCACAGAAACAGTTACTAATCAACCGGCACCGGCTAATTTCTTCCTGGTCAAAGAAGATAAAAAGCTGATTAAGGTCTTACCGGAAGAAATTGTGTTTGTAGAGGCCATGAAGGATTATCTTACCATTCACCTGCCCACCCGCACCATTGTCACGCACATGACCATGACAAAAATTGAGGAGATGTTGCCATCTGCCCAGTTTCTGCGTGTAAACCGATCATACATTGTCCGAAAAGGGGCCATTCGGGAAATAGATGGGAATCTGATCACAACAACTGATGGGAAACGCGTACCAATTGGTGTCACCTACCGGGAGTCTGTATGGAAAGCCATGAAAGAGAATCTTATGTGAAAAATCTACTCGACCGGGCGATTGCTACGTTTATTCGACATCAACGCTTTTTTCGTAGCGTCGGTCGAATTCTGATCGTTAGCTTAATTGTTGCCGTTGCCCTGAGTATGGCCTCATTATCAGTCGGTAATGACTGGCCAACGTTCACCTGGTTCAGCGTTAACCTGCTTACGCAGCACCTGCTTATTTACTATTTGATGGGGTACTGGTTGCTACCCCGTCTGCTGTATAAACGTCGCCTGGGGTGGCTGCTACTCTGGATTATGCTGGGTTTCTGGGGGGCTTACCTCATTAATCGGGCTGTTGTTCTTGCTGTTGAGCCAACGCAGCCCAAAGCCATTCATTATGTTAGCCAAATTCGAACATTTCTCGATGGGCGCGGCTGGTTCGGGCCGTTTGTATCCCTACGCGTATTTCTGTGGAATTTTGTTTTTAGTATTTTCTCCCCCTTTATTTTTCTAACGATCAAAGTCATTAAAGACACGATTGTTTTACGGCAACAACAATTCCAGTTGACCCGGAATCGATTATTGCTCGATCGTGATAATGCTGTTCTAAAACAGGATTTTCTGAAAGCGCAGGTGAGTCCCCATTTCCTGTTTAACACACTCAACAGCATTTATTCGCATGTGGTAGGTACTGACGACGGAGCCGCCGATATGGTATTGCGCCTGGCTGAACTTATGCGCTATAACCTCGACACGGCGAGCGCAGCGCAGGTATTGGTACAACAGGAAATCGACTACCTTCAAAGCTATATTGTGCTTGAACAGGCCCGGCATGGCGATCGACTCTTTATAGACGTAGACGTGAGTGGGAATCTGGCAGATTACCTGATTGCTCCATTGCTGCTGGGTACATACGTAGAAAATGCCTTCAAGCATGGAATCCGGTCGGGTACCGAAGGGTCTTACGTACTGGTGAAAGTTGCCTTAGAAGCTGATACGCTACTCTTTATGGTCGAGAACAGCATCAGTCAGGGGCCA
Source organism: Spirosoma aureum (assembly GCF_011604685.1). Lineage (NCBI taxonomy): Bacteria > Pseudomonadati > Bacteroidota > Cytophagia > Cytophagales > Cytophagaceae > Spirosoma > Spirosoma aureum. The sequence goes on along the minus strand of NZ_CP050063.1, from coordinate 7,200,397 downwards.
ACCGTTGTTGTTGCCAGAAAGGCGGGGGGCGTCGGTTTGCCGAATGTTAAGAAACGGCTGGCTTTGTTATATCCGGATCATCATAGCATTGAGCACGATATTACGGATCAGTATTACCGGGTCACCTTACGTATCGATTTGACTCGGGTAGGTGCCCCTCGTAACTTAGCTCAATCAACCGCCCAATGAACAGAGCAGCCGATCGTTCCTGGCTACGCCAGACAGCCCGTCGCGGATTAGTCTGGCTACTTATTTTAGGGCTGACACCAATCATAGAAGCACCAACGTTTAAACCAGCTGAGAAGCCTTATTTCTGGATCATATCCTTATTGACTTCCTGCTTAACCATACTGACCTATGAACTCTATGCGCACTGGCTATTTCCCCGATACCTGTATCGTGGCCGACTGCTATGGCTTACGGGCTTGTCGATCGCTGTTTTCGCACTGATTTACTGCCTGATGTATATAAGCTATCCCCTTATTCAGCAGACAGCCCGAATACCTGAAACTATACTGACAAAAAGCGTATATCCTCAGTTAAACTATTGGTTTTCGATCTATAAGGCCGGTATGGCTGGCTGGCTTCATACGCCCAGGACAATTGCTATCGTTCTGGGGACGCCCTACTTTTTTGCAAGCCCGTTCCTGTTTGTACAATTGATTCGTTACTACCTGAACCAGCGCCAGAACAGCCAGCAAACAGAGTTAGATAATCTGCGTATCAACAATGAAAATAAGCTGCTTGAACTGGAATTACTCAAAGCTCAGCTCAATCCGCATTTTCTATTCAATTCGCTGAATAGCATCTATGTTCGGATTATCGACGTAGACGAAGAAGCTGCCGACCTTGTATTGCGTCTGGCGGAGTTGATGCGCTACAACCTTTATGAGGCCGATGCCCAGATCGTAACGCTGGATCAGGAACTGGAATACATCGAAAATTACCTCCAGCTGGAGCAGACCCGGCATGGAGAGCGCATTGAGATCCTGTTTAGTAGTGAAGGGGATTTTAGTGGGTTGACCATTGCCCCACTGATTTTGCTGGCTTTCGTCGAAAATGCCTTTAAGTACGGAATTGGTGGAACACAGCAAGGTGCCTACGTTTGGGTCGAAGCCCACCTTGACCAGTCGGACACGCTGGTTTTTACAGTACAAAACAGTTTAGTGACGTCTGGTAATCGATCGGCTTTCGATCGTCAGCCAAGTGGTGTAGATCTGCCCAATGTGCGTCAACGGCTTGCGCTTCTTTATCCGGAAGCCCATCGTATCGAAACGGAACAATCAGAAGATAGTTATTCCATTTCGCTCTTTATTCAGCTCGCGCCTGTCCAATACATGTAGGCGATTCACTTCATCCAGTATTCCAGTGAAAAAGCTCCTCAGTATACAATTGAGGAGCTTTTTGTTCGTAAAAGGATTAGTAGTCATGCGGCCCGATCGTAGAAGGTGATCATATCAGGTCCTTCGCCAATTGGGTTAAAGGAGCCAAAAAGATCGTTCGCTGAAACGATCCAGTTGTCGTCGAAAATGCCGTCACTCTCGTCGATAAACAGGAAATCACCAGACCGGGATGCACTATTTTTCTGCTTGTTAAGGATTACTGTTTTCATGGCTATCAGGGGTTTATGTATAGCCAAATTTCGCCCTTATACAGTGTCTGTTCAATAAGCCCCGTGACTAACTCATTCGCTGTCCGAATAATTTAGGAGTCTGTCAACTGGCGCGTTGCGGTTTGTTGTCGTGCTCGTTGCGAATCGTAGAATTTAGCCAGACAATGGTAAAGTACCAGTTCGTACGCCCGTTGTTTGGAAGGAAATAACCGATTGATTGTCATGTGGATCAGGCTTCCGGCCAGTGTCTGAAAATGAGAGCTGGACTGATTCGTCTGACCCAGCGTAACCAGTAAAGGCTGCTGTTGGTCGGCCCAGTCTTCCAGGCCGTTCGCCAGTGGAAATGGGCGGCTCAATGCCTGTTCAAGAAGTGGCTTATATGTTCTATACCGCTCGTTTAGTTGCTGACGTAGATTGGCATCGCCGTTAAATTCCACGAAAAAACGCTCCTTCAAAAGGTTGAGAAGGGAATGACAATCGTCCATTGTGGTATTCATGCCTTTGAGCAGCCGGTCTATTTTGTGAGCGGCAAAAGCAAAGCGCAGATTTTCGTCGAAGCTGTCGCCGGTCTGGCTCATAAACTGAAGCGTGCTCAGACTGTCGTGGTGGAAAACGTGTTCGCATGTAGCAATCGTTTTCATGCCATACCGTTCCAGTTCCCGCTGGTAGGTATCGGTCTGAATTTTATGAACAATACCACTTTGTACGTAAGGTTGTAATGCTTTCTCGATACGCCGGATTACATAATGATAAAACTCAATAAACGGGTTACCGTGGAACCGCAGACGCAGGTGGGGGTCCTGATCTTTATATCGGATAAAAAAGAACTTTGTTACAATTTGCTGCTCAATCAGCTCCTGAATAGCCGGGTAAAGGGCATCAACCAGCAGAATGTCAGACGCTTTTTCACCAGCGTAAATTTTTAGATAGAGCCATTCACTACCCACCGAGAATCGGCGCTGGGGTATGTCGGCCGTTGCCGCATCGATTGGCGCGTAGGGCAATGCCGATGAATTCCGAAAGGGAAGAACCAGTTCATGAGTAAAGGCCTGATTGTCGGAATCGCGTACAGGACAGCTTTCTGGCGTAGTCAAACACTCGACCAGACGCAGTGTAATTCCCCGCCTTAACTCCTGAATTAACAGTTGAACACAGGCGTCCACCCGAAGATCGATACGAAGTTCATTGTCGCCACTGACAATCATAAACTCCTGCGGCAGACCAATATCGTTCAGTTGTTCGCGTAGCCGGTTTGGGTCGTTGAGCGTGAATTGTTTGGCCATTACTTGCCAGGTCGCTCTGCTCAGCACAATGTGGTTATACCGAACGCGGGGCAGGTAAGCCTGTTGTGCCAGCAAGCCCCAGTTCCAGTGCAGATCAAGATACGCGTCCTGGTATTGAAGATTGCACAGAAATTGATAAACTGGCAGCCCACCCTGGTAATTATGAGCGTTAGATAAACGCGGAATGACTCGTTTGTTGAGCCGCTTTGACCGTAGAATCAGCCGGTTATTGCGAACGGATACATAGAGATCCGACAGTGGAATCTGGTGGTCGGCATCAACCGAAGCCCGGCCTAAGTAGGGGATTTCATACTGGTGCAGTGCCGGCCGCACCAGAATATTACCGGCTCTGGATTCGGGGAAGTGCACAATTTCGGCCAGAATTACATCCGGATGATGGTCTTCTTCCTGCCGGGCGCAGTTTCGGATACACTCAGCCAGAGCAGGATCGGACTCACTAAACCGGCTCATTAGATTGACGGCCGATGGGCCTCTAAAACCCGATAAAACAAATAAATAATCGTCGTTATCGATTGCCTGAGCCGAGGAAGCTACCAAAGTACCAAACGCATAACAGCTCGAAGGAAGCGTCTGTTGCCTGTTGCCCTGATCGCCAACTTTCTGGAGGTCAGAGTCGGTTAGTACGATCTCGCCCTGCCCATAACGAAGCACTTCTGTATAACGGGTTAAAACGAATGACTGCCACTCCGTTAACGAGGTAGCCGGATGAACCGCGCTGCCGGGTAACGACAGACTATCGATCATCGGAGCACTGCCTACGCCTAAGGTCGAGCTGTTGCCATAGCCTATTCCCATCTCATGGTCCAGAGCAAGGGCCAGCGGCACTTCTTCTTCCTCGTAACGGGTATAAAAACGATGCCTGAAATCATCGAGATCGTTACTATGAAAGGGCTGGTTTAGAACCAGCAATACATTTAATTGGCGTTGAAGGTTATTGAGCCAGCGTTCGCTTAACTGGTACTGGTCGCCAGCGCAGGCTGTGTCAATCTGAATCAGGTCGCTGCCAGGCTTGTTGATACCCTGCTCGTCGAGGTAATTTAGTAAAGTCGGCAGTTGAAGAGGTCGGGTCGTTAACAGGCTAGTTACTTCCTCGATAACCTGTTGGCTATATAAAACAGAGAGCGACCGGGAAAGCGTAGCTAACCGATTTCGCATCGCAGTCAGGTAGGGATCGCCGGTGAGCGATGGCTCCAGTTCAAAAACAAGAAGCTGACTGTCAATTAGTTCACTCACATAATGTGCCGCATCATCGGGCGTAACCTGGTATCGGGTATTCAGAAAATCGACAATGTCATCACCCGTTACACCCTGCTGAGCAAATGAAAACAGGTCAGCCAGTAAATCATCCCGGCCAACGGCGCTGATAAAGTAAGTACGGCCGGTTGTTTCCAGCTGTTGCTCGATAAAGCGAAAGTAATTGCCAGCCAGATAAAGCGTTGAATTGGTAAAAAGCCGAAGCTGGCGCCTGATATCAGGCTGGTCCAGAAGCCAGTCTTTAATGGATTGTAAATAGTCGATGTCTAAACGAACGTGGGGGGCGATGGTTGCCGATGATCCAGCCTGAAATTGAGTGGTACTACCGATCGAGCCGATTGTGCACCCGGCAAATAAGCCATAGGGCGTACTCCGGGTAGTCATTCTGATTAAATACTTATGGAGCGTATTGATAATTTTTGCTTCGTCGGATAGCGACTCGCCCGCCAGCCATCGCTGAACTCGGGCAAACAATTGGGGAGAAGCTGTTTCTAAAGCTTGCTGCTGAAGCGGAGAGCTAAACCAGTCACGGAGTAGATCGGGTAGAGCAGCGGGATTGTCCCGAAGTAGCTGGTAACGGGAGTGCAGGGAGTCGACAGAAAAAACCGGGCGTCGTAGGACAAAAAAATCTAAACGTTGGATCATATACTAGACGGTCTGGTATTACCCTCTAATATATTTCTTTCTGCTTTAAGAGTTTAATAAAAACGCACTTTGTTAATAAAAAATTAAACTAGTTGGAATTAACTAGTCGCCTGACAATAAGCGGTTAAACATTTGTTGAACTGAGCAAACGAGAAAGGTTCTGTCAGAAAGGCAAAGGGTTGGGTAAACAAATCCGGAAATTGCTGTCTGGGAAATGGCGATGTGATCACCACGCCCTGATGCTGTTTCAGCCGGACGGCTAAGTCATTTTGCACCAACTCTTCGGGCGAGGCCAGATGCAGGAAAATTAAATCTGATTCGGTAACAGGGCTGATTTCCTCTGGGTATGCCATCAGACTGGTTGTCAGGGTTAATTCCTGACAACCAGCCCGACGAATATACTGCTGAAGCAGCGCCTGGCTACCCCCGTCGTAATTGACCAGTGAGCAGCGAATAGTATTGATCATTAGCGAGCCGTGCCAATCGTGAACCAATCGCAGATTTGACCAGATTTGGTCGATGCTGTATTTGTGCCTATCGCATTCAGGTTGACTACGCGTTGCACTTTAACTGACAGGCGGTTGTTTTGAGCTGGAGCTTGCATGACACAAAAAGTTAAAAGTTAGAAATAGATTAGTTAACGGGTTGGCTATCTACCGGCTTGGTTGATGATTCAAATGTAATAGCCTGAAGAGGGGGTAATCAACTAATTTAGACCGGTGGGTTGGCAACCTTCGATGAATGCTCGGTTTTTATAGACGAATAGAAAATAGAAAAATTCAATAGGTGCTTAACCCGTAAAAAGTTCTAGTACAGTATGGCTTTAAATTCCATCGAAGCAACTGGAAAATTGACCGCACTATTAAAATAGGATATTAAAAGGGCAGAAGCAAAAATGCTCTTAGCCGATCCCGATAAATTGGTATTTCACTTGTATTTGTACGTTGAGCGATGGGTATCCCCACCACGGAATCCAGCGAGGCCGCAATTTTTATGATTGAATGAAGCCCCAATAGTGAGTACGTATCAGGAGGGGAGCCTGAACATAACGGAGAACCAATGTTCTTCGATTGGCGGAATTTTGGTAGGAGTTTACGATTTCCAGTATGAAATGAACAGGCTTTAGGACACAACCCCTGGCTCTTTTTTGCCCGATACAGATCGTTCGGGTCCAGTATTATGTCGACAGCTCTGGTTCTTCAGGACTAACGTTTTCCAGTTAATTTACTTTCATGAAGTTAGTTTCTGGTTTGGGGCTGACGCTGGTCGCTGACGGAACCGCCAGGATTTCATGCATATTCCGCTGGATCGTTTGGGCAATCTGGTTAAGCGGTAAATCATTACAGTCCAGGCCAAACGGATCTTCAATTTCATCGCCGATCATTTCGACACCCAGTAGCGCATAGGCCGCCAGGATGGTGGCCACGATAATATAATATTCGTACTTATCGACCAGTACCAGTGGCAACAACAGCAAATAAAGACTGATAAATAATTTGATAAAAAAGCTGTAAGAAAAAGGAATTGGCGTTTTTCTGATCCGCTCACACGACCCCGTTATGTCAAGCAAGGCCTGGTGGTAAAGCCGGACGGTAATCAAATCAACATCACTGACGATGCCTTGTTGTTTCAACACCTGAAACCGACGCATCAGCAAAGCGGCAATTCGGCTCGGAATGTGTGCATACTGTTTCAGGGCATCAGGGTCCTGGTCGTCGGTTTTTGCCAATTCACCCATGTCTACGCCCGTTCGTAAATGCCCTTTGAGTACCAGGGCAAAGTTGGATAAAGTACGGGCAAAGAAGAGCCGGTTTATCTTATCGCTGTCAGGCAGCAACGAATCGAGCAAAACCGCCAGATTGCGACTGGTGTTAACGAGCGCACCCCATTGGCGACGCCCTTCCCAAAAGCGGTCGTAGGCCGTGTTCGTTCGAAAAACTAGCAGCAAGCTTAAAAGGATACCTAATAATGAAAAGAAAATGCCATCGATAGGCACCTCAACGTTGACCACGTATTGATCGACCAGCGTGACAACTACGCCATAGCCGCCAACGTAGGCGACTCGTCGAAGAAGAACCTGAATGACATAACTTGTGTGGAAATGCTTGATTGCCTCACCCCAATCTTTCGCGTCGTAAATAATCATTACCGTTTCAGGAAAAACGAAAGATAATTGCCGAATTTCTGATTACCACTATGGGTTTGCCCAAAAATGTGGTCATACGCCCATAAATGGCTATTGTTGGGCTTCGTAGTCAACTAAATGTAGACGTGAGTTTATTGTATGCCTGGTCAGAATTGACTGTACTTAGCCCGCAGCCGTTAACGCTTTCTTCACCCTTTCGAAAAAGGCCGGCACTTTTACACGTGGATCGCCCTTGCCAAGCGTCTCGATGGGGAGGTAACCTTTGTAGCCCGATTCGCGAACAATTTGCATAATTTTGTTCAGATCGGTTTCCTGTTCCTGACCGTTCACAAACAGTTTTTCCTTGACCTGCCAGGTAGCGGCATAGGGTGCCACAATGGCAATCTGCTGGTAAGGATCACCAATTTTAAAGCTGCCAATGTCCAGGTTTACCGCCAGCCATTCCGAATTAACTCGGCGCACAATATCCAAAACATGATCGGCCGTCTCAATAAAATCGGCATGGTTCTGTAACACGATCATGACGCCCTGAGTAGCGGCATAATCTGTACATTCGCGAATGGCATCAACGACCCAGGTCGTGACTTCCTGCCGATTGTATCCGGTTGGGAGTTCTTTTCCCGTACCCGAAAATATACGTATAACAGGCGCGCCCAGCCGGGCGGCTGCTCCAGTCCATTTTTTGACCAACTCTATCTCCGCTTTTCGGCGGGCCAGATCAGGTAGCGTAAAATCATTGCGTACGCCGGTCCCGCTTATATCGAGCCCCAGCCGAAACGCTTTTCGTTTGATCTGGTAGAGATAACCATCATCGGGTAACGCCGGATATTTGGGGAAGTAATACCCGGTGGGATCGACGGCGTCGAAGCCAAGCTCAGAACAAAATGTCAGTACATCGTCGAGTGTCATCTGGCCGCTCATGAGCGGTTCATTGAACGAATAGAGATTACAGCTTAACCGGATGGGTCCTGATTTACCAGTTTTTTTACCAGCAATTGCTTCCTGTGCCGACGCTATTGTTTGCGCTGTTGCCATGAGGGGTAAACTGGCAACGGCGGTTTTAAGAAAAGTTCTTCGGCCTGGGTTATTCATAGGGGTGAGGAGGTTAGCGTAAAAGCGTGATTTCAAAATATATGATCAAGGTCAATTTATGGTATTGATTTTCTGGATTTTACAGGCGTAAAACAAAGTAAGACTAAAACAACTTTTGCTAATCAGAAGTATTTGTATGGAAAGGCTAACAAATTGAAAGCCATTGGATCTGCTTTTATTGACTAACATAGCCTTCGTAGAAAACATGAAGATAGTACTCAACATATTCCCCATATGGCTAATAACCGTGTTTGCGATGGCTCAAACAAAGCCTGCCTCATCGACATCGCCAGCACCATCTGCCATCGTTTCGACCATTCAGGACATCACGGGCAAACGTTTCCAGCCCGATACGGTCTTCACCGCCCTGTCGGAGGAAGACGAAACCTTGCTGGAGAAGGAGCCCATTGCCAATTGGGGACTGGCTCAGGAATCGGGTCAGAATATGACCTACTATAATCTGGTCATTGGCACACGGTCCTATCAACTGCTTATCACCAAATCGCCCAAGGCTGAGTTCCCAACGGCAACCTTGCTTCGATTTATCACACCAAAATCGAAGCCGGAACCCATTGCCCGAGGTACGCTCAAACCGAAGGAAGAAAAACCTAAATAGACCATCTATTTTCGATTCCTGTTGTTACTTTGGCAAAAGACATCAACTAACCAGAATTACCCCCTTGACATACTATCAGCAGCAATTGGTGAAAATCAAGGAAGCATGCTTTCTTAAGGACTATATCTACGATCAGCTCATTCAGGCAAAGCAATTTATTGACCTGAATTATGCTCAATCGCTCAAACTGACAGATATAGCCGAGAAAGCCTTCCTGTCGAAATACCACTTTGCCCGGCTTTTCAGAAATGCGTATGGCCGAACACCCCATCAGTATCTAACCACTATTCGGATTGAGAAGGCTAAAAAACTTTTGATGACAGATAGTACGGTGATGGACGTTTGCTTTGCAGTTGGTTTCAATAGTGTTAGTTCGTTTACCGGCCTGTTTAAACGAATTACTGGCACTACGCCTGCGGCTTATCAGGCAAAAAAAGCAATTTTGAAGAAGTGACTCCTGAAAGCGTACCGTATTCTTGCATCGATTGGACTATAGGCAAATACGATGAAAATAAAGCTAACCAGTATATTGGTCGATGACCAGGAGAAAGCGTTAACATTTTATACCAATGTGTTGGGCTTCCTTAAAAAGACAGAAATACCAATGGGCGAGCATAAATGGCTCACCGTTGTTTCTGCGGAGGAACAGGATGGGGTTGAAGTAGTTCTGGAACCAATGGGTTTTGAACCGGCTAAAGTCTATCAGCAAGCCCTTTTTAAAGCAGGCATTCCATTAACAGCTTTTCACGTCGACGATGTTCAGCGAGAATATGAACGATTGGTGAATTTAGGAGTCGTTTTTAGCATGAAACCGACGCAAATGGGGCCTGTTACACTGGCTGTCTTTGATGACACCTGTGGTAATAATATTCAGTTGGTACAAGTATAGTCGTCATGATAGCCCGGTATCATGACGACTATAAGGTTAGGAGTAATACGCCTGCTCTATCATCAGGGATGGTCCCGTATAAGCACCAAACGGCCCTGAATCGGCGGCTTACCAGGAATGGGTCGCAGACTGTATGGATAAACACCCGTAGGTAACTCACCGCCATTAAACGTACCATCGAACGGCGTCGCATAGCCATTTCTGGACAAATAGACTACTTCGCCCCAGCGGTTGAAAATGGTTACTACAGCATCAGGAAAGGCTTCAATACCGGGTAAGCGTAAAAAGTCGTTCATACCATCGCCGTTGGGCGTGAAGGCGTCGGGCACGTAAACACGTTCATAAACGGTGATGTGAATGGTGTCTTTTGCCTCGCAGCCACTCTTGTTTTTAACATCGATTGTATACGTTATATCATCCTGAATAGCCGTTATGGTCGGATTGGCAGTAGTATCGTTATCCAGATAGGTAGACGAAACCCATTGGAACTGGTTTGGATTTCCGGTGTAAACCGGGTTGAGATTGAATGTATTCCCTTTATAGGTAATGAGCGAGTCGATGAGCTGGATTGTTGGGATGGGTGCCACAACAGCCATGCGGCTGGCTACAATACCGGTACATTCAGGCGCTGCTTTTACGGTGTAGGTTACGATATGTTCACCAACGCCCGCCGTTCGGGCATCAAATGCGGCTTCGGTTACACCTGGCCCGTTATATTCTCCACCCGGTGGGCTACCCTGTAGGGTAACTACAGGTACATTGGTGCCGCACATATCCGGAATCGTATCCAGCCTGACGGTTATAGGTGGAATCTGTTCAACCACAAAGTTAGCCGATACGCCTGTGCAGCCGTAGGTGTCCGTTGCCGTGAGGCTATAAACACCAGCGGCTATTGCTTTGTAGTTTGGGTCGGTTGTACCCGTAAGAATCTGCCCGTCTTTTTGCCAGCTATAACTAACACCGCCACTGCCCACTAAGGCCAGTGATTCCTGTGGACAGAGCCGGTGGGAACCGGTTGCCGATTGTAGGACAGCCTGCACCGCTGGTGAACGCTCAATAGAAAGCGTATCGGTCCGTGAAATACATCCTAATGGTTGCAGAGTCAGCACGGTCCAGTATTTACCGGGCTGACTTATTACCATTGAGTCGGTAGTTTGACCAGAAAGAGATTGCCCATTTTTATACCATTGGTACGTGACATCCATGCTTCCTGCAACCTGCATTCGGACTGAGCCAGTCGTAGCGCACAAATGCCCGGTTGAGTTTAGTTTGCCATCGGCTCCAGCCACAGTGATAATTACGCTCTCTGAATTTCCCGTTTTGCTACAGGCTGCTTTCTGCGAAACAACAAGGGTATATTCGCCTGCATCCCGCACCGTTATCGATGTGCCGGTTGCATTAGCCAGATTAATTCCATCCCGGCGCCACTGGTAATTCCAGTTTGAATTAGCGGTGGCCTGAATAACCGCCGAATCGCCCCGACAGATGGTAGCATCACGGATTCCCAGGGCCTGGTTTTTGATCTGAACGGCTGGATCGGGTGTTGTGGTAGGCGGGCAATCGATAACCAGAAACTGAAAATCCCGCCGGACCTCACCAATTTTTGTACCGTTGCGGTACTCCTCAACTTTTACGGCAAACACAAACAGCCCCAATTGAGTAGCCGTTACCGAAAGTTGCCCGGTTTGTTCATTAATTGACAACGTCGGGCTGCCCGGTATGGCATTATTGGCATTGAAACCCGATAGCCAGTTTACGTCGGGGTAGGGCGCTGGCGAAACGGCATTCTGGGTATTTCCGGTTCCTTTCTGATTGAGCGGTGTCACGAGCGAGTAGCGGAGATCGTCGCTATCGGGATCGGTTGCGCCAAATGGAAATGTAAAAGGGTCGCCGAGGCAGATGTATTCGCCATTGATGGGCGCAAATCGGGGTGAAGAGTTATCGAAGACTTTCCCGTTCTGTTGTAACGCCGGAAATTCCAGATAAAAGGTAAACCCAGTTTGTGATGGATCATTAATGTTATTGATACCCGCGTTGCGATTGCGGGTTTGATACGAAATATAGTACCCTCCCGCGTCAGAGTAAGCAGACGGTGTTAGTTGAATATCGGCCTCGTATGTAAGCACCACAAATTTCAGGTTACGCAATTCGGCGCAGTATTCATTGCTGAATATAACGGGCTGGCGCGCTGCCGTTTCGCGAACGGTAAAAGTTAGCATCAGCATATTATCCCGCTTCCGGAAAACACCCAGATTGCCCGTATTTGCCTGCCGGGCTATGCCGGGAGTGCCATCTTCGAGATAGTTTGTTACAATGATTCGGTAGTGGCCAGGTACATCGCCAAGGGCCCGCATTTCCAGCTGTCCACCCACCTGATGAGTAGCCCATGCGGTAAACGAATACCCCAATGCCATAAGACTAAGTATAATCCGGAAAGTAGATGTACGCATAAACAAGTTGCTCTAAAATCACCTGCACTCTTACTCGTCACTGCTATGCACGATTAGGGAATTCTACCCGGTCGACATTGGGAATAGGTCATTTATTCTACCCGTTAGACCAGTCTTTATGAATACATGAAATGTGTCTTTTCTATTTGATCTGTATATATAGATCTTTAAAAGATAAAAATACACACTTATCTGACAATCAAACTACTAGTTTTTGATTTTGCTACGAGACCGGTTGCGCTCTATAACAAATTATTGTAAAAAAGCAGTCTGGCTGTCAGCCAATGGCATTGTTATTAGTACAAGTCAAAAAGAGCAAGACCCCGTTCCGGCTACTGTGGTAACTACTTCAATTTTGCTAATAGGGTAATGTTATTAGCCACCATGCCTGTACTTCGGATGTAATGCCCATAACGTAATTCAATGCTCTGCCAGTGACCAATACCAAATAGACCACCAGGAGGGGCCATTCGTAGCCCTGTACCCAGAAATTGGCTGTTGAATCCCGAGATATCGTAGTCGCTGGTAAAATAGCGATCTGTTAGCGCATGCTGGCCGTATGGAGCAAAATACCGCACGGCTGTTTGGTGGCTAAACCGATAAAATGGACTGACCGATACGAACGAGGTTAGCTTGATAGGGGCTTCCAGATTAATGGTATGGGCCTGCATTCCCCAGTCGTCGATATAATAGCGATAGAATGTTCGCAGAATGACCCTGTCTCCGGCAAAATAATGGAGCCGTAGGCCAATAGGTAACTTTAGCCGGGAGCCGGGTAATCGCTCCACCGTTTCGGAACCGTCTTTAAAGTAAATGCGGTGAAACGGAGTGCTCAACAATCCCTGCTGAACAGCCGGTTCGACAGTGAACAGTAGTTGTAAGCGCTTATTGATCACCTGTGATAGCGACAGGCTGAGGTTGTATGAGTTTCGGGGCTTGTGATCAACAGGATCGGTGTCGCCATGTGCGCCGGAACCGTAGCCATCCGGCCGCAGCTCGGCTGGCAGAATCACTGTCCAGGTATCAAAAAACGCGCCCGCTTTGAGGCTTACTTCACGGTTGTTATCCGCTGAGGCTTTAGCCCAGTTCAGGTTTATACCATAGGATTTATAATCGTATTCCGTTGAATAGGCAAACGACATTCCTTTTGTTGTTCGCTTTTCGTCGTTATGGACATTCCAGGATATGGACGGGTAAACATGGGTATCACTTCGGGAAGCCGACGAAACGGTTAATGGATCAATCTTGTCGGAAGAGGCTGATGTATAGTGATCAATGTTAAAATCGAATGCAAGCGTATGTTGCCGGTTTCGGCGGTCTGTGGTTTTCAACACCAGATCGAATGATTGGGCCAGATCGGTTAGCTTTTCAGATCCTATGCCGCCGGTAACGGCCGAATTATTGCCGTCCTGCTGGTAATAGCTTGATACCAGATTAATTTCTTCAACTTTAAGTTTTCGCTTTTCGTAAGCCGGTTTTTCACTGGATTGGGCATAGCCAAACTTCATCAGACTGAGTAGTAATCCAACGGAAAGGCAAATCTTTTTCATGAATTTCGATGATTAATTACAGCCACAGCCACCGCCACTTTTGCCTCCATTGGCCCCAGCCGCTCCTTCGCGGTAGAGATAGAAGTTCTGTTCGAATTTCTCGGATTTGCGCGCCGATAATTCCATTTCGGCATCGTTGATACGGCTTTTCTGATACTCTTTGACCGTAACGCAGGAGGTCATGCCCAGTACTAAGATACTGGCCGATATAATAGCCTTGAATGAGGTTCGTATAGTCATCGATACGGTGATTTACAGTGTAATAGCTTTAGCTGACTATGTCTGGTGAATGCAATCGAATAGTTTTTGAGGTGTAAATCACATCGGCATCGTCGATAATAACGCAGGCAATATTTTTCATTTGATTGATCAAATCGAGCCCTACCCGAACGCCCATTACCATAACCGGGGTAGCGAGTGCATCGGCCAGTTCAGCATTTGGAGCAATGATCGTTACACTCTTGATACCCGATACAGGGTAGCCGGTTTTGGGATCAATCGTGTGCGAATACCGTTTCCCGCCAATTAGAGCATACTTTTCGTAAGTGCCCGAAGTGGCTACAGCCGCATTGCTGATGGTCAGATAAGAAAATGCCTGTCTGGTTCCGGCCAGAAGGTGCGCATCCGGATCAGCAATACCGATCGTCCAGGGATTGCCGGTTGGCTGGTTTCCCCAGGTTGTCAGATCACCCGCTGCGTTTACGATACCACTGTCGACTCCCTGTTCACACAGGAGCTGTTTTGTCCGTTCGGCGGCATATCCTTTTCCAATACCGCCAAAACCAATACGCATTCCTTTTTCTTTCAGGAACACGCTACGATCAGCGGCATTAAGTTGTACGTTCCGATAGTCGATGAGCCTTACCAGTCGACGGGCTGTTTTAGGGTCGGGTAAGGCAGTCAGATTGGTGTCAAAATTCCAGAGCCGTTTATCCATCGACCCGTAGGTAATATCAAATGCACCCTGCGTTAGCTCCGAAAGCCGTAGCGAGCGCTGAATCAGAGCAAATACTTCTGCATCAACCTGAACGGGTCTGATGCCTGCATTCGCATTGATTTGATTGGTCTGACTCCGCTCGTTATAGGTAGTCAGCAATGCCTCAATTCGACTGATTTCCTGAATGGCCTCATCGATTCGAGCGTTGGCCCAGTCTGAATCCTCACCAACAACGCTGATTTCGAAGCGGTTGCCCATCAGCCGCTGGACTCGTTTGTGGATACGCTTGTCTGATTTCATTTGGCCGGAGGTGTCAGGGACTGAATGGTTTCCATAAACGACGACGGTGTCAGCGATTGCGGATAGCCATCCCATTCTTTCAGGACTTTTCCATTGGCGTCGAGCAACAGGGTAAGCGGAAACTTACCCTGCCTATTGTATTTTTCTGCCAGTGCTTCGTTATGAGCGATCTGTTTGGCCTCTAACTGATTCTTCGATAGACGGGGGAAGTCGGCTCGGACGAGTATTAAGCGATTCGTCGCAAACTCCTGAAAAGCGGCTGATTCAAAAATGTCTTTTTTGAGCTTAATACATGGGCCGCACCAATCGGAACCCGAAAAATTAAGCAAAATCAACTTATGACTTTGGCTGGCTTCAGCTTTGGCGTGCTCAAAATCGAGCTGCCAGCCAGTAGTCGAGAGAATAAATGATGTTAGAAGAGTTATGAGCAGCAATTTCATACACATGTTGTTACGAACGGGAGATAATTAACTGTAAACGACAAGGGTTTTGCCATCGGTAGCTACTTTATAAACCGTTAGTCCACGGCTTCCAAAGCTGTTTTTGCCTTTGCCCGTCAGGTCAAAGCGGGCACCATGCTGGGTGCAGTAGAATTCTGTTTTATTGAAGATAATGGCTTTCTTCGGCTCATGGCTACACGTTTGCGTGACAGCAACATAGGTGCCTGCGCTAACCTGAGCCACAACGATTCCGCTCTGCGCCAGGTAACCACCGATGCTCTTCAGCGCCGAAGCTGTCGAACTGGTCAGGTCAATGGTTAACAGACGATTGGTAATTGTGCTCAGGTCGGTTGAGCTGCTGGTTGTACTGGTTACCGGTTGTGTTGTGGAGCCACTGCTGGCTGTCGTGGTTACGGGCGGTGTAACGGCACCGGTTGGCGTAAGCGTCAATGCATTAACGACAGAGTCTCCTTCATGGACACAGGATGTGAGCGCGGCCATCAGCGCTGCCCCTGTGAATCCTATTGATTTCAGAAAATCGTAACGAGTCATAGGTGATAAACTGCAAGTACTGGAGATTACTGACCAATACGCGAACTCGTTCGGAACTGTTGCAGAAATTACTCAAATTGACTGGGCGATTTCCAGACCGTATAACACATCGTTTATTATGAGCGAGTTAGAACTGAGGTCGATGGTAAACCCTGAAAAGCAGTTGATCAGCAATCGACACGATCTACTTACAACCAGCGGACTGTCTACTAAAACTCTTGCATGGGCGATTACGATTGGCGGCTATTTTCAACTCATTTATCCCCGTAGCATCAGCCATTGGTGAGCCTCTTCGTTGCCAACAAAATAGCGGCTGACTAATGTATCATTCTGTCGGGCGGAGGCTCTCAGGATCATATCGGCACCTAACTTCCCGAACTGATTGAGGTCATTGAGAATAATGGCTACCCGGATGTTGTGCGGTAAATAAAGAGTCGCTCGGGGTAGCCATTCCTGTATGAACCACTGTAAATCAATTGGATTAAATAATCGGAGCGCCTGGAGGTCAATCAGCCACCGTTTAGGCTGATGTTTTCTGGCCAGAGCCAGTATGGCCAGAGAGCCATTCTGGAAGCTTTCGCTGGTGGGTAAGCCCGTCCAGGTTTGCTGGATGAAGTGCACTCCACAATCGACAATCACCGTGACGTGCTCATTCCGGTAGGTTTTCATAGTTACTGAAGAGCGGAATCGACTAAAATTTACGGGGAGCTATAACGACTACTTCTTTTTCAGAATAGGCCCGCTGTAATTCGGCTTCAGCAAACCGGTACGCATAGATAAACTTGTCGTTCTCGTTATGAATAATGCCCATATCTTCGAGTTGCACAACGTTATTCCAGATTCGTTGGAGACTACCGTAAAACTCATCTTCTGACTGCGACAGGAGCGCCTGTAGGGCTGGCTGCGGTGTTGGAATTGCCCGATTTACTTCCGATTTCATGAATGTACGTTGCATCTTCTGACTTATTCAGTTTGGCCGCTGTCTCACGGTTTAAGAAGGTAACGTACATCTGGCGCATCTGATATTTGATTTCTGGCCTTTTAACGCGGTTTTTAAGCTCTTTTAACGTCAGTCCAAGGTAGACCTCTGCCTATTGGCTGCAGACCCCATTGCAAGTAGAAAGCCATCGGTAGAGAAAAAAACGAGCTGCTGTGTCCAGAAAAACAATGGGCTTTTACGGGTTCAACCTGGAAGTTATAGCTATAAAACAGGAAGAGTAGTCAGTAGCTAGAGAGTGGTATGTATAGAATTATAAAGGCCAGCAAAATTCTATTTTGCTGGCCTGCTGAATAAAGTTGTAGTCAAAGACCGAAATGCCTGACAGGGAGCTTACAGACTGGACGTCATGTACAGTTGCAATTTCATCGGATCGTTTTGGCGTTGCTGATTACCGAGCGTTACCCGCTGAATCAATTCCCGCAACGTAGGGGTCCCGTTTTGTGGGTTTGGATATGTGGTCAGTAATAGCGCACGATTCGGAATTTTCCGCTTAATGATCTGACCAATGTAATAGGTCAAATCAAAGGTGTACGTATCATCCAGTAACGGTATATATGGATTTAGGAGATACTGGGCGATAGCTTGTGTTGACCCTGATGAGGTACCCGGTACGGTTGCTATAATATCATTCTGACCGTTGACTTCATAAATAGCCAGGTTTAGTACTGGAGCCGCATTATCCAGAATGCTTTGCCGAACCGGTTTTATAACCAGTAAAGCACTGTTCAGATCGACAAACTGGTCAGGGCGCGCAAACTCACCCAGGAAGGGGAATTCGATGCGGGTTTGCAGACCAGCTCCCCAGGATATAGATGTCGTATTGTCGGTTTGGCGGCTGTTTACCGCATCGGAACGGGTCTTTAACGAACTTAAGACTGTGCCACTGCGGTCATTCTGCAATTGGGTAAAATGCAGACTGCTGAGCGGGAACAGCACGTTTGATGCTGTCTGGTTAATATCCGTATCGTGATAATAGAGCCGTAAACCGCTTGTTGAACCCGTTGCAAACGCCAGAAATGTATTATTGGCCGTTGATTGACTCACAAAGGCAAAACCAGGAAAAAACTCTTCTAATGTAGTTGAATTGTTAATTTCACCACTCACAAGCTTTGCGTAGAATGCCTGTGCGATGTCGGCCGGAATCCGCATACGAACGGGCCTTGTACCGGTTACCGGCCTGGGTATAATTGCCTGCTGTAAAAAGGGCTTCGTTTCGTAGCTAGCAGGCGTGGTATTATAAAAGAGTTGAGAAGCCAACGGCCGATTCAGGCGGTACACACTCATATTAAATACTGAAGCAGTATCACCATAGGTATAGGCATAGCCTAATTCAAGCACTAAAGAATCTAAACGCAATGTCGTTTGAGTCGTAAAGGAGTTCGATGCATAGTCAAGTGCCGCGATTCCTCGTGCCGTTAACCGACCCGTTTTTGCATCAGTCCACTGCCCAATCAGAATATTTTGGTCGGGAGACGTTGGGAATGAGTCGGTCTTCAACACCGTTGATGTCTGAATTGTAACAGAATCAATGGATTGAACCAACAACTCCTGCGGGTTGATGACCGATTGCCCCACGTTAAGATCGCCTGATTGACAGGCGAAAAGTACAATACCGGTCAGCAACAGCAAACCGGCGTACCAGAAAGTACGCATCATAAAAACAGATCAGGGAATTGTTACGCCTAACTGGCGCAATTCGTCATGTGTCAGAGTAGGCATTGCCTGTTCCTCCTGTAATTTCTCGACAACCCGCTCACCGACCCGTTGGGCCTGCTCACTGTTGGTAAAGCCTACCACACCAGGTACGCCCGGTATGGTAGGCTGGTGAATAAACGGTTTGCCGTTATCCAGTATATCGTAACCCCAGCCACTTGATGTGTTAAAAACCTGAACCTTGTAGTGAGGCTGCCAACTGTAGAACAGGTAGCCAGTCAGGATTGCAAGGCCCGCCATTACCAGTAACAACCCTTTGCGGATCAGCGCTGGACGGGAACGTCGTTTCTGTGGCTGTATGTTTTTAGTTGGTGTCAAGGTCCTGTGCTATGGTTGGGTCGAACTCCCACAGGTCATCAAAACGAGCTGTACCACTCAGACCTGTTGTAACGTACCCTTTACCGCCGATCGCAAAGCCAATCGCGTAGGTTCTTCCCGAACCTTCAAATGTTCCCAGCGTTGCCCAGATGTCCGTAGCTGGATTGTATTGCCAAACGGTTGTGCTGCTGGCATCACCGGATGTAATATAGCCCAGATTGTTGATGGCGAATCCAACCGCATAGCTCCGGGCAATGGTCGACTGATCGGTCGTAAACTGTGCTTTTTCAACCCATAAATCCTGCGCCGGATCATAAGCATACCAATCTCTCAGGGTGCTTCCGTTGTTGTTGCCCGTTCCAACATAAGCCAGTCCGTTGAGCACAATGGCTACGGCACCAACCCGCTTCGATCCGCTGTAGCTGCTAACTTTTGCCCAAGCATTTTGAGCTGGATCAAAAGACCATATATCTTTCAAATAGTTGCCATCATTACCGGTACCCACGTAGCCTTTGTTACCAAGCGAAAAGGCGACAGCAGCGTAACGGGCTGTACCACCAAAATCAGCCACGGCTTTCCACTTGTTGGTTGCCTGATCGTATTCCCAGAAGTCTTTCAGTTTGTCATTGTTGGCGTTCAGACCGGTTCCGATATAGCCTTTGGTACCAACCGAAAAACCGACAGCATTTGTGCGGGCAACTCCACCAAAATCGGCCAGTTGCACCCATGTATTTTTTGTCTGATCATACGCCCAGAAATCTTTCAGGCGATTGTTGGAAGCATCGTATCCCGTGCCCAGGTAGGCAAAATTACCGATAACGAAACCGGAAGAAGAAGCACGAGCCACACCTTCAAAATCGGAACGGTGTCTCCAGTCGCCTAGTGTTGATGCCGTGTCGGAGCTGGAGCAACCGATAAGTGCGCTGGCCCAGCCTACGCAAACCAGACCTAATGCCCAGTTAATGAGCTGTGACCGGCGGTGATTTTTAGTATCCTGATCTGCTTGTGAGAGAGAAGCCGTTTGGGATATAGATTTCGGCTGGAACCCAGTTGCCGAACGAAATCGGATTGGTAAATTAATCATGAAAGATAGCGTAAACGAAAGAACTGAACCGTAAAGTTATATCAATTTGAGTTAAGACCGATGCTTTTGAGGCTTCCGCCGGGGGAATTAGCCGAGACGAACGATTAACGTATAAGTGGTTAATTTGTCTTTCCTGGCCAGCTCGCGCGGGCTTGAACCTTAAATGCGTTCTGCAAAATTACTTTAAACGGACCTTACTTACTAACGAGGGGTATTCATAAAAATTCTTAATTCTTGCCGACCAGTCAAAACTTCATTTGCCGAAACAGCTAAAAGACCTGTTTAACAAGCGCGCTGGCACCTCTGATTCAGAGGTGCCAGCGCGCTTGTTAAACAGGTCTGTATCTACAGATTGAGGTTTTTTATTGGTCGTACCATCTGGCTACCACCGGCTTTTCGCTGGATCGATGAGCCCAGCGCTTTCAGCGGGTTTTGGGTAGCACCCAGGCGGCTACTGGCTCCCGCACCCGTTATCTGACCGATAGCAGCATTTAAAAGAGCGTCGCGGGTGTCGCCGAGCGGATACAGGGTGATGGGTTCCTCTACTTCAACCGAGGGTGTAAAACCGGTGGCATAGTCGGATTGGCCCAGGCTATTGAAGGACTTGAACACAATCGGCTGCATACCCCACTTAATTTTGCCGGTGTCGTCGGTAATCGTAATGGAACCAACGTTCTTGCCATGCGTAGTCGTACCAATTGTTGTAACCGTCATGTAAGGGCGCAGGCCGTTGATAATCAGTTCACTGGCTGAGGCTGTCCAGTCGGTTGTGAGCACAAATACCCGCGACAGATTGCCACCAATGTTTTGTGCCTTCGTACTGAATTTTTGCAGAAAGAAATCGCTGCCGTATTCTTTTTGTAATTCGGGTGTAATGGTTGCGTTCCATTCTTCCCGGAAGTACAGTTTGCTGGCATCGACACCTTTTCCAATCAGGCTGGCCAGATTCGCCGAAGAGGACGTATAACCGCCCGGATTGTAGCGCAGGTCAAGAACAAGTTCATTAACGCCCTGGGCCTTGAATTTGCTGAAAATTGCATCGACCTGATTGTCATATTCAGTGCCATTGCTGCCGTTTGGCGCCGGTACGAACTGATTATAAACCAGATAGCCAATGGTTTTGCTGCCAATTGTATACACTGAATCCAGAAAGACCGGGTTTTCCTGATAAACAGCCGTTGTTACGGTTTTTGTGACGTCGGTATCCACCAGCGCCTGATTACTGACCTGAGCCATTCCGAACGCATAGGTCGTGGCATCGCCCAATAACAGTGACTGGTAATTGGTAGTAGACAGTGATTGACCGTTTACTTTGCTGATGATGTCACCCCGCTTCAGCCCGGCCTGTTCGGCGGGGGAGTTCGGTAGAACATACAATACTTGGGCAATCACATCGGTGGAGCCGGACGTACGCAGATAAAGTGTAAACTCCATACCGGTTGTTTTGGTCTGACCACTTAATTCGGCTGTCAGATCGGTCGCATTTTCCTCAATCCAGGAAAATCGATCCCCATCGGGTCGTAAGGTTGCATCGAAACTGTATAGGATGGAGTCGAAAAAGTCGGAAGGAGCCAGGGTGGTGTCTGGATTTGCCGGAATTTTATCGTTCCAGTAATACACCTGACGCATGTTCTCCAGAATCCAGTTATCAATCGTTGAGTTTTCACTGGTCGTTCCTGTGGTTTGCGGACTGACGTCGTCGACTTTCTTATTGCATGACGATAAGGTTAGCACGAAACCGGCCATTAGCCACAAAATTGGTTTCTGCCAGATAGGCTGATTGTGAGATGCGTTGGTCATACCGTATTTTCTCATCTTGATCTGTATAGTTGGAAGACTATAGGCCGCCTTCTGTAATTATGTACGTCGATGTCAAATCAAATGTTGCATACGGTATACAACGTATTGGCAGAATCCGGACTGTATTGAGGAAAGAGTACACACTATCAGGTGATTACAGAAAGAGCCTAATCACTTTTTAATCTAAAACAGCTATTGTCTGTAAATTCTCTCAAGTGGTACATAAGCAGAGCGAGTCACCGGGAGAACAGAGAAATACTCCGTTGACTCAGTGACTCGCTCTGGTTACGCTGTAAAAAAACTGGATCGGCTACTTGCTGAACCGTTCAGGAGCAAATGGCTGTAGTGAAAGGCTGGCAGTTCTACCCGTAATGGTCTCGGCAACCAACTGACCAGTTGCCGGGCCAAGGCTAACGCCCATCATGCCATGCCCGGTGGCGAGTGTCAGATTTTGCAGATGCTTCAGGCGACCAATGTAAGGGAGTCCATCGGGGGAGCAGGGACGAAGCCCCCGCCAGACCGTTTCAGTCGCGGGCATTGTAACGGCCAGATCCGGATAATACTGATTGATCGACTGTACGATACCCCGAACCCGATTCGGGTTTACCGACAGATCGGTTCCGGCAATTTCGAGCGTTCCGGCCAACCGGAGCTGACCGTTCATCGGTGTAGCCGTAGCGCGTGCTTCGAGCATAATGGCAGGCACCCGAATGGTTTGATCCTGCTTCGGAAGCATGAAGCTATAGCCCTTTCCGCCCTGTAGGGGTAGCGATAACCCCAGCTTTCGGGTCAATTCAGGCGACCAGGCTCCGGCTGCAACGACCACTTCATCGAATGAATAAGCATTCGTAGTCGTAATAACCTCCTGAACACGAGCGTTTTGGAGTGAAAAATCAATTACTTGCTGATTCTCGAGCATCGTTACGCCTAGTTGTCGCAACCGAATGACGAGTGCCTGAATCAACTGATTGGGGTAGATCTGTGCATCGCCGGGATAATAAACAGCCCCGCGTACTGTGACCCTAGCTGTCGGTTCAAGATCCTGTACCTGCTGACCTGTCAGGATCTGTGCGTCAACACCCGCCCGATTGGCTACATTGGCTTCATCAGCCATTTCGTGCTCGTTGTCGGGAGTCTGATAGAGCATCAGTAAGCCACGTTCCTGCCAGCCGAAGTCGAGATTGCCCGTTGTGGCGAGTTCCTGATAGAGTTTTTTGCTCAAAAAACTCAGATCGCGTAGCACAGGAATCGCCCGTTCTACGTGCTCGGCGGTAGCATGTTTATAAAAAAGCCAGCCCCACTGCAGCAAATCGCGGTTGAGCCGTGGCTTTACGTAAAATGGACTGGTCGACCGGAACATCCACCGAATCCCTTTGGCGATCATGCCCGGTGCCGCGAGTGGAATAATGTGACTGGGCACAATCATACCTGCATTGCCGTGCGAGCAACTATCGGCAAACGTACCGTTTTCCAGGAGGGTCACCTCATGCCCTGCCTGTCGTAAATAATAAGCTGAAAAGAGACCGCTGACGCCCCCGCCGATGATTCCTACGTTCATGATCAAATCACTTGAAATCCGTGCTTATACGGGTCGTCCTCGTCGAGTAAAATCTGATTGAATCCGTGAATAATCGCCCACCCTTCAACGCTGGGAATGATGGCAGGCTGGCCATTAAGCTCCGTTTCGGCCTCAATGCGACCAATGAATTTTGAGCCGATTATGCTTTCGTGGATAAAATCCTGACCGGGTTTTAGTTTGCCTTTGGCATACCATTGTGCTAATCGGGCTGAGGTTCCGGTGCCGCAGGGCGATCGGTCAATTGCCTTGTCGCCGTAGAATACAGCGTTGCGGGCTGTTGACGTAGGGTCAAGCGGTTCACCAGTCCAGAGAATGTGGCTTAGTCCATTAATGGTGGCATTTTCGGGATGTACAAACGTGTACTGCTCGTTCATCCGCTGCCGCATCGTTCGCGCCCACGCAATGAGTTGCTCGGCCTTGAATTGCTCTATCCCTGGGAAATTAGGTTGCGGGTCAACAATGGCATAAAAGTTTCCGCCGTAGGCTACATCGACGGTCAATGTGCCTAAGTCGGGGCATTCAACCGTTAGGTTTTCAGCCGCGAGGTACGATTTGATGTTCGTAATCTTTACCGATTTGACCTTTTTGCCTTCCTGCCGGTACTCAGCCCTAACGAGTCCGGCGGGAACTTCCAGATTCAGCACGCCTGGTGTTTTGGGAGTCACCAGGCCCTGTTCAATGGCAACGGTAACTGTACCAATGGTGCCATGACCGCACATGGGCAAACAGCCCGACGTCTCAATGAACAGAACACCCACATCGTTGGCGGGGTCACTGGGCGGATAGAGTATACTGCCCGACATCATATCGTGGCCGCGTGGCTCAAACATCAGTCCGGTCCGAATCCAGTCGTATTCGCGCAGGAAATGCTGACGTTTTTCGCTCATCGTTGCCCCATGCAAATACGGAATACTACCGCCTGTCACTACCCGAACGGGGTTACCGCAGGTGTGTGCGTCAATGCAAAAAAAAGACTTCATGAACTGGAATATAGAATGGGAAATGAAGAACTGACCGGATCATGTCAACGATCGACACCTCAGTCTACATGAACCAACTCTTCCAGTGCGGGTAGTTTTGGCCGGTTGGCGAGACCTGTGTTTATGACATTCAGGATACGCTCGCGTTCAGAGCCGACGAGCGGTAAGCGGGGAGCGCGTACGTACTCTGTACCTAGCCCAGCGGCTGTTTCGGCTAATTTAATGTACTGCACGAGTTTCGGATGAATGTCCAGTTCCAGCAGGGGCAGAAACCAGCGATAAATGGCACGGGCTTCGTCGTAACGGCCTGCTTTGACGAGTCTGTAGATGGCTACAGTCTCGCGTGGGAACGCACAGACCAGCCCGGCTACCCAGCCGTCGGCACCCATAACCAGTTCTTCCATGGCCAGCGTATCAACCCCGCACAGAATTTTGATCCGGTCGCCAAATCGGTTGCGGAGCCGGGTAACATTCGAGATATCCCGGGTCGATTCTTTAACGGCCTGAATGGTCGGCAATTCAACTAATTCTTCGAACATGTCGAGTGTCACTTCGATTTTATAATCAACCGGGTTGTTATAAATCATGATCGGCAGATCGGTGGCTGCGGCAATGGCCTTAAAGTATGTGCACGTTTCACGTTCATCGGCTTTGTAGCGCATCGGCGGCAATAACATTAACCCACTAACGCCCATCCCGGCAGCACGTTCGGCAATGCGGACGGCTTCCCGAGTGGCTCCCTCTGCAATATTTAACACCACCGGAACCTGTCCGTCAACATAATCAACGGCTGTTTTGACGAGTGTATCTTTCTCGTCATTGGAAAGCGTACTGGCTTCGCCGAGCGAGCCACCCAGAATAATGCCGTCTACGCCAGCGTCGAGCTGTGCTGCCAGATTAGCGCTGAATGCAACCAGATCGAGTTCTTCGTCTGCTGTGAATTTGGTCGTTAAGGCCGGAAACACGCCTTGCCAGTTGATTGCCATAGTTGAGGTTGGTTAAAATTAAAGACTACTCACTAACTTACTCAATACATAATAATTTGCATCCGGGATAAGCGTTACTGCTCCCTTGGCTGCCAACGTTTTCCATTGTGCGGTTGGCGCTAGCTGCTTATACGGCCCCGATTCATCGAGACATACGCGCACGGGCATGTCGAATCCAGCGACGCAATTTGTCCAGCGGTATTGAAGACCGCCCGCAACCGGGCGATATTCGAGTACTGGAATTCGGGTGTCGCGCAAATATTGATCGAAAATAGGTTTGAGATTCAGGCCAGTCTGCTGGATCATATAGTCCTCAATTTGCTGAGTCGTAACGGTCTGATGATAGAACGTCTTGTTCATCCCACGCAGCAGTTGCCGCCATTTCTCGTCGTCGTTGACAAGCTGCCGGATGGTGTGAAGCATGTTGCCTCCCTTGTAATACATGTCGCCGGAGCCGCTATGATTAACATTGTAGATACCGATAATGGGCTTGTCGTTCCGGATGTTACCACGACAGCCGATCACGTATTGTGCTCCGGCATCTTTGCCGTAATAATATTCCGTGAACAGATTTTCGGAGTAGTTCGTAAAACTTTCATGAATCCACATATCGGCTACGTCTTTGTAGGTAATGTTGTTGGCAAACCACTCGTGCCCCGATTCGTGGACAATGATGAAATCCCAGAGCAATCCCCAGCCTGTTTTAGATAAATCGCGGCCCAGATACCCATTCCGAAATTTGTTGCCATACGTGACCGAGCTTTGGTGCTCCATACCCAGATAAGGCGTTTCGACCAGTTTGTAGCCGTCTTCGTAGAACGGATAGGGCCCAAACCAATGCTCAAACGCTTTCATCATCTGGGTAACCTGTTTGAATTGTGAACGAGCAGAATCGACGTCGTCGCGCAGGGCATAGAAGTCGATGGAAAGCGGCCCTTTCTCACCCGCATATTTCTCACTCCAGTGTTCATATTGCCCGATGTTCAAGTTTACACCGTAGTTGTTGATCGGGTTGGTTACGTACCAGTTGAAGGTGCGCGTGTGATCCGGATTCGTTATTACCTGCCGTAGCCGACCATTCGAAACATCGGTTAACCCTTCAGGAACCGTCACGCTGATAGCCATCGAATCCGGCTCGTCGTACATGTGATCTTTGCAGGGCCACCACGCGCTGGCTCCCAGGCCCTGGCAGGCAGTGGCAATGAACCAGTTTCCCGATTTATCCCGCGACCAGACCATGCCGCCATCCCAGGGGGACGTTTGGCAATGCGTGGTTTCCCGGCATAATGCACCGTGATGGATTCCGTCTGGCCGGGTTGTTGCCGCTTGGTCAAGTCAACAAAATACGCGTTGCCATCCTGCCGAAATTTGAGCAATTCACCACCCTGTTCAACTTTTACCACTCGTAACGGCCGCTGGAGATCTACCTGCATGGTTTGCCCCGGCTTCAGAACGCGATACCGGATCATTGTAGAGCCGCTAAGCGTGCTATCCGTAGGCTGAACCCGGACTTTAAGATGATAAAAAGCAAGATCCCACCAGGCCCGTTCGGGCGTGATGGAGCCGCGCAGGGTATCGTCATGGGTAAATTCATACTTTTGGGCTGATACCAGAAGTGGCAATGTAATCAGTAGCAGGACTAATGTCAATCGGGTCATAATCGAAAAGACGCTTAACGAGGGCCCGGAGGGCAGTGTTGAAGCAGATAATTGGTGTACAACGTGTGCAGATGTTGCGATGTGCCCGGTCCTTCCGAAATGCTGTGTGTCCGGTTTGGATAAGGCATTACCTGAAACTGCTTATTGTATTTGATCAACTCATTGATCAGCACTTCAGCATTGTCGTAATGGACATTATCGTCGCCAGTGCCGTGAATATAAAGTAGGTTTCCTTTCAGGTTTTTGGCGTACGTAATGGGTGATCCGGCTACAAAATCCTCGCGATTTTCCTGAGGAAGACCCATATAACGCTCCTGATAGATGTTGTCGTAGAAGAGCTGGTTGCCCACAGCGGCAATGGAAATACCCGTTTTGTAAACATCCGGGTATTGAAACAACAGGTGTAAGGTTGTAGAACCACCGCCACTCCAGCCCCACACCGCCACGCGGCTGGTGTCCATATAGGCATGTTGTGCCAATAATTTCTTAGCCCCCATCGCCTGATCGCGGATGTTGATGCGGCCAATCTGGCGGTAAATAGACTTGCGCCAGGCAGCACCTTTCAGGTTGGGCGTTCCCCGGTTGTCGAGGGCAACGTAGATGTAGCCCGCTTTGGCCATATCGCCCACGAACATGTTGTTGCTCCCCACCGAAAAAACATCGTTGACTGTGCTACCGGCTGGTTCGCCATAGACGTAAAAAACGACCGGGTATTTTTTCGTGCTGTCGAAGTTGGTTGGTTTAGCCATCCACCCATCGACCGTAACCCCATCTTCGGTGGTCAGGTTGAAAAAGCTGACGTTTGATTTCGGAACGGGTTTAACCCGAGCAGCAATACTCTCCGATTCAATGACCGGCTTGTGGTCGGGGAGGGTTATCCATTCGCGCGCTGGGGGGGTCTGGTAGCTTGTAAATGTGTGCGTCGCCAGCCGGCCGTTGGGCGAAATCGTATAGCCGTGCGTACCGGCCAGTCCGGCGGGTGTTACTCGTTCTGCTTTTCCCTTCCCATCCAGACGAGTGCGGTACAGATACCGCTGATTGGTATTTTCAGGAGACGCGATGAAGTAAATTTGATTACTTGCTTCGTCGATGTGGCTAATTGACGAAATATCGTAGGAACCGGGCGTTAGCAAAACCTCCTGTTTGCCATCGGCACTAACGCGGTAAATATGCCGCCAGCCATCTTTTTCGGATACCCAGACGAACGCTTTGCCGCCGTTGAGCCACTCCCAGCCAGCAGGGCCAGCAGGATTCCAGCGGTCTTTGCCATCGATCCAGGCTTTGTCTGTCTCCGTTGCGATGAGATTGGCCGAACCGTTGGTTGGATTGCAAATAAATAACTTACTCTCGTTCTGTTTACGGTTCAATTGCTGGACAATAACAGCGTCCGTATTCGGGAACCACTCCATACGGGTGAGGTAGTGCTGCTGCGGATCGCCGGGAATAGCCAGCCAGCTGGTGGCTCCGCCAGTTGCTGCCACGATCCCAATCCGGGCAGGAGAAGGGTTCTCGCCAACTTTAGGGTATTCAACGGGGACGATGTGCGAATAACTGGAGTCAGTTGTATTCAGCATCAGGTAGTCCCTGATTCGGGTGGCGTCAATTTGCCAATAGGCAATGTGTTTGCTGTCGGGACTCCACCGAAAACCGTCACGGCAATCGAACTCTTCTTCATAGGCCCAGTCGAAGGTTCCATTAATACGCTTGCGTGTGCCATCGGTCGTGAGTTGGGTTCGCTTACCCGTTGCCAAATCGTCTACGAACAGATTGTGATCGCTGACATAGCCTATTTTCTTGCCATCCGGAGAAAATTTCGCGTACATCAACGATTGAGCGGGTAAAGCCGATGCACCGGAACCTGCACCGAGTTGCCGGAGTTGGCCACTTGTCCGGTTCAGCAAGTAGTAATCGCCCCGTGTGTTGTATCGCCAGACCCGTGCGGTGTTCGTAAAAATCAGAAGCTGACTGCTGTCGGGTGTGAACGCAAAATCCGTAATGACCAGCGGTTGATCAGAACCTGACTTACGGAATTTGTCTTTCGTGATTAATGGCGTTTTATGGCCAGTACGAATGTCGGTTTTAACCAGGTCGCCCTGTTCGATTGATGCGTAGGCATTGCCATCCGCTGACCAATGGGTTTGACGACCGGGGATCTGAGCCAGTGAAAGGGATACAGATAAACCAAGCCAGGCTGTCAGCAGGGTTTGGCGAAATGAAAAGGGTGATGAAGTCACGAAAAAAGCAGCTTGTTTCGGTTAGCCAGTAAAGTTACACGAAATTCAGTATGCTGCCAGAAAAGAGGCTCTATTCAACGATAACCGCCGTGCCATTGGCGCTAACCATGAGCATAGCACCGTTGCTACCGATGGTCTGATAATCCAGGTCGACACCAATCACTGCATTGGCTCCAAGCCGGGTGGCCTGATCGATCATTTCCTTGATAGCAATACTTTTTGCTTCGCGGAGCGCCTGTACGTAGGCTCCGGAGTGGCCGCCAACTACATCCCGTATCGTAGTAAAGAAATCCTTGACGAGATTCGCGCCGATAATGGCTTCCCCGTTGACCAGACCGACGTATTGTGTAATTTGTTTGCCTTCGATGTTAGGAGTAGTGGTTATGAGCATTGACAGGAAGCGATGAGTGGTAAAGATCGTAAATATACAGTTGTCTGTTTATTCAACTGCGTGTTTCACGCCAATTAATACATAGACGGTCGTAGTTCAGGCATCAATTGGCGTGAAACGATCAATATCCGGACTGGCTGGCTGGCAAGGTAGTACTATTCCAAGTTATATATTATACGTACTAGTCATGAATGTGGCCAACTTAAACCGATAAAGTTTCAAAAACTTTATCGGTTTAAGTTGGCCGAGCAGTAGTCACAAGTTCAGTATTGGGCAAGTAGGCTGTCACGCTCTAATGGTTTAGTTACCAGTACAATACGATCGGATGACGATGGCTCAATCCGGAATATCTCTGTCTGCTTAGCTGATTGGGTGCTTAGCTCAATAGCATATACGCCATACGGTAAGGTTGACATATCGAACCGGCCGAAAAACTTGTTCTTGGTGACGTAATTATCATACACAATTTCTTTGCTTTTTACGCTAAAAAGCCGAATCCGAAGGGCTTTGGCGTTCTGCTTTTCAACGCGAACATTGATGGCCGATCTGTTTTTATCCGGAATGATTATAGCCCGGAAACTGACTGGATCAGTAGTGAGAAAAGGGTTTCCCGCAAAGGTCTGGGCATAAAGCGAAGGGGAGGCCAGAAGTAAAAGGCCAAAGAGCGCCCGGCCGATGCTGGAATACCAGTATCGGTTTGATGGAAATAGTCTTGTTTTCATGGTGTGGATAGTTTTGAGAATGCTTTGTTTAAGCGTAGCATCCTTATTTAGAATTTATTCTACAGACATTGTCTGGTTTCTTAATGAGTCGCTGTTAGTCAGGACTTTGGCAACAAGCGTAGCAATTAATTTATCTATGTGATCAGGCTAGCTGTAGATCAGTAAGCTATTGCCAATTTAGCCCTGTTGAATGGAGGGAATCGTGAAGCGAACCCACAGCGAAGCCATGCTCATAGACTCCTTAACGTCGGTCGTATTGCGTAATATGGCTGCCTTAACGTTGTGCTGTTGCGGGTTAATACCCTCAGGACTGTGTTCAGTTTAGACCCGTGCCAAGGTTATTAGGGACAACAGTAGAAACCGTGGCACTGGTCTGAACTGAACAACAGCGTATTCGTATTAAATGAAGCGTAGTATAGTTAACGTTCCGAAACAGTACCGGGCGGCACTGTTTCGGAACGTTGAGTTTATTGGTAGGCGAAAAATGAAGGAATCCGGGCGTTAAAATTGAAAATAGATAAACGATCCGCTACTTTTCTGGGTCAGAATAACCAGAATCAACATGGCTGCCCAGCCCAGACTGATTGCCCACCAGGGCAGGCGTTTCGACAACTGTACCAGCGAACTATTGCGCATAAACCAGTGACAGCCAATCAATACCACGGTGATGATACTGACGGTCAGAATGGCCAGATTCGTGAGCATGGTCGCACCATTGGGAATGATGCCAAACATGGCAAGCAGGAGCAACATGGCTCCTTTAAACGTAGGAGCCCTAAAAAATACCCAGGTTATATTGACCAGAAAGAGTGTCAGCAAGGCGAGGCCAAATCGGGTGAATGAATTGGAAATGGCTATTGGTGGAATAACCGAAGCCCGGCTAATCATCGAGCCATCGACCACCAGCTCAGCCACTTTCGCACGTCGGCGGGCCGACCAGTCGCGCCATAACCGTTCGATGCACAGAAACAATCCGTGTAATCCGCCCCACATCACAAATGTCCACGATGCTCCATGCCACAGACCACCGAGTAGCATGGTAATCATCAGGTTAACGTATGTTCTAACCGATCCATGCCGATTGCCACCTAACGGAATGTAGAGGTAATCGCGCAGCCAGGTCGAGAGGGTAATGTGCCACCGGCGCCAGAAATCAGAAAAACCAATGGCTGCGTAGGGATAGCGAAAATTTTCAGGCAAAACAAAACCCAGGCATAGCGATACGCCGATGGCACAGGTCGAATAGCCCGCAAAGTCACAGAATATCTGCCCTGAAAAGGCTAGTACGCCCATCCACGCGTCGAGTGTCTGTACCGGGAACGGCAGCGAGAAAATCAGATCGGCCGTTTCGGCCAGCAGGCCATCGGCTATGGTGACTTTCATAAATAAGCCAAGCGATAGCAGAAATAACCCCCAGCTTAGTTGTTCGGCCGTTGCCCGACGTGGTGTTTTGAACTGAGGAATCAGATCTTCAGGGCGTACAATCGGCCCCGCAACCAGGTGCGGAAAAAAGGTTACGAATAGGGCAAAGTTCAGGAACGAGGGTTCAGGAGCAAACTTACGACGGTAGACATCCAGCGTATAGGAGAGTGTCACAAACGTGTAAAACGAAATGCCGACCGGCAGGATAATATCGGGTTTAGCTGCCTGAAAAACGATACCTACGGCTGCTAATAAGGCCGTAAAATTCTCCAGCAGAAAGCCGCCATATTTAAAATAACTCAGCATGCCCAGATTCAAAACGAGGCTAACCGTTAGCAGGAGTTTCCGGCGAAGAAGACGCTGTTCGAGCGAAATCAGCCGGGCCATGTAGAAATCAACCACGGTCGAGAGCCATAACAGCAAAATGAACGGCGGATTCCAGAGAGCGTAGAACAAATAGCTGGCCAGCAGCAGATTGATCTTTTTTGCCCGCCACGAAAAAGGTAAATTATGCAGCCCTAATAGTACAGCAAAAAAGATAATGAATGTGTAGGAATTAAAGACCATGAGTTGAGTGCGCTATAGAGATGACATATTTTTTTTAGTCGGGTTGAACGAACTTCGGGGGATCGACCAGCTCATTTTTTTCTCAATAATCGGAATCAGATCTTCCGTAAAACGAACAGCATCTTTGGGCGTCAAATGTGACCATTCCGGGCAGTGAAAACCAGTGAGAGCTGGGTAGTCTTCGAAAAAAATGCCGGGTGTCTTTGTGTGAGCCAGGAGTCGATCCCAGTACAATTCACGAGGGAACATCTGTTTTTCGATCTGGCGAAAAGGGCCATCCGACGGTGTTCGGATAAACACAACCTGACCACCACGCGCCCGAATCTGATCGACCGACTGCTTTGTCGAATTGAGTATTTCCAGCAAAGGAGGTCCGGCAATTGCCTGTTTGGGGCTATGTGCTCCAATATCCAGCCAGACCGCCTTTACCTTATTTTGAATCGTTGTATCGGCCACAAATGCATCAGTCATTTTCGTTTGCCGGTCAATATCGATTACTGCAAACTCAGGCGGGAATTTTGGGCCGCCCCAGGCACCGGGTCGGGGTGGAATCGGCAGTAAATTCAGCAGCGGATTCAGGGCTAATCGCTCGGCATCCAGGAACAGGAAATTAGTCTCCAATACACGATTGATCTGAAAACTAATCTGTTGAGACAATGACCATTTAGGATAGGCTGTAACCCGATTAATTGCCTCTTTTTCTGGAAACGAACCGGTTGGCGTAAAAAACAGCCCTTCTGTTACGTCGATTAAGACCGTTCCTTTGAAGTCTTTGTCGTTGCCCAGATCGGTCAGCATGGGGCGAGGTGACGTGCCGACCATCGATAGCTGAATAGGTTTTTGGCCGGTTATTCGTTCCCAGGTGCTCAGATCCAGGTCGAATTTGATGCGCGACGAGCCGATCAAAACAGGCCGTGCCGGACTGCTCTGGTAAATCAGTTTCCGTTTACTGGCCCAAAGACTTTCGTCATCGTTGTAGGATAATACGTAGTTCTCGTGCCGCCAGTACAGTTCCCAGCCTACAATGAAGGCTGATACGAGCAGCAGCGTAAGCCAGGCTGCTTTTGGATAATCGGTTGTTTTCATGAGCATGGTTAATAAATAGAGAATAAAAAATGTCGATAGCGTTAATTGGCCCGACGGGTCTCGTCATCAGAGCCGGTACGCCGTTGACGCTCGCCCTTCAGCTTCTGGTTGCCAAACGAATAGGTCAGGTTCAGCAGGGCAATACGTGTGTCGAATGTCAGAACGCCTGCCTGTCGCCCATTCACCGTTTCGACAGATGGGCGGAAACGATTGGTATGAAACACATCCTGCACACTGAACTTAAGCTTGAGCGATGACGAGACAGTTTTTTGCACGCCAGTATCCATAGCACCAAGCCAGGGTGTGCGCCAGATACCGTTTACAGCGGGCGTACTGATCCATCCATTGAGTTCGGCGGTCCAGCCGTGGCCCAGCGTAAACGCATTGTTGCCGTTCAGCCGCCCTGCTATGTTCTGTACCTGCAGAACGGTTCCTTCGTAGTCATATTCAAAGCGGTTATAATAGCCCAGTACATTGGTTTGTAGCTGCCAGCCTTTCACAACGGTCAATGGCCAGCTCAAGGTCAGGGTGTAGCCCTGGGCACTACCCAGATTTTCCGTTGTGACGTAGGTTTTATTGCCTTCCAGGGCATGAATCGTAAAGAACATCAGGTCGGTTGTGTAGTTGGCTCCCAATGACCCGAACAGGCCGTTTTTTAGACTTAGCTTGCCTTCCAGCGCGTGCGTAAACTGCGGTCTCAGGTAGGCGTTTCCCTGGCTATAGGCGTATGGATCGACATACCCCCGCGCTGGATTCAGGTTCTGGTAGTTAGGCCGGTCGATCCGATAACTATAGGAAAAGGTAAACGTCTGGTTTGCCGACAGGGGCCGTGACACAAACAGACTCGGAAACCACTTTAAGTAATCCCGAACCACAATTTGGTTCAGCGTTAGTGAATTGCCTTCTGAATGGGTGTGCTCGGTTCGTAAACCCATCTGGACATCTGACTTGCCCCACTTCCCCGACACGCTGGCATAAACCGCATTGACACGCTCGGTATACTGAAAATGGTTCGATAGTGTAGGGTCAGGCATCAACACTCCATCTGGGCCGCTGCTCAGGCGGAGATCATTGTCGGTTTGTACCGATGCACTTTTCAGGCCGGTTTCCAGTTTCCATCCTTTCGATAGTGGACGGTTATAGTCAGCCTTCACCGTACGGATGTCCACTGTAGAGGGCTGTGTGATCAACAGCCCGCCCGTTGGTGGATTGACGTCGGTGGTGGCAACAAGTGTTTCGGTTAAGAGGCTGTTCGAATATTGACGATTAAAATGGCCAATATCGAAGTCGGCCGATAGCTGACCGCCCTTTTCGCCGAACGAATGTTGCAGATTGAGATTGCCAATCTGATTTTGCGAAACCGTTGAATACGTTTTTTCGGTCGATGTTTGCAGGTAAATCGGTTGACCATCACCCCGCCGGAAACTTGCCCCCGCCGGTCCATGTTCGTTATGATCGCTCCAGAAACCCGTCCACACCACGCCTATTGTTGTCGTTTTAGACGGCGAAAAATCAAGCCCTGCTTTAGTATTCTGGCCCAGGTCGCGAAAAATCAGGTGCGTATATTGGCTGACCACATTCCGCCGTGCCGGATCAGTCGCACTGGGATCAGGCTGATTGCGATCCAGCTTAAAATCCCAGTAATTACCGCCCCGGTTCAGGCTGTAATTACCAAACAGGTTCAGTTTAGACGTGCGGTGATTGAATTGCAGGCTTCCCCGTTCGCGATCAAATTGGCCCGTGCCGCCAGCCACTGATACCGAGCCATTGGTGCCAACGCTGTTATTCTTTTTGAGCCGAATGTTGATAATGCCCGAATTTCCAGCTGCGTCATACTTCGCCGAAGGATTCGTAATGAGCTCGATTTTCTCAATATTGTCACTCGACATGCTCCGCAGCAGCGCAATGACATCCTGTGTCGAGAGATAGGTCTGTTTTCCATCGACCTGAACAATAACGCCATCTTTTCCCCGTAGCTGGAGCCGCTCGTTTTGATAGTCTACCGTTACACCCGGCGACTTTTCGAGCACTTCGAGCGCTGTACTGCCGCTACCCACAATACTGTTGGCAACGTTGATGACCATGCGATCGAGTTGCTGCTCAACGAATGGCTTTTTGGCCGTTACCTGTACTTCGGCCAGTTTACCCGTAATTTCAGACAAGGCCAGCGTCGGAACATCGGTTGGTGTATTGCCGACTTCCAGGATCACTGAATGCATTTTCTGATAGCCAACGGCTGTAGCCCGCACGATATACCGCCCAATCCGAACATTCTCAAAGGCATATGCTCCCCGCTGATCACTGGCAGTGCCTTTGGCAGTACTCGAATCACGGGCGTTTAGCAAGGCCACACTCGCATAGGGCAGGGGTTTGCCCACACCGTCGCGAATGGCTCCTGTAAGTGTTGTTTGTCCGGATGCCTGGCTAACCAATAAGCTGATTATGGCAAAAGTCCATTGTGCTGATTTCATGATGATTAGGTGTGGATAAACGCTTCCTGTCAGGATGGCGCATGGATTTGTTTACTCCTGAAAACTGTGCGAATGATCAGCTCTACAGTATGTACCAGGCAGGTACTGTATAAAACTGAGATCGTAGAGAGGTCGATCGTGTAGATCAGAATCCTTATGCCGATTTTACCGATCTAAGGATTAATTTCTCGACCCGGCCTTGCTTATAGAGTGGTTTTATTCGCTTGCTCATTTTTACGAGCGATACCTATGTTCAGCGAAGGAAAGTATATGTTCATAATGGTGTGGTTTACGTGTGCTTAATCCATTCAGTAAATGGATTTTTTTGTTTTCTGATGAGTCGTTGAAAATCAGGTTGTTGGTAACACGGCTGTTCCAGCAATGCACAGTAGAGCTACGACAATTTGGCAATTGGCCAAAAGAAAAAAGGAAATGACAGCTACAACGCTACCGGCCAGGCTCAACAAAGAGCTTGGAAAGAGCAATTGGATTAAGTCATTACAAAACAGAAGAGCCTTAGCTCGACAAGGTGTTAGGAGCCTGAATCGTTATTCGCGAAACCAACAACCATTTCAGGTTTTGGAGAAGGTAAAGACCACTCAGCCAACCGGCTACAGCAAGTCTCCAGACAAGAGTAGGCGCCGGCATACTCGTTTAGTTGTAGAATAAAAATAGGTATTTTTACGGATATTTACTGAGTAGTTTGAGCGAACGGTAAGTTCAGTAAACCTATTTATGAAAACCTACCGTTTACTCAATAAATTGGAACTTTGATAACTTAATTATGGATGTTTATTTTTATTAACATACTTATAGTCAGACATTTAATCGGATGATGATCCGATTGCCACGCGAACTAAATCAGCTCAATTTGACGTGTCTTTGTGGGTGATTCACCACCCTGTTATTTCTGAAGCTTACTCATTCAGAGCGGTATCATTACCAATCAATTTCCAGGCGTTGTCGAAGAAACCTGCCTGCTTTATACTTTTACTGCCGGTCTTTAGCATGTCCAGACTGAAAATCATAAAATCAGGGAAACCGCTTGCTCCGGCGAAGTATTGATTCGCGGAAGCTGCTTTCAATCCTTTCAGGCCTGTTCCTCCAATCACGGCCACCGACGCCATGGGCGATCCTTTGATGGGCCAGACAAAATACGTGGCCAGATCGTCGCCTTGCCAACTCTGGTTCCCTGCGCGAATCGAATTGTGCTCGACCTGAATTGGACAGTCATTTAAAAGTAATTTCCAGGCAGCATTTGTGCTGGCGTTACCGAAGACAATAATTCCCCGGTCGGCATATTTCTGGAGCGAAAACTCTTTATCAGCTATAATGTCGACAGCACCATTGCCCCGATAATACCAGGTTTCGGCATCATAGCGGGCTTTTTGGCTGCTCCACTCGTTTTCTTCTTTGGAGCCAAGTGTACTATACACAAAAACCATTCGGTTTGTAAAGGCATCTTTGAACGTTCCATAGCGATGCGGACCTTTTTGAGCTAAATCGGGTTGTTGAGCGATCAGCCATTGACCATTTTCGCGACGCAGAAATAAACTATCGTGTGTGCTTTTCGTCGTATAATCAACGGCAGCCATCCCGTCGAGTGTGAGTTTGATGCGGGTATTTGCGCCAAAATCAGCCAGCTTTAGTTTCAGCAGATGGACGTTCTCAGTCGAACCCGTAATCGTGGCTTTCGTCCGATTGAGTTTTATTCGACTGTATTGCAAGGGCTGATTTTGCTGTTCGATGGAAGCCCAGTAATAAGCGGACGAAATCCCTGGACTGGACGTCATAAAATCAATGGCATTCACCGTCGAATCGACGGGTCGCTGATGCCATTTGAAAAAATCGAATAAGGGTTTCCAGTCTACACTCTGGTCGCCAAACCAGTGTTCGCCGTTAGGATACTCATAATAACTCAGATCTGAATGAAAATTGCCCAATAGCTTCCGCATCTGGCGCGCATACGTTACGGGCACTGTTTTATCGGCATCGCCATGAAGGACATAGATACCCAACGGTTTATAGTTACTAACCAATTTTAGTACATCGCTCTGATTGCCCGCCCGCAACAACATACGCTCCATCGGATTATTGCTGCTATCGGGAATAACACCGTCGGCCGAACCGTATTCTTTTAAGGTCGGATAGCCCGCACAGGGAGCGATACCTGCCCATTTATCAGGGTAAGTCACTCCCAGAAACCAGGTACCATGCCCTCCCATCGAGTGCCCGGTCAGGTAGATGTGTTGTGGATCTGGTTTAAATCTGTTTTTGGCGATCGACAGCACTTCCAGTGCATCCAGTCGTCCCCAATCTTCCCAGTTGAAGCCACGTGGACGCCGGTTCGTAGCCGCCACTAAGGTGCCCCAGTCCTTGGGTTTATAGGCTCTGGCCTGACCAATTGCTTCGACACCAGCGCCATGTACGGAGAGAAACAACGCAGCATTCGTTGTGTTGGTGGAAGACTGTGGTGTAACGGCGTAATATTGCAGACTGCCATCGATTGTACTGATAAAGGTGCTGCTGTATGACTCGCCGGGAGCAACGGCCTCAACAGTCACCTTCGATTCGTCGATGGATTTACCCTTTTTGACCAGCGTAATGGCGCAATCATACTTGCCTTTGGTGCTCACACCACTGCCATCAAACGTAAATGGAACCTTTCGAATCGATAGGGCCGGAATCGATGGGAGGAGCGAGGTAACTTCTTTCCCTGCCAGTTTACTCGTTAGCTGCAAACCTGTTAGGGGCTGATCAGACGTATTGACGACAACCACGCCCCCCTGCAAGTTCGCGTTCTGACCTCCCGGAACGATACTGGGAAGCGTAGGATCATCGGTATTGAACAAAACCGATTTTTCGGGGAACGTCAGACTGGCAACGATCGCCATGCCGCGTACATAAAATTCGTTGAGGCCTTTTTTGAGTTTTACCGGTAAGGCCAGATAGCCCATACTATAGGCATCGCCCATGTGTAGTTCTCCATTGACATACACATTGCTGTTGCCTTTGATATTTAGCAGAGCCGTTTGCTCTTTGGGAGAGGAGTAGGTCAGGTAAATATAACCACCGCCATTTCCAATACCTCCCCGACTATTTCCGGGTATA
This sequence comes from Spirosoma aureum, assembly GCF_011604685.1. NCBI lineage: Bacteria > Pseudomonadati > Bacteroidota > Cytophagia > Cytophagales > Cytophagaceae > Spirosoma > Spirosoma aureum. Next base: position 7,161,488 of record NZ_CP050063.1, on the reverse strand, counting down.
ATTCCTGGCCCGGCGGGACCACCCTGTCCACCTCTAAATCCATTTCGACTCCGAAGCCGATTCAGACTATCGGCTACAATTGGCTGCCATTTTATTTCCTGACCTTGTTCAGTTGTGCCGAATACCGATCCTTCCGTTGGCTGTTTAAGCGTATTTGTATAGAGCTGGTAGGCTAGTGGGTCCATATAAATGGCTTCCCGACCATATCGGCTCCCCGTGTTGGCTAGTAGACCTTTGGTGAACTGATAGACGTTTGGCCCTGATTTTAGCGTAACGGGAACCTGTGCCTGTATGAAGTAAAACGTAGAAAACAGGAGGCCGATGGTGTTTATTAACCTATGCATGTTGAGAAGTATCAATCAATCTCTGAGGTAGATTCTGAACGGTAATACTACAATCAGGGGGAAGATTTTACAAATAAAACCCATTTTGCCGCCGATTTAAGCCAGTCAAAATGCCGATGGCCGCAGTATTTTTGCGGCCATCGGCAAAAAAATAACCCATACAAATGCTTAGCGGTTTCTACAGAAAACGAAAACCTGCCCACTTATTTCTTAGCTACTTCGGGAGCCATTTCCAGTTCAATGATTGTATCGGTGGCATCAGCTGAAGGGCCCGAATTCATGGTTAACACAATGCCTTCGGGCGTTTGAACGACCTTAACCGGGCTCTTGTCGGCAAACAGTTTAGCCGAGCGGATTTTGCCGGATACGGGCGGGAGCGTTAGCTGGCGATCTTCCCAGTTGAGGATATGGACAAAAACGCGGTTGCCTACGGCTGTCGTGACACCCCAATCCCTGGCAGGAACCGGTCCTCCGCGCGTACCATAGATGGTTTCGCCATTCTTCTGCATCCACTGCCCCACTTCGGCCAGCGTTTTGACAAATTCCGACTGAATTCTACCATTGGGCATCGGTCCAACGTTTAGCAGAAAATTGGCATTATGACCGGCGGCCTTCACCAGGTACTGCACCAGATCTTTTGTGCTTTTATACCGGTTGTCTTTGATGTTGAAACCCCAGGCCCCATTCATCGTTTCGCAGGTTTCGAGCGGCAGCTGCCCAATGACTGACTCTCCGCTAAAACCAGTCTTGTTTTGCCCCGGCAGGTCTTTCTCAAACATCTGGAAATCTTCGCCGGGGAACGGGGCAACGTGGTGGTTATTGCCAATTAATGCGGCAGGCTGAAGCTTGTGAATGAGGGAGTAAGTCCGATCGAGTTTCCAGTCGACAACGGTTTTATGCGGATCATTTTTATCATGGGCCGACTGATCCCACCAGCCATCGAACCAGATGCCACCAACAGGACCGTAGTTGGTCAGCAGTTCGGATAGTTGCGTATCCATGTAGGTGAGGTACTTATCGAAATCACCACTTTCGGGGCGGCCTGCTGTTTTACCGGTCTGACCGCGGGGAAGTAGTCAGGATGGTGCCAGTCGAGGTGGGAGTGGTAGAAAAACAGTTTGATGCCCTGCACACGGCACTCATCGGCCAGTGCTTTCAGCACATCTTTTTTGTAGGGTGTTCGGTCAACGATGTCGTAATCAGACACTTTGGAATCATACATCGCAAAGCCATCGTGGTGCTTGCTCGTAATAGTGATGTATTTCATGCCCGCATTTTTAGCCATAGTAACCCATTCTTTGGCGTCGAAGGCAGTGGGGTTAAAAAACGTCGGGAGTTTTTCGTAGTCTTTGATCGGAATCTGCCGCTGGTTCATCACCCATTCTCCATCGCCCAAAATACTATAAACACCCCAGTGAATGAAGAGACCAAATTTATCGTCCTGAAACGCTTTCCGGGCAGCCAGATTGTCGGGCGTTGGTTGATAACTGGTTTGGGCTAATGGCTGGCTGAACAGACCGAAAGACAGAAGTAGAATGAATAAAATACGCATGCGTCAGAAGAATTACAGTTACGTTATACAGAATTTGTTGACTTTAAAAGAAATGGGCTAATGGCTTTTACTATAACAATAACCGCGCAATCAATTCATCCTACTCTTATGACACTTCGTTAATAGGATTTTACGATTCAACCCGATTGCCCCTGTCGATCATCTGTAGCCCCGATACTTTTGTTTCGAAACTGAAAAAAACTCAAGCAGTAGAAACAAATAAACATGATGAAATTAGGTCGTTTACTCACATGGGCATTAGTACTGGCAATGCCACTCTGGTTCGGAAGTTGTAAGAAAGAAAATGGCGGTGGTGATGTCGTGACGCCAAATTCGGTAGAAGGAAGCTGGAAAATTTCCGGCATGAAATTGAAACAGGGCAACCAGACTGAAGATTACCTCGAACTTATTAAGCAATATGTTGGTGCTGACGCGATTACCTGCCTGACCGACAGCAAGATTACGTTCAACAGCAATGGTAAAGTGACGGGCGTTGCCTCACCAAAATGTCAGTCGGGCGATGCCGACGATTTCAATCCGGCAACGGATAACTCAACCTGGAAAGTGACGGGTGATAAATTGACAATTACTGACAGCGACGGTCCACAGGTATATGATTTGACCGTGGGTGGTAACACAATGACCTGGAGCGTTACCGAACAGGATGATCTTGATGGCGACGGGAAAAACGAAACCTACACAACCGTCATCGAATTTAAGCGCGCATAAGGCATATTCTCTCTTTACTGAAAAAAGCAGTCCGTTCTCAAATGGGCTGCTTTTGTGTTTAGTCGGCGGTAGATTCAGACCTTTGACCAGCATCGTTTGCCGTAGCACGAACTGAGGCTAAAGGCCTGAGATCGATTGTGTTGGCCGAATAGAATTTGACGTTGGTTTTCACTTGCCTGAGAATTAAGTTACGTTTGTATCTCATCTTTAGCGATACAGAAAATGGCTGTTGTTTGTGGGAATTCACTTATGAATAGATACAGATTACAGCGCTGGTTTGGTTGTATTCTTGGTCTGTCTGTAATAGGGTGGCTGGGAAGTTGTAGAAAAGATGACGGTGACGTTATAAAAGCTTCATCAATTGAAGGAAACTGGACTATTTCGGCCTATAAGGTAGACCCAGCTGTGGATTTGCTGGGAAATGGGCAAAAAACAGCCGATTTGTTCGTCTATTACGGTGCCTTTTTGGGAGATGATGTAATTAAATGCGTCAAGCAGGCAAAAATTACGTTCAACGCTGGAGGGAAAATAACGACTACACCAATTGCTTCCTGCTCAACCGTAAGAGAAGGACCCATTGAAGATGGCTCTACCTGGACATTGACCGGGCCAAAACTGACAATAACCAATAGCCGTACTACGAAATCGTACGATGCCGTAGTAAGCGGTAATACGCTGAAAATGTCTAAAGCAGAAAGTGATGATTTTGATGGTGATGGGAAACTAGAGCCTGTTGTATTTATTCTGGAACTGATCAGGTTATAAAATCAGGGCTTACGCTGAGAGCTGACAAACGTATAAGCGAAGTACGTTTATAAAACGACTGGTAGCCGGTTTCAGGCCCTATTCCAGGCAGTCGTACAAGGTTGAAATATAGTGTTCGAGATAAACGGGAACAACTTTCGTTTTATACTGTAGAATGTAACGCGGGTGATCGAGCGTAACAATACGGTCGAAGAAATGCTGCTGGTCGTTCAGGCGACGCAGATACGTCTCGTTTTTGCGCCCCAGGCACACGGCTACCCGCCTATCGTAGCCAAAGTTGATCTGCGTTCGAACGGTTTCAGTAATCGCGGGCCAGAGTGCTTCGGTTGTCATTCGGTCATCGTAGAAATTGTAATTTTTCCCTGATTTGGTCAAGGCGAGCGGAAACAGAGAGGTCAGAAAGAAACGGCCATAAAACGCTGTTGCGCCACCAAAGGCTTCGACAACCTGATAAATAAACCGGCTTGAAAGTTCGGGGGTATCGGGCAGGTTGTTGTCAATACCACAATACCGGCGGAGATTCTGGGGTGTTGTGAACGAAATCCCCGTTACACCCGCACCAAATCGGCCAGGATTAATACCCAAAACGAAAATGCGGGGCCTGTTATCATGGAAAAAACGGCTGTAAAATTCGCTGACCAGATGCTGCACTACCGGTTCCTGATACGGATTCATAACGCCAATGTCGGGTGGCAGATTGGTGGGAGCAGCAAGCGAATTGTAATAAGCAATGGCTTTATCGGCGAAGTTGATCATTGGTGGGAATAATAGCTATAACAGATGAACGCGACCTCGCCAATAATTCGCTCCGCTTCTGGTTGGGCGATGCCTTCTACAAATATAGACAGCAAAAACGGCTTAGTCTGATTGCCCGATTTTGCATACACAACACCAACGTCACCCCGGACGTTGGTCAGCGTGCCGGTTTTGTGCGCTACAACCGTTCCTTTTGGCAACAAACTGGGGATCGTCTTCGTATCTTCGTTTTGCTTCAAAATATCGATCATCTGATCGCAGAGTTCGGGCGTTGCGACTTGTTTTCGGTAAATTTTCTCCAGCAACTGACCCATTTCCCGCGCTGTCACGTAATTATCTCGGCCTTGCCGGGCAGCCAGCGTATCCATCATGACCCGGTTAAGCTGGCTTTTGGTAAGACCAAGCTGGCGAATGCGCTGGTTGATAGCATCGCGGCCGAGTTCGTTGATAAAGATGTTGGTTGCCGTGTTGTCGCTAAAAACCATCATGAGCCGGAGCATGTCGCGGTAGCTGACGCGGCTACGGTGTGAATAGGTTTTTAAAACCCCATCGCCACCGGTTTTTTCGGAGTCCGTCAGGATATGAATCTCGTCCAGATCGAGGGTTCCGGCTTTTACCCGCTCCATCGCTTCGATCATGATCGGCAGTTTGATCACGCTGGCAGATGGAACCCGTTCATCGGCTCGCTCATAAAATGACAAACTGCTGTCGGCCAATGATTTAGTGGCGATGCTGATGCGGGCGTTTTTGGGTAATCGATGGATATAGGCAGTCAGCGAGTCGGTTAGAGGTTGGCTAAGTGCATTCGTGACCATACTGAGGAACAAAAACAAAGTCGGGAGGAGTGTCCCGACTTTATTCGATACGGCTGATAGCATACGGCTTATTTGATATTCTTCCGACGGTTTCGCTGAAAATCTTCAAACATCATGTTGCCAAGACCCTGCAAGCCACTGTAGTAAGCCCGTCCGTTGTTAACCTTCGTAAACTCCTGCACAAATTGTTTCAGATACGGATCGGAGGCAATCATAAAGGTCGTGATCGGAATTTCCAGTCGACGGCATTGGGCAGCCAGAGTCAGGGTTTTGCTGACAACCTTGCGGTCAAGGCCAAATGAGTTTTTATAATATTTGATCCCTTCTTTCAGACACGTTGGTTTTCCATCCGTGATCATGAAAATCTGTTTGTTCTTGTTTTTCCGCCGACGCAGCAAATCCATGGCCAGTTCCAGCCCGGCCACGGTGTTTGTATGATACGGGCCAACTTCCAGATAGGGAAGCTCTTTCGCCTGAATCTGCCAGGCATCGTTGCCAAACACAACAATATCCAGCGTGTCTTTCGGGTATTTCTGTTTAACCAGTTCGACCAGCGCAAGGGCTACTTTCTTGGCAGGTGTAATCCGATCTTCGCCATACAGAATCATCGAATGGCTAATGTCGATCATCAATACGGTCGATGTCTGTGTTTTCTGCTCTTTTTCGGTTACCTCCAGGTCGCGTTCCATCAGATGGAACTCTTCGACACCGCTATTGATCTGGGCATTTTTGATCGATTCGGTCATCGAGATTTGCTCAAGCGTATCGCCGAATTGATACGAACGGAGATCGCTGCTGAGTTCATCGCCAGTACCTGTGTAGGGTGTGTTGTGATTCCCGCCCGACTTAGAGCGTTTGAGTTTACCGAAAATTTCTTCCAGCGCACTCCGGCGAATGGTTTGTTCGCTTTTAGGCGTCATCACAATGCGACCTTCTTCATTTTCTTCGGTCAGATACCCTTTTTCTTTCAGGTCATCGAAGAAATTGCCAATCCCGTATTTGTCGTCGGTAAGGCCATATTGCCGATCGAGCTGGCTCATCCACGACATAGCCTGCTCTACATCACCAGAGGTAAGCAGCAACAATTGCTGGAAAATATTGAGCAGTTGGTCGAATTTATTGCCTTCCTTCTGTTCGGGTGGTACGTAATCGGAAAATTGAAAGCCTTTCATCAGTAAAGTCGTTTTGTGTCAGTGAAGAAACGTAAAGTAGTACTTCGCTAACGTATCAGCAAGGTATTGGGTCTCGTTGTTCGCTAAAATTGGTGAGAAGAAGGCCTATTTTAGTACTCAGAGAACAGCGAGGTTCACGAATTTGTTCGCTCGGTTGCCGGGACAATGAGTTTGGTCGATTGGTAAATTCAGAAGCTCCCTTTTATGAAGCTACCGGTTCACTTTTTTACAATCGGCAGGCGTATCTGCGACGGATACTGGGCTGAATGAAACACCTGATTGTGTGCTACTACGCCTTTCGATTCGCTGTAATTATCACCACCGGTGTTCATGTTGCGATCAAAACGGGGAAAATTACTACTCGACACTTCAACCCGAATCCGATGACCCGGTGCGAAATAATTACTTGTAGCCATCGGGCTTAACGTAAGCTTGTACACTTTACCCTTCTCCATCCATGCCTCTTTGTCGAACCCATCCCGATACCGGGCGCGCAGGATTGTTTCGTCCAGGTTATAGGCTTTTCCATCGGGGTAAACGTCGATCAGCTTAATCGTAAAATCCGTGTCTTTGGCATCCGACGAAACGTAGAGCGTTGGTTCAATCGACCCCGTCAGTTCGACTCCATCGGCAAAAGGCTCGGTTGTATAGACCAGAATATCCTGCCGGGTTTCCATCTGGTGCTGGTCAAATGAGCCACCCTGAATGGCTGTGCCCGTACAACAAACGTTGCCGCCATACGAAGGAACCGGATACGCTGGGTCATAGGCGAAAGCATCCGGTTTTTCGTCTTTCCCCAGTGGTTTGGTCGTGAGTTTACCGTCGCCATAGAGGCTATTGGCATGGCCACCTCCAGACAGGAAGTAGGTAGTCATTTCTGTATTGGCGGGAGGCCATGTATCAGAGGTCTGCCATTTGTTAGAACCCATCGTGTAGTATTTGACGCGGGGTGTATTTTTCAGGATATCATTGTTTTCACCCTTCAGCCAATGATCAAACCAGCCGTAGATGAGCGCATCGTAATCCAGTCGTGCATCGCCCACGCTCCGTTCACCAACAACGGTGTTTTCGGTGGCCCGTTTGTAAGCACAGTGCAGTGTCGGCGCAATGACCAGATACTGATTATCGCGAACCTGCGGATCAGTCGCATTTTTGCGAACGTGGTTGAATAAGGCCAGATTCGGTCCGTTCGAGACATCATACCAGGAGACAAACCAGAAACTCGGCACGCCAAAGGGCATATTATCGTGATAAAGTCCGCCCTTGTACCAATCCGGATCGTTCGGTTTGCGAACGATCATCTTTTCGTAAATACCCTTTTGACCATTCACATTCTTGATGATATCCTGAACCGGTAAGTGTTTCAGCCCCTGCGCCCAATCGACTTTAGGCATTTCGGGGGCCAGGTCATAAAACCGGGATACGCGCGTTAAATCATCACTCGTGGCCGTTTTTGGGAAATTCGGGCGGGCAAATGCATCCGTTTGAGTGCCATATAGCCAGGTTGTAAAAAGCATCTGTTGTGCCCCACCCCTGTACCAGTTGCCCTGCTCCATAAATGGGCCAACGCGACCCACTCCAGCCCCAAAACCCATAGGCACCATCGCTGCGTGAGCCGGGTGATCTAAGGCGGCTACGGCCATTTGCCATTCGGCCGTGGAGGAACAACCAAATGTCCCAATTTTACCATTCGACCAGGGCTGTTTTGACATCCATGAAAAAGCATCATAACCATCCGTAGTGGGTGGCCCAAGAATGTCCCAGTCTCCTTCCGAAAAGAATTTACCCCGTTCATTTTGAACGACATAAGCATACCCACGTTTTACGGCGTCGAGCGCTGTCTGATAAGAATTCTGCCGGAGTTCACCATCGCCCCAGGCATTGGCATTGTAAGGGGTTTTTGAGAAGATTATTGGGACCGGTTTGTCGGTTTTAGGTCTATAGATATCGGTTGCCAGCCGAACGCCATCGCGCATCGGCATCATCACTTTTTGCTCGATGATGGCAATTTCCAGGAGCTTTTTTAGGATATCTTCCTGTGCGTGGGCGTAGTGCGTGATGCACAGGGCAAGAAAAAGCACTGTTCGAATGAACGTAGAGGGGTATTTCATTGACGAAGTAGTATGATTAACAGGCGAGGGAGTGAAATAACGTATTTAAGCCCATAAAACAAAAGCAGCATAGTTCTGGGCTACGCTGCTTTTGTTAAGTGCAGGACATCGATCACAGCTCAATCTGGATGCTCAAATCGGGCAGAATGTCTTCACCAGATAAACCGGCGGACGTTCCCTGTTTAATCTCGATGGAGCCGTTTTCGCGATAAATAAAAACCTGCTTCCCATTCCGATCAATGAGCCAGCCTAGTCGGCAACCATTGTCGCGGTATTCTTCCATTTTCTCTTTCAAATCCTTTAAATCATCACTCTTTGAGCGAATTTCAACCACAAAATCCGGGCAAAGCGGGGCGAAACCCTGTCGGTCAGATTCGGGAATTGCCTCCCAACGGTCAAGACTGACCCAGGCTACGTCTGGTGATCGAACAGCAGAATTTGCTAATTTGAACCCAGTCGACGAATCAAATGTGTAGCCTAGTTTGTTACGGCGATTCCAATTCCAAATTTCGCCGGATAAATCGGCGTTATAACGTCCTGTTTGTGTTCCGGCGAGGGGGATAATAATGATATTTCCATGAGCATCCCGCTCCAGCCGGGTCGTTTCATTTGCCTGACATAAGGCGAAGAAAAAATCGTCATCAAATTTCTGGTACCGGGGCGGGTGCAACGTTCGGAGTTCCAGTTCCATTGGCTGTACGCTATTTTATCAACTATAACAAAAAAAGCTGTTAGTGAGGTCTTACAACTGCGCCAGCAAATAGAGCACCGCCATCCGAACCGCAACCCCATTTTCGACCTGATCCAGAATGATCGAATGCGATGAATCGGCGGCATCGGAAGTTAGTTCGACGCCCCGGTTGATGGGGCCAGGGTGCATGAGCACAATGGATCGGTCCAGCTCATCGAGCATTTGCTTTGAGATACCGAAATACAGCGAGTATTCACGCAGGGATGGGAAGTATTTGATCTGTTGCCGCTCCAGTTGAATACGGAGTACATTCGCAACATCGCACCAGGCGAGAGCCTCCCGAACGTCGTGGCCGACCTTTACACCCAGCGCTTCAATGTATTTGGGAATGAGTGTTTTAGGGCCGCAGACCATTACCTCGGCTCCTTGCTTTTGTAAACAGAAAATGTTGGAAAGTGCCACGCGTGAGTGCGTTATGTCGCCGATGATGGCAATGCGCTTCCCCGCAACATCGCCGAGTTTTTCGCGAATAGAGAAAGAGTCGAGCAGCGCTTGTGTGGGGTGTTCGTGCGTACCGTCGCCCGCGTTGACGACGTTGGCTTTGATATGCTTCGTGAGGTAGTGCGGAGCGCCGGGGCTACTGTGGCGCATCACGACCATATCGACCTTCATCGCCAGAATGTTGTTGACCGTATCCAGCAGGGTTTCGCCTTTCTTAACCGAACTGCCCGAAGCCGAAAAATTGACTACATCGGCCGATAATCGTTTCTCGGCCAGTTCAAACGAAAGCCGGGTACGGGTCGAATTTTCAAAAAAAACATTGGCAATCGTCACATCACGCAGCGACGGCACTTTTTTAATGGGGCGATTAATGACGTCTTTAAACTGCCTGGCCGTTTCCAGAATGAGCTGAATGTCAGATTCGGTCAGGTCTTTAATACCCACCAGATGGCGGACGCTGAGAGATTGGGCCATGGAAGCAGTAGAACTATAAATTGGGCAAAGATAGCGTTCCTCGCTGCCGAATGGACAAAAATCAGCCTAGTTTTTTCACTCCTTGCCAAATGGAAAAATAGCCGACTCTACGTGTGAGGCATTCATCAGCTGGGCAAGTTGCTTCGCTTTGTCGGGAAATTGGGCTGCCAGATTACGGGTTTCAGCCGGATCTTTTGTCAGATCATACAATTCAACAGGACCGTTCGGGTCTTTGGCTACCTGCAACCTAACTGCTTTCCAGTTTCCCTGACGAACCGCCTGTTTGCCGCCCCCCTCGTGAAATTCCCAATAGAGATAATCGTGCTTTTTCTGGGTGCCTTTTCCCGTTAGTGAAGGCACGAACGAAAGACCGTCAATTCGGGCGGGCGCCTTGGCTCCGGCTAGTTCGGCAAAGGTGGGCATCAAATCCCAGAAAGCACCAATGTAATCGCTTTTGGTGCCGGGCTTAATGACGCCCGGCCAGCGGGCCACAAACGGTTCGCGGATTCCTCCTTCGTATAAGTCACGTTTTACGCCCCGAAAGCCACCGCTGCTCGTAAAAAACGTTGGATCGCCACCGCCTTCTATGTGTGGACCATTGTCGCTGGAGAAGATCACGAGCGTATTCTGATCGAGACCACTGGCTTTCAGTTTAGCCATGAGCTGACCGACATATAAATCGAGACGGGTTACCATGGCTGCAAAGGCCGCATGTGGATAAGCCTGGGAGGTATAACCGCCGTTTTTGGCATTTGGCCCATAATCAGCTCCTTTGAACGGTTTTTCGGAAAACCTGCCTTTATATTGCGCGAAAATGCTGTCGTTGGGAACGGCCAGTTCGGCATGGGGCAGAATGTAAGGCAGGAATAAAAAGAACGGTTTCGTTTTATCCTGAGCATCCAGGAAATTAAGCGCCTGGTTCTGAATCAGGTCGGGTGCATACTCGTTCGTCTGTTGTAAATTCTGGTTCGATTCCAGTACGATCTTCCGGGCATTATCCCAAAGGTGATTCGGGTAAGCCCGATGAGCCAGTGACTGACAGTTGTAGCCGTAAAATCGGTTGAACCCCTGCTTATTGGGATCGCCTGCTGAGCCAACCGGGCCTAAGCCCCATTTGCCGAAAGCTGCGGTCGTATAGCCAGCCTGTTGCAGAATTTCGGCCACCGTAACCACCGAATCGGCAATTGGCTCTTGGCCTTCCGGGTCTACGCCCTTGTTGCCGCGTATATACGTATGGCCCGTATGTTGCCCCGTCATGAGCGAAGAACGCGAAGGGGCACAGACCGATGTGCCCGCATAGAACTGCGTGAACTGCATTCCTTCTTTCGCCAGGCGGTCTATATGCGGTGTTTTGATGAGCTTCTGTCCATTGATGCCCACATCGCCATAGCCCAGATCATCGGCCAGAATAAAGATAATGTTAGGCCGGTTCTGTCCTTTTGACGACAGACAAAAAACCATAAAGGCAAGAACGTAAAAGAACTGTTTTAGCATGTTTTTTACTAGGTTAAGCGATTTCGAATAGCGTTACTTCACCGCAGTGAATGATAGTTTGGGTTGTTGCATGGCGTTTTCGAGAATCCTGATTTCCAGCTTAAGAATGGCTTCTTCGGCTTTGGCATCAATTTTATCCGGGTCGTCGCTGGGTTTATGGTAATCGGGGTGGCCACCGGTATGAAAGAATAGAACCGGAATCTGCTTGGCGTAGAAAGACGCATTATCCGATCCACCGTTGCCGGGTCGATCGGTAAAAAATTTAATCGTACTGTCGACACCCTTGAACATGGTCGGCCACGCATCACTGGTGCCGTAACCACCAATGCCCACACCCCGCTCCGGGTTATATCGGCCGATCATATCCATGCAAACCATAAAGTTCATTTTTTCTAAAGGCAGCGTTGGGTTGTTCAGAAAATAGCGAGAACCCTGTAAGCCCAATTCTTCTGCACCAAAGGCCATAAACAGGAAATTGTACGGTTCTTTTACCCCGTTTTTAGAAAAATACTGTGCTAATTCCAGCAACCCAGCCACGCCCGATGCATTGTCATCAGCCCCGTTGTGAATCTTTCCCGCTGGCTGCGTTTCCAGAGAGCTTCCCTGCCGACCGATACCCAGGTGATCGTAATGAGCGCCAATAACAATGGTATAAGGCGCACCATTATCCAGAAAGCCAATCACATTCGTTGCCTGCCGGAGACTATCAGGAACCACAACACGACTGATTTTCGCCGTAAAGGGTTGATTGTAGCCATCGGTTCCTAAAGGAGCTAATCCGTATTTTTTGAAGTATCTGGCGATGTAGCTGGCCGCTTTTGCGTTTTCTGGGCTCCCTGTTCCACGTCCATTCATCTTGTCGGATGCCAGTTTTTCAATGTGCCGCTTAACTCGTCCGGCAGATGGCGTCTGACCAAACAGGTAATTCGTAAGAAGGAGCGACAGGAAAATAAAGCGTATCATAAAAGCGTAATCGTACTTGGTCGGCCAAGATAGGCTGACGAACGCATATGCACAAGTGCACGGAAAAGAATGCACTAGCCGCGAAACCTATTACAATCAAATTGTGCACTTTGGATCATACTTTGCCAGATCCGTAGTTTATCGCTACATGATCGGCCTGGTTCCTATCAGGCAAGTTGTGATTACCAGGATTCTAGTTTTTCGTACTGTCCACTCATGGACAGGGATTCGTCCGTTTCTGGACAGTGCACGTAGTAGCTGGTTGGCTTAGCGTATGTTAAAGGCACTTTTTGACTCTGGCATCAGATTTGATTTAAGATATTGTATCTAATTGATTAGCCTGACACGCATATGAAAAAGACCATACTGGGAGAACTGGAAGAACTGGTACTATTAGTGGTGGCTGCCAGCACCGAGGAGGTCTACGGGGTGCCGGTTATGGAGCAACTTCAGGAGCAGACGGGTCGAAGCTTCACGGTTAGCGCCGTGCATACGACCCTGTATCGACTCGAAGAAAAAGGCTTTTTATCGTCCTCTATAGGAGGGGCTACGGCTGAGCGAGGAGGGCGAAGCAAGCGATTGTTTGCCCTGACGGCTGAAGGAGGGAGGGTGTTGCTGGAGATCCAACAGATGCGCACCCGGCTTTGGGAGGCCATTCCTACTGGAAAGCTTCAGCTATTAGGGGTCTTATAAGCAAATTTTTCGCTACCGATGAAGAATAAACCCAACCAGCACCACTTGCCAGGAACTGATTCAGGTGGTTTGCCGCAACCGCCCCGCTGGGCTGACGGGCTTCTCAAGTGGTTTGTGGCCCCGCACCTGCTGGAGTACGTGCAGGGAGATTTGCACGAGGTGTTTTACAAGCGTCTCAAACAGGTAAGCCCAGCCCAGGCTCGACGTGAGTATGTCTGGGCTGTTTTACACTGCCTGACTCCATTCTTTTATAAATCCCTCCGACGTACAGATGCATCAACGGTCTCGCTCCCAAAGGCCGGATCTCGATATGCCAGCCGTCGCGATGACTACCCAAAACCAATGCTAACTGATATGTTACGCAGCTATTTTAAAATCGCTTTTCGCCACCTGGCCAAGAACCGGGTCTATTCCGTTATCAACATTGGTGGTCTGGCTACGGGTATGGCCGTGACTATGCTCATTGGGCTCTGGATTTACGATGAGGTTTCGTTTGATACGTATCATAAAAATTATGATACCATCGCCCAGGTGCGGAGGGTGTACACAGACCCAAATATCCAGAAAACGGACGGAACCGAGGCCATGCAATTCCCCATGAGGGCAGCGCTGAAAAGTAATTACCATCAGTATTTTAAGCACATTTTGATGGCCTGGTGGGTTGGCGATTATACCCTTTCGACTGAGGATAAAAAAATGCCCAAAAAGGGCGAATTTATTGATGCAGGCGCTTTAGAAATGCTTTCGCTAAAAATGCTAAAAGGAAGCTATGCCTCGCTCAATGAACTTCACTCGATTGTGCTGTCGAAATCAGCATCGGAAGCGATTTTTGGCGAAGAAGACCCGATCAATAAACAGCTGAAAATTGATAACCGTATTGATGTAATCGTAACGGGTGTTTATGAAGATATACCCCGAAATACCCGATTTGGGGAAGTGCAGTTTTTTTCGCCCTGGGATTTATGGGTTGCTTCAAATGATTGGATAAAAAAGAATGAAAATGAATGGGGTAACAGCTCATACGGTATTTATGTGCAGTTGAAGCCCAATGTATCGATTGAAACAGCCAACGCCAGCATAAAGGATTTTTATCAGAAAAGCACGCCAAAAGAAGTGGCCGAACGATCAGCAAAATACGCCTACGAAGTTTTTTTATATCCGATGAAAGACTGGCATTTGTATTCGGAATTTAAAAATGGCAGACCGGCTGGCGGGCACATCACGTTTGTCTGGCTATTTGGTATTGTTGGCCTTTTTGTATTGCTGTTGGCTTGTATCAATTTCATGAATTTGAGTACGGCAAGGAGCGAAAAACGAGCTAAGGAAGTGGGTGTTCGGAAAGCCATTGGTTCGTTAGAAAATCAGCTTATTCAGCAGTTTTTGAGTGAATCCTTCCTGGTAGTTATCTTGTCGTTTGTGCTGTCAATTTTGCTGATTTCAGTGTCAATTTCCTGGTTTAATCAAGTGGCAGACAAAGACTTATCCCTGCCATTTTTAAACCCGTTTTTCTGGTTAATCAGTATCGTTTTTATTACTATTACGGCCTTTATGGCCGGGGCTTATCCTGCATTTTATTTATCCGCTTTCCAGCCAGTAAAAGTCCTGAAAGGCACGATTCGGTTGGGACGCTTTGCGGCTTTACCTCGAAAAATTCTGGTGGTCGTTCAATTTGTTGTTTCGGTGGTTTTGATAATCAGCACCATAGTCGTCTATAAACAAATTCAATATGCACAGGACCGACCCGTTGGCTATAATCGGGAAGGGTTGATTACGATTCCGAAAAATGACCCTAATTATTTGGGTAAGCTGGATGTGTTGCGAAGCGAGTTGCTGAATACAGGCGTGGTGGCAGGTATGGAGCTTTCGTCGAGCCCACTGACAGCCATTTGGAACAACATGGGTGGTTTTACCTGGAAAGGCAAAGACCCTGAATTAGCCGACGATTTTTCGATAACCGATGTTTCGTATGGGTTCGGTCAGGTGGTGAATTGGCAGTTGATTGCTGGCCGGGATTTTTCCAAAACATTTGTCACGGACACTACTAAAATGATCATCAATGAATCTGCCGCTAACTATCTTGGTTTTAAAAACCCGATTGGAGAGTTTGTGAAATTTTATGATGGCAAAACATCCCGGCAAATTATTGGCGTGATCAAGGATATGGTCAGAATCTCGCCCTATGAGCCAGAGAAACGTGCCTTTTTCTTTTTAGATGCAACCTATGATGCTGCCAGCCAAATAGATATAAAAATCAAACCGACTGTCAGTGCTAATGAAGCGCTGCCCAAAATCGAAGCAGTTTTCAAGAAAATAGTCCCATCGGCGGCCTTCGATTACAAATTTGTTGATAAAGAATACGCTAAAAAATTCAGTAATGAAGAACGGATCAGTAAGCTGGCTTCGTTTTTTGCAACGCTGGCCATTTTTATCAGTTGCCTGGGCCTGTTCGGACTGGCTTCGTTCGTGGCCGAACAACGAACCAAAGAAATTGGTGTTCGCAAAGTGCTGGGCGCTTCGGTTCTGGATCTATGGGGATTGCTTTCTAAAGACTTCGTGTTTCTGGTTGTCATTGCGCTGGCAATTGCTACCCCAACAGCCTGGTACTTACTGAACGGATGGCTTCAGAAATATCACTACCATACTGAAATTTCCTGGTGGATTTTTGTGGTGTCGGGCGCAGGCGCTCTGTTGATTACGCTGCTGACGGTCAGTTTTCAAAGCATCAAAGCAGCTTTGGTAAATCCCATCAAAAGCCTGCGTTCAGAATAAATTGGTGAAAAGACGATTACTAAAAGCACCGTAATGACACGGTGCTTTTTTTATAACCCAACTCGTGTCATGAAGACAAGCAAGCTGTTTTATCGCCAATAAGCATAGATTTAATTTTGACAATCAGCTAATTGCCTACAACGCTTTCTCCCCGGAAACTGTCTATTCGAATAAATCTTGCAGAGTGGCAGGCATACAGGAAAAACCTCTGAAAGCTGAGTATTTTTCTGCCTCCTTTATCTCGATTACTCAATAGGTTTTAGCTGGCAAATGGCGGTACAGCGCGAGTGTTATCATAGAAAAGTTACGCTTCACACATGATTAGCCAAGCGGTTGAGCATAAATCGTTGATTGGGGTATAATCGGTTGATTATCTGATATTAAAATAAAAAAAAACTAACCAACAAAGTAGGAAGATGAGAAGTCTAGGCGGTTGAAATTTTAGTCATCTGTGTGATAAAACAGTAGTAAAGAATAAAATTAGCTTTTGCAAAGATTAAATAGTTATTTTTCACTACATTTCTCTTGCTTTTCCAAGACAGTATACTAAGCCCATGTTTGTTATGAGAAAGCGATTGGCAAGCACAAGGCAATTAAAACTATATCTCTGGTTCCTGGGTATCAGCCTGGTTTCTGGTTGTGAAAACTGGGATTTGCCGCCTTTACAGGACAGTGTGACGAATGGATTGATTGCCTATTATCCGTTCAGCGGTAACACACTCGATGGAAGTGGTAATAACCTGCGGGGAAATACGGTCAATGGAGCCTCGTTTGGCCCTGATAGAAATGCGTTGCCAAATTCGGCGTTACTTCTGGATGGAATCGATGATTATTTCGAAATACCTGATGATGGTAAACTTCGACCAGCAACTATGGCTATAAGCCTCTGGATCAAGCCGGTACAGGTGCTATCCAGTAGTCATATTTATGAAAAATCGAATTTTAAAGATGATCTGAACCATCAGTACAGCGCTAAAATTAAGCCACACATAACGGGCGATATAAGCGGTGGTTACGATTTTCAGGCAGATGTACATCGCGACAATCTTTGCGACAAATTTGAATCTACGATCCAGTTAACGGCCTATGAACCAACATTTAAGGTGAATCAGTGGCATCATTTGGTTGCCATGTACGACGGGCAGACAGTAAAAATTTACCTAAATGGTGTAGCAAGAGGCCAATCCGAATCGCAGACGAAACCAATCGACAACTGCCCTGGTGGTTCGTTGCGGTTTGGGAGTGCCTGGATGGGTGATATTAACGCCTTTAATGGGTTGATGGATGAGGTGCGAATCTATAATCGTGGTCTTACGGAAACGGAAATTAACGCTTTATACCAGAGATGATAAAACCCGTTTATTGCTCCATTGGGCTCGTTTATTTACTGATAGCCTGTCTGGCTCATAGTCATGTCTATGGACAGTCTTTGGATAATAAAGTAGCTACGGTTTCCGGCATTCGGCTTTCTCTTGACTCCGAACGGGTAAAAGTCCTGTATGATGTCTCGGGTATAACCAGTCGAGATTCGATCTACCTACAAGTCGAAAGCCGTACCAGAGGTTTATTAAATGCATCGACCGTAACAGGTGACGTAGGTAAAGGCGTGCTGCCCGGAAAGAACAAGGTAATTTACTGGGATTACCGGCTGGATGGTCTGACCATCGATGATGCGATTCGGGCAACCGTTCTCGTGAAGCAACCGCCCAAACCGGCTCAACAGAAAGCGATTGGTGGTGGGCCTGCAAATGCGCTTATCTCGGTTTTAGCACCTGGGGTTGGTACTATTTTCGTTCAGCCAAACCACAGGATCGGTCTTCGGCCTTTAATCACAGGTGCCTATGTCGGGCTGTTAGTGTATGGCTTTTGGCAGAATAGCCGCTCGAAGCAACAGTATGATCTGTATGCCAGTCAACTGAACGAATCCGATTATACCGAAGCGAATCGGCTGCATCATAACTATCTGGTTGCTACCCGTCTGGCCCTGGCGCTGCTGATAACGGATGTGGCCTACACTTTTTTGAAAGGAAGAAAGAACGTCAGGCAAAAGCAGGGTACGAGCCAGCGGGTTGTTTTTAACTACGTCGGCAATTCACCAACGATTGGGGTTCAGGTTCATTTCTAACCAATGTGGTCATGAAAATAAGTTTACTTTTTCTCCTGCTACTTCTGTTCGTGTCAGACCCACTGGCCGCTCAGCAGCCCGTAACGATTTCCGCCCGCAGCGATTGGGTTTCCATGCAGAAGGGGCCATCGACTGCACCGACTATAGCCTGGAAAACTCCGCAGCCAAAACAGGTAACCGTGCATACATTAGTCTTTACTGCCACGGTCTTTATTCAATCGGCCGACGCCGTAACCCAGTTGCAGTTTGTTCATAATGGGAACGAATTGGCTGGGCAACAGCGTGGATTTAAGCGATTTAGTGGCAGTCAGGAGGTGTCGGATGTAATTCCATTGGTTGTTGGATCAAACGAAATCTACGTTAAAGCGACCAATGCCATTGGAACGACCATTTCCGAACGGCGCATCATCATTTGTCAACCCGAAATAGCCTCAAAAAGTGTTCCTGTACAAAAACGACTGGCACTGATTGTTGCCAATGGGAATTATACGAAATACCCGCTTAAAAATCCGCCGAACGACGGCCGGGCTGTCAGGCAGCAGTTGGAAAAGCTTGGTTTTACTGTGGTCTATAAAGAAAACCTGCCCTTGCGTGATCTGAAACAAACTTTCGATTCATTTGTGACGGATCTCGGCTCCAATAATGTAGGGCTTTTTTATTATGCCGGACATGGGCTTATGGTCGGCGGAGAGAATTATGTGCAGCCGGTAGATGCCGATCCCAAAGCAGAACCTGATGTTGAATTTGAATGCTATCCTTTACGACAGATTATAAGCCGTATGGCCTATGCTAACCCTAAAGGTGCGAATCTGATTTTTTGGGATGCCTGCCGAAATAACCCGTATCGATCCTGGCGAAGGGGAGCCGGCGAATTGACGTTTGCTCCCGTTCAGCCCGCTGTGGGTACGATGATCGTTTTTGCCACCGAACCCGGAAAACAGGCTTACGATGGCGATCAGGAAAACGGCCTTTTTACGAGTGAACTGGTAAAACATATTAACCAGCCGAATGTCGATATTTTTGAACTGGTCGACCGGATCGATCAGGGCCTTGAGAACCGTGGGTTTAAGCAGCCTCCTTACCTCGAAGGTCGTTTGAGAGGCAAGTTCATGTTCAAAGCCGATTAAGCCATGCCAGCCGTCTTCGCTCTCCGGCAACAAAAACGAATGGCTATGTTCGTCATTGGATTTAGCCTGTTGGCTTTTTATTGTCATGCTCAAACAGTTCATGCCATTTTGGTGGCCGACACCAAAGACCCGTTGCTGTATAAAGCCTGCAAACGGGATGTCGAGATCATGCACCGGCAATTCGTTCAATTGGCGGCCGCCATTCGCTACCAATTGAGCGAACAGGTGATCTGGGATGAGGAGTTTAGCCGCAAGCGATTCGACGACGTATTACGTGATCTATCCCCTGAGCCGAACGATATACTCTTTTTGTATTACACCGGACATGGCTACAATGCCAGTCAGCGTACGGGCCGTTTCCCGGTTTTGCTGCTTGAAAAAGATGAGCAGGCAAGTGAGCAAAATCCTGGCCTGATGGTTGTCCATCAGGCGCTTAAAGCCAAGCATGCACGACTGTGTATTACAATGGGCGATTGCTGCAATAATCTGGTCAATAACATGCGCGGCATGGTGAAAAAAACAATTGCGCCAAAGGCCTTAACGCTCACCGACGAATTGATGAATGAAGCCTATCGAACGCTTTTTCTAAACATGAAAGGCGATGCGCTCATTGCCAGTAGCCAGCCTCCGCAACAGGCCTGTGCTCATCCCGATTCCGGGAGTTTTTATACCCGCTCGTTCGATGAAGCGCTGGAACTGGCCAGTCGTTATAATAAAAACATCAGCTGGTTAACATTGCTTCGGGATGCTCAGACCCGACTGACGCGGCATCAGGCAACACGTGCTAAACAATCCATTTATGAAATAAATGTAGTTGGTATTGCACCAACAGAAACAGCATTGGTCACAACTCCGGCCCCTGATGTGAGCAAGTCCGACAGTTCCGGAAGAATCAGTACAAGTCTTAGCTTCGATCAGATGAACCGTCATCTGAACGAGTTGACGGATAAAACACTGTCTTCTCAGCAGCGATTGACGGCTATGAGTCGCCTGACGGGTTTCTTTTCGAAAAACGCGCGAATCGATATTTACGTAAATTCGACATTGGGCGACGTGCAGCCCATCGAAACGTTTGTTCGGCGATTATACCTGAATGCCGATCGTATTCAGCAAATTAATCTCATTGAGCGACTCTCGGAAGTTGCAGCCGACGGGTTACACTACAAACGGGCAGCGATTCAGGAAGTGTGGTAATGGGATTATTAGTGATTTTTTTTAATCGACTAATCAGAAATCAAAGTAGTAATGGGCAGTTCAATACGATTGATTATGAGTAGGTTAGTGTTTCATTGTTTGGCATTGGCGCTCAGTATTTTTCTGCCTGATCACTCATTGGGGCAGGAGTGCCCATTGCCGCTTGATGACCACCAGATTGTGGTAGAAAGCCAGCTAAGCGATAAGCAACTGCGTGACTTCCGACAGTTGACCGGGCAGAAAGTGTCCGAATTTCAACGCTACTTAACTGTAGTGGCCGACCCCGACCAGCAGGACAACATCCGTGAGCTGGCTATTGAAAATGCCCTGATGCTTTTTTTGCCCGATGCCACCATGCAGGTTGGTTCAAACAAAATAACCAGAGAGTATCCGTTGGCTATTTATTTACGCAGACTGAAGAATCTGGACAAAAAATACTTCGATATCGCCATCACCTTCTATGACCTTGCCTTACTGGGTGACTGGACAGAAACAGATCGGGGCTATCTCACAACGGCTACTTACTTCCAGCAATTTCAGGCCTTTAACCGTAAAGGTCAGCCTGTCTATAAAGCCAAAACAGCGAAACAAATGGATGTAGACCTGCGCAACCGGAAAGATCCTTTCTATGAAGAACATCGCTGGACGGTGCTGCTGGGTAATGTCCGGTTAGCGGAAACAACGCCCAGAAAGGCAATGCACTAAAGCACTCGCTGCGTAATCGTAATCCAGTATCAACGAATAGACTGTATGAAGCCAGTACTTTCCGCAATAACTGCACTCCTTATGTTGGCTGGATTTGTGGCCGGGGCGCAGTCATACACGCAAAACGAACGGGTACTGATTGCTGAAAGCGCCCGTCGACTGGTGAAGGACAAGTACCTGCCGAATCTGGAAATTCTGACGCATTACGAAGCAAACCAGCCTTTTGAAGCGCTGCAAAATCATATCAGAGGATTGGTGAGAGACGCCTTCCGCAGCCGGGAAGTACTGGTCTACAATGAGTACAGAAATCCGGCAAATGCCTATACAACTATCGAGGAGTACGTAAAAGACTGCCGCATATTTGCCGGTGGAAAGCCAGTTGTCAATACAATGGATTTCGGTAAGGCCCGCTACGATATCCAGCAAACAAAAGATGGGCAGCCGTTTATCAATTTGTACCTCAGCAAACAACTACAAGGTACTGATAAACAAGGGCGGCCATTCCAGTTTCAGTATTTGACCGAGTTCCGGGTTATGTTCGTATTTGACCGCCAGTTGGCTATTTATCGTGATTTTCGAATAGCCGGAATCAGTAAAACAGACAAATGGCCGGCAACGGCTTTTACGGCCACTGCCGCCGATGCCGAACAGGCTGCAAGCGAACAGAAAGATCTGCTGACTGTGCTGGCTTCAGTGGCAAATCAACTTAAAGAAAGCCTGCCGGTCAACGGCCAGCAAATCACACTGGAGATGTTTACCTACAAACGGTGTGGCGTGAACAACGCTTTGTCGGACCGGATTTTTGCCACGCTCGGTAGTCTCCTTCAGAAGATTCCGTCGATTGAGGTTCTTTCACCAACGCAACATACAGAACGTTCGCTGCTGGTGGGTGGGTCTTTTCAGGAGGATCTAAACAACCTACTGATTACGGCAGAGCTTTACGATCCTCACACCAATCGGGTCCTGAAAAAGCTGACCAATGCTGACCTGCCACTGGCCTGGCTTAGCCAGCAGAACCTGAAACTAAAGCCAGATAATTATCAACAGATTGTGGCCATACGGGATACCATCCAGCAGAAAATCTCGCCTGAACAAACAACGCTGAGCGTAGCTATTCGGACAGATAGGGGCCGGACAAATGTGGAGTATTGGGAAGGAAGTCAACTACTCGTGGAAGCAAAAACGAATCGCCCCTGTCATTTACGACTGGTGTATTTACTGGCAGACGGCACCAAAACACTGCTCGAAAACGATTTCGAAATTAAGCCTGGGCAGGAGAATCAATACGTCCGTATTGCGCCCGATGTTCCACTTGTCTGTTCGGCACCGTTCGGTATGGAGTATCTGCTTGTTTACGCTGTCGAAGAAGCGTTTTGTGCGCTGCCAACGAAACCCAATTCGGAGTTATATGTCAGAAAAGACAATGGATACACCATTTTTGTCGGTTCAATGCTGAACATGATCGAGGCTGTTACCTGTACGAAAAACCGCAAAGAAATAGCCGAAGACCGAATCCAGATAACGACGCGTGGTCTTCATTGAGGTTAGGTTTGCTAACTAATTTTAAACCCATAGCGCGTAAAACGGGCCATGTCATGGTAGCTGATCCAGCAGAAACCGCCATCGGCCCAGGCTTTCCCAAAACTGTTTATAACCCGGAAAGCCCCGCCATGCCGTTTGTCGTCATAGCCAATTATGCACAGCGCATGCCCTTTGAGTCGCTTATCCTTTGGGTCGTCGCCAGAAGCAGGTTTCCATACTTTACCCGCAAAGAAAAAGGAAGCTGGAACAACCATACCGACCACCACCGGACTACCCGCAGCCAGTGCTTTTTTTAGATTGTAAATTTTTTGAGGCTCCTCATCCTGTACATTGAACAGCCGTTCGTATTCACGGATTCGATAGCGAGAGGCAACCGCATCGACGGGCACGGTTTGTTGACCGCAGGCTGGATAAGGAAAATGCCTGAACGGTACGACTCCGACCTCTTTCAGGATACTAAAAACTTTAGAAAGGTAGACCCCTTCCGTACAGGCGTAATCACGGTCGGACTTGGCTTTTTCGTACAGGTAACCCGGCGAAAAGGCCAGCTTGTTAATATCGGTCGGTGCGGTTATTTGTCTGGATTTTGCTTCCAGAATCGTGCGCAGGTAATAACCACACGCAAATCCGGTGCAGGTACTATAAGCTCCCTGTGCCTGTACTGCTGGGCAAAATGACTCAAATGAAACCTGGCTGGGCAGTTTCTCCTTCGTTACAATTTCCTGGTAAGGTACTTGCTCATACCCAGCATCATCCAGCAGCAAACCTGGCGTAATATCGGTTTGCGCTGATGCCGAAAAAGTCAGCGATGCGACAAGAATACCGGTGAGCCAGCTGATTTTCATGGTCGATCGGGTACGGAAGACCTTAATTGATTAAGCAAACGCCTGGCTTCCTGCTGGTACGGATGGCCGTTCAGCTGGCTAATTTTTTGCAGGCGAATCTCAGCCTCAGTCTGCTGATTATTTTTCAGATAAGCCAGCGCCAGATACCATTGCGCACTGGCGCTCCAATGGCCGGGGTTGCTGGCCGAGAGGGCGGTAAGTTCGCCAATTACTGGCTGAGGATTCACTCGTTGCAACCTTTCGACAAGAGCGTGTAACCGTGCTGAATCCGCTTTCGTCTGGCCATTGTCTGGGGAGGCCGCTACCCGATCCGGATCATCAGCAAGGGGTGGTGCCGATTTGATCTCCACCGTAAAGAAATCATTAAAAATCCGCTCATTCTTCGCCAGTTCATCCTGTTTTTGAGTCTGGTTCCGATAAAGCACCCAACCGATGCCAAGCACAAGGACGACAGAAGCCGCCATGGCCCAGCTTGCCCAGCCATAGCGAAATGATCGTTGTAGAGTTTGTGGGCGCTCCGGAAATGGGGCCAACTTTGTGTCGGGAATTGGCAAGTCTGTTCGGTTTGGCTCACTTGTCCCTGATTGTATTTCGTTGAGCAGGCCACGCTTGTCAAGATCAGCGTGCAGTTGTTTAAACCGATCTTTCTGCGCCAGAAATGATAGTCCCTGTTTCAGTTCCCGCTGAATGGCCACTTCTTGCTGAAGCAAGGGATCAATTGCCAGCCGATCGTCAAACCGGTCTTTTTCCTCGGCCGATAGCTTCCCTGACAGGTAAGCGCCGATTTGTTCAAGAAGCTCATCCGATAACTCCATGACTACTCTAGTTTATACTGAATGTATAAGGTCTTCAGTCGCTGAGCGCACCGAAATCGTTTTACTTTGGCAGAATTTTCCTGCAAACCAATCTGGGCTCCGCACTCACTCAATGATTTTCATCGACATAAAAGCAATGGAGCATTGTGCGACAATCGTCACTTACTTCGGAGAACGCCCGCCCAACAGCCTCCCAATCGACCTCATTATCTTCCCAGATCGCATCGCGATCGGATGATCCGGCTTCGTTTTCACCATCCTGATCCGTATCATCCTGAATGAACAAGCTGAAGGAAGATCTGGAACTTTCAGTATCATCGGGCAAATCACTTTCTTCTGTAGCCGTCTCCTGTGTAATATCGACCTTCTGAATGTGATTTTTTCTCAGGAAACTAACCCATCGGTTTCGGCAAACAGTAAATACATAAGCCGCTACCGGTCTTCCCTGAAAGACATATTTCCTACTTTTCAATTTAAGCGCAAACTCCGCCATTCCCTCCTGAAGAATGTCCAGCGCGTCGTCCGTAGAAATGGCGCTTCGCTGGCGGGCATAAGGCACGAAACTACGGAAGGCGCTCATATACAAGCACTCCCAGGCCTGTTTATAATCGGCTAATAACGCCTGATAAAATTCCAGGCTACCCTGCTCAATGTTTTGGCAAGGGTTATCAATATCCGTGGTCATACTGCCCGGCTTTACAATGACTACCGGAAGGGCATAGGTAATGATTTGATCGCCAAAAAGCAATGAACCCGCTAACTATTAGGCTGGTAGGTCAGTTCATCGTTGGCAGAAAATCGTATGACGCAACCCATCGAAAGGACTACCTAGCCTACGCAATCAGAAACGTTTCAGTGAATGGTTTCGGCTACGCTTCAAATGGCCCATCGTTAATGTTTTGTCCCTGAACTCATCAAACAGGCTATCTGTACGAAAGAAATAAACTGGGCTATAGTGAACCAGGATGCCGTTGTAAGTAAGTGCGTTATGCGTCAGTTTTAGTTTGCCGTACCGGATCGATTCGCACTCAACATAAGGCTCCAGCCAGCTATGATTATGATACGTACAGTTCGCATTTTGCAAGTTCGAGGTCAATTCCAGATAAGTCTGATTTGATAATTCCCGTTCAATTTCGTTCTGAGCCGAATAGGTCTGCCATCGAAGCGATAACCCTATCAATAAGGCAATTGCTACGCAGCCAGTTCCTCCTTGTAGCACAGTACGGATGATATTCGAAATAGTTACGGTCGGGTATTTCATTTGTCGGATAGGAACTTTCGTTCAATAATACTATCCAATAATATGCCAAATAGTGACTTGTTGGTATTCGTAATCTGTCAAATAGTTGAAGAAGTGGTTTAAAACTGATTTTCTTCCAGTATAACAGCCAGGAGGTATTCGGCTAATTGTCGGCCTCTCCTAATCTGGTTATCGCTGTTTTACCGTCTTCGTTATCAATTCATTTCTTTTTTTTCTGCGCTGTTAACCTTGCTCACCCTGCTGCGATACACAGATGAGACAAACTCATAATCAGTTCACCTTAAATCAATCAATCATGAAAAAGCTCATCTTATCGTTACTGACAGCAGCCAGTGTAGGTGCTGTTTGTGCACAGTCGAACACGTTGTCGCTCAGTCAGACGGGTGATGGAAACAGCGCTCCGGTTTCGCAGGGAGGCAGCGGAAACGTAGGAACGATCACAACTACGGGCGACAATAATCAGGTTTCCTTTGCGCAGAATGGACGCGGCAATATCGGGACTCTTTCGACTACGGGTAACCGGAATACAGCATCTCTACAGACCTGGAGCACAGAAAATCAGGTGTCAATGACACAGCTAGGCAATGATAATACGGCAACTATCAACAGCTTTATATCGAATAATAACCAGTTCAGTATCAATCAGAACGGTGAGGGAAACAGTGCCAGTACGGTATCAAGCTGGGGAGGTAATCATCAAGTATCAATCACGCAGACCGGAAATCACAACCAGAGTTCGGTCAGAGCATCTGGATACGATGGGCAGGCCGCTCCATTCGATAGCTACAATAACCAGGTCTCGATTACCCAAACCGGGAATGATAACGTCAGTAATGCGAATATTCAGTACAGTTCAGACAACCAGATTTCAATAAGCCAGACAGGAAATGGTAATAACGCCCGCACAAACCATACTGGCGGGATTAATCCAGGTAATGGAGATTATAACCAGGCGACGATTTCGCAAACCGGCGATGCTAACCAGGCCTTGATTGACCAGCAGGGTAATGAAAATCAGGCCACACTGACTCAGTCAGGCATCAGCAATGAAGCCCGACTTTTACAGGGAAGCTCACAGAATATAGCCACAATTGTGCAGGAGGGCACCAGTAACGTTCTCACGGGGCTGGAGTCAATGTCTACGAGTGCTTTGCAGGTTCAGGGTACGAGTAACTCATTACTACTCAACCAAACCGGCGATGGTAATGTGCTCCGCTTTGGGCAGTTCGGTAGCAATAATACCGCTACAGTTACACAAAGGTCCTATTAAACGGTGAGTATATACGAGGCCATTCTATATCCAGTCACGCTCAATTTTTTATCAATCATGAAAAAACTCATAGTATCGGTATGGGCAATTGCATCACTGAGTGCTGCTCATGCACAACCAAACACCTTGTCACTTAGCCAGTCGGGTAGTGGAAACAATGCGCTGGCGACCCAGCAGGGCCGAACAAATACAGGTACTGTTTCAGTAGCAGGGGATAATAACTACGCATCTTTCGAGCAATCAGGAGACTATCTCAGTGGGGGCATTTCGATTGTTGGCAGTAGAAACAACGCGCTTGTTCAAGCCGATCATTACGTAAATGAAACCACCATTTCGCAAACGGGTAATGACAATATGGGCATTACTTTCTCAACATTTCGCAGCGATCACAACCAGGTTAGGCTAACTCAGGCGGGCGATCGCAATACAGGTCTGGCATATTCAACCGACCATAGTGACGACAATCAGATTGGGTTAACACAAACGGGAAGCGGCAATACGGGCGAGGCTTATTCATCGTATCATAGTACGCATAACCTGATCAGTATCAGCCAGACCGGCGATGCCAATACGGGCACGGCTTATGCCCTGAGCAGTGATCGGAACCAGATCAGCCTTAGCCAGACCGGCGACGGAAATAGAGGGTATGCCACTGCTTCGAGTAGTGATCGAAATCAGATCAGCCTCGCCCAGAGTGGCGATAACAATATCGGCCTGATTTCGTCTAACGATGGCAGTTATAATCGCGGAAGCATAAGCCAGATCGGTTCGAATAACGACGCACAGCTTTCGCAGGTTGGTTCCGTCAATACGGCCTCAGTAATGCAGGAAGGAAACGACAATACGTTGTCCGATCTGGAACGAGATCCTAACGTTCGTTACCGTATCCGCTACTTTGGTGCCCTCCAGCAAGGATATGGAAACTCATTTTCGCTTACTCAAGCCGGCGATGGCAACACGCTCCGCTTTGGGCAGTCGGGCAATAACAACACGGCAACGGTAACACAGACTTCCTATTAAGCTTTGCCCATCCAGTCCGCAAGGTTGATTGCGGACTGGATAACGCATCTTTCCATCCAATCTACAATCGCCATGATACGACTTGTTGTTATGCTGTTAGTTGGTCTGCCACTGGCCACTTCAGCTCAGTCGGAGGTGTATTACCGACAACCCCCGAATGAACGGAATAGAATGGGACTGACTTCCGGCGAAATTGCTCTTGTGCAAACGGGGCAATTGAACCAACTACACTACCAGGAAACGGGGAGAGGCAATGCCGCTAATCTGGTTCAACAAGGCTCCAATAATGTACTGGATGTAGCAATTTCTGGCTCCGACAATCAATATTCCTTCGTTCAACAGGGCGATAATAATGCCGCACAATGGCGGTCGCGGCAAACTAACGGCCAGTTGGAGGTGATTCAGCGGGGTAACAACAACCAATTGATGCAGGAGGGCAATATACCAGCACTGGGGGTGCCGATGCGGATTGAACAGAACGGAGGTATGCAGCTCCTTATCAAAAATAATTTCTAATCATGAAAACGCTATTCGTACTTCTTCTGGCAGTAAGCCCTTTTCTGGCGCGTGCACAAGATCCGGATTCTGGCGACGAGTTTGACCTGGACGGGAAATTGACGGAATGTTCGCTGAGCGAAACTGGCGGTACCAGCCTGATCCTCGATAATTCACGCACCAAGGTCGGCAAGGATTTTTACGATCTGTTCTACAAGTATTGGACCGCGTTGCCAACCCAAGCCGATACGACTCAACAACGCCGATTGACTTCGGTTGTTCCATCCGTCGATGTGGTCATCATGATCGAAGAAATACCTTCACCCGGAACCGCCAACCAGATTCTTATCAGTATCGACGATGAGCCTGTCTGGCAGCAATTTGTGCAGGCCCGCTATGATTTGCTGGAGTCAGATGCTCAGTACGCTCTGAATACTGTGCGGCAATATCTGGTCAGTTATCAGGAAACACAACAGCAGCTTGGCAGTAAAGACCAGAAAGGTTCAGGAGTGCATTAGCAAGTAACAATTCATTATTTGGGCGTAGCTCAGGAAGTCTGTTCAGGCTTTCCGGGCTACGCTTTATTTTTTTGTTAGCTGCTTCTGCGACTGTTAACCTTTCCGATTCTTTGCGATATACAATCAGAACACCTTTTACTTCTGATTGTATATGAAAAAGTTATTCACCATCGGACTGCTGCTTCTGGCAGGGCTAAATCAACTTCGGGCACAGGGGCTTGTCTACCATCCCAATAATCCGGCTTTTGGCGGAAATACATTCAACTACCAGTGGATGCTTAGCTCCGCGCAGGCACAGGATACGCATAAAGACCCTGCGGCCAAAAGCTCCTCATCGGCAAGTGGCCTGAATGGGCTTTCCAACAGCTCGTCGCTCCAGAGTTTTTCGGACAATCTGCAACGGCAGTTGCTTAGCCGATTGTCGCAAAACATTCTCAATAAGCAATTCGGCGAAGACGGACTCAAAGAAGGCAGCTTCACCTTCGGCGATATGAATGTGGTCATCAGCAATGCCGCTGAGGGAGTTATCATTCGAATTACGGATGGCAAAGGCGGAGAAAGCTCCATCACAGTGCCTTATTTATGAATTTCCTCACCTCATCGATCAACCATTAACCTCATTCGCCATGTTTCATTCAGGATTAAGAATTGGTGCCATACTGCTGATAGCCAGTAGTTTTATGTGGCTGCTAGCCGGTTGCAGTGCTTACTTCCACCAGCCAACACGTACTCAATCGGCCCGCTTAGGTGAAGAAACCTCGATTACGGCCGAACTACGAAATCTGCCCGCTCCCCACGAGAAAATAGTAGCCGCCGTTTATAAATTTCGGGATCAGACGGGTCAGTACAAACAGACCGAAACAGGCTCTGGTTTTTCGACAGCTGTCTCGCAGGGAACCACCAATATTTTGCTGAAGGCGCTGGAAGAAAGTGGCTGGTTCGTGCCAATCGAGCGCGAGAACGTCAGCAATCTGCTGAACGAGCGTAAAATTATCCGTTCCAGCCTGTCGCAGTATAAGAGCGAAGCCGAAAATCTGCCTCCCCTGTTGTTTGCGGGGGTTATTCTGGAAGGCGGCATTGTTTCCTACGATGCCAATACGATTACCGGCGGAGCGGGTCTGCGCTTCTTTGGCACCGGCGGTTCCAGCCAGTATCGTCAGGATCGGGTAACGGTTTATTTGCGGGCTGTAGCTACCAAATCGGGTAAGATTCTTAAAACGGTCTATACATCCAAAACCATTCTATCGCAGGCGATTGATGCCGGAACATTCCGGTATGTGAGTTTCAAACGCCTGCTCGAAGTTGAAACCGGCTATGCCACGAACGAACCTGCCCAGATGGCCGTCACGGAAGCCATCGAAAAAGCAGTTCAGTCACTTGTTCTGGAAGGCATCAAGGATAATCTGTGGACGGTTGACGAAAAAGGTGCTGAGCAGGCTCAGAATGCACTGTCGGCTTATGCCCGAGAGAAAACCGAAATGAGCCAAACCGACATCCACGGAGCGCGTAATACCGTTGAACCATCCCGATTGACGGTTCAGCCTTACGCATCGGTCTGGCGGTATTATGGTGATTTTGCCACCCACGGAATCCGGACGGGCTATGGTCTAACCGCCGACGTTTATCTGTCCAACTCCTTTGGTATTCAGGTTAATGCGAGCGTTGGAACGCTCGCCAGTGATCAGAAATTCAGTTGCCCGGTTAGTACCCTCCAGGGCAATCTCATTTATCGATCCCTGCCTTTCCGGCGAATTACGCCACTCGTCTTTGCAGGCATCGGCGTTATCGGATGCCGTACTGGAAGTTCGCCGGTCGATATCGGTGGCAAACAGTACATTTTGCTGAATGGCGGGATCGGCACCGAATATGCCATCAACCACGTATTTGGCCTTCGAACGACGCTGGATTATCAGCAACCCATGACCGATGCGCTGGACGGAATCATGGCTGGAAACCACAGAGACTATTATCTGCGTGGCTCCGTTGGTCTGTCTTTCTACCTCGGGCGCTCCGTTCGGCGTCCTGCTCCTCTTCATCGATAAAAATACTTCTCCGCTAAACTGATCAACCAAAGTCATGAAACGTTTACACAATTTTATTGTCCTGATTCTGCTGCTAACCACTATTTGGGGCTGCAATGAAGAGATTTACGTAGAGCCGCTACAATATGGGTCTATCAGCGGTCAGATCCTGCGCAAGAAGGATGGTAATCCCGTTCATAAAGCATCCGTTCGCCTGAATCCGTCGGGTAGAACCGTACAGACAGACACAACCGGCCGGTTTCGCTTTGATACGGTTCTGGCGGGCAAATACACCTTACAGGCCACCAAAGAGGCATTTCGCGATGAACTAACGACGGTTGAAGTAGGTGGTAATTATGGAACGGCCACGGTAATGTATATCGTGAACGAAAATCCACTTCCTACAGAACCTGCTCTACTTAATCCAACAACAGGGACTAGCTCGGTATCGACCACAACCGTTTTAAAGTGGAAGTCCACCGATCCGAATAAAGATCCACTTACCTACGATGTTGCCATAACGCGTGAAGGAAGTATGGTACCTACGCAAACGGCTACAGGTCTTACTGCCGATTCGCTCGTGCTGAAGGGGCTGGATTATGGAACCACGTATTATTGGCAGGTAACCGTTTCGGATGGGGTGAATTCAGTAACCGGTAAAACGTGGAGTTTTCGGACAAATTCGTTTCCTGATGTCGCCTACGTGTTTGCCCGGCGTGTAGAGGGTCGTTATCAGATTTTTGCTTCTTCAGACGGGATAAGCTGCATTCAGCTTACTCACTCTGGCAGCAACTGGCGACCCGTGGTCAGTCCCAACCGGAAACAGATCGCCTTCATTTCCAATGCCGAGACTGATTTACACCTCTTTGTCATGAATTATGATGGCAGCAACTTACGCCGGGCTACAAGCGTGCCTGTGTCGGGCCTGATGCCCACGGACTTGTCATTCTGCTGGTCGCCCGACGGGACGCAGTTGCTCTACCCAAGCAACAACAAGCTGTACGCGGTGCAGGCCGACGGTTCGGGCAATGGCTTACGACTGGTTTCGCAGGCCCCCGCCGGGCGATTCTTCGCTGGGTGCGACTGGACAATGCAGGGCGACCGAATTATCGCACGAACGACTGGCTCCAGCGTTTATGACAATCGGTTTGTATTGATGGCGGCCTCGGGTAAAGACACCTCAACGGTATGGACTCGGGTAGGCGGCCGCGTCGGAAATCCGGTTTTTTCGATTACCGGTGAAAAGATCCTCTTTTCGTATGACAAAATTCCTTATCAGAATTCGCAGGGGCGTCAATTGAATGCGTTGATCGCTTTGCTGACGCTTGGCGAGAAGCAACCCCAGGATGTGATGGCTTTGGGAACCGATACCAAAACAAACAAACCAGCCGGAACGAATGATCTGGAACCCCATTTCTCGCCAAACGGTGCCAAAATAATATTCACCAATGTTAGCAATACCGGAACCGGTGAAGCGACAGTAACAACGGTCGATTTTAATGGACAAACTGGTCAAAATCGAGCATCACTGATCAATGTCGCAGAAATGCCCTACTGGCGATAATATAGCTCACACGACTAACGTATAGTCTGGGCGTCTGCCTGCTGGCCAAAACCACATTTGGCCAGCAGGCAGACGCCCAGAAATGGGGTCTCAATTACAAGTAATTAGAGCTTAATGAGGTCCGCGGGGTGCGCCTTGCGGACCATGCTCACGTCCACGCGGATTACCGCCATTGGATCGACCCGTCTTATCGTGTTCCGGGCGGGCATTACCGTTACCTCGCCGATTTCCTCGAACCGCCTGATTATGAAGCGGATGGTTGTTGATCACAAAATACTTGGAATCACGACTGTCGCGGATCGGTTGCTGGTCGTAGCGACCCTTAAATGACGCATATTGGGACCGATAAACGGAGTTACGTAAATAAGGCTGTTTGTCATTGATGACAACCTTGTGCAGACGGTATAAATCGTACTGGCTGTAGCGAGGTGGGAGCACAGTCGTGGTAATCCAGCGTCTACCGTCAAAATAAATCCACTGCTGAAGCGGAACGTAATAATAAATATCCAGGTCTGGCAAGTAGTAGTAATTGACATAATCATAGCCAGTAGGACCCCAAAGTGGCTGACTGCCAATATTGATGTTGACATTTACCTGTGCGTAACTGGTCGAATACATACTCGTACCAGCCATCAGGCCCAGCACAAGCAGCAGATTTTTCATAACGGAGATTACTCGTAATTTCTTCATGATTTTACACGGATTTTAATTTATTCACGGCATTATTTTCCCATCTGTACTCAGCCGTTGACACCAGCGTTGCTAAGGCGAGTGTAATTGGCTTTGTTTCTTATCGCCAGCCACCTCCTAGTGCCCGATAGAGGGCAACGGTCGCCTGGAGTTGCTGCAATCGGTCGTTGACGCCGTTGAGTTGAGCCGCCAAAAGGTTCTGCTCGGCGGTTAGCACATCGGTGAAATTGGTGTTCGCGGTGTATGTCAATAATTCTTTCGTGAACGAAACCGCCTTTTGCAGAGCAGCCAATTGTTGCTGTCGGGCATTGGCTTTGTCGACCGCCATCTGGTATGAATACAAGGCGTTGGAGACTTCCTGCCCGGCTTTCAGCAGGGTAGACTCGTTCGTATAAAAGACTTCTGACGGAGCGGCTTCGGCTCGGTTAAGTCGTTGACGGTTAATGCCCTGATTAAAAATAGGTTGTGCCAGTCCGCTAATCAGACTGCCGTAGAACGTTCCGGCAAAGAACCAGGTCAAGGTGTTCGCCGTTGCAAAGCCAGCCGTGCCTGTAATGGTGAGGGCGGGGTAGAAATAGGTACGGGCAACGTTCGTTAGTTCGAAGGTATTCCGGAACGAAAACTCGGCTTCCTGCACATCGGGCCGATTGCCCAGTAGTTTTGTAAATTGGGTAGCATAATTCGTCAAAACCTTCATAACGCGTCCTGCCCTGATGGGCATTAGGTACGCCACAAAAGTCATCGCGGGCCGTTACTTCGGGAAACGAAAGTCTTGGAATCCGGGATTTTTCAGCGTGAATCGGCAATTTTAGCCGCTGAATGACGAAACTATGTAGGTTAAAATTCGATTAATAGTGACTTGATTAGCTTGGTGCTCAAGTTATTTCTCACTTCTCCTTATTAAAAGCTATAATCATAGATTTTACAGAGCGGTTAGGAGCATCTATCTTATTCTCCGTCCGAGTCCAGTAGTAGGCGTGAAATTTTACTCCGTTCGCAATGATATAAGGCTTTTCAAAATGTACCTCAGAAGTCAAGCAAGTCGTAACTGGAGGGGTAACGAATTGTCCTTTATCTTTTAATTTCCAATAAAAATTGATGGGGATGTCAGGCATATTTCTAATTTCTTCCTGTATGATTAAAAAGTGCTCATCAGTTTCAGATTGGAATATGCCATGTTTCTCGCATGAGAAACAAAAAAGAACGGAAATTATAATAACAAAAGCTCTCATTTGTTTAGTTATTTTTACAGCTATTTGAACAACGGAACCGAGACTCAGAGAGGGTAATATAATTGTATGTTATACTGAGTGAATTCAGTTACTTCTCATGATTAAAAGCGATAAGTATTAAGTCTACTTTAAGATTATGCCCAACTAACTTGTTCTGTGTACGAGACCAATAGTATGCATGAAATTTAACGCCGTTTGCAATAATATAGGGATACTCAAAACGGACTTCCTCAGTTGAACAAGAAGTAATTTGATTAGTTTGGAGAGAATCCCATGAAGCAGGCTCCCAATAAAAACTAATTGGAGTTTGTGGCATGCTGGTAATATCCTCTTTTATGATAGAAAAACGTTCATCCGTTTCAGAACGAAAAATATCTTTCTTTTCGCATGAAAAGAAAAAAAAGCAAAAAAAGAAAATAATCACAATTGACCTCATTGTTATGGGAATTTTACAGTAAAATTCGATAAAGTGTCTAAGAAAAATTATTCTCTTAAACACTTTATTCTTTAATTAATACACGCGTAAAATAAACTCTGTGTTGCCAGTGCTAACAGGTGGTTTAAATGCCCCATACTGCCCGTTGTAATCAATTTGTTGCTCGAACACATTGTCATCACCATCTAACCAACTCACCGTAGATTTGCCTCCAATATTCCCAGTGAAACTTAGATTGCTGCCATCTTTTTTGGCAGGTGCTGCTGTAAGGCCAACTGACCAAGTTCTTTCTTCAGTGTGAGTTACATTACCATCTTTTTCTAATACAAACAGTATCGCTTTATTACCATAATCTTCAGCGTCCCAAGTAAATATTTCCGCACCTCTCCAATCTAACCATATTCCACTATTTGCTGATGAACCACGGTTGTCAAACAAAGTATTATTATTTCGATACTCATTAAACTTATCCTGATATGGATTAACAGTATGGCAGCCCCAAAACGTATTGGGTACACAAACGCTACCCCATCCTGATTCGACTTGTTCAGCAAAGCCAGGGACAGTGAACTGTGCAGCTAGCCGCTCGAATGAAATATTTCCAAATGAACGACTTGTGAAAGATTCTGGAACTCGACCAGCGATAAGTACTCGACCAGTCAGTTCTAAGTTACCTTCTGCCCAGTTTTCACTAATGTCCTGTATTTTTCCATCAGTCAAAAATCGCAAAAAACCTATTCGATCTTTCACCGTATAGTCTAGCTGTCCAGGAAAGAGTTCACTCATATTGGTCATTAGTTGACCATTACTATAATAAGTCTTATAATAAGCATATCCACGGGGTGCTTCAGGACGGTAAAGATGAGAGCGATACTCAGGAGAATCTGATCCCACATTAAAATCAATACCTATTGCTTTTAACTTGGCTCTCTTATTAATTTGAGACCGTAGACTTCTTTTCGATTTGTTGAAATTGATACTTTGATAATAATAATACCGACCGTTATCAGTCATTAAATAATCCCATTGAGCCTTTTCAGTATACTTGTTTGAAGACACACGGAGACCACTTGGACTAACATCAGATACTTCAATCCTTTCATTATCTTTAACAACTAGTATTAGTTCGTCAGGATCTCCTTTCGCCTTGATTTTATGGCCCTTTCCTTTGCTATCATAAGCTGTTACATCGTGCCGGTCGTCATTTATATGAAAAAAGGCCACTTTGGGTATGAAATGCTCAGTATCCCATGTTGCCGCTGAATTATAATACCTTTCGTTTAAAAGCTCAGGAATAAGAATAGTCAACTTAGGGAGGCTTTCAGTAATGTCAATAAGATCTTGCTTTGAACTATTGTAGGAAGCGAGGATATCAAAAAAGGTAGTATTATCTGTTACAATCTGGTTTTTCTGAGCGTGAAATAAAATGTCATAATCTTCATCAAACTGTTCTAGGGCTTTAGCTTTTAAAAAATCTCGTAACTCTTTTCTTACAAGTGCCTTTGCTAATATTTGTGCAAAAGCGTCTCTGGCTTCTTTCTCATCCTTTTTGGAGAAAGAGATACGTGCATTTGAGGTATCAGCTACTTCAACTTCTGGGGCATTACAGGCAGCCATTAATGTGACAACCCCGATACTGAGGTAATACGTAATCTTTTTCATTAACTTTACAAAGTTTAGTGTTTGACATTAGACAATTGATGAAAGCCCTACTTTCGGTCGCCAAACTGCTGTTGGGCTTTCTTTTTGTAACAATATTTGCTATGTTGTATATAAATAACAAGCTAGATTTGCTCGTTATTAGAAAATTTATAAATTGTAATCGTAAATAGAATTAATGTTACAATATATAATTGCCTTAAAAGATCAAGCATAATGTATCTTTATGTTCATTTAAGGTACTTATCGTGATGGCTTTCTAAGTGATGTTTTACTATAATATATTAGTAAGTTCTTTAAAAAGAACAATTTAATCTGCTGAACAAATATGGCTATGGTCGCTGAGAATGATAAAGCCTATTCGACCCTCTCGTCAGCCATGCTTCGTTCACAAATGTAATTGTCAGGTATGTGCTCGTTGGTGAGTAGAGCCGTAACGTGAAGGGTATCAAAGCCTTTGGTTTGGAGCCAACTGGCGAGTAGATGAGGTAGCTGCTCATCGAAAAGAAATGTCATGCAGCTAATGACAGTGTACTAAAATGGACCAACTGAACGGCATAGGTCAGGCATTCCTGAATATCGCCGTATTCCAAACCTGGGTAATCTGCCAGAATTTCATCCCATGTCATCCCACTTGCCAGCAGTTCCAGAATGGTTGTGACCAATAACCGGGACCCACGGATAGTGGGTTTGCCGTGGCATACAGTTGGATCAATGGTGATGCGTGTAAGCATTGTGTTGATTTTTGGTAAAGCTAAGCCTGGGAATACGTATTCACAATCGACCTTACTCGACCACAACACAACCATAACCCGGTACTGTAATCCGACCATCGGCGAAGGAGCTACCCGGCAGCGTTTCGAAAACAATACACCGACACCATTCCTCCGTTGGCGAAAATACGACGTCAATGGGTTGGCTGGTCAGGTTGTGAACCACCAAAATACATTTACCATCGGTAGGTTCCTGCCGAATAAAAGCAACGATACCATCCTGGCGAATACCAGCCTGAAGCAGTCGACTAAGATTATTATTCAGAATGGAATGACTATTCCGGTAATGAATCAGGCGTTTGTAATGGTTCAGGAGCGAATACGGATCGGGTTGCTGTTGCGCCACTGCACGAATCGTCCGGCTGGTGCTGTATTTGCCCCGACGCCAGCGCGTCCGTTGGGTATCGTGTTCTCGCGTGTTCCATAGAAATGGTTCGCGTATGTTTTCGTCGGGTTTCTTGCCCAACATTCCGATTTCTTCACCGTAATATAGATACGGTAAACCGGGTAAGGTCAGCAGCAAATTCGCGGCTACCTTTAAATGATCTAGATTGCCGCTGAGCAAACTTCCAATCCGATTCTGATCGTGGTTCGACAGCAACAGTGCGTCAATAAAGTTCGGGTTGATGGCTCCAAAGCTGGCATGTACATACGACAGAAATTCGACCAGATCTTCCGTATCATTTTCATTCCGAACTATTTCCGGAATCATCAATTGAAGATCAAAATTGAAGTTGGCTTTCAGGCCTCGAAAATAAGGCGCAATTCGATCAGGGCGCGTCCAGACCTCGCCAACCGTGTAGGCACCGGGTTTAGCGGCTTCGACCACCCGCCCGAACTCTTCCCAGAACTCATAGTTTTTTGACTCTTCCGACTCGCGGTAAAGATGACGGGCTGCATCGAGCCGGAAACCATCTACTCCCATCTCGTTGAGCCAGTAACGGGCGATCTTGAACACTTCATCGCGTACGGGCTGGTAATCGAAATTAAGGTCGGGCATCCCGCTCCAGAACATCCCATAATATTGTTCAACGTAGGTTGCTCCACGTACTGAATGCCATGGACTGCGTTCGCCTGAGTCGGCTGTAATGTCGCGGGTGGCCAGGTTACGCCGTTTGATTTCGTCGGGACGGAGCCATTTGTAATAGTTTCTGTATGGATTATCGAGGCTTTTGGATGCTTCCTGAAACCAGGGATGGCGGATACTGGTATGATGCAATACCAGATCGATGATAACGGCAATACCCCGTTGATGGGCTTCGGTCACCAGGCGTTTAAAATCATCGATGGTGCCATAATCCGGATCGATTCCGTAATAATCGGTAACGTCGTATTTATGGTAGGTCGGCGACGGGTTGATGGGCATGAGCCAGATTGCCGATATACCAAGATCCTTTAAATAATCGAGGTTATTGGTAACACCGTCGAGATCACCGATACCATCGCCGTTCGAGTCGGCAAACGAGCGAACGAAGATTTCGTAATGAACGCCGGTCCATCCTGTAGGAAGTTTAGGGATTGGAAATAAGCCGGGCTTAATTGGAGCAATTGATCGATTCGATTGAACGGAAGCTGTTGCCGTCATTAGTATGGGTTAAGCAATTTTAGAACAGAACAAGTACGACAGGTGATGAGTTTGGCAAAGAGCATGAAACTTGGATAAATTTGGTTATAGTGTCTGTTGATTTGCACAAGGAATGTCTAGAATTGAATTATTCGTAGTCAGCTGTGACAGAGTTACAACATGGCATCAATGGCTATACGGTTTCAACGCCTGATAAACCCGGTGTGTTGGCAGGCCCATTACAGTATAAAATGAACCTTCCAGCCGTTCAATGCCAACTAACCCAATGAAATCCTGCGCCCCATACGACCCGGCCTTATCGAATGGTTTACAAACTCGAATGTAGTAGGAAATTTCTTCATCGCTGAGTGCCACAAACCGAACCGTTGTTTCGTCCGTAAATGAGTGTACTTCCGGCGTTGTCGAATCGCTCGATGGAGCCAGAATCGCAACACCCGTTCGCACTCGGTGCATTTGTCCCGAAAGAGCACGAAGCATCTGGCGGGCATGTTCTTCGTCCTGGGGTTTGTTCAGAATCTGATTGTCCAGAATTACAACTGTATCGGCGCACAGAATGATTCGATTTCCGGTATCGGCCATAAACTGTTCGGCTTTTTGCCGGGCCAGGTATTCAGCGACCTCGTCGGCAGGCATCGTTTCGGGAAAAGTTTCGTCGGTGGGCCGTGTTTCAATCGTGAACTGAAAACCAGCATCGTTCATGAGCTGTTTTCTGCGGGGTGACCCCGATGCCAGCACGAGTGGGAAGCGTAAGGTTAGCATGTACTGATTTATACGATAGGAGTGTACGATTTACGGGTAAATTTCGGGCTATATTCGTAAATCGCATGTTGTAACCTTTAAATATCACGTCACTTGCCGATCCGAATTGCTACTCTTGCTGATGCAATCCTGCTTTCTGAGCTTGCTTCTACAACTATGCGTGAAGCATTTGGCCCGCCCTACAACACCGCTGAGCTTGTGGAGGAGTATATCCAATCGTCTATATCACCAGCTATCCTTGCAGACGAACTGGCCGATCCCAATTCGATATTCTTCATCGTCGAACAGGTCGATAAAACACCTGTTGGCTACGCAAAACTTCGACGAACGAAGCCACCCCGGCAAATGACTTCAGGGTTCCGGCGAAGTGGCAAGGCGATTGAAATTCAACGTATTTATTTAGTACAAACCCAGGTAGGGCAGGGGCAGGGCCGACAATTAATGGACTATTGTTTAAACTGGGCACGCCAGGCCGGTTATATAGCTGTTTGGCTCGGTGTTTGGGAGCGTAACGAACGCGCTCTGGCCTTTTATCAAAAAATGGGCTTCGAACGGATTGGGTTTCATTATTTCCAGTTTGGCTCCGAACGACAGCGGGATTTTTGGTTGCAGAAACAGTTATAGTCTAATAAATCGTTATAAGGAATGTGTATTGACGCAGCGGAATCGGCGATAATAACGTATTGAAGATAATTCGCATCTTATCTAAACGAATCGCAGTTTTAACACTCTAAGTAAAAAAGTTACGGTGAACCGCTCCTATCTGAACCTGTTACTGCGTATGCCAAGCCATTGGGTGGTATGGTGTGTGGCATTAATGGGAATAGGCGCTTATGGACAGAATGACTCGACGCGCTATGTATCGAAAAAGACGAACGATTCACTGGCGACGAAGATCTCACCAGCAATAATTGACACCGCCCTGATCCAGCGCGATAGTCTGTTTTACAATCGCCTGAAAGCGAAAATGTATAAACATCGGATGACGCGGCAACTGTATGATCTGATTTTTCAGGATGTTTATAACAGCCAGGCAAGAACGGGGGAGGTTAGTCAGATTGAAGTAAATCCATTTAAACCCTTTGAAGGGCGGATCATTGGGGATATTTACATTCGTCGGCTGGGGGTATTTGGGCAATCGGTTTATGATACGCTTCGGCAGCCCGGTAACTGGGTAGAACGAACCGGTAACCGACTGCACACCAACACGCGCGAGAATATTATTCGCCGATCGTATTTACTGTTTAAAGAAGGCGATGCATTAGATCCGACCATATTGCGCGATAATGAGCGGCTGTTGCGTACAACATCAATTTTCCACGATGCTCGTATTTTGGTATTGCCGCGTCCGGGAAGCCGACAATTTGTGGATGTATATGTGATCACACAGGATGTCTGGTCGCTTCTGCCTACCGGCGGTGTTGGGTCGCTGAACCAGTTCAGTCTGGGATTTGAACAGAATAACTTCCGGGGACTCGGTCATCAGCTCCATGCGCAGGTGGCGTA
The DNA here is from genome assembly GCF_011604685.1 of Spirosoma aureum. Taxonomy (NCBI): domain Bacteria; kingdom Pseudomonadati; phylum Bacteroidota; class Cytophagia; order Cytophagales; family Cytophagaceae; genus Spirosoma; species Spirosoma aureum. Next base: position 7,120,517 of record NZ_CP050063.1, on the reverse strand, counting down.
TTCCGGGGCCGACCCACGCCAGAAAATAGAATATCAGGGTCGATACACTGTGCCGTTTATTGGCAAAACATTCCTTACGGCTCAGGCAGATTTTATTTATTTACGTGATCTGAAACAGATCGCGTTTCGTCTATACCGCCCCTTTCTGACGCCGGATACCAAATATGCCGGGTCGATTGAAGTAAACCATACGCGGGTAAATAACCGGCTGGTTGCCCGTAATGACAGTGTGCTGCTGGTGCCGCTGAGTTATAACTATTCTGATATCTGGATCGGCCGATCGTTTCGAATTTTCTATAGTCCGAATGACGCCGAAGGGAAGGGCCGATCAAGGCTGGTTTTGGCCATTCGCAATACCAATTATGAGTATTTTGAGCGGCCGACAGTTACTGCCGACACAAATCAGCTTTATCAGGATAGTCGCACAACGCTCTTTACTATAGGGTATTCCCGGCGGAAATACGTTCGTGACGTACTCATTTATGGATTTGGTCGTACGGAAGACGTCCCTGTCGGTGAGGCTATATCGGTTGTCGTTGGGTTCGATAACGCGGAGTTAGGGCCAAGGAAGTATGCCGGTTTGAATTTCTCGCAGGGCAAATACCTCAATAAGTCCGGCTACCTCTATGCGTTGGCCAGCCTGGGGGGGTATACTCGTAATCAACGAATTGAACAGGGTGTGCTCTCGTTGGAAGGAAATTATTTTAGTCCGCTCATGACCACCAAGTGGGGAAACATGCGTCATTTTTTCAATAGCCGATTCACCGTCGGCATTGACCGATTCGATAACGAATACATTACACTGAATAGCAGTAGCGGAAGCGGTATCAATACCGACGGAATAGGAATTAACAATGATGCCCTGCGTGGAACAAATCGCTGGTTGATTAACTATGAAAACATTCTGTTCTCGAAACTGAATCTGATTGGGTTTCGGGTCGCTTTTATTTCATTCGCAAATTTAGGGCTGGTCAGCTTTCAGGATCGATCGCTTCTGAGAGGACCTATTTATCAGGGATATGGAATCGGGTTTCGATTACGAAACGAAAACTTGACATTCAATAGTTTTCAAATTAGATTAGCCTATTATCCAAACATCCCGAATAATGCCTATCCATTCCGATTCGCTTTCGAGGGAATACCTGTTTTACGCTTCAGAGACTTCGATTTATCAGCTCCTCAACTTATTCCCTACCGGTAGGGAACTAATAAAATTGTATATAATGTTGCTACATTAAATGTTGTTGCATTATATTTGCACCATGTCAATAGAAACCGACATCAAACAGACCACGCCGTTTAAGACGCCATATCATCGGGTAATGGTCAACCTGATGTATACCAGTAACTGGGTAGCCGATGCTCAGATGCGCGTGTTAAAACCATTCGGGTTAACCTTGCAACAGTACAATGTCCTGCGAATATTGCGGGGCCAGTATCCTAACCCGGTGAAAGTAAGTGACATTACCGAACGGATGCTCGACAAAATGTCGAACGCATCGCGATTGGTTGACAAACTGGTCGCTAAGAAGTTTGTGTTAAGAACCGAATGCCCGAGCGACCGACGGGCAGTCGATGTTGTCATTACCGACAAAGGACTGGCATTACTCAAACGGTTGGATATCCATCAATCTGATCTGGACGAAAACCATCGTAGTAAGCTTACAGAAGAAGAGGCTGTCTATCTCAGCCAGTTGCTCGATAAATTGCGGGCATAAGTAGCATCACTTTCAATTCAATATACAACCAATAAACAAAACAAGTAGAATGAAAACGCGTCAATTTTTAGTAGGGCTGGTTGCCGTAGCAGTAATGGCTGGAACATCGGCTTTTGTTGGCCCAAAAAAGGTATCTACATTTAAAGTAGATACACAGAAAAGTGTTTTAAACTGGAATGGTAAGAAAGTAACGGGTGAACACTCTGGAACGGTTAAATTAACGGATGGTTCGTTGGCAATAGATGGTGGCAAACTAACGGGCGGAACGTTCACGTTTGATATGAACAGCATCGTTTGTACGGACCTGACCGATGCTGGCTACAATGCCAAATTCATCGGGCACATGAAGTCTGAAGATTTCTTTAACACCGCGAAATTCCCGACGTCAACGTTCAAAATCACGAAAGTAACGCCAAAAGGTGGTGACGCATACGACATTACGGGCAACATGACCATCAAAGGCATTTCTAACGCTGTTACATTCCCGGCAACGGTTAAAACAACCGCCAATGGTATTGAGGCCAGTGGTAAAGCAACGCTCGACCGGACGAAATATGACATTCGTTATGGTTCGAAATCCTTCTTCGAAAACATTGGTGATAAAGCGATCTACGATGATTTCACGGTAGAAATTAAAGTTGTTGCTGCCAAATAAATCCGGCTCGGCATTAGACAGACCCTGTTTAAACTGAACCTCAGTAAAATAAGCTGAAACGGTTAAATCGTAAAAAGTCCCCGACGCTCAATAGTGTCGGGGATTTTTTGTGGCGTTTTGAAACGGAATTGTATCAGGAACCATACGGAAAAGCTGGCGGGTGATGCCCAACAGTTTATACAAACGCCGGAAAATCATCCAGAAACCGGACTTCGGATGTGGTATAATCGATACCGCAGCAGTAATGCGTTAGCCCATTCGTAATCACCAGATAAGGAGCATTGTGAACGTGGTTATACCGGGCAATCTGGTCAAATACGGCCTGGGTCAGTGGAATGTGAGGAGCTTTGCATTCAACGACCAGAAAAGGCTGTCCCTGTCGGTCAAAGGCTACCACATCGGTGCGTTTTTGGGTCATGTTCAACGTCAATCCACCTTCGGTACGAATCAATGCTTTGGGGTAGCTATAATGCGTAAGAAGCAGGTTGACGATATGTTGTCGTACCCATTCTTCGGGCGACAACCGGACATACTTTCGGCGCAACAAATCGAAAATATACGGTTTCCCGTCGACTTGTTTAGTTTTGCAATCAAAATCAGGCAGGTTCAGCGTAACCATGTTCCAAATATAAAAGGCGGAAGAGTGAATGAGTAAAAGATATATTCTTTTTATCATTGCTTTTGCTTCGGCCCGGCGCACCGGTTTCACTCATTCACGTTTACTAGGATGAAGACCAAAGAAGAAATAGTCCAGAACTGGTTGCCACGTTATACGGGCACCCCAATCGAACAATTCGGTGAGTATATTTTGCTGACCAATTTTATCAATTACGTCGATCTGTTTGCCCAGAAATTTAACGTAGAGATATTTGGTATGGGGCGAGCCATGCAAACGGCAACGGCCAATAACATCACGATCATTAATTTCGGGATGGGCAGCCCCATGGCGGCAACGGTTATGGACCTGTTGTCGGCTGTCGAACCGAAGGCCGTTTTGTTTTTAGGAAAATGCGGTGGCCTTAAAAAAACGCAGATTGGCGACCTGATTCTGCCCATTGCCGCCATTCGTGGCGATGGAACCAGCAACGACTACATGCGACCCGAAATTCCGGCATTGCCGTCGTTTCGATTGCAGCGCGCGGTTTCGTCAACCATAAAAAAATACGAACTGGATTACTGGACGGGTACGGTTTATACCACCAACCGGCGTATTTGGGAACACGATGAGGAGTTTAAAAACTACCTCCGCGAAATTCGGACGATGGCTATCGACATGGAAACCGCCACTATTTTCACCGTCGGTTTCGTAAATTCTATCCCGCACGGAGCATTGCTGTTGGTTTCTGACAACCCCCTCGTGCCAGAAGGGGTTAAAACGGAAGAAAGCGATAAACGAGTAACCGGGCAATTCGTTAACAAACACCTCGAAATTGGGATCGATGCCCTGCTTGAACTCGAATCATCCGGCGATTCGGTTAAACATTTAAAGTTTGAATAGAGCCTGATTGGATTGCAATGTCTCAACAAAGAGCCTTGCTGCGTCTCCTGTGCATTAACTCTACTTGCCAGTAGCAGAGCTAATGCACAGGAGACGTTTCGTTTAGGTACTTAGGTGCATCGTAAACCAATTGATCAATCACACCGAAAAAAAAGTTTAGCCATATTGTCCAATTCAGAAAACTCGATTGTCATTGGTGTGTACAAATTGACTTTTCAACGAAATGGAACAGCGACTGAACGTCCACGAAAAAGGGCAAAGTGCCCTGAAAACACTTTATGGTATGGGTGTTTATTTGAAAAAATCACCCCTTGAGCCCGCGCTTAGAGAACTGGTCTATTTCCGGGTATCACAACTGAATGGTTGTGCTTATTGCCTTGATATGCATTATAAAGATGCACGGGCCAAAGGCGAAACCGAACAACGGTTGTATGGTTTAAGCGCCTGGCGCGAAACGCCCTATTACACCGACCGGGAAAGGGCGGCATTAGCCTGGGCAGAAGCTGTAAACCAGTGTCATGTACCTGATGAGGTGTACAGTCAGGCCAACGAACAATTTTCGGAGGAAGAACTGATCGATCTGACGCTTGCTGTTACCAGCATCAACTCCTGGAACCGTTTTAACCTTGCCTTCCCCAATACGCCGGGTACTTATCAAGTCGGGCAATTTGGGTGATTCAACCCTGCTTTTCGAACTCGTCGGTGGCATTGCCCGAATGTTCGACCGAATCTCCGGATTCCCGCCAGATACAGGCATCCTACTTTGGTGTAGCATTAACCGATCGATCACTTATCTAATCCACGCATCGGAACAATCCGGTAAGGAGGCTGGTTATGCCAATCTTTGTGAAGACGTAAACTGATAAAACCGGGTGAATCTATAGTTTGCCGAATCGGCCATAAATTATGCGTTCACCCGGTTTATATCTTTCCTGTTTGATAAGACTTTAATGAATTCCTATCGCTAAAAAAACTTGACATGAACGAATTCTTAATAGTAATCCATAGAGATCTGACCAGTAAAGACGCTACGCCATCACCAGAACAGATGCAAGCTTCCATCAAGCCGTTTCAGGATTGGATCGGTGGAATTGCGGCTCAAAACAAACTGGTTAATCCACCCAAACGCTGGGACCTGGGTGGCCGGGTTATAAAGCAAAATAATACCGTAATAAATGGACCTTATGCTGAAATTAAAGAATCGGTTGGGGGACTGTTATTGATTCGGGCATCGGATTATGACGAAGCGGTCGAAATTGCAAAAGGCTGCCCCGTTTTAAAATGGGGTGCCGTTGTGGAAGTGCGGATGGCAATGCCAACTGCCTAATGGATTGACTTAAACAGACCACTGTCTTTTGTAAAAAGACAGTGGTCAAATAGGTATGGAAGCGAACGAACTGTTGCCCCATTTATTTAGAACAGAGTACCAAAAACTAGTATCTGTGCTCTGCTATTTATTTGGTATTGAACATATTGAGCAAGCTGAAGATATTGTTAGTGATACATTTCTTTCGGCCACTGAATCGTGGAGTCTGAAAGGATTGCCCGAAAACCCGACAGGCTGGCTCTATACTGTGGCAAAAAATAAAACCAGGAATTATCTAAAACGGAATACACTTTTTGAGCAGAAACTTTCTGCCGACCTGAACTATAATGCACCGCAGGGCGAAGAAATTGATCTTGACCTGTCCATTAAAAATATTGCCGACAGCCAATTGGCTATGATCTTTACGGTTTGTAATCCTTGTATTTCCAGTGAGTCACAAATTGCCCTTGCTCTCAATTTACTTTGTGGCTTTGGCATTCAGGAAATAGCTGACGCCTTTTTAACGAGCAAAGATGTTATTTATAAACGCGTAAACCGGGCGAAGGAAAAGCTGAAAGAAAGCCAGATAAAGATTCAGCAACCAACTCTATCTGAAATAAATGACCGACTGGAAACGGTTTTGACAACCTTGTATTTATTGTTCTCCGAAGGCTATTACTCAACGTCTCAAAACATCCCCCTGCGTAAAGATCTGTGCGCAGAAGCCATGCGTTTAACGCAGTTGCTGGTCGAGAATGAAACCACGGCTAAGCCTGCCGTTAATGCATTATTTGCCCTGATGTGTTTTCACGCGTCCCGCTTTGAAGCACGAACCAATGAACAGGGTGAAATTATCCTCTATCAGGATCAGGACGAAACCCTCTGGAATCAGGATCTGATTGACCAGGGCACGTATTATTTAAACCAGGCTTCGATCGGTACAAAACTATCAACGTATCATTTGGAAGCGGGCATTGCTTATTGGCATACTCATAAAGAGGATACCCCTGAAAAGTGGGAAAATATATTGCAGCTCTATAATCACCTACTCATTTTAGAATACTCACCCATTGCAGCCTTAAACCGGACGTTTGCCCTGGCCAAGACCAACGGAAAACAGGAAGCGATACGTGAAGCCGAGAAACTAAAGCTCACGGACAATTATTTTTATTATTCATTGCTGGGAAATCTGTATACCAACCTGGATAATAACAAAGCATTAATACAGTACGAAAAAGCCCTGACGCTCGCCAAATCCTCGGCCGACAAGGCACTTCTACTTAAAACTATTTCTAGCCTAATCGATTCTTGAATTCGGCTGAAAAACAGTTGATATGATGGCCATTTCTTAAAACCTACAGGGCGAGGACGGTTCGCCGATGCGTTTCTCAAAACAGCAGAGGGCAGGTTGAAGAACCTGCCCTCACTCCACTACGCGCTAAACGGTCTCAACTGGTAGCCATGAATTGCAAGGCTTTAGACCGACATTATTTTTTATCGACTCGATATAGCCTGCCCTGGTCTGTAATGGCATACAAGGCGCCATCCTTACCCTGAGTAATATCGCGGAAACGCTGAAAGTCAGCCGATAATAACCGTTCTTCGCCCACTACTTTGTCATTTTTAATGATAAGCCGCAGGATGTGCATCCCGCTCAGGGTCCCAATAAAAAGGTTGTTCTTCCATTCAGGGATGTGGTCGCTATTGTAGAACGTCATACCACTGGGCGATACGACCGGGTCCCAATAATAAACGGGTTGTTCAAGTCCTTCTTTTTGCTGAATGGCATCGCCAACTTTTTCGCCACTGTATTCGATCCCGTAAGTAATGGTCGGCCAGCCATAATTCTTGCCGGGCTTAATGTGATTCAGCTCATCACCTCCTCTTGGACCGAATTCAGCTTCCCACAGGTCGCCCGTTGCTGGATCAAAAGCAAGGCTTTGAACGTTACGATGCCCATAGGAATACAGTTCGGGTCTGGCTCCTGCCTGACCTGCAAATGGATTGCCGGGAGCGGGTTTGCCATCTTTGGTAATTCGGATGACTTTTCCCAGACCCGAATTGAGCGATTGAGCCTGCGGGCGTGTTACTTTATCCGAACGCTCTCCTGTGCTGATCAGCAGATTGCCATCTTTATCGATCAGAATGCGTCCGCCGTAATGCAGATTACCTTTGTAAGCTGGTTTTGCCTGATAAATGACTGTTGCTCCTTCAATCTTTTTTTCATCTGCCGACAATTTTCCTTTGGCAACCGCCGTCAGATTTCCCTCAGGAAGGGGTTCTGAAAACACCCAGTATACCATTCGGTTTGTCTCGAAAGCTGGATCAACCCGAATACCCAGAAGTCCGCCCTGGCCGGAGGGATTAACTTTCGGAATACCGGTAATGGCTTCTCCAACTTTACCCGCTGGTGTGACGATGCGCATCGTGCCTTCCTTTTCTGTAATGAGCAGTCTGCCATCTGGCAGGCTTGTAATACCCCAAGGGCTCTTAAGCGCTTCCGTCAATACCTTCCCTTCGTAATTGGTAGCTGATTTTACCCCTGCAATTCTGGTTTGGCCTGGAAATGCAGATTTATAGGCTGAATTTGGTTCCTTCGTTTCTACGGGAGGAAGAGAATTTCTGGTATCAGTCGTCGTTTGGCCAAAGGATGCTAACGTTAGCGAGGTGCTCGCCAGGGTTAGTAGAATACTAGTTCTCATTTTTTTCGGTTCTTGTGCTTATTTAAGGTGAATTAGGGGTTATCTAGTAATGGACTGGACAAACATACGAAGCCCAACGCCAAATTATAGTAGGCTTATTTAAAACAAAGGGCCAGGATCAATCTCGCTGGAGTACTTCCTCCAGTTTGGCTTTATAGATTCGACCAATGGGAATTTCCTCATTATTGATTCGAATATACGTCGCGCTAACGGCCTGAATATGGTCCAGTGCTACAATAAACGATTTATGAATGCGGGCAAACCGATCCGGAGGCAATTTCTCTTCCAGATAGCTGATTCGCAGATAAGATACCAACGTGCCCGATACGGTGTGAATCTTTACGTAATCCTTGAGTCCTTCGATCCATAAAATATCCTCCAGAAAGAGTTTGACCATCTCTTTGTTAACCTTGAAATACTGATAGTCTTTACTGGCTTTGGTCGGCTCCGGCGATTCTGCAAGCATAGGAACCACTGGCGAAAATCGGTAAATTTTGCCAACTGACTGGAGGAACCGCTCGAACGAAATGGGCTTTACCAGAAAATCCAGCACGTCAAATTCATAGCTGTCGAGCGCATACTCCCGAAAAGCCGTTGTAAAGATCACTTTCGGCCGGTAGCCCAATGGACGCAGTAAATCGAATCCACTCAACCGGGGCATCTGAATGTCCAGAAAAAGCACATCGACCGGCATTTGCTGCAACGTTCGTAAGGCTTGAGTAGGACTGTTGGAAACACCAACCAGTTCCAGATCAGGCAACCGACTGATGTAATCTTTCAATAAATCAGTTGCCAGGGGTTCATCATCCAGCACAAAACAACGAATCGCCATCAGTCTACGTTAAATTTCAGGACAGCCAGAAACTGGCCGTCTTCCTGGAGTGTAACTAATTCATAGTTGTCGGGAAAAAGAATGTCCAGTCTTTTTCTTAGGTTAGTTAAACCTAAACCCGTTGTTACCGGGCTGGACACTCCGTCGGGTATCGAGTTTTCGGCCGAAAAAATCAGGCGCTTACCACTTCGCGAGAGCTGCAATTGAATCCAGCAGGCTTCTTCGGTTTGGGCGGCTCCATGCTTAAAAGCATTCTCCACAAAGGGCAGCAACAGCATCGGCGGAATCATCAGATTCGTCAGATTGGTCAGTTCACTGAAATTCGTCTGTACATCCAGGCGATCTCTGTAACGAATTTGTTCCAGCGAAATATAGTCCGTCAAATACGCCAGTTCTTTGGTGATCGCTACTGTTGGGCGATGGCTTTCATGCAATTGATAGCTGAGTAATCCGGCCAATCGCTGGAGTAAGTTTGGCATCTGGGCCGGTTGATGTAATGAGACCGATATCAGGTTATTGAGCGTATTGAACAAGAAATGGGGCTGAACCTGCGATTGGAGCAGACGGTATTCGGCCGAGAGTTTTTCCCGTCGATAGGTCTCGCTTAACTGCTGCTGGTGAAGCGCGTGCCGGACCAGATTCACCGCCACAAAGAGGGCAACCACTAAATGCAATTGCACGGCTTCCGCCAGAATTTTAGGCCAGTACAAGTAAGGTTTAAGCAAGCCTTCCGGATAATAGACGGGATAGTACCAGGTATAATTGATGGCACGCCGGAACAGGCCGAAAATCAGTAAGCCACCGATCAAACTGATCCAAAAACCAGTCAGGCGATTCGACAACAGAAAGTGACGGACCGTAATTAGAAGATGCCAGTAGCCTGCAACTATTAGCAGCGGTAAATTCAATGTAATGTGACAAAGGCTTTGCTGGAAATTATCCGTATAGGCTCCGGTATTGAGCCATTCGAACAGGAAGTAACCAAGCCAGAAAAGCCCTTGCGCCCCTATTTCCCGGTAAGGCTTAAGCATACTAAAACGGGCCATTATTCATCATGTGTTTCACTGGGAAAGGGTAAATTTACGTTCTCTCCTAATTAGAAACCAGCTAATTAGCTCAACAACGTCCGTAAGCTCCTCAACAGTGGAAGCCTTCGACCAACAACGAATTTTCTCGACCAACTGCGCTGAGTGAACACAAACTGTTATGTGAAGGAACTAGCCGGTCGTACGTCTAAAAAACTGAAGACCTATTGAGCCGATCTATTTATTTGTTGTCAGCAAGGCTCATCGCACTATGATCAACTGAGCTTGCACAGGCCACGGTTCATGAAAAAATACTCAACAGAAATATAGATAGCTATGCCGAAACCCAGAAAATATCCCATCCGGATTTTTGTCAATGGTAGTCCTGTGCAAGTCCGATCGGTAGAAGGAAATTTATTTCAATCAAAAGACAAGTACTACCGAGCTTATTACCATCCTTCCGGGCAGCTAATGGTGATGAAGGAATTTTTCATTGACCAGCCAATCGGAATAAACGCGCTAATCGAATAGTCTGATCATTCCGTGCAAAACAAAGGCTCGATCAACAACGGATTTTCTCGGCCAACTGCGCTGGGTAAGCCTAAGTTCTCATGTGAAGGAGCTTTCGGGTCGTACCCCTAAAATCGCTGACGGAAATAGTCAATTGCTTTGCTACTACTACAACCTTGACTTGTGTGTTTGTTAAACAACTCCCTGCTATGCTACTCCATCGAACCACTTCATGCCAATTGCTTGTTCACTCTGCCTGTTTTGTTTCAGGTTTCAGCCGGACCTGTTTTGCATGGATTCCTGTTTTCATATTGCTGCTGCAAGCCCAGCCCGGACATGCTCAAGTCGACCAGACAACTCCGGAAATCGCTGCCGGAACCGATCCCGACCGAGGTTATTGGCGCCTTAAAACGCAGGCAGCTACCCGAAGCACATTGGTTCAGTTTTTTGGGACGAATAAACAGCTCCTTTATGAAGAAATCCTACCTGAAAAGTGGGTCAAACTCAGCCGGAAAAATCAAAAACAGTTTGACCAGTTATTAGCGCAGCTGCTGGCGAATCAACTCCTGGCCGACCGAATCAAAACCGAACCCATGCCCCCGACACCGGTAGAACCAGTTCCACCCCGAGTAACTGCCCGGTCGAATAGATCTCAATATTATTCGTCGACAATGGCGGCTTATCGAGTCCATGCCTATGTCAATTCGACGGGTAAACTGTACCTTATTGTGGATAATCCCGACCGGTTGCGCTATAAAATCCTGGTGGCTGATCAAAATAATCGGGAGGTCTACGAGGAGTTTACCAATCACAATAAGTACATGCGAAAGCTGGATTTATCCGCCCTCCCTTATGATTCCTATCAACTCATTGTCCAGATTGATAACAAGCCGTTTATCTATAAAATAAGCAGACAGGATACCCGGTTCGTCTATAACATTCAGCCCTCTCCTTTGGTGAATCAGCAGATGGCCAACGAACAGAATCGAGAAGTTAATAAACCCTCGCTGGCACCCATTAAGATCGATTTATAATTTTTAGGCCTTTCGCATAGAGCCGTGCCACGGTTCAAAACCGTGGCACGGCTCTATGCGAAAGGCCTAAAAATATCAGATTCAAAAAGAGTTTGCGCCATTCGCCGTTCGTGTGCGGTACTCACTCACCCTCGATTAATTTGACGATTAATGGTTGAGGACATTTGCTTGAAATCGGTTGCTGCTTTTAGCGATGGCCATTTTTTAATTGAATGACTGTCTGAATTCCAATGGCGAAACATTGGTTTTTATCTTGAATAGTTTGCTGAATGACTGTGAATGTTCAAACCCTAATTCAAAGGCGATTTCGCTAATTGATAAATCGGTGGTAGACAGTTTTTCTTTAGCCTTTTCAATCAGTTTGTCGTGAATGTGCTGCTGCGTGCTTTGCCCCGTTAATACTTTAAGTAGCCCACTTAAATAATTGGGTGAAACATTTAATAGTTCAGCAATATAGTGAACGGTTGGCAAGCCTTTTTGAGCCAATGAATCACTATTGAAATAAGTCGCAAGTATATCTTCCAGGCGATTGAGGATGCTGTGGTTCGTAATTTTCCGTGTTATGAATTGACGATGATAAAATCGCTCCGAATATGAGAGCAATAATTCCAGTTGAGCGATAATGATGTTCTGGCTGAATTTGTCAATAGTTGAATGATATTCCTGCCCTATATTCTGCATAATATCGACAATGATTGTTTCTTCTTTCTCTGAAAGATGTAAGGCTTCGTTGGCCGAATAGTCGAAATATTCGTATTGCTTTATGGCTTTTGCCAAAGGAGTATTCCATAAAAAATCAGGATGGATGAGTAAAATCCATCCTGAATGTTTTGATGCGGACTCTTTATTAACCTCAATGCTAAAAACCTGACCGGGTGATATGAAAAACATAATACCCTCATCGAAGTCATATTCCTGCTGGCCATATTTCATTTTAGCATTGAAATCCCGTTTAAGCGAGATTGAATAAAAATCGAATACCCAGCTTACCGGATTGTTTTCAGGCGAATGTTTGATCGACCCATAATCGATCAAACTGATTAACGGATGTTCGGGTTTGGGTAATTCCCTGAGCCGATGATATTCGCTTATCGTTTTAATCCTGTGAAGTTGTTTGGTTGCCATGTTACAATATACTTATTCCTGCTTAAACGAGGCAGCAAATTCCTTCGCAAAATCCGTCAGCTTTACATTGCCCATAACCGCTGGTTTATTGCAATAATAATCCTCGGTTAATAGACCACTATGCTGGCTTTCAAACATGGCAACCAAACCGGCAGCGATGCGCGGATTCATTCCGGCCGCTTCTAAACCACGCTGCCATTGTTCACCAGGAATAAGTATCCATGTCAAATCAGGCTTCCCGATAGCCGCCCCTAAAATTCGGGCCGTTTCGTTGCCAGTAAGTTCATCGCTTACCACATACCGTACCTTTCTGCCAACCAGTGGTGTTTCGAATTCTTCAGCAATGGCGGCAGCAATATCGATTGGAGAAACCCATACCAGCTCTTCCTCTGCCCCATAATTTGCCATGATAATGCCTTGCTGGTTGATCATCGGCACGAAGCCATACAAATTGTAATAGAAGCCAACGGGCCGCATATGCGTAATCGCTAGGTCAGGTAATTGGTTGTTTAAAATTTGCTCTACATCGTGAGCACCAATTAAAATCCCATTGCCTTTGTCTAAATGAGCCCCAACGCTACTGAGATTAACCACACGCTTTATGCCCGACTGCCCGATAGCTTTTGCATAATTATTGCCGATTCGGTGATAATACGCCGTCAAATCGAGGGTATGATCGAAATAGTTGGCTGGCGGTACCATTGTATAGATGGCATCTGCATTCATAAAAGTAGTTGTAAGAAAATCAACGTCTTCCAGTGAGCCGATGGCTGCTTTGGCTCCCAATGCGTCGATCTCTTTTTGTTTTTCGGGCTTGCTGCTGATAACCGTTACAGCATGTCCTTTTTGAACCAATTCTTCGGTCAGTGGCTTGCTGATGTGCCCTGTCGAACCCGTCACTATGATTTTCATTTTTCGATTTTTTATTTCTGCAAAATTCAGCAGTCACAAAAAAATCGACGTAGCCAAATCTATGGTTGTTGTAGTCAAAAGAACCCACTTTAGCAGGAAATCACGATTTTAGCGGTTCCCATTATAGTAGGCATTACACCCGTTTCAGTGAGCCTAATAAAAAACCGGAAATAATCGGGCTCTTAACAATTGTTGTCGTTTGTCGCGACTAGATGATGGATGTTTGTGTCAATTTATTCAAACCGATAAGTCGTCTTTTGGAGCTGTAGTTGCGTCTGCTACAAGCACTGGATCGATGAACCGATTCCGAGAATTTTATAACCAGGAGCGGAAGAAGTCCGTATCAATTCCTAATAGTCAGGGAGGGGATATGCACGAGCAGGAAAACAGAAATTGTGCCAACTAATAACTGAGAAATTCTGCTCAAGAATTAGGGAGATAAATTAGTTCAAATTACTGATAATGAGTTGATTGTTTACTATATTCGAAGCATTTACTACTTTTACCGCAAACTCCTTACCTGGATGCCAATTTATATGGACCGCCACGATGTCTCCGAGCTGGTAACAGCCGAGCATGTAGCTCAGCTTCATCAGGAAGATTTAAAGATTCAGCATCAGTTTGGGTGTAGAGCTTTAACTTATTGGTTCGATAACCAGCGAAAAACGGCATTTTGTTTAATTGAAGCCCCGGATAAGGCGACTATTGAAAAAATGCATAATAAGGCTCATGGGCAGATTCCCCATAGTATTATTGAAGTCGAAGCAAACATTGTTGAATCATTCCTGGGTAGAATTGAAGATCCACAAAAAGCAAAAGATTCAACCCTGAATATTATTAATGATCCAGCTTTTAGGACCATCATGGTTATCCGGCTGGACTATTTTTCCCTGATAGATCAGCCTGATAGCTTACCCATTAAATCGTTCTTAGCCCAATTCAAGAAGTCGGTCAGTAACCTACTAACTTTGCATGAGGGGAAACTGGCTAAACAACAGGAACCGTACTTCATCATTTCATTTACATCGGTTTCCAGGGCTCTTCAAGCTGCACTAACGATAGAAACCCTGGTTACCGAGGTGAGCCGGTCAAGTGGTCTGAAAAAAGTCCCATTGAAAATAGGGATTAGTACTGGTGTACCGGTAACCGATAAGAATTTAATTTTTGAGGATGCTATTAAACTAGCGCAACGGATGTGTAAAGTTATCCCCGGAGAAATTATTGTTTCGTCGGAAGTTAAGCAACTATTCACTAGCGAAAATTCAACAACTTTACCAGAGGGCGGAAATATCGTGGCCCTCACGCAGGCAAATGAGAAATTTCTAACCTATTTAATGGATTATGCCGACTCCGCCTGGCAAAATTCGACTTTTACCGTCGAGGATTTTAGTAAACATATGGGATACAGCAAAGCGCAATTGTATCGTAAACTAACAGACCTTACCGGTACATCACCGAATGCATTCATCAAGGAATACCGTCTACAAGAGGCCTTGACTTTATTGAATAAACAAACAAGCAATATTTCAGAAGTTGCCTTTGCTACCGGCTTTAGCAGCCCCGCTTACTTTTCTAAATGCTTTCAGAAAAGATACGGCTATTCGCCCTCTGACTATGTGCATTCAAAACTAGCTAATAGCTAAATCAGTTGACAGATTTACTAAGGTAAAACACACCTTTTCCCTTTAACAGCTAGATAGGGGATGAACTGCTCCAGCTCGAAAATGCTCCTTACTGCTGGTTGGTCGATAAATCTGATTGCCCTTAGTTCGCTTCTGGGTTAGCCCAGTGTGTCATATGGCCAGATCAGCTTCCCCATGCCAATCAACCCTTAGCGCTTATCTACTCGATGAGGGCCACAGAAGTCTGCTCATAGAATAGGGTCAACCAGCTTCTGCTAAACACTTATGAATCAAAATTACCAGTATTTGAATGAATTGTTATCGCCTTCCGGGTTACCCGTTGCTACTTTTGCCCTGTAACATACCTGGTTACTAGTTAAACTAAATCCTCATGGCTATACTTCTTTTTGATCGACTTGGTGGCACCGAAGGGATCACGAGCCTGGTTGATGCGGTAGTAGAGGCTCATATGAGCAACCCCGCCATCAATGCCAGATTCTTACCTTACAAAGAGCAGCCGGAAAAATTAGCCCTTATCCGCCGGCATACGATTGATTTTTTTTGTGCCGGCAGTGGTGGACCAGTTACCTACGCGGGAAGAGATATGCCTACCACCCATAACGGGATGAATATCACTCCAGGAGAATATATGCATGTAGTGGATGACATCTTGATGGTGCTGGATAAGCATCAAATTGATGATGAATCGAAAAAAGATGTATTGGCCATTTTGTGGTCATTAAAAGGGATGATCATTGGTCAGTAACTAGTTACCCAATCACCCGCTTCGCATAAAGGGCGGGATTATCGGCGTTACTCAGCCAGAGTTGACTGTCACCCTGATAATGCATCTGCCTTGATTTTCAAATGGGCAGAATTCAGACCATTTGTTTAAAAATATACGGTTGCCTTTCGTAGTCAGCTTACTAGTTGGCTAGCTTCTTTTACTTCTTACAACTTTAAACCCGAACGACTATGCCTAAGTATGTCATTGAACGAGAAATCCCAGGAGCAGGAAACTTAACCCCCGACGAATTGAAAGGGATTTCACAAACCTCTTGTGATGTTCTAAGAGCGATGGGCCCAGAAATTCAGTGGGTAGAAAGCTACGTCACGACGGACAAAATCTATTGTGTTTATAATGCCCCTGACGAAGCTCTCATTCGGGAACATGCAAAACAAGGCGGGTTTCCGGCCAATGTCGTTAGTAAGGTCTCAGCGATTATCGATCCGACAACGGCAGAATAATTCAGTTCATAAATAGCTAACTTGAAACGGGTTGCCACAAACAAGTAAAACGATATTGTCTAACTGGCTGATGCCCCCGGTGATGCACATTACAAGAAGTAACGTTTCCCGGTTTTCACAATCCTACTTCACTGGAAGCTGATAAAACCCCTGGAATGGGCACAAGCGTTAGCCCTTCAAAAGCAGCTTTCATGATTTGTATTGTGTGACAGTGGACCGTAGCCACAGAAGTTATAGAACCGTGTTGGGAAAAAGCCAGTAGTGAACTAGTTTATCACTACTGGCTTTTTTATACGTTGCTATTCATCGCTCTCATCATGCGACTTTGCATTTGCTGATCGTTCCTGATCTGCTTCTAAAGCGTTCTCAGCTTCTGTTTGCTCCCGTGAGAGTTCCTGGAAAAGCTCTTTCTGCTGGTGTTCAAGGTCTTGCTGCTCCTCTGGCCTTGTTTCTTCTTTCCCCTCGTTGTCAGACATAGCTATACAATTTTCGTGTACAATTGACTAAATTAAAACAAACTAATGCACTTACACAGTAGATTAAGTGATAAAATACAATCCTGGGTATTTAAATAGTCCGTTTGTAAGGACTTATCCTTCCGCACAGCATTCGACAAACTGGTTGACTTTCATTGTTAAACGATTTGCCGCCACAGTAGTTTTGTAGTGTAATTAATAGACATCGTTATGAGTACAACAATGCAAAAGCGCAAACTGGGAAATAGCGGTCTGGAGGTATCTGCCCTTGGTTTGGGCTGTATGGGTATGAGCTTTGGCTATGGCCCCGCTAAAGACACTAAAGAAATGATTTCACTGATTCATGCCGCTGTGGAACAAGGCGTTACCTTCTTCGATACGGCTGAAGTCTATGGTCCGTTCACAAACGAACAACTGGTCGGCGAGGCCCTTGAGCCGTTCAAAGGCAACGTAGTGATTGCTACGAAATTCGGCTTTAATTTCCAGGATGGGAAACAGGTTGGATTGAATAGCCGTCCAGAAAATATCAGAGCAGTAGCCGAAGCGTCGATGAAGCGGCTCAGAGTAGACGTGATTGACTTGTTCTACCAACACCGGGTTGACCCGAATGTACCAATCGAGGACGTAGCGGGAACCGTGAAGGACCTAATTCAGGAAGGGAAAGTGAAATACTTCGGCCTATCGGAAGCGGGCGCGCAAACCATCCGTCGGGCGCATGCCGTACAGCCGGTTAGCGCTCTGCAAAGCGAATACTCGCTCTGGACCCGCCAGCATGAAAAGGAGATCATTCCAGCGATCGAGGAATTAGGCATCGGTTTGGTGGCGTATAGCCCGCTTGGAAAGGGCTTTCTGGCCGGTAAAATTGATGAAAGCACCAAATTTTCCGAAGGCGATATTCGTAATGTTCTGCCGAGATATACCGAAGAAGCCCGTATGGCTAATAAAGCCCTGCTGGATTTGCTGTGCAAGTTTGCTGAACGCCGACAGGCTACACCCGCTCAAATTGCCTTAGCCTGGGTGTTGGCGCAGAAACCCTGGATCGTTCCCATTCCGGGCACCACGAAGCTGAACCGCCTGACGGAAAACAACGGAGTCGCTGCGATTCAGCTAACGGCGCAGGAACTTCAGGAGATTGAGGATGCCTCTGCTCAGATTGATGTTGTCGGGTCTCGATACACCGAACAAATGGAGAAATCGACAGGACTGTAAGGTATAGAGTGAAAGTAGTCACGTAAGCATCAACGAAGTTCCTGAAATCGAAGTGCAGAGGGTGGTAAAGTAGAAGGGGTGGGTGAACCGGGATTGCCTGCTTTGGCTCCTGCACGGGCCAACGACATTTTTGCTGCTACGGCTAAGCGTTACCGTAAGATGCACTTTGCGTTTGATGCTGTTTAGAACAATCTGATTCGATCGTTTCTCAATCTTATTTTAATGATTTCTTCAAAAAAATAACCGGAACAACTTCCGGAGCATTGCATGTGCAAGTTGTTTGAAATTCTTAAGTTTTGGTTTGATAATCTTTACCTGCACATGAATGGGCTATGCTAGTTTTGTCCTGGTTTTAACCAAGTACTCAACTAAACGTTAAAGCTGTTACGGTAAACGTAGCCAAACCATAAGTTCTTTATTAACTAACTAATAAGTATGATAGCTGCAAAAAGCTATGCCGCTCAAACTAAAGATACCCCATTGGCCCCCTGGAATTTGGACCGACGCGACGTTGGTCCACAGGATGTTCAATTCGATATTACGCATTGTGGCGTTTGTCATTCTGATCTTCACCAGATACGGGATGAGTGGGGCGGAGGTATTTTTCCGATGGTTCCCGGACATGAGATTGTAGGCAGGGTAGTTGCAGTCGGTAGCCAGGTGACTAAATTTAAAATTGGTGATTTGGCTGGTACTGGCTGCATGGTCGATTCATGCCGCGTCTGCGCTAATTGCCAACACGGATTGGAGCAATATTGCACCAACGGTAATACGCTCACGTATAACAGCCTGGAGCAGGATAAGAAAACGCCTACCTATGGAGGCTACTCGAATACCATTGTGGTACATGAAGATTTCGTTCTCCACATTGCTGAAACCCTGGATCTGGCGGCTACGGCTCCACTGCTTTGTGCGGGTATCACGACTTACTCTCCCCTTCGACACTGGAAGGTAGGCAAAGGGCATAAACTGGCCGTTCTGGGCTTGGGTGGCCTTGGGCACATGGGTATAAAATTCGGCGTGGCATTCGGTGCGGAGGTGACCGTTCTGAGTACCTCACCCAAAAAAGAAGCGGATGCCCGAAAGCTGGGTGCTCACAATTTTATCGTCACCAGCGACCCAGCCCAACTGGAATCTGTAACGGGTTATTTCGATTTTATTCTGGATACTGTTTCAGCTGAGCACGATTATAATCAGTATCTCGCCCTTCTGAAAACCGACGGTGTACACATTTGTGTCGGCGCTCCTCCAACTCCGTTTGCCCTGTTGGCATTCAGCCTGATCCCTGGCCGAAAAAGCATCGCAGGATCGAGTATTGGTGGTATTGCAGAAACACAGGAAATGCTGGATTTCTGCGCTCAAAACAATATCGTATCCGACATTGAACTGATTAACATAAAAGACATACACCCGGCTTACGACCGTATGCTGAAAGGAGATGTCCGATACCGGTTTGTGATCGACATGGCATCGCTGTAAAATCAATAAAAGCTGCTTCACCCGGTGAGGCAGCTTTTATTGATTTTACAGATTAACAAGTTGACAATGAAAAACGTAATTATTCTGGGTGCTAATGGTACGATCGCGAAACAGGTAATTGATCTGTTAGCAAAAAAGGAGGATATCAACCTCACATTGTTTCTACGGAATGCCCGCCGTTTAGGGAGCAGGGATATTTCCCGCTACCGCGTCATTGAAGGCAATGTTCTGGAATATGATCAGCTAAAAAAGGCCATTTCCGGTCAGGATGTCGTGTATGTGAATCTGGCCGGCGATCTGGAAGCAATGGCTAAAAACATCGTAAAGGCCATGAAGGAAGAAGGGGTCAAAAAAGCCATCTTCATCAGCTCGATTGGTATTTATGATATGCCCTTAAGACCCGTTTTGGAACCTTACCGCAAAGGAGCCGATGTGTTTGAAGCCTCAGACCTTGACTATACGATTTTACGCCCAACCTGGTTTATCAGTGCGAATGAAGTAGATTACGAAACCACCCGTAAAGGCGAACCTGAGAAAGGTTCGGTCATTTCCCAAAAAAGCCTCGCAACACTGATCGTCGATATTATTGATCATCCTGAAAGGTATGTTCGTGAAAACCTGGGAGTAAACAAACCCAATTCGTAATCTCGACTGATAGGTTTAATACAGTTCCCCCTACTCATTGCACGATACCACACCCACAAGCAGCCTTACATATATAGCAATTATCACCAAGGATGAATAGGTGGGAGTATGATTGCAAATAGTAACTGACTAGGAATACAATAACGTAAAAGAGAATTATCATCCGGATGCTACTGCGGATTGAATTGGGCAGTTATTAATAGCATCAGGATACTGCCGCGCCACATGGCTTCGTGGTACGCACTTCTGTACCTCACATTCTTATACAGACACCAGCGTATACCTCCGACTGTCGTGATCGGCAGACTGTTGAGGAAAATAATGTAGATAGGCCAAAATGAAGGCTTATCCATATCGATGAATAAGCCTTCAGAGATCAGTTGTAAACTAGCCAGGGTTCGTTGAAGGACGTACGGAGGGAATCCGATGGTTTGTTATCCCGGAACTCTGTTTAAGGACAGGTGGAAAGCAGCGCTTGGCTTCTACTCCTTTGACTAATCTGATCTTGTAGTCCGGCAAACTTTCGGTCTTAATCCGATTTGTAATGGATTTCCGCATAGGGGCTCTGCACTCGGTAACATCAATCCGGCCCGATACCAGTCCATTAATCGCATGAAATTGCTCCACGTAGTGATGCATACGGCTATTGTTTTGAGGATACTAATACGATCAACCGACTCCAGTTAGAATAAAAGATTAAATAATTGTTACAACTAACAATTATTATAGACGAAAATTACGCAAATATAACAAATAAACCAAATTCTTTTTGTTAGATTTGCGTAATTCTTAGGCAACGACTACACCGTTAGTCCGACTCAACCGGTTGCGAGCATGAAAAGTGATCCTGAAATTCGGAGCAGACTGAGGAAAGAATTTAAACGCATCGGCGTTTCCATCGAGGATGTCGCCGTGGCATCGGGTATTGCCAAAGGCACGCTCGATAACATTATGATTGGCCGGGTGGAATCGATGAAAGATGTTCACCTGAAGGCGCTATGGCAGGCTTATCCTATGTTGCGGGTTCAGTATATCCTGACGGGTAGACTGGAAGAACAACTGGCGCCTTCGGTCTACATTTATAAATCGGGGGTTGTCAATGTCGAAATTCGGGGTGAGCATTAACATGTGGTAATCAGCATGGATTACGCTAAGATGCTGACTGACTTGCTGCACAATCATAACTTTCTACTTAATTTTCTGCTTTATTAGTTAAATCGCTGTGATCATCCTTATGAAAAAGCAAGCAGACATTGAGAAAGATCAGTTAGCTAAGCCGATTGGATCGGATAATTCGGGCACACCAGAATCTGATCAAGTACATTATCCTGATCCTAGTGATGGTATTCCCATGCATATCGAAGAGTTGAAAGAGAGCCTGGAGGCAATTAAGGAAGAGACGGGTGTCGACCCGAATCTGCTCCCGGAAATCGATCAGGAACAACCATAGCTGATTTGTTGCAGGAGTATATTGCGGATCAATACCGGGCAAACCGGTGATTTAAGACGCAAAAAAGCCCATCATCCGGATTGGAAATGGGCTTTAGGCATGGTGATAAAGATTGATAATCTCGAGTTGTGGGCCATATATAGGGTTGTAAAGCTACCTTTAAGCAAATATTACCCCAAATATTAGTCTTTCTTAAAAAGATTTTCTCTTTCCTTTCGACCACGTTTCATCGATTAATAGCTACTCTAATTTTATGTTACAAAAAGTGATACAGTAAAACACAAAAAAGCCCCAAATCGTAAGATTTGAGGCTTTTTGCTCCCGAAGCTGGGCTCGAACCAGCGACCCTCTGATTAACAGTCAGATGCTCTAACCGACTGAGCTATTCGGGAATCGTGGTGCAAAAGTAGTGTAGAGAACGACACCACGCAAGAGATTTTTGTAAAAAAATGCGATTTGACGCCAGGAAAATAGACGCCTATGGCGCAACTTAATGACAGTCAGAGTAAAACATTACGTAAAAAAATAGTCGTTAGCGCGTTGGATAACCTCCCTGTGCCGGGCCACCGAATGTGTCAGGACGATTACTGGGAACATTCTGCAAGATCAGATCCTTGATTCGCCGGGCGTCTCCCTTTGTGAAATTCTTAATGACAATCTCGGGACGGGCACGGGGAATAACCCGAACTGTCGCGAAGAACAAGCCATTATCAATCTCTACCCCTGAGATATCAGAATAGAAGACAAAATTGTCAGTGCCGCCTATCAATTTACGCACACGAAATGTTACCCCTTTATCGCTAAATTCAACCTCGTCGCGGTTGATGGGATCTTTAAAACTGCTGCTGTGAAATTTTTCTGCCATAGTGTGTGAACCGGTATTTAGCTGATTAGAGGATTAACTGGATTTTGTAACAAGCTTCCCATGAAAGCAAAATCTGATTAATCCCTGAATCAGTTAAATCCCGGTTATTTTTTAGGGATGTATATTACTTTTTTAGTTTCAAAAAACGGCTCATCAAAATAATCCGAGAGGTCGTAAACCCGGTAACGATCAGGTACTTCCGCAAGCTCTTCTGCTAGATCACCCCCTTTCAGGTACAAAACACCATTGGGGCGGTCGTTGTTGCCCGACTTATGAATTTTGTAGCGCACCCAACCCAGAAATGGTTTTAGCCGTGTTACGGCCCGGCTTACCACAAAGTCGTACGTTGTGGTTAATTGTTCAACGCGGGTTTGTTCGGCTTTGACGTTCGATAGCTCTAAGGCAGTCGATATCTCCTGTACCACTTTTATTTTTTTGCCAATGCTATCTACTAAATGGAAATCGACGAGCGGGAACAAAATGGCTAGCGGTATTCCCGGAAAGCCACCACCGGTTCCAACATCTAAAATCTCGGTTCCTGGTTTGAATTGCACGATTTTGGCAATTCCGAGTGAGTGCAGGATATGCTTTTCATAGAGCGCATCAATGTCTTGCCTGGAAACTACGTTAATTTTGGCATTCCAGTCACGGTAAAGGCCATCCAGAGCCTCAAAGCGTTCTTTCTGTTGGGCCGTTAAACCAGGAAAATACTTCAATAAAAGGTCTATATTCATGCTGTCTGTACTTTGAGCAGTTACTGTCTGGACTACACTACATAAAACAATCTTATGCCCTGACCAGACTGCCTTATCGCCAGTAAATTCGTTTTCTACGCCGTGTAATTAGCGTTTTTACGCCCGCAATGGCAAAATAAATCGCCAATACCAGGTCCATCAAGGGCACAAGACCCCAATGCACTGTGTGGGCCAGCCGGTAACTAATACGTCCGACGATACCCCAGAATGCCAATATCCGAAACGCAAATGCGCCTGTACTGACTAGCAAAAGTAGCCATTCATTGGCTGTAAACGTTGAAGAGCGGCTTACACACCATAAAACGATCAGGCCTATAAATAAGCCAATAATCCAGGCCAATACATGCGAACCTGTCAGTAAACCAAGCCGAAGTTTATTACCCGGTTTATAATAGTTGCCTACGTTGAGATGCCTGCGTTTTTGGAGCCGCCATTCAGCCCATGTCTCTTTTGGCTTCGACCACATAAACGTGGCCGGGTTCAGGCAAACGGCGGTGTTTTGACCAGTTGCTACTTCATTGATGAAGAGGTCATCGTCGCCACCAACCACATTCATGTGCGTGTAGAACCCCCGGTTAGCAAAGAACAGTTGTGTGCGATAGGCCAGATTACGACCTACTCCCATATAAGGTCGGCCGGCCAGCGCTAACGAGAAGTATTGTACGGCGGTAAAGAGGGTTTCGAATCGAATGAGCAGATTTAACAATCCTGGCTGATAATCGTAAGGTGAAAAGCCCAGGACAATCTTTTTCGCTTCGTCTGCCAGCGGAGCCACCATACCCGCCAGCCAGTCTGTTGAAACAGGACGGCAGTCGGCATCGGTTATAAGCACAGTAGAGTAGAGGGCTTTTTTCAATGCAATGGTGAGGGCATATTTTTTGGGCGTTACGTGTTCGTACTCCTTATCAATGCGTATAGACCGCACTCGGCTCAGGTCAATAGCCGCCTGTTCCAGAAATTCGATAGTGCCGTCCGTTGAGCGATCATCCATTACCAGAACTTCAAATGCCGGGTAGTTCTGGTCGTTTAACAGGGGTAATAGTTCAACTAGATTTTCCAGTTCGTTTCGGGCACAAACGATAATTGTGACTCCCTGAAGTTCTGAAAAGCTTGCCGACTCATCAGGGTCATTGCTTTTGCTGAGTGCTGTGCGGGAAAAGACAAAGAGAATATAAATAAGCTGAATACTGACCATGACTAGCCAGAGTATCAGCAACGCAGTGATCACAAAGAAAGGAGAGGTTTACTCGTTAAGTGAATGGTTTTCTGAATCGAAGCGCAAAGATATAGGAGCTGCGAGCAGGGAGCAAGGGTCTGGAGTATATTGTACAATGCCTGTGCACAAAGTCAGCTCCTTGCCCCTTGCTCCCTGCTCGTGTATCTTTGTGGTATGACATTTTCTATTACTGCCCACGATCCGCAGTCGAAAGCCCGTACGGGTACACTCACTACTGATCATGGACCAATTCAGACACCAATTTTTATGCCCGTTGGGACGGCCGGGACGGTGAAAGCCGTTCACCAGCGTGAACTCGAAACCGACATCAATGCCGAAATTATTCTGGGCAATACGTATCACCTTTACCTGCGGCCAGGTCTTGAGGTAGTAGGTCAGGCAGGTGGTTTACATGCGTTCAACGGCTGGCGTCGGCCAATTCTGACTGATTCGGGTGGTTATCAGGTGTATTCGCTGTCGAATACGCGAAAAATTAAGGAAGAAGGAGTTACCTTCAAATCACACATTGACGGTTCGAAACACATATTTACACCCGAGGGTGTAATGGATATTCAACGAACTATCGGAGCCGATATCATGATGGCATTCGACGAGTGTACGCCCTATCCCTGTGAATACACCTACGCCCGGCAGTCGATGGAGATGACACACCGCTGGCTTGACCGATGTATTGACCGTTTTGATACGACTGAAGGGCATTATGGCTATCGGCAAACCCTATTCCCAATCGTTCAGGGGAGTACCTATTCGGATTTGCGAAAGCAGTCGGCTGAAGTGATTGCATCAAAAGAACGCGAGGGAAATGCTATTGGTGGATTGGCGGTAGGAGAGCCCGCCGAAGAGATGTATTCAACTATTGAGCTGGTTAATAGTATCTTACCTATCGATAAGCCCCGATATTTGATGGGAGTTGGAACGCCCGCTAACATTCTGGAGGCAATTGCCTTAGGCGTCGATATGTTCGATTGCGTGATGCCGACTCGGAATGCCCGACACGGAATCTTATTCACGACTGAGGGTATTATCAATATCAAAAATGAAAAATGGAGCCGTGATTTTAGTCCACTAGACTCCGGCCTTGGGGGGTATGCCAGTACATTTTACTCTAAAGCATACCTACGACATCTTTTTAAAGCCGAAGAGTTGCTTAGTGGGCAGATAGCCAGTTTACATAATCTAACCTTCTATCTTTGGCTTGTTCGGCAGGCACGTGCGCATATTGCAGCAGGCGATTTTTTGTCCTGGAAAAACGGCATAATTGCTCGGTTAATGCATCGCCTGTAAATAGAACTGAAACCTGAAAAATCAAGTATTGAGGAGATGCCCGCCTGTGTAAATGAGCGGGCATTTTTATTTTTTATACTTATATGTAGTCAAAAAATTTAATTAAATTTATATGTTTGTGGCCAGATAAGGAAAAAGTTATAAAAATTTAACTTATTAATCTGACTCAAGTGCTGGGTATTTGTTTTAGTCTCTTACGATCTCGTAAAGCCCTATTTTTAATTGGATTTTATATAACGCTCAATGGATCAGCGCAACAGGTAGAAAATCTAACCGACGGACAGATACAGCAGTTTGTCCAACAGGCGCAAAGCACGGGTATGTCGGAAATACAAATCGAGCAAATGGCACGAAGTCGGGGCTTTACGTCAGCTGATATCGATAAAATGCGTCAGCGTATTAGTCAGCTAACGGACGAAATGCCTAAATCAACGACAATTTCTACCGGACATAGTCCTGCCGAAACAAATGTAATTCGTGAACAACCTGCACTTCCCGTGTCCGTTCCGGTTTTAGTTGAATCGCCCGTTTTTGGGGCATCCTTATTTACAAATTCCAGCCTGACGTTTGAGCCAAATTTGCGCATTCCAACACCCCGCAATTATCAGCTTGGCCCTGAAGATGAGCTTATTGTTGATGTATATGGCAATGCGCAACAAACCTACCGTCCTAAGGTAAGCCCCGAAGGAAGTATTCGCATTGAAAACCTGAGCCCTATCTACGTGAATGGGCTGACTGTTGATCAGGCAGAACAGCGAATCGTTGGGCGGCTCCGGACACTTTATCAGGGCTTAAACTCGGCTGGAAGTGGTATTGGGGCTCAGGTTACGCTTGGTAGTATCCGGAGTATCAAAGTAACACTGCTGGGGCAAGTTGTGCGGCCCGGAACATACACATTGTCATCACTGGCAACGGTTTTCAATGCCCTTTACGCCTGTGGAGGGCCTTCGCCCGACCGGGGTTCGTTTCGGACTATTCGGGTCTACCGTGGCAACCGGCTCGTGCGTACCCTCGATGTATATGATTTTCTACTCAGAGCTGACCAGAAGGATAATATTCGACTGCTCGATCAGGATATTGTATTCATTGATCACGTCAGCACCCGAATCGAACTGTCAGGAGAAGTGAAACAGCCTGGCATTTATGAAACCAGGCCAGACGAAACGTTCCGAACCATTCTGAATTTTGCCGGAGGGTATACAGATCGAGCGTATACGGCCTCTATGAGTGTGCGCCGAAATACATCAACTGAGCAGCAACTACTGACGATCGCCGGGAGTGAAATTGGTAGTTTTCTGCCGAAACCGGGCGATCACTACACGATTGGCTCGATTCTAAACCGGGTTGAAAATAAAGTAACGATTACTGGTGCCGTTTTTCGACCAGGGGCGTTTTCGCTGGAAAATAACACGACGCTGCAACAACTTATAAAGAGCGCGGAAGGACTGCGCGAGGATGCTTTTCTGAACCTTGCCGTTATTCGTAGGCTTCGCCCTAACCTCGACCCGGAAGTGATTTCAGTTGATTTGGGGAAAGTGTTACGGGGCGAACAGCCTGATATGGTGCTCCATCGAGAAGACGTTATACAGATTAATTCTATCAGTGAGCTTCGCCAGGAACGAACCGTTTCGATTAAGGGGGCCGTAAATAAAGGGGGAACGTTCCAGTTTGCCGATAGCATGACTGTTGCCAATTTGATTGTTCTGTCGGGTGGTTTTTCAGAAGGTGCTATTTCATCACGCATGGAAATTGCCCGACGTGTCAAAAATGATACGGCCGGATTACCGACCGGGCAGAATATTCGCATCATTGCGCTTGAGATTGACCAGAATCTACGGCTTAGTCCGGCTGATGCCAAACTCATATTAATGCCTTTCGATCAGGTGTTTGTCCGAACATCGCCCCGCTATGAAGTGCAGAAAGGAGCTACCATAAATGGGGAGATACGCTATCCCGGACCTTACGCAATTCGTACCTCTGCCGATCGAATTACGGACCTGATTGAACGTGCTGGTGGCCTAAAGCCTGAGGCCTACTTATTGGCAGCCCGTTTGACACGTAGGGGGGAGATTATATCCATTAATATGCGGACAATCCTTGAAAATCATGCTGATCTGGGGAATCTCTTACTCGACGATGGCGATTCATTAACGATTCCGCGTCGGGTCGAATTGGTTCGAATTCGTGGCGAAGTGCTGAATCCGGCTACTGTAGAATATGATCCGGCAAAATCGTTTCGAGATTACATTGCTGAAGCGGGTAATTTCACGAAAAAGGCCTTACGTCGGAAAACCTATGTAATGGATGCTAACGGCAAAATAAGACCGACTAAATCATTTCTGGGCATTCATCAATTTCCAAAGCCGGAGCGCGGCATGGAAATCATAGTGCCATCCGAACCTGAAAGGGAACAGGGCAAAACGTCACCAGCTGAACGGGTAGCGACACTCAGTGTAATTGCTTCAGCGGCAGCGGTCGTATTGTCAGCCTTACGCATCTTCATGAACTAATCGCCAACGAACTAAAGATGGTAACGCAAGCGCCTGAAAGTGCGAAACAGAAAACTGGTAACTGGCCTGATCTATCGCTCGAAAATAGTATTCGCATTGCCTGGCAAGGACGGCTTCGTCTGGTAATCAGTACAATGCTGTTCGTGACATTGGGCGTATTTATTGCGTTAGTAACGACTCCGGAGTTCGTATCCGATGCCCGAATTATGCCGGAAATGAACAGCGGTACGGGTGGAATATTTAAGCGGTTAGCCTCCGTAGCCGGATTTGCAGGCATGGACTTGTCGGATGCTGAAGGTGTTGATGCTGTTCGTCCTGATTTGTATCCGAATGTACTGCAAAGCACGCCTTTTGTGCTGTATCTGCTCGATCAGGTTGTTGTCCAGACAAATGGAGAACGAACTACGGTCGCCAACCTGTTGATGCCTCCTGGCGACTGGTCGTTCATAAACTGGCTCCAGAGAGATCAGGAAGATAGCGTAGCCCCATTCAAACAGATGGCGGGCAAACCAGTAAAATTGACGAGAAGGCAGGAGAAATTAGTAGAAGAAATTGGTAAACGGGTGAATGCAAAACTGGATACACGCTCTGGCATAATCACCATAACCGCTAAAATGCCCGATGCCAGTGGGGCAGCTACAGTAGCGCAATTATCGATGGATTACCTGACGCAGTATGTGACCAGTTATCGCACCGAAAAAGCCAGGCAAGACTTGCAATTCTATACGCAGCGATTGACTGAAGCTCGTCAACGTTACCAAATGGCACAGTATTCCGTTTTTCACTATAACGATCAACACAAATACTACGTTGTACAGGCGGCAACTATGGAAAAACAGCGTATGGAAGCTGAATTAGCTATTGCCCAGACAGTTTACACCGAATTATCCCGGCAGTTTGAGCAGGCAAAGCTCAAAGTTCAGGAGCAAACACCCGTTTTTAAGGTGCTTGAACCGGCTAAGATACCTCTCATACGCGTATCACCAAAGCGATCTATCCTGGTTTTAGGCTATGCTATTGCCGGATTCCTGTTGGGGATTGTTTATCTGATTACGCAACGAATTAACCTGCTTCACAGGTTGAAAGCAATCGTCAGGGACTGATTAGTCTACTACCAACATCTGCTGTCTACTCTGGAATTTACCTTTAATAAACCTAATTGATATACCTTGTTCAACGTACTTAAACAGAAGGAAAAGCAAATTGCAGTGATCGGTTTAGGGTATGTTGGCCTCCCGATTGCACTTGAATTTGCCAGGCAGTTTCGTGTTATCGGCTTCGACATCAATGAAGATCGTGTTGCGATGATGCAGCGCGGAGAAGATCCTTCGCACGAGATTTCATCGGATGCTTTTTCCCACGCAGACATTACCTTCACCGCCAACCCTGATGATTTGAAATCGGCAAACTTCTTCGTTGTAGCGGTTCCAACACCCGTTGACGATTATAAAGTGCCTGATCTGAAACCACTCCAACGGGCTTCTGAACTAGTTGGTCGGGCATTAAAACCAGGCGATTATGTCATCTATGAATCTACGGTTTATCCGGGATGTACGGAAGATGACTGCGTTCCCGTACTGGAAAAAAACTCCGGCCTAAAGCTGGGGAAGGGCTTCAAAGTCGGTTACTCGCCCGAACGCATCAATCCTGGTGACAAGCACCACACACTGACGACTATCCTGAAAGTTGTATCGGGTAACGATGCCGAAGCATTACGTGAGATTGCGGCTGTTTATGGCGCTATCATTCAGGCCGGAGTTTATCAGGCTCCCTCTATTAAAGTGGCCGAAGCCGCTAAAGTGATCGAAAATGTACAGCGCGATCTCAATATCTCGCTGATGAATGAATTATCGATCATTTTTGATAAAATGGGAATAGATACACATGAGGTACTGAAAGCTGCTGGTACAAAATGGAATTTTCTGCCCTTTACACCCGGGCTGGTGGGCGGTCATTGTATTGGTATTGACCCTTATTATCTGCTCTATAAGGCACGGCAACTGGGATATGATCCACAGGTGATTAATTCGGGGCGTCGCATCAACGATGGGATGCCTGCCTATATCGCTACCAAGTTGCTTCAAATGCTGCTTCAACGGGGAAAGAATCCTCGTCAGACGAAGGTGCTGGTGATGGGGCTGACCTTCAAAGAAAACGTGTCAGATATCCGTAACTCGAAGGTGGCCGATTTGGTGCGCGAATTGATGAAGTACGCGATCAATGTGCACCTGGTCGATCCGCATGCGTCGCCAAATGAAGTTGCTCAGGAATATCGAATGACATTGATGGATACTCCATCAAACCAATATGATGGAATAATTGTGGCAGTAGGCCACGATGAATACAGAT
Organism: Spirosoma aureum; assembly: GCF_011604685.1. NCBI lineage: Bacteria > Pseudomonadati > Bacteroidota > Cytophagia > Cytophagales > Cytophagaceae > Spirosoma > Spirosoma aureum. The sequence continues at coordinate 7,090,071 of NZ_CP050063.1, read as the reverse complement.
CGCTCGATGTGTCATACTTCAAATCGCTCATGAACGGGGCACCGATTCTGATGGATCTGAAAGGCTTATTCAAAATAGCAAAAGGGGATGGAATCGAGTATTGGCGGATGTAAAAGATTTTTTCATGAAGATTAGTCTCATCGGCAGTAGGGCTTTCGATTCACTTGAGTACCACGTAGGTGAATCGTTACGGGTGTTGGGGCATGAAGTTCTACAGTTCGACGTCAGTGATGTATCGTTTTTATCGGCCAGAGCCAATTATTGGGTTTCCCGCTTTAGCGAATCGTATGATCGTCTTATCGGACTACGGTTGGCAGGTAAGGTGATCGCCGAGAGACCCGATCTGGTGTTGGTCGTTTACCGAAACCTGCACCCTATATTGGTTGATGAGATCAAAAAAGGATTACCTGGCGTGTCGATTGTTCAGATAAATCCAGATGCTTTGTCCAATCTTGAGAAACAGCAAATCATTGCGGCCAATTTTGATCATTACTTTTCCAAAGAGCCCTTTATCGTTGAATTTCTCCGGGATAAAGCTGGGATAAACGCCCATTATCTGCCCGAAGGTTTCAATCCACGCGTTCATCAAAGACCAGAAACTGAAAAAGCTGTTGCGGAACGGGAAACGAATATAGATGTACTGGTATTTGGCAGTTTGTATGCCTATCGTGCCCGAATGGTTGATCAGTTGATTCGGGCAGGAGTCAACGTAGCTGTCTATGGAACCACAGGACCGTATCTACTTTCCTCGATCAAATCGGCTTTTCGCGAGCAGTTGCTTATCGGCGAGCGGAAAAATCGCATTCTCTACGGTGCTAAAATTGTGTTCAATAATTTTCACTACGCTGAGGTCACATCCGTAAACCAGAAGTACTTTGAAATCAACGGCATCGGGGCGTTTCAGCTCTGCGACTACAAACCTGCTCTGGACGAATATACCGCCGTTTCAGCCGAACGCGTCACCTATCGGACAATGAACGAAGCGATCGATAAAATACGCTACTATCTGGCCTACCCTTCGGAACGTTACCAAATCGCCGATCAACAATATCTTCATTTTCAGCAAAACCACACTTTTGATCTTCGTATGAAGGAGATGCTTTCTGTAATAGGATACGCTGAATCGATACGAAATTTAGAATCCAGTCAATTACCGTAGGCCATGAATACAGCGTTGACTTCGCTCAAGTTCAGGAATAAACCATTGTCCATATTAATGAGTGGACAGGGCTTGGTCGCGTTGGCTAATCTGATGTATGGCAAAGCAGTTGCACTCTATATTTCGCCAATCGAGTGGGGGAAGTATAGTGTCCTGTTAGCCGTCATGCTATTGTTTCACAGCCTGATGGTAACGCCAACCATTCAGTCTTTTAAGGCTGAGTTGACAAGTTCGGATTACCGGCTGGTTGTAAATTTTTATGGCCGGATATTAGGGGTAATCTACATTGGTGTTTTCGCCTTAATGGCTATTGGTGCCATTATTTATACACAAAACATAATCTGGGTACTGGTGTGGATAGCTTTTGTGGCGCAGGGGCTCTATTCCCTGAGTAACGACTCCCTGAACTTTACTGGCAAACATAAAACCTACTCGTTGCTACTGATCGGTTATGCGTTCTTTAATCTCCTGTTATTTGGTATCGTTGTTTGGGGTTTTGGGCAGAACAAAGCCATAAATCTATGGCAGATACTAGCCTTATTGAATGGCGTATTTGCTGTCGTATCAGTATGGCAGTCTATTCGACTCATTAATGGATTCCGGTTTGATAATCAGGCATTTTCTGACTGGTTTCCTGCTGAACTTCTGCGCAAATACCAGTGCTATATATGGCCTTTGGTAAGCCTGGCTGTCTGGGGTTGGCTCATCAATTATGCAGACCGCTATCTTATCAGCTTTTATATGACTGATGCTGACATTGGTCAGTATACACTGGGCTATGGCATAGGGTCGAAAATGCTGCTAGTTGTAGCTCCCCTGATTGCGCTTCTGACGCCATTGATTTTTCAGTTAAAAGCCGACAGTAAACCGTCAAAAGAGGTGGATAAATTGCTCTGGCATTACCTCAAACGGTATATTCTGATCGCGAGTGGACTGTGTATCGTGTTCTGGGCGACATACAACTGGATTGGTCTGTTGCTCCTGTCGATGACTTACAAACCGGCATTTGTTATAGGGCCGATTATCGCATCAGGTTATCTATTTCTGACTTGTATTCATATTCTGGAAATCAAATGGTATGCATATGGCCTGACCCGGTTTGTTTTATGGCATAACAGTATGGGGGCAGTTATGAATGTGGTTCTGAATATCGTTCTGATTCCTCGTTTGGGGATCGTGGGGGCCGCACTGGCAACATTGCTGGGATTTGCAGGACAGTTCCTGATCGTGTTATGGTTGTTTCAATATGATGCTAAGTCCTGACAATAAGAAATTTATACGGTATACGTGTCTGGCTGGGGGAAGTGCACTGATCTCGCTTTTTCTGCCATCCAATTATCTGCTGGTTTGTACCGGACTTCTGTCGCTCACGGGTGGGCTATATGGTTTTGCGACATTACTGAAATCACCCGAAAGTCGATTCAATTTTTTTGTCGTTGGAGCAGTCGTTATCGTGCTGGGAAGTTCGCTGGGAATGTTGCTCAGTTTTGCCTCGATCTCACTAGTGTCTTCAGATATTTGGGAAATCACAATTGAGTATGCTCATGCTACAACAGCCGATATAGCTCTAGCGCAGACTTATGCCAATGCATTTGCTATTGCGTTTCTGCTGATCGGCAGTCGCTCCCAACTACAAAAAACGATAACGCTCATTAATCAGGATTTTCGTTACTGTCTGCAAGAGCATAAAAAAATTATATATGCATTTGTCGTGACTATTCTTATTTGCCAGATTTATTTGCTGAATACAGGAGTAATAGTATATGGCGGTAAAAGTTTAGCTGATGAAGGTCAACCAACACATCCGTTGTTAGCTATAATTTTGCCAGTGGTTCCTGTTTTACCTATTGTGCTGGCTTATTATTTGCGTGAAAATTTTTTTGCTGGCCAGAAGCTAGTTGTAATACTATGCCTCATTTTTTTATTAAACGAATTAGCATGGTTTTTCCTCTTTGGCAGGCGTAGTGTTATCTACTTCTTTTTGCTGTCATTTGCTGGTATTTTCTTTGATAAATCATTGGGTAAACGATTCTTATTTAGGAATATGATCCCAATTCTTATTTGCTGTTATACAGCTGTTAAGATTGCCGATTTATATCATAAGATGCGTGTAGTTTACAGCTTTGAGCAAGCTCAGCGGATGAGTATGGTTGATGTGATTTTAGGTCTCGAAAGTGCTGATAGTGAGAAGTATAATCAGATTAGGAATATGAATGTTGCCGCTCGTGCGGCTTATAGCTCACTTGCACTTGCTCAATTTGTGAATTTATTCAGAACAACAAATGGCGCCCCGCTCATGGGGCAGGAACTTATTAATAGCATTCTATTTGCGACGCCAAGTAATTTTTTGGTGGATAAGAAAATGATACTGGCTAAGGAAGCACTTTATTCAAAAGCCTATTCATTGGATATTACGGATATAAGTGAAACACTTTATCTGGAATCATTTATTGACTTTAGTTGGAGTGGTTTTTTTATATATCCGCTCTTTATTTTTTTATTATTATCGCTTGTGTATGCTTTACTAATTAGCGTAAGAAATTCCTTATTTTCATTGCTAGTCGCATGCGTATCGTTATCATTGTCACTAATGATGATTGAAGTTGATATGATAATATTCCTGTCGACTATTCGAGCGCTTTTTAGTTGTTTTTTATTGGTAATTATTATCAAAAAAACAGTGTACAATCGGTACAGTAAAGATGTATCGCCCACTATTTCTGACGAAAAAACCGCATGACCATTACCTACCTATTTCGGAGTCTCGGTACTGGTTATAGCATCGAAACTCTATTCGGTGTTGTTCAGCAGGAGGTTGGCAGGTCGTTGCCTGTAAGCCATATTCGATTACCACACATAAGCCAGGGAATTCGATCTGTCAGGAAAAACCTTCGATTTGTGATCCGGCAACGATTCAATGGCATTGTACACATTACCGGGGATGTCCATTATACAGTTCTGGCCTTATCGCCTTCCCGAACAATATTGACTATTCATGACTGCATCACGCTGGAAAAACATAGATATTCGCCCTTACATTATGCGTTCTTTTGGTGTTTTTGGTTTTACCTGCCAGTGCGCCGGGCTGCTGCTGTAACGGTCGTTTCTGAGAAAAGCAGACGGGAGCTGATTCATTACTTAGGACGAATTGCAGAAAAAGCTATCGTTGTACCAAACGCATATCAGCCTGCATTTACGTATCACCCGCGTTCATTCAATAAAGAGCAGCCAACACTTCTGCAGATTGGTACTGCTTCTCACAAGAATCTGCTCCGCTTAATGGCTGCCCTGGATGGGATGGCCTGTAAACTAATTATTGTAGGTCCCTTGCCAGAAACCGTTACTGATGAGCTGATTGCTCGTCAAATAGCGTATGAAAATTACACGGACTTAAGCCAGAGGCAGATTCTACTGATGTACGTCAGATGTGATATCGTACTTTTTGTCTCGACTTATGAAGGGTTTGGGATGCCTATTCTGGAGGCCAATGCAGTCGGTCGGGCGGTTGTTACATCGGATCGATCACCCATGCGAGATGTAGCCGCAAACGCAGCTGTGCTCGTTGATCCAACTGATGTTGCAGCAATTCAAAAGGGTATTCAGCGAGTCATTGACGACGACGATTATCGGCAGGAATTAATTGAAGATGGGTTGCGAAATGCTGCGAATTATACAGCTGACGTTGTAGCTGCCCGCTATTTATCTATTTATCAGAAAATTGGGTGTAAACCCACTTAACAGGAAATCTGATATGCATATCATGATGTCAGCAGACTGGTTTTATCCATCCCAAATGGGCGGTCCAAGCAATGGCATTTACTGGCAGGCAAAAGCGATGAGGCAGGCCGGGCGACAGGTAACGGTGGTGGCTACTTCACAGGATCTGCCACCGACGGTTCCCATTGACCGTTGGCTGGAGATGGATTGTGGCCAGGTTATCTATACAAAAAATCCTCATTTCTATCTTCCGTTCAAACACATCTGGTATGCAATTGGCGCTATCCGTAAGGCCGATATAGCTCATATCAACAGCTTATTCTACCCTAGTTCAGTGCTTCTGGTAATGGCTGCGCAACTATTGGGCAAACGAATTATTTGGGCACCACACGGAGAGCTAAGTCCTAGTGCGCTAATTTATCGACCAAAATTGAAGCAACTCCTGCTTCGTTTGTTTCGGAGCATAAGTAAAGGAATTGTGTTCCATTCCACTTCGTTAGCCGAAACGGATCACATTCGAAAGCACTTTGGCCCGAATGTAGCCATAAATGAAATCGAGAATATGATGGAAATGCCGCCCAAAGTTGAACGGAGGGCACGTAACTATCTGCTTTTTATAGGACGCTTACACCCAATTAAGGCCATTGATCACCTGATTAAAGCACTGAGCGAATCAGTTATTTTTCGGAGGAGCAATTTTGTTTTGACAATTGCCGGACCTGATTCGGATGGCTATCTCCAGCATTTAAAAACACTTGCCAAAAACGTGAATCTAACGGATAAGATAAACTTTGTTGGGCCGGTTTGGGGTACCCAAAAAGAACAATTGTATGCCGATGCACGGATAACCATTCTGCCATCGCATGCCGAAAACTTTGGGAATGTCGTAATCGAATCGTTAGCGCAGGGGACACCTGTTGTGGCCTCGACAGGAACGCCCTGGCAATTGCTTGAAAGCGAACAGGCGGGAAGTTGGGTCGACAATACACCCAATGAGCTACGGCAGGCGATTGAATACTACCTACAAATGCCTTCTGAAACATATCACGTTTATCGTAAACAGGCGACAGAATTAGCGCATAGGAGGTTTAATATTTATGCAAATGTAGCGAAGTGGGAGCGGTTTTATGAGGAGGTAGCCAGATGAATAAACCGCTAGGCCACAGCGGAGAATTTAAGAAATTACTGCGTTTTGCCGGCATTTACGGCTGGCCACGGGCAATTAATAAAGCGATAGCCCGAACTCGCCCTCCGTGGTTACGACCCCTGGTTTTTATCCGTCGAAAACCAGCTATTTCGGTAATTGGATGCGGCCAGTTTGCCTTTAGTTGTGTGTGTTATTATCTGCAAAAACAAATCGGCACTGCCTTTCTGAGCGCATTTGATACCGATTGGCAGCAGGCACAATCGCTGTGTCGGTACTATGGTTTTCGGGAAGTAACAACCACGCCGGATGCCTTACTGAATAATCCGAAGCTGGAGGTTTTGTATGTGGTATCGAACCATGCATCGCATACGGACTATGCTGTAGAAGGATTGACCCGAAACAAAATCGTCTATGTTGAAAAGCCTGTTTCAGTCACCCGACACCAACTGGTTAGGCTTTGCCGGGCGGTGCGGCAATCATCGGGTCAGGTGTTTGCTGGCTATAACCGACCTTACTCGAAAGCAATCCAATTGCTTCGAAAACGTGTGGATTCGTCGCCAGTAGCGGCTGGTTTCAGTATCAGCTGTGTCATTAACGGGCACCGTATCCCGTCCGAACACTGGTATAGAAATCCTGAAGAAGGTACTCGGATCTGCGGCAATCTGGGCCACTGGATTGACCTGACCATTCATTTATTTTCCTGGCGAAGCTTACCTGGCTGGATTGACATTCAGATCGCTTATGCCAATCCGAATGAGCCGGACGACGATTTGACGGTAACGTTTACAACCGATCGTTATGACATTGTTTCGATTCTGTTAACCTCGCGGTCTGAGCCGTTTGAAGGCATTAGCGAATTTATCAATATTCAGTATAACCACATCATCGCCCATATCGATGACTTTCGGCGGTTAACGATCTGGCAGGGATCCATAAAGAAAGTCTGGCGATTCTCGACCAAAGATGTTGGTCACCAACGGGCAGTGATGCAGCCTTTTTTGGAAAAGAACCGAAACTGGTCGGAAGTGGAGTTGTCCACCTTATTGATGCTGTTTATCCGGGACATGGTATTGAAACGGCAAACAGGCTTACGGTTTAATACGCATCAGGAACTAACACGCTTTGAGGCTGACCTTAAGTCAGTTAGCCTATTATACCCACCGTTTACCCATGAAAAAAATTCTTAGCATTGTTGGAGCACGCCCGAATTTTATGAAGGTTGCTCCTTTACATCGCGCTTTTCAGCACCATCCGGCTATTGAGTCGAAAATTATTCATACGGGCCAGCACTACGATGCGCGTATGAGCGATATCTTCTTCAATCAGCTCAACCTGCCTCAGCCTGATTATTACCTGGGCGTTGCAACGGGGACGCATACGCAGCAGACCGCCGAAATCATGCTGAAGTTCGAGGAGGTTATGGGGGTTGAGCAACCAGATTGGGTGCTGGTTGTTGGTGATGTGACCAGTACAATTGCCTGCGCTCTGGTAGCTGTAAGAATGGGCGTTCGAATTGCTCACGTGGAGGCTGGCTTACGTTCCGGCGACCGCCGAATGCCCGAAGAAATCAACCGAATCCTGACTGATTCTATTGCCGATACGCTGTTTGTGACGGAACAGGCAGGTGTCGATAATCTGAAGCGTGAAGGGGTTGCGGACGAAAAAATTCAGTTCGTGGGTAACGTCATGATCGATTCACTGGTGCATTATCGCAAGAAAGCCAATGAGTTAACTAGCATAAAAAGTCTGGGGCTGAGCCCCCAGGGTTACGTACTGATTACGATGCATCGACCGGCCAATGTCGATGCAGAAACGGGACTCCTACGTATGATCGAGATAGTGGCCAATACGGCCCAGTATAAAACGGTCTTATTCCCTATGCACCCACGTACGCGCACTCGCCTGACGGAGTGCGGACTGATGGGCCAGTTAATGGCTATCCCGAATGTTCAGTTGTTGGAACCACAAGGTTACCTGGAATTCCTGAACCTGATGGAACACGCAGTTCTTGTGATCACCGATTCGGGTGGCATTCAGGAAGAAACAACATATCTAAGAGTGCCCTGTCTGACGTTCCGTAATTCAACCGAACGACCTGTAACCGTCGAACTGGGAACCAATCAGTTAGTAGCTGATCTAAATGCGCAAACCGTACGCGAAAAAGTACTGGATGTGCTTAACGGTAGAACTAAGCAGGGCGCCATCCCACCTTTATGGGACGGACAAGCTGCTGGCCGTATTGTTACAAAACTGATGGAAACATAAAAGCAGGAAAGGCTATCCTGTTCAGAACTTGCTCAGGACACATTGTGAAGGTCTCTATTCGCTATTTATTCCCACCGTCATGAAACAACTTATTCAGAATCTTAAAACGGGCGAAACGTTGCTCGAAGAGGTCCCTGCTCCTCAGGTACGTCGAGGACAAGTGTTGATTCAAACGCATCGATCGTTAGTCTCGCTTGGCACGGAGCGAATGCTTGTTGAATTTGGGAAAGCCAATCTGATTGCCAAAGCCCGGCAGCAGCCTGATAAGGTGAAACAGGTGTTGGAGAAAATCCAGAGCGATGGCTTGCGGCCTACCCTCGAAGCCGTATTTCGTAAGCTCGACCAACCCCTGCCACTCGGTTACTGCAACGTCGGAACAGTATTAGCCGTAGGGGAGGGCATTACGGATCTGCAAATTGGTGATCGGGTGGCATCGAATGGTCCTCATGCCGAGCTTGTTTGTGTGCCGCGCAATCTGGTTGCCCACGTTCCCGACGGGGTGAGCGATGATGAAGCGGTATTTACCGTGATTGGCGCTATTGGCTTGCAGAGTATCCGGCTATTGTTGCCCACCTTAGGTGAAACAATAGTCGTTGTTGGCTTAGGGCTTATTGGGCTCCTCACTGCCGAATTACTGCGACTAAATGGATGCCGCGTTATTGGCCTCGATGTAGACGAAGCCAAACTTGAACTGGCCAGGCAACGGGGTCTTATAACGCTGGATCCGGCCAGCATTACCGATCCGGTGAAAGCTGTGCTGTCGATTACAAACAATGTTGGTGCCGATGGGGTGCTGATCACGGCTTCTGCCCGAACGGATGAACTCGTATCGCAGGCTGCTCGTATGAGCCGAAAACGGGGCCGCATTATCTTGGTCGGTGTGGTAGGGCTAAACCTGAATCGTACTGAGTTTTATGAGAAGGAATTGTCGTTCCAGGTGTCTTGTTCCTACGGACCTGGCCGCTACGATGAGGTATATGAACAACAGGGCCACGATTATCCCTTACCCTTTGTCCGTTGGACGGAGAACCGCAATTTTCAGACAATTCTACAATTGATCGCCAGTGGTCAGCTCAATGTAAAACCGCTTATTACAGAGGTTGTTCCCTTTGCTGATTACCATAAAATCTATTGTACGATAGGGCAGGCAAATCGGTCTGGCATCGCATCGGTAATGTGCTACTCCGAATCGGTTAGCCTGAACTCGACAGTAAAGCTTTATGAGGCTAAATACGGGCCGAATGCTGGTACGGTTGGCATTATCGGCGCCGGAAATTTCACCGCTGCAATTCTTCTGCCTGCGCTAAAGTCGGCTGGTGCGACAATCAAAGCGATTGCTAGCGCCGGTGGACTAAGTGCTACATTACTGGCCAGGAAATATGGTGTCAGTGAAAGTACATCGGACTATGGGCAACTTATTAATGACCCTGACATTGACCTCTGTGTTATCACGACCCGGCACAATAGCCATGCCCGTATGACAGTCCAGGCGTTACGGGCTGGCAAGCACGTATTTGTTGAAAAACCACTGGCGATTCACAACGACGAAGTAACACAGATCATTGAAGCCCAGCAACTGGCTGGACGGTTGGTTATGGTTGGTTTCAATCGACGATTTTCGCCCTATTCCCAGAAAATGAAATCGTTGCTGGGTGGGGATCTATCGGGCCAAATCCCGATGAATATTATAGCCACAATGAATGCCGGGGCAATTCCTGCGAATTCGTGGGTTCATGATCGGGCTGTGGGTGGTGGTCGAATTCTGGGAGAAGCCTGTCATTTTGTTGATCTGATTACATTCCTGACAGGTAGCCGAGTGATCAGTGTATGTATGAATGCAATGGGGACGCAGCCTTCCGAAACCAGCGATTCGGCTTCGCTACTATTACGCTATGAAAACGGGTCAATAGGGGTTATTAATTATTTTGCCAATGGGAGCAAAGCCTATGCAAAGGAGCGTATAGAGGTTTATTCGCAGGAACGGACCCTGATACTCGACAACTTTAGTAAGCTGACAGGATTCGGCTTCAAGAATTTTTCAAGTATGTCTGGCCGGCAGGATAAAGGCCATGTTGAGCAGATGAAACGGCTGATTCTGCAACTTCGAAGCGGAAAAGTTAACCCCACAGGAGAGCAGCTTATTCCATTTTCTGAGCTTATTAACACAACCCAAACAACGCTGGCTGCGTTGCAAAGCCTGCGCGAAAAGCGTTGGATAGACGTAAGTCGTATCGAGTTTTTTCAGGAGCATGAGTAAGATTGGCCTTATCTGGCGGACCGTTCGCTATTTGCGCGCCAGGCAGATTGTGTATCAACTCGTCAATCGTCTACGCAAACGACCGAAACTTCGCTTACCGAAACAGGCTCCAAGTGGGCATTTTCTGGCCGTTCCGGCTGTGGATAAACCGGTTTCTTATAGAGATGGAACATTCACATTTTTAAATCAGCCGGTTCTGTTTGCGTCTGCTATTGACTGGAATTATGCGCAGAATGGGAAGCTCTGGACGTATAATCTCAATTATTTCGATTACCTGAATCAAGCCAGTCCCGGTCTGACAGCTAAAGAAGGTCAGCGATTGATTCGCGGTTTTATTACCCATACTGATTCGCTCAACGATGGTTTGGAACCCTACCCAACATCATTGCGAATTATAAACTGGATGCAATTCCTAAGCCGACACCAGATTCAGGATGATGACATAGAAATTCATCTGTTTGCTCAGATTGACTTATTAAATAAGCGTCTGGAATATCATCTTGCTGGCAATCACTTACTCGAAAATGGCTTCGCCCTTCTCCTCGGAGCATTGTATTTTAAGCAGAAACACTGGTTTCGTCGAGCCTCGAAACTAGTTCGGCAAGAGTTAGCCATACAGATACTGGCCGATGGTGCCCATGATGAACGTAGCCCCATGTATCATCAGCTATTGCTCGATCGACTGCTGGATGTGTTGATCGCTTTACAGGTAAATTCATGGCATAACGACGCCAGCCTTGTTGAATTCTTGGCCGGAATAAGCACGAAAATGCTTGACTGGTTGAAGGCGGTCACGTTTGCTAATGGTGATGTGCCCTTGGTTAATGATGCCGCTTTCGGGATTGCACCGACCTCCGCGCAAATTCTGGCAAAGGCACAGAGACTACCATTTCGGGAGAAAAGCAAACGGGCTGAAATGTTAATCTCCTCACTTCCTGCAGGAAGCCAGACCGGCCAGGATAGCGGCTACCTAATGTACCGTTGGCCACATTTTGAGCTTTTTGTAGATGCCGGAGCCGTGGGGCCTGACCATCAACCCGGTCATGCTCACGCTGATACATTTTCGTTTGTACTCCACGTAGATGGGAAACCTGTCATTGTAGATAGCGGCACATCGACCTATCAGATTGGGCCGCGTCGAACCTGGGAGCGGAGCACAGCTGCCCATAACACTGTAGAAATCAGTGGATATGACTCATCAGAAGTTTGGGGCGGTTTTCGGGTTGGACGGCGGGCTTACGTAACAACACGCAGGGAAAGTGACGTGGGAATTTCTGCTCACCATGATGGCTACACTAACATTGGAATAACACATGTCCGGGCCTGGCACACAGAATCACTAAAATTTAGTATCTTGGATCGAATTATAGGTCACAAATCCGATTGTGAAACTAGGCTATCCTATGTTGCCCGTTTGCATTTTCACCCCGATGTGTTAGTGCGATCATATACTGACCATGTCATGGCCGGGCCGATAGCAATAAGGTTTTTATCAGATACAAGGCCGAAGCTCGTGCTAAAGCCTTATTTATTGGCTGATGGCTTCAACAAATTGCGGCCTGGTCATTGCCTGGAAATTACGTTTACGAATTACCTGAATACCATCGTAACCTACAATGAATGAGAATTTTATACCTAACGTATTATTTCGAACCTGATCTCTGCGCTGGCTCATTTCGAAATACGCCTTTAGTGGAAGAACTGGCTAGCCAGCTTTCCTCGAGCGACCTGATCCACGTAGTTACGACGCAGCCGAACCGCTATCAGTCGTTTAAGCTGGCCGCTCCCGACCATGAAGAAAGAGGAGAAAACCATAACTGCCGGGTACGAATCGATCGCGTTGCTGTTCCGACTCATGCCAGTGGATATGCTGACCAGACGCGTTCGTTTCTAACTTATTATAGAACAGCCCATCGACTGACAAAGGAGCAGCAGTATGATTTGGTGGTTGCGTCTTCTTCGCGATTATTTACTGCTTTTCTGGCAGCGCGATTGGCACGCAGTAAATTCCTGCCCTTGGTCCTCGACATTCGGGATCTATTTCGCGAAACAATTCTGGAGATGGTCAAAAATCGTTGGGGTCAATTTGGGCGATTCGGCCTGAACCTGGTCCTGAGCATTGTTGAGCGTTATACATTTGGCTATGCGAGGCACATCAATCTGGTTTCGGAAGGGTTTCAGTCTTATTTTAAACCCTATTCGCAGGCAACATACAGTTATTTTACGAATGGAATCGACGATGAGTTTCTTTCACTTCCCCCATCGGCAGGTCGGATTACCCCGGAAAAATTAATTCTTTATGCCGGTAACCTTGGGGAAGGACAGGGGCTACATAAAATTATTCCGCAAGCAGCCCGACTGTTGGGTGATAACTATCGATTTGTCATCATTGGCGACGGCGGAGCAAAGGCTAAACTAGAGACAATTATTCAGATTGAGGGTGTTCTGAATGTCGAATTACGCAAGCCTGTAAGCCGGAAAGAGCTACTGCGCGAGTATCAAAAGGCTGATTATCTGTTTGTTCACCTTAATGATCTTGATGCGTTTAAACGTGTTCTGCCTTCTAAACTATTTGAATATGGAGCCACAGATAAGCCGGTTATAGCTGGTGTAGCAGGCTATGCCGCCCAATTTGTGCGGGAATACATCGACAACTGCATTCTGTTCGACCCCGGTAATGTGAATAAGCTGGTGAAGCAACTGCGCGAGACTCCTTACCGAACGGCCAATCGCACGGCTTTTGTGGCCAGATTTCAGCGACGGGCAATCATGGCCGCTATGGCGCGCCAGATTCTCAACGTTGTGCCTTCTGTTAATCATTCTGAAACGTCGGTCCTATGACTATTTTGCTGACAGGCGCTTCTGGTTTTCTGGGGAGCCGGATTTTGAACGAACTTGAGTCTAATTACACTGTAACGACACTGGGTCGTCAGACTATTGGCAACCACCATATTGTTTGCGATTTGGCAAAAGAAGCTCCTGATATGACAGGCTATTCCTTTGATTTTGTCGTTAATGCTGCCGGGAAAGCTCATTCCGTACCGCGCAATTCACAGGATATAGCCGATTATGAACAAGTAAACGTGCAGGGAACGGCCCGGTTACTGGCTTCACTTGAAAAACTACCGGTTTTGCCCAAATCTATTGTTCATATCAGTACTGTTCTGGTGTATGGACGCCTGGAAGGGAAGAGCCTCGACGAACAGACACCACTCGATGCCAACGACGCTTATGGCTATAGTAAAGTTAGGGCAGAAGATGTGGTACAGGCATGGGGTAAAACGAATGGTGTTCGGGTAACAATTTTGCGATTGCCGCTCGTAGTAGCTGAACAGTCTACCGGTAATCTGGCTGCTATGGTGAAAGGTATACGCCGAGGCTATTATGTGCGGATCGGCGATGGCTCAGCCTGTCGGAGTATGGTTCGGGCCGATGATGTGGCCGCTGTTATTAGTCGGGCTGCGTGTGTTTCTGGTATCTATAACCTCACCGATGGGCGGCATCCAAGTGTTCGCGAACTCGAAAACGCTATTGCCCATTCCGTTGGCCGAAACTGTATTCTGTCGATTCCACTGGGATTTGCCAAAGCGATTGGTCGCTTTGGTGATGGCATAAATGCGCTTATTGGTCGCCGGTTTCCACTTGACTCCATTGCTCTGCAAAAATTGACGGGCTCGTTAACGTTTTCGGATGTAGCCGCTCGTCAGCACCTGAACTGGAATCCACGTTCTGTACTCGATAGCTTCAAATGACTCTAACTGGTTATGTATTCCTGATTACTTTGCTGGTCGCCAGCGAAGTATCCTACCTACGTTTAGCGCAGTATTTTGGCATTGTCGATAAGCCCAATGAGCGAAGTTCACATACTGGTCAGACGATAATCAGGGGTGGGGGAGTTCTTTTCTGGATTGCTGCCTGGGGTGCGTTCGTCTTTACCTATTTTGACTTTCCCTACTTTTTCGCGGGGCTGTCGTTGGTAGCCGCAATAAGTTTTCTGGATGATCTTCACTCGCTGGCGAATCGATACCGGATCAGTATACACTTCGTCGGGATTGGTTTGATGCTTTACCAGGCAACTGGTTTCGAGGTCGAATTCTGGATAATGGGAGTCCTATTGATAATGGGCGTTGGCATTTTGAATGCATATAACTTCATGGATGGCATCAACGGTATTACAGCTTTTTATAGCCTTGTTGCAGTTGGAACCTTCTGGTATAGCCACATGCAGTACGTGCCGGAAGGGGCTATAAACAACGCACTGCTCCCATTTACCCTCGTTGCATTGCTCATTTTTAGCTATTTCAACGCACGATCCAGGGCCATCTGTTTTGCTGGGGACGTCGGTAGTGTATCCATCGCTTTTATTATCCTATATGCGTTAGTCGTGTTTATAAAGGCTAGTCATACCTATCTGCCAATCCTGTTTTTAGCTGTATATGGTATCGATAGTGTTCTGACCATTACGCACCGGCTCTATTTGAGGCAGAATATTTTTCAGGCTCACCGACTACATCTGTTCCAACTGCTTGTGCATAAAAAACAATGGTCTCACCTGCGCGTGTCTGCTTGGTATGCTCTCGTACAACTAGGAATAAATGGGTTGATATTGGCCACGCTCCATCGGCCTTTAGTCGCTCAGCTAACCCTTACAGCTGTCATTTTAGTGGTACTGACCAGTATGTATGTGATTGTGAAATCGCGATTGATGAAGGTGAATTTAGATACAACAGTCCTAAAAGCCAAAGGGCCGATTTACTAAAATCGGCCCTTTGGCAAATGATAAGTGAAACAGCGTTCTGGTTACTTCACGCTCTTACCAATAGCAATCAGATTTTCAGGAGTTTGAAGCCCAATTACCTTTTTCAGTATTTTACCATTGCTATCAATGAATAATAAAGTTGGATAAGCTTCCAGCGGATAAACCTGCGATAGAGCAGGCCCTTCCCCTTTTTCCATATCCATTTTTACGTTGATAAACTTGGCGTTATAGACTTCACCCACCGCTTTTTTGGTAAATACATTCTTCTGAAGAAGCTTGCAGGGACCGCACCAGCTTGCATAGGCGTCCAGAAAAATTACTTTTTTTTCCGCTTTTGCCTTCTTAAGAATGTCTTTCCACGCAGCATCGGTAAACTGGATTCCCTCACTATCTTCTTTAGGAGCTGGTTTATGATCCCCAGCAGAAATGGCCTGTGTGGCTGAATAACTAAATCCGACGAATAGAATGGTTAATAACCAAATAACTTTTTTCATGCTCGGACCGGTACACCGGTGATTTTTGAGTTTCGGATGAATAACGCACCGGATGGGCATTTTCGTTTCTACCGGTGTTGAATAAGCAAATTAATACGCACTTACTCAAAAGGCAAACAGTGTGCCATTTTCCTTATTCTTTCCGACCTTTGTACTCGTTTCAGCCATCTTTGCTATGCCCGTTAAACAAGCTGAGTTCTTTGTCAGTAATTCTGATCCAGCCAAATGCCCTAAGCCAGACCGGCCCGAGTACGCTTTCATTGGCCGTTCTAATGTAGGGAAATCGTCACTGATTAATATGCTGACGGGCCGCTCATCGCTGGCTAAAATTTCAGGAAAACCAGGTAAGACCCAGTTAATCAATCACTTTTTGATCGACAATGAATGGTATCTGGTCGATTTGCCTGGCTACGGTTATGCACAGGTAAGCAAAACGGAGCGCGAGAAATTTGCGGCTCTGATTGATGGTTATCTGACCAGTCGACCCAATTTGCTGTGTATTTTTGTGCTGGTCGATTCTCGCATTGAACCGCAAAAAATTGACCTCGATTTTATGTATAATCTGGGCGAGAAAGGATTGCCATTTGTGATTGTTTTTACCAAAACAGAAAAACTCGGTCCGACCAAGTTGCAGGCAACGCTGGATACCTATCGGGCTAAATTGCTGGAAACCTGGGAGGAAGCCCCCCAGTTTTTTGTTACCTCTGCTGTTACGGCTGCCGGGCGTGAGGAAATCCTGTCCTTTATCAGGCCGCTGAACCAAGAGTATAGGAAATAGGTAAGTAAGCGAGCTGGACTAGCCAGATTAACTTCATCAATCCGGATTCTTAATTACCATTTAACCTAATTACCCACTAAAAAAGGCAATACGTCGGCCTAAACAGGCGTTACAATTTTACAAAGTATCTATGGAAGCATTAAAACAAATTGCCAACATTGCCGGTCAAAGCGGCCTTTTTCGGATTTTGAAACCTAGCCGAAATGGTGTTATTGTTGAATCGCTGGACGACAAGAAGGCTAAAACAATGATGGGCCCAACGGCTCGGGTGTCGGTTCTGAACGATATTTCGATTTACGTCGATACACCCGATCAGTCGATTCCGCTTGCTGATGTGCTGTTGGCTGTCAATGATAAATACGGTGAAACGCTAACTGTCGATCCAAAAGGATCACCCAGCGAACTAGCCGATTTTATGGCGTCGGTTGTGCCTGATTATGACCGCGAACGAGTTCGTCAGGCCGATATTAAAAAATTAATTGTATGGTTCGGCATTCTGCGCCAATACGCGCCCGAAGTATTCGAAAAACCAGCTGACGAATCGGTAGAGGCAGCTACAGAAGAAACTCCTGCTGAGGCATCAGCCGCCGAAACAGAAGAAGAAAAAGCATAAATGGGTTTATGTTTTTGGGTGATTGGTTTCTGGAAAGTAGGCATCCAAGAACATAAACTAATAAAAATCTCCATTTTCAGTGAGAACGGAAAAGCCGCGATGACCCTTGGTTTCGCGGCTTTTTAGTCGTTAGAGCCAATCCGAAAATTGGCTCTAATTCATTAATCGACAGAACTTAGCTTCACCGTATTGGTTCGGCGAGCCTGTGTGAGTGGCATACTAAGGGTATTGATAAAAATATCGCCGGAAGCCAGCTTGCCCTGGCTAATCAGCGTCTGTTTGATACCTTCTACAGTCTGATCGACCGTCAGCTCAGGGTTTGGCTCGTAAGGTAACACCTGAACACCCCAATACAACCCAAGCGTATTGCGCAGTTGCGGATCGTTGGAGAAGACAAACAAATCGGCTTTAGGCCGGTGGTGCGATAGCCGTACTGCTGTGTAACCCGAATTGGTAATGCCGATAACCGCTTTCGCCTTGGTGTCGCGTGCCAGACGGCAGGCACTCATAACAACGTTGTCATTAATGACATTTTCGGTCGGATGTTCATTAACATAGGCGTGATACCGATAATAAATCTTGTCGGTTGTGTTTTCAACCTGCAAGATTGTATTAGCCATACTCTCGACCGCCAGAATCGGGTATTTACCAGAAGCTGTTTCGGCACTTAGCATCACGGCGTCGGCCCCATCGAGAACCGAATTGGCGATGTCGTTGATTTCGGCGCGGGTTGGGCGGGGAGCATCGATCATACTTTCGAGCATCTGCGTAGCAACAATGACCGGTTTTGCGGCTTTGTTACACTTCTCAACGAGCATTTTCTGAATCATCGGTACTTCCTCGGCGGGCAGTTCGACGCCAAGGTCACCGCGTGCCACCATCAAGCCGTCAGTTGCTGCAATAATGGCATCGATGTTCTGAATGGCTTCAGGCTTTTCGATTTTGGCAATAACGCGGCAGTTTTTACCCTGAGACTTGATGTATTCTTTGATCTCGATAATTTCAGAGGCTTCACGAACAAAAGACAGCGCGATCCATTCGGCATTGTGCTCGAGACCGAACTTGAGGTCTTCCCAGTCTTTGTCGGTTACGGCAGGCATCGATACCCGCGTATTGGGCAGGTTGACGCCTTTTTTAGACTTCATGGATCCACCATAAACAACTTCAGTGACTACGTCGGTGCCTTCGGTACCAATTACCCGAACCTCCAGTTTGCCGTCGTCCATCAGAATACGCTCGCCCGCATGGACATCTTTGTACATGTCTTTGTAGGGGGTACTTACACGCTCCGCTGTACCTAGTACATCATCGTTTGTAAATACCAGTCTGTTGCCAGGCAGAATCATGACGCCGTCTTTATTCTCGACGTTACCGATACGAATCTTCGGCCCCTGCAAATCCTGTAATACGCAGAGGTTTAGGTTATACTCCGCATTGATTTCACGGATACGGTTAAGTCTGATAAGGTGATCGTCGTGGGTGCCGTGGGAAAAATTAAGCCGGAATACGTTTACACCGGCTTTGGCTAATGCCAACAATTGTTCTTTCGTTTCGGAAGCCGGGCCGATAGTGGCCACGATCTTGGTTTTCTTAGACATGAGGGACGGGAAAATTGGGCAAAAACGGCCAAGAGCCGGTGCAAAAATAACCGGCAGGGTTAATAAACAGTTGTGTTTACTGAAATTTTACGACTTATATCGTAACTGTTGGGTCTGAGAATCGGGGCTAGTAGCCAAAATGGGCTTGGCTACTAGCACTTAAGAACTTCTGTATTACGCGAAGATAATCGCTAACGGCTGATTGTTAATGGTGTGTTAAGCCAGGGCAATTTTGTAAATGATTTCCAGAGATTTGATCGTTTTTTCAATCTTCTTTCCCATTTACGAGTTTATTTAAAATACCCGATTTTAAAGGGTAGACCAGGATACATTGTTTTAACCTACTTTCTCTCCCGCTATGGCGATTAAGACCAGTGACCTCGACCAACTTAGTATTAATACGATTCGGCTGTTGTCGGTAGATGCCGTTCAAAAAGCTAATTCCGGCCACCCCGGACTACCACTGGGTGCGGCACCGATGGCCTACGTGCTCTGGTCGCGCTTCTTACGATTCAATCCTAAGGACCCGCATTGGCCCGATCGTGATCGATTCGTTCTGTCGGCAGGCCATGGTTCGGCGCTGCTTTATAGCCTCCTGCATCTCTATGGATACGACCTGACGCTCGATGATCTGAAGAGTTTTCGGCAACTCCATTCCAAAACACCTGGTCACCCCGAATCAAACTTAACGGCAGGAGTTGAAGTAACAACCGGGCCGTTGGGGCAGGGGTTTGCCAATGGAGTGGGTATGGCAATGGCCGAAGCCTTTCTGGCAGCTACCTACAACAAAGAGGAGCATACGGTGGTCGATCATTATACCTATTCGATTGTAAGTGACGGTGATCTGATGGAAGGAATTGCATCGGAAGCGGCTTCGCTGGCGGGGCACCTTAAATTAGGAAAGTTGATTTATCTGTACGATGATAACCTGATTTCGCTGGATGGGCCAACCAATCTGGCCTTTACCGAAGATCGGATGGCTCGATTTGATGCTTATGGCTGGCATACGCAGCAGGTCGCTGACGGAAATGATCTGGATGCCATTGAGGCAGCTATCCGGGCTGCTCAGGCCGAAACAGAGCGCCCATCGATCATTGCTGTCCGAACCATTATCGGGTATGGTAGCCCGCAGGAAGGCACCAGTAAAGTACACGGTAGTGCGCTGGGTGAAGAGAATGTCCGGAAAACCAAGGAGTTTTTCGGATGGGACCCTGATAAGACATTTGTTGTGCCGGAAGAGGTTGTACCTCATTTGCTCGAACCCGGAAAACAGGGCGCTACGTTACAGGCCGACTGGCAAAAACGATTTGACCACTATAAAGCTCAGTTTTCTGCGGAAGCCGACAATTTCAGTCGGTCGTTTGCCGGTAAACTTCCTGAAAACTGGGATGCTGATCTGCCTCAGTTCAAGCCCGAAGATGGTCCTCTGGCAACCCGGCAGGCATCGGGTAAGGCTCTGATTGCGTTAAAACAGCGGGTACCTTATTTATTTGGAGGATCGGCCGATCTGGCGTCATCCAATGAAATGCCAACGAAAGGCGACGTTAGTTTTCAACCTGGCCATTATGGAAATTCGAATATCTGGTTTGGCGTTCGCGAACACGCTATGGGAGCTGCGCTCAATGGTATGGCGCAACACGGTGGCGTGCACCCATATGGTGGAACATTCCTGAACTTTTCTGACTACATGCGTGGAGCCATCCGCCTGACAGCACTCGCCGAATCGTCGGTAACGTTTGTCTTTACACATGATAGTATCGGGTTAGGCGAGGACGGACCTACTCATCAGCCCGTTGAGCAATTTGTTTCGCTCCGGACCATTCCGAATAGCATTGTTATCCGGCCTGCCGATGCCAATGAAACTACAGAAGCCTGGCGGGTGGCTATGACCCAGCCCAAAACACCCGTTATGCTGATTCTAGGCCGTCAAAAACTTCCAGTGCTCGACCAGAGCAAATACGGATCGGCACGTGGTCTGGAAAAAGGGGCTTACATTCTAAGCGAAGCCGAAGGATCTCCTCAATTGATTCTGATCGCTACGGGTTCCGAGGTTTCCTTAGTGTTGGATGCCCAGACCGAACTTAAAAAGGAAGGCATTCAGGCGCGGGTTGTCAGCATGCCTTCCTGGGAGTTGTTTGAAAAGCAGGACCGAACGTATCAACATGAGGTCTTGCCGCCTTCTATTCGGAAGCGACTGGCTGTTGAAGTGGGTTCACCGATTGGCTGGCATAAATATGTAACAGATGAAGGAACAACCATCAGTATGAATCGATTTGGATTATCTGGCCCCGGCGAGGAGGTGATGGCTTATTTCGGGTTTACAGTCGAAAATGTGGTTAAAAAGGCAAAAGCCGTGTTACAGGGACAACCCGAAGACATTGAAAAAAAAGAGATCTTATCCTGATGAATAACATGAGTCACTACGTTTCACACAGAAGTTGGCGGATCTCGAGCCGATTTCAGTGTGAAATGTAGTGACTCAATAACTTGTAATTACGGACCTGTATGTGTACTCGTAAAACTAATTTTCATATGCCACCCAGGCTAATTCTGTACCAACGATCGTAACGTAGTTCGTTCATAGACAGACAGGTTTGCATCACGAACACGCTCCATAATAGGTCGGATTTTACAGGTTTCTTCATCTTCGCAGTCGTCGCAACGGACATAAAAGTTCAGGGAAACGCAGGGTGTGGGAGCAATTGGACCGTCAATTATTCGAACAACCTGGGCCAGATTCACCCGTTCGGGCTCAACCCGGAGCAGGTAGCCTCCTCCTTTCCCTTTCTGACTCTGAAGAATACCATGATTGCGTAATTCCAGTAGAATGGCTTCCAGAAATTTTTTCGGAATGCCTTCCTGAGCTGAAATATAGGAAATCAGCACAGGACCATTTCCGAATTGTTCGGTTAGCACCTTGAGTGCCTTAATGGCATATTTTGCTTTCTTCGAGATCATTTTTACTTGTTCTTATTGGTGAATGGTAGTTTATGAGTCAATGGCGGTAGTGTTCTATACGTCTATAAGCTGTTAATGGGCTAAGTCTCGTCGAATTCTGGCAACTACTCTACAATAGTTATAGCTATTGGGTCTGCATAGCATAAATCGTAACTTTTATAGGCTTTAATCTGAGACTATGCTACCAACTAGTTGTTGCAATTGGCTAAAAAGCAGCATTGCCTTCATTGCCTGGTTCTGATTGCAAAGAACGATTAATAAATTAATACTTCCTACTTAACCTATAGATATTATTCAATTTGGAAGTAGGTTAAGCTTTGTACGCAGGACCAACTTATCCAGGTATAAGCCAGGAAAGACGACAAAAGGTAAATCTACCGCAGCAATAGCTTATTGTGTTAGTCTGTCAAATTTTAGTCAACCATATGCTGAACTGATAAAACCTTGTCTTCTGCTGGAGGAAATTGCTAATATTAGCGATACTGCAGATAGAATTTCTGCCAGTACATAGCGCTGGAAATTAACTGAAAATCAACTGTTTAAAGCGGAAAATCTAATTGGATGAGAAAACACTTTGTGGGGTACCCATGGAGTCGTGCTGACTACGAAATTGAGCCAGTCCTTTAATTTTTCCCCCTGGTAAACTATTAAGTTGTCGAACCACCGGAGTAACACGACGCCGACTTACCGGAAGCCAGATATCGGCAACCAGCACATCCGCCGAGCGATCATTATTCCGGCGAACCTGTACAATGTGAGTCGGATTTACGGCCAGGCTCTTGCTCAGACGAATAAAGCCAGGCAGCATAGTGACACATTTTTTGAGCGTGGTGGAGTTGAGCTCCGGTGATGCGTCAGTCAGAAATATACGGGTGTAGTTTCCCCAACCCATTAAATATAAAATGCGGCAGGTGTTGATAGTCAACTTACTAAATTTCATGTAAATTTTGTGGCGATATGGTAACTATTAGTGATGTAATAAAGATATGAGTAAATTTAAGAATTAATAAAATAAGGCAACCCTAAATGAGAAGCCTTATTAACTATATTTTGAAAAGAAAAGTCAAGGGTATATACGCGAGCGATTGCCGAATGGATTTGTGGAAATGTGGTATAGTCATCAAATCGACAGGGCAATCGCTAAAGTGACTTTCGTACGATAAGCTGAAACGGGTTTTCGATGTGCTCTACACTGGCGTTGAGTACCAATTGAGCTGCTGTGCGGCCCATTTGAGCAAAATCGGTGGACATGACCGTAATACCTTCCAGCAGGAATTCTTTTAGCGGTGTTTCATTGTAGGACAAAATGCCAACCTCCTGACCAACAATGTACGTTGTCATCTTGATTTTCTTGATAAGTTCAACAAGGTCATCTTCCATTAAATTGATGTAGGCTTGTTGCGGATAGATCACCTCCTGTTGAATGTTATCAATCACACGGGTATTAAAATTATGCTCGTAGCAAAACTTATAGAAGCCATTAAGAATTGCTTTCGGGTGATAGGTATATGAGGGAAACAGAATACAAAGTGTCGTGTATTTCTTTAATAAAGGGAGCGCATCGGTCAGGGCCTGATAGAGATCTTTTTCAAAATTCTGAAATACCGCAGCATACGTTCCTGATACCCCTTCCAGAAGCTTATCCAGAATGATTAGCTTATGTTTTGGTAAGCTATTGATCAACTCATTTGCTTTTTCGCCCCCTTCATAAAAATGGCCAATGATCACATAATGAGTATGGTTACGGGCCTGACGCTCAATCAGATCCCGAAATAGCCTGAAATCATTGTTATAGATAAAGAAATCGATCGCAACCCCAGGCCCCAGCAGTTCAACAAATGAGTCGTAAATGATTTTTTTGTGAGCACTCAGTTTGTTGAATAGTAAGAATATTTTCAGGTTCTGGCCAGTCTTGGTATAGTTTATGTAAAATCCTTTTCCTCGAACAGCCTCGATAATTTCTTTTTCCTTGAGGAGCTCGTAGGCTCGCTCAATGGTTCCTTTGGCTACATCGAATTCGGCACATAACTCATGAATGGACGGCAATTTGTCGCCTGGAATTATATCCCGATTTTCAATACCCTCTACAATTGAGTTATAAATCTGCTGATACTTAGGGGTATTCGAATAGTCGTTGATTTTAATATGTCGGAGCATGTTGGATTAATTTAGACTGAACTAGTAGCAGCATCGAACTGGCTGACTAAATTCATTATAGCATGGCTACCAGCAAAAGCGCAGTCCATAGTAACAGGCAATCTGGATAATAAATAATTCCAGAAAAAACGTAAGACGAATTTCTCTATAAAAAGGTCATTTTTCCTAATCCTACTACCCGAATTCAGAATGTTTATGCGGTTAAGCTACGAATGAATAAGTGATATAATAAATAAATTATCATATGTAATATTAGTAATAATTAATCCATTTTTTTCGATCGAATATATTCGAGGAAATCAGATAACGGTTGCCTTGCTCACAGGTAGGATAGCAATAAGGGTGTTAATTAGGTTGGCTTTCCTGTCAGGCTTTTTCAGGCTTTGGCTAAAGGGAAAGTCAGTCCCGGTAAATGATTACTATAAAAACTATAGGAAATGATCTATGGAATCCTTCAATCTACTTTCTGCCCTCATCTACCGGGCAGAAATAATGAATGGTGGCTAATGAGAATTGTAGATTAATTTATTTAAATAATTATGAAAGTGGGTAAGTATGGGAAAGTTGGCGGCACTGAGATGGTAATATTTGGCCATTGAATTGGTTTTTTGAAAGCCAGTTCAGCTAGTTCTTTAATCCTAATCTCTTTTGTTAATCTCATGAAAAGACTCTATCAATTAGCAGTGCTAGGTCTGATAACGGGCAGTTATTCAGGCTACGCACAGGAGGTAATAGTGCAGAAAAGTAATGCAGTCAAAAACGGGCTTTTGATCGCCAGGAATGTTACAATGAAGGATAAGTCGCACATAGTTACCGCTCTGGCAGACATAGCCGTATCGGGTAAGGTGATCGACGAGAAGGGGGCCGCATTGCCGGGCGTGAGTGTCATTGTTAAAGGAACTACCCAGGGAACCAACACCGATGGTACGGGCAGTTTTAAAATTACGGTGCCGAATACCAATGCCACACTGGTTTTTAGTTTTGTGGGCTATGGCCGAAAAGAGGTAGTGGTAGGTAGTCAAACGTCGATAACGGTTACTCTGTCTCCCGACGACCAAACGCTGAACGAAGTGGTAGTTGTGGGCTATGGTAGCCAGTTGAAAAAAGAAATAACCGGGGCTGTTCAAACGGTAAGTGCAGCAGAAATTAAAGATTTACCTGTTTCACAGATTGGCCAGAAATTACAAGGTCGTCTGGCGGGTGTGCAGATCAACCAGGCGACTGGTAAGCCTGGTCAGGGTATTAGTATCCGTATTCGGGGTCAGGTATCGGTTTCGGCTGGTAGTGACCCGCTTTACGTCATCGATGGTTTCCCGATAACGGGGAACATTGCCCAGCTTAACCCGGATGAGATTGAAGATCTTTCGGTTTTGAAAGATGCTGCTTCGACCTCGCTGTATGGTTCTCGGGCGGCAAACGGAGTTGTACTGATAACAACGAAAAAAGGGAAACCTGGCCAGACAAACATTAGCTTCAGCGCGTATGCGGGGGTACAGAAGGTACCTATGCGAGGTCGGGTGAAAATGCTGAACGCCGTTGAGTTCGCCCAGTTCAAGAAAGATTTCTATGAAGATCAGTTGCAGCCCGTACCGGCTGAGTTCCAGAATCCCTCGCAGTATGAAGGAAAAAACAACGACTGGTATGATGCGTTACTGCGGCAGGCCCCCATTCAGAGCTATAATCTGAGCATTTCTAATAATACAGGCAAGGCCAATACGTCGTTGGTAGCCGGTATCTTCAACCAGGATGGGGTAGTCTTGAACAACAAGTACAAACGGTACTCGCTGCGCCTGAACTCAAACTATAACCTGTCGGATAAGGTAACCGTTGGCTTTAACGTAGCACCTTCCTACGTGTTCGACAATACGCCCCGGACAGATGGTGACCGTGGAACCGGGATTTTGTTCAACGCGCTGCACACATGGCCGGTGATGCCCATTTACGATGCCAATGGTGAATTAACCAAATTCAACCAGTTTCCGGCTAGCACAGGTAATATTTTTCAGTATCCGAACTGGCTGCGAGCTGCTAAAGAACTGATTAACGAAACCAAGAATACAAACCTGCTGGCGAATGCCTATGTGCAATACCGACCGATTAATGGGTTAACCCTCCGGTCGACAATGAACATCGAATACCAAAATTCGAAGTTCTTCTTCTTTAATCCGTCGACGGCTACCAGCGCCATTAACGTGCCGATCCCCACCACGGCGGTTTCGATTCGACAGGGATTGGAAAATACATCCTGGCTAAACGAAAACCTGGCGACTTACACCCGTACCTTTAATGATCATAGCTTTGAGTTGCTGGCTGGTTTTACGAACCAATGGTACCGTCAGGAATTCAGCCGTATTCAGGCTGATACGTACGCCGATGACCGACTACCAACGATTCAGGGAGCACTTAATATAAACCGGGGTGGTACGAATAACGGCATAAACCAATGGGCTCTGACCTCTTATCTGTCTCGCCTGACGTATAACTACAAAGGCAAATACCTGTTTACGGCGGCTGTACGGACAGATGGATCGTCACGCTTCGGAGCGAACAATCAGTTTGGTACGTTCCCATCGGCTTCGGTAGGCTGGGTAGTGTCGGATGAAGATTTTCTGAAACCAATCCAACAGATTTCGTTTGCCAAAATTCGGGCTAGTTATGGCGTAATCGGCAATAATAACATTGGTAACTACACATCGTATGCCTTGGTTAACAATACGACCAATGCGGTATTTGGTAGCACGGTTGCTACAGGGGCTGTCGTTACATCGCTGGCTAACCCTAATTTAGGATGGGAAACGACCAAGCAGTTTGATATAGGGCTTGATCTGGGGTTATTGAATGACCGGATTCAGTTCATCTACGATTTTTATACGAAACGTACAACGAACCTGCTCTACGCGGTACAGGTTCCGCAGGAATCGGGTTTCACTAACTTCAATGACAACATTGGTGAAATTAAGTTCTGGGGGCATGAATTCTCGCTGACAACCAAAAACACAACGGGTAAACTGAAATGGACAACTAACGCCAATATCTCCTTTAACCGAAATCTGGTTGTCGCGCTGGCTCCGGGGATCGATCGGGTGTATAGTGGTGTGGGCTTCCACATTACGCAGGTCGGTAAGCCCTTCGGCCAATTCTATGGCTTGGTGAAAGAAGGATATTATAAGACTGCTGAAGAACTCAGGAGTTCACCCGTCATCCCAGGCCGTTCAGCCATCGGTACCATCAAGTTTAAAGACATAAATGGCGATGGGGTTATTACAAACGGTGGTGATGCTGATGACCGGACCATCCTTGGAAGCCCATTCCCGAAATTTACCTACGGGATTACCAACGATTTGAAATACGGCAACTTCGATTTCTCGATAACAGGTTCCGGCTCCTACGGTAACCAACTCTGGGTTCGCCACTTATACAGCACAGCCAACCTGGATGGCGTATTCAACATGGTAGAAGGCGTAAAAGACCGCTTCCGGGTGCAGAATACCATGGTTAATATTAACGGTACTCCTACTGGGGTAGCAACCAATGTAATTACCCAGGGAGCAGGTCAGTTCGGTGCAACGAACAATGGCGGAAACTTTACGGGTATTGAGCGCGACTGGCATAGCTCGCAATTCCTGGCTGATGCGTCATTTTTCACCATCAAAAACATAACGCTGGGCTATAACATAGGGGCTGTCAATAAGCTATTCAAATCAGCCCGGGTTTATGCGTCGGCGCAACAGGTCTATATATTCACGAAATACTGGGGCGGTCCAAATCCGGAAACCAGTGGAAACCAGGCAGGTGATGGGCCGGGCGACAATTTGAGCCAGGGCGTCGATTACTCAAACTACCCAGTTCCACGCACCTTCACGCTAGGCGTTAACCTGAATTTCTAAATCAGACCAGCATTTCTAAATCATATTTTCAACATTCTTATTTTATATATAGAATGAAAACAAAACTTATTGCGACCTGGCTTTTAGGAATTGCCCTAACCGGTTGCCAGAAAGATTTTCTGACTGTAATACCCGAAACGGCGTTGAGTTCGGCAACATTCTTCAAAACCGAAGCCGATTTCCAGCAGGCTGTCAATGGTGCTTATGTACCTTTTCGGCAGATGTATAACGAACGGGCCTGGGTTCTGGAGGAAATGCACTCCGACAATACGTATTATGCCCGCAACACGCTCTATGGGGCTGTTGACCCGACAGAGAACGTGGCTGATTTTGCCGTTCCGACCGCTAATGGCGTTACCGCCAATGATAACGTGCTGGTACAGTATCGGTTGAATTATGTGATTATTGCCCGTGCCAATCAAATTCTGGCGCTTATCGATGGTACCGGAATAACGTTCAGTACGCCCGCAATCAAAGACAATTTGAAGGGCCAGGCACTGTTTCTAAGAGCCTTTGCCTACTTCGACCTGATTCGGTTATTCGGTAAAGTGCCACTGCATTTAACGCCCATTACGGGCCGGGAAGATGCCGCCTTACCACTTTCGACAACGGAACAAGTCTATGCTCAGATAGAAAAAGACGCGACGGATGCTAGTAAGCTTCTGCTGAATAAAGCAAAGCAGGAAGCGGGTCGGGCAACCTCGGGGGCTGCTAAAACGCTGTTAGCGAATCTCTACCTGACTCAGAAAAAATGGGCCCAGGTTGAATCGACAATGAAAGACGTAGTAACCAACGATGGTTATGCGCTGATGCCTGATTACAACAATGCCTTTTCATTTACCAGCACGAACAAGAACAATCAGGAGTCCGTGTTTGAAATTCAGTACATGGAAGGCTCGGCCGGGTATAACGGTAACCAGATTTACCGCTTTCTGCCGTCGCCCATAAGTGCAGCGGAGATCGCGCCAATTACCGGTACATCGAACCCGCAGCCTACCTCTCAGGAGAGTAATAACATTCCGACCCCGGATCTGATTGCGGCCTACGAACCCGGCGATAAGCGGAAAGATATTTCCATTGGAACCGTTGTATTAAGCGGTAGCCTGCGAGCCGACAAAAACTATCCGTATATCAAAAAATACGCCCGGACTCACTCGTTGAACCAAAATACAGGTCAGAACTGGCCCGTTTATCGTTATGCCGAAGTGCTGCTGTTTTTAGCGGAGTCGTTAAACGAGCAGGGTAAAACAGGTGAGGCTGCTACTTACCTCAACCAAGTGCGTACCCGTGCAGGTTTGGCTGCTACAACGGCATCATCTCAGGCCAATATGCGGGAGGCTATTTTCAAAGAACGGCGCGTTGAACTGGCCTTCGAAAACAAACGCTGGTTCGACCTAACCAGAACTGGCCGCGTGAAGGAAATCATTGGCGCGTATGGTGCGAAGGTAAAAGCGAATCCGGCAGCCTATTATTTTCCGGCTGGTGCGGTTCCTCCACCGAATGCATTCACCGTCCTGGATGATTATTATGGTCTGCCTGCTGTCGAGGCTGCTCTGACGCCCAATTTCTGATGAATTACCTGTCGGGGTGTCGGGTTGCAAAGCCCGACACCCCGATATATAAATGAGTGAACGAACAGATATGCATAATGCGAAATATGATTAAAAATCAGCCAAAGCCGTAAGGTAACTGGCGAATTGTTACAACCTGGACAATTGAAAGCCACTCGTTTAGGCTCGGCAAAATCAACGACATTATCAATTATCTCGCCCTTTTCGTTGTCAGCAAAATGTATGATTACCTGATGGGCGAGTAGAAACCAATACGCAACTGAAGCCATGAAATTGGAAAACTGGATGATCACAACTAAAGAAAAAAACTGTTTCCATGCGACCAGTTCGTATCCTGAGTATTCGCCAGTTAAATCAGTAGAATATGCCAGAATATTGCCTCTTATTAACTGACAACAACAAATGTGGTATCGGTTGGGTCTAAATCGAAGGGCATCAACAATATCCATCAAACCTTTATCTACGAATTACTATGTTTTCTCAATTCAACGTGGCCAAACTTGGATTAGCGGTTGCGGCAATCGTTCTGATTGGTACTTCCTGGATCACTATGCAGGGGGCAGAACCCGTCGGAACTGGCCTTGACGATCCAAAAATTGACAAACTGAAGCTACTACCAGGCTTTAAAGCCGAGCATTTATACAGCCCATCCGACAACAAACAGGGGTCGTGGGTTGCAATGACGTTTGATGATAAAGGTCGAATGATCACATCCGATCAGTACGGCTTTTTATATCGCCTTGAGCTACCTCCAATTGGTGCCGGATCGCAACAACCTAAAGTGGAGAAGCTCAATGTTGGCGTCGTTCAGCCCGGTGATACCACCAAAAAAGTGGGGATGGGATACGCGCAGGGCCTGTTGTATGCCTTCAATAGTCTGTACGTGATGGTTAACAACCGAACCAATAAGGACTTTGATAAAGGCAGTGGGCTGTATCGCTTACAGGATACGGATGGCGATGACCAATTCGATAAAGTAACTCTGCTGAGAGCCCTGAAAGGCGAAGGAGAGCATGGCCCGCATAGCATTGTATTGTCGCCAGATAAAAAATCCTTGTATGTAATGTGCGGTAACTTTACCGACGTTCCGAAAATGGATGCTTATCGGTTACCTCCGGTCTGGAAGGAGGATAATTTATTCCCGGCTATTAAAGATCCCCGTGGGCACGCTGTAGACCGGATGGCCCCTGGCGGATGGCTTGCCAAAATTGATCCTGAAGGACAGAAGTGGGAGCTGGTTGGTGCAGGTTTCCGGAATACATTCGACTTCGCATTCAACGATGCCGGTGATATTTTAGGCTATGACTCTGATATGGAGTGGGATTTCGGCCTGCCATGGTACAAACCTACCCGTATCTGCCACATAACCAGTGGAGCCGAATTTGGCTGGCGTACAGCTGCCAGTAACTGGTCGCCAACATTTGCCGATTGTTTACCTGCTGTTTTAAATATGGGGCAAGGATCACCAACAGGTGTTTTTGCTGGTAGAGGTTCCCGTTTTCCGCAAAAATACCAGAAGGCTATTTATGCGTTCGACTGGAGTTTTGGGATTATGTATGCTGTCCATCTACAGCCTAAAGCATCGTCTTACAGCGCAACGGCTGAAGAATTTATTTCGGGTTCACCATTGGCGCTGACCGATGGCCTGGTTGGGCCTGATGGCTCGATGTATTTTCTGACGGGTGGACGTCGACTGGAATCCGATTTGTATCGGATCACGTATACCGGCACGGAGTCAGTTTCACCAGCTACACAGGCTCCTACACTGACGGCCGAACATGATATTAGAACGAAACTGGAGCAATATCATGGCGAGCCCATGGCCGGTGCTGTTGATGCTGCCTGGCCTTACCTGAATCATGCTGATCGCTTCATTCGTTACGCGGCTCGTATTGCTGTTGAACACCAGCCAGTTAGTCAGTGGCAAGACAAAGCACTGGCCGAAACAGATCCGATCCGTGCTACGTATGCAATTATTGCCCTGACTCACCACGGCGATCCAGCCCTGAAGAGCCAGATGCTGAATACGTTGCTGAAGATAAAATTAGACCCGCTTACTGAGGAGCAACAATTGGCTGTCCTTCGGGCCATTGAGTTGGTTTGCACCCGAACAGGAATACCTGAAGGTGCCGACAGAGACAAAGTCATTGCATATCTGAATCCACGTTATCCAGCCAAGTCTGCCGTGTTGAACCGTGCATACAGCAAATTACTGATTTCGCTGGAAGCTCCTGGTGTAGTTGATCGGACCCTTACGTTGCTCGATAAGAAAAACGAAGATGGAACGGGACCAGTAGGTGGCGAAACCGTAACGGCATCCAGTGACCTCATCCTGCGTAATCCGCAATATGGATTAGATATCGCCAAGATGCTGGAAAAACTCCCGCCCGCTCAGCAGACATACTATGCGACTATGCTGAGCAGTGCTAAAAATGGCTGGACACCCGCGCTTCGGGATAAGTATTTTACCTGGTTTGCCAATGCGTTCAAATATCAGGGTGGCCGCAGCTACATTGGCTTTATCGACAAAGCTCGAAAACTGGCACTGGCTCATGTGCCTAAAGAACAGTTTGACCGTTATAATAAACTGTCGGGCGCTGAATTACTAACCGCTTCTGGAAACGACATCGTTAGTAGCTACGTTCCAAAAGGCCCAGGCCGGCCCTGGAAGCTTGATACGGCGGTGGCAATCGTTGATAATGGTCTGGCGGGCCGCGATTTCGAGACTGGCAAAAAAATCTATTCGGCCATTCTGTGTAGCCGATGCCACTCCATGCGGGGTGAAGGTGGAGACATAGGGCCTGATCTGACCCAGCTCGGAACCCGGTTTTCGAACAGGGACATTCTGGAGGCAATCATCCTGCCCAATAAAACAGTTTCCGACCAATATGCGTCTACGATCTTTTACCTGAAAAATGGACAGTCGGTGTTGGGTCGGTTAGTCAATGAAGATAAAACAACTTATTCGATCTCTCAAAATCCATTCGCGCCAGATTTCCTTCGGAAGATACCAAAGAAAGATGTTACGTCTAAGAAGTATTCGACGGAGTCAGTGATGCTACCTGGGCTTATTAATGGGCTTAATCCGAATGAATTGAAAGATTTGATGGCTTACCTGAAATCGGGAGGAAACCAGGATAATGAGATCTACAAAAGCACTCAGGGAACCTCGAAAGGGAAATAAATTTAAGTGCCAAACCGCATGATTACTATGTCGATAACAAAGTTCAAGCTTACTCACGTTGGACTAGTACTGGCCATATTACTGGCTGGTACTAGTGAGATTTCCTGGGGACAAACGAAAAAACAGAAGTCTGGTAAAGATGGCTTTGTCCAGATATTCGACGGTAAATCGCTTAAAGGCTGGGATGGTGATCCCAACTATTGGCGCGTTGAAGATGGGTGTTTAACAGGTGAGATAACGCCCGACAAACTTCTGAAAACCAATTCGTTCATTATCTGGCGGGGCGGAGAGCCCGGCGACTTTGAGTTTACGGGCGAGTTTAAAATCACAGAAGCAGGGAACTCCGGGATCAATTATCGGAGTGATCAGTTAACGGATGTGCCGTTTGCGCTCAGAGGGTATCAGGCCGATATTGATGGGAAGATGCGTTATACCGGTCAGAATTATGAAGAACGGAAACGGACAACCCTGGCCTATCGTGGTCAGAAAACAACCATCGGAACCTACGCGGGAGAAAACACGCCGGAAGCCATTCGAGCCAATGTGAAAAGTAATGCCTGGAATGGGTTGAATGTGACCGGTTCGCTGGGTAGCTCCGATTCGCTGAAGACTTTTATAAAAAGCGAAGACTGGAATACCTTTCATTTAGTTATTAAGGGTAATCGATTACAGCACTATATCAATGATGTGTTGATGAGTGAAGTAACGGATGATGACACTGTTAACCGAAAAGCGAAAGGATTACTTGGCGTGCAGGTACACGTAGGACCACCCATGAAGGTGCAATACCGAAACCTGATGCTGAAACAACTGTAGATCGTAAACCGCCAACCTCCCAAAATGAGCCAATTGTTTTGGGAGGTTCTGACATGAGCTTATTTTGACACTACAACCCTGGCATAATAAAATAGGGAATCCAGCCCAGTTGGGTGGTATTGAAACCGCGGTACTGGATAATGGGGCCGGAAGAGGTACCCGTATTGCCTGGATCAATACCGGAACAGGTCTACGCTATAAAGTGGTCATTGACCGGGCAATGGATATTGCCGATGCATTCTATAACCAGCACAGCCTGGCCTGGCTGAGTCATTCAGGTATCACCCGGCCCGAACCGTTCTCAGATCGGGGAATCGACTGGCTCCGGACCTTTAACGGCGGCCTGCTGACAACCTGCGGACTGACGCATGTGGGCGGACCTGAGCAGGATTCGTATGGTGAGCGCGGTTTGCATGGGCATATCAGCAATATTCCGGCAGAGATTGAATCCATAATTCAGCCCGATCCTGCTATGGGACGGCTTGAGATGAGCATTACGGGCCGGATAACAGAAACCAGAGTATTTGGACCTAGCCTGGAACTACGGCGAACTATATCGGGCACCCTCGGCCATCCCTCCATTCGAATTCATGATGAAGTGATCAATCGGGCCAACACACCGGCTCCGCATATGCTGCTTTATCATGTCAATTTTGGATGGCCTTTGGTCGATGAAGGAACGGATATTATCTGGAAGGGCAACTGGCAAACCCGCGAAGGTGGCATCAATGGCGAGATCTTTTGGGAAGGTAATGATTTTCGGAAGTGTCCGGCACCGCTGGAAACCCATCGAGGTACGGGTGAAGCCGTTGCGATAATTGATATCGTTGCTGATGAATCAGGCCGGTGTAGCGCCGGGTTGTATAACGCTAAACTGGGGGTAGCGCTGGCCCTACGCTTCCGGAAGGAGCAACTTCCCTGGTTAACCAATTGGCAGCATTGGGGAGCAGGTGAGTATGTCACGGGCATCGAACCGGGTACACATCCACCCATTGGACAGGCCAAAGCCAGAGAAGAGGGTTCTCTGCTGTTTATCGCGCCGGGCGAACACCGTGTCTACGATCTGGAAATCGAGGTATTGACCGACCAAACGGCAATTAGTGACTTTGTGAGCAATTAGTAAAAGTCGAGTAACAATAAATCTGTATGCAAACAACCGAAAAAGTAACCGTAGCTGAAAAAGCTTTAGAACAGGGGAAAGGAATTTTGCGGCTAACGCCGACCTGGGTTCCGCGTTCATTCTGCGTACCAGGAAGACGCATAAAACTACACCCAGACGATTATTATGTGCTGGGTGGAGAGCGGGGCGGTATTGATGAGCGTTGGTTCTCATCGACTACACCCGCTAAAAACGGCCCATTGACAGGTGAAAATGAGGGGCTGAGTCACATCGTTTTTCAGGACGAAGACGGTACCGAAACGCTGTTTTTGCTCAAAGATGCCGTTGACGAATTAAAGGGAGAACTGATCGGCGACCGCTTATGGAATGAGTATGGTGCCTGGCCAATGTACTCCAAGTTTTTCGACAATATGGGCCCCTTGCCCCACCATCTTCATCACAACGATGAACAGGCGGCATTGATCGGTCAACTGGGCAAACCTGAAGCCTATTATTTCCCCCCTCAGGTTAATAACCACGGCGGTGATTTCCCGTATACCTTTATTGGTATTGCGCCGGGTACCACGAAAGAGCAGATAAAAGAATGCCTGCAAAACTTCACCAAAGGCGATAACAAAATCACCAATTATTCGTCGGCCTATCGGCTCGAACCTGGAACGGGCTGGGATGTTCCTCCTGGACTGCTTCACGCGCCGGGAAGCCTATGTACTTACGAACCACAGAAAGCGTCTGACGTATTTGCGATGTATCAGTCGCTGGTTAACGAAGCCATAATTCCGGAAGAGTTACTGTGGAATGGTACACCCAAAGACCGGATCGGCGATTACGATCAACTGATGGAAGCCATTGATTGGGACCTGAATACCGATCCGCAAATGATGGCCAATCGGTTCATGAGCCCAAAGCCAGTTAGCGATGTAGACGAAATGAAGGCTAAGGGTTATAGTGAAGTTTGGGTTTGCTACAAATCGGATGCGTTTAGCGCGAAAGAACTCACCGTTTTACCGGGAGCGACCGTAACCATTAAAGATAGTGCGGCCTATGGTCTGATCATGATGCAGGGACATGGTAAATTAGGGGTCTGGAATGTGGAAACACCCGCCCTGATCCGGTACGGACAATTGACCAACGATGAGTTTTTTGTGAGCGAAAAAGCAGCACTGGACGGCGTAACGATTGTAAACCACTCGACCACCGATCCAATTGTCATGCTCAAGCACTTCGGCCCGTCTAACCCAGATCTGACGTTGTAGGGAGTTTTCAGTTTTCGGTTTATAGTTTTCAGTTTGAGCCCGGAGCGTTACTCCGCAAACTGAAAACTGAAAAAAATTAAATCTTAAATTTTCCCTTTTCATGAACGAGAATAACTATCCTAAACTCCACAATGCCATGTGGCCGGGAGTAGTTGGCAAAGGCCCCGGCTCCGAACCCATTATTCCTTTCGATACCATGTTGGAAAAGACCGCTGCCGCTGAGGTAGATGGGGTCAAATTCGATGGCGTCGATCTGGCTCTTTTCGAACACCTCGACATCAATATGTCGGATGACGACATTAAACGATTAGCCGATAAAGTTGGTGGCTATGATCTGAAGATTGGCTCGCTGGTTGCACCCATTTGGGGTGGCCCTGCAATGGGGACAAAAGAAGAGCGTGCTCAGTTTGTCGAAATGGTGCGTAAATCGTGCCATATTGGTCAGAAACTTAGTGAAATTGGTATACGGCCCAGCGGGGTTGTTCGTATCGATTCGGCCAGTTCGCCAACGGCCTGGGATGCTGATCCAGCCGGAAATTCTAAGTTGATCGTACAAACCTTTCAGGAAGCCTGCGACGTAGCCGCTGAATACGGCGAGAAACTGGCAGCCGAGGGCGAAATTTGCTGGGGCGGTATGCACAGCTGGAAAACAATGCTCGAAACGCTGGAAGCCGTTGATCGCCCGAACATGGGTTTCCAGGCCGATATGGCCCATACCTTGTTATACACGATGGGGTATAACCGGGAACAGGATCGCATCCTTCCCGAAAACTTCGATTGGAGCGATCGGAAAACGCTGAATGATGCGCTGAAGACCCTAACGAAAGCGTTGCGACCCTGGACAATCGACTTCCATGTTGCCCAGAATGATGGAACTGTATTCGGTTCCGGCTCCCACGATAAAACAGGCCGCCACTGCCAGGCACTGGACCCAAATGGTAAACTCGACGTTGCCCATGATGCAGGCTACTGGCTGCGGGACGAAAACGGTCAGCTTACCAAAGCATTCAAGCATATTTGCTGGGATGGTTGTATGTTCCCGAATGAGGTGATGACGCGCCCACAAACATGGAACGATATCCTGGCTACCATGATAAAAGTCCGGCAGTTACACGGCTGGTACGAAGCATAAATTAAGTTTTCACGGGGTTGCCCGTGCGTTTTCAACTACAGTCTTCAGTGATTGACACATCGAATCCAGGTGCGTTGATCCTGACAGGAGCTCGTATTGTAAATTGAAAACTGAAAAACTGAAACCTATCTTAATAATGGCAAACAAAAAAGAATTACGCATTGGCTTAATTGGAACTGGTTTTATGGGCCGGACACACTCCAATGGATATAATCGTGTACCTAATTTTTTCCCTGAACTGGCTTATACGCCCGTATTGAAAACAGTCTGTTCACGCAATGCAGAAAAAGTGCAGGCTTTTGCTGACCAATGGGGCTATGAATCCATTGAAACGGACTGGAAAGCTGTCATTGCCCGCGATGATATCGATGCGGTTGATATTTGTACACCAAATGATACCCACGCCGAAATTGCCATTGCGGCTGCAAAGGCAGGTAAAATGATTCTCTGCGAAAAACCGATTGCCCGCAATATTGCTGAAGGTCAAAAAATGGTCGATGCAGCAGAAGAAGCAGGCGTTGCAACAACCGTTTGGTATAACTATCGGCGTATTCCGGCAGTTACACTGGCCAAGCAAATTATCGATTCGGGTAAGCTGGGAAAAATCTTTCATTACCGGGCCAACTTCCTTCAGGACTGGACCATTAGTGCCGACGTACCACAGGGTGGCACCGGCACCTGGCGTATGGATGTCGAGGCTGCTGGTTCGGGTGTAACCGGTGATCTGCTGGCTCACTGTATCGATACGGCTATGTGGCTTAATGGCGGAATCAAGGATGTATCGGCTGTTACAGAAACCTTCGTTAAAGAACGAATGCACCAGCTGACAGGTAAAGTGGAACCCGTCGGCATCGATGATGCCTGTATTTTCCACTGTCATTTTGAAAACGGCTCACTGGGGCTTTTCGAATCAACCCGCTACGCTCGCGGCCATAAAGCTTTATACACGTTCGAAATAAATGGCGAAAATGCGTCCATCCGCTGGGATTTACACGATCTGAACCGGCTGGAGTATTATGATTATGCTGACGATTCGATCGTGCGCGGCTGGCGGTCCATTCACGTTACCGATGGCGACCAACCCTACATGAGTAAATGGTGGGTTCCCGGATTAGGCATTGGTTACGAACATAGCTTTATCCATCAGGTAGCCGATTTCCTCAAAAGTCTGGAAACGGGCGAACCCTGTGCGCCAACGTTTAAAGATGCACTGGAAACACAGAAAGTTTGCGAGGCCG
The DNA here is from genome assembly GCF_011604685.1 of Spirosoma aureum. Classification (NCBI taxonomy): domain Bacteria; kingdom Pseudomonadati; phylum Bacteroidota; class Cytophagia; order Cytophagales; family Cytophagaceae; genus Spirosoma; species Spirosoma aureum. Next base: position 7,051,968 of record NZ_CP050063.1, on the reverse strand, counting down.
TTCTTGACTCTGCAGCCTCTAAAAGCTGGAAGGAAACCGGCGTTGAGTGGACTATGCCCTAAGTCCATAAACGAATGAGCTTACTTCAGTAGGTTTCAGGTTAGTGTGGTGTTTTTGTGCTGTCAGTCTTTCGAACCTGATAGCGCGAAAACACCACATATTTGTATCAGAACCTATCCCGATTTATCGAATATGAGCCTAGATAATGAGTATATTCTTCAGGTACGTGGGCTGACAAAGACGTTTTCTGGTGTTACAGCGCTGGATAATGTTCAGTTAAACCTCCGAAAAGGAGAGGTTCATGCGCTGATGGGTGAAAATGGAGCTGGGAAATCGACATTCATGAAGATTTTAATCGGCCTGCTAAGGCCGGATTCCGGCGAAATTATCTTTGAAGGCGATCAATTGAGTACTAAAAATGTCAGCGAATCCCTAAAGAAAGGTATTTCGATGATTCATCAGGAAATTCTGATTGTGCCTGAGCTGACGGTTGCCCAAAATATTTTCTTGGGGCGAGAAATGACCCGCCTGATGCCTGGCTGGCTTGATGATCAGCGCATTTATAAACAGGCTGAGGTTATTTTGAGCCAAATGGGTGTTGCTATCAATGCCAGGACGAAAATGAAATACCTGAGTGTGGCCGAAATGCAAATGGTCGAAATCGCTAAGGCCATTTCCAACGACGCCAAGGTAATTATCATGGATGAGCCTACGTCGGCCATTTCGGATAAAGAAGTAGCTACCCTTTTCGCGATCATTAAAGAACTCACCCGAAAAGGCGTTGCCATCATCTACATCTCGCACAAGATGGACGAAATCTTCGCCATATCCGATACCATTACTGTTCTGAGAGACGGCCAGTATATTGCGACAAAAAGTGCATCAGCCATCGATACAAATAGCCTGATAGCCATGATGGTTGGCCGCGAAATCGATAGCTTGTTTCCGGTTACGACCGCCCGGAAAGGGGAGGAGATCTTATCGGTTAAAAATCTTAGCCGGGACGGAAAATTTTCGGGCATCAGTTTTGCCGTTCGGGCCGGGGAAATTCTGGGCATAGCGGGTCTGATGGGAGCGGGCCGAACCGAAATTGCCCGTGCCATTTTTGGCCTCGACAGGCTTGATCATGGTGAAATTCGCGTCAAAGGCGAACTGGTCAATATAAATTCTCCGCAGGATGCCATCCGACAGGGTATCGGCTACGTCAGCGAAGACCGGAAAGGGTTAGGATTCGTGCCGAACTTATCGGTTAAGGATAACATCACATTATCTAGTCTACTGAAACACAGAAAAGGACTATTTATTCAGAAAAAAAGCGAACTTGGGGCCGCATCAGACATGGTCGGGAGTCTGCAAATCAAAACGTCCAGCATCGATCAGAAGGTTGCTAACCTGAGTGGAGGTAATCAGCAAAAAGTAGTCATTGGAAAGGTGCTTCTTTCGTCGCCGGCGGTCATCATTCTCGACGAGCCGACCCGAGGCATTGACATAGGGGCGAAATTCGAGATCTACAAGCTGATCAACCAGTTGGTTGCAAAAGGATTGGCCGTTATTATGATCTCTTCTGAATTGCCCGAATTAGTAGGAATGAGTGATCGAATTCTTGTGCTGTCGATGGGGGAGCAAACGGCTGTTCTGTCGAAAGAAGAAGCTACTCAGGAAGCGATCATGGCTTATGCAATGCCACAATAATATGTTCCAATAATACGGATGAAAAACGGACTAACTAGCTATTTTAATCAGGTTGGGGGCACTTATACACTACGTACGCGAGGCATTGGCCAATACGGCATCATTCTCGCCTTCATTCTCCTGTGCATCATTCTGGCCGTAATCACGCCCAAATTTCTGACGCTATCAAACCTGACCAATATAGTAACCCAGGTGTCCATCAATGCGTTACTGGCTTTTGGGGTCACGTTTGTTATCATAACGGGTGGCATTGATCTGTCGATTGGATCAATGGTTGCGGTTACTGGCGTCGTTGCGGCTTTATTTGCGCATCCCGACGATTATCCGGTGGTGGTCCCCCTGTTGATGGGCTTACTCAGTGGATTGCTACTGGGCGCTTTCAACGGATTCGTCATTACCCGAACCAAGGTTCCTCCCTTCATTGTAACCCTGGGCACAATGACAATAGGAAGGGGGCTGGCGCTCATACTCAGCAAAGGGCGACCGATCTCGAATTTATCGGATTCATTTAATTTCATTGGCGGAGGCAAACTGGTGGGTATACCATCGCCCATTCTGATACTGATCCTTGCGTTTGTGGGTTGCTCCGTCATTTTAAAGAAAACAATATTAGGTCGATACATGTATGCGGTTGGGGGCAACGAGCAGGCGGCTGAAGCCTCTGGTATTCGACTGAACAAGGTAAAAATGGTCGTGTACACGCTATGTGGTGGACTGGCGGCACTGGCTGGAATTTTACTGACGTCCCGCATTACGACGGGGCAGCCAAACGCTGGTGTTGGCTTCGAGCTTGACGCCATTGCGGCTGCGATCATTGGTGGAACCAGCACCTCGGGCGGAGTAGGAACTATAACCGGTACGTTAATTGGTGCGCTATTAATTGGCGTGATCAGTAACGGGCTTGACCTATTGAATGTAACCTCGTATTACCAGCAGGTCGTGATGGGGGTTATCATCATCGGGGCCGTTGTGCTGGATAGTTTGAGTCAAACCAATAAAGCATAATCTAACTGAATAATCGAGTCGAAATGATGCGCATACAATCAACTTTAATGAACTACACGCTTATACTGGCGGTCTTGCTTACGGGCTGTAATCAATCAACTTCCAGCGAGAACGGGCAGGATAATCAGGATAAAAAGCTGGTGGTAGGGGCGACAATGCTCAGTATGCAAAACGAATTTATTGTCAATGTAAACGACGAGATGGCCAAAAAGGCCGAGGATAGCAATGTTGAATTCATTACAGTAGATGCCGAACGATCGGCTCTGAAACAGATTGAACAGGTCGAAAGCTTTATTGCCCAAAAAGTCGATGCGATCATCATGAATCCCTGCGAGGTAGAAGCCAGCTCTCCGGCTGTCACAAAAGCGTTGGCTGCTCATATTCCAATCATCAACGTGAATTCGGCTACCAGCGCAAAACCAACGGCTTTTGTTGGCTCCGATGATGTTGAATCGGGGCGTATTGCCATGAACTACATTGCAAAGCGATTAGGCGGCAAAGGTAACGTGGTTATGATGCATGGCTACATGGGGCAGGCCGCGCAGATACAACGGGAACAGGGAGCCCGCGAAGTGCTTAAACAATACCCTGGCCTGAAGCTGATTGCGCATCAGACTGGCGAATGGGACCGGGCGAAGTCGATGGCGTTGATGGAAAACTGGATTCAGTCATATGGGGCCGAGATCAATGCTGTTTTTGCCCAAAATGATGAGATGGGGATGGGCGCAGTAAAGGCGCTGACGAGCGCAGGCCTAAAAGATAAAGTTGTCGTTGTCAGTATCGATGCGATTCCGGATGCGTTGCAGGCAGTCAAAAACGGCACCTTAGACGCAACTGTCTTTCAGAACGCCGAGCAGCAGGGGGCAAAAGCCATTGAAACCGCCATCAATATCGCTAAAGGCAAGCCATACGAAAAAGAAACGCTGATCCCGTTCGAACTGGTGACCAAGGACAATTTGACTAAGTACATGAAGTAAACGATCCGGGTTGCCAGCGTCCGAAAGTGTGAGATTTGGTTGGTCCACCAAAGTACCTGTTTATTACCGGCTTCCTGTCAAACCAGCCGCTCCTGGCAGTTTATCTTCCATAGTAATACTTCAGACGTAACTGCCTGTGAAGAGGTTGGCTGTATGTCCATAATAATGTCCGCAAGTGAACAGCCATTGTCCAGTTGCGGACATTAATTGTTTTTGGTGCGACTGATAACTGGTTGATAATCAATAATAATATTTATTGGCACAACCTTTGGCTTATGTATGTCGAACAGGTAAACAACTGAACACAACAACTCAATCTCTGGAACACTAAACACAAATACTACTATGTTAACGTTAATGAGCAAATTGGCCGTTTCTATTCTGATGAGTGCAGCTACGCTGGCCAACCCAACAACACCCAAAACAATGTCGTTCGACGCCAGTGCCTTCGTAACCATTGATAACCAGATTCGGGTATCGGTTAGTAAGACCGCTGAGGTGCCGGTCGAAATTGTACTGCGCAATGCGGAGAATCAGGTAATCTTCCGTCAGGATATCAGCAAGAAGGAAGCCAAGTATGCGGTTAAATTGAATGTCAACGAATTGGCCGACGGTAAGTATGAACTGGAAGTTAAATCAAACGAAGGAAGCATTCGGAAGCAGTTGAATCTGTCAACCCGACCTGTAGCACAGACAACCCGTATTGTTGCCATGCAATAGCAGTTAGGTTCTTTCCGTAACCAATGAAGCCTGGCGTGAGCCGGGCTTCATTGGTTTAAGCCAGACAAAAAGCAACCGAAAATTAGTCAGTTTTTAAAATACCTTTCTCTTTTAGAAATTGAATGCTTTTGGCGTGGTTGTCGAAGCATTGTTGCCTGTCAGTAACAGGGAGCAATTCAATGGTCACAAACCGTACGTTTTGCTTCGCCATCAGCTCAACGACTTTATCGACCTCAAGCGGATTGCTGGTAAGCGTTGGTTGAGATTCGCCTTCTTTTAACGTTTTTAAATGAGTGGTCACCCAGCGATTTCCCATCGTTGCCAGAAAGTCGGCTACTTTTTGTGGATCAGCTTTTGCTCTTGATGTATTTCGAAACGGATTGCCTATATCGAATTGTAAACCAGTACCAGTAGTATTCCTGAAAAAGCTATCCAGCCCTAAATAGGCATTGCCATCACTAAAAAAAGGCTCATTGAGGTTTTCAACAATAAATTGAACCCTGTTATTTTTTGCAACGCGAGCACAGCTATCGGCCAGATTACTTAATTGAATCATTTCTGCCTTATTCCATCCTTTTTTGGTGCTATCAAGCTCAAATTCAGATTTTGAAACCAGTGCCCGAAGAATACCTGGACCCGGAAAAAGTAATGTATTGGCTAAACCTCGTTTAAAGACGTCATAATAACCCGTATCAAGGAGATTTTTTTGGATTTCATATATCACATCTAATTTGTTCTTTCTGGCCAGTTCAGCCAATACCTTACATTCGTCCTGAGAAAGACTTGCCTGATCATCACGTAGTTCTATAAAATCATAACCTTCTGTTGATGCATAATCAATAATCTCACTCAGGCTTTCCACATTAACAGGCATGGCCTTTTGGAAATTTTGTGTTGAAAACCCAATTTTTAAGTTTGGATATTTACTGAAGGCTAGTGATTTATTTTCAGTATGTTTTGTGCAGTTAGCAAACGATATGCAAATAAAAAGTAAAGAGAATAACCTCATTTTAAACATAAATTTTTCGGTAAAAATGGTTGCTAGCGTACCAGGAAAACGTTGTAGCTGTGATTAAAAAATAAATCTATTTGTTGAGCTATGTGTTCAAACAGATCATATATGGTAATGTGCTGGCCCAGGATAAACTGGACCGTAGAAAAAAGCATAGTAGATATTCTACTATGCTTTCTATAATCCAACCTATCTAATTAAAAACATTACCACGAAAAAATTTGCTTATTTTTTTAATTTATTCCCCTGAAAAAAGTGATTATGGTACGGAGATTTGTGTTGATTTTTTGCGTTACCTAATTACTTTTTTTGCCTTTATCTGGCGTTGCCTGTAGAATAAATTCAATAAAATCAACACGGGCCGACTCGCTGCCGTTGGCCATGCCTATTAATTTTATTTCGTCACCACTGTTGATTTTAATATTGGGAATGGTTTTTCGTCTCCAGCAGCCTACATCTTCAGTTAATTTCCAGGTAGCTTTTTGTTTGCCACCCACATACAAAGCTAAGTTCCCCTGACCCTCTTTTTCGTCAGCATAAGACACCACAATCGTATATAGTCCCGATGGATTCGCGAATGAAGAAGTTGCCGTTCCTGTGCCGGTTGTCTGTACGCATTGTTCGATCAGAAACTTGTCAGGATTATAGCCTGAAAGGTTCATGCTCTCAACCTCCATGCCCATAATTGGCGTAAATCCAGGAACACCGGCTTCACTGATGCCATTTCGGACAGCACGTAGCAAAGAATAAGGCGAACCGTCGTAATGCTTAACACCGATTCCCTTAGCCCCACCATCAACCGAGATTTTGATACTTGACTTGACAATCGGGACTGTTGTTAACAAACGGGTAGGAACGCCTGGAATAATAGGAACATCGTTACCCATAAAATACTTTGTCGTGGCTATTCTGGATTTTCGATCCGATTTCTGATAGCCATTTTGCTCCGTATGCGTGGATAGGTGAACCGAATTGATATTATTTTTTAACTCTTCAAGTGCTAATCCCGATGTGCGGTCATTGAGGTCATTCAGGCGAAAATCAATTTTAGGATTTTCCTGATGGATTTTATCGGTGACCAGCTTATAGATTTCGGTCGTACACGCTTTTCTGAAATTGCGCCAGTTATCCAGTTGAGGCTGAGCGTACGGATTGTCTTTTAAAACGGGGATTGCTGCTTCCATATCAAATCCCATTGATTTTGCCTTGTGTTTACAGGATTCGCAAAAGCAGGTTCCACCGTGGATGGGATCGTCGGACCGACTGAATAACAGCATGCATGTTTGAATGTAGTCAACGTCATAATTTTTAGCTAGATCGCCATAAAGTGCCAGTAAATATTCCCGTACTTCAGGGTTATTGGTGCAGGGTCGATCAACTGTTTTGTCATTTATATCGCGTTGTTTGTATTCCGGATGATTGGTTAGAACCTCCACCGGAATATACGTATGTGAAACCTCTACCCCGGCTCTAAGGCCGCGTGCATGCGCTTTATCGAGTACTATTTTAAGCCAGTCCGTATTGTTGAGCCAGGGCTGATTTGACATCAGTGGTTTGATGCGTCCGTATAATTCCAGGTGAGGTTTAAAATAGGCCCGGGAATCTTCGGCATCCCATTCTGTTCGAACGGGGTTATGGATAAAATTAAACGTACCCGGTAATTTATCGTTGTTAAAAGGACGATGCTCCTGGTGCATTACGGCAATTAAATAAACCGAATTAATGCCGGCAATACTGGTCATGTTATCGAGTATGAGGTCGATTCCTTCATCATGTACTTCCCAGGGATAAATGCTGCCGGTAACCTCAAAATTTGGAGCCGGTACATTCGATCGTTGTATCGATTGAGCATTCAGATTTACCAGGCAGAGACACGAAATGAATGCCAGAAAACACTCCTTTTTCGTAATGAATAATTTCATGACGTTTACTTTATTAATGGGAAAATTTGATTTCAAATTTTGTTTCTCAGGTACGATTTGTAGTCGCTGATATAGCTTTTCACAGACACCAGTTTTAATTAATTCACTAAAGTTGGTGTCTGTTTTTTCCGTCTGGCAATAACCAGAATAGTAGATGCCAGCGTGACTAACAGGACGGCTAATACAATCAGATAGATATAGCCTCGGGATGCGTCGGGGGCTGCAACCAGTTTTTTGCTGTTGATCATTTCATAAACTGGAATTATCCACTTTACTGCGTAAGCCTGTGCCAGGGTAATAAAACAGATGACAATCAGCATGATGAAACTGTGCTTCACCGTAAAGCGGAAGAGTTGTGATTCCTGCCCAACAAGATCACCGGCAGCCGCTGCCACCGCGATCGATTGCGGGGAAATCATTTTGCCCACAACTCCTCCCGACACATTGGCCGCCACCGTCACCACCGGATCTACACCAATCGATGTTGCTGTAGCATACTGGAGTTTACTGAACAACGCATTCGCCGACGTATCCGAACCTGTAATGAAAACACCCAGCCAGCCGAGTACGGGTGCGAAAAATGGAAATAAATAGCCCGTATTAGCCAGCACTTCGGCCAGGGTTAGGGTTATGCCCGAATCATTGACGATGTAGGCAAAGCCTAGCACGGCAGCTATCGTCAGAATGGGGAATTTTAACTGATTTAACGTGGCCGCAAAAACTTTGGCCCCATCACTATATGTCAGCCCGATCATGGGTATCGCAACCAGGTCGGCAATTAAGATGGCTGTTCCGGCAGCAGATAAATAATTGAATTTGAATATTTTGGGTAGAAGTGCACCGTCCTTATCCTGAATAACGTTATGAAGGCCAGGCACTTCGAACTGAAATAACCCCAATGAATTTAGGGCGTCCTTAATAGGCTGCATTCCCCAGGCAATAACCATAATGGTCAGGACGATAAAGGGCGACCAGGCTCTTACTATTTGCCCACCCGTATACGTAATATCGGTATTGAGCGTAGGGGCGGGTTCGTTGGCAAAGCGCCAGATAGTTTTCGGTTTCCAGAATCGGAGAAAAACCATTAGACAAACAATTGATCCAAGGCCCGCAATGACATCGGGTAGGGAAGGTCCCAGGAAGTTAGAGGAGAGATACTGGAGTAAGGCGAATGAAACTCCCGAAACCAGCACTGCCGGTAAAACTTCCTTTGCCTTTTTAAAACCGGCAATGATGGTTACCAGATAGAAAGGGAGTATGATGGACAGAATGGGAAGTGTACGCCCGACCATTTGCGAAATAGGCATCTCAGGAATGCCCGACACTTGTGAAGCCACCGTGATCGGAATGCCGATCGAACCAAAGGCAACAGGGGCCGTATTGGCAATGAGGCAAATGCCCGATGCATAGAGCGGATTGAAACCCAGCCCGACCAGCATCGCTGCCGTGATGGCGACGGGTGCACCAAAACCCGCCGTTCCTTCCAGAAATGAGCCGAACGAAAACGCGATCAATAATGCCTGCAAACGCCGGTCGGAGGTGATCGACGCCATGAAGTGTTTGATGATTTCGAACTGCCCACTTTTGACGGTTAGATTGAAGAGAAAAACCGACATGATCACCAGCCAGCAAATAGGGAACAGGCCATATAAACTCCCATGTGCAATAGATAAAACGGCCAGTTTTACGGGCATGCCATATACTAAAATAGCAATGACGGTTGCAATGGCTATGGCGATCAAACTGGCCTGATAGCCTTTCATTTTTTTGATGATCAATGCCCAGAATATAAAGATAATGGGCATTGCCGCTATCAGAACGGACAAGGTGATGTTATTAAGTGGATCAATAACCTGTGTCCATTTCATAGTTGTCGAGCGTTTGTGTGTTCAATGGAAAGTAGAGAAACCATGCTTGTCAGAATAACGATAGTGTGTATACGTATTTGATTGAAAAGAGGAAGTCGTGCTTGTCAACAGACTCGAAAAAATGGCAGTCGCCTGATCGATGATTAGTTTTGGGCCACCCACTTTTTATCGGTTTTCTCGCCCATTTCCAGCACCAGTGTGCCGCCATCCATCAGCTCCTGGTGCGAAAAGGACAACGAACTCAGGGGTTTGCCGTTCATACTCGCCGACTGGATGTATTTGTTGGTGCGGGACGAATTATGGGCAATCAGGGTGAACTTCTTGCCATTGGGCAAATCGATCGTCACCTTGCTAAATAGTGGGCTGGTGATGCTGTAACGGGGAATACCGGGTGTAGTGGGGTAGAATCCCATGGCCGAGAAGACCACGAAGGAAGACATCGAGCCGCCATCTTCATCGCCTGGCACACCGAAGATGTTATCCTGGAACCAGGTGTCGAGCAGGAGCCGGGTATACTTCTGGGTTTTCCAGGATGCGTTGGTGAAATTGAAAATGTAAGGGATAAAGAAGGTGACCTGATTGCCCATCGCAAACTGACCGATCATGCCCGTCTGGTTGGGCCATTTTTCCCAAAAAACAGGTTTGCTACGGTCCATTCCTTCGCGGAAAAGCTGGTCGAGATTTCGTTCCATCTTATCGGCTCCGCCCATCAAATCCCGTAATCCTGCAAAGTCCTGCTGTGCATTCCACATATAACTCCAGGCATTGTTTTCATTGTAATAATCGAATCCGTTGTGCCCGCCATCAAATTTTGGGTCGATCTCAATCCAATCGCCTTTCGCATCTTTTGGGATAAACAGATTATACTTTTCATTCCAGAGATTCCTGTAATTTTTTGTTCTTGGTGCATAGCGTTTATAGACGTCCTGATTGCCTAATTCCTTCGCTAGTTCACTCAATGCCCAACTATCGTAGGCATCGCCCAGGGTTATGGCAACGGCAGACCGCTTCTGCCCCGGTTTAAGTGAAGCAAATGCATCGGTTTCTGTTTCGCCGGGATGCAGCGCCGGATAGTAGCCATTCTTGACGTAAAAATCTTCGAGACCTCCTTTAGGACCATTTCTGAACGGAAGCATCGTTGCTTGTTCTGCGTTTTTGAGCATTCCGTCAAAAGCCGTTTTTACATCGAAATTTCGGATTCCTTTCCGGTAGGCATCCAGAAACATGACCGTTGATTTGAAACCAAACATACCCGGCCGATCACCAAAGGGCCGTGGATACTCGGGCATCCAACCGCTTTGCTGGTACATCGTTACGTAGGATTGGAGCATGTCCGCTTCCCGTTTGGGGTCGAGAATTGTCCGGAGGGGATGCAGAGCCAGATAATTGCCCCAGGTATAATCATCGGTGTAAAACGGCCGCTTATCCTCATGCGCCTTTTTGTCATAGCCGCTGAAGTAGGTCCCGTTTTCATTGACATCGATCATCCGAACGTAGCATCGGTAGAGGGCGGTATAAAAGCTACGTTTCTGAGCTTCGGTGCCGCCTTCTACCTTGATCTGGCCGATGGTTTTTTCCCAGGCCGCTTTGCCTTTGGCCTTCAGCTGATCGAAACTAACGGAAGTGAGCTCTTTCTCGAAGTTCTTTTTGGCCTGCTCCCGACTGACGAAGGAAATGGCATACCGAAACTCCACCACCGGGCTATCCTGTTCGCCATAACTCACCCAGGCACGTTCGCCATCCATTTTCTTTGGCTTTTCAGGGGTTCCGCTAACGGTATATTTACCCCAGTCTTTCTCGCCGGTTTTTTTGCCCGTTTGCGGCTTCCCCGTGAAAACGCCATATATATAGGCGACGCCCTGCTGCTCATGAATCGCATCGACAACGAACTCCGTTCCGACCAGTTTATTACCGTCCTGGAATTCATATTGTCCATTTTTATAATAGTGCGACAGCAACAGATTTTTGCTGACACCAGCCGGAAAAGTAAACCGATAAATGCCTGTCTTTTCGCCAGCCGTATATTCAGTTAGAATATCATCGTCAGTCAGTTTTACGGAATAATACCAGGGTTGTGTTACTTCCAGATCGTGATCGTAGGTCAATCGTCGATACCAGGCCGTATCGGTCACCGCACCTTTTGAAGGCTTGATGGAAAAAATCATTTGAGGAGTAATGATATTCTGGGCCAGCATCGGAAAATCGGTAATCTGCATGTCCAGATGATCCTGCCGTTTGGGAAACACCCTGATCATTTGATTCGGCAAATGAACGATTGGCCGATTCGTATTCAGTAAAGGGGCGACATTGCCAATTGTGGGATCAATATACTGGATACCAGAGCCGCCTGCCTTGCTCGTTTGTCCAAAGCTGTATTGACACAAACTGATAGCAGCAACTACCGTAGTTAAAACCGTTTTAAGAAAACTAGTAATGAGCCTGGACATAGTTATGTTGCAATTGATTGAGTCTGACTAAATAAATTCAATCTATTAAGGGTACAGTCTTGCCTAAAAGTACTAATAGGTTATGTCCCATTTTTTGTCGGTTTTCTCGCCCATTTCCAGCACCAGCGTACCACCATCCATCAGCTCCTGGTGCGAAAAGGACAACGAACTCAGGGGTTTGCCGTTCATACTCGCCGACTGGATGTATTTGTTGATTCGGGACGAATTATGGGCAATCAGGGTGAACTTCTTGCCATTGGGCAAGTCGATTGTCACCTTACTAAACAGGGGGCTGGTGATGCTGTAACGGGGAATACCGGGTGTAGTGGGGTAGAATCCCATGGCTGAGAAGACCACGAAGGAAGACATCGAGCCGCCATCTTCATCGCCTGGCACACCGAAGATGTTATCCTGGAACCAGGTGTCGAGCAGGAGCCGGGTGTATTTCTGGGTTTTCCAGGGTGCATTTGTGTAGTTAAACAGGTAGGGGATGAAAAAGGTGACCTGATTGCCCATCGCAAACTGACCGATCATGCCCGTCTGATCCGGAAATTTATCCCAGAATACGTACTTGGGGCGGTCCAGCCCTTCGCGGAAAAGCTGATCGAGGTTTTGCTCCAGTTTATCGGCTCCACCCATCAGTTCCGTAAATCCTTTGATATCCTGCTGAACGTTCCAGCGGTAGCTCCAGCCGTTATTTTCATTGTAATAATCGTTACCGGCATGGCCGCCATCAAATTTTGGGTCGATCTCAATCCAATCCCCTTTCGCATCTTTTGGGATAAAAAAGCCGGATTTGGCATGCCAGAGATTCTTATAGTTTTGCGCTCTTGGCGCATAGCGTTTATAAACGTCCTGATTGTTTAATTCCTTCGCCAGTTCACTCAACGCCCAACTGTCGTAGCTGTTTCCGAGGGTAACGGCTACGGCCGATCGTCGCTGACCATTGCCGCGTAGTTTCGCCACCGAATCGGTTTCGGCTTCACCGGGACGTAACGCCGGATAGTAGCCTTTCGCATAATAAAAATCATCCAGCGCCCCTTTGGGGTCATTCCGATGCGGAAGCATTGTTCGTTTTTCGGCGCTTTTCAGCATACCTTCCAGTGCTTTATTTGAATCAAAATTTCGGATTCCTTTCCGGTAGGCATCCAGAAACATGACCGACGATTTGAAACCGAACATGCCCGCACGATCGCCATAAAATTTAGGGTATTCGGGTATCCAGCCACTTTGCTGGTACATATTTACGTAGGACTGTAAAATATCGGCTTCCCGCTTGGGGTCGAGAATGGTTCGCAGGGGATGCAGAGCCAGATAGTTTCCCCAGGTATAGTCATCGGTGTAAAACGGTCGCTGGTCGTCATGCACCTTTTTGTCGTAGCCGCTGTAATATTTCCCATCTTCGGAAATGTCGACCATGCGGGCGTAGCATCGGTAGAGGGCGGTATAAAAGCTACGTTTCTGAGCTTCGGTGCCGCCTTCGACCTTGATCTGGCCGATGGTTTTTTCCCAGGCGGCTTTGCCCTTGGCCTTCAGTTGATCGAAACTAACGGAAGTGAGCTCTTTCTCGAAGTTCTTTTTGGCCTGCTCCCGACTGACGAAGGAAATGGCGTAGCGAAACTCTACAACCGGACTATCCTGTTCGTTATAGCTGAACCAGGCGCGTTCGCCTTCTACTTTTTTGTGTTTTTCCGGAATGCCTAAGACGGTATAACGCCCCCAATCTTTTTCGCCCTGTTTTTTGCCGCTTTCAGGCTTGCCCGAAATTTTTCCATACAAGTACGCAATACCTTTCTGCTGGTGATTCGCATCATTGACAAACTCCTGGCCAACGAGTGCATTGCCATCCTGGAGTTCATATTGCCCATTTTTGTAATAGTGCGAGAGCAGAATATTTTTTTTGACGCCCGCCGGGAAAGTAAACCGATAGATTCCCGTTCGTTCTCCGGGCGTGAATTCAGTCAGGATATTGTCGTCAGTCAATCGTACCGAATAATACCAGGGCTGAACTGTTTCAAAGTCATGGTCATAGGTTAAGCGTCGATACCAGCCCGTGTCGGCTAAAGCCCCAGCGAACGGTTTGATCCCGAAAATGACCTGGGGTGTAATAATATTTAGAGAGGACATCGGGAAGTCAGTAATCTGCATATCCAGGTGATCCTGACGTTTGGGAAACATCCTGATCATTTGATTGGGCAGATGAACAACTGGCCTGTTGGTGTTATATAAAGGAGCTACATTGCCAATGGTCGGGTCGATGTAGTTGATGCCCGTTGCTGAGCTAGCCGGACTGGAACTCTTTTTTTGCTGAGAATAGCCAATTTGTATTCCTGCAAGCGAAAGAAGGGCCGACAGGGTCAATAGGATACCGATTTTTATTTTCATAATTGAGAGCGGAAATACGACAACAAATTGGGCCATCTGGTTGCTGGATAATCAGACCATTCGCAGCCTGATTATCCAGCAAAGAATAAGAAGAAATTTGTTATTAATTATACCCCGGATTCTGAGGTAATACGGTGGGATTATTGATGATTTGTATTTCAACCAGCGGAATCGGAAACAGCGCCATATAAGGTTTCAGACCCAGGGGTTGCATCACGCTTACCAAACGATCTGTTCTGGCCAGATCAAACCACCGTACACCTTCCATGGAGAGCTCATAAATGCGTTCGTCATAGATTTTGGTCCGCAGCTGATCCTTGGGCAGAGCCGTAAATTTGGGCATGTTCGCGCGGGTGCGTACCTGATTCAGGTAGGTAAGGGCAGCATCCGTTTTGCCATTTTCATTTAAGGCTTCAGCATACATTAACAGAACATCGGCATAGCGAATGACTTTCCAATTTACTTTGCTGTCGTTCAGCGAGTTTGTAATCGCTAAATACTTTTTGGTGAACGTCGCAATCTGCAAAAAGCCCTGGAAAACACCGTTATTGTCCGTATACCCTTTGGCAACGGTAACGTCACGCCGGGGGTCGGTCGGATCGAATGAATCGAACAGCGCAAGGGTAGGGGTATTCTGCTCGCCCGCTCCGCCTTTTATGCCATAAAATGTTTCCGCTAATGAATTGGCTGATTTCGGTAAAAACTTATTAGAGAATCCACTGCCAGCACCGAGGTTACCATCCTGATATTCAATGTCGAAGATATATTCGGCATGGTGCTCATCTTTTGTATAGTCGAACAGGTCTTTATAATTGGGGAGGAGCGAATAACCCAGCGTTGTTACTTCCTGTAATTTAGCTTCGGCTTTTACAAAATCCTTGCGGGTCATATACACTCTGCCCAGTATGGCTTTGGCTGCCCCTTTTGTAGCTCGTCCAACGTCGACACCTGTGTATTTGGCTGGCAATTTTGCCTCTGCATCGAGTAAATCCTTGATGATTACCTCATCATAGATCTTATCGACCTTTTCGCGTGTTTTTGTGTAACCCTCCTCAATTGTTGTTGGCTTTGTATTCAGAGGTACATCTCCAAAGATGCGTACCAGATCAAAATAAGCAAATGCGCGTAAAAATTTAGCTTCGGCAATGTGTCGGTCTTTGTTGGTCACAACAGCCGGATCGGCCGAAGCTATTTTATCTAATATGAGATTGGCCCGACTAATGGCACTGTAATAATTCCGCCAGGTAGATATCATTAAGGCCGCATCGCTATTCATGTTGAATTTATCAACCGATACTAAAAAGGCATCATTACCGAGCGCATGCCACGAATCATCGGCGCGTAAATCGCCAAATATCCAGAAATCCTGATACTGGTTTCGCAGCATACTGTAAATACCGACTACCGCATCCTGAAAATCTTTATCCGTTTTATAGACGGCGTCAACACTAACGGTGGATATGGGATTTAATTCAATAAAATCCTTTTGGCACGACATGGTGAGAAAGGATGCCAAGGCTAGTATGAAGGCTATTTTTTTCATCTTTTTGAGTTTTTTTATTTGTTGCCTTACATTAAAATCCCACATTTAAACCGATTATGATGCTTTTGGGCAATGGATAATCATTAGCCTCTACACCGGGTGTCAAGGGGTTATCCGTCGTGCTGACATCCGGATTAAACGCCGTGTTTTTGGTGAAAATAAACGGGTTCGATGCGTTCACATAAACACGGAGTGAACCAAGCCCGATCTTTTGCACAATGTTGCCCGGTAATACGTAAGCCAGTGATATGTTGTTGATGCGGAGGTAAGATCCCGTATCAAGAAATAACTGGCTTGGCAGGCGCACACCACCTGTAGGGGTATCGTTGGGGCGGGGTGTTTTTCCGTCGCCGGGGTCCTGTTCCGATTTCCAGTAGTTATTGCTAAATGCGTAACCTCTTACACGGGCCCGGCCGCTGTTTCCACCACCCCTTGAGGTGTTATAGACCTGGCTTCCCTGCGAACCCTGTAGCGTGACACTGAGGCTGATATTTTTATAGCTAACCCGGTTCGTCATGCCGTAATAAAAATCCGGATAGGGAGACCCCATGATTGTTTTATCGGCATTGGTAATGACGCCATCGCCGTTGATATCGACGAACCGTATATCGCCCACATGCGAGCGGTCGCTCCCCGTTGGATTGTAAATCGGACCCTTATCCAGTTCGGCCTGGGTCTTAAAAATGCCATCGGTCAGCCATCCATAAAACATACCGATCGGTTGCCCGATCTGCGTGACATTATTGCCCGAGTAAATAGGATCTCCCTGTGGTCCTAACTTAACTACTTTATTCCGATATGTAGACAGGTTAAAGTCAGTCGACCACTTAATTTGTTTGTCGACATTGACGGTGCTTAGTACAAACTCCCAGCCCGTATTTTTCACTTCACCGATATTCTGTAATGCCGTACTAAAACCGGTATTATTTGGAATATTTACGTTCAGTAATAAATCCGTATTCCTCGATTGGAAATGGTCTATCGAAGCGCTGATTCGGTTGTTAAAGAAACTTGCATCGACGCCAAAATTAATGGAGGTCTGTTTTTCCCAGGTTAAGTTGGGGTTGCCGATTCGGCCGGGTGCAATGGCAGTTGCTACTGCGTTACCCAAGCCATAATTTTCGTACGTGATGGTTCCGTATTGATCATAATTGCCAATGTTATTATTGCCTGTTTCGCCGTAACTCGTTCGTAGTTTCAGTTCGCTGATACCGCGTATATTTTTCAGGATATTTTCGTCCGAAATACGCCACGCTAACGCTACAGATGGAAATAGACCGTATTTATTTTGAGTCCCAAAACGAGATGATCCATCCGTCCGAATGGATGTTGTTACGTAATATTTGCTGTTGTAATTGTAGTTAACCCGTGCCAGATACGACAGCAACGACCACTCATAGATATTGGATGTTCCATTCGTGATCAGACCACCAACGGCGCTTAATGTAGGCACTAAATTATTGGGGAATTTATTGCTGCTGATCAGATTCGATTCCCCGCGTTCTTTCTGAACAGTATAACCAGCCAATGCAGAAATAGAATGTTTATTGATGCTTTTAGTGTAATTCAAGGTATACTCAGTCAGCCAGTTCGTAATCAGCGACGCATTATCTGTACCCAATGCCAGTTCATTGGCGAAATAAGGACGTTGCGGTCTGAAGTACATTCCCTTGCCGCTTAACAGGCTGCCGCCAATCAGGACATTGAATTTCAGGTCATTAAGGATTTGGTATTCGAGCCCGATATTCCCCAGCAGGCGCAATCCTTTTTGGGAGGTGATGGTTTCCTGAGCTACGGCTAACGGGTTATAAATGTCGGCCATGTCGGCCAGACCAGCATAATTAAAATAGTTGCCATTGGCGTCTAACAATGGCCGAAAGTTATGAATCTGTAAAGTAGAAGCGACTATTCCCAGCGTACTGGCCGTACCGCCACTGACACCGGTAGATGGTAGTGAACGCTGATCTGTATACGATGGATTGAAGTTTAATTTCAACGAAAACCGTTTTGACAACTGAGCGTCAATGTTGGTTCGTAAGGAATACCGTTTGAAACCGCTATTAATGATAATGCCATCCTGATTGAAATATTCCCCACTGACGGCATAGCGTATATTCTCGGAACCTCCCGTAGCTGATAATTGAATCTGGCGTTGGGGCGCCGTAATCAATACTTTGTCCAGCGAATTTTCGTCGGTCTTGTTCCGACCTTCCAGAACATCCATAATAATGGCCGGTACTGGCGTAAACCATGAAGTTGCTGGTCCCGTTACATCCTTACCTGCATCCAGGTTTTTATTGCGCATGCCATCATAGAAGAAATTTGCCTGTTCTAGCGAATTCTTCATGATGGGCACTTTAGATACCTTTTGCCAGCCGTAGTAGGTATCGAGCGTAACAGTTGCTTTGCCCGATTTTCCCCGCTTGGTATTAATGATTACGACCCCATTTGATCCCCGCGATCCATAAATGGCCGTGGCGGAAGCATCTTTCAAAATATCCAGCGTTTCAATATCATTTGGATTCAGGGTTTGAATGTTATCGGTCGGAAATCCATCGACAACATACAGTGGCCCGGCCCCTGCCGAAATACTGCCGATACCGCGCACTCTGATTTGTGGTGCTGCACCGGGTTCACCCGAAACGGCTTTAACCTGAACCCCGGCCACGCGACCCGCCAATCCTTGTTCAATACGGGTTACTCCCAGGTCTTTTACTTCTTTACTGCTGATGACACCAACTGAACCAGTCAGGTCTTTTTTCTTGACAGTTCCGTATCCCACAACGACAATCTCATCGAGGGTCTTATTATCGGTCTTTAAAGCAACATCGACGATGGTGCGGTTTCCTACATTAACCTCCTGTGGCAGGTAGCCAACAAAACTAAAGATGAGAATGGCTGATTCAGTCGGCACATCCATTTTATAGCGTCCATCTGCATCGGTGGTCGTTCCTTTTTGAGTACCTTTTACAACAATACTTACCCCCGGTAGATTCTCCCCTTTTTCATCGGTTACTGTGCCCTGAACAGCAATATCAGTGCTTTTGTCGATGGTTAAATCTCCTCCGCGATTCAGTAACAATTGCTGATTGTCCAGTTCATTATCAGCTCTGTGAGACAAAACAGTAGCGATAACAGGCATCTGCACGGTGCTGGCCTGTATTCTTTCCGCTGATTCTTTAACGACAACGACATAGCCACCATTCTTTACTTTTTTGTAAAGTAGCCCCAATGGTTTCAGGATCGCATTAAGATTCTGCTCAATGTTCGCATTGAAATTAATGACATCGCCATCTACGGTCAGACCTTCTACGTTCCGATCCAGAAACAGGATATCGACGGAATAGTGATCCTGTAACTTTTTCAGAACATCTTTCAGCTTTTTGGTGGATGTTTTGAGCGTGCCTTCTTTTACGTGTATTGGCTGGACACTGGCTATTAGTTGCGAAAGTCCAGGGCGTACTCCTCCCAGCGCCACTCCAACCAGGAGTAGCACGCGTACAATTTTCTTCATAGTTTGTAGTAGGTTTTGGGGTTAATGAGCTTGGGTTATGATAATCGTATCTCCTTGCTGTCGATAACTCAGATTGGACGCACTCGCCAGGGTCTCCATCAACTCGGCGGCACTGTAGGCCGTGAAGGCCCCCGAAATCGTCCACTGCGTCAACGCTTTATCCGGGATCTGAACCTGGATGCCATAATTGCTGGCAAACAAACCGCTGATCTCGGCCAACGTAGTGCCATCAAAGACAAACCGATGCTCCTTCCAGGAGGTATAGTCCTGCGGTTTAGGGGTTTGCCGGAGGCTGATATGGCCTTTCTGATCGAAGGTGACCAGATTGCCGGGCTTCATGGTCAATTGCTTGCTGGTGGTGCCTTCCTGATACTTCAGCCGGACTTTGCCTTTGTTGAGTACCACTTTGGTGCCTTGCTCGCGGGTGTTGACCAGAAACTGAGTGCCCAGCACCAGTACTTCGAAATTTTTATTGGTCTGTACCACAAAGGGTTGATTGTCAACCAGGTGTTTGATGTCGAAATCAGCCTCGCCCACTAAGGCTACATGGCGGGTTTTGTGGCCAAAGCCAAATCGGGGTACGCGTAAGGAGGAGTTGGCATTGAGCGTGACGTGGCTGCCATCGTCGAGGGTGAGGCTACGGGTTTCCCCGAAATCGGTTCTATGGGTGGCAAACAGGAGGGTATCTTTAAAGAGAAGTCCGCCCAGCAGGAGGAGGACTGCACTCACAGAAGCGGCTATCATCCAGCGAAGCCAGTTAGGATTTAACCGACGTGTTGTGGCAGTATCTTTTGCCAGTAGTTGAGTCGTATCTGTCTGAGCTACAGGTTGAGTCGCCATCCGTTGCCGATGCCGTTTGAAGGCGGCATTGGCATCAGCCATAAATTGTGGATTCTGACTTTCCCAACTAGCCAGGCACTCGAAAAAGAATTCACGATTATTTTCCTCTTTAGCCCACTCATCTATGGCCTGTTTTTGCAAAGCCGTTGCCCGGCCAGCAAAGTAGTTGAAGAGCATTTCTTTCGATACCTGATTTTTCATGTTGAGATCGTTAGTAGCATCATGACGGTTTTATAAGAAAAAATACTTAGTCATGTGGCTAAAAAATAGGTATTCAGCTCAAAAACTGGACAATTAGATATAAAGTGAGTAGCCATTTGTCTTTTAGGGTGTTCTGAATCTGGCGCATGGCCTGATAAATATGGGCTTCGATGGTGCGGAGCGACAGATGCAGCTCATCGGCAATCTCCTGGTATTTCTTCCCTTCAAAACGGTGCATCACATATATCTGACGCCGTTTGAGTGGCATGGCATTGATGGCGTTCTCCACATCGTGGTACAACTCTTCATACTGGGTGATCGAGTCGGGGCTTTGGGTGATGTGGGCGGCAATCGAGTCGGCTTTATCCAGCGAGGTGGTGTGGCGCATCTCAGCCCGAACGTGATCGAAGGCCCGGTTTCGTACGGCCGTAAACAGGTAGGCCCGGTAGGAAATGGTAATGGACTGATAGCGCAGATTGGCATGAAACTCGTAGAAGATATCCGAAACGATATCCTCAGCGATGGCTTTGGAGGAGACATACCGAATAGCATGGCTGCACAAGAGGGCATAATACTGGCGGAACAGGAGGCTAATGCCCGCGTCAGGGTTCTGCTCAAAGGTTTTCCGAAGAAACAATTCGTTGTCCCATCGTGCCTGCTGCTCAGGGTCCTGGCCTGTCTGTTCTCGTGCCAAACCGGATGGTTGTTCTGCTGATTGATGCTGAGTTAGTTGCCAGATTTGTCCCATCTCTGTTGGTGAATGAAGCCGATCGTTCATTTCTGTACCCTCTCTTAGTCAATAACACGGAGTTGTCTATTTCCGAGAGCGGTATTTATTACTTAGAGACTGTAAAGAACACAAAAACACTTAGTCTTTTTTTGATTATTTTTTTGAAAAATTGAATTATAAGTTGGGCGATAAAAATAGTAGCGTTATTGTGCAGGAAGAACGATGCCTCCTAAACAATCAAAATGTCTTTCTAATGAGTTATGATGTCTGTACAACCGTCACTTTCCAGTTGATAGAAACGAATTTCTGAAAATTTTATCCGCTTTTCCTTAATAGGTGTAATTAAATTCAAGCATGGTTATTGCAGTTTCATATGTTGCCCAACTTTTAGTTTAATCTTGGTCAAAATAGACTGTTTTGGCAACTAGTTAAGATTCTTCTTATTGAATTAATAATGTTTATTTTATATGTATAGTGAAAATAAAATATTAACATTTTATGAATTATTTACTTCCTAGATATTAAATATAAGTAAAATATCATTTAATAGTTACTTAAGGTATACATTTCGCGGATTAACACAGTTAACCTCTGAAATATTTAGTAAGCAATATATGCTAGAATGGTACACTTTTATTCTATAGTTCTGATGATTATTTAGTGTGGAGATCGAAAGTTACTGTTAAGGAAATTGCGACTTGTTTATGTGTCTATATAAATAAACTAAAAGCTATACCAAATCATATAATCCATTAGTCATCCATAAACCTCATTATCGATAATTTGTCGCTGACAACTGAATTAAGGCGAGGCTTATCGAGTACAATCGATGAAAGAGTTACGAAAGTCCACGCTTGAGGTGCCAACATTGATAACCATACTGAACCGTCTGATGCTGGAGTTACACATTTACTAGTCGTCAGCAATCATAAGATAGTGACTGTAAATAAGTTACCGAATAATTAATATCAATTCTCATAAATTTAAATAATACGGAATAGGGATATTTTTGTGATATTAATAGTGGCTACTTTTGAATGTGGCTACTGTGAAAGGAAATCAACCACAGTTCAACTTTTAACGATCTCATCCAATGGACAAACAGTTATTGGCCACGGTAGTTTCTGAGGCAAAACCAGAATCTGGCCAACTTCATCGGTCGAGCGGCAATTTCTCGACCGATTCTATCACACCCGGTGCGCTCTACGTAACGTTTGAAGTAGTGGATAGCCCCAATCCCGATGCGATTCATTTTGACGTTATGCGGGATAAAAGTGTTGGTTTTGATCCCATTGAATACAAAAATGCGTACAGCGGTTTTCAAAGTAATAATGTTGAGCCGTTTCGGTCTTTGTACATTGCCAACCCTGAAAATGCTTCAGCACCTTTTACCGTGAATGTTTACAGCATTTCATAGCGAATTTTAGGAAGATTCAGGCTAAGTTTCTATGTGGCCTAAACAGGCAAGGGTGCCGTAAATAAATTTATCATCAAATTTATTTACGGCACCCTTGCCTGTTTAGGCCGTCTCGATAGTCACAACTTATTGGCCTTCAGGAATAGTTGTAGGAAATGACGTACATGGGCCGGTTTATTTTAGTATGATCAGTATGACCTGGCAATTTGATACTTAAGTGAATATATTGTCCGAGTGGGAAATCTAAACTGTCATTTGTCGTAGTATATAAGCCTCTTTAAAACATAGTCGCTATGAAAACCTCTAAAAATAGACAATTTGTTAAACCTGTGCTTGGTCGAAGTCTGGTGGCTCTGGTTTTGCTACTAGCGATGGCCTGTTCCTCTCTGCTCTCTGACCATCTACCGCCTGATTCTCAGGCCGATCGCCGAAGTAATGTTCAAAAAACTGTCGATAGCGTTCGGACAGCCCTGGAAAAAGACCTCCAGAATTCGGTTCCTTCACTAAATGTGTTGATTCAAACACCTACTGAAAAAATACTGGCATCTTCGGTTCCTCCAGGTAACACCCCCGTCCTGGAAACGACTAATTTTCGGTTCGCCAGTAATACAAAAAACTTTACGAGTACTGCCATTCTGAATATGCACGAAGATGGTTGGCTAGATTTTAAGGCACCTATTACCGGCCTTATACCTGGCACCAGCGTGCCTTATGTTCCCAATACACCCGCGTGGGATTTCCCGTATAAAAACTCGATTACCATTGAGCAATTATTGCAACACAGTGCCGGTGTTTTTGATGTCGATAATGACCCCGTTCCTGGATTCAACGGAAAAACATTTACTGAAGCGACTCAACTGGCTGATCCTACACACCAGTTCACAACAGAAGAAATGATTCACCAGTTGATCATTAACAATCTTTCCTATTTTGCGCCGGGCACCGGTTATCATTACAGCAATACGGGCTATGCAATTCTGGGGAAGATTATCGAACGCGTTTATTCAACAAAAAGCGGCAGTGCTAAAACTTATGGCGATTACCTGAAAGATTATGTAGTTGGGCCGAACGCGCCTGTACCCGTTGCCATTCATTTTCCTGTCCGGGCTGATGATACGGTGTTGCCGAGCCCTCGTGTAGAAGGTCTTGAATTGCAACCAGGAAAGGCCATCAAGTACGGTGATTACAACATGAGTGCCCAGGTAGCTGAAGGAAATGGTTACGGTACAATGGCTGCTCTTAATACATATATACGCTCATTGATGAAAGGGCAAAACGTTTTAAAACCCGAAACCGTGACGATCATGCAAACGGATGCGTCGTCGACTAATCCAACCTATAGACTGGGTTGCACGTTGACAAAAAATCTGGGTTATGGTCATAACGGCGCGCGTATCGGTAATTTGGCGCTGATGGCTTACGATCCCCTCACCGACGTATCGATCGTGGTTTATTTGCCATTATGGGATCTTACCAATGGGCTGGATTCATTTACAAAGTGCTTTAATGCTATGTATGACGCGGCCTATGCCGCCAGAGCGACGTTAGGTTATCCAGGCAAACCCTGACCAGGGCACGGTGCTTTAAAAGGTTTATGCGCAAACAAGGGCACTCTACTTGGGTATATACACGAATGGGTAGGACTTAGATTCCTACCCATTCGTGTAAACTGATAAAGCTGAAAGGGAAATAGACCGGGCTACTGGCCGGTGCTCCGATTGACTACCGACCCAATATCGTCCGGTAAAATCCAGGCCAATGACGAGCCTGTTCGGAGGTTAGTTGCAATAATCGCTAATTGCTTTATAAGCGGGATTGTAGCCTAATTCGCCTGCTTTGGAGAGGTCGAGACAGCCACCATTTTCATCGCCAAGGCTATGTCGAATAATGCCGCGCACATAGAACGCTTCGCTGTAACGAGGATTTAGCTTGATCGCATCATTGCAATCGGTGATAGCGCCCCGCTGATCACCCTGGGCCGATTTGATCAATCCCCGCGAGAAATAAGCTTCGGCATAGGTAGGGTTCAATTCAATCGATTTGTTCAGGTCGGCAATGGCTCCCCGCTGATCGCCCTGCTTGTTTTTACTGACACCCCGCGAGAAATAGGCTTCAGACCGTTCCGGAGAAAGCTCGCTGATACGATTCCGCTCCTGAACCAGGTTGCGGAGGTTATCGAGGATGGGGCGGGTAATGCGACCGCTATATACCACCTTTGCGTCGGTATTCGAGTTGTTCATCTCGATGGCCTGCGTGAAATCCTGAAGCGCTCCCTTCTGATCACCAAGTTTGCCACGACAAAATCCGCGACCGTAATAAGCTTTGAAATTATCGGCCTTTAGGGTAATAGATCGGTCGTAGTCGGCCAGCGCGCCTTTAAAGTCTTCCAGCTTTCCTTTTGCGTAGCCCCGATAAAAATAAGCTTCGGCATCTTCCGGGCTTAATTCAATGGCTTTGTTGAGATCAGTAATCGCGCCGTTGAAATCGTTCAGTTCAACTTTCGAGATACCACGCCCTGAAAACGCCTGGGAACGTTTGGGCGTCATTTCAATCACTTTCGTAAAATCGGCCAGACTACCCGAAAAATCATCAAGTTTCTGTTTGGTGATGCCACGGGCATAGTAAACCAGAACGTTGGCAGGGTCAAGCTCGATTGCTTTCGAGAAATCGGCCAAAGCACCCCTGTATTGCTCAATTCGGCTCCGGCTGCTGCCACGGCTATAATACGCCTGAGGGTCGTCGGGGTTTAATTCGATCGATCGGCTGAAGTCCAGAAGGGCGCCCCGATGGTCATCCTGTTTACTTTTACTGGCACCTCGGCTCAGATAGGCCATTGCATCTTTGCCATTCAGTTCAATCGCCCGATCATAGTCCAGAATGGCCCCCCGGTGATCTTTTAGACTTGCTTTGGCAACACCCCGATTATAATAGCTTGCTGCATTTTCGGGGTTCATCGTAATGGCCATACTAAAAGCCTGTAGAGCACCCGTGAAATCGCCGGATTTACTTTTACCAATACCACTTTCGAAAAAATCGACGGCGGTTTGTTGGGCTGATGCCACAAATGGTACACAGAAGCACAGTAGAATAACTAACGGCAGGAAAGGTCGCATCATAAATTAAGGAAAATTAGTACTTGGTGAGTCGATTACTAATTGAGGGCCTAAAATTAGGCTTTCAAAAGAGATAGGCAAAGTAATGATACTGTTAATTTTCTGTAAGTCAGTTCAGTGAATTGTATTGGATTTAATCTTCTTCTTCAATAGAGCAGACATAATGTGCACATTTCGGCAACCATTTATTTTTTATTCTGCCATTTTGTCTTTATTTTCATCGCCATACCCGTCAAATAGTGACAAGATGTCGTAGTTGAGATTGTTTTTTGAATTGGTATGCTGTTTGCCATTAGGAGTATGTGTTCAAACAAGAACGATCCAAACAACAGAAAAAAAAATGGCAACTTTAGTTCGATATAACCGCATTCCAACTTTCTTCAACCCTTTTTACGGTCGCCCTGTCATTGACCGGTATCACAATACAAGCCCAAACGTTCCGGCTGTGAACGTAAAGGAAGTTGAAACAGCCTTCCAGCTTGAACTGGCTGCACCTGGTTTGAAAAAAGAAGATCTGAAAATTAACGTTGAGAACAATACGCTTACGATCGCTTACAAACCTGAAGCAAAAGCTGACGAAACAGGCCCTAAATTTACCCGGCATGAATTTGGCTTTAACGCTTTCGAACGGAGTTTCCGCCTGCCCAAAACAGTAAATGCCGACGAAATTAAGGCTTCTTATACCGACGGTATCCTGACGGTCGAATTACCTAAAATTGAGGTGAAAGAAGAGAAAGTAGTGAAAGAAATTGCCATTGCTTAATTAAGTAATCAGGCAAGTAGAGTCGACAGGGAATTGGTAGCTACCAATTCCCTGTTTTGTTTTTATCCCAACACGATACGAACAAAGGCCTCCAGTTTTTTTTCGTCTAATTGGCCATTTGTCCGGACTCCACTACAAATGTCGAGGCCAAACGGTTGTACGGTTTCGATTGCGTTCCGAACGTTTTCGATAGTGAGTCCACCAGCCAGAAATACGGGTACGGTCGACTGGGCAACAATCTGCCGACTGACTGCCCAATTGTGCACTCGTCCTGTGCCACCCAGCTCTTTTACGGCCAGGTTTGGGTTCCCTGAATCGAGCAGCAGGGCATCGACGCCGTTCTGCACGGCCTGTAGTGCTTCATCAATATTTTTCTCATCGATTACATGAATAACCTGCACCAGTTTAAGGGCGGGTAATGCGTCACGAAGTTGCGCGTATGTTTCGGGTGGTACGGCATCAACGATCTGGATCGTATTGGCACCTACGCGCCGTTGATGCGCAATGATATCGCCGGTATTGGTTTCGCTTGTGAGCATAAACGTAGCGATGGGTGGAGGTGTTGAGTCAACAATCAGGGCGGCTAACTCGTCGCCAACGACACCGGGGCCACTGGGCATTCGACCTACCAGCCCAAGGGCATCGGCACCGAGCCGAATAGCCAGACGAGCCTCTTCGGGACTGCTGATACAGCAAATTTTAATCCGTGTTCTGAACGGAGATTCCATTGGAAATTGCGCTTTTCTTGATTTGATAATTGAAAGTAGGGACAAAAAATAAAATTAATGGGTTAATCAGACAAGCAGCTTTCCAAAATATGGTTACCGACAGTTCCCCGACTGATACCTACGCATCCTTACGCATTCCAGACTTTCGCTATTTTGTAATGAATAGTTTCCTGATGACGGTTACATTATTGATTCAGGAAGTTATTCTAGGCTACGAACTCTATAAAATTACACACGATCCGCTGGCTTTAGGCCTAGTTGGACTGGCTGAAGCCCTGCCTTTTATTGCCATATCGCTTTTTGGTGGCCATCTGGCCGACCGGCGCGATAAAAAGCGGATCCTTCAGTGGAGCTCACTGGTTATCCTGTTTGGTTCAGTGATTTTATACCTTGTTTTTCAGCCGTCGGTTGTGGCGGGGTTGTCGCAGACGGCACGATTAGCCACGATTTATGGTGTACTGATGCTGATTGGTACGGCCAAAGGATTTTATTCGCCTGCCAGTTCGTCGCTAAAACCGTTTTTAGTACCACGGGAATTGTATACCAACTCGGCTACCTGGAGCAGCTCATTCTGGCAGGCAGGAGCAATTGTGGGGCCGGGTGTGGCTGGATTTATTTACAATTGGGTGGGTTTCGATAATACATTGATCGTAGTCATTGGTCTGTTTGCCATTTGTTTAGTCCTCATCAGTTTTATTAAGCCTAAGCCCGTACCCGTTACGAATGTGCCCGCTCAGCGGCTGACCGATAGCCTTAAAGAAGGTTTTCGCTTTGTCTTTAAAACCCAGATTGTTCTGTATGCGATCTCTCTTGATTTGTTTTCTGTCCTTTTTGGGGGCGTTGTGGCCATTTTGCCGGTTTTCGCCGAAGATATTCTAAAAGTTGGCGCTGAAGGGCTAGGGTTTTTGCGGGCGGCTCCTTCTGTTGGAGCGTTACTTACCATGGCCTTTATGACGAAATATCCACCCACGCATAATGCCTGGCGTAATATGCTATTGGCAGTAGCTGGTTTTGGGATTACAACGATTATTTTTTCGGTATCAACAAATTTTTACCTCTCCCTTGTCATGCTGGCGTTGACCGGAGCGTTCGATAGCGTGAGCGTGATTATCCGACAAACGATATTGCAGATATTTCCGCCCGACCACATGCGTGGACGCGTGGCAGCCGTGAATGGTATTTTCGTCAGTTCATCCAACGAAATAGGTGCTTTTGAATCGGGATTGATGGCCCGATTGCTGGGCACAGTGCCTTCAGTAGCATTGGGGGGTGTTGTTACGCTGGCTGTCGTAACGTACGTATATGCCAGATCGAAGGAGTTATTTGCCGTGAGGCTGGGCTAAGTTGCTCTGATAACAGGTTTGACAACAATACAGGCACTCGCCCGGCCACTGGCTGGCTAACGAGTGATCGGGCGAGTGCTGCGCTGATCGTTGTGTTTTAATGCGGGACAGGAGAAGGTATAAAGTCGCGAACAAACGCATTTACATCGATCTGCTTATCGAGAAGAACGCGTTCGTTGAAAATCTCCCAAAAGAGTTCGTCAGAAAGCTGATAATTACGCTGTAACTGGACCATATCGCGGATGCTTTCCTTGAGTTCCCCGACTTGCGGTTGCACCTGAGAAGTGCGGGATTGGTAATTTTCCATGACTTTTGCTTTTAGCGTGCGAGATTCTAAACACCCTCTATTTTATATTGTTTTGCCTTTGCGAGGAGGTGATTGACAAGTGATTAGAATAATTATATTGTTTCCGTTTATTTTAAGTAGTAAACCAAAACTTACCCCGCCATCATACAACTAAAATTTTTTCAATTAATTTAAAACCCTTGATTGTCAAGTTGAATTATGAAAAAAGCGCTACTTTTTTCGATGTCGTTGCTCGTAGGGGCTGGCCTGGTTGCTTTAAGATCTTCTACTGCGCCAAAGCCCATCAAACTGGTAAAAGTTTGGGAAACCGACACAACGCTTCGAACTCCCGAATCCGTCCTTTACGATGGACATAATACACTATATGTGGCCAATATTGACGGAAAATCGGATTCGCTCGATGGCAGCGGTTTTATTTCTAAAGTGTCACTCGATGGTAAGGTAGAAAATCTGCGCTGGACGTCGGGACTCAATGCGCCAAAGGGAATGGGATTGTTCAAAAAAAGACTTTATGTGACGGATGTTTATCGGTTAGTGGCCATTAATACGGAAACAGGACAGGCCGATAAGACCTGGGATGCGGTTGGCAAGGGGGCTTTTCTGAACGATGTAACAGTCGATAAAGATGGAATTGTTTACGTATCAGACAGTCGTGCCGATAAGTTGTATCGCCTGAAAGACGACAAGTGGGAAGTGCTGATGGAAGGCGAACAATTGAATAAACCAAATGGTGTGCTCGCTGTTGGTAAGGATAAACTGATGGTGGGCAGTACTAAAATTGGTGCCTTGCGAACATTGGATCTGAATACCAAATCGTTGACAACCGTAGCCGATGGCATGGCCAATACAGATGGAATTGTTCCAGCAGGAAAGGGAAATTATTTCGTCTCAGACTGGAATGGGCAATTGTTTCATATTAGCTCAGATGGAACAAAACAACAACTGTTGGATACCCGAGCTGATAAAGTTAATGCGGCTGATATTGAGTACGTTGCCAAGAAGAAATTATTGATCGTACCGACTTTTTTCAAAAACAAACTGATTGCCTATCGGGTCGAATAGATCGCAGCACTAATCAACGCCCGACCGCACTGGTCGGGCGTTGCTGGTTAATAGGAAATGTCTTCTTCGTCCAATAGGTTTTTGATATTTATCACACAGTCCTCCATAACCATTACATCATTGGCCCAATCCGTAATGATCCAATCCTGATTGGGGAGAAGAATAATAATTTTCTGAATTTTTGAAAGTACCCATAACACGCGCTCAACGCCAAATGTGAACAGTTCCCGGGTTTTCTCGGAAATGTAAGCCACATCGCTCCCAATCTCGTTCAGGTCAATTTTGATGTCTACTTCCACAACAACCTTGGGCGCTACATCAAAATATTTACCTTTTAATGGGCCTAATTTCGCTTTTTCAAAAATGGCAATGTCAGCGGATAAATTATCACCAACGGCTACATGTAAACCCGATTCATTAGTTGCCGTAATAAACCGCTTCCTGTCTCGATTAATGGTGATATGCGTATTAATTAGCGATACCAGAATCGCCTGTAAATCACTGCTGCCCATGATATCCTCGGGTTTGAGAATGCCTGCTACTACATTGCGATAGTCTTTGTAGTATAGCGGGCGACCATTGAGCGTCTCGTAAATGAGCGCATCGGGAATGGCTTCCGTTTGGACGGTTTCTTTGTCAGAAGATACCATAGTCGTATTAATTTTTAGAAAGTTACAGAATTAACGGCTTCTCCCCAACAGGGTTTCAATGGCGTTCTGGGCCCGATCAACGCCAAAACCAGCAACCGCTTTAGCCATGTGATCGACAATGAGTTCGGTCCCTAAATTGCCAATACTGCCCTCGTGCGTATGGTGCAGGGTGCGAGGAGGGTTATACGTATGTTCGGCAATCTCTTTGCCAACCGTCTGGTAGGCTTCACGAAAAGGTACGCCTTGTAAAACGAGTTCATTTACCCGCTCTACACTGAATAATAGATCATACTTTGAGTCGTCGAGCAGATTTGTTTTCACCTGAATATGCTCCAGCATGAACTCGGTGATA
The DNA here is from genome assembly GCF_011604685.1 of Spirosoma aureum. Taxonomy (NCBI): domain Bacteria; kingdom Pseudomonadati; phylum Bacteroidota; class Cytophagia; order Cytophagales; family Cytophagaceae; genus Spirosoma; species Spirosoma aureum. Next base: position 7,021,377 of record NZ_CP050063.1, on the reverse strand, counting down.
TCCAGACAATCCAGGAGTTCATCGAAGGCTGGCATCAGAATTTCTTTCAGCAGTTGCATATCGCGGTGGTAGCCGGAAGGCAGGTTGCTCATCACCAGCGTCACCTCCATCGGCAGGGCTTTCAGTCGGTTCGTTTTAGCCCGCAGCAGCTCGGCTACATCGGGGTTTTTCTTGTGGGGCATTATGCTGCTGCCGGTTGTGAGTGCATCCGGCAAGGTCAGAAAACCGAAATTCTGGCTGTTATAGAGGCAAATATCCATTGCCATACGGGAGATCGTTGCCGCTATTGCTGCCAGTGCGGTCAGGGCGGTTTGTTCTGTTTTTCCCCGGCTCATCTGCGCATAAACAACGTTTACGTGCATTCCCTCAAAACCCAGCAACTCGGTTGTGAGCGTGCGGTTGAGCGGGAATGACGAACCGTAGCCAGCTCCCGAACCAAGCGGATTCCGATTGGAAAGACGGTAGGCTGTCTGTAGCGTCAGCATATCGTCGGCCAGGGCTTCGGCATAGGCACCAAACCAAAGGCCAAATGACGATGGCATGGCAATTTGCAGGTGTGTATAGCCCGGCAGCAGGTCATTTTTATGCTGTTCGGAACGGTCGATGAGTCGATCGAATACACGCTGGGTAGCCTCCGCAACGCGCCAGAGACGATCACGGGTAAAGAGTTTCAGGTCTACCAGTACCTGATCATTGCGTGACCGGCCCGAGTGGATTTTCTTGCCGACGTTGCCCAGGGTGCGTGTTAGCAATAATTCAACCTGAGAATGAACGTCTTCAACGCCCTCTTCAATAACAAAACTGCCTTCCTCAATGTCCTGATATATGGCTTTTAATTCATCGTTTAACAAGCTCAATTCATGGTCGGTGAGCAGGCCAATTGTCTCCAGCATCTGCGCATGGGCCAGGTTACCCAGTACATCGAAAGGAGCGAGGTATAAATCCATTTCGCGGTCTCGCCCGACCGTGAAGCGTTCAATTTGTTCGGCTGTTGTGACGCCTTCTTTTTGCCAGAGTTTCAATTTCTTAACGAGCGAAAGAGTGAATGAGCGAATTGATGAATAGCTAACGCGAACAATATGCACTCATTCGCCATTCACTCTTTCGCTCATTAAATATGGACAAAGTTCGTAAAGAAAGTTGGTTGGAGCGTATGAACTGTCAAAGACTGTTCAGGATTGGGCCAAAACTGTTTCGTTCAGGTAAGATTAAAGATGGAATTAAATGCCGGAAAACAGGCGAATGACGGCAAAACTGAGTCTTAACTACGACTTGGCAACGCCAGCATTCTATCGTCGGAATGACATAAAACGTTCATAGCGCTCTTTTTGAAAAGTATAAACAGCTTCGTAGTTTGTCTTTCTGATTGGTAAGGTTACTTGAATGCGAGATTTAAGTTAGCGTTTAACGAATTGAATAGCGCAGCCACCTCCTTTGGCCAGGTGAAGCGACAGGGTAGTTTTAGAGGTCACCGTTTTCTTTTCAATGAGGTACGTTTCCGGGTTTGTTTGCCAATCCGTGTTGGCTGCATCGCGATAAATCGTTGCTTCATAGATGTTGCCAAGCTCTAAAAAGCTCAGACTGAGCGATAAGTCACGGCTGTTTTCGTCGGTGATAGCTCCGGCAAACCAGCTAGAACTACCTTTGGCTTTACGGGCAATTAGCACATAGTCGCCCGGCTCGGCGGCTACTACTTTGGTATCGTCCCAGTCAACCGGCACATCGCGAATAAACTGAAAAGCGTCCAGGTGCTTTTCGTAGTTCTCGGGCAGATCAGCCACCATCTGGAGCGGACTGTACAGCGTAACATATAAGGCAAGTTGTTTTGCCAATGTTGTACGAACGCGTTGCGTCCGTGTACTATCAAATTGATTCAAACGAAAGCGAAACAAACCGGGCGTAAAGTCCATAGGGCCGCCCAGCAGGCGGGTGAATGGTAGAATGGTGGTGTGCTCAGGTGTAATTCCCAGCGTTGGGGCGTTATTGAATTCACTACCCCGAGCCGCTTCGCTGGCCATCCAGTTGGGGTAGGTACGATGAAGGCCGGTTGGGTGGGCCGATTCATGGGAATCCAGCATAATTTTATACTCAGCCGTCTTTTCGGCAACCCGCTGGTAGTGATTGATCATCCATTGTCCATCATGATGTTCGCCCCTCGGAATAATACGACCGACATAGCCCGTTTTAACGGTGTTGATACCCTTTTTCACCATAAACTGATAGGCCGCATCCATTCGGCGTTCGTAGTTCGTAACCGAGCCCGATGTTTCATGATGCATGATGATTCGAACTCCTTTCTGACGGGCATAGCTGGTGAGCGAATCCAGATTGTAATCCGGGTAGGGGGTAACAAAATCGAAAACGTCTTCTTTCCAGTTTCCAAACCAATCCTCCCAGCCAACATTCCAACCTTCGACCAGCACGCCATCAAAGCCATATTTGGCCGCAAAGTCAATGTATTTCATGACGTTTCGCGTGTTGGCCCCATGCTTACCTCCGGCTTTTTCCCAGGTCGCTTTGCCGATGTGCATTTCCCACCACATACCTATGAATTTCTGGGGTTTGATCCACGATGCATCGCCAATTTTTGATGGCTCGTTGAGATTCAAAATCAGTTTTGACGCCAGTAAATCGGTTGCCTGATCACTGACAATAATAGTTCGCCAGGGTGTTTGGGTGGGCGTTTGAAGATAGGCTTTATTGCCCACCGCATCCGGCACTAGTTGAACTGTGAGGATACGCTTGCTTTTGTCTACCCTCAGATGCATGACCGGGTAGTTTACTAATGCGGCTTCGTAGATGCTGATATACAGGTTGTTGTCTGTTTTGAAAAGTAAAGGAGTTTGAACAGCGTCGGGACCGATTACCGATTTTAAGGCCGTATCTTTTTCCCGATCGGCCGCAGCGACAGCGTCAATTTCGCTCAGTTTGGTCGTGTTATAGAGGTATTCATTCGAGTCATAATCACCCGGCATCCAGAACGTTTTATGGTCAGCTGCCAGAACAAACTGGGTCAGTTCATCGGCCACAATAAAGTGAGTAAGGGTTGTCTGTTCGGGAAACTCATAGCGGAATCCCAACCCATCATTAAACACCCGAAATCGTATGCGCAGCCGGATGTTTGAAGCGGATTTGTCCTGTAATGTGAGCACTAACTCTTTATACTGATTACGGATTCGGTTGGTTTCTCCCCAAACGGGCTGCCAGTTTTCATCGACTGTAGAGGAGTCTGCTGCAATGATGGTAAATCGAGATAGCGATACTTGTGGTTTGCTCAGAATAAATCCCAGGCCAGCGGGTTCAATGACGGCTTTCCCTTTATAGGAGACCTGATAGGAAATATTGCCTTCCGAGGTGTTTCGTATAACAAGGTTAATGGATTGGTTTGGCGAGGTCGTGGAAATCAGTGGCTGGGCATACGATTTCGCCAGCAAAAGGCCAGATAAAATTGTGATTAGTAGATAGTTAGGCATAGCTGTTTCGAAGTTTAGGAAATAGCAGGCAGGACGCGAGTTGAACAAATTTTACCAACTCGCGTGAAGAGATGTGTAGAAGACCGATGTCTACCCGTTTTTGTTATTGAAAAGTATAAAATCGATCAGAAAACACAAGCGAATCAGTAACCGGTCAGTCTTTCTCAACGGAGCAGTTCTATGGCTCCCTTGTTTCTAAACGTTGTCGAAGTAACCAGAAACCGCATGCTCCTACTAAACTTAGTAGCGTAATGGTTAGCCAATGTACAGAAAAACCGAAATGAGCGACCATCTGTGAGCCAAAGGCTGGAGCTGTGGTCTGGGCCAGTGCACCCCCCATCGAGTACAAAGCCAGGTATTGCCCTCGTGTAGCTGGATTGGATCGTTGTACGGTGAATGATTGAATGAAAGGCATCACCAGCATTTCGCTGATCGTAGCGAATATGATAAAAACCAGCGCGATAGCTATTCCTGATAACCCTGCCCAGCCAGTTACAGCCAGGGATAGATAGGAGACCGCCGTCAGAATAACGCCCGTTATGATCAGGTTAATTTTCGATAGTTTACGTTGCTCAAGTTCATAGACCAAGGCCATTTCAATTACGACGATAAACACGCCGTTTAGTGCCATCATCAGCCCGATTGTACTTTCCGTCATCAGGAGCACTCGCTTGAAAAATAACGGGACAATGGAGAACAACTGCATGAATACGGTCAGATATAAGGCCGCACACAGCACGAATGCAATGAATAATGTATCACGGTAGGGTGATGCCGAAGAACATGTCTTCGCTGGTACATCGTTGATAATAACATGGTTAGCCTTCGCGACTAAAGATGTTTCTGGAACAGGCAAGTACAGCCAGAGAACGAAGCCTGCTACCAGGCAGGTCAGGCCGTCGGCCCAGAAAAGAAGGCTGTAATTAATTCCGGCCAGCCAACCACCCACTGCGCCACCAACGGCCCAGCCAAGATTGACGGCTAGCCGGTTGAGCGAGAACGCTCGCGTGCGGGTATCCGGATCAGAATAGTGGGCTATGGCAGCCTGATTAGCTGGCCTGAATGAGTCGCCGAGAAGTGTAAAGGTAAAGACGCTACTACAGAGTAGGTAGAAGCCTGTAACAAACTGAAGTAGCAGCAGAAAAGCTCCGCCGAAGAGCAGGCTGAACAGCTGGACATAATAAAACCCGAACCGGTCGGTTAGCCGACCGCCGATAAACGTGCCAACAAAGGCCCCCATCCCATAAACGGCCATCACAATGCCCGCTTCTGTGACCGAATAATGTAACGACTGGGTAAGATAAAGCGTCAGAAAAGGCAGAACCATTGTGCCACAACGGTTGATCAGCATGACTCCTGCCAACAGCCATACCGATGGTGTCAGGCCCTGATAAGCATTTCTGTAAAGCCGAAGCGTATGCTGAAACATGACGCGAAAGTACGACGAATCGGAACCCTGCGGAATTTCTTATTGAGGTAGCGGAATGATATGTTTACAAAATAGTGGGACTTTTGTTGAAAGCCGTCCTACAGTTCGCCAGGGCAGTGGCTTGCGGCAAAAAATTTTACATAAACTCCCCGTTTTCCTGACGTATAGCCAGGGAGTTTTTTTCGCTTCAATCAATCGAGGATATGCTATCCAGTTTATTACTTAAAATCACTCGTTTTGATCTCAGCCATCGGTTGATCATTGCTTCGATAGCTGCCCTGTTCGCCTACTTCTGGATGACAGATGTAGTCAGTGGCGCAGCTTGTACAACCATTATTTGGGTGGTTTTTGCGCTAACGATGCTGTTTCTGATGTGGCTGACTATTTTTAACGCGCACCCCCGCGAATTACCTCAGCTTTCCCGCCTTGAAGATTCCAGCCGGGTCATGATCCTGATTTTTGTGCTTGTGGCCGCTATCGCCAGCTTATTTGCTGTTATTGTTTTACTGGATTCCATAAGCGATGATAACCGGTCACAGAGCATTATACTGGCCATTCTGGCTGTAGCGAGTTCCTGGACGCTCGTTCATACACTGTTTACGATCCGATATGCTCACCTGTTTTATGGCAATGATCCAAACCAGAAGAAACGGCCCGGTGGGCTGGAATTTCCCAGTGATCCAGAACCAGATTATCTGGATTTTGCCTACTTCGCATTCATCATCGGTATGACAAGTCAGGTATCTGACGTAGCCATCAGTTCGAAACGCATACGCCGAGTGGCTTTAGCGCATGGGGTGCTGTCGTTTCTGTTCAATACGATCATCATTGCGCTAACGGTTGGGGGCCTTTCCGGGAAGCTTTAATGAGAGCGTCCCCGAGTCTGTTTTTTTTCGTCAGACCGAGCCTGTTCTTTCTCGTAATCTTCACGTTGTCGTTTGTCGGAGAGCAGCGTGCGATACAGGCCATTGAGTACATAAATGTCGTCTACTTCGTCGATCAGTCGATGAAGATGTTCGCGGACTTGCGTAATATTCATGTAGATTAATCTGTTGAGCTGGTTTTGCTAATGGTATAACACCGTCAAAGGTGTTTTTGCTCAGTGAAAAAAGAAATATCCTAGTGCAATACCTGCGATAACGCCAACTAAATCGGCAAATAATCCGTAGGGTATGGCATGGCGTGAATTACGGATGCCCACCGAGCCAAAATACAGGGCTACGATGTAAAAAGTGGTATCGGCCGACCCCTGAAAGATGCAAACCAGTCGACCGACGAAAGAATCCGGCCCAAATTGTTTCATGGCATCGATCATCAAAGCCCTTGCGCCGGCGCCACTCAGGGGTTTCATCAGTGCCACGGGGAGCGCATCGGTAAAGTCGGTATTCATGCCCGTTAACGCAAACAGGTATTTCAGACCACCAACCAGATAGTCCATGGCTCCGGCGTTTCGGAAGGCACCAATAGCTACCAGCATTCCCACCAGATAGGGAATGATCTTTACCGTCGTTTCAAACCCGCCTTTCGCTCCTTCAATGAACGTCTCAAAAATGGGAACCTTTTTCCAGATGGCCCCGAGAAGAAACGAAACAATGAGGGTCATCAGAACGACGTTGCCAAACACCTTCGAAAAGGTTTCGATTTCTTCTTTGGGTCGGCCGGCCAACAGCCATAAGGCTCCCCCAATCACCGCTGTAACGCCACCCAGCCAGCCCAGCACAGTTGCATTGATGAGGTTTATCCGCTGCTTAATGGCAACGGCTACCAACGCAACAACTGTGGTTACATAGGTGCCAATGACACAGGGAATAAACACGTCCGATGGATCTGTAGCGCCCAGAATGGCCCGTTGCGCCATGACACTGAGTGGAATGATCTGTAGGCCAGATGTGTGTAATACCAGAAACATAATCTGGGCGTTGGAGGCTGTGTCTTTACTCGGGTTCAGCTCCTGCAAACTAGCCATTGCTTTGAGGCCGAATGGCGTAGCGGCATTGTCGAGGCCAATCATATTCGCCGAGAAGTTCATGATCATCTGGCCGTTTGCCGGGTGATCTTTGGGAACTTCCGGGAACAGTTTATGGAAAAAAGGGCCAATGATTCGGGCCATAAAATTAATGGCTCCCGCTTTTTCGCCGATGTTGAGCAGACCAAGGAAAAAGGTCATAACCCCCGCCAAGGGCAGTGCAATATCCATAACGGCTACTTTCGACGAATCGAAGAGTCCCTCTACAATGATTTTAAAAATTTCGGTATCGCCCAGGAAAATCAGTTTGGCTAGGGCAACCAGAAAAGCAATGACAAAGAAAGCAACCCAAATGTAGTTAAGAGCCATGCGTTGTTAATGAGCGAAAGAGTGAACGAGCGAATTACCTTCGTTTATTCATTCTTTATAGCTTGGTTAGAAATGCTGTAAGTTTACTGGATCGTTTGGCATAAACCAATTTTGACGCAACGTAAGTCGATGAAGATACACATTCCAATTTTTGCAGTTACTTTTTCACTCGTTCATACATTCGCTCTGTCGCTCTTTGCGCAGAGTTTCGAACAGGCAATGGTAAAACAAGGCCTGGTTGATGTGCAAAAAATAGACCCATCCATTCTGGTTGAGCTTAAATACTCAACGACCGACAACTTTGTCGGCAAAGACGTATATGGTGACCTCACGCGGGCGTATATGCAACCCATGGCCGCTAAAAAACTCGCCAGCGCCAGTAAGTATCTTCAGGAACATCATCCCGATTTACGGTTACTGGTTTATGATGCTGCCCGGCCCCGTACAGCCCAGTGGAATCTCTGGAATGCATTGCCTGATATGCCCGAAAACGAACGTCAGAAATACGTGGCTGATCCACGAAAGGGTTCCATTCATAACTACGGATGTGCCGTCGATTTAACCGTTGCTACTCAAGATGGTAAGCCACTCGATATGGGTACGAAATACGATTTTTTCGGTGAACTGGCCTATCCGTCCCGAGAAGACGAATTACTAAAAGCGGGCAAATTGACCCAGAAGCAGATAGATAACCGCCAGATCCTTCGGACGGCCATGCGACAGGGTGGATTTAGTTCGATTGAATTCGAGTGGTGGCATTTCAATGCACTATCGCGTGAGAAGGCAAAAATGGCATTTCGAATTGTGAACTAATCTAGTAATCAATTATTTAACATTTATTTACTTATGATAAATTTACTACAAGTTTATGTTTATATTTATTTAGTTAACTGGCTGATGCGATCACTATAAAGAGGAGGTTAAATTGATCGTGTGAACCCATTATTTAATGATCAGATAAAACCAAAGAGCTGGGTTTAGACTAAATTTACCTCAGTTTTACTAATCCAATTTATATGATGTTTCGATGTTTACGTAAAGTAAGCCAGCTATGGCTGTGGCTTATGGTTTTGCTCTTTGCCCAAGGGGCGAGGGCTCAACTATTGACAGAGGATTTTAGTGCTACAACACTACCTTATTCCCTAACCTCGCAAGGGTGGTCTGCTCACAATGCGGGTGGTACAAATTCTATTATGGCTACTTCGCCAAGCTTAACCTACACGGGTTTAGCGACAACGGGAGGAGCTGCTACTTTAACAACATCGGGAGAAGATATTAACCGAACGTTTACTCAGCAAACCACGGGTTCGGTCTACGCGTCTTTCCTCGTTAATGTTTCGTCTGCCCAGTCGTCGGGAGATTACTTTCTGCATTTTGGGGCGACTTCAATCGGGTCTGTTTTTGGCGGTAGGGTCTGGGTTAAAAGTACAACAGGAGGAATGCAGTTTGGTATTTCTAAAGCGACAGACGCAGCTGGTCCCGTATATAGTCCGACTGTTTATGCGCTCAATACGACGTATTTTCTTGTCCTCAAATACACCATAGTTGCTGGTACGGCTAATGATATTGCGGGTTTATTTATAGAGCCAGTTCTAAATCAACCTGAACCTACAGTAACGGCTACAACATCATCAACAGCAGGTGATGTATCGAATGTCGGTAGCATTGCTCTCCGGCAGGGAGCAGCAGGAAGCGCGGCTAATTTACGCGTCGATTACATTCGGGTGGGTACAGCCTGGGGTGATGTGACGAGTAGCTCAACACCTGTAGCCACCTTATCGACTACACCAACTTCATTAACAGGATATGCTGCCACACAAGGCATCGCTTCATCATCGCAAACGTATACACTGACAGGAAGTACATTGGAATCGTCTCCAGTGTCTGTTTCTGCGACCACCGGTATTGAATTAAGTACCGATAATTCTTCGTTTGGCCCTACCTTATCCATTTCGCCTTCATCGGGGAGTGTATCTCAGGTAGTTTATGCCCGGATAGCTAACACTGCTGCGACGGGCGCATTTAGTGGTACAATTACCAATACGTATGCCGGAACACTAACGGCTTCTGTATCGGTTAGCGGTCAGGTCAATGCGCCCAGTGCGCCAATATTAACGGCGGCTCCGACTACATTAACAGGATTTTCGACTACACAGGGCACGCCATCGGCTGAACAGTCTTATACACTGACAACGGCTAATCTCACGAACGATATTACGGTTACGGCTCCGTCGGGGGTTGAAGTGAGCACAACATCGGGAAGTGGGTTTGGCGCGTCGGTGTTAATTCCGGCCGCTACGGCCTCACCGGTGGTTTATGCCCGACTGACGGCTACTTCGGCCGGCCTGGTAACGGGTACAATTACGAATGTATCGGGCAGCCTTACCGCTACAGTGTCGGTGAATGGAACCGTCAACTCCAACAGCCCATTTACACCCATCTCGATTGCACGGGCTAACATCGGCCAAACCTATACGATTCAGGGTCGGGTAACGGTTACGAACCAACTCGGTGCCCGCCAGATTTACATTCAGGACGCAACGGGTGGTATCGTCGTGTATAGCGGTCCTTCCGGTACTGATCTGACTACACAGGTACAATTGGGTGATTCGGTTCTGGCGCGTGGCCCGATCAGTGTCTTTAATGGCTTTACCGAAATAACCTCGCCTGCTGCTACCAGTTTCACCATTGTTTCAGGAGCTGGCACGGTTATGCCGACGCCTATTGCCATTACACCCGATCAACTGGCCAATTATCAGGGACGACTTGTGTCCATTGCGAATGCTGATATTAGCGGTTCCGGGCCAACGTTTGCCGGTGGCGCAAGCTATACGATAACTGCAGGCGGACAGTCGGGGGTATTACGGATTAGTGCCAATTCGCCATTAGCTGGAGCAGGACGTCCTAGTAACCCTGTCAGCGTAACGGGTATTTCCGATCGTTTCGCATCAGGAGCGACAACGCCCGGTACAAATGGGCTTCAGTTTCAGCCACGTATTTTGGCTGATATTCCGGGTAGTACAGCTGCACAGGATGCACAGTGTGGAGGAACGGAATCGACTACCTTGTCCCGTGACCAGACGCTGGATATTGCCGCCTGGAATATGGAATTCTTTGGTGCAGATGGTGGTACGATCATTTGCCCCAATGGTAACCTGAATTATAATGATATGGGGCCAACCAACGAGGATCTGCAGCAATCGAACGCGGTAACAGTCCTTAGTAAACTGAATGCCGATATCATTGCAACTGAAGAGATCAGCGACATCGATCGGTTTAAGGCAGCCGTTGCCGCAATACCTGGCAGCTATAGCTACGTATGTTCGGATAAGTTTTCGTATTATTTTCAGGATGAATGTACACAAACGCCTACCGGAAATCCTCCCACAGTTTTCGGCCCGACAAAATATGCCCAGAAAGTCTGCGTAATTTATAACAAGGCCACAGTAACACCAGTACTGGCTGAAACAAAGGCTTTGCTATTTGAGTCGTCACCGCTCTATACATACCCAAGCGGTAATGGCTGGTCATCGGGACGTCTGCCGTTTATGTTTGTGGGTGATGTAACGATCAACGGTACAACACGCCGAGTGCACGTTGTTGCGCTTCACGCTAAATCAGGAGATGCAGCCGATGATTTCAACCGTCGGAAGCAGGATTTCACCGATTTGAAGACCCTGCTTGATAATCAATACCCGAACGCGAACGTCGTAATTTTGGGGGATTATAACGACAAGGCAACGACATCGATCTATACAAGCTCACCGGTTTCGTCGTTCAACAATTTCGTAACAGATGGAACGAATTATAACGTTATAACGAAGCCACTCGAACAGCAGAATTGCTCGACCTTTAATTCGTCAGCTAGCTTTATCGATCACATGATTGTTTCGAACGATCTTAGTGCTGGCTATATCGATAATTCGACCTATGTTATTCAGCCGTTCAGTATTCCAAACTACGGGAATACAACATCCGATCACAATCCGATTGGGGCTCGTTTCGATCTGACCAAGTTGTTTGCTCCCAACACGGCACCGTCGGTAGCCAATGCGATTGCTCCTCAATCGGCCACAGTAGGCACTGGTTTTACATTCGTGATTCCAGGCAATACCTTTACCGATGCCGAAACACCAGCCAGCTTAACGCTGGGTGTGAGTGGCCTGCCTGCTGGGTTAAGCTTCACGGCTCCGGCTACCATTTCGGGCACGCCTTCGACGAGTGTGGGTTCACCCTTCACCGTTATCGTAACGGCTACCGATCCGGGTAGTCTGTCGGCCAGCACCAGCTTCCAGCTGACGGTCAATCCGGCAGGAGGAGGCACGCCGGGCAGCTTTACCATCGCATCGGTGACGTCCATCAACTGTGTTACTCTCTCGGCGGGTGAACGGAATGTGACCTTCAATCCGGTCTACAGCGGTGCCAGCGGTTCACCGATTGCCTTCTCGGTGGTCAACGAACGGGCTGAAACCACTGATGCAGGGCCTTACACGCTGCGCTTGTACACCGACAATCCGGTGATCACCCTGAAAGCGGTTCAGGATGGCACTCAGGCTAGCTTCAACTACAACTGGCTGGCGGCCTGTGGCACGACGCCACCTGCCAACACGGCACCGACGGTAGCCAATGCGATTGCTCCTCAATCGGCCACAGTAGGCACTGGTTTTACATTCGTGATTCCAGGCAATACCTTTACCGATGCCGAAACACCAGCCAGCTTAACGCTGGGTGTGAGTGGCCTGCCTGCCGGCTTGAACTTCACGGCTCCGGCTACCATCTCAGGTACACCTTCGACCAGTGTGGGGTCGCCCTTTACCGTGACGGTAACAGCTACCGATCCGGGTAGTCTGTCGGCCAGCACCAGTTTCCTGCTGACGGTCAATCCGGCAGGAGGAGGTACACCGGGCAGCTTTACCATCGCATCGGTGACGTCCATCAACTGTGTTACCCTCTCGGCTGGTGAGCGCAATGTGACCTTCAATCCGGTCTACAGTGGCGCCAGTGGTTCACCGATTACCTTCTCGGTAGTCAACGAACGGGCTGAAACCACTGATGCAGGGCCTTACACGCTGCGCTTGTACACCGACAATCCGGTGATCACTCTGAAAGCGGTTCAGGATGGCACTCAGGCCAGCTTCAGCTACAACTGGCTGGCAGCTTGTGGCACGACGCCACCTGCCAACACGGCACCGACGGTAGCCAATGCGATTGCTCCTCAATCGGCCACGGTGGGTACAGGCTTTAGTCTGGTGATCCCAGGAAATACCTTCACCGATGCCGAAACACCGGGCAGCTTAACGCTGGGTGTGAGTGGCCTGCCTGCCGGCTTGAACTTCACGGCTCCGGCTACCATCTCGGGTACACCTTCGACGAGTGTGGGGTCGCCCTTTACCGTGACGGTAACAGCTACCGATCCGGGTAGCCTGTCGGCCAGCACCAGCTTCCAGTTGACAGTGAGTCCGGCAGGAGGAGGCACACCCGGTTTCGCCATTACGAGTGTCAACACGATCAATTGTGAGACGATCTCGGCTAGTGAGAAGAATGTGACGTTCACTCCGGTGTATAGCGGAGTAACCGGCGATCCGATTACTTTTTCAGTAGTCAACGAACGGATTCCCACCACGAATCCTGGCCCTTACACGTTGCGGTTATATACGGATAACTCGACGATCACCCTGAAGGCCGAGCAGTTGGGCGTAGTATCGACGTTTAGCTATAACTGGCTGTCGGCCTGTAACTCGGGCACTCGAATTGGCGTTAACGAGTCAGGAGAAGCCTTGTCTGTGCAAATATTGGGCAACCCTGTGGCAAACGAATCCGTAGAGGTTGAGATTCGCGGAGCGGCTGGGCAGAAACTACACCTGCAAACGCTTGACAGCCGGGGACGTAGTGTAAATGTGACGACCATTGAGCAGGCTTCTACTATTGAGCGGACTACACTATCGTTAGGCCGGTCGACAGGGGTTTATTTCTTACAGGTAACGAGCCCAACGCAGAAGCAGGTGGTGAAACTAGTTAAGCAGTAAGCTTACCAGAAGACGAATAAATAAAAGAAGGGCCACTCATCTTGGTGGCCCTTCTTTCTGTTTACAAGCTAAAGATTGGAGTAGCTAAGCCAATTTATCCCGAATCAGTCGGTTTCTTAATCTACATACTTAAAACACCAGATTGTCGATTAATCGAACTCTCCCCAGGTGAGCCGCCAGACAGATCGCTGTCTGGCCTGGGGCCAATACTTCGCCAACGGGTTGCATGGTATCCGCGTTGACAACCTCAACGTATTCCAGTCGAAAATTAGGATTACCACTGAAAAAGCCCGTCACGGCAGCTTTCGCCTGGGCTGGGCTCTGGCCTTCTGTCAGTAAGTCGTGGGCGAGGGTAAGCGCCTGAAATAGGGCCGGAGCCTGTTCGCGCTCGTCGGAAGAAAGGTTTCGGTTTCTGGAAGACATAGCCAGACCGTCGGCTTCGCGAATGGTTGGACATCGAATCAGCTCAATGGGAAAGCTCAGATCATGGATCAGGCGCCGGACAACGGCTACCTGTTGCAGATCTTTCTGGCCAAAATAAGCCCGATCGGGTTGAATAATATTAAACAGCTTTCCCACAATAATGCCAACGCCGTTGAAATGACCCGGCCGGAATGCGCCCTCCATCAGCGTTTCCAGATCACCAAAATTTAAGCGCATTGTGGGCGACTCCGGATAAATTTCGTCGACCGAAGGCGTGAAAACGATATCGCAGCCAGCAGCTTCCAGCTTTTGAGTGTCGGTTTCCAGCGTACGCGGGTAGCGGGCCAGGTCGTCGGCATTTGTAAACTGAACCGGATTGACGAAGATGGTGCTGACAACCAGACCATTTTCATGTTTGGCATTTTCAACAAGCCTGATGTGACCTTCATGTAAGGCACCCATCGTGGGCACAAGACCGATTTTGTGCGATGAGCGGAGCGTAGAAAGATGTCGGCGAAGGTCGACAATGGTATCGAAGCGAATCATAACAGTCGGCAAGTTTTTTCGGCTGCAATGATACGGGATTGGTATCTTTTTTGGATAAAATGTATTGAAATACGGGAAAAAATTGTATAATTTTGCAAGTTTTTTGAGAGTCTTAACAACACACCCCGCCCGTTTTTATGAGCAAATTACGCATCCTTTACGTGGCCAGTGAAATCAATCCTTTCCTGAAAACGTCCGACGTTGCCGATTTCGTCCGCAAATTGCCACAGGCTATGCAGGAGCGAGGAATGGAGATCCGAATTTTAGTGCCACGCTTCGGGCTTATTAATGAACGCAAAAATCGGTTGCACGAAGTTGTGCGGCTATCGGGGATCAACATCGCCGTTGGTGATGAAGAAAAACCGTTGATTATTAAAGTTGCGTCAATTCCAACGGCCAAATTACAGGTTTATTTTATTGATAACGAAGACTATTTTCAACGTAAGTATGTCTTCCACGATAAAGAAAATCGATTCTATGACGATAACGACGAGCGGGCCATTTTCTTCTGTAAAGGGGTTCTGGAGACAGTGAAGAAACTCGGTTGGGCACCCGATATCGTTCACTGTAACGACTGGATGACCGCCCTGATTCCTCTTTACCTGAAAACGACCTATAAGAACGATCCGATGTTTAAGGACACAAAGTCGGTTTTTACGGTCTATAATAACTCGTTCGATCACCGTTTTGAGGGCGACATTATCGAAAAAGCCCGCATGATGGATATCGATGATTCCATGTTGGCTGAACTGAAAACCGCCGATTTTCAAGGGTTTATTCGGATCGGTTGTGCTTATGCCGACGCCGTTGTTCGGGCTGAGGAAGAAACAAGCGAGAGTCTGAATGCCATTCTGAATGATCTGCCTGAACACAAGTTCGACGCTACTGAAGACGAAGATGTAACAGAACGGTATTACAATCTGTATACACAACTGGCAGGCTAAATCTAAAACCGCTTCATTTAATGCGCAAAAACGTGTTAAATGACTCGATAAGTTGATAAAACTCATGAACTCAAAAGCCGGACATTCCGGCTTTTGGCGTTACTTTGCCCTAAGTCATTGCTCACCGATAGAAATAAGTCTTTCATTTGGCGTAGTGCCATCGGTCTATTGGGCGGAACTAGTAGCCGTGGCAACCTATCAAATAGAAGTCCTAAAAAGGGATAATACCAAAATCGTAAACAGAACCGAACTATGTGCGGCATTGTGGCATACGTTGGGCACCGTGAAGCGTGTCCATTAGTGATCAAAGGGCTGAAGCGACTCGAATACCGAGGCTACGACAGTGCGGGCGTTGCCCTGATGAATGGAGATGGCCTGCGGGTATACAAGAAAAAGGGGAAAGTAGTGGCCCTAGAGCAGGAATTGGCCGGTAAAGACGTTCACTCGACAATTGGAATGGGCCACACCCGTTGGGCTACTCACGGCGAACCAAACGATATAAACGCTCACCCGCATTACTCCTTCCATCGAAAACTGGCGATTATTCACAACGGTATTATCGAAAACTATGCAGCTATTAAGCAAGCCTTGCTTAAAAAAGGGCATACGTTCACCAGCGAAACCGATACCGAAGTCTTAGGGCAGTTTATTGAAGATATCTGGGAAAATAATGGCGGCACGCTGGAAGATGCCGTACGGCTGGCTTTACAGGAAGTTGTTGGCGCTTATGCCATTGTCATCATGAACGAGGCTGATCCTACTCAGCTCATCGCGGCCCGTAAAGGATCTCCGCTGGTGATCGGCGTGGGAGAGGGCGAATATTTCCTGGCGTCGGATGCAACGCCGATCGTAGAATATACCAAAGACGTCATTTACCTTAACGACTATGAAATCGCAGTTGTCAAAAACGGTGAATTGACCGTTGTAACGCTCGATAATGCGACGACAACGCCTTACGTCCACAAGGTGGAACTGGAACTGGAAGCCATCGAAAAGGGCGGATTTGACCATTTCATGCTCAAGGAAATCTTCGAACAGCCGCGCTCTATTGCCGACTCCATGCGGGGCCGGGTTCAGGCCGACGAAGGGATGCTGCAACTTGGGGGACTTCGCGATTATCTGGATAAACTGGCCAAGTCGAAGCGGATCGTGATCATCGGTTGTGGTACATCCTGGCACGCGGGTTTGGTAGCTGAGTATATTTTTGAAGAACTGGCCCGGATTCCGGTTGAAGTCGAATATGCGTCGGAGTTTCGCTATCGGAATCCGATCATCAAAGAAGGCGATATCGTGATTGCCATCTCGCAATCGGGCGAAACGGCCGATACGCTGGCTGCTATCGAACTGGCTAAATCGAAAGGGGCAACCATTTTCGGGGTCTGTAATGTTGTTGGTTCATCGATTGCACGGGCAACAGACGCAGGTGCTTATACCCACGCAGGACCAGAAATTGGCGTTGCCAGCACGAAGGCGTTTACGGCGCAGGTAACAGTATTGACACTGATGGCCCTGGCCGCTGCTAAACGTAAAGGAACGATCTCCGACTCGCTGTTTCGGCAGTTATTGGCCGAATTGGAAAGTATTCCGGCCAAAGTTGAGCGGGTACTGCAGGCTGCCGATAAGATTAAAGAGATTGCTTACATCTTCACCTACGCCCGAAATTTTATTTACCTCGGCCGGGGCCTGAACTTTCCGGTTGCGCTGGAAGGTGCGCTGAAATTGAAAGAAATCAGCTATATCCATGCTGAAGGGTATCCGGCAGCGGAGATGAAACACGGTCCAATCGCGCTTATCGACGAGGATATGCCCGTGGTAGTGATTGCCACAAAAGATAGCTCCTACGAGAAAGTTGTTTCGAATATTCAGGAAGTAAAGGCTCGCAAAGGCCGCGTCATTGCAATCACGACCGAGGGCGATACACATCTGCCGGGTATGGTCGATTTTACCATCGAAATACCAAAGGTGCACGAGATGCTGATGCCTCTGGTATCGGTGGTTCCTTTGCAACTACTTGCTTACGACATTGCGGTCATGCGTGGGCGCAACGTCGACCAGCCACGTAATCTGGCGAAGTCAGTAACGGTAGAATAAGTAAGCAATTGTAAGTTGAAAAGTTGGAGTTTCGCTCCGAATCGTACGACCGTTCCATGTTTACAGTGTTTATCATCAAAACCGTGGCACGGTCGTACGATTCGGGACAAACGTGTTGAAAATAAAGCGTATAATTTTTAAAGAGTTCACTGTTCCCTTTTTGTAAATACATGAAAAAAATAGTTTTACTTTTCGGATTACTGTGTTTTACGCTTGTTGCGGCAACGGCCCAAACCTTCAGAGGGCTCGACAAATCGCCGATGGATATGGCCTATTATCCCGATGACTACGCCCATGATCGCAAATTTGCACCCGCCAAAATTGGTACTGATAAGGCGATGGTTCGGGTTACCTACACACGGCCTGCCAAAAATAATCGTGAAATTTTCGGCAAATTAGTCCCTTACGGTAAAGTCTGGCGGGCAGGCGCCAATGAAGCGCCCGAAATTAAGTTTTATCAGGATGTTACCATTGGAGGGAAGAAAATTCCCGCTGGTAATTACGCATTGCTCACCATTCCAAATGAAAAAGAGTGGACGATCATTCTCAGTTCCGATCTTGATCAATGGGGTGCCTACAGCTACAACGAAGCGTTGGATGTAGCCCGCGTTAATGTGCCTGTACAGAAAATCGACAATGCACTCGAAAACTTCTCGATTCAGTTTGCCAAGAAAGATGATAAAAATGCCATTATGTATTTGGGTTGGGATACGACAGCCGTAGCGGTCCCCATTTCGTTATAATGGTTTTACCGACCCGTTCGAGTCGGCCAGGGTTCATGAGTCGAAAAGGCGTCTGTCGTTGTAGTTTGAAACCGCAACGGCAGACGCCTTTTCAATGAAATCCTATCGACGAAAAACGCTTCTATCGTTTTTTCTTGCCTGAATACTTGCCCGGAAACGCAGGCTTACCC
The DNA here is from genome assembly GCF_011604685.1 of Spirosoma aureum. Taxonomy (NCBI): domain Bacteria; kingdom Pseudomonadati; phylum Bacteroidota; class Cytophagia; order Cytophagales; family Cytophagaceae; genus Spirosoma; species Spirosoma aureum. The sequence continues at coordinate 7,003,197 of NZ_CP050063.1, read as the reverse complement.
GTATTTTCATTCTTTGGACTACCCAACAGCCGCTCGACTAAATCGGGACGATTGAGCTTGTTCAGACGATTTCGAATCCAGTTTTTGTATTCAGGTTTATACCAGAAGAAAAAGTTGTTCTGTGCCTGTTTTTCTTCCCGCGTTTTGGCTGTTTTGACTGGCTTCAGCGTATAAGGATGAACACCGGAATAGTAGATGACTTCGGCCACTGTCATGGGCGTAGGCGTAAAGTCCTGCACCTGCTCGAGTTCGAAACCCAGATCTTTCGTTTCTGCCGCCAGATTGGCCATGTCCTGCTCCTCGCAGCCGGGGTGCGACGAAATGAAGTATGGAATGAGCGGTTGCTTAAGATTATGCTTCTCCTGAATCTTGTCGTACTTCTGCTTAAACAACTTGAAATATTTGAACGACGGCTTTCGCATAACCCGCAGCGTATCGTCGGATGTGTGTTCGGGAGCGACCTTCAACCGGCCTGATACGTGGCGCGTAACCAGTTGCTCCATGTATTCGTCGTGATTTCCGTCGGCGTTGTTTTTGTTGAAATCGTCGACGAGCAGATCATAGCGCACCCCTGAGCCAACAAACGCCTTTTTGATGTTTGGATTGGCATCGACCTTGCGGTATAATTCGGTCATGGGTTTGTGCGACGTATCGAGGTTCGAGCAAATGACCGGGTGAATACAGCTTGGGCTTTGGCAACGGGCGCATATCGATTCGTCTTTGCCTTTCATTTTGTACATGTTGGCCGATGGGCCACCCAAATCCGAGATATAACCCTTGAATTCAGGGTGTTTCGTGATTTCATCGACTTCTTTCAGCACCGACTTTTCACTTCGGGATGCAACGAACTTGCCCTGATGGGCCGAAATAGTGCAGAAACTGCAACCGCCAAAACAGCCCCGGTGCATATTGACCGAGAATTTAATCATGTCGTAGGCTGGAATTGGTCCTCGCTTTTTGTATTTCGGATGAGGCATTCGGGTGTATGGCAAATCGAATGACTTGTCGATCTCGGCCTCGTCCATCGTCTTGAAGGGTGGATTAATGACCAATAGCTGATCGTCCACTTTTTGGATAATCCGGTTGGCCTGCCACTTATTCGATTCAACCTCAACAATCTTGAAGTTGGCCGCATATTTAATTTTATCCTTCAGACATTCCTCATGGCTGGCCAATTCGACCGAATTCCAGTTATTATACTCGCGCAGTTCGGTGCTGGCATCGTGCATAAACGCCACCTGATTGATGTTTCGCATCGACGAAAATGGTACACCTTTCTGCGCCAGTTTCAGGATTTCGCGGAGGGGTTGCTCGCCCATACCATATACCAGCATGTCGGCACCCGCATCCACCAGAATGGAGGGCATCAATCTGTCCTGCCAATAGTCATAATGCGTTACCCGGCGCAACGAAGCCTCGATGCCGCCCAGTAGCACCGGCACATCCGGGTAGAGTTCTTTCAGAATTTTGGTATAAACAATCGTGGCGTAGTCGGGGCGGAATCCTGCTTCACCGCCGGGCGTATAGGAGTCATTGGAGCGCAGGCGTTTGTTGGCCGTATAGTGATTGACCATCGAGTCCATGCAACCCGCTGTGACGCCAAAAAAATATTTCGGCTTGCCAAATTTCTTAAAATCGCGCAGATCGTCTTTCCAGTTGGGTTGGGCGATAATAGCTACGCGAAACCCTTCGCTTTCCATGATTCGGCCAATCACAGCGGTTCCAAAAGCTGGGTGGTCTACGTAGGCATCGCCCGACACCAGTATGATGTCAACTTCGTCCCAGCCTCTTTTCTCGACTTCTTTCATCGTCAGAGGCAACCAGTCTGTAAGGGGTCTTTCAATCATGAGTAAATAAGATTGTCTGCGTAAAAAACATCGAATTTACGAAATAATTCAATGAACGATAACGAATTCTGCAAAAGAGACGACTAAAGAGATTGCCGATAACCAGACGGTTACCTGTATCTGGTCAGTAATAATGACAACGAGCGAACTACGAATGGTTTTTTGCGAAAAAGCCAGAATATCCAGCGTTCTGAATATTCTGGCTTTCAAAAATAATTGTTCTTAAGGTTTCCGAGTGGCTGACGTTAGGGCAATTGGTGGTAGCGTCCGGCAAATTGGCACCGCGTTCGTGGCTAATAATGCTACATTTAAATCGGCTGACCCTGGCGTAATGGCACACAACAAAAGCAACAACTGACTTGCGCAAAGATGATCAACAATCAAGTACAGTGTCGATTATAACAAACTACACTGTTCGAAGTTATGGGTACAAACCTTTTGGTTTATAATACTGCCAAGCCGTTTGAATCCGTTAAGCGAAGTCTTCCTGATCTATTATTGTTAGGTTACAATTCCGTCAATTAATTTAGTAGAAACAAACACCATTTATTATGCAAAACGCTGAAAGTAATGATGCCGTCCTGAACAATCAGGGAATGATTCTGGATAACCAGAACATGATTTTGGACAATCAGGATACGATTGTGAAAAACCAGGATTCCCTCCTGAACAACCAAAACACGATTATCAAAAACCAGGATGCTATCCTGAATAACCAGGAAACTATTGTTAAGAACCAGGCAAGCCTGGACGCAATCATCGCTAATCAGGAAACTATGCTCAGTCTGTTAAAAAAGATAGCTGGCGAAGCATAAATTACGCACCATAGTAACTCTTTGGGAAAGGCTGAAACCGCACAGGTGTCAGCCTTTCCTGTGCTCAGCAGCCAGCTTCCATCGATTTGTTTTCATTGGCGTATCCGTTTAAAGTGCTTTGTTAGGCTGCCATGACGAGAGTAACTTTGGTCTATGATTCATCATACTGTTTGGTATCGGGGTGGAAGCTACGCCAGGAGTGCCAGAACTCCTGATACGCTTTCGGAATCGGAATGAGTCGCCGACCCGTCAACGGACCAGCTATACAATGACCGCGCCATGTCCAGACGGAATGCGTTTCAAGATCAGTGAGCCGTTTGTTGGCGAACTGGAAGTTAAGCGTTTGCACACCTACGCGTCGACTCCAGGCGCCAAACGATACGCTATCGGGGGCCATCGCTAGTAATAACGGCTCACCACCCACCACGTCGCTAAGGATACGATTTGTTTGGAGCTGGTTCCAGTCGTAGGCCTGGGTAAAACCAGCCCGCTCGACACCAATTACCCATGATTTTGGTTGCCAGGAGCCCGAATCGCGTCGGGTGAGCTTCCCCTTCGACAGACCACGATCGTAAGTCCTCATACTCTTGAATTCGTCGGCAAAAGCCGGATCGGCCTGTAACACGCGCGTGTTAGGGTGTTCGGCAGCCCACTCGCCAAGTGTCATCTGGCGGGCAGCTAGTTCGAGCATCGTTTGTCCTCGTAAAGGACCCACTACGGCTTCTCCAGTGGCTTGTCGCCACCAGGTTCCAGTCCGCTTGTCTTCGAACATCGCATTGAAATGGTCCATGCCGACTAACCGGAATTCATCGGCTTGCCCCTGTACCATCGGACTAAATACCCGACCCGTGCGACAAACTGTGCAATAAGTTATCATAACGGGCTGGTTACCTACTGTGTCGCGTACCTGGTGATGATAGCCAATTAGCTGCAACGGGTACGCCGTAGCCTGACCAACCGATTCGAAACCCAGCACGAGTTTCTGAAGCGGAATTTTATTCTGACTCATCGGAACCACCCGCTTCGTTGTGGGTTGCTTAAACATTTGGTCAGCCATCATCTCCCTGTTGACCATATACAGCACCACCCCGTAAATTACCAGTAGCCCAACTCCAATGTAGCGGTGCCAGGCCCGATGAGGTCTGGTTAGGAGCCAAAACGCCGGGTAGGCTAATAACAGAAGCCCAACTGCCCGCAGCCAGATGATGTTGTTATGAAGCCAGTAGGCCAATTCAACCCGCGCGAGGGATGCCTGCTCTGTACCGTCCATCGCGAGCCCAAGTTGACTACCCGGAAACGGCATGATGAAATAGACACTCAGGACCTCAACCGCAATAAGCAGTAAAACCGGGAGCAGAAAAAATAGAAAAGAGCGCTTCATAGATAGAAATCAGGTAGTTAATTCGGCAGGTGGCATATAGGCATCGCCCGAAACGTAGCCGCCTTCCACGATTCGTTTGGCCCGATAACGATACAGATCCGGCGCGTCGGGTGCCCAGGTCGCCAGACCATCGACATACCGGTTGAACATACAAAAAGCTGCCGCGATCAGCACCGTATCATGAATGTTTTTGTCGGTGGCTCCCTCAATGCGGGCCGCTTCAACCTGTTCGGCCGTAACGTGTTTGCCGCCCTGCTGAACACTGGCTGCAATGGCCAGTAAGGCTTTTAGTTTGCTGCTGATGGATGTTTGCTGGTAATCGGATTTTACGGCCTTGATCAAACTCCAGTCGTCATCGCCAAGGTGATGACTGGCCACAGCCCCGTGGATGGTCTGACAGAAAAAACAATCATTCAGGGACGACACGTAGGTGGCAATGAGTTCTCGTTCTCCCCAGCTCAATCCTGCCGGATCATCGGGACGAAGCAACGCGTTGGCTAAACCATTGAGTGGATGAGCCGTTTCAGGGCTAAAAGCCATTGGCCCGCGAATGCCGGGCAGTCCTTCGGGTAATTGAATGTGTGCCATATTGATGAGTTCAATGTTTACAATATGTCCCCGGCCGCAACGCAGCCGGGGTATATGTACCTAACCTATGATAAAATCGTTAATAAGCCGCCGAAACGGCTTTTCCAGTGTAGCCCGGAGTTAAATCGGGTTGTAATTCATTAAAAAGAGCATACCCCAAATTAGCTATTTCATAAAAAGTGGGATTCTGTAAGGCTCACCTATGAAGCCAATTGGCTTTTGTGCTGTCTAGGAGGATGCCAGTGCATTTTCTGCTAGTTTGGTCCCATCGATACGGGCACGAATTTTTGCGAATGCAATGTCTCGGGCTGTCGATGTATCGTCTCCAAAAGGCGAAAACCCGCAATCGTCAGTAGTGCCAAGCTGCTCAATTGGAATAATGGCTGCGGCCTCAACGATTAAATCTCTGATTTCTTCGGCTGTTTCTACCCGTGGGTCAAGCACGTTGGTAACGCCCAGAAAGACCTGCTGATTGGGTTTCAGGTTCTCCTTTATGGATTCGAGTACTGCCTTCTTATTGGTCTCGGCTGCATATTCCAGATAAAAGCTATCGGCTTCCAGTTGAAACAGAAAAGGCAATAAATCGCTATAGCTAATGTCGGCGCTGTGGGTCGAATCGTGATCACCACCGGGGCAGGAGTGGACTCCAATCTTCTTTTTTTCGTCGGCGGTAAATCGATTAAGAACCTGATTGTTCAGATCAATAAAAGCCGCCAGTACCTGTTTGCCAGGATCTAATTTGAGGGCGAGCCGTGCTTCTGTAAAATCAATTTGCACTTTATAAGCTCCATTGTTCAAACAGGTTCTGATATCGGCTTCGGCATCGTCGACAAGATCGGCTAAAAATTGCTCCCGTGAATAGCCCTCAATTCCTTCCTGTGGATACAATAAGCTAATGGCCGAACAAGAGATGACGGCTTGCTTTATGGGGAGAGCCGAATATTGCTGTGCTTTCCGAAGATATGAATTGGCAAAGGCCGTGTAGTGAAACGGGCCAGCCGTTAGTTTGGGCAATTGCCGGGTATGCCCATCGGCAAACGGAATAATTACACCATCGGGTGCCAGACTCGATAAGCCTTCAAGCGGGTAGGTAACAAAACTCGGCTTGGCCTGTTCACCGTCTGAAATTACGGGAGAGCCCGTTTTTTCGAGTTCCTGAATGGTTTCCTGCGTTGCCCTTGCAACTAATTTCTCTAATTCGTTTGCTTTAATTTGCCCATTTGCAAAAGCAGCCATAGCCTGTTGCAGGTATAAGGGCCGTGGAATACTGCCAATTGGTTCCGTTGATATTGTCATCGCTTTACAGGAATTTAGAAATTATGAAAGCCTGTTTGACTAAGCACCTGTATCAGTGGGATTTCCAGTCAAACCGGTTAAGATAGATCACCACGGTCGCGTTTCGATCCGCCAATGGTAATCGGCAGAAGCGCTCCTTAAGGCAATAAAGATTCGACAAAGCAGGCTGGCAGACTCTGGTTCCGTGGAATATAAACACAAGAATTCAGGTCAATCAACATCAGCTGATTGTTTGTCGTCGAATGGGGCGTGTTGATGCTCGTTTGGCTTGCGCTTTAGTACTAAAACAACGGTGAACCAGTGCCGCATGAGCAGGCAACTATTGCTTGCGCCTATTCAGCGTTTTCGTCCATCAAAGTGATTATGCTGAAAATTATGGCGCTGTTCAACCAGACCGAAAAAAAAGATCGGCGGGCTGAAATGTAAAGCATAAGCTATACGATTAATGTATCACCATAAGCCAGAGTAAACGAGAAGAACCAACCGCTAGCTAGCTGTTTCTGGAGGGGGCGAGTGAACCGGTAAGGAGCGCAATGGAATAATGAAGGACTGATCGGGTATCTCCACCGCTTCGCGCCAGCCGTAATCCGGGAAATGAAGAACAATTTGGGAGGTAATGGAATATTCTTTTAGCAGAAACTTGAGCCATTGGCTGGCTTTACGATTGGCCGCATCTGAATTGGTGAGGTGATCGTGTAAAAACGTTAGCAGATCGCTTTGCCAAAACGATCGTTTGTTTGTTTCCAGACCAGCAATGAGCAAAGTGTCTCCCTGAATTTGCAGGCTTACCACATCGTAGTAGCGGCCCCGGTAACCAAAACCATTCGTCGTTGCGTCGATCAGGTTTGTCCCGTTCAGTTTATCCTTCAGGGGAATCTGGAATTCAACGATGCTGTCGACAGACCGGTACACAACCAACTGTTTGGACAGGTCATGCTGTTCCTGCCACTGGACACTGATAAATACGAGCACGTATCCCAGTGTGTGGTAAAGTAAAAGCAGGAACAGACCTAAGCCGACAACACGTTTCACGGTTGGTAGAGAAGATAATGACTCAAATGTAATCGTTTTTAGAAAAAATAGTATTGCTGTGTAGGGAAACTATTTTCGTGAGTAATTTACCAATCAGATCAAGGTTAGCAAGCGTAAAGGCCAGCAGTATGTAATCGTATCGTTCCGGGCAGGTAACCAAAATGTTTTTTAAATGCTGCTGAAAAGCTACTGATGTTGTTGTAGCCAATGTGGAAAGAAACCTCCGAAACGTTCATTTGCTCTGAAACCAGCAGTCGCTGTGCGGCCTGCATGCGTAGTGTATGAATATGGCCAAAAACAGTACTGCCGAAAAAATGCTTGTACCCTTTTTTGAGTTTAAACTCGTTGAGCCCAAAACGATAACAAATGCCCGTCAGCGTTAAGGGTTCCAGATAGGTCTGATTGATGAAATCGTGTACGGCCTTCAGACGCTCGCGGTCGGCGCGGCTCCATTGCTCTCTTATTGCATGGCCAGCCCCGGCATTAAGCTGCTCTAGTTGCAGCGCAAATAGTTCGAGCGTTTTCGCTTCAATGAACAGGTATTTGGTCAGTCCCTGAAAGTTACATGTCGCTATAGCATGCAGTAATTCGGCCATACGGGGCTGCAAGGCCATTTTGCCGGGGGGCACCAGCAAGGTTTGACCACGTTCCATGCTGTTCAGAACCTGATCCAGGTAGTGCATACCTGCCGATTGCGCTATGGTTTTAAAATACGTACTGTTGTAACAAAGCGAGAAGGCCTGTAGCTTTTGGTTAAGGATAATGTGTTCGCCCTGAAAATCGGGTGTATACTGAAAGCCATGCGTATTTCCCCAATGACGCACCGAATTTTTGTTCAGGGTGAATTGCGATTCTACCTCACCACTCAAAATAAACGAAGAGCTTATACTTTCTGAATTTTCGGGATCAACCAGTACCAGCTTGCGTTCGGTACTGAAATTGGCATACACTAACTCGATTCCTGGTGTTTGAATGGTCGTGATTTGGGCATGAGCAAGATTCGGCTCGTTGAAGTTTGCCAATACTTCAACGTAACGATCGTTGCGGAACACTTCCTGTTGTGAAATGTCACGGAAAATATTGCCCCAGTTATGATTATCAATTTTATCCATTTTGCCGCAACCAAAATCCGTTTATCCTTAACAGTATCGCCGACTTAAGGTGAAAATTTGCAATACAAAAAACAACATAAATGGACAACATGAACACTATATTTGAACCAGCGGCTAATAAAGTTCGCTTATGGAAATGGACCTCTCTTGTATTTTACCCAATTGGCGTAGTTCGTATCTGGAAAGGTAATCACCGCCTTTGGGTCAGACTACTCTACACAATGGTTGGCCTGCCTTTGTTTCTGCTCATTTTTCTCTTTCTGGCACTTAGCGGATTTGCCTTTTTTCTGCCCCCGCTTGATATGAGTGTTGGCAATCGTAGCGATCGTACCATCATTAACAGCGATGGCAATTACAAATCAACGTTTCTTAAAACCGGCAACGAAACGGGTGGTGCCTACGAACTGATTCAGGTAGAAGTGGAGCCGCATGGCGGAAATGGATGGCACTACCATAAATCCTTTGACGAGTATTTTACTGTTTTAAAAGGTACAGCTCTGGTAGGTAATGGAGGAAAGGAATACAGAATAAAAGAAGGTGGTAATGCCGTTGCGCACAAAGGGGCATTACATTATTTCGCAAACCCAACCGATTCTACAATTCTCCTTTTGGTTAAAGCGATGCCGGCAAGAGGGTTGGAAAAAAGCATCCGAATCGCTTATGGCCTGGCCAACGACGGGCAATTTGAAGGCGAAATCACGAAGAATCCGTGGCATATGGCGCTGTTGCTGGGCTATAGCGGCACTTATCTTCCCGAAATCCCTGGTTTTATACAGGAACCTCTTGTGAACGCACTGGCAAAAATTGCGCAATGGAAAGGGGAGGATAGGGATTTGGAAAAGTATTACCGTTAACTACCGCAATACTAAAAGATAATGCACCAGGCAAACTCCCGCCCGGTGCATTATCTTTTAGTTGCTTACAATGGCTGTTTGCCAACGCGTTTCAGCCAAAATAACCCGCCTAAAACAGAAACAGGTGCAAAAATAAAAATAGCCAACAACTGTGTCCAGTGACTCCCTGTTGCCTTGACCAATGAAAAAGTAGCGAAACCTGTAATAATTAACCCAAGTGCATAGTTTACCGCTAACGTTTTATGCTTTGCAATTATCTGTACGACGAAGCCACTTAAAAAAGAAAAGACAATACCATATAAAGCGGTTATAATCTGAAATCCAGTAGATGCCTGTGCATGTGGCTTTTGACCAGATAGGTTAAAAAGCAAAAGGGATGAGACGACAAAATGGCGTACCCTACGATTACTCCCATTATTCTTTTTGCCATACAACTTTTTAAGATTCGTGGCTACCACTTGAGTTGACTTTATTTGACTATCGAACTGCGTGATTTATAGCCGATAAACAACCCTGGCAAAACTTTCGGACTATAATTTTGTCCCCTGAATTAATATGGATGATGTTATTGATTGTTCTTTAAGATGCAGGAACTTCTTCCGTTCTTCGTCGTGCATGAAGTTTACAAAATCTTGCTCGGAGTCAAATTTTACAAGGTGGATCTCATAGGGTTTATCAATTTGATACGCAATGAAAGAGCTGTCCGAAGGTCTCACCCGTAGCAAAAGTTGTCCATTATATTTTGCGATTGTTGGAATCGCGATGTCTTCAAATTGATGAAATACACGTTCCTGGCCTTCTTTGATGTAGATTAACTGAGTAATGTAAATCATTTCTTTTTATGATTAATTTGGGTTCTATTTGGTAAAGAAACCAACGAGTTGACCATTTACTTTTCCCCCGGATGATAGGTCTTCTCAACATGCTTTTGCACATCTTCCGGATAAAACAACACATCCTTAAATTTCCCTTCACAGTATAGGGGAGCCTGATCCATGAAATGGGTTTCGCCGGGTCGGCTGCTTTGGCCACCTGTAACCACCGAACGGGCTTTTACGCGTTTGCCAAATTCGACAACGGCTACAAAACTATTGCCCACGCTGCCGTACCGTTTTTTAGTGCCGGGATAGGTTCTGGCTGCAAAAGCCGCCAGCGACCCCCAGGCTGATGACGTAAAACCAACCGGAATACTAGCCTTCTGGTCGTCGTAGGTCTCCTGGATTTTTCCCGTTAGCCGCTGGTAGCGATTAATGTCACCCCAGGGCGTTTTCCAGGTCCCGAAATCGCGGGTCAGTTCAGTCAGTACGTCGGCTAAGGCTGTTACTTTTTCCTGTGGGGAGGTTTGGCTGATCGTAAACGCCGTTAGGCCCAGATTATCGAAACGCTGGTCGGTGGCCGCGCGACTACGAGCCAGTTTCTGTATTTTTTCGCCCCAATAAATGGCCAGCGTCTGACCGACAGACTTAACACCATACGATTTGTCCCAGTCTTTCAGGATCTGAACGGCTTCGGCCAGATCTTTCGATTGATTCTGCACATCGCTGGAAACAGTTTGATAGGCGCTCAGCAAGGCAGGCAGCAGTTCGTCAAAAGCGGCCAGATGGGGGTCGTCGGCAGCGGCAATGAGGGTATCCAGAGTGAACATCGATTTTCGGCTCAGAACGCGAACAGCATTGACACCCCGGTAATTTTCGGCATCGGGAGCCATGTAGGCCGGATACTTGTTTTTCTCGGGGCTACTTGTACCCGACACAGTAAACGGAGTGGCATTGCAGTTCTGAATCCAGCCACTGGCCGGGTTCTTTACCTGAACAATGTCATCGACCGAATGCAAACCCTTCCAGTCGGTTTCGGGATTACTACCGTCTACCGGCTGGCTCCAGTCAAATTTGGGATCTCGTTTTGGCATGAAATTGCCATGCCAGTAGGCAATCGTGCCGTCGCGATCCGCAAAAATCGTATTGTTGGACGCATTGCCATTGAGTTTCATGACTTCCTTGAAGCTTGCATACCCGGTTGCCTTCGTGCGTAGATACGACTGTTCCAGCGCATTCAGGGGGGTATTCATCATATCGATCGCAATCCACTTACCCTCTTTTTCGCCAGCAATGGGGCCATGCTGGGTGAAATACATCGTAAAATCTTTGTACTGCACTCCGTTTCCTGCTTTATAGGGTAACCGTACTTTTTGCGTGCGAACGGCCTTGAGGCCATTCCCATGTTTATAAAAAAGGGCGTTATTCTTTTTCTCGATCGTTTCCAGATATTCATCCATCGAATCGGCATAACTGGTTGTGTGCATCCAGCCACAGTTTTCGTTAAAGCCCTGATAGATAAAGAATTGCCCCCAGGTAACGGCCCCATACGCGTTTAAGCCACTCTGACTGACCATGTGTACCTCCGACCGGAAATAAAACGATGTATGTGGATTGATCAGTAACAGCGCGTTTTTCGTAGCACTTTTGGCAGGGGAGATAGCAAACCCGTTCGACCCGACCGATTCACGTTCGTAGTGGTCGAAATTGTTGAGCCACGATGTTGATTTTCGCTGTTCATAAAAAGCCTTCAACCGCTCGGTGGATACTACACTGATGTTGCCACCAATACTGCCTTCACTGAACATAAGCGGCATCCAGGGCTGGAAGCGTTTCAGCAATTTGGGCGTAACGTTGGGATGGGTGTAGAGGTAATAATTGGTGCCATCGGCAAAGGCGTCCAGCAACTGCTTCATCCAGGCCGGGCTTTTTTTGTAGATCGCTATGGCCTGCGTACTATCCATAAAGAGCCTCGCCCGCAGATCATGGTAGAGGGCCGACTCACCTTCTACTTCGGCTAACCGACCCGTCGACGTGATGTAATTCTCTTCAACACGGGCAAAATCATCTTCGCATTGGGTATATAGTAAACCAAAGACTACATCAGCATCGGTTTTGCCGTAAATGTGCGGAACGCCCCAGGTGTCGCGGGTAATCGTGACCTGTTTGGCATGCTGTTGCCAGCGTGTAATTTCGGCCTTGCTGAACGGCTGGCCCTTGACAACAAAGGAAGATAGTGCAACTACAAGAAGTATAAAAAAATGGGTTGTCTGGGAAAGAAAGCGATTCATTGACGAGGAATGTGATGGAGTGAAAAATAGTAATGCGTTAGGTTGATAGAGGGTTTATTTTATTGGCCAAGCGCCATAAATCGCTTTGGGGCGATCCGATGGTGAGTTCCATGTTCATAGGCATACGTCAACCGGATTAAAGTTGGTTCAGCGAACAGACGACCCAAAAATTGAATACCAGCGGGTAAATCGCCGGTCGTGTATCCCATTGGAACGGTAAAAGCGGGCTGGCCGGTAGCGGGAGCAATCAGTTGACTGTTATCCCCTTTATAGCCTTTTGCATCCCCAACCTGAGCGGGCGGATAATTCCAGGTTGGGTAAACAAGGGCATCGACATGCAGCCGATCCATTTCGGCTTCAATCGCTTTGCGAAAAGCAATCCGCAATGGATCGGTAAACGCATCACCACACGGAATTTCGGGATGCCTGGTGCGACCCGAATGCGTTTGTTGGTGGGTTAGCCGGTCGCGCACAATGTCCGAATAACCGCCTATTCGAATGATATCTTCCAGGGTTTTCAGGGAATCCAGTTTAACAAAGGTGCGAAGGTAGTTTTCAATATCGGCTCTAAAGTCGGCGCACCCCTGGTTGGTGCGTAACGAGTCAAAATCAGGAATAGTAACATCAACGACCTGCGCACCCATTCGGGTCAAATCCGCCAGACCCTGGTCGAAAAGCTGCTTGATTTCCGGGTGGATCGATTTGTCGCTTACCTGACGAAGCACCCCAATTCGGGTACCTTTCAAGCCATCGTTGCGTAGAAACTGGGTATAGTTTTTAGGGATTTTGCCCTGGCTGTTTTTAGTAATCGGATCGTTAGGATCGTAGCCCGCCGTAACCTCCAGCAGCCGAACGGCATCTTCGACCGTGCGGCACATCGGCCCACCAACATCGTTGCGGGTATAGAGCGGAATAATACCGTAACGACTGATCAGGCCCAGCGATGTTCGGAAGCCCACCAGTGCGTTATGCGACGACGGCCCCCGGATTGAATTGCCTGTATCGGAGCCTACCCCAACTGCGCCTAAGTTAGCAGCCACGGCTGCTGCGGTACCACCACTCGATCCGGCTGGCACATAGGCCAGATTGTAGGGATTCAGCGTTTCGCCAGCCATTGAACTTTGCGAATGCATGGGCGTAAAAGCCCATTCCGCCATATTGGATTTAGCCAGTACAATGGCCCCGGCTTCCCGCAGTTTACGAACCTGATAGGCATCTTCAGTCGGCACAAATCCTTTCAGTGCTATGGAGCCGCCCGTTGTTTGTAGCCCTTTTGTGTTAAAATTGTCTTTCACGATAACCGGAATACCGTGTAACGGGCGCAGCCTACCCGTTTTTCGAAATTCCGCATCCAGCGCACGGGCAGTATTGATTGCTTCCGGATTGACAATAATAATGGCGTTGAGCTTTGTAGGCTGATCGTAAGTCTGGATACGTTTCAGGTAAGCATTGACCAACTGTTCGCTCGTCAGAGAACCTGTGCGGAAAGCTTTGTGGATGTCGCTGATCGTGGTTTCAATCAGTTCGAACGTATTCGTAGAGGACGTTTTGGGCAGTGGCTGAGCAGACACTGTCCAGGTATAAATCAGCAACCATAACAACGTATAAATCCGTGACGGATGACAGAGACGAAAAGCTCGCGGCATACGATAGTGTATAAACAGTATAATCGTATGGTAAAAATAAGCTTTCCTGATGGTATTCAGCGAATAAAGATGTATTCAGTCGGTATTTGTACTATTTATTGACTAGTTCGCGAAATTAAGTTGAAGATAGTGTACTAATCACAGATAGAATTGGCTCTTAGCGTACGGATACAAAGATGTTACGCCGAATAACTGATAGGAACAGCCATCCGGCGTAACAAATGATTTTAGGCCAGGTTTTTCAGAAAACTGTCCAGACTAACGGGTTCGCGACCCAACAGTTTTTCCAGTGTTGAATCGGGCTGATTAAAGTCATTTTCCTTTATGCCTTCGGCCATTCCTGCGTAGACTTTGGCCACCGGAGCGGGCAAGTGCTTGACGAGTTCGGCTTCGTAGGCACTATTGGGAATATCGATGTAGTCAACGGACTTATCATTATGACTCAACGCCCTGGCAATATCACCGAATGACCAGGCAGTAGGCGCCCCAATGTCATACACCTTATTCTCATGACCTTCGCTGGTCAGCGCAGTAGCGAGGGCTTCGGCAATGTCTGTTCGCAGTACAAAGCTGATTTTTCCATCACCACCCGGATAGTAGAGTTTCCCCGATTGAGCCGCATCGCCAATCAATCCCGGTACTACATCCAGATATAGATTATTGCGGAAGATAGTATACGTCAGACCTGATTCTCTCAACAGGTTTTCGGTCTGGAAATGATCAATAGCTGGCGCAAAGTGTGCTGTTGGGGATGGATTCGGGGCACTGGTATAAAAAATATGCTTCACACCGGCTTCTTTGGCCGCATTGATCACATTGGCGTGCTGGCGAACACGCTCCTCCCCCAGTGCAGAACTGGAGATTAACAGTACTGTACTAACACCTGCCAGACTGGCTACGAGCGAAGCCGGATCACCATAATCTCCCTGACGAACGGTGATTCCTTTGCTGGCCAGATCAGCCACTTTTTCGGGATCTCTGGCAATGGCAACCAGTGAATTGGCATTTGTTTTAGCTAGTAAAAATTCGAGCGTGGCTTTTCCTAGATGGCCAGATGCTCCGGTAATAGCGATCATTAGATTCTTGGTTTTTATTCGTTACTTAGTTACTTTTGGTAACTCAAAGGTATTTAGTAACTGAAACCACCGCAAGAAGGCATTTTTTTGTGCGTCAGGAACATGGACAGAACTATTGTTGATAATCAGCAGGATAGGCTGCAAGAAAAATTGCAGAAAATTTTAGGAACGACAGGTCGTGTGGTAGGAGGGTGCCCAACCCGGAATATTCTGGACCGTTTCAGCGATAAATGGTCGATATTGTCTATTTTTCATTTAGGCAATGCCGGAACCCTTCGATTCAATGAACTCAAGAAACGGATCGATGGCGTTTCTCAGCGAATGCTTACAGTAACGCTGCGCAATCTGGAACGCGATGGTCTGGTTTCGCGACGGGTGTATCCTGAAATCCCGCCAAGGGTCGAATACGAACTGACAGAGCTGGGTTATAGTCTATTGGTGCAAGTCATTGATCTGGGTGAATGGGCCACCGATCACAGCGATCAGATTATGAATGCACGACAACGCTATGATACGCGCGAACACAGCACTATGCTGGTTAATTGAGCCCAAAACCATCTACTATTCAGGCCATTGTTCGAACAGATGATGGCTTTTTTTTTGCCTCAGGCAACCCTTTAGCCAAACACGGCATTTCTGTCATTGAAAACGATCCGAAATCACCAGTCACCAGTATGTCGCAGCAACTTGTTGAACAATGTCAGAAGGGTAATGCGTTTGCCCAGAAACGACTGTTCGATCAGTTTGTTAACCGACTGTTTCGGGTTAGTCTACGCTATGTCCGGAATGAATCAGATGCTGAAGAGGTGTTGATGAACGGTTTCCTGAAAGCTTTTCGCTCGATTGTAGGCTTTACCTATCGGGACGATAATGGTCTGGAAGCTTGGCTTCGGCGTATTGTGGTCAACGAAGCATTGCAACACCTGCGGGCTAATCGAAACCTGCCTCTTTTTCAGGCCGATGAACTCGCCGAGATTCAGCCAGATACCGGGCAACTCCCGGATAGCATGCTCGATGCTGAACGCATTCATCAGCTTATTCTGGAGTTGCCACCTGGCTATCGAACGGTCTTTAACCTATACGCTATTGAAGGATATACACACCGCGAAATTGCCGATCAGTTACGCATCTCCGAAAATACCTCAAAATCGCAGTTAAGCAAGGCGAGGGCTTTATTACAAACCTGGTTGATACAATACGGTTATGAAGCAGAAACTCGACGAATCTCTTGATCGGTGGGTACGGCAGTCACTCAGCCGCATGCCCGATACGCCCCCACCCGGATCTTCGTTTGACGCCGAACGATTGTGGCAACAGATGCGTCCCGAGCTTCAGGTTGATGAACCTCGTCGACGAACTGGCCTGATTGGATGGGCAATGGCAGCCTGTCTGAGTGGGTTGATTTTGGGCTGGTTTGCGTTACATCAATCAACTGACGAACAGACTAAAATTAGCATAGCTCGCGCTAACCGTAAAGGACCTACAACTTCAGAAGCCGGTCGTAAGGCGAGGCTGGTTAACGAGGTTATCGCTCCGAAAATCGTATTTTCTGGAAAAAGACGATCAGCCGTACGACTACAAACGACTAGTCATTCCAGAGAAATTCCGAACCAACTAGCAACGCCAGTCGATCCAGAGCCAATTGCGGTATTACCCCCAATTCCTTCTTTACCAATGGCTGATGAAGTTCTGCCAGTTGTTGATAAACACATCGTATCCGGTAAGCCGACTGTGGCGACGACTACGCCAAAACGAAGATTTCGGGTCGTTCACGAAAACGAACTGCGGGCTGAAGAAGAAACTCGCCCCAAAGTTTACCGTACTGAAAACTTTGTCCGGTTAGGTATCGGGCGGAGTGAAGAATCAGTACCGGAAGAGCGTCGTTCCACCTTAATAATGCCCCTAACGAGTAAACCAAACCAATAAACATGCGTCTATTTTGTTTGATTACTATGCTCATGCTGAGCATAGTCGGGATTGTCATATCTCAACCGACCAACCCACGTTTAGCGAAACAGGAGGCTCGACAGAAGTTTCCGGGTCTTAGCCGTATCGAAATTGATTTAGGTCAGCGAAACAAACTGCTTGTCGCATTCGATCAATATGCACAGGTTCTGGCCCGAAAAAATATTGATTCGGTATTACGCCTGTTCGTGACTGACTATCAGAAAGTGGAGGATACAACGCAAAACCCGACTCGGGCCACCCATGCGCTCTTTCGGCTTGGCGAAACCAGTCAGTCTCTGGCGTTGCGCTACACTCCCCAGCCAACAACTAATTTCCAGTTTCAGGAGGATGACAAGCCGGTTGAGGTAAAAACACAGCAGGATACTCTCCAGATTATATGGACATCACTGGAATCGCAAGATACACCCACTACTTTTAGTGTGTATCTGTTGGTCAATAGCCTAAGCGATATTGAACGCTTGCTGAAGGCAGGAGGAATTAATCAGAAACTGCATCAGGCACTCGAATCGGTGCGCGAATACAAAAACCATGACCTGACCAGCCCAAAAATGGCGTTTACTCTGCTTCAGAGCGCCGACAACAAAGCCAGATTCCTGAATCCGGGTTCGGCAAAAAATCCGTTTCTCGAAATTACGCCCGGTATTGGCGTTGGCCTGATTCGGAACCAATGGGTGCCGTCGCTCAATTTCGATATTCAGTTTATTCCCAGTCAATTTCAGCGGGTAGGGTATGTTGTTGGTTACACGTCTAATTTCTTCTTTGACAGACCCACTGCCACCGATCGATTTTCGATTTTCAGAAACGACTTTCTGAATGTTGGCGTCGTCTTTTATCATAAAAATAAAACGGGTCGGACCACCGATTTCAATCGCCAGATCGCTTCGTTTTATGTTGGCATTCCGGTTTATCGGGAAGGATCGTATTTTGAGTCAAACACGATCCGACTGGGCGGTACAGTTTTTCAGAAAGGGTTGTTTAAGGTGCAGCCTGAGTTGTACATGAATGGGTTTTTTAAGAAAGTGTATCCAGGGTTACGATTCGTAGTTGGCCTCTGAACAAGTACTGGTCTTTCCGTTGCTGTGCCGGATCAGATCAGTAATGATTTTTTGCGTAAACAACCATGGACTGGCCGCTGGATCAACGTAAGTTTGGTCGTAAAATTGATTCGGTAAGTTGTCTGATATTGTTGGCGTTAACGCTTTGTTTTGCGTGTTCTGTTGTGTATATTTACCTCCCCAATTTCCAACAGACAACCATACTAATGATGCCGGTTTGGGGCTATTGAAAAGCAATTGACCGGCAAGCCAACCGCATGAAGCGACGCTCAAATTCGAACCAACTCCAGATCGATTTTCTGGCGGCTTTCCGCCGGATACTCATCAGTCTTGGCAGCCCTGAAAATCTGCCAGTCAACGAAAGCCTGTTTATGCGCATGACCGACCAGTGGGAAAGCACTCGGGTCTTGCCTGCCGATTTATTATTTACCAAAAGCCCCGTTGAAGCGGTCGTTTTCCGGCTACAGAAAACCGACGAAAGACTTCGTTTTCCCACTGAGCTTGTTGCGGGTGAAATTCGCGGGGAGCAGGGATTAACGGGCTTCTCGGCAAAATTCCGCGAACAGGGCTGGGTAATCATGCCTGCCGAACTGTCGGCAATGTATAAAAACCTGTTCCTCAATATTCTGTCAGCATCCATTGGATTGGAGTATTTATATCCATCACGACTGGAATTACTGGCCGAAGCAGAGCGTGTCGCATTGGCGGCTATGCTGCCAGAAGATGAAGTCCGTAAGTTTTTTGGCTTGCGTCTGTCAAAATTTCCCGAAAGCTTCCGGAGCGAAGTGGCTAATTATTTTAACCTGCCCTTTGATTATGTGCTGAAACGTGCCAATCACCTTGGGCTTGTTTCGGAGCAGGTAATTGAAGAAGCACGGAGCAATACGCAGTCGCTTCGTACAACAACGCTACGCCGTCCGCAGAGTAGCCGGGCCGCGTAGGCTGTAAGAAGCCCTATTTCCTGATTTTTTTTGGAATAGACGCTGGAAACTTCATAAACTTTATTTATTATCAGCCGGTTAAGGATGCGAATGTACCTAGCCGGCTTTTTTATGCGTATAATTACTCGGATACTATTTGGCTTGATTGTGCTTTTCGGGCTATTTATGATAGTAATGCACTTTAGGGCAAAGTCTCAGCATGAAGACGAAGAAGCTTACCTGACCACATTACGAAAAAGCATCACTGTTTCCAGCGGTTCATTCCCGCCCAACGGCGATATGCCTGTCAATTGCAGTTGCCGTGGAAGCAGTGTATCACCGGCGCTTGCGTGGGAAAGCAATCAGGCCGATGCGGAGACTTACGTTGTTCTGGTAACTGACTACGATGTGCCAACCCCCACTTTCCCAATATTCAACCTTTCGCACTGGGTATTGTACAATTTACCCGCATCAGTTCGTAGCCTTCCGGAAGCCCTAACTACCGAGCAATTGCAGTTGCTGGGTGGTAAAATTGGGAAAAGCTCGACTGGTAATCTAAAGTTTATCGCCCCTTGCCCACCAGCAGGGCGCCATGCTTATGTATTTCGTGTCTATGCTCTCGATGAAGCGCTTTCCTTTACGGATGTGCCCAATAAACAACAGGTTATAGATGCAATGAAAGGCCACATTCTGGGTTATGGCGAATTGACTGGCTATTTTGAATAGAAACAGGCCTGCTCCGGCCGCTATCTGAAATCAAGATCGTGGTAGAGAAACAGCCTTAGAACGTGCTTGTTCTGAAATTCATTCCCTTCTTCCTGCTGCTGAAACACGTTCATATAACCTGCCTGAAGCCGTAGCTGCTCCGAAAATGGGTAGACGATCCCCAGAAATAACCGGTTCTGATCGAAGTAATTATAAACGATTTCCCCACCTGCGTTAAACCATATTTCGTTCTGGACAAGTACGGACGGGACACCCGGCTTCGCTTCTTTACCCCAGAGTGGCAATTGGGCGGATACCATGATCCGAAATCGAAAATTGAAGCCATAGCCGGGGGCCAATTGCTCATTGACCAGATTCCGGCGAAACCGTTCCTCGATTCGTATCCAGTGATTGGTCTCAAATCGACCCAGTTTACCTTCCCAGTTTATCTGCTGCCACGGGCGGTGCTCTGGCTGAACATCACCCCCTGGTTCAGTGGAGTAAAAACGGGCATAAGCGTATCCAGCCATCAGTCGCGCCTTATCGGATAAGTGATAAACGGCACCAGGTCTGAAAATCTGCGTCGCCCAGCGTCCCAGAAAATCAGTACGTCGCGCGTGCGTGTCGAACCAGATACTCCATTTATCACTTAGCCGGGTTTGATTGTAATAGGCAATCCATACCTGATTAGATGACGTGACATCTTTAAGTACCTGACCCCTGCTCTGGCTACTGATCAGTAACAGACTACAAAGCAGAATGTAGAGTTTCTTCAACGGGTTGTTGCGACTAAATGAAGTTCTTAAGTATAGAAAATCATCAGGTTAAGTATTTTTTCAAGGTGAATGTTTGGAAAAGAGAGGGAAGTGGTTGTTCCTTTGTAAAGTCTATAATATCAATAGATTATAAGTACTAATAGTCTATCCAGTACCGGGAGTATAGGGAGAATACATAGACAACACTAAAA
Source organism: Spirosoma aureum (assembly GCF_011604685.1). Taxonomy (NCBI): domain Bacteria; kingdom Pseudomonadati; phylum Bacteroidota; class Cytophagia; order Cytophagales; family Cytophagaceae; genus Spirosoma; species Spirosoma aureum. Next base: position 6,982,829 of record NZ_CP050063.1, on the reverse strand, counting down.
TGAACTGGCACGGAAGTACGCGCAACTATTGAGATTTCGTCAATTAAGCAAGGCTAACATCGTGGCATACTAATCACATTTATTACCACAAAATCGGAATGAAACAAGTTTTAAAGTCAATGTTTCTGATAGGGGTTATTCTTTTACCCTTATTCGTATCAGCTCAAAATCCCCCCGTTATCAATTCCACTATTACTGGGAAAGTTATTGATGCCCGCACGAAAGAACTATTAATTGGCGCCACTGTAACAATTAAAGGAACAACCAACGGTGGACCAACGGATCAAAATGGTCAATTCAAGTTACTGACAGCTCAAAAGCTTCCCCTGGCAGTGGTTGTGTCTTTTCTGGGTTATCAGACCAAAGAAGTGGTGGTATCTGATGACAACACAGAAATTCAACTTGAAGAGGGAGCCAATCAATTGGCCGATGTCGTGATAACGTCCCGACGCCGTCAGGAGTCGGCACAGGACGTTCCTATCCCGATCTCGGTTGTCAGTGGTAACCGGGCAGAAGATGCTGGTGCTTTCAACGTGAACCGATTGAAAGAAATGGTACCTACCGTTCAGTTGTATGCCTCCAATGCCCGAAATACAACGCTTAATATTCGTGGCTTAGGCTCTACGTATGGCTTAACGAACGATGGTATTGATCCAGGCGTCGGATTTTATGTAGATGGTGTTTACTACGCCCGTCCAGCGGCTACAGCACTCGATTTCATCGATATTGAACAGGTAGAGGTGTTACGAGGGCCTCAGGGAACGTTGTTTGGTAAAAACACAACAGCTGGAGCCTTCAACATTACCACGCGTCCTGCCGGTTTTACCCCAAGCGGTAGCTTTGAATTAAGTTATGGCAATTACGGGTATATCCAGGCTAAAGGCTCACTCACGGGACCACTGAGTAAAAAGCTTGCCGCGCGGGTATCGTTTACGGGTACACAACGGAACGGGACTTTTTTCAATGTACATACCCAGCTTCCAATCAACGACATTAATAATATTGGTGTGCGGGCGCAACTCCTGTACACGCCAAGCGATAATGTAAGAATTACCATAATCGGGGATGTTTCTGATCAGAAACCGAATGGTTATGGCTGGCCAGTAGCCGGTGTTGTTCCCACCAAGCGGGCTGCCTATCGACAATTTAATGCCATTATTGCTGATTTAAATTACAAACTCCCGTATTCAAGCGCTTTTGAACGGATTGTTGACCTGGATACGCCATCAAAAGCAGATAATCAGCTTGGTGGCGTATCAGTGAACGCCGATATTAAAATAGGAGGTGGTACCCTAACCTCTACAACAGCCTGGCGTCACTGGAAATGGACCCCGCTGAATGACCGCGACTACATCGGTTTACCCGTCTTTACGATTTCGGCAGGTAATTCAGTTCATGACCAGTGGTCGCAGGAAATACGGTATGCGGGTAAAGTTTCATCCCGGTTGAGCGGTGTTGTTGGCTTATTCGGCCTTTGGCAGGATTTGAAATCTGACCCCGTACAGACCGAAGAAGCCGGTTCTGCCCAATGGCGCTTTGCCCAAAGCTCGACAAGTGCCCTCTGGAAAACGCCGGGCCTGTTCGATAACTTCGGTATTCGGACAACCAATAGAATCAAGAGTACGGGCTTGGCGGTATTTGGACAACTTGACTGGGCTTTAACAGATAAAATCCACGTTTTACCAGGTGTCCGGTATAATTACGACAAGAAAGTAGCCAACTATAAACGGGAAACCTACGGAGGTCTGCAAACGACCGATGCGGCTTTGATCGCCTTAAAGAACGGGGTTTATACCAATCAGGCGTTCGATACGGACGTATCAGAGGATAATTTTTCCGGACAGGTTACTCTGCAATACAGAGCAGGAAGTGCGATCAATGCCTTTGCAACCTATGCTATAAGCTACAAACCCGTCGGGATTAATATTGGTGGATTACCAACAGCCAATGGACAGACATTACTTGACCTGGCCAGAGTGAAGCCCGAGCATGTAAACCACGTCGAATTTGGCCTGAAAACAAAACCATCGCCTAACTCGATCCTGAATCTGGTATTCTATAATACAGAGATTAAAGATTATCAGACACAGGTACAAACGCCTGAACCCGGCGTGAACAGAGGCTATCTGGCCAATGCTGAGAAAGTGCGCGTAATGGGTGTGGAGATCGATGGAAATGTACGGATAGCCAATCGGTTAACCCTGAACGCAGCCTTTGCCTATACAGATGGCAAGTATGTGACATTTAAAAATGCGCCAGTGCCGCTTGAAGAAACGGGGGGAGAACAAGCTTTTAAAGATATTTCAGGCGGGGTGTTACCCGGTATCTCAAAATGGTCAGGTTCGGTAGGGGGCGAGGTCACCGCTAAAGGAAAGCTCATCAGTTTAAAAGGAAATTACTTTGTTGGCTTAGATGCTTTTTATCGCTCCTCTTTTTCGTCGAGTCCATCACCGTCTCAGTATTTAAATATTGACGCTTACACCCTGGCAAATGGACGGCTTGGTTTTAGAGCTTCTACCGGAATTTCGATTTTTGTCTGGAGCAGAAACCTGTTCAATACCAATTACTTTGAGCAGTTACTGGCGGCTCCCGGAAGCGCAGGCCATTATGCAGGCATTGTAGGTGACCCACGTACCTATGGCGTTACGTTACGGTATACCTTCTAACGGGGTCAATCAGTTAGTTGGGAATAGAAGAAAGTGGTTCCGACGAAGCTAAATTTGTTTCGTTTCTGACCATTAGTAACCTGGCAGACAGCGTAACGGAAGATGTTAAATGTATCAAAAGCCACCCGCTTGTACCGAATGACATTGCCGTTTAGGGCTACATCTACGACGTTAGAACCGGAAGGTTGATTGAAGTATCGGCGGCCACGGCCGCAGGAGCCATTGCTGAGCACTAGAGCATAAATAGATTGACTTGATTTTAGAAAGCTGACCACGTTAAATTTATTTAACGTGGTCAGCTTTCGTATTTTTGTGTCATTTGTATCCAACTTTAATAAAAAATTACACTTTTAATAACTCAGCTATGAAGAAACTACTTTTACTTGTGATATTTCTGCTGTTCGGCCTGATTGGTGTCCGGGCACAGACAAATATCGAGGGCCGAGTTACTGACGAAAACGATCAGCCTTTAGCGGGCGTGACCATTATTATTCGGGGCACGAATACAGGTACGGTTACGCAGCCAGACGGGCACTTTAGATTACCAACCACAGAATCACTACCACTGACCATTAGTATTTCGTTTATCGGATACCGCCGTCAGGATGTGACGGTAAGAGGAAATAATTTCCGCAGTATTTCAGTAACGCTCACCGAAGAAGCGATCACTGCCGATGAGGTGATAGTATCGGCCAGTCGCGTTCCTGAAGATATTCGAAAAGCTTCCGTAACGGTCGAAAAACTCGGTGCAAGACAGTTTCAGCAGTCGCCAGCAGCCAGCCCGTTTGATGCGTTGCAAAATGTGAAAGGAGTCGATTTGCTGACGCAAAGCCTGACGTTTAAATCGGTTAATCTGCGTGGCTTTGGGGCTAACAACAACAATCGCTTTCTGCAACTGACCGATGGCATGGACAACCGTTCTCCAGGATTAGGGTTTGGCTTTGGCAATGTAGCCGGTATTTCTGATCTGGATGTGGAGAGCATTGAACTAATTCCGGGAGCGTCGTCGGCACTGTATGGGCCTGACGCCTTGCAGGGACTCATGCTAACATCCAGCAAGAATCCATTTACGTATCAGGGCCTGAGCGCTCAGGTAAAAGTAGGCGTCAATAATGTCGGTAAATCAGGGTTTGGGCCAAAAGGGTATGGTGATTTTGCCATCCGATACGCCCAACAGCTCGGAACACGCTTTGCGTTTAAAGTAAATTTCCAGCGATTAAGTGGGACTGATTTCATTGCCGACGACTACAGCGACCGCTCGACCCGTGCGCGGGAGAATTTTTTTGCAACTGATGCCACTCGGGGAAACATTGCCACCGGAATCGGTTTTGTGCCAAACAATGACTCCAATACGAACCTTCAGTACGATGGCGTGAACGTTTATGGTGATGACATCAATGCGGGAGGTGCTTACACATTTCCTGCCAATTATGGCAATTCATCCTTGCAGAACAAGCTGGTAACCCGCACTGGCTATACCGAACTGGCCCTATTGGGTAACAATGGTAAGGTATTTAATAATCGCGCCAACGTATCCCTGCATTATAAACTGTCGAGCACTATTGAAGCCTCGTTGGGTTGGTATTACGGCAATGGCAATTTTATTCGTACGGCCGGTTTCCGGGAGTATTTTCCGGACTACCAGCGACATCAGTTCAAGGCTGAAATCCGGGGCGAAAATTTCTTTCTACGGGCGTATACCACCCAGCAGCGAGCCGAAGGCTGGAACATTGGTCAGACCGCCGTTGCGATTAATAATGCCTGGAAGCCACTGACGCAGTGGGCCACAGAGTTTGGGCAGGTATACGTAGAAAATAAAGTAAGCGCCGGGCTGGCTCGGAATGAGGCTGATCGTGGACGTTATTTGCCCGGTTCAACGAGCTTTAATCTAGTGCGGGATCTGTTTGCTAATGCCTTCAACACCGATACGGTTCCTGGCTATAAAGGTGCGAAAGGGACACGTTTTCGCGATAATTCAGCCCTTTGGCACTACGAAGGTATGTACAACTTCACAAATCTGGTCGAAGTAGCTGAGGTGATTGCAGGGGGCAGTATCCGGCATTATGCCCTGAACACCGGTGGGACCGCCATTACGCTGAAAGCAGATGGTTCAGAATACACCATCAACGAATATGGGGCTTATTTACAGGTTGCCAAAGAAGTAAAGCTTGGCTCGTCGCTAACGATAAAGCCAACAGTGGCCATCCGATACGATAAGAATCAGTATTTCAGTGGTGGTTTTACGCCCAGAGCCTCGGCCGTGATAAGCGCTGGTGTTCATAATTTCCGGGCTTCGTGGCAATCGGCTTTCCGGAACCCATCACCGGGTCAACTGTTTTCCGTTCCGGCGGCTGGCAAAGGGGGCGAAGTCGGTGGGGCACGTCTGGCGGCTGAGTCAGCCGGATTATTTTCCAATCCGGCTTATCTGGATAGCGACGTTAAAGATTTTGCGGCTGGGCGCATTACAGAAGCTCAACTGCGTAGTCGGGCCTATAATCCGGCTAATTTTACGACCGAAAAAATCAAAACCTGGGAAGTTGGCTACAAAACCCTGATTCAGAATAAACTGTATATCGACGCCTTCTATTTTTACAGCAAATACACCGATTTCATTGCCGCTCAGAGCTTTTATCAACCAACCAATGGCCAGATTGCTGATTTTGCGACGAATGCCTACCGGACACTACAGATCAATTTCAACAACTTCAACGAGATATTCGTAACTGGCTCCGGGTTTGGTCTGGAGTATGGACTAGGTCGGGGATTTACGCTCAGTGGTAATTACACCTATCAGGTTGGCACCGTAACGCTTCGCGATGCACAGGGCAACATCATTAAAGACAATGCGGGTCTCGATATCGTAAAGCGGAAAATGAGTAACCCTGAAGTGTCACAGAAAGGTCGAAACTTCTTTATCTCGCCCGAAAATCGCTATAACCTTAGCCTGAACAATGCACGCCTGACCGATCGGATCGGAGCCACGATTACCTATCGCTGGACGGATCGGATGTGGGTTGAGCAGGGAACTACAGCGGGCGACGTCTGGCTTCCATCGTGGAGCAGTGTCGATGCGCAGGTATCGTATAAAGTGCCGGACTATAAATCGACGGTTAAACTCGGTGGTACGAACGTTCTCAACAAATACTACGCTCAGGGCTATGGCCTTGCCCGGATCGGCGGGTTGTATTACGTGAGCGTTACGTTTGATGAGTTGTTTCGATAGTAGACGAGCCGGTATCAAGTCTCGACCCATGGAGTTGGGGCGGGTAAGCAACCGATTATGAATTAATTGTATGATCGATTCTATAAAATCTGTCGCCGTTCGCACTGCCGATCGCGTGGCTGAAATTGCCTGGTTCTGTGATCTTTGCGGGGGAGATACTGAATTTCTGGGCCAACTTGACCCGGACCGTCGCAGTAGTTTTGAGCATTGTCGCGACATCGTACTGACCGCCGAAAAACAGGGCTTCAAGAATATTTTGCTACCGACCTCCTACGTCGTTGGGCAGGAGCCGATTGCGTTTGCATCGGCAGTGGCTCACCTGACGCAGGATATTAGTTTGCTGGTTGCGATTCGTACCGGAGAATTCCATCCACCCATGCTGGCGCGGGCTATCAGTACACTCGACCATCTGCTCGAAGGACGGCTGACAATCAATATTATTAACTCCGACCTTCCCGGTTATAAAGAGGATGGAGCACTTCGTTACCAGCGATGTTCTGAAACCATTGAGATTTTGCGCCAGGGCTGGACTCAAAATCAAATTATACACAATGGACCGGTCTATGGGCAGTTTACGATGGCTACCGATCCCGTTAAGCCCTATCAGCAAAAGGGCGGGCCGCTGTTATATTTTGGTGGAATAGCTGATGGGGCTCGTGAAGTTTGTGCGCAATACTGTGATGTATTTCTGATGTGGCCCGAGAAAGAGGAAAGCCTGTATGCCACCATGCAGGATGTGTCGGCTCGGGCGGCACGCCACGGCCGGACGATTGATTTTGGCCTGAGGATTCACATCGTTGTGCGCGAAACGGAAGCTGAGGCCCGTGCATACACCCGACGATTAATGAGCAAATTTAATGCGCAACAGGCTGAAGCGCTGAAACAACGTACCCAGGACGGTAAATCTCTGGGTGTGTTGCGGCAGGATGAGATGCGGCAGGGAGCCGATGAGGAAGGTTTTGTGGAGCCAATTCTGTGGACGGAAATAGGGCGGGCACGGTCGGGGGCTGGTGGCGCATTGGTTGGAACGCCAGAGCAGATTCTGGCCCAGCTCAGCCGCTACATGGACATGGGTATCCGGTCGTTTATTTTCTCGGGTTATCCACTTATTGAGGAGTGCGAATATGTTGGGAAATTGGTTTTGCCGCATCTGCCAACAGTACGATTGAGCGATGTTCAGGGCCGTCGGCCTACACACGTACCCGAAACACCGTTGACGTTTGGCGCATTGACTTATTCGTAGCGAAAGACCCGGGACTAGCCTGGTTAAAGGTGAGTAGGTTTGCCTGAATCTGGCCTTACCTGATGGATCTCATCTACCGATTTTGTATGCGCTTAGTTAGCAGTAAGGAGCTTATAGCCATTGTTTTTTGCCACATTTGTTTCATCTCCACTATACAGGCGCAGAGTAAGGCGGGCAAGTTTAACGTGATCGCTTTTTATAGGGCCAAAAACGATCAGGCGCACATTAGCTACGTACACGAAGCAAATCGGTGGTTTCCTAAAGAAGCTGCCAGCCATAATTTTAACTACGATTCGACCGACAACTGGACGAATCTGAATGCTGATTTTCTGGCCAATTATCAGGTTGTTTTGTTTTTAGACAGCCGGCCGGAGGAGCCTGCCCAGCGGCAAGCATTCCAGCAGTACATGGAAAAGGGCGGTGCCTGGATGGGTTTTCATTTCGCGGGGTTTGCCTTGACTCCATCCGCTTTTCCGCAGAACTGGGACTGGTATCATAACCAGTTTTTAGGATCAGGTCAATATAAAAGCAATACCTGGCGACCCACCCCGGCTATCTTACGGGTTGAGGATCGGAAACACCCGGCCACCCGGCATTTACCCGAAACATATAAATCGACACCGAATGAATGGTATAGGTGGACGAATGATCTGCGTACGAATCCGGATATTAAAATACTGCTTTCCATTGACTCAACGAGTTACCCATTGGGAACGGGCCCCAAACCGCACGAAATATGGCATAGCGGTTATTATCCGGTAGTCTGGACGAATAGAAAATACAACATGATTTATGCAAACATGGGGCATAATGATATTGATTATGAAAACAAAACCAATAAAGAGCTGTCATTTACATTTACGAGCGAAACGCAGAATAAATTGATTATCGACAGCTTATTGTGGCTGGGCAAAGCGTCAAAAATTAAAGCTAAAAATTAGTCTTTCTTTATTAAATACTGAATGGAAACTACAGTGCATAATTTTCTTGATGCAATCAAATTAGTTTATTCAGAATTATCTACCGATGCCGCTCAGGATTTAATTGATCGTTGTAAAGTTATTCAATATGGGAAAAATAGAATCCTGGTAAAAGAGGGACAATATTCAGATAAAACGTTTTTTATTGCTGAGGGCGCAGCCAGGGCATATTACTTAAAAGGCGGTAAAGAAATTACCGATTGGTTTGCTTTTGAAAACGATTTTATTTCGTCCATTAATAGCTTTTTTCTCGATGTACCAAGCCCTCATTTTATTGAACTAATCGAGCCGTCAATACTAATAGAAGTTTCCCGAGATACGATGCTTGAGTTATGCGATAAGCATCATAGTTTTGAGCGGTTATGCCGGGTTATAGTCACCAAAACGATGTTACAGCTGCAACAACGGATTGTGTCTGTTCAGTTTGAGCCAGCGCACCAGAAACTCGAAAACCTGCTGGCAATCCGCCCCGACATCACGAATCGGGTTCCTCTTGGGCATATTGCTTCTTATTTAGGAATAACGCTGGAGACGTTAAGTCGAATTAGACATCCGAAAAAACGAATTTGATCTGGATCAAATGAAGCCCCTCATTTTAGCCCAACCTTTGTGAAAAAATGAGATCCAATGGACTGGAAGCGAATTCATTACATATCGGGGATAACACTATCAATTTTTATTGGCATTCACCTGGCCAATCATGTTGTCAGCATACTGGGCGAAGAAGCGCATCTAAAGACAATGGCGTTTCTGCGCCATCTATACCGGAATCGTATTGTTGAGTCATTTTTATTACTGGCTGTAGCGGTTCAGATTACGTCAGGTTTGCGCTTGTTTTTTCGTAAACGAAAGGTCGTAAACGGCTTGTTTGATAAGCTACAGGTATGGACTGGCCTCTATCTGGCTTTTTTTCTTCTGGTTCATGTATCGGCCGTTTTGATCGGGCGGCTTGTTCTGCATCTTGATACAAATCTATACTTTGGTGCAGCCGGCATCAATACATTCCCGTTCAACCTGTTTTTTATTCCTTACTACAGTTTCGCTATTATGGCTGTGTGGGGGCACATTGCAGCCGTACACAGAAAGAAAATGACAGCCAGTATAGTTGGTTTATCCCCCCAAATTCAGGCAAAATTACTCGTATATACCGGGTTTATTCTGGCACTTCTGATCCTATACGGATTGACGAATCAGTTTGCCGGGATGACAATTCCTGAAGCGTATAACGTATTAGTCGGTAAATAGAAAATAGTAAGTTTTTTTTGATCGTTGCCTAAACCTGTTTGTAAAAAAATGATTCCGTTGCGAATGATCTTTTAAATAAACGATAAATGGATTAGAAATAGGCACATTTTATTAAGGAAATACATTTGCTTTCCCTGTTTTGATAGAGCTATTTAATTGTCCCGATTGAACCTGTAATAGAGGTTGGCAACCCATTGTCAGAGATAATTGGCGGCAGCGAATGTCGATTGCGCACAAACTGTTTATTTTGTGTCCTTGTCTACATCCCTCAATGCTTTCCCAACTTCAAACCATCGATATTGTCGTTCTGGTGCTTATGCTGGCCATTATGCCGATGGCTGGTATCGTTATTGCCTTACGGAAAAAGAGCGCTGAAGATTATTTTCTGGCTGGCCGCTCTATCCGATGGTGGGCGGTGGCAGGATCGGTTTTTGGTACCAATATCTCGTCGTTTCACCTCATCGGGATGCTTGGTATCGGTTACTCGATTGGCTTTGTACAGGCCCATTACGAAATTGTCTTTCCGGCTATTCTACTGCTGTGTTTTGTCTTTCTGGGTTCATACCGGCGACTCGATGTATTTACGCTTTCACAATATCTGGAGGTTCGTTATAACGATAAAGCCCGGCTGCTTTATACCATTTTACTAATTCTGATTATTCTGGTACAGTTAGTGGGTTCATTTTATGTGGGCAGTATCACGCTGCAATGGCTGTTTGGCGGACCGGGATTCGAGATGTCATATGCCACAGGTCTCCTGCTAATTGGCCTGATTACGTGTAGCTATACAATCTGGGGCGGCATGGAGTCCATTGTCGTTACCGATACCATTCAGACCGTGATGATGCTGGCGGCTGGTACTGCCGTTGCGTATTTCACGCTTAGTCAGCCTGAAATAGGGGGCTTTACAGGCTTGTTACACCTCGATGCCGCACAGCCTCGTACGTTGCAGAAGATGCATCTGTATTTGCCATCAAATCACCCAAATCTGCCCTGGACGGGTATTTTCACGGGGCTGCTGCTCCAGCACTGCTTTAACTTTTCGACAAACCAGTTTCTGGTCCAACGCGTACTGGCCGCTAACTCCGACACTGATGCCCGGCGCGGGGTAATTGCCAGCGGATTTCTGAAACTGACAATTCCTTTCTTCAGCATTTCGGCCGGTGTAGCGGCCTATTACCTGTTTCGGGCCCGCTTTGGAGAAATGGACTTTATCCGAATGTCGGCTCAGTCCGACAATGCCTTTTTGAAACTGGTCGAAACTGTAATACCGCACGGTACGGGTCTGGTCGGTATGATTCTGGCTGGATTGACTGCGGCTACATTTTCGTCGGTGGATTCGATGATGAACGCAGCTACAACCCTGCTGACCGTTGATGTGTACCAGAAATACATAAACCCAAAAGCCAGCGATAAACAAATTGTTGGCTTCGGTCGGTTAATGATCGTGGTGATGGTGCTTGCCAGCATTGGGCTGGCGTTATGGACCTATACCCCCGACCGCACGAACAACTTCATGCTGAAGGTGTCGGCCCAGTTATCCTACTTCACACCGGGCATTATGGTCGCCTTTTTTCTGGGCATTCTCTGGCGTGGCGCTTCGGCGCGGGCAGCTGTGATTGCCATGGCCGCTGCTCCGTTCTATGGCTTATTGGTGGAATTTATCTATAACAATTTCCTGGGTACAAACGCCACTGTTGCCGCCTTTTTTGGTACGAATCTGAATTTTATGCACCGGGTCTTTCTGACATTTGTGCTCAGCCTCACAACACTCATTGCGCTCAGCCGAACGCTATTTCCAAATCGCAACCCTGAAGGCTTCGAACGATTACGCGTCAGCATAAAGGCCGGACAACTGGTGCGGGCAGTTGGTTTATTTCTGGCGTTGCAGAGCATATTTATTGGGTTGATTTTTCTGACTGGCGTCTCACCCAAAAGTGTAGCTGTCTGGGCTGCATTGTCCACGTTTGGCTTATTCTTTCTGCACAAACGGCCCGCTTCTGAACTGGCCACGCTAACTAACGGTCAGAACGCCGTCCGCGCCCGTTTCGGCCTTGACGGTGACCTGCTATGGGCGGGCTTGCTGACGGGGGCAAGTGTATGGGTGCTGTATTATTTTGCGTAAATTGGTTTGTGTCGACTGGGCAACATCTGAATGTTTGATTTGCATAGTAAGTCAAGGCATCATAAACAACTGTAGTTACTTACTGTCGATATAACGATTGATTAGGGGATTCAGGTCGTTTATAGCTATCCTGAAATCAACGACCCCACAAACCCCGGCCGCTCCCGCTTTTCAGAGGCCTGTTCATAGTTATAACCCATTGCTAATAACGCGCCTTCCTGATACGCACCGGCGATGAGTGAGAAACCGACCGGTAAGCCATGAACGGTTCCCATGGGGATGGTCAGGTGAGGGTAGCCAGCCATGGCGGCCGGTGGGCAGAAGTAAAAGCCGGTGTCGTAGTCGCCGTTGATCAGGTCGATGCAACCGGCTGGGCCGATGCTGGTTCCGCCAATCGCATCCAGCTTATTAGTCGCCATCAGCCGGTCGATGCGTTGTTGCCAGTTTCGTGTTTTGGCGAGCGCTTCGGTGTATTCTTTACTGGTCAAATCGCCTTTGGCTTCACTGCTTTCAAGCGTTTCCTGTTTAAAGAAAGGCATGGCTTTTGCCTGATTCTTTTGATTGTAGGCAATCACATCGGCTAAGGTCTTTACCCTGGCATTGGCTGTCGATAAGTAGCGGTTTACGCCATCTTTGAACTCAAATTGCAGCACGGTAAATTCGGCCCCGCCCATGCCCTGAAGCTCTTTCATTAACTCGACTTCCACGATGGTAGCTCCCTGCTTTTTCAGAACGTCAATGGCTTCTTTGTATAGAGCAACAACACCTTCGTGCCCCTTTAGGAACGATTTCTCAATCCCGATCCGTTTGCCTGACAAACCTTCTTTTTTCAGAAACTGTGTGTAATCGGTGGCACTCTTGCCACGGCTTTCGAGCGTCACGGCATCGTCGGGATCGACGCCCACCAGCGCACCCAGCAAAATAGCCGCATCGGTTATGGTGCGGGTCATGGGTCCGGCAGTATCCTGCGTGTGGGAGATGGGAATAATGCCACTGCGACTGACCAGCCCTACCGTTGGCTTGAGGCCAACCAGACCACAATGTGAGGAAGGGGCAATGATAGAGCCATCCGTTTCGGTGCCCACCGCTACGACGCATAAATTTGCAGAAGCTGCTGAGCCGGAGCCCGAACTGGAGCCGCTCGGATTGCGATCCAGAATGTAAGGGTTTCGGGTTTGACCACCTCGACTACTCCAGCCGCTGCTGGAACGGGTCGATCGAAAGTTTGCCCACTCGCTGAGGTTGGTTTTTCCCAGAATGACCGCGCCAGCCTTCCGCAATTGGGCAACAATAAAGGCGTCTTTAGCCGCTTTATGGCCTTCCAGCGCTAAGGCCCCAGCGGTTGTCATCTGTTGATCGCCGGTGTCGATGTTATCCTTGATCAGTACCGGAATACCATGCATGGGCCCACGGAGCTTACCATCCTTTCGTTCCTGATCCATCGTTTTGGCTATGGCCAGGGCGTCGGGGTTGATCTCAATGACGGCGTTCAGGCGGGGACCGTTTTTGTCTATAGCCTCAATACGGTCCAGGTAGAGTTGGGTGATGGCTGCGGAGGTGTATTCTCCCGACTGCATTTTTTTCTGCAGGTCGTTGATGGTAAGTTCATTGAGCGCAAACTCGTCCACAAAAGGGGCGGAGTCGGTTTCGTTACCTGCTGATTTTGGTGATGAGCAGGCTGTCAATGTTGCAGCAGATGCTGAAAAGACTGAACTGGCTTTAACAAAACTCCGTCGGTTCATAAAAAGAGTGGGGCGAATGCTGGACCTATCTGTTAACTAGCCCTGAAGTTAAGCACCCTTTCGCATAAGGCCGTTTAAGAAGCGTTATTTATTACCCCAATCCATTATTCCACAAAATGCCAGCAGACGCCAGCCAGATCAATTAGGTTCACTTCCCGGCCGTAGGGCTGGTCGATTGGTTTACTGAGTCGGATGCCAAACGTTTCAGGGAGCTTTTTCTCCGTTACCTCCCGCCAGAATTTATCGGCGTCGCTGATCCGTACATTCACCATGAGATTTTGAGCAAACTCGACGTTGTCAAATTTCTGTAAAATGAATTTACACCCGTCTCGCTCAAAACCAACATAGTCACCTGCATCCCAATTGATGGTGAACCCTAATTCCAGAAAAAGTTGCTTAGTGCCTTCAAAATTATTCCCTGATGGAATGAAGGGCTCAAGTGATAGAAACTTCATGATAAAAGGCGATTAGTTCGATTTGTAAACTTGGGTAAAATCTCCCCGGCGGTTGCGGTTTCCTAGGCCAGCGCATCCTGAAACAGGCTCAGGCGCTCGCGCATGACGTAGCTGCTGACGTCGGGATTCCAGCCACCACCGCCTTTCAGGGAGTAAATCCGTAATTCCGGCGATAAAGTAGCGTATTTGTCCAGGGCTTTAAACCAGACCGCCCGGTCGCGGTAGGGAGCCAGCAGTACCCGCGCCTGACTCAGGGTGCGGTGTTGTCGGGGCGACCAGATGGTGCGCTGACGATAGGCCGGACCCTGACCGTTGAGCAGGTCGGGGAGGGATACCGCCGGAGCCAGGGGTAGCAATTCGGCCATCATATACAGGCCCAGTTCGACGTTGAGCAGCCGGTTGGCTACCATGCCAGGCAGCGCATGGCGGTAGCGTAGCCGAGTCGCCAGCGGCTCCTGCCAGCGCAAAAGGCTGGACAGGGCCGGGCGGGCTGTGGTGGGATAGGAGGTTAATTGCGCGTTCATTAGTTGATCTTGTTGTTCGTTGTTCATGTCAAAGTTGCAACTAGAAGAACGTAAATTTCTTACGTTGTTCGGCTAGTGCAAAAAAATATTTTTCGCCCCAATCTTACCAGGGTCTTGCAAGCTTTTGAGCAATGGATCGTAACCTCGGCTGATAGGCCCAGCAGAGCAGGCTGGATTGGCAAACCACTGATCCACATACTGCCAGGTAATGCCAATAGAGGTGGCGACTAATCGTTAGCCCCCATAGTAGTAGTCCTATATGCATGCGTAGTGTCCAACAAATCATCATGATTGCACTCCGTACCGCCGGAGCATTTCTTCAATACGTATAGCGACTAAAATGTGGTTTCATCACCCATGAGCATTGCTTCAATGGCTGATTCGAACTGCCACACCACCGATTGCGCCTTTGTTACCTGATCGGCATCATTAGCCAGCTCTTTACCGTTCTCGAATCCGTAGACATGGGCAATGAACTGCTGAGCGTCGGCGCGGGTAAATCATTGCCCGTGAAAGCCATCTCCCGGCAAGTGACGAAAGGTTAGTTTAGGTTTCTGGATCTATTGAATTGATTGATTATCAGTAAAATGGCGGGATTTTTTGAGTGTCTCGGTCTGATTCTGATAGTGCTCAAGATGGGCATTAAACGATAGTGGCTGAATAGGCGTCATGAGTAAAAATCGTTTAAGGTTGAGATAGCTCACCCAATAAAATGGACGAAAAGAACAGGGACGTTTACTCTTGACGGCCGGCGTTTCAGGCCTTGCTTCGTGTTACTGGGGCAATGCCTTGAGCGTGGGAAAGTAGTAGACCCGAAACATACCGTTGTCGTTGATGGCCCAGCCTTCCTGCAAGGCTACTGTAAACAACCAGTTCGATATCTCCGACTGATAGGCCCGGTAGCCCCGATTGCGCAGGAATTGCTTTACAATGAGCGAGCTGGTTGCCCCTTCAGCCAGGATCAACGTAGTGGCTGCCAGACAGACGACAGAGGGTGTTATTTGCTTCAGTGATGCGTTCATGTCAGATCTTAATTTTAACCATGTACCGAACCGTGCATTGAGCCTGGTTGTAAACAATGAACTCGTTTTTCAATAGACTGACCCCACGTTGGGCAAAGACCGAATCGTAGGCTGGATTAATGCGTTTAAGGGTGTCGCTGTCGAGCAGTTGATACCGGGCTTCGTGCTGGCTTACCACCATTTGTTCACCCACATGTACCTCATAAATACCGAGATAGCCTTCTCTTTGCTTCCCATTGGCCCAGACCGAGCCATGCAGGGAAGTATAGTTCAATGATTTGCTGAACTGATCGGCGAAATAGATGCCATAGCCAAACATTTTGCCGGTAATGACTGCATTGGCCGGACGCAGCACAAGGCCCGTTTTTAAAATAGACATCCAGTTTTCGCTGCGGCTTCCGTGCCACAGAAGCTGTGTTTTGGGTTTTTTGGCCTGTTTTATGTGGACGTCGAAAGCGGCCTGAGTTGCCGCCTGCTGAACACTGAAGGCCGCATCGAACTTATCGACATCTGGTCCCATCATCTGCTTGATGAGATTGAGCACGCGTTGGTCAGTGACCGGTTCGACCCTGAGGTTCATTGTTTCCAGCAGGCCCGGCGGAGGTAGGTTACTGTCCGTTTTCGACTGGGCTAGTTCGACCTGTCCACGCATAACGTCGAGCGTATCCTGCTCGCTGGCTAACTGGGTATGCAATGTCTGTAACTCATCCGCCGTTTGAGGGACCTGAGCAACCAAATGCTGACCGACTTTCCCCATTTTTCGGGGAATGACTTTAAAGAGATCGAGCAGTTTGCTGTTGTAGGCCGATATGTCTACGCCCAGCGCAACCAGTTTAGCTAGCTCATCGAGTAGTTGCTGGGCCGTTTCGACTTGTTTACGCGTTACCTGCTGGGCTGTAACAACGTAGTTCTGGTAAATTGACTGGTTTGCGAAGTCCATCAGCCGACTCATCAGGCCGCGCACCAAAGGATCGGCAATGGTACTGGCATCTGAGGTTACCGTCGTATCGGCATAGAGATGAGTCTGATCGACGTAGCCTTTCGCTACTTTCTCGCGAAACTTTTTATTCCATTGCGCTATAGGATAGGTGGCTACACTTTTTGTGCCGCCCACCCGCCCATAGTGAACAGTAAACGTATCATTCTCCTGCTCGTGCATTTCATAGTATTTGTTGTTGTTTTCTGCCGTTACCATGATCAATTTCAACGTGCGGAATGATTTAGTCGGTGGAGGCAGCTGTGTGGGTTGTGATGTTGGACAAGCGGTTGTGGGTTGTAATTTTTTTAGAGATAGTGATGGATCGAAGTAATTCTGGACACGCTGGAGCAGGTTCGTGAGCATAGAGAAAGGGAATTGAAGGCAGGTGAATGGGCAATAAAAGGCCTGTCATCGCGTAAAACAGCAATGCAAGGGATAAAAAAGGGAACCGTCGGTTAGTGGTTAGCTCACAATCTGCTTCAACGTAATAATCCGGTTACGGAAAAAGCCAACCGTCTTTTCGCAGAATCGGCTGCGATCGGTACTGATGTCATAGGCTTGTAACCGGTCGGGGATGGTGGTGTAGGCATCCAGCAACGCTGTCCATACATTGCGTTGCTGAATATGGCTTAGCACAACCCGGCCCCGGTTCAGTAATTTGAGTTGCTTGGGAGTCCAGGTTGGCCGCTCCAGAAACGACGAATCGGTGTCGGTCAGTAAACCCGGCAGGGCATCGGGAGGGGCCGTTGGCAGAAGTTGTGATAACAGAAACAAGCCCAGTTCGATGTCGAGTAGCTGTCCTGCCGACAACGTAGCTCGTTTCGATGGTCGGGGCGTAACGGCTGCCGCTGTCCATTGAGCAGCGGTGTTAAGCGCTGGAAAAAGAGATGGTGCTGAGCTGGCAGCGCGATTCTGATTGGGGCGAAAGAAAGTGTTCATTAGTATGGTTGTTTAAAAATTCACAGAACAAAGTTCTATCGGGTAAAACGTAATCTTTTTACGCCCTTCTTTTTTTGTGAAAATATTTTTCTCTTTTTTGTGCCGGGCTTTGCACCCTGACTGTCTGTCTGGATTTTAATTCTGACAAACGGAGCCGATTTTTCCAGATGATTTATCTCATTCATCATTCGTATGCCTATTACCCGATCAGCCTTTCAGCGTTACCGACTCATCGACGAAATCATCAGCCGATATCCCCGCCAGTTTTCCAAACAGAAACTGTTCGATCTCTGCCGCGACAAGTGCGGGATTCGCTCCATTTCATCCCTGGAGAAAGACATTCAGCGATTGCGCGAAGATCATGATGCGCCCATTGCCTACGACAAACGGCGCAACGGCTATTACTACACCGATCCGCAGTTTCGGTTGCTCCGGCTGATGCTCTCGCCCGACGACATGGAAGCCCTCGATTACGCCCGTGAGGTGCTGACAGCTACACAAGGGGCATCGGTAGCAGGTGAGCTGGCCAACGCCCTGCAGAAAGTGCGGCAAAGCCTGGATATTATTCGAGAGGTAAAAACAGAAGGTCTGACGCGACGCGTTGTGTATGTTGAAGAGCGTGTGCTGGGCGGGAATCGCCATTATGTACCGGTTCTGATTCGGGCCATTAACCAGAACCGGCAGATTACCTTTCGCTATTTAAAACACGAAACGGCAGTCACTATGCCCGATCCATTGGCTGAGGTACCGAAACTACGAACGCTGCACCCCATCTTACTGCGCGAAGTGGCCGATAGCTGGTACGTGATTGGCTATGACGAACCTTCGGGCAAAGAGCGAACCTTTGCGCTTGATCGAATGAGTGATCTGGAAATTGCGGATGATCTTTGCGCTGTTCCACCCGATGTGTTAACGAATGTCAGTGAATTGTTTGAGCATATTTATGGCATTACGGATAGCAGCGGGCCGGTCGAAGAGATTATATTGTCATTTTCTCCCCTGTTTGGTCGCTATGTAACGGCAAAACCGATTCATCAGACGCAGGAGGTTATCCGTGACACGGATGAAGAATGTGTTGTCCGGCTGCGACTGGCACCCAACCGCGATTTGCTGATGCATCTACGCAGCTATGGCGAACACCTGACCGTAATACAGCCTGCCAGTTTAGCTCAGGCTATTAAAGAGTCGCTAATGGCTACACTGGCGCGGTATTGACTTATCGATAACTTGACTATGCCCACGTTTACAACCATTCTTCAGAAGTTTGACAAAAAAGGCGAGAAAACCGGCTGGACATACATCGAACTGCCGATTGATGTGACGGATGTGCTAAAACCCGGACAGAAAACGTCTTTTCGGGTTAAAGGAACGCTGGATAATCTGGAAATTAAACAGGTAGCCCTGATCCCGATGGGGCGATCGGGCGATTCGGAAGGGGCGTTTATTATGCCCGTTAACGCAACCATGCGCCGTAGTATTCGGAAAGAAGAAGGCGCATCGGTGCGGATTACCATTGATGTAGACGATTCGCCGTTACCCTTATCCGCCGACTTTCTGGCGTGTTTGCAGGATGATCCTGATGCATTCAAATTCTTTGAAACGTTGCCCAAAGGCCACCAGAACTACTTCAGCAAATGGATCGAAGACGCCAAAACTACCGAAACCAAAGCCAATCGCATTACCAAAGCCTTGAGGGGATTGTCGATGGGAATGGGGTATGGTGAGATGATTCGATACTTTAAAAATCAGCAGTAATTAGTTGTCCTGCTGACGAAAATTTCCTTCATCAGCAGGACAATTAAGTTACCTGGCTTATTCAGTTAAACGGAATTGTTACTTTCACACACATGTTCCGGCCCATGCCGTATATGCCCAGATGCCCATTGGGCGAATGCGTAAAGTATTCGAAATACTTCAATCGGCTCAGATTGGACTGATAAGCAACATCGAACAAATTATTGACCTGGAACAAAACGCGTAGCGCGGGCCGGTTCTGGCCAATATGAATCGCACCATCGATCCCGGCATTGACGAGCGTATAGGCTGCTGTGGCTGTTTCGGTATTGTTCAGGCCCAGATACCGATCCTGACGGGCATTGTGATCGACATCCGCTTTAACCGTCAGTTCCGAGAGCCACTGACTTTTCGTCGGAATGAGCTGACTAACACCCGTCGAGATGCGCAGCGGAGGAATAAAAGGTAAATATTCACCATGTACGCCCGTTTCTGCAAAACGGCTCCCACGATTGAAACCATAGACAACAGCTATACTATTATCGAAACTGAAGCCCCGCCAGCCGGTTGGATGAATACTGAACTGGGTTTCGAACCCATAAAGTTGTGCCGATGCCTGCTGATACTGAAACGTTTTGTTCCCCGGCACAATGACCACCGGGTTGCCTTGTGCATCAACTAACTGCGCCAGCGATATGTAGTTCTGAATGTAGTTGTTGAATACACTGACCCCCACATTCACATCGGGAAGGGTGAGCGTCAGGCCAATATCTTCCTGTAAGCTGAATTCGGGTTTGAAATTTCGGTTTCCCATATACACAATGTGGGCACCGGGATCGAGCCCATTCGATGCAATTTCGGTAATGCTGGGTGCCCGATAACCCCGTGCAATATTGGCTTTTAGAGCCAGTTTGTCGGAGAACTCATAGGTGAGCCCCACGCTCATTGAAACACCGGTAAAGGACTGATGCAAACGAGGGAATTGTAAGGTTGCCCCGGCTGTATCGGGGAGGGTAACATGCTCATCGAAGCCATCCCGAACATTGGCACGAACGTAAAAATCATCGCCACGTAGCTGACGCTGGTCATAACGAGCACCCCCGCTCAAGGTCAGTTTATCTACCTGCCATTTCAGGAAAACGAACGTGCCGACATCGAAGAGCGTATAGTCTGGAATCGGGAAGTTGGTGCCATTCTTGTTTTTATTGCTCTGATACATACCGTTTACCCCCACTGTAGTCGAAATGTTCGACAGGGTAGGCAGGTTGTAGCGAACACCATAGTTGAGGGTATTCAGGCGTACATATAGCCCCGGCTGATCAGGTTGCGTAGGGTGGTTGTATTCCCGACGTACGTTTTGCTGGAAGGCCAGCAATACATCGATTTCGCCGTTACCGATCTGGTAGTGATTGTTGGTATGGAGCCGGTAGTGCTGAATACGCTGATGTAGCGGGCCAAGCTTATACGGAGACAGATCGCTGGCTGGCACAATAGGCCGATTTTGAATATCATCCAGGCCCGATTCGGCGACCTGCTTCGTAAATTGACGGGTCAGCGAATCACGGCTTCCGTCTGGAATACCCTGCAAATTGTCGTAGAGTGAAGCCCCGAAGCGCGAGTAGCCGCGTTGCCCCGAATAGCCTAGCATTGCCGTCAGCGTTTTTTCCGAAAACCCGGTGTTATAGACGCGCCCGTCGATTTTATTCTGATAATTCGTAGCGGCCCGTAGCGAACCACGCAGATTCCAGGCCCAGCGAGCTCCACCGGATGCTAAACTCATCGACTCACCCAGCAATCGGTTATTCGACTGGTATTCAGTCACAATGCCTACTTTGATTTTCCCTTCTGTGTCTTTCGGATAGTTCGGCATCATACTGACCACACCCGCCAGCGCATCGGAGCCATACATCAGGCTGGCTGGCCCTTTAATGACTTCAGCGCGGTCAATATTGTAATTATCGACCTCAATACCGTGTTCATCACCCCATTGCTGGCCTTCCTGCCGAACGCCATCGTAGAGTGTCAGGACCCGGTTATAGCCTAGTCCCCGAATAAAGGGTTTTGAGATATTAGGCCCGGTTTTAACCGCGTTCAAACCGGGGGCATTCTTAACGAGTACATCGATAATATTACTACTGGCAGTGCCTTCGATTGCCCGGCGCGAAATAGCGAGAACGGCCACTGGATTTTGGCGAAGCAGTGTGCCCCGCGTAACACCCGTAACGACTACCTCATTGAGTGTGTTTGTATTGGGCAGCATGTCGACCGAATACGAATCGGTGCCGGGTTGGATCAGTAACGTATCCGATTGAAAGCCGACGCAGGAAATAACCAGTTTATGAGTTAACGAATCAGCTTTTATCGATAATGAAAATTGGCCTCTGGCATCGGTCAAAGCTCCTTTTGTGCTTCCGATGAGGGTAATTGTACCAAAAGGAATTGGCTTCCGGTTATCGGCATCAATCACCGATCCGCGAATAATTCGATTGGGAGTTGGCTGTGCATATGCAAGCCTTCCCATTAGCCCTATGCTAATGAACAGGAAAAATAATTTCATTCAGGATGTCTTCGTTTGGTTGAGTGCTCTGATGGAATGCAGCAACATGCACCGGTTGAGAAGCCGGTGAGCGCCAATCAGGAAATTACCAAACGATCGGTGGGCCCCGATGCGAGAAACAGTAAAAAGAGGAGACTGTGTGATACGTACGATCAGCAAACCGAAAAACAGCCTGGTGATAGCTTCGTAGTAGAAAAAGAAAAGCAAAAAAAGCACTGACAACAATGGGGAGATGCCCTGCCAAATCAAGCAATAAAATCTCCTGGGCCGTATGGGAATTTGGTAGAATCGGGCCTTTACCAAAGGGCCAGTAAGGGTGAGCATGAACGATCAGCCGCCCATCCGTTAACCGGTGTGCGTGGCGAAACACCACCCCGTTAAGCCACATGGCCAGAAATAGGCCAAGCAGGATACGGGCTACCCGGAATCGATGTATATGAAGCCAATCGATCATCTTCCTTGTACGCTAGTAGCTATGCTTCTGTGCGTCAATTTTCTACCAAATATAAGAAACATACGTTAGTAGACGTCGTTTTATTTATTTTTAGGCTCGTCTAAAAAAAATGTTGACTTCAGTAGAATAATGCCTGTAGTTTTTTGTATTTATAATGGTTCGGGCGGGCTTGTCGACTGACCCCAGTTACTTAATTCGTCTTCTGTCCAGAGTTCTGGAAAGAAAACGATTTGCTGTTGTCTGGGCGGCAGGTACGTTTGCCAGTTCGTTCCGCCCGTAGCACGGATGTCTTCCGGTTGTTTGTGCAGGTATTGCACCGCCGATCGCAAATGGGCCAATTTCCAGCGCACATTTACCCGCCAGTCATATTCACGCAGTGCTGTGACTAATTCAGATGTACTTTGCCCATCATGTTCCAGTTTTTGATAACGATGGAGTACGTTTTTGAATTGATAGTCTTCTGCGAGCCGAATCAGATGCGAGCTATTGTGTTGATCGAACTGTCGGAGGGTAAGCGTTTTTTGCTGAGTTGCCAGCTCAGTAGCTCCCAGTTTCCAGTACATAAACTCATACAGATCCGAAATATACGCTGGTTCCTCAGGAGCAGCGATCAACAGGTTTCGGAAGTCAGTCGATACGATCTCGATCTGCCGGAACTGCACCGACTGAAACCCACTCGATGGCAAAAGCGCCATTCTGAATTTCAGAAACTGGTCGCGTTCCATACCCGTAATCATAACGCTGAACGATTCTTCCAGCAGGGTAAAATAACGGTTCAGTCTCCCCATTCGGGCAACGAAAAAATCAGCGGTCAACGGCTCGGCATGAGCGATCTGGTCAATTTCGTGCAGAATAAGCTTGAAGTATAATTCGGTAATCTGATGATAGGTAACGAAGATCAACTCGTCGGGGTAGGCTGTTTTGGGGTTTTGCAGAGACAGCAGCGTTTCGAGGTGGATGTAGTCCCAATAGGTCAGGTAATCGGCCTGGAGCAACCCTTCGAGGTATGACGCCATATCCTGCCCCATAGCCGCAAATTTCTGCTCGAGCTGATTTAGTTTGTCGGTTAGTGATTCGTGCATGGCGAGTGAGTTTTGTCGATGGCGTAAAGGTCGTAAGCCGATAACTTCTTTGCGAATTTTGTGCGATCTCTTTACGACCTTTGCGCTGGCCGCTACTACGGCTCAACTGAATGCGTATGAACGTCGAAAACAAAACCATTATTATTTCAGGGGCATCGCGGGGTATTGGCCGGGCAACGGCTTTATTGCTGGCCCAGCACGGTGCCAATGTTGTTGCTACCGCCCGTAATGCTGACGATCTTAAACAACTCGAAGTGACGGCGACCGAAGGCTCTGTTCGGGGAAAGATCGTAACAGTTCCGGGCGATGTCGCCAATGAAGCCGATATGGCCGAAGTCGTTAAGGCCGCGCTCGATCAGTTCAGGCGCATTGATGTTGTGATCAACAACGCAGGGTATGGGGTTTTCAAAAACGTCGATGAAATCACGGTCAGTGAGTGGGATGACCTGATGGCTACCAACGTGAAAGGGACGTTTATTCTGACAAAGGCTGCGCTTCCGTCGATGAAAGCACATGGCTCCGGTCATATTGTTGTCGTGGCATCGGATGTAGCCAAGCGGACCTTCGCGGGTGGATCGCTCTACACGGCCAGCAAGTACGCGCAGGAAGCGTTTATGGGGGCGTTGCGTAAGGAAGTCCGGCCGTTTGGTATTAAAGTGACGGGCGTTTATTCGGGCCTGGTCGATTCGCACTTCCACGAAAAAGGTCATGGTCACGAAACGTCACAAAACTGGCTCAAAAACGAAGACATGGCCGAATCGATGCTGTTCATCGTCAGCCGCCCGGCTCACGTTGTGATTGATGAATTTATGGTACATCCGCTGGAGCAGGAGTATTGAGGGATGTAGTGTAAGCTATAAGGTGTATCCTATAGCTTACACTATCTACCATCTATAGTTCAACGTCAGCTATACAAGTTGGCCTTCGAGGGTTGCCCAGGTAGCCTGGTACAACCGCTCAAAGCTCTACTGACTCCAGTCCGTTGGTGTCCGATCCCAGCGATGACCTTTTAGTTCGTGCAGTAACTCCGGCGACAGGCCGCGCCCGTCACTAACGGCCGTGTTTGCCTCTACGTTTCGGAGTTGACGCATGCCCGGAATCGTCGTATGAACATCGGGGTTGCTTAAAATGAACCGCAGCGCCATTTCGGGCATTGTCATATCCGCCGGGATCAGGGGTCGTAACGCATCGGCATGATCGACACTGCTGTTAAGGTTTTCAGGAACGAAATAGGTCGAACGCCAGTCGTTGGCCGGAAAGGTGGTTTCTTTTGTAAATGTGCCGGTAAGCGTACCTTCATCAAAGGGTACGCGGGCAATAATGCCGAGGTTCAGTTGTTTACAGAGGGGAAATAAATGATCTTCCGGATTTTGATCGAAGATGTTGTAGATCACCTGTACGGCGTCGATCAGGCCGGTTCGAAGGGTGTTCAGACTATTGTCTGGCTCCCAGCGATTAACAGATAGGCCCCAGGCCCGCACTTTGCCTTGCTGCGTCAGTTTCGTGATCGCTTCCTGCCAGTCGTCGCGGTCGGCCCAGGCATCTTCCCAGACGTGAAACTGCATCAGGTCGATGGTTTCGACACCAAGGTTTTGCAGGCTTTTTTCGGTATATTCAACAATGTAGTCGGCCGGGAATACATCGTCTAACTGGAAGTCAGGTCTCGAAGGCCAGATGCGATTTTTGGGTGGAATTTTGGTGGCTGTATAGAGAATTTTGTCAGGGTTCCGTTTGAGCAGATCGCCCAGAATCTGTTCGCTCAGACCGGAGCCATAGCCCCAGGCCGTATCGAAAAAATTGCAGCCCCGTTCAACCGCCAGATCGAGTGCTTTTTCGATTTGTGGCCGTTCTGAACCAGTCCAGTCGGCGAGGCCCCACATGCCATAGCCAATTTCAGAGATTTCCCAGCCCGTGCGGCCGAATGTACGATAATTCATTTGTTAGGGGTTATTAAACACAGAGACACAAAGAACACAGAGTTTTTTGATTAACCCAAGATGGTTTACGGTTGAGATTCGAAAACAAGCCACTGGCCATTGAGGTTTTGATCAATCGTCCGTTGGCTGTTTTGATAAACCGGAGCCAGGATCAAATTGATTCGCAATCCTGCTTTCCAGGCGGCTTAATGGCGATAAACCCTACGCTGTCAATTGCTTCGACTTCTGATCAATGGCAGTATCAACGAGCGAATCCGCGAAAAATGACTTATAGATTTTCTTGCCTTTATAAACAACCGGAATTTCAACCTGACGTTCCATCGATCGCTACTAAGTAATTCGTGAGTAAGGCATTCCTTAAAAACACTTTCCAGAAAAAACAGTACAGGCTTGATCGATGCTGAGTTTTGCGATTGCTGTAGCAGGGTTGTTTAACTGAATGGATGTTATAAGTACAGAATAAATACTAAAAAAATATGCTTGTTCGCATTGTTCGCATGACATTTCAGGAAGATAAACTTGCCGATTTTCATGCCATTTTTGATAACTCCAAGTACCTGATCCGGGCCTTTCCCGGAAACCGGCATCTTCAGCTTCTTAGCGATCCCGATCGGCCCGACGTACGAATGACCTACAGCCTCTGGGACTCAGCCGATGCGCTTGACGATTACCGGCAGAGTGAGCTTTTTCGTTCAACATGGGCTGCTACAAAAGTATTGTTTGCCGAACGGGCTATTGCCTTCTCGGGCGAAAACCTGGAAACAGTAACACAGATCGATATGGCTTAAGCGCAAGTAAATCAGTAGCTTTTGAGCCTTTTGGTTTAGGGGATCCGCTCACCATAAAACCCCTGAACTGCCATGTATCGTTGGCTAACTGTCGTTGGGTTGATTGCCTGTCTGACGTTCGGGCTGGTTTCGGGGGCGTATGCACAAATGACCACTACGCTATCCGGCTTTGTGACCGACGCTACGACCGGTAAGCCAATGCCTTTTGCCAATGTATACCTCAACGGTTCTACGCGGGGTTCCATTACCAATGAGCAGGGACACTTTTCATTAACGGGTGTTCCGTTGGGGACAGTAGAGGTTGTGGCTTCTTTTGTCGGCTATCAGCCAGCGCACCAGACATTACGACTCAACGACGACCAGGCGAAGACAATCAATTTTCGACTGAAACCCGGCGGACAATTACTGGCTACCGTAACTGTTCGGGGCAATCTCAAGAAGTGGGAGCGGCATCTTCGTCAGTTTAAAAAGCAACTGCTTGGCGAACCATTTGGCGGGCAGTGCGAAATCATGAACACTGATGTACTCAGTTTTTCCGAAGAAAACGGACATCTGAAAGCCGTTGCTACTGAGCCGCTTGTTATCGAAAACCATGCGTTGGGTTATAAGCTCTGGTATGAACTGGCCTATTTTGATGGGACGTTCCAAAAGGTCTTTTATGCCGGGTCGACGCGCTTCGAAGAGCTAAAAGCAGCCGATGAACGACAGGCTAATCGATTTAAGCGAAATCGGATGCGTGCCTATCTGGGCTCGGTCCGGCATCTGATGGTCACGCTGATCGACAGTACCTATGAGCAGGAAGGCTTTCTGGTCTATCAGGAAGACTTAACTGTACCGATCGCCAGAGGTAAAGATAATCGGGCAACCTTGTATGGTTCAATAAGAGGGCACCTGAAGCCGCTGAGCATAAAAAAACTGATCCAGCCAGGTCGATTACCGTTTGAGCGCCGGCTGGTTTCTGACCGGCAGCTGATCGTTTTTTACACCAATGCGATGTCGCCTTACTCGCCCTATAGCGATGCCAGGTACGCTTATTCGCAAATCAAACTTCCTGCGGGACAAATGCAGATGACCACCGATGGCGTCATTACGCTACCTTATGGATCGGAAATACAGGGTTCACTGGCCGACGATCGCCTATCGACGATGCTTCCTGCCGACTGGAAGCCCGATCAGGAGAAGACAACTACCCCAACAAATGTCCCGGTGGCTGCACAGGGAAAGCTATTGCCACCCGATGCCCGAATGGAGCGAATTGTTACGGCTTTTAAGGAGCGTTTTCATGCGCTGGCACCGGTTCTGTTTGTGCATACCGATAAGCCATTCTACGCGACGGGTGATCGAATCTGGCTAAGTGCCTACCTGCTCGATGCGGCTACCAATCGCCGACCCGTTGGCGAAACGGCAATTCATGTAACCCTGATGACGGCTACCGGGCGGCTCGTTCAGCATCAGTGGCTGAAAATATCGGATGGTCGGGCGGCTGGTGATTTTCGACTGTCGGATTCGCTGGCTTCAGGAACGTATCATTTGAGGGCTTATACCGACGAAGACGATGGGCAACATCGACCTGCTTTTGAACGATCCATTGCCGTATATAATCTGATTCAGTCGCAAAATCAGGCAATAGCGGACACAGCACAAAAACCGCTGGACGTACAACTGTTGCCCGAAGGCGGTCATTGGGTGGTTGGGGTCCGGTCTCGATTTGGAATAAAAGTGGTAGCACCTGATGGCCTTGGTCGGCAGGTGGCAGGCCGAATTATTGATGATGCGGGTGCGGAAGTGGCTCGATTTACAACAAATCCGATGGGGCTTGGCAGTGTGGTGCTGGCGCCGGTTCAAGGCCATACCTACCGGGCACAGGTAACGGCTTTACAACCGGAAGCGAATAACCGGTTGACCGGCTCAGCTCAGCTACCTCCTGCCGAAGCCGATGGATTGCTGCTATCAGCCGATGTTGTTAGTGATAGCAGTCGGCTGATTATCACGATTACGGGAACAAATCGTCCGGCCGTCGATTCGGCTTATGTGTTGATACAGCAACAGGGCCGGGTAGTCGATCAGCGAAAATTTCAATTGCAGAATGGCGTGGCACGGATCAGTTTACCCATTGCCGCTTTGCCACCCGGACTGAATCAACTCACCCTTTATGATGCCTCTGCCCGTCCAAAGGCCGAGCGACTGGTGTTTTTGCCAGAACGATTAGCCGCTGTTCGTGTGCTGATGTCTCTCAACAAAACCCGTTATCAACCGCGCGAACAGGCTATTTTGAGTGTTACGCTGAATGACGATGGGCTTCCTGCTGTTGCCGTATTGTCTGCTTCAATAACCGATGCCGGACAGGTTCCCGACGATACCGCTGCGGCTACCATCCAGACGCATCTGCTGCTGAGCGGTGAATTACGGGGGCGGGTTGAGCAACCCAATGTATACCTTAAAGACAACTCGGCTGAAACACGTCGGGCTTTAGACGATCTGCTGTTGACTCAGGGCTGGCGTCGCGTAAGCGGCACACCCGATAACGAACTGCTGGGAGGGGTGTCGTTGATTGGACGAGTGCTGAACCAGAAAAATGAGCCTATTCCTGGAGCGCAGGTCATGATTGCCTCAATGGCTACGCAGAAGTCATTCCTGAAGTCAGCGGGGGCTGATGAAAAAGGATGGTTTCGATTAGCGGGTTTAGATGTTGCCGATACGATGCAGCTGTTAGCTCAACTGACTAACCGGGAATTGAAGCCGTTTCTGAATGATGAAGCTCATTTTGTGCTGAGTGGACCTGGTCGAACGTGGGATGTAGACACCAGCCGTATACCCTCAAATTGGCAGGCTTTACACATGCAGATAGCTGCAGCGAAAATCCGTCAGGAAGACGATGCCGCTTTTTACCGGGACAAAACCGTTAAACTCCTGAAAGAAGTCATTGTCCGCGCCCGAAAAGTTGAAGAACGTCCGGATGACATTAAACGAAGGAGTTTGCATAGTAATGCTGATGCTACGCTTGTGTTCGACGAAAAATCCCCCCGATTTCCGAACCTGTATGAAATGATTCGCGGGCGGTTTGCCGGAGTAGGTGTCACACAAATGTTGACTGGTGGTTATCAGGTAGTTGTGCGAGGATCGGGGAGTATTATGAGCGGCTCACAGCCCTTGTTTCTGATGGACGGAATGCCCGTTCAGGATATGGATGGAACGGGTTTGTTAAATTTCAATCCCAGTGATATTGAGCGCGTCGAGTTGTTGAAAAATGCTGGGACCGCTGGCATTTATGGCGTTCGGGGTGGAAATGGCGTCATCGCTTTTTACTCGAAAGTGTTTCGGCCCGATAAATCATCGACCAGTAAAAAAACGGGAACAAAGCCCCTGCAATTGATTGGGTATCCATCGGTGCTGCGGGAGTTCTACGTGCCGCGCTATGACAGTAAACCTGATGAAACAACACCTCCCGAAGTTTCGTCGCGGGTTGATCGCCGGGATGTTTTATACTGGAAACCACTGATTCAAACGGATGGGCAGGGACATAGTCAGTTGCAGTTTCCACTGTCGGATGTAGTCAGAACGTTGCGCATAACGGTGCAGGGCATCACCGCCGAAGGTCGGCCGGTGGTTGGTTCAGCGCTGATTCGGGTTCAATAAGGAGCCCACTGACTCCCTTCAAAAGTGTCTTTTGATAGTCAAATCACAAACGAATCGAGTTTGCTATAACTGACTCGCCCATCGTCGAGAAGCGCATAGGCTCGGTAATAGTACGTTCCTTTTGCTGTAAGGGTAATGCCTATTGAGCTGGGTAAAGTCAGATCTTTAGCTTTTGCAAGGGCTGTTGTTCCTGATGCATCGGCCAGCGATGGAGTTTTATTCGTAGTTGAATAACAAACACCCAGCTCTTTGACGGTTACGCGGGGTACCGAGGTTACGTTGAAGGTAAAGGTCACCACAGTACCACGTCCGGTTATCGAAAAATTATCCACGTTCGTAATGGTTACGGTGGGAAGGGTCGACGACGAAGTGGGTGTTATTTCTTTAGGCTCCAGATTCCATTTCGAACACCCGGATATTAACAGGCCGCCAAGTAGGGCAATCATTACACTATAAACTAGCTTGTGCCGGTAAGTTCGCCAGTTAGTCATGTTGTTGAGAATAGTGACTATATAAATAATTGTTGATTTTTTATAAAAATAATGAATCGCTTACTCGGAGTATACGGCTTTTGAGTGAACGGCTATAACCCGGAAATTGAAAATGGGCTGTATGGGTTTGATTTATAGTTTTTTGAGTTTCTGATTCGCCAGCCAGGCTACAATGGCCAGACAAACGGCAAACCACGCAAACGGTAGCCGCAGATCGAGTAGTGACAAAGCCCCAAAGATCAATGTGGTAGCAAAGCTCCCCAATCCCTGCAACGCCTGATTGATACCGAAAACTTCGCCCCGGTCTTCGTCGGTTGTTAGCTGAGCCATTAGCCCTTCGATCAATCCCTGAATTAGCGATAAGGTCAGGCAGTCTATGGTAATCAGGATATACAGCCAAACCAGTGATGAACCAACCAGCCCGTAGCCACCCAGCACGGGGACTCCGATAAATGCCAGCCAGAAAATGGCCCGCTGCTGGTTAATCCGGTCGGCAATGTAGGCGTAAAAGACATAACTGATGACCACGCTCAGAGCGCCGAAGTACATGAAAAAGTAAGAGATAGCCTTCGCATCCATTTTCAGTTCCCCGAAACTGGCGAAGATTACGAAGTAATTGTAATAACCAATGCTGAAAGTTAGCGCTAATTGCATGAGCACTAGTTGTTTCAAGCCCAGGTATTTGCTGTCTTTCGCCGTCAGGCGACTCCAGAGCAAATGCACATTCAGCGATTGAATCAGTTCGTTTTTGAGCGCTGATGTGTCAACGCCGGGCGGGTTTGGGTGAGTTTCGCGAAGCGTCCAGCTCAGGAGCATATTCACGCAAGAGAGCGTGACCGCCATAATCGCTACAACCTTTGCCTGATTGCCCTGAACGACATCAAACGTGGTCAGAAGCAGACCTGATACGGCTGGCCCAAGGACAAAACCAAGCGAGATTATAGCTCCTTCGATGCCGAGGTTTTTGAATAGCTGATCTTTGGGGGAAATGTCGGTTATCGCCGATCGCACCGTTGCATACATGCCGTTGGTTGTGCCGTCGCTGATGCGGTTCGCAAAATAAAAGCCTACCCGAACAGGCAACAGAAAGCAATCGGCCAGAAACGTACCGACCGATGAGAGAATAAAAATAGGTCGTCGGCCGTAGCCATCTGAGAGCTTCCCCAGCAAAGGAGCGGAGAACAATTGCATGCCTAAAAACAAAGCCGTACCAGCAGAAAGCCATAATTGTGGGCGTTGCAGGCCTTTTACGAATTCGGGTAAAATTGGCCCAACGGCTGAACCAACAATGACGTCGATCAGGATAATGGCATAAATCTGAGGCAGTCGAAAGTCACGGACTTTCCGCTGGCGCGGTTGCGTCATGGATGAACTGATTAATTGGAACGCAAAAGTCCTGTTTTATTTGGCCAAAGCTAGTTTTGCCTGGACTTTCCAGGCCGCGATGTCTGATTAAAACGTCATGATGTAAAACTGACAGGTAAACGACTTGCCGAATTCGCTCATATCATGCTGATAAGTAGGCTGAAATCCATATCGTTCGTAAAACTGCATGAGTTTAGGTCGCCCCGCGTCGGTTTCAAGCTGAAGCGTGTAAATACCTCGTTTGAGGCATTCCTCCCGGCTAAACTCCAGAATCAGCGCGAACAGGTTTTGCCCATTAAACGGACGCCTGATCGCTAATTTATGGATAAAGCCCGACGTGTTGGCCGGAATATCGGGCCAGTAATGCGGGTCTTCCCATTGAAGTATGAAGGCTGCTGCTGGTTCTGGTGCTGTTCCGTTACCGCGGTCGGTATACATCACATAGAGCTTATCGCGGGTAAAATCGTCGATGAGGTTGTCGAGTGTCAGGGCGTCAACAGTCCAGAGTTCGCGATCATTGTCAACAAGCCATTGACCGACTTCGCGTAATAGATCAACGGCCACTTCGGGCTGGTCGTTTCGGAAGAAGAATTGCATGGGTTGAATCTATCACTTTTTCCCCAAACCCGATCCATCATCTGTGACTTTACTCAACACGGATACGCCATTTTCGTCGAAGGCTTCGATCGCAAAATAATACGGTACGTCAACGTTTAGCGCCCTAAGTTCGAAGCTATTGGCCTCGTCGTTCCAGAACTGGTAGTTCTGATAAAGTTTGTCGGGGGCAATGCCCCAGCGGATGTTGTAGCCGACAACACCGGGAACCTTACTCCACGACAGGTCGGCATTGCGCTGGTCTTTCTGCCGTTTAGCGGTAAGCGTAGCGGGCGCTGCCGGGGCTTTCCCGAATCCATTGCCAAATATGCGGAATGCATTGATGGCCAGATGCGAACCCGCAACGTAAACGTGCTCGTATCGCACAAACCGCGCCCGAACGGGTTTGTCCAGCTGTACATAGGCGCAGGCCCGGTCGCGTTTGGGTTCTTTCGTGAGATCGGCAACAACATCCCACTTTTTATTGTCGGTTGAGGTCAGGATTTTGAACTGCGTGTACACGGTCGAATCGGAATCATAAACGGTTTGTTTATAGTCGATGTAATCGACCTGAACAGCCCGTATCTCACGTTCCGTTCCTAAGTCAGCGGTTAGGGTTTCACCTGGTTTGTTCTGAGCTGCGACCCAGAATGTGCGCGGATTTTCGTCGGCTACATTTGCTGCAACTCGAACGGTATCGGTGGGGGTCGATAGGGTCGAAGAAGCGACGACCGGTTTTTTGTAGTTGAGAAGCATCCAGCCCGTAAACAGTGCATCACTTTCCGTACCGTTCTGGTTGGGAATTTTTTGGGTAGGTAGGTAATGCGGAAAGTCGCCAAACCGCGTGTTGGCAAACATATGGTCGTCTTTGTCGAAACCTGCCGGATTCATCACAATTCGGCGTTCCATGCCCCAATTGTAGCCAATCCAGGTGGTGCCCGTATTCCAATAGTTACCGAAATTGTCCTGGAACGTATTGCCATGTCCGCAACCGGTAGCGAAACCGCCCGGCTTGTAAGCAACCGGATTATAAGGTGCATACTCAAACGGCCCCAGCGGATCGTTGCTAACATAAGTACCATTGCCATATACGTTATACTCAGTGCCGGGCGCGCCATATTGCAGGTAATATTTGCCCTTATATTTAGTCATCCAGGCGCCCTCCGTAAAGGGTTTGAACGGGTCGGAATGGTTAGGGCCGAAGCGTTCCCAGCCGTGTTTATACGGGTCTAGCCAGAGCATGGCTTTATAAGCCTGGGCTGGATTGTTGCCTGCATAGGTCAGATTGCGGCTCTTATCCAGCTCGGCTCCGAAAATCGGGTATACATTCGATGATCCCCAGTACATATACCATTTGTCGGTATCATCGTCGTGAAACAGAGCCGGGTCCCAGGGGCCAATGTCTTTGGGTAGACGGGGTAGCCAGCGATTATAAAATTTGAGTTTTCCTTTTTCGGGTTCCGTCGAAATAAAAATGGGCCGTTGCTCGAAGGTAGACTGAAACAGATACAGCGTATCGCGGACCGACATGGCCGCCGGAGCACACATGTCCTCCATTGGCCATTTGTCAGGTACGATATAGTTCCAGTTAATTAGGTCTTTGGAGTGCCACCAGCCACCCTGGATGGTGACGAAGAGGTAATATTCCTTCTTGTGGTTAACAATGACGGGATCGGCGCCGGACCGATACGAAATTTTCTCGTTGAGCTGCTCGAAGTTGTACCGATAACTGATGTCCATCGGGTTGCAGTAAGTTCTTTGCTGAGCGACGGACGGATAGGAAGAAATGAACAGAAGAACCAGATAGAGCGATAAACGCATAAAAATCAGTTGTTATTTCAGGGTTAAAGATAATTTGTTATTGTGAAAGTATAATTACCCTTAACTCTGAAATAGCAGTGAACAGTGTCTTGTTCTGGATGCCCATCACAACTGATTATGTACTTATCGCTTTTGGCTAATAGCGCAGCTATCTGGCAACGAAAATGCACCAGGTGACGTCTATGAACAACTAATCCAAAACGCTGGTATGCAGCCGGTGAGCAATATCTTCATCGATCAACTCATGGTTCATCCAGACTCCGGCTTTACCTCCGTTCGTCGCAGCGATCGACACCTGCCGAAAGGGAGTGCTATTATCTCCGGCTGCAAACAAACCTGGTATGCTGGTTTGGCCGAATTCACCGACCTTAATCAGGCCAGATTCGTCGAAATCACACCCAAGTTGGGCTGCCAGATCACTATGTTGCCGAAACGGAATAGGGCTGAAAATGGCGTCCACTTCATGGATCGATCCGTCTGGAAAGCGAAGGTTTTTTAGCTGACCTTGCTGATGCTCGACAGCCGCGATTTCGGTTTCAATAACCGGTATGCCAAGCTGTTGTGTCGTTTGCCATTGCTCAGCTGTTAGGGTGGCAGGGCCGTTTGTAAACAGCGTTAAATCTGAGCTCCAGTGTTGAATAAGCCGCACCATTTTGTGGGCAACATCTCCGTTGGCGATTATGCCAAGTCGTTGACCATGAACTTCATAGCCATGACAATAGGGGCAGTGCAAAACAGATCGTCCCCAGCATTCGGCAAACCCGTCGATTGCTGGCATGATATCGTAAATACCAGTTGCCAATAGCAGTTTGCGCGATCGGACCTGATGCCCGGTTGCGGTTTCCACGGTAAACTCGTTCGACTCGGCTCGGGCTTCTGTTGCCAGATCATTTACGAATGAAACCGTTGGGTAATGCAGCAGTTGCTCTTTGGCGATGGATGCAATCTGGGCGGGCGTTTCACCGTCGCGGGTCAGAAAGCTATGGGAGTGAGGTGTCTGCTGATTGCAGGGCTGGCCACTATCGATGACAAGCACTTTTCTTAACGATCGTCCGAGAAGTAAAGCCGCACTCAAACCAGCATAACTCCCCCCAACAATGACAACGTCGAATGTATCTGTTGTACCCATGATTTCTATATTGTTTTAGCAAAAATACAGCATCGGGTCTACTTATGCAACAATGTTGCATAAGTAGACCCGATGAGCCAACGATTCTGGGTTACTTAAAATAAAAAAAAACGGATTAATTGTATGATTTTCAGTAGTTTAGCTTGTTGTGGCGATCGCCACAAGTATTTGAGATGGTAGTACGAAAACGAATAAAGTTTCTGTTAACGCTTTACAAACCGGGAGTCATTTCCTCGTCAACAGTCTTCGGCTCCGCAGTCAGCCTCTGTCGTTACTTCTGTTTCAAGCGTGGCATGGCCAATGTTACGGTGTAATAATCGATGGCGAACATCAGCCTTAAGAGCCGTTTCGGCACTGTCGGACAGACCGGGTTGTAAGACAAGGTGAGCCGTAAGCGCATTTTCGGTCGTACTCATAGCCCACACATGAACGTGATGCACATCGCGCACACCTGCAACTGTGCGCAGATCGGCCAGCACTGCAGGTAGGTCGATATCGGCCGGAACGCCATCGAGCGAGAGCCGCAAACTATCATTGAGTAGCCCCCAGGTCGAACCCAGAATGACGGCAGCAACAGCCAATCCAATAGCCGGATCGAGCCAGACCCAGCCCGTATAACTGATAACAACACCGGCTATGACCACGCCAAGCGACACCAGCGCGTCGGCTGCCAGATGCAGATAAGCGCCTTTAACGTTCAGATCGTGGTCTTTATCCCGGAAGAACAACAAGGCCGAAGACGCATTGATGAGTATACCAAATCCGGCAACCCAGGCAACGGGTCCACCGGCAACCGGCTCCGGGTGCTTGAAACGCTGGATACTTTCCCACAAAATAGCCCCGATCGTAACCAGCAAAATGACGGCGTTGGTCAATGAAGCCAATACCGTGCTTTTCCGGTATCCATAGGTGAAACTCGGTGTTTGCCGAACACGCGCAAGGCGAAAGGCCAACAGCGAAAGAAGCAAACTGGCTACATCACTCAGATTATGTCCCGCATCAGCAATCAGTGCCAGCGAATTGTAATAGAATCCCATACCGAATTCAACCACTACATAAACCGAATTTAGCACAGCCCCGATAATCAACGCCCGATTAACGGATGTCAGAACCGTAGGGCCGTGGCTATGGCCTGCGTGACTAGGGGCAGAGTCGTGGTGATCGTGAGCCATACTTATAGTTTCAGTTTAATACCTCCGTTGATAATTCGGCCATCGGTTGGCGCATAAATATCCGTTACAAATGTTGGCTGCGTGGGCGTACCACGAACCATCGGTTCAAAACGCGATTGCCGGACATCCAGGAAGTTCTCGAAGTTAATAAAAATGCTCCCAAAGGACCATTTCCGTTCGATCATATAGCCCATCGTCCAGTATGAGCGCGTAATGGAGCCATCCGTGCGTTGTTGCTGACCTGAATAAAATGCTTCAAAGCCGGTTTTCAGCTTATCCGTCTCGTAGAGCGTTGTAAAGTAAAGCCGGTGTTTGGCCGTTAATGGAATCATGCCCGTCAGATTATCGTATCGGCGCTGGGTGTCAATAAATGAATAGCCCAAAAACGCATGAATGTCATGATAGACCAATCGAACATTCGTTTCGAAACCCCGCGTGTTGAGGTGACCTGCGGCCGTACGAAAGGCATAGCCATCGGTCTGGGGACTCAGCACCGTCAGGCGATTCAACTGCGTATAGAAGAACAACTGATTGATCGACAGTGTGGTTTCGTTTCCTAGCTCTGTGCGGTAATTTATATCCCAGTTCAGACCGATGGATGATTCGGTCTGATTGCTCTGGATAGAGCGCAGGTTGACTCCCCGGAACGATAACCGTTCGGCATCTTCCGTAAAAAGGGTTGGGGCTTTGTAGCCCAATCCGCCCCCCAACCGGCTCGACCAGTGTTCTGTAGCGTGGTAGAGCAATGAAAAGCGGGGCAGTAAAAATGCCTTTGGTGAATCTGAATCAGTCGTTCCGCCAACGCGTGTGGTAACAACGTCTCCACGTAGACCCGTTTCCAGGCTCAAGTGTTCCGAGAGCGTCAGCGTATTCTGCACGAACACACCGACAATACTCTGTCGATAGACGGAAGGATCGGCAAAGGTCGACTGAGGGCTGTTGTCGCGAAAACCATCGGTCCAGACATTTAAACCCACGATCCAGTCCGATTTTGGCTGATGTTTGAAGTAACTGAGTTCAGTGAACGATGAATGTTGCAGACCATCGAACCGATAATCGGGCAGAACAATGGCTCGGTTAAAGCTGCTGTAACTGTTTTTTACGGTCAGCACCGCATCATTGGTAAATCGCTTTTCCAGCCGGAATTGCGTCGCTAACCGTCGCGAATCATTGGCCTCCGTATAGCCAGTTGCCGATTCATTCCGGATAGTTGGCAGATAACCACCCGTACGCTGTTCATTTGACCAGATCAGCCCCGCCGATACAGTCATGGTGGCGTTTGGATACCAGAATAGTTTGGGTTGCAGCGTAGTACGGGCCGTTTGGGGCAGATCAGAAAACTGGTCGTGGTTCGGGTCGAAAGCACGTTGCAGATTACGGGTAGCATAAAGCGTAATCCCAATTTTATCGTTTCGCTGGGCATAATACCCATTCAGATCAAGGCCCAGCGCCGACGTGCCGTTGATCAGGAATGACAGGTCGCGTTGACGAGTCGGTTCTTTCGTAACCAGATTGACCAGCCCCGCAATGGCTCCACTGCCATATAACGTAGACTGACAGCCTTTCACCACTTCCACCTGTTTCAGGTTAAGGGGTGGCACCTGCATAAGGCTCAACCCACTCGAAAAACCGCTGTAAAGTGGTAAGCCATCCTGCAACAGTTGCGTGTAGCGACCATCGAGCCCCTGAATCCGGAAGGTTGCATTGGCCGACATAACCGATGTCTGTTGAACCTGAATGCCCGGACTTTCACGTAGAATCACGGCGATGTTGGCCGGTTGCATATTGGCTTTTTCATCGAGTTCTTCGCCGTCAATAACCTCAACGCGAGTTGGTTCGTCGGCTACCGTTCGGCCGCTGCGGGTAGATGAAACGGTAACCTCTTCCAGGGCTTCTTCGGAGGTTTCGAGCGCAAAACGAATTGTATCGCTGATGGGTAAATTAATCGTTTGCGTAACAGACAGGAAACTCACCGCCGATGCCCTGATTTTATAGGAGCCAGCAGTTGGTAGCCGAAGCTGGGCGTTTCCGGCCGTATCGGTAACTGCGCCGTTTGTGGTGCCTATGATCAGGACGGTAGCACCGGGAATCGGTTGGTTTGTGGTCGCGTGGCGTACCGTAATGTGTAATGTATCCTGCCCCTGAGAAGCCGTGGTTCGGAAAACAGCTGCCAGAAGCAATAGGAATAGAAAAACGTTTTTCATGCTGTCGGATGAATACAATGGAACAATTCAGCCAATGGATGATTGGCCGTGATGAAATCCATGAAAAACGGTTATAATTTGGGCGGCTGCCAGACGGATTGAATTACATCCGCATGATTGGGAGACTGATACGCAAAAAACTGACGGATGGGAAAAAGGGTCGTCAGCTTAACCGACAGGCTGTAGCTGAAAATCCGGGGAATGGAAAAGCCAGCGCAGGTGGCGCAGTGGCAAAATGGACTGCAAGGTGCTTTGTGCCCATGATCATGATCGTCGGCCGGATGAGGAACTTCAGTGGTAGACGCGATACGCTCATGCGCATGGCAGTCGGCATCCGGACAGGGGAGACCCGCCAGCAGCAACAGCCAAAACGAAAAAAGGTATACGACCAACTTCATACGCATAAATGTAAAGCATGAGTTAATGCAACAGGTAGTCAAAAACGTTAACAGAAGCAGATAGGGGGCATTATGTTGATTTATTCCTTGTTTTTACCGGGCCAATCCAGTTAGTTTGCCCCAACGTTCTTTGTTTTCCGTCAAACAGGCTATGGTTTTCCTGAGAGCTTCAGGAAATTAAAAAGGAATCGTGTGAGAATCACGAGCAGACGTTGCTACTGTCAGTGACCGTTAGAAAAGGGTTTGCCCTCGATGTCCATTGTTCCAACAGCGGTTCGCCGTTGTGAAGGGATGAGAAGGACGGCAAATACCGTCACAAGCCAGGAGACTTGCCTTAGCCCTGCTGATTGCGCCTACACGCTATTAGGCTTCATCAAGATTGACCGCTTCTTCTTTTCTCTTCTTACGGCGGGGATGGGGGTGGTGTGTCGTGTTGATAAAGTACTGGTAAAGTGATAGGCGTATGGAGTTCGGCAACGAACGCGATCAATCATTTTTATCAATTAACAACATGATCGCACACAATCTCGGCTATCCACGAATCGGTAGCCACCGCGAACTCAAAAGGGCCTGTGAACAGTTGTGGGCTAACAAAATCACGCGTCAGCAATTGCAGGAAATCGGTCGGCAAATCCAACAGACCAACTGGCTGACTCAACAGCAGGCTGGCATTACGCTGGTTCCCTGCAACGACTTCTCGTTCTACGACCAGGTACTGGATATGTCCCTGACCGTAGGAGCCATTCCGAAGCGGTTTCAGCCGCTACTCGACCGGCCCGACGTTGACCGGCTGACGCTTTACTTTGCCATGGCACGCGGGTATCAGCAGGATGGTCTGGACCTGAAAGCGATGGAAATGACCAAGTGGTTCGATACCAATTATCATTACATCGTTCCGGAGTTTACCGCCGATCAGTCGTTTGAACTCTTCTCCAATACGATTTTTACTGACTTTGAAGAAGCGCAACAAACACTCGGCACAACGCCCAAACCCGTATTGATCGGCCCAGTGTCGTACCTGCTTTTGGGTAAAGAAAAAGAATCTGGTTTCGATCGGCTGGATTTGCTGGATCGGTTGTTGCCGGTTTATGAACAGGTATTGACCCACCTTCAGGCGCTGGGAGCTGACTGGATTCAGATCGATGAGCCTTGTCTGTCACTCGATCTGACCGATCGGCAGCGGGAAGCCTTTGCTGTAACGTATAATCGACTGAAAGGCCAGTTTTCCCAACTTAAATTCCTGCTGGCCTCCTACTTCGAATGCTATGGGGCTAATCTGAATCTGGTGGTTCAACTGCCCGTCGATGCCCTGCATCTTGATCTGGTCAGGTGCCCAAGCCAGCTGGAGGACTTATTGAAAACCGATTTCGTCAATCAACAGACCCACCTGTCATTGGGCGTGGTAGATGGGCGCAACATCTGGATCAATGATCTGGAGCGGTCCCTGACTATGATCCAGCGGGCAGCCGCTGTGATAGGAGCAGAGCGCCTGTTACTTGCGCCATCCTGTTCGCTGCTGCATGTTCCCTGTGATCTGAATTCAGAAACCAATGGAAAGAGCCTGACGCCCGAAATAAAGCAGTGGCTGGCCTTCGCCCGGCAAAAGCTGGATGAGGTTTCCACGTTGGTTACACTGTTCCGGGAACCGAATAACGGGCAGGCAACAGAAGCCCTGGCCGCCAATCAGGCCGCTTTGTCTTCCCGCCGACAGTCTCCGCTAATCAACCGCCCAACCGTGCAGGCTCGTCTCGCCTTGATGACAGATCAGGATGCCCGTCGGCATGGAGCGTTCGCCCAGCGCCAGGCTCTGCAACATCATCGACTCAAATTACCATTATACCCAACAACGACGATTGGGTCGTTTCCGCAGACGGATGCGGTCCGGACCAACCGTGCCAAATTCAAAAAAGGCGACAGGACGTTGGAACAGTATGAAGACTTTATTCGAGCCGAAACTGAGCAGGCGATTCGATGGCAGGAAGAAATTGGCCTGGATGTACTGGTTCATGGCGAGTTTGAACGGAACGATATGGTCGAATATTTCGGAGAACTGCTCGATGGATTCGCATTTAGCGAAAACGGATGGGTACAGAGCTATGGGTCACGCTGCGTGAAACCACCTATCATTTACGGAGATGTGTATCGCCCCGCGCCAATGACCGTGCGCTGGTCGCAATATGCCCAATCGCTGACCAATAAGCCGCTTAAAGGAATGCTTACCGGGCCAGTTACCATTCTGCAATGGTCGTTTGTGCGCGACGATCAGCCGCGTCGGGATACCTGTCTACAGATTGCACTGGCGATTCATGATGAGGTTGTCGACTTGGAAGCGGCTGGTATCGGCATTATTCAGATCGACGAACCTGCGCTGCGGGAAGGACTTCCGCTGCGTCGGGAGAACTGGGACGCTTATCTTGCCTGGGCGGTTATGGCTTTTCGGGTGGCGGCTTCGGGTGTTCAGGATCATACGCAGATCCATACGCATATGTGCTATGCCGAGTTCAACGATATTATCGGTGCGATTGCCGGCCTGGATGCTGATGTGATCACCATTGAAACGTCCCGATCGCAGATGGAACTGCTTGACGCGTTCGGGAAATTTGCTTATCCCAACGAAATAGGCCCCGGTGTTTATGACATTCACAGCCCACGTGTGCCAACGGTTGACGAAATGGTTGAGCTTTTACAAAAGGCAACAAATGTCTTACCTGCCCGCAATTTGTGGGTGAATCCAGACTGTGGATTGAAAAC
The DNA here is from genome assembly GCF_011604685.1 of Spirosoma aureum. NCBI lineage: Bacteria > Pseudomonadati > Bacteroidota > Cytophagia > Cytophagales > Cytophagaceae > Spirosoma > Spirosoma aureum. Next base: position 6,941,573 of record NZ_CP050063.1, on the reverse strand, counting down.
ACGCCGGTGGTCAGAAACAGCCGATGCGCTGAAAAATATGGTTCAGGCTGCCCAAACAGCCCGCGATTTAGTTACAGAGACAGTGTAACTAGTCATGGCCTTCTGTCCAAACGGGCAGAAGGCCTTAATCGCCCATATTATGGATTTTTGCGGACCATACGACAAACAAGTAGCGAACACCTATCGAGTAACCCAGATCACACCGTTGTGGGGTGGTTGGGAGTTCAGACAGAAGCCAGCGTTATCGACTGGTACAGCGGGTTGGCTGGCGTTGGCGAAAACGTATGATTGGGAGTTGTCAGCTCCAGTCCGTCGTGATTTGATAAGTGGTGAATGGGCCATTGTTATAACGGATACGTCGCAGATTATTCGCTATGTAAATAACCAGTTCGAGCGAATGACGGGTTACAAAAACCACGAAGCAATGGGCCGTCGACCCGATTTTTTGCAGGGAATCAAGACCGATCCCGTGTCGAGGCAGCGGATCAGGAAGGCGATTGACCAGCAGAAGATCGTTGACGAACGAATACTGAATTATCGCAAAGACCAGACAGCATACTGGTGTCATATCATTATCCGTCCCATCGTTAATCGACAGAGACAAGTAGTTAATTTTGTTGCCTTTGAACAGGAAATAGAATCAGATGACCGCTATAGCCATCAATAAACATGAGCATACGACTTGCCCACGCTGTCAACGCTCTTTCGAGTGCCGCGTAGGCAGTATCAACCTGTGTCAGTGTCAGACGCTTACGCTAAGCGATGACCAGCGACAGTATATCAATTCGCTGTATCAGGGGTGTCTGTGCGCAGCTTGTTTGCATGTTCTTCGATCAGAATATAATCAACTTAACCACCAGAAGAAAGTAAATCGACTGCTGCATGGGCATTGACGAAACAACCGCTATTGCGGATCGAATTTCAGCGGCCGAAACGCGCATATTTAAAGCTGTATTTCCCAGTACGACGAACCATTACGACACGCTCTTTGGGGGTACTGCCATGCAATTAATGGATGAAGTTGCCTTTATCACGGCTACACGGTTTGCGCGTAAACGCATGGTTACCGTGTCGTCCGATAAAATCAATTTTACGAAGTCCATCCCGGCGGGTACCATTATTGAACTCGTTGGCCGGGTTGATTATGTCGGCAATACCAGCATCCGAATCGCAGTCGAGATTTATGTCGAAGAGATGTACTCGATGGAACGTCACCAGGCCATTCATGGTACGTTTACTTTCGTTGCGCTGGATGAAGATAAAAAACCAATCCGCATTTTGTAAAACAGGCGATACCGGCAACCGGAGCTTATGAATTATAAAGCCATTACAACCCTCAAGAAAGCGGATACAGAGGGGAGAGTGCCTGAGCACACACTGGATCAATACATCCGAAGCGAACTATCTCAACAGTTAATCAAAGCCCTGACACCCCATTTGCCGATTAATCGCAATGATCATATGCAAGTGCCCAGTGAGAACACGGTCGATTTCAGTACGGAGCTAATTTTTCTGCAACCGCACCAGTGGGAGCAGCTTAAACAATCACTGAACGGTAGTCTGGATTCGTTGTTGCCTGAACAGCAATTCGCGATTCGGCAACTTATCGATGAGGTTGAGAAAGAGTAGACAGGATAGTTTACTGTTCATTATGATGTACTGGATGTCAGCCAGGATGCCGCCAGCATGAGAACCAGGTATTCCCCCTATCAATAGACTGAGTTTCTAGCGCATACTTTAATTTTTCTCCACTTAAAACAGCCAGACCAAAGCGATCATGCTCTATATTTGCTCATCATGAAAAACGTACTGGTCTTTGTACTCCTCGTTGCAACACTGCTGCCAACGGTCAGTCAGTGGGGGACCATTGCGTATTATCATGCCAATAGAGACTATATCGCCCGTGTTTTGTGCGAAAATCGCGATAAGCCCCAACTCCACTGCGATGGCCAATGCTATCTGGCTAAGCAGCTAAAAGCCCAACAGGACAAGCAGGATAAGGAAACCACCGAACGAGTTCAAAATTCGCCCGTTTTGCAGTTGTTCTTTGAGGTTAGTCAACAGTATTCGTTTGGCCCCGTCTGGACGGAGGCTCAGTCAATAAATTTCTTCGAGTATACACGTTCGATTGCTCTGACCCCGTTGATGGGGTTCTTCCGCCCTCCGCGGTTTTAAGTCAAGTCGTTTATCTATCCGTCATTTGGAGCAATTTTTGTCGTGCAGACGCAGGAGCTATTCCTGTCCATGAACTACAAGTGGTTTCTAGTGCGGAAATGATACAAATGGCATCCCTGGGCTTCATCCCAGTAGCCTTCTCCATTTTATTTTCTTGACTTAAACTAGCTTCTCGTGAAAACGTATAAGTTGCTAATAGCCATTGGCATATGGGTTGCGATTGCCTTGGGGGCAACTGCTCAATCCAATCGTCAAGGGCTGATTTTTGACGCACAGACCAAAGAACCCATACCCGGTGTAACCCTGGCGGCTCCCGATGGAAAATCCGGTGTCGTTACGGACGCAAACGGACGGTTCTCACTTACGCCCACTGTTAACGAGGTCATTGTGTCGGCTGTGGGATATCGCCGACAACAAGTGACGTTAACGCCCAATCAGCCCCTACACATCGCTCTTGAACCAGCCGTTGAAGACTTACAGACGGTTGTGGTAACAGGCAATCGGGAAGCCGCGTTGCGTACCGAAACACCGATTGCTATCTCAAAACTGTCGCCCAGACTAATCGAAGAGACAAAGCCGACCAGTATTTATGAGGTGATCAATAAAACACCGGGTGTGCTGATGGTTAACCTGAACAATGAGCAGCACATGATGGCGATTCGGCAGCCGATGACCACCAATGCGTATTTTCTATACCTGGAAGATGGCGTTCCGATTCGGCCAATGGGCGTGTTCAATCACAACGCCTTGCTCGAATTGAATCAGTTTACGGTTAGCTCCATCGAGGTAGTGAAGGGACCAGTATCCTCAATTTATGGGCCAGAGGCAGTGGGCGGAGCCGTAAACTTCATCACCCAACGCCCAACTGCTGTGCCAACTGCCCGAGTGGGCATCCAGTTCGACCAATGGGGATACCAGCGGCTTCAATTTGGTACGGGAGTTCAACAGGGTAAATTTGGTATTTATCTGGGAGGGTTTGTGTCCCAGCAGCGTGATTCCTGGCTGGCCAGCTCTGACTACGACAAGTCTTCTTATTTTGCCCGGCTCGACTATGCGTTTACACCCCGTACGCGCCTGACGGGAACGCTCTCCTACAACGACTACAATTCGCAGACTAGCGGTAGCGTCGATAGTACCGCGTTTTTTGCCCGTCAGTACGTCAGCACAACTGACTTTACCTATCGAAAAACGTTCTCACTCCGTAGTCGCCTGACGCTCGAACAGGATTGGAAAGATGGATCACAATCGTTCATAACGGCCTTTGTGCGGAATAACAGTGTGGGGCAAAACCCCGCCTATGCGATTCGCTGGACAACGGGTTCTTCAACCGCTACGGGGCAAATTAACAGCAACGATTTCAAGAGTTATGGCTTCATTGCCCAGCATACACAAAAGCTAAGTTTTCTGAACAGCAAGCTACTTGTCGGGGCCACACTCGACCTGTCGCCAAATACATATTATGCCTATCAGACCGATATGGCGGCTGAATTACGAGCCGACAAAAAATCAGTTGCGAAATACACGCTGATAAAAGAAAGACCAGACATTCAGCTCGCTAATTATCAGGCCGATATTCACAACATAGCAGCTTATCTGCAATATGATTTCGAGCCATTGCCCAAACTGCGGGTATCGGCGGGGCTCCGCTACGACCGGATGGCCTTCGACTATATTAATGCACTGGATAAGAGTTCAGGCGATAAATCATATAGTCAGGCTACGCCAAAAATCGGGGTCACGTATGATCTGGGAAATGGGAAGGGACCATCCAGTATGGGTCTGTATGCTAATTATTCGAAGGGTTTTTCGCCCCCGGCCCTTACGTCGATTTTCATAAAGCGAACCGTACCAACGGCTTCCGGCGATTTGTTCTACTACAATCTTCAACCAGCCACCTTCGACAATACGGAAATCGGCGGCTGGGCTTCATTGTTCAACAATAAGGTGTACGTTGATGGAGCGCTCTATCAGATGAACGGCAGGAACGAACTGCTCAACATCCGCCAGCCCGATAACTCAACCGACTACCAGTCAGCGGGCCGGACAATGCATCGGGGTGTTGAACTGGGCGTCACGTACCGGCCTTCAAAACAGGTATTCTTCCGGTTTGGAGGGACGCACGTTGTGCATCGGTTTGTGGAATTTACGCTTAGTCAACGGGCATCCGATGCGGTGCAGAACGTTGATGGTAAAGATATGCCTTCGGCTCCTCGCACCCTCTGGAATACGGAGATCAGTTACTATCCGGCCTGGCTGAAAAACTTCCGGATGTCGGTAGAATGGCAGCACGTGTCGAGCTGGTTTCAAAATCAGACCAATACGGTTAGCTATGGTGGCTATGACTTTGCCAATGCACGAATCGGGTATCAATGGAAGGGTATTGAACTGTATTCGAACCTACTCAATGTTACCGATGCGCTATTCGCCACAAATGCAACACGGGGCAATAATGCCACTGATCGAACCACCTATACCCCGGCAGCTCCCCGCACATTTGTGTTCGGCATTCAGTATAGTTTTTCCGGTAAATGACAATGCGGCCGGTTCGCTTGGACTGGCTTCCATAAACCATAAACAACATGACATACTCATTTCTAATCGCTCTTCTTGGTTGGTTGATGGCCTTTGCACCGGCTACCGAAACAACCGTTTCTAATCCACAATTCGTTGGTGCAACCCCTCGTCTGACGACCGATGCGGTCGGAAATCCACTCCTGAGCTGGGTGGAAAAAGACGGGGAAAAAGGAACTGCATTCTACTTTGCTATATCGGCGAATGATCGTGGCGACGGAACGGCCCCCGCATTTGGTCCGAAAATTCGTGTGAAAGCGCCGGCAAACATCGCTGCCCACGCGGAAGGAATGCCTAAAATTGCGGTCAAAGCAGATGGTACGCTCATCGCCATTTTTGAAGTACCGCGCCCTACGTCAGCGTCGCGCTTTGCTGGTGATTTACTGTACACCATGTCAACCGATCAGGGCAAAAACTGGACGGAACCGAAGCCAGTTCATCAGGATGCAACGCCGGGGAAAAGCCATTCGTTTGCGGATATGGCGCGTCTGTCTAACGGTGAAATCGGTGTAGTGTGGCTTGATGAGAAATTGCCCGGTCTGGAAGGCCGTCCGGTCGTATTTGCTCAGACTGCCGAAGGCAAAGGGTTCGGCCCGGCTGTGCTGGTGGATAATAATGCCTGCCAGTGTTGCCGGACGAACGTATTTGTCGATGCCAGGAAAAACATTCATCTGACGTATCGCGACCTGATCCCTGCCACCAGATCGGGTGAGGTTGCTTCCCGCGACATCAGTACGGCTGTTTCGACCGACGGCGGCAAAACGTTCAGCAAACCGCAGCTTGTATTTGCCGATCATTGGCAGGTGAATGCTTGTCCACACGCGGGGCCGGTAGTAACTGAATTGGGCAATGATCTATTGATGACGTGGTTTTCGGGAAAAGAAGACGCGCCAGGACTTCGATTGGCCCGGTTAGGTTCCGAAAAGTTGGTGGCAAGCGTATTGACGAGCCGGGCGAAACATCCGCAGGTAGCAACGGCGAATGGGCGAATCGTTTGGCTCTGGGATGAATCGGTTTCTAAAGACGGCTCTGGCGAAATGGGGTCATTTGTTCAGCGGATCGGGATGCGAACGGTATTGGGAAAGGACGTGGGTTCAACAACGTACCTGACAACCGAAACTGCCGATGCGATGTATCCGGCTGTGCTGGCCACGAAAAGAGGTCTACTTATTGCGTATGAACAGACAACAAATTCGCAGAATACGCTGATAGTGACCCGGTTAGTGGATACACTATAGAATTGGTTCTGGCAGGTTGGTAAACAGGCAACCGATAGTCGAAATACATGCCGGACAATTTCTTCCTGAACGAACTGGTGAACACTAAAAATAGAATAGTAACCGGTTCGTTATTCTTACGTCCCAACGGCTATGCTGCGTCGATTACCGCCCATTATTCAGTTTATTTTCGTTTGTATGATTGGCATCTGCATGGGTACCCTGGCAGGCTTTCTGAACGAATGTACACAACAACCCTTTAGTGCAGCGAATGCGCTTATCTGGCTGTTCCTGATGATCGTTAGCGGGAGTATCGTGACATTAATTATCCTTTATAGCCGCAACGGGTTAAGGTAAATCAACGTATTGCGAGTAAAGTAACCTCGAAACTTGGCGTCATGAAAAATTATTTCCTTTTATCACTGGTGTTGATGGGGACAATTGGATTCGCCGTCTTTTCCTGCGACACAACCAATCCCTATGTTCCCCCTGAACCGATTGGCTCATTATCGCTGACATTCGACAACATTGCAGGTAATCAGGACCTTAAGCTAAACGCCACCACCTATCAGAATGCAGTCGGAGAGTCGTTTGTTGTTACGAAATTCAATTATTTTGTAAGTAACATTCAGCTCAAAAAAGAAGATGGCAGTACGTATACGCTACCGCAGGCAGCCAGCTATTTTCTGGTTGAAGAAGAGAAGCCCGCTTCACTCTCGCTGACGCTGGCAAGCATACCATCCGGAAACTATACGGGAATGACATTTGTGGTGGGTGTAGACAGCCTGCGTAGTCTGGCCGACATTAGCCTGCGAACGGGTGTGCTCGACCCTGCTTTAAACGATGGGATGTACTGGGAATGGAATTCAGGATATATTTTTATGAAACTGGAAGGTACATCGCCACTGGCACCGGCCGCTCAGAATAATACCTTCTTTTACCATATCGGTGGTTTTGGCGGAGGATTCAACGGGAAAAAGACGATTAATAACCTACGTACGATCTCGTTATCGTTTAACGGCGATGTGGTAAAAGTTGACCCTGCTGTCAAACCTAAAGTTCAACTGAAGACCGATGTATTGAAGGTATTTAATGGCTCGACAAAACTGAGTATTGCCCAGAATTCATCAGTTATGTTTGATCCCTATTCGACAAATATTGCCAATAATTACGCAGCCATGTTTAGTTACGACCGGATTCAGGCAAACCAATGACGCGATGTACTTTTCATAGCGCTAAAAAGCTAGGACTGGTCATCAGTCTCTTTTTGTTTGGGCTTGCCGTGGCCTGTCAAACAAAATCGGGCGGTAGTGATGACCCCGCTCCCGATACGACAGATACGGGTGGTGTGCAATTTCATACTACGCCGGTTCCGTTACGGAAACCGGCCAATTTTCCCAGTCCCGTTTACGACCTTAGTCAGAACCAGCTCACGGTTGAGGGCGTAGCTCTAGGAAAGTCGTTATTTTATGACACCCAGCTGTCTCGCGATAGCACGGTCAGTTGTGGATTCTGTCACCAGCAGTTCGCCGGTTTTGCCCACTCCGACCATGCGCTGAGTCATGGAATAGACAATAAATTTGGAACGCGTAACGTGCCCAGTCTGCAAAATGCGGCCTGGGGGCGCGAGTTTTTCTGGGATGGTGGTATCACGGATCTAAACACACTGTTTATTGCCCCGCTCACCAATCCGGTTGAAATGGACATGAAGTTTGCCAATGTCCTGGCGCGGGTGCAGCAAAGTCCCAAATATCCGCAAATGTTTAAGTCCGCCTTTGGTTCAGACACCGTTACGACGGCGCAGTTCCTGAAAGCGATTTCGCAGTTTGTCCTGACGCTCGTTTCCGCTGATTCGCGCTATGATAAATACGTACGGAAAGAATCCGGGGGCGATCTGACAAGTGATGAACTGGCGGGACTGACGCTATTCAAGCAGAAGTGTGCGACCTGTCATGCCACCGATTTATTCACGGATTACAGCTATCGCAATAACGGGCTTCCTGCAAGTAGCATCAACGATCAGGGGCGTTATACAATTACGCTCAATGAAGTCGATCGGCTGAAATTTAAAGTGCCCAGCCTGCGCAATGTTGAACGCACATTTCCTTACATGCACGATGGACGCTTCACAACTTTGGAGCAGGTGCTCAACCACTATTCTACAGGAGTGAAAGACAGTCCTACGCTCGATCCGGCTCTGAAAGCAAGTGGTCAGCTCGGCATTGCATTAACTGCCACCGAACAGCAACAGGTGATCAGCTTCCTGAAAACGCTGACCGATAACACGTTTATAACCAATCGGGCATTCGGGCCGAATTAGTAAGGTCAGAACCGGGATTACGCAGATTTGAGGATTTTCGGGATTTTGCTTTCAGCAAATTGATTAACAAAATCAGATTAATCCTCAAATCTGCGTAATCCCGATTCAGATTAATGAACGTGCTGTAAACGGTGCTGGCGGATGTTGATCAGATGGGTAATCACCAGACCCGCCGACGCTGCATAGCCTATGTATTCAAAGATTGGGCTAACGTCTTCCATCAAAATGGCGATGGTGAACAGGCTTAGAAAGCCCCAGAGTGATTTTTTGACGGCTGGTAGCGCATAATGGCGTGTTGCCGAATAAACGGCAACAATGTTGACGCCGATAAAGAGGTAGTCCAGGCTCAGGTAACCGAAGCGAAGGTGTTCATCCTGAAGCAAAGCAGTGGACATCAATAGAATAGGCGTAATCAGGCAGTGGATAATACACAATACCGACCCGGTAATGCCAATGTAGTCAGCTTTGCGAGAGAGAATATCTGTTTTCATGGGCAAACGCAAAAGTACGATGCTTCGGTCAATCGTACCTTCTCTTAACCGGCTTTTTTGCAACAAAGTTGCGCAAATATAATTTTTTGTTCTACATCTACCAGAGGCCGTACGGAAATAAATTAGTTCACCTTGCTTAACAGCGTGTAACCCATCAGTTTACCATTCTTGTTGTAGGTTTCTGACTTAATGTCCAGCAGCTGATTGTTGGCCCGGTAGCTTACCACACGCATGGTGCCCCGGATAGGAATGCCCATCATGCGGTTCTCAAAATTCATGTCGGACGTGACTTTGTAGGTATCGAACGTACCGGCGGGTGTGGTGACTGATTGCTGACCTTCGACCTGCCGGTTACTCATCGTCATCGACATTGTCATCATCGTATTCCCATTGCTCAGCATATCAGCGTCCATTTGTCCATCTGATAGTTTCTGGCCGACGCTGAGTTTGCCCGGATAAACCAGTTTGTTTGTTTTCAGCTTCATTTCCATATCCTTCATACTACTCTGCATGCCCTGCGCCATGCCCGATAAGTCGGCCACCAGCTCATCGCCCGTGCAGGTATAGTGAATCGGATACGAGGGCCGTTGATTGCCTTTTTCGTCCTGAAACTGAGCCACTATGTCCATAATAGTTGAACTGCCTTCTTTGTGGACATCTTTTACCTGATAGATGATTTTGCCCGTAGGTTTATCTTTACCGCTGAATGTGCTCATTTCAAAGTTCATTCCGGCTTTAAACGTAATGCCCATACAGTCCTGCGACTGGCTACGGCTTATGGTCATGCAAATGGCGAGCAGTGCAAAGGCAAGCGTTTTCATACAAAAGACGAGTTTAGTTGGAATAAGCCTCAGGCAGAATCCGTGCCACGGTTTATTGATCGTCAGGCTTAACCGTAGCACGGATTCTGCACAAAGCCTGATGAAAACAAATGTATATGTAACTAACAATTAATAGTCAGGCTCTTGAGTAAACGGTAGCAGGTAGTTCTCAGCAGGCGGTATTTCGTGAACAACCTGTCTTTATGCCCATACCATGCTTACAACACCCAGAAGCATAATAAGCTTACAGAGGTTGCTCAGGTAGCCGAAGTCACGTCGGGTGTCGGCAAAAACAAGACGGTAGGTGAGCCAGATGAGCGGAATCAGAAGTACTAGGAAGATCAGGCCAAGACGCAGATTACTAAGCGAATCGGCAATAAGAAACATACAGAAAATAAATGACCCGATGAGTACGTAGAGCAGGTATTTGGTTCGGCGCAGGCCCCAGACGATCGGCAATGTGCGGCACCCGAACCGGGCATCCCCCGAACATCCTGCATGTCTTTGATGATTTCACGGACAAGCGAAATGCCGAACGAAAACAGGGCATAAATAAGTAGCATTTCGGCATTCTGACGGTAATAAACCGCCAGAACGATAAGCGACAACGCAGTTAACAGCGAAACAACAATGTTTCCGATGAAAGGCTGTCGCTTTAGCTGGGCTGAATAAAGCCACAAAAGTGATACCGAAATAACATCGGTCAGAAATACCCACTTACTCAGATATAAGCCAATCAGACAGCCGATTATGTTGAGGAGTTGATGCGTGCCAATGGCTACCCGACGCTTCAGATAACGACCTATGACCACGCGGTCGGGCTTATTGACGAGATCAATCTTGATGTCGAAATAGTCGTTGATGATGTAACCCGCTGCTGCAATACAAACGGTCGATAACGAAAGGAGCCAAATGGTTGGGTCGGTCAGAAGCCGGGGCCAGGCTTCGCGAGGGCCAACCAGAACAAGCCGGGCCAGAAATTGCGTCAATACCACAATCAGCAGATTCTGCACTCGGATCAGCCGCAGGAATCCGAATGCGAAGGCCGAAAAGGGGATAGGCTGACGCGTAGACATGGCGTTTTTTTGCAAAAATAAGGGTTTTCGTGATTAGGTAACTACCGGAATCTGGTGATTGGTGTAATTCGGTAATTGATTCACGCAACTGGGCAGAGAACCAATCGGCCAATAATGTATTTACCCGGATTAGGCCAATTACCAAATCCTAGCCTTCGGGATTCTTTTGGTATATGTTTGGTGTTGTTCGAACAAATCGTTCCCAGCCCACAGGGCTTAATACATGAAAATCGGTATTGTATGCTACCCGACTTTTGGGGGCAGTGGCGTTGTCGCCACCGAACTTGGTAAAGCACTGGCTAAAAATGGCCACCAGATTCACTTCATCACCTATCAACAACCACCTCGGCTCGATTTTTTCAACGAAAACGTTTTTTATCACGAAGTAAATATACCATCATATCCGCTCTTTCAGTACGCTCCCTATGAGTCGGCTCTGGCCAGCGAAATGGTTAATGTAGTAACGAACGAAAACGTAGATTTACTACACGTTCACTATGCTATTCCGCACGCATCTGCGGCTTATATGGCTAAAATGATTCTACGCTCGCAGGGGCGGAATGTGCCTGTTGTAACAACACTTCATGGTACTGACATCACACTTGTTGGTAAGGATGCATCGTATGAGCCCGTGGTGACGTTCAGTATCAACGAGTCGGATGGTGTTACGTCGGTTTCCGAAAATCTTCGGCAGGATACGTACGCACATTTTAAGGTTCACCGCGATATTGAAGTCATTCCAAACTTCATTGATCTGGATCGATTCCGGCGTCAGCAGAAAGAGCACTTCAAGAAAGCGATCTGCCCGAACGGTGAAAAGCTGATTGTGCACACGTCAAACTTCCGTCGGGTAAAGCGGATCGACGATGCTGTTATGATGTTTTTTCATATTCAGAAACAGATACCGGCAAAGCTATTGCTGGTTGGCGATGGGCCCGAACGTGCGCGAATAGAGCGGTTGGTGCGCGACCTGGGGATCTACGATCAGGTGCGGTTTCTGGGTAAACTGGATGCGGTCGAAGAAGTGTTGTCGGTAGCCGATTTATTCGTGATGCCTTCTGAAAACGAGAGTTTTGGCCTGGCCGCCCTCGAAGCAATGGCGTGCGAAGTACCGCTGATCACATCAAACGCCGGAGGGCTTCCTGAATTGAACGTGCAGGGCGTAACGGGTTTCCTGAGCCCGGTTGGCGATGTAGATGACATGGTCAAAAACGCACTCTATGTTTTAGACGATGAACATCTGCCTACTTTCAAGGCAAATGCGCTGGCAAGAGCCAAGGAATTCGAGTTATCCCGTATCTTGCCGCTTTATGAAGCTCACTATGAGCGGGTGTTGAAAGAGTCCCGGCTGGCAGTGTAGTGAACAAACAGAGTGGCAGAACGATTTATGAGGGACGGCAGGCCATTTAAATCCCTTTAAATCGTCATAGACCTCTTATAAATCGTAACTCAATCCATGAACCCAAACATACCCCAAACGGATAGGAAGCGCGTTGTTATTGTCGGCGCAGGCTTTGGTGGCTTGAAACTAGCCCGTAAGTTATCCCGAAAAAAAGAATTTCAGGTCGTACTGATCAATAAGCAGAACTACCATGAATTTCAGCCCCTGTATTACCAGGTGGCTACGGCCGGGCTGGAGGCCAATTCTATTCTGTTTCCGCTACGGACGGTGTTTGGCAACTGCAAGAACGTACACATCAGGGTAACTAGCGTAACGGGTGTTCGTACCGTCGACAAAACAGTTGATACCGAACTGGGACCGATTACGTACGATTACCTCGTCATGGCTACCGGTGCCGACACTAATTTTTTTAATCAGCAGAACATTATTGAAAAAGCGCTGTCAATGAAGTCGGTTTCGGAAGCGATTGCGTTACGCAACCGGATGCTGCAAAACTTCGAAGATGCGCTGAGTGTCGAAACCGAGGACGAAAAAGAGGGGCTTATGGATGTGGTCGTCGTTGGGGGAGGGCCAACGGGCGTGGAGCTTTGTGGTACACTGGCCGAAATGCGTCGGACCGTTCTGCCCAAGGATTACCCAGAATTGGACTTTAAGATGATGGATATCTACCTCATCGAGTCGGGCGGGGAGCTATTGGGGCCAATGTCGGTCGAATCACAGGAGCACTCATTGGCCTATCTGAAAGAACTGGGCGTGAATGTTCGGCTGAACACGCGGGTAAAAGATTTTGACGGGAAAATCGTTACCATGAACGATGGGTCGACATTGCGAACGAATAACCTGATCTGGGCAGCTGGCGTTAAGGCGAATCCCCTCGCGGGGCTTCCTGCGGAGGTCATTGGGCGGGGTGGACGCGTGCTGGTCAATCGCTATAACCAGGTTCAGGGCTTTACCGATATATTTGCCATTGGCGACGTGGCGCTGATGACTGAAGAGAAATGGCCGAATGGGCATCCGCAGGTGGCACAACCGGCTATTCAGCAGGGACGCCATCTGGCTAAAAACCTTTTTCATCTGATTCGGAACGAACCGTTAGAGGAGTTTACCTATCATGATCTGGGCACAATGGCTACTATCGGTCGTGGACTGGCTGTAGTCGATTTGCCATTTTTTAAGTTTCAGGGATTTTTTGCGTGGCTAACATGGTTGTTTGTTCACTTAATGTCAATAGTTGGTGTGAAAAACCGTCTGGCTATATTCCTGAACTGGATGTTTAACTATCTGACCTATAGTAATTCACTACGATTAATAATCAAGCCTAAATTGCCTAAGGGAAACCTGATGGCGATGCAGGAAAAACTATCCGACCAGTTGGAGGTTAGCAAAACATGAATTGAGATAGTAAACCAAATTTACTATCTGGGATGACGAACCCAATTTTCGTTGTAATTTTGCACTATTACTTTATTGTCAACGTATCTGCTCTATGGAATCAACTACCGAGAAGTTGCAAACAATGGCCGGCCATGGTAAAACCCGACCAAAAAACAGCGGCACGAAAAAACTATTTGATAACCCAATACTTGAAGCACTTTCGCGTACCCACATCATGGTTCCTATCTCGATGTGGTTGGTTCTGTCCGTCTTTCTAGGTTGGTATGCTTTCACGTATACAGCTATGAGTACGAGCACTATTGCTACGCTATTCATAACGGGTTTACTGGTATTCACCCTGTTTGAATACGTTTTACACCGCTACTTATATCATCTGGCACCTACCACGCCGAAACGCGCTAAAATTCAGTACACATTTCACGGTATCCACCACGAATATCCGAAGGATAAAACCCGGCTGGCCATGCCTCCGGCTCTGGCTATTTTTGTGGCTGGCGCTTTCTTCGGCCTATTTTTCCTGATCATGGGTGAAGCCGCTTATGCGTTCTTCCCTGGTTTTCTGGTAGGTTATTCGGGCTATCTGGCGGTACACTTTATCGTTCATGCCTACGCTCCGCCCAAGAATTTCTTTAAGCAGCTGTGGATCAATCACAGTGTTCACCATTACAAGAATCCTGAAAGCAATTACGGCGTTTCGTCGCCAATGTGGGATTATATTTTCAGGTCGTTTCAGAAGTAATCGTACGAATCAATCACCAAAAAGCCCTGCCGGAACAGTCCGGCAGGGCTTTTTGGTAGCAGGCAATTGGGGCATGACTATATTCCGACTCACTTATCGTCGTCATCATCGTCGGCTTCAGCCACCTGCAAGAAGGCGCCCCGTCTGGGTGCTGGCATAATCGAGTGTTCACCTTTAACCGCCTTCCAGATGATCTCGTTAAACAACCGATCGTCGATTTTGTCGGCAAAACGCAGATCCAGTTTTTCGGACTGGCGCGCCGGCTCAGTCATGGCTGTGTTCTTGGCATCGAGATCAATATTGGCAGGAATGTGTGTATAGGGGGTCAGGGTAGGGGTATTGGTGAAACAGGCAAACATGGGGGTTGCGGCCGCATCGTACTGGCTCATGGGCGGGAGACCTAAAATTAGCTCCATTGTGCGCAGCATTCCTGAGGTTGAGTACATGGTATGTTCTACGTGTTTCCGTTTGGTGTAAGGACTGATTACCAGCGCGGGTGATCGGTGGGCGTCAACATGATCGGCCCCATTCTGGGCGTCGTCTTCGAGCACAAATACGGCCGATTCTTTCCAGATTGGGCTCTTGGACAGGTACTCGATAAAACGGCCTAACGCCAGATCATTATCCGCCACGTGGGCAGCTGGCGTTGGTGCGCCAATTCGGGCACCGCTGGTGTGGTTATTGCCAAGCCGGATGCTGCTGAAGTGCGGAACCGCATTGGCCGCAATCAGTGAGTCAATGTCTTTCTTCCAGACGTCTACCCGGTCGATATCTTTGATTTTCAGATCGTAGTCGGGATAATTTGGTGCAAACCGGCCATCTAATGCTGACCCTTTTCGTTTCGAATAGGCTTCGAACTCACCGTAGCTTCGGTAACGAACACCCGCCCGCTGGCAATAATCCCAGATGAAGCCTTTCTTTGGATACGCGATCGGACGGCTTCCTTCAAAATCGTAAGTGCCACCCCGGCCGCCATAGCTGGTAGGCCAGTTCTTTTCAACATAATCATTGGCATAGGCAGCTGTTGACCAGTTGTGTCCATCGGCGCTCACTTCGGCATCGACGTAGAAATTGTCGAGCAGAATAAACTCGCGGGCCAGCGCATGTTGATTAGGCGTAACTTTCTCCGGAAACAAACACAAGGAAGTGTCGCCATTACCGCCCGGCATATCTCCGAAAACCTGGTCGTAGGTGCGATTCTCCTTGATAATGTAAAAAACGTACTTGATTTGCGCTGATTTTTCGCCCACCCGTTTCGGAATTGGATTATTCTGCTCGCCAGCTGCCAGTTTTTCCTTCTCCTTTGTGTAGGGCGTATTCTGGTAAACCAGCTTAGTCAAGCTTGTCAGTTCGGCGGGTTTGGGTAAATCAAACAAAGACAGCGTGCCTTTAAAAAGACCAGCGATGTATTCCGTTCCACTTTCACGCCGTTTGTAGGGGTTTGGCCCATTCGGATTTGCTTTAGACGAAAATCCTTTGCCATTGGCAACCAGCACCTTTTTGCCAACGACCTTCACGGCCGTCGGGTACCAGCCGGTCGGAATGAATCCGAGTGACCGGCTACGGCCGGGATTTGATACGTCGAATACGGCCAGGCAGTTATTATCGGCGTTGGCAACCAATAATGATTTCTGGTCGCTTGAGAGGGCCAGTCCATTGGGTGTACTACCTGCTGGTGCGTCTGGATAGAGTGCCGTCGTGACGGTTTCCAGAACCTTCCGGGTCTTGACATCAATAACCGAAACCGAGTTTTCATTGGCATTGGCCACAAACAGGAATTTGCCATTTCGGGTAAAAACGAGGTCATTCGGGCGACTGCCGGTGCTAATTTCCCCGGTTATTTTCTGCTGTTTGGGATCGTAAATCAATACTTTGTCGCCACCCCATACCGTAATAAATAGCTCGTCGGATATCGGTGAGCGCAGGCAGGTATACGCTTCGGCAGGCAACTTTATACGGTTTTTAACCTGCTTTGTCGCCAGGTCGCAGACATACAGCATACTGTCATCTTTAGTGACGGCATAGAGCGTTGATCCGGTTTTGTCTGTTTCGATGCCGGCTACCGAAATACGGTTTGGCCAGGGTTTTCCGAGTACAACTGAATCTATTTTAGTAAGCTTGTCGCCCGTTACGTCGTAAATAAGCACGCGGTTATCGTTGCCACCCGACGCGAGCAGTTTTTTGCCATCCGGACTGAACCGCAGGCCAACCCACGACTTCGCAATCTCTACCTCACTCAATACTTTTTCTTCCGATAGATCAATCAGCTGTATGCTCTGCGTGCTTTGTCCATTGTTTGTGACCGCCAGTCGTTTGCTATTTGGTGAAACTGCCAGATTGAGTGGCAAATCACCCAGCGGTATCGATCTACCAACAGGGGTTAGTCCCCACCCATTGGGTAGCGTCAGACGGGAGACCGTCTTGGGCGTTTGGGCAAGGACGAATACATGCGTACTAATGAGAAGAAATGCCGAAAGTAGAATACGCATAACAAAGGATGTTTTTGGCAAAGTTAAGATTGATTCGAATCTGGTATGTTATGGTCTTGTTAAGCAACTATGGTTAATCAACTACTCATCTTTTTTGATTGTATAAATCTTTCAAAATATTTTGAAAGATAAAAAACTTTGACCTACCTTTGGGCATGACATTCGAAGAAGCAAAAGACAAATTTATACACACCTGGGGAACGTTGGCGACCCAGTGGGGTATTAATCGTTCGATGGCGCAACTCCACGCGTTGCTGTTGATCTCGCCCGATCCGCTGGCGACGGAAGATGTCATGGAACAGTTGCAGATCTCGCGGGGTAATGCCAGCATGAACCTGCGCGATCTGATGGATTGGGGGTTAATTTACAAACACCTCAAACCCGGTGAGCGTAGGGAATTTTTTATTGCCGAAAAGGACATCTGGAAAGTAGCGCGTCAGGTGGCTAAAGAACGTCGACGCCGTGAGATTACGCCAGTTGTTGAGGTATTGAATGAGCTTAAATCGATACCGGCCGACACACCCGAAGCACAGGAATTCCAGCGGGTAATGACAGGTTTAAGTAGCGTGGTTGGCTTTGCGGATAACACCCTCAACGCGGTCATTAAAGCAGAAGAAAACTGGCTGATGGGGCAGTTTTTGAAAGTATTCCGATGATTTTTTTGCCCCTATATTTCAATTGTTTTTGAAAATTTAAAAACAATAAGTTATGAATAAACTAATTATCTATGACGGAAGCTGCCCGATGTGTCGACTTTATACGAAAGGCATGGTAGCCGCCGATCAGAGCGGGAGCTTAACCCGACTAAGCAACGACCAACTGGTGCAACATACTATAATCAGTCGGTTAGACCAACAACGGGCCCGTCACGAAATACCCATGGTCGACCTGGATGGCGGAGAGACATTATATGGAGTTGATACCTGGATTTACGCGTTTGGCCGACGGAGCGATCGGATCGAAAAGCTGTTGTCGTTTACATTGGTCAAGGTGATTTTGCAGAAACTATACGCCTTCATTTCCTATAACCGTCGGATTATTATTACATCGGCACCCGGCCGGTGGCAGTTACTGGATCTTCAGCCGGAGTTTCACATTGGGCAACGGCTTGCCTTCATCCTGGTCATCTTTGGCCTTGTTTCCGGCCTTTTCGCTACAGGATATGTCCATGTCTGGCCACCCGCATTTTTAGGATTGGTAGTCGGGCAACTGACTTTAGCCGGGCTATACTTTATCCTTACGCACCGCCATAACCTGCTCGAAACAATGCTGGACTATACAGGCCATTTAGGAATGAGCCTGCTGATAGGAGGAACCATTACTATACTGGGAGCAATAACAGGCTGGGCGATTCTGCCTCTGGTTGGCTTTGCTCTCCTGATTGGCCAGCATTTTATCCGGACCTACCGACTTGGTCTAAGTCCCTGGCTAAGCGTCTGCTTCACGATTTTAAGTCTTTTACTACTGGACAGTTATGGCAGTCCTATGCATTTTTGATGATCGAATGTATCAGCGCTGGGTCTTACTACCCGTGTTGGCTCATATGCTGAGCTGGATGACGGGATTAATGGGTATATTACTCTTCCCCATTCTGGTAACGGTAGCACAATATCTGGTTTTCAGAAGTCACCCGGCCGTTGCCCGACCCGGTCTGTGGTTCATTACGATTCCTGTTACATTTTTATCTGGGTGAAATTGGGACCCTATTTAGTGACCGTAAAACAGCAAACGATCCATAATGGCGTTGTTGCCTATTATGTGGGCCAACTCATTAACACCCTATTCATCCCGCTGATAATCAGAGCGGGAAAGCCAGAATTTTTGCTGAAGTGGATCCTGAGTAATGTGGTTGCTGGTATCGTTTGGATAATCCTGTATGACTTTGCAACGAATTGGTTAGGTCTTCCATACAACATTGAGGGCAATACGGCGCTGTTTATTCTGTATCCGACGATCGCTTTGCTGGCCAATTCTGTAAGTGGATTGTTCTTGATAAATCGTATGATCTATCAATCATGAAACAGCAGATGTGGCTGTTTACCAGGTTGATATAGTAGCAGCCAGTATACAGTTTGAGGGGTTGATCATACGCGTAGATTGCCCGTTTGCTTCTGCGAATTAATCAATAAAAATTCTGATTTAACCAGCAATCAATCAACTGGTTAAATCAGAATTTTCCAACGAAATGTCGAATGAATTTTACTTATCCTCCTTCAATGTCGACAGGAAACTAACCACATCCCGAATTTCCCGCTTTGTCAGTAGGTATTTCATTTCGGGCATGCTCGATGGAGCGGTTGTTCGCTTCGCAACCTGATCTTTACGGATGGCGGTATCTGGCTGATCACCCACTTTTACCTTGATCTCAGTGCTGGTCTCACCCTGCAAAATACCGCTGACTGTTTTGCCATTTTTAAGCTTGAGGTTGACCGTACCAAATCCAGGTGCTAAACGGGCGCTTGGGTTGATCAGGGCTTCGAGCAGTTGTTCACGAGTGAGCCGGCTTGCAACGCCGTTCAGACGAGGACCAGCATTGCCCCCAGGTCATCATAGGCATGACAGCGGATGCACTGCGCTGTTTGGTGACGGAAAAAGATTCGTCGGCCTAAATCGGGTTCACCTCCGAGTAAACTCCCTTTGTAGGATGCGGCCAGAGCATCTGGTGACAGTTTAGACGTGATTGCTTTATAGCGGGCAGCCAATTGAGGAGAATGACTGCTTTCGATTGCCTCTTCTAATTCCAGTTGAAGTTCGGCGGGCATCGTACCTGCGGTCATTTTAGCCAGAAATTGATCGAACGCCTTCTGTGAACTGGCAATTGGAAGTTTTCCCAGCGTAAGCAGAGCTGCCTGCTTTTCTTCGGTTGTACGGGTATTGATCACCTCTGTCAATAAACTCACCATCCTGTCTTTGGGCATGTCGGATTTGGCTAATAAATCTAACCCTGCTACCCGTACGCTTTTTTCGCTGTCGGCCAGGGCTGTTTCAATGGCTTTACTAACTTGTTTATCGTTCATCGAAGCCAACGCCCGCAAAGCAGCGATCCGGACAGCCGCTTCTTTGTCGCCCGTCAACCGGCTGAACAACGGCTCAGAAGCTTCAATCAGGTTTAGCTTCGTGATGGCTTTGATCGCACTCAGCCGTAGCGTCAATTCTGGATGAGTCAACAACTTGATGTAGCTATCGGCAGTTTTCGTTTTGAGCATAGCTGCATCTCGCTCAATGACACCCCGGTAGCGCCCATCAACCCGATCCAGTACGGAGGGTTTAGCCCAGGTACTAAGCGCTTCCAGCGCTTCGGCCCGCATGGCTAGTGGGTTGCCTTCTTTCTGGGAATAGTCAATTAAGGTTTGCATCGCTTCAGGGGTGCCTACCCGCAAATTCGCATTGATGACGCGTCGTAGCAGGGCTTCGTTCGTGAAGGTCGTCTTTTGTAGCACCTTGCCCAACGCAGGCAACGCATCTGGAATAGACAGGTCATCGTTGATGCCCCGAGCGGCTTCGGTCACGACAAACTCATCTTTATCGTCCAGGAAACTGGCGATACCCGGATCGCTCATGCGCCGAAGTGCCACCACGGCAGCAATTCGCACCGCCCGCGACGAATGACTGGCCAAAGCCACAACAGGAGCTGCTTTCCCGATGCGGGCGAGCGCGAGGCTACCCGCATGGCGGATGTACGCGTCTTCGTCGTTGTTAGCCTCCAGCAGTTGAATAATAGGCTGAATGGCAGGCTCATGAGCAATGCGCCCCAGGGCCTCGGCAGCAAAGAAACGGGCCCGGCTGTTGGCATCTTTCAAGAGCGGAATCAGGGCTGCGCCAGCTTCTTTATAACGAACATCGCCTAACCACTTGGCTGCCTGGGCACGAATCTCAGGGTCTTTATCTTCCAGTAAAGGCATCAGTAACTGGCCATATTGCTTATCCTGACGAGTTAGCTGACTAATACCCCAGATACCGTGTACACGGGCCAGCTGATTGTCGGTTTGTTTGATCGCCGTAGAAAAAACAGCAGCGCCATTGGCACCCCGTTTGGCTAATTCAAACTGGGCTTTTTGCCGAACGCGCATATCCGGATTCTTCAGTAATTCACCTAAATCAGTTTCTGATCGCTGACCAAACTTTTCGGCCAGTAAGGCTTTGGTTCGCTGCCGATCAGCCGATGAAGCGCCTGCTTTATCATCCAGTTTCCAGATGCGGCCATAGTCTTTGGCATCCCAGCCATTGATCCAGTCGGCTACATAGAGTGCACCATCAGGGCCGAAATCAATACCAGTCGCCAGTACGTTGCCTAGAATTTTTTTCTGTTCGCCCAACTCAAAGGAGGCTCCTTTCGGTTTCAGCTTAAAGGAATGAATGCCTGAGCGAGCGGGATTGCCCACAAATTCCGCTATGAAGAACGTGTTTTTGTAAGCTGGGCTTAAAGCCGTACCCGGATTGTAGCGCATTCCCGCCGGACCACTCACAAAGTTGGCGATCGTTGGCGTAATGTAAGCGGCCTGACCCTCAAAGCGAGGCTTATACATTTGTTCGTCCATCCAGACTTTATAGGTATTGTTATTCGGGTCGCGGTATTTACCGTACTGCCAGTTGCTGCGCCAGCCCGTATCTGAGCCGTTAACAATGTAAACCAGTCGCTCTTTCTCGCCCGGATGATCGCCGTCATTGTCTTCGCTGATCAGGTTGCCGTATTCATCAAATACGAATTCGTGGGTATTGCGGACACCATGAGCAAATACTTCAAAATCGCTACCATCGGGATTCGATCGCACGATGACGCCACTGTTGGGATACGCCCATTGTTGTCCATCGGGCCCTTTACCATTGAAGCCAATATCACCGATCTGCCAATAGATCTTGCCGTCCGGCCCCATCTCGATACCCGACATGCCATGGCCGCCAAAGCCTACATGAACGCCGTAACCATGTGAAATAGAGGTTTTTGTTTCGGCAATACCGTCGCCGTCTTTGTCTTTCATGCGCCACAAATCGGGAGCTACGGCCACAAACAGATCATCACCATTGCTTAAAACACCACCGGCCACATCGGTTACTTCGTCGTGAAAGTCGTCGACAACCAATTGTGTTAAATCAGCGACGCCATCACCGGATGTGTCTTCGATTCGGTAAATATTTTCCTTCTCGACCGTCATGTCCCGCCAATCGTGGGAGCCGTCGCCGTTAAGGTCTTTTAACCAGTCATTTTTTGCACTGTTTTCGGGCGACAGGACCCGGTGCAGGAAGGCACGTTTATCTTCAATGCTTTGCAGGCGGTTCGATTCGATCTCCCAATCCTGGTGGCTCCGAATATCAAATTCGGAATTCTTCTGTCGATTGGTTCGGGTATAATACAGTCTACCAGTATCGTCAATATCAATGGCAATCGGATCGGCCACTAACGAATCTACGCCCCACAAACGCAACGTCAGCCCCTCGGCTAATTCGGGGGTGACCGTGGCCTCGATCGCTTTTGCCAGCTGAGCGGCTTTTTCGGGAGCCATGCGTTTGATCCGGCGATCTATTGGGTCTTTCTCGACCTGGTAGCCCACTAAGCAGAGCGTGGGGGCCAGCGCGAGGAGCCAGAGCCGTTTCTTGTTTTTCAATAAACTCATGGTACTTTTTCTCATATACTTTCTAATAAATAGGGAATGTCGACAATAAGAAGGCGTTAGCTGCCAACTCTACTTATTTTCTATGGAACTACTGGTAAAAGTAATACCAGATTGCACGTTCCGCATTGACCACCAGATTTATCTATTGACGTGAGTCCCAATGTAAGCAGTACTCCAAACTTTTTTGACGGCGAATCTGACAGATTCTGTAAGTCTCGGTCTGCTACACATCACAGACGCAACCATTTCCCCGTCGTAAAGCTTAAAGGAGGAACAAGTTGCTGAAAAATCAGCGATCGCCAAAATACGGAACGGCCTGAACCTGGAGGATAATCGTGTAGTCGTTTGGGGAGAAGTCAGTATTAAGTATATACGACGACTTTTAGTTGGAAGCCTATTCGTTTCAGTCTGATCAACAAGTTACTTACTTTGGGGCTTCAACTTAAATTCCTGACTTAAACCATGGACTACTTGGACAAGATCCTTTTCGCTTGTTTATTGCCTAAACTTATTTATTCTATTGAACTCAGGACTTTCGCCAAAACCCGTGCCACGGTTAATCATGACGATCTAAAATAACCGTGGCACGGGCTTTGGCGAAAGTCCTGGTTCCAATACTCATTCCTTAACCAAATCATTTGTCATTGATTCGCATGCAACCGGAAAACCATACATCCAGAAGAAATTTTATAAAATCTGCCACTGGACTTATAA
The DNA here is from genome assembly GCF_011604685.1 of Spirosoma aureum. Taxonomy (NCBI): domain Bacteria; kingdom Pseudomonadati; phylum Bacteroidota; class Cytophagia; order Cytophagales; family Cytophagaceae; genus Spirosoma; species Spirosoma aureum. Next base: position 6,918,551 of record NZ_CP050063.1, on the reverse strand, counting down.
CCGGACTATCCGGTATTGACATACTGGCTCGACAAACGAGCTTCGATCAAGCCAGTGCTGGCTTTTCGCTGCCGTTGGGTGTTTGTACCTCTTATGACAAGGCCAGTCTGGTAAAGGGTTTGGGGTATTCATTTGTCGAGGAAAGTGTGGGTCGGTTTCTAATACCAGATTTGGGGGATAGTCAATACGAAAAAAATCGGCAGGCGCTGAAAACAGAGAACATTCCGGTTCGATCCTATATCTATTTTTTTCCGGGAACGCTAAAGTCAGTAGGGCCAGAACTGCATCATGAGGCTATTTTACAACGGGCCGAACTGGCTCTCAAACGAGCAAAAGAATGCGGTTCGAAGAATATCGTGTTTGGTAGTGGTGGTTCGCGGGCTATTCCTGATGGGTTTGACCGGGCCACCGCTAAAGCACAACATATCGCTCTGTGTCAGAAGATGGCTCCCATAGCCGAAAAATACGGGGTTACGCTGGCCGTTGAACCCCTGAACCGGGGCGAGACTAATTTTATCAATAGCCTGGCGGAAGGGGTAGAAATTATTCAGGCCGTTAATAATCCCTGGTTCCGGTTGCAATGTGATATCTACCACATGCTCAAAGAAGACGAGAAGCCAGAGGAGATCATAAAATACGGTCAGTACATAGTCCATTGCCATATCGCAGAAAAACAGAGCCGCACACCACCCGGTGTAAAGGGGGATGATTTCAAGCCCTATTTCCGTGCTTTGAAACAAATAAAGTACCAGGGAGGATTGTCCCTGGAATGTGTCTGGGCCGATTTTGACAATGAAGTAAAGCAGGGGTTATCGGTTGTCAAGCAACAGTTGGCCGAAGTTTGAGGACGCTGAACCGTTTCGGGCGAAAGTCCTGCTTATTTTTCTTTCAAAAATGCTACCACCGCTGTGGCGAACTCTGGGGTTCGCATCGCTCCACCATGATCGCCCGGCACGATCACCAGATGCGAACCCGGCACCGCATCGACCAGCGTTTGCGGATCACCGTTATCTTTATCCTTGTCGCCGTTGACAACGAGTAAGGGGACTTTTATTTTCCCTAACTCGGCCCGCGTGGTAACGGGCTGAAACTCCTGTAAACGAGCCAGTACCACCGTGTCGGCTCCAGATTTTTTGGCGTAATCAATAGCTCCCTGCAATTCGGGATGGCTGCCCGGTTTGGTCAGGGCTTCATGGAAATTTTTGCGTCGGTACCAGTTTGGGTCGGAGAAATCGACACTGATGCCCCCCATAACGGCCCGGTGCACCTGCTTATCCATCGTCAGTAATTTTGCCGTTAAAATAGCCCCTCGTGAATAGCCAACCACATCATAGTTTTTTAGGCCGAGGTGGTTCATCAGGGCCATGACATCTTTGAGTTCGGCATTGTCGCGATAGGCTTCGGCCGTGTGGGGTTTGTCAGACAGGCCATTCCCGCGCAAATCGAGCATGACGACTTTGAAACCCGCATCGACCAACGCCTGCCGGACAGGCGCTCGTTTCCAGCTTTCGCTGGTGCTGATGAAGCCGTGCAGCAGCACCACTGGTTTGCCTTCACCCAGAATATCATAATGAATTTTCGTGCCGTCGAAGGATGTAAATAGGGGTTCCCGGCTTGTTTGGGCATCTACTCGACTGCTCAGGAAAAGGAGCGTAATTAACAGTTTATAAATCATCTGCATCAACGGAGCCAAAAGAGATAAGTAGTTAATCTATAAGGCTAACAAGGGTTTATTCTACCGCGTTTGCCGACTTTAGATGACCTGATAAAACTACCGTATAATAAAAGGATTATATTCTTCAATAGAGCTTACTTCCTAACTCTGTACCCTTAGCATGTATTAGTTTATTAGTATTGATATAAAAAAAATACTAAGTAAATATACTTAAAATAATGCGAATCAATTATTTATTTTAAGAAGTTGTAAATAGCTGAAAATTAGTAATATATCATGTGATATAATGTGAAAAATACAACTAAATATTGAAATTACCTTATAATATATTTTGGTAAAATTACTATTGTTAACTGGTAGGTTTACAGCTTCCTGACTGTTTGTCGATACCTGAAAGAAGGCTTTGACTTCAATAAATTATTCATCTATCCTTTACTATGATCATGAAAACACTCCGTAATTCCGCCTATTTACTGCTAGTAAGTATGACACTACTTTTTAACCAGTGTCAGCCTGTAACAAAAGATCTGGCTCCAGTTCAATCGAAAGGAAACGCAAAATCATCAGCCCGTATTGACCCATCTTCCTGTTCATCTGGATTGTCGTCGATAAACGCAACGGTTGGTAATTACAGTGTTACCTTTAAGTCTGTCACCCAGCAAGGGAGTACTTATGTTTGGGAGTATGATATAGCTAAAGTTGGCAATGGTGGTGGACCACTCTATTTAAGTATGGGTTGTGTAACAAAAGACGATTACGATTTTGTAAGCATTGCCGACAACAACCTAAACAGCAGTGAAGAAGGGTTTACACATGGTAAGGATTGTAGTGATAATGATGGTAATTTTTTAAAAGTTGCGGGTCTGAATAGTGCTTTTAATGGCAGTAATCCGCCAACGGTAGTTAGTTTGAAGATTGGTTTAAAGGTTGATGTGGATCAGAATGCAGGCCATGTGTCCAGTATTGCTGTCGGCAGCTGTGATCTTCAGCCTATGGTAACACCAGGATGTTATCACCTGTGCGGAATTGTCAAACAGGCTCAATGTGATGATCTTCCCCCAACATTTGTGGTGGGCGCTACGGTCACAATCACAAATGGTACGAGTAGCTTCACGGCCGTAACAGATGTAGATGGAACCTATTGCTTCTGTGGAATACCAGCCGGTAGTTATATCGTCTCGGTACTTGACCAAACAACGGATGTAACAATCCAGCCAGCGTCGGTAGATGAATTGGTGATTACAATACCCGCCCATTGTAATGCGTGTTCGTTCAGCCAGGGGTATTATTTCCGGTCGCCGGTTGGTACTGCAGCGTCGGTGAGCTACTGGCCATTGAGCATTGGCGGAAAGTCTTATTCACAGGCACAAGGTATTGCCATTTTCAATGCCCGTGCCGGAGGGTATGCTAACATCTCCAATTGTTTCACGCAGGTTGCCGCCATTAAATTAAGTGATGCTATAGGCCACCTGACACTGAGTGGTGCTCTACAGGCAAATGTCACCATTGTTGAGACCTACCTGGCAGGGCTGGGCTATCAATTGGATCCATCCAATAGTCTGGCTTTTCCCTCAAATACGAAACTGCCAAAAACAAGTGGAGGTATCTCGTCGTCTGCTGCCGTAACAGCAGCGGGGGCCATAAGCAATTGGATTGAAGCTAATCATTGCACAGAAGTGCCATTTTGAGATTTTTTCCTGAAATTGTAAAAAAAGCCGACCCATCAGGGTCGGCTTTTTTTTGGCAATAAACTTTCCTTATTTAACCGGGTTATCTCCTAAGCAATCAAAACTCAACGATCATGATAACGCTCTTAAAACCAATGTCCGGCGACGTAGAACTTATCGGTTCACGGCTTGACCGGATCAATCCCGACAATTTTCGGAACCAAAGCAGCAGTGAAGATGCGGATGACGAAGATGAAGTAGTCAACGAGGATGAACTGTATGACGAACCAACTGATGAAGATGGTGATCCAACAGGTGAGCATGATCACCATCAGGACGATAACTATGCATTAGGTGGTCACGTTACGCGCTCAGGTAGTTAGCGCTACAGGCAGATTAAGAATCTTACGGAGTTTCATAACTTATTAATAAAAACGGGATGAATGCTGACAACGATCCAGATGAATATAATGCGGCCGAAGATGACAATCAGGGTGTTGCTCAGTTAATGGCGCAGGGCGAAGAGGCAAATACGGGTGTTCCGCAGGCCGGGTATATGGACCTGGTCAGGGCGCAAGGCCCTGAACCAGAAAAGGCGGAAGTGAATGATTCAGATGTCGATGCCAATGGAATCAATGACGATTTACTAACCGAAGAAGAAGTAGAAGACGGCGATGTGTATGAGGAAGAAGAATAATTCAGTGAAAAATGGGTAGTGAATCAGCCGAATTCTGCTTCTTATAGCAAAAACTTATGCTGAATCGTGCAGGCGATTCATGATTCTTTTCAGTGACGTTATGACCAATAATCAATTAGCTCAGCTCGTAATGCGTATTGGGTTGGGTATCAACATGCTCATGCATGGTCTTGTGCGAATTCCCAAATTGACAACGTTCGTGGCTAAGACCGGAGCTGGATTTTCCAAAACAATTCTTCCTGAAATACTAACGCATGCTTTTCTGTATACCCTTCCTTTTTTAGAGTTCGCCAGTGGAGTCCTGATTCTGATTGGCGGGCAATTTGGTCGATGGGGCTATGTGCTTGGTGGAGCAATTATTAGTATATTAATGTTCGGAACTACGCTTAAAGAAGATTGGGCTAGTGCTGGAAACCAAATGATCTATGTCATAGCTTTTTACCTGGCCTTACGCGGTCTGGATGGCGGTAGCCGCAATCGGTATCGTTGATTTTTTTCGATGATGTTCCAACGCTTCCGTTTACACGGGACTCAGTATGGGAAACAAATCGAGTTAATAATGAAATCAACGTTGTTGTTAGTTTCCGTTCTGACGGGCAGTTTATTTACATTTTCCGCTTGTAATAAAGACGACATTTCATCACAACCAGGTCTTCCTTATCAATCTAACTTGCAGCGCGACCAGGATGGCTGGGTAGCCGACATTGTCGATTATGGCGTAGCGCAGGACACCTCAATGCGGTTTAAATCTGGCTGGAAAAGCCTGCCTTCTCCATTAGATACAACCCGTAAATCGTTGATGCTGGAAAGCATGAATCGCAGCGACGATGCCTTCATGTTCCTGAAAAAGAAGGTTACGGGGTTACAGCCCAATAAAGATTACTCGCTGGTTTTCGATATTGAATTAGCCTCAAAATACCCTACCAATTCAGTTGGTATTGGTGGTTCGCCGGGAGGGAGTGTTTTTCTGAAAGCTGGTGCTTCGGCTGTTGAGCCGGTAAAAGAAAAGAAAAATGATTTCTATTCGCTCAATATCGATAAAGGAACTCAGAATGATAACGGTAAGGATGCCATATTGCTGGGAAATGTTGGCATTGGTGATGATGAGCCAGATGCGTATAAACTCATTACGCGTTCAAATGCCGATAAGCCCTTTACGGCTCGTAGTAATGCCAATGGCGAACTCTGGTTGCTGGTTGGTACCGATTCCGGATTCGAAGGATTGACAACCTTATATTACAGTCAGATTAAAGTAACAGTGAAATAACAATTTTGGAGTTTTTGCTGGTTCGAAGGCGTGCCACGGTTCGTTTGCGTAAGCCTACTAACCGTGGCACACCTTCGAGCCAGAAAAAGCCCTGAACTGATTTACTCAATGAACATGACGAATGCCATTACTCCGTGTGATGGTATTTGTTGTTTTTAGTCTGGGCATTTGGCCATACCGATACCTGTTGTTGCTCGCTGGCAATCTTTGTTTGAAAGATAGAGACAGCAAGAGCCGCTAAACGCAGAAGCGTGGCTGATAGGCCAGATAACAGTTCGATCTTGGCTTGCTTTTTATGGCTGTTGAGGAGGGCATTTTGCTAGTTGAACGACCTTATTCCGATTAAGTTTATGGGTCATTTGCCAGCAATTGTCATATACATCGCTATAGGTAACCTTAATTTGATAGGTACTGTCGATAAGTAAGTTTTCCATCCATTTAATGAATGGACCGCCGTTTTGGCCCTCTTTTTTAAAGGAAAATATCATTCGGTTGTCGCCTTCTTTAACGGCGCTTCCAGCATAGATGACGTCGGCATCTTTCCCGGCCTGAATATAGTCCTGACTAATGCGAATATTCTTATTGGCTTTAAGAAGAGAGTCATACTTCTGTTGAGTTAACTGCTCATCGGGTATTGCCGTTAAATCGACGCTTAGATCGTCCATCGCATCTAGAAGGAATTCAGTATAGCCCGCCAGACTCTTTTTATTATAGGAAGTCGTGATTGATTTGATAAAAGCAGGACCAACCCCTTCATTTTCAAGGAAAACGGTCATTTGATTGTCAACGATCTCGTGCCGGATCTGCAAATAGGGCAATACTGACTTTTGCTGTTGCTCCCGGGCGATCTTGGTTTGGAAAATAGAGACAATTAATGCGGCCAGACTTAGAAAGGTAGCTGAAACACCAAGAAGCAGCTCGATGTTGATCGATTGTTTGGGAGAACGCATTCTGGAGGGAATAGATTAGCTAAATGCCCGAAATAACGGAAAGTTTCCGATATTTGTCCAACCTGCCCGGAACATACCCACCCGGCCTTTTGTTGAAAATATAACGCAACGGTACAACAAACCACGCGGCTAACCGAGACTATGAGCAAGGACGCTGACATTTTAGAAAGCATAACCAACGCCGAATATAAATACGGATTCGAAACACTGATCGAAGCTGATGAAGCCCCCATGGGCCTTGATGAGAGCACGATTCGTTTTATTTCCGCCAAGAAAAATGAACCAGACTGGTTACTCGAAAACCGGCTGAAAGCGTTTCGGTTATGGCAGGAGATGATTGAACCACATTGGCCGAATGTCAAATATCCTAAGATTGACTATCAGGCCATTAAGTACTACTCGGCTCCCAAACAGAAGAAAACGGTTAATTCTCTCGACGAGATAGACCCTGAATTGCTCGATACGTTCAAGCGGCTAGGTATTTCGTTGAACGAACAGAAACGACTGGCTGGTGTTGTCGACGGCGATTCGGGCCAGACGGAACTACCCCGCGTAGCCGTTGATGCGGTAATGGACTCTGTATCAGTGGCCACAACGTTCAAAAAAGACCTTGCTGAGCGCGGTATCATTTTCTGCTCGATTACCGAAGCTGTTCATGAACACCCTGAACTGGTAAAAAAATATCTCGGTTCAGTTGTTCCTGCGAAAGACAACTACTTCGCGGCCCTCAATGCAGCGGTATTTACCGACGGTTCGTTCTGTTACATTCCAAAAGGCGTTCGTTGCCCAATGGAATTATCGACCTATTTCCGTATTAATGCGGCTGGTACGGGCCAGTTCGAACGGACACTGATCATTGCCGACGAAGGTTCGTATGTGAGCTATCTCGAAGGCTGCACAGCGCCCATGCGGGACGAGAATCAGCTCCACGCAGCTGTAGTCGAGTTAATTGCGATGGCCAATGCCGAAATTAAATACTCGACGGTGCAGAACTGGTATCCGGGTGATAAAGAAGGCAAAGGCGGAATTTACAACTTCGTGACAAAGCGGGGTATCTGCGATGGGCCGAATGCCAAGATCTCCTGGACACAGGTTGAAACGGGATCAGCCATCACCTGGAAATACCCTTCAGTAATTCTGAAAGGCGATAATTCAATTGGTGAGTTTTATTCGGTGGCTGTCACGAACAACATGCAACAGGCTGATACAGGCACCAAAATGATTCATATCGGCAAGAACACCAAGAGCCGGATCGTGTCGAAAGGCATATCGGCCGGTAAGAGTCAGAACTCGTACCGCGGCTTGGTGCAGGTGATGAAACGCGCCGAAAATGCCCGTAACTACTCGCAGTGTGATTCGCTGTTGCTCGGCGATAAGTGTGGTGCCCATACCTTCCCGTATCTGGAAGTAAACAATCCCTCAGCCACCGTTGAGCACGAGGCCACAACCTCTAAAATCGGCGAAGATCAATTGTTCTACTGCAACCAGCGCGGTATTCCAACCGAACAGGCCGTAGCGCTGATTATCAACGGTTACGCTAAAGAAGTGCTGAACCAACTGCCCATGGAGTTTGCCGTGGAAGCACAAAAACTGCTGGCAATCAGTCTGGAAGGCAGTGTAGGGTAATTTAAAGAATTCTTTATAGATTAAGCCTCGGCGGAAACGCGGAGGCTTTTTTGCTTGCAGCACCGGGGCTATTTGTAAACATTCTCTGGCCGAAATACTGATTGAAACCAGACAAAACGATTATGTTTATTTGTTAGATTATGGTTGGTGTGAACCTCTTATAAAACATACTATGACAGTAGCCGAAGAAAAAATTAAAGTAATTGAGAAGGTCCTCGAAACGGACGATGCCCATCTGCTCCGTGAAGTCGCGAGTTTACTGAACATTCCTTCATTATCAGACTATCCAGGTCAGCCAATGAGTATGGAGAATTTTTTGGGTAAAATTGAACGTGCTGAAGAAGCTGCTCGCCAGGGAGAAGTGACCGATCATGAAGATGTGAAAAAATTGATTGCTACGTGGAGCAAAAAGTAAGTATTACGTGGACAAATCCTTCTCTAGAGGATTTGCAGTCCATCTTTGATTTTTATGCTGCTTATTCTAATTCACTGGCTGACCGAATTGTTAGTCGAATTGTAGATCGGGTTGATTTATTAAAAAAAGGCTTCCTGGAAATAGGTCAGATTGAGCCGCTACTTTTCGATCATCCGGGCAAACCTCGTTATTTGTTGGAAGGATACCACAAAAGAATCTATCGAATCATTGACTCTCAGCACGTTTTAATACTTACCGTTTTCGATGTTCGGCAAGATCCTGGCCGTCTGACAGAGCGGTTTGAGTAACTATAACCCAAGTAATCGAAGTTCTGCTCATAAAGCACCATACCAAAGAACACTAGTGTATCTTTGTCGTGTTTTTTGAACACGAATGTCATTTACTAAAATATATCTACAGGCCGGGCGCGATGAAGCCGTTCGGCGATTTCATCCCTGGGTCTTTTCACGGGCCATTGGGCGTTACGAAGGAAACCCTGAAGACGGCGATGTGGTTGAAGTATTCGACCGAAAAGGACATTATCTGGCCAGCGGTCATTATCACGACGGTAGTATCGCTATCCGTATTTTCTCGTTCGGGGCTACGACTGGTGGGCCCGTAACGCCTGATGTAGCCTACTGGACTGACAAATTAACCCATATCCGTAGCATTCGGCAGGCAATTGTAACGGGCGACACAAACTGTTACAGGCTCGTTCATGGTGAGGGCGATGGCTGCACGGGCCTGATCCTGGACATGTATAATGGCGTTGTTGTCTTGCAGGCACATTCGATCGGCATGCACCGCGAACGCCAGCTGATTACCGAAGCCTTGAAAAATGTATTTGGGAATGAATTGCAGGCTGTATATGACAAAAGCGCTGATACACTTCCCGACGAATACGGAGCCAGTGTTACAAACGGTTACCTGTATGGTCGAACGCCCGTGCCGCATCCGGTGCAGGAAAATGGAAATACCTTTCTGATTGATTGGATTACAGGGCAAAAAACCGGTTTTTTTCTCGATCAGCGCGACAATCGCCAACTGCTGGCGCAATACGCTCCCGGTAAGAACGTATTGAATGCTTTTTGTTATTCGGGCGGTTTTTCGGTATATGCGCTCAAAGTCGGGGCGAGTCTGGTTCATTCGGTCGATGTTTCGCAGAAGGCCATCGACCTGACGAATCAAAATATTGCCGCTAATTTTGGTGAAACAGATAAGCATGAAGCTTATGCCGAAGATGTCATGCATTACTTGAAAGCCCACGATCATCAGTATGATGTTGTGGTGCTTGATCCACCGGCGTTTGCGAAAAGTTTGTCAGCGAGGCACCGGGCTGTGCAGGGATACAAACGACTGAATGCAGAGGGGCTACGTCGGGTGGCAAAAGGTGGTATCCTGTTTACATTTTCCTGTTCACAGGTTGTGGATCGGGAACTGTTCTATAACACCATCGTGGCAGCTGCCATTGAAGCCGGTCGGCAAGTACGTGTTTTACATCATCTGAGCCAGCCTGCCGACCACCCTGTGAGCTTATTCCATCCAGAGGGTGGTTATCTGAAGGGGCTGGTATTGTGGGTTGAATAGGACTGCTTTTTACGAATGCAACAAATCGGGATTACAGCATTCAGCGCTTAACGAAATGTCTTTATCAATTGTTGATAGAGAAAACTCAGTTCGGCGATACAACATAGAACCCTTTCCGTTAATTTTGGCCCTCAACCGCCCCGGCGGCCCGGCCGGTCTTTTTACAACTCGATATATACCCTAGCTGGATATGGCTGAATTAATCCGAATGCCCAAGATGAGCGACACAATGACCGAAGGCGTCATTGCGGAATGGCACAAAAAAGTGGGCGATAAAGTAAAATCCGGCGACGTGCTGGCTGAAGTCGAAACTGATAAGGCAACGATGGATCTCGAATCCTACGAAGAAGGTACGTTGTTGTACATCGGTGTCGAAAAAGGTGCATCAGTACCTGTCGACGGTGTTTTGGCGATCATTGGTGCCGATGGCGAAGACTACAAAGCATTGCTGAATGGGTCTAGCGGGGGAAGCCAGGAAGCGGCAGCTCCCAAAGAAGAACCTACGCCTGCTCCATCGTCAAATGGAGCGTCTCCAGCGCCGAGCGGGGCAGCCAGTGGCGAAACTGCTACGCAATTACCGACTCCCCAGGCTGTTGCTGCTGCCCCGGCAGAGAATGTTAATGCATCGATCATTCGGATGCCGAAGATGAGCGATACGATGACGGAAGGGACCATCGTAGCCTGGCATAAAAAAGAAGGTGATACCGTTAAGTCGGGTGATATTCTGGCAGAAGTCGAAACTGACAAAGCCACGATGGACCTGGAAGCTTACGAAGAAGGTACACTGCTGTACATTGGTGTGAAAGAAGGCTCAGCAGTAGCTGTAGACGATATCATTGCCGTTGTCGGTGAAAAGGGTGCCAACTTTAAAGTATTGCTGGATGGTGGTGCTGCTCCACAAGCTACTGGCCAGCAGGCCGCTACTGGCGAAGGTGGTTCCCAAACAGCTCAACAGAATCCACAGACCAGCGTAGCTGCTAACGCCGATACCGATCTGTCATACGGTGGTGGAGCAGGTGATGTTTCTGAATCGAACGGACGTCTGAAAGCGTCGCCACTGGCGAAACGGATTGCAGAGGAAAAAGGAATTAATCTGGCTCAGGTTCACGGATCAGGCCCTGAAGGGCGCATCGTGAAAAGCGATGTTGAATCGTTTGTTCCGGGTACGCCAGCGGCTAAGCCGGTTCCTGCTCAACCAGCAACCCCCGCAACGGCACCAGCTCCTGCTGCCCAGGCTGCGCCGGCACCTGTCGCTGCTCCCCAGCCACAAGGCGAATACGAAGATGTGCCGGTCAGTCAGATGCGCAAAACGATAGCCCGTCGGTTGAGTGAAAGTCTGTTTACGGCTCCGCATTTCTACCTGACCATGGAAATCAACATGGACAAGGCGATGGAGTTGCGCGGAACGGTCAACGGTGTCAGCCCTGTAAAGGTGTCGTTCAACGATTTCGTCATAAAGGCAGCCGCACTGGCGCTGAAACAACATCCGAATGTGAACTCATCGTGGTTGGGCGACAAAATCCGGAAGTACAAATACGTTAATATTGGCGTAGCGGTGGCCGTTGATGAAGGCTTATTAGTGCCGGTTGTTCGTAACGCCGACCAGAAAACACTGTCGACGATTTCGGGTGAAGTGAAAGAAATGGCCGCTAAAGCGAAGGACAAGAAGTTACAACCGAAGGATTGGGAGGGAAGTACATTCTCAATTTCAAACCTGGGGATGTTCGGTATCGAAGAATTTACGGCGATTATCAACCCGCCCGATTCGTGCATTCTGGCCGTTGGCGCAATCAAGCAAACCGTGAAAGTAGAAAACGGTGAGATCAAGCCGACCAATGTTATGAAAGTAACGCTCTCCTGCGACCACCGCGTGGTTGACGGCGCTACGGGTTCTTCCTTCCTGCAAACGGTTAAGCAATTGCTCGAAGATCCGATGCGGATGCTGGTTTAAATCGGGTTTTGATTTAAACCAACTAGATCAAGACTTACGTGCCACGGTTATTCGAAGCGAAGTAGAAATCGTGGCACGACATTGTATCGAAGATCTGTAGATATAAGAAAGCCCCGCCTGAGCTTCAGGCGGGGCTTTCTTATATCTATTATTGGGGAATTATACCGTTGTTGGTTCCAGAGCAGCCTGTAATTTCTGCTCAAGGACGTTGCGTGGAACGGCACCGATAACTTTATCGACTAATTGGCCGTTTTTGAACACCATCAACGTCGGAATGCTACGAATGCCAAACTTAGCTGGAATCTGGGCGTTCTGATCAACGTCCATTTTAGCCACAACGGCTCTGCCTTCGTATTCGCCAGCGAGTTGCTCAACAACTGGTCCGATCATTTTACATGGACCGCACCATTCGGCCCAAAAATCTACTAAAACCGGCTTATCGGAATTAATCAGTTCGTTGAAGTTCGCATCGGTCGCTTCGACGGCATGTGATCCTGCTGCCATGAGTGAAATCTGTTTATTTAGTTTAACTTGTTTCTCCCACATAAACCGTTTTCGGGGGGATTAGTTCCGGATTGTGCTATCCATCGGACTTGTTATAGAATATAAGATAAATAGACTAATTCACGATTGGAATTCTTTTTCGCGTGGGGTTAACTCGCCCACGGGCGGGCGATATTTCTGAAATGGAATCGCCAATAGATTGCCAATACGCGAATGTTCACGGGGCTTCAGGTGCGTATCGATACCATACTGAATGTCTTTGCCTTCCATTTTATGGAAAGTGCCAAACAGCCGATCCCAGTACGGAAAAATATTGCCATAGTTCGTATTGGTAACTGGCAAAACATAATGATGATGAACGTGGTGCATGTTAGGTGTCACGATGATCAATCCTAAAAGCCGATCGGCCCAGCGGGGCAACTCAATATTGGCATGATTAAACTGCGACAAAAGCACCGACAGAGCCTGATACAAAAAAACAAGCCACATGGGCGCGCCAGTAACTAGTATAGCCAGCGTTGTGAAGGCGAACCGAATTACGCTTTCGCCGGGATGGTGGCGGTTAGCGGTGGTGGTATCGACGTAGGTATCGGTATGATGAATGAGGTGAAATCGCCACAGAAATTTAACCTTGTGCTGAATCCAGTGAGGCAGCCAGGCGCCAACCAGATCTAACGCCATCAGCCCGACAAGTGCTTCGGCCCAATGTGGCAGAACCAGCCATTGTAACAAACCGACATGATGTTCTACAGCCCAGTCGCTGGTGCGCAACAGGAGAAAAGCCAGGCAGAAATTAACCAGAATTGTTGTAACTGTAAAGAAAATATTAATGCCTGCATGGGCAACCTTCCGGTAGCCGGGCGCGGTCTGCGAAAACTGAAACAGGGGAACTGCACTTTCGATCAGCCAGAAAATAGTGATGCCACCTACCAGAATCAAGCTTCGATGTAGCGACGGAATGTGCTCAAAGTAGTCGACTAAACGCTCCATAGGTTTTGTCTAATTATTTGATGTTATAAGTCAAATATACGATTCCTGCCAGATATATTTTCAGCTTCTCATGTAAGTTCTGGATCACGCGACGGCGGTGATGGATTGGCTACATGAGTTACTTATCGAAAACGAAAACGATACGTGTAGTCCACTGCTTGCTTAACAATTCGATAATATAACAGCACGCGAGTTCTTGTAGAATCCGACGCAAACGAAAACTAGATCGGCAAATCGACTATTTGCCTGTTACTCCAGATAACCAAATACAATTTTGACGCGCCAAATTTTATTTGGTTAAAGAAACACCTTCCTATTAAAATTAGTCCAGATGTTGATGCAATAGTCTTTACAGAATGATTATTCAGTTGATTATGAGTGCGAAACCCCTTCAACTACTTTTGCCATGTCAACAACCAATCGACAATAATGCTTCTCAACACAATTCAAAAAGGCGCACTAATCTTGTTCGTCTCAGTAAGTAGTCTGCTGTCGTCAAGCGCACAGGCTGTTCAGGGAACGCTTGAAATGGCCGTTTTTCCAGCAAAAGCTCCGCTTAAAATTTGGCTCGTAGTAGTAAAGCCAGCAACCGACAAAATCGCCCGTATCGAATTAGTTAATGGGTCTCAACAGGCCTTATACGTTAATAACCTGTCTAAAAAGGAGCAACGGATCAATCAACTCTTTGATTTAAGTGAAGTCGCTGATGGTACGTACACAATTCGGGTGACCACTGGTACTGAAACGGTAGAAAAAACCTTTAAGGTGCAAACGCCTGTTGTAGAGGAACAAATGACAAAGCGTTCGCTAACGTTCGCACAAGAGCCTAAAGTGGCAGTAAGTGGTCTGTAATTAGAATAATCGCTTAGTTCTTTCAGCTATGACTCAACCCCAGCACTAGAATGCTGGGGTATTTTATTTATTGATCGGTGCGGCTGACCCCGCATGAGTTCGTCTGCACCAACTGGCAAAGAAAACCAACTATCTTTACTCGAGTCCCGACCCGGCTCGCCCTGGGACTCTAATCGGGTTGCGCTTTATTGTCCCAAGTTAGTTGCCAATCGCTCGAATTCGCTTTTTTGTATATGAGACGACTACTCCCATTTTGTATTTTACTACTGCTTATTTCATGTACCGCTAAAAGACAAAGTGACAAAATAGAATTTGACGATTTACCTGTCTCGAGGCTCTCCGGTAAAGAACTGTCGATAGCGCATTGCAGCCGGTGCCATGCGTTTGTGAGTCCCGAATTACTGGCAAAAACGAATTGGAGAGATGTGCTTCCCGCTATGGGGCATCGGATGGGCATCTACAGTAACGGATTTCGACCCGACAGTTTGTTTGATCCTGGCCTAAGCGGGTCAATTGTAAGGGATGCCAATATCTTTCCGGAAAGGCCAATTTTGGCAAAAGCTGACTGGCGCAAAATAGAACAGTATTATCTTGAGAATGCCCCGGATACGATCTTGCCTCCCCTTCGCAAAAGTAAGATTCGGATCGGGCTGAAGCATTTCAAATACAGGGAACCGGCCTTTTCTCACCGGCCCTCATTGACCACAATGGTCAAAATTCTTCCTGATCATCGAGGTATTGTATTTAGTGATGGAAAAAGCAGACGCAATATCTTAACATTTCTGAACCCCGATCTTCTGGAGAATTATAGTATGCCTTTAGAGTCAACGCCTGTTCATTTTTACGAAAAAGCCAATGAGCTATACCTGACAACGGTTGGGAAAGGAGTTTTTCCAACTGATGCGCCCAATGGTGCATTGCAACGATTGGTGAAAAACGGCTCGGAACCAGGCTATAAACCAGAGAGCATAGCTATTCCAGATTTACGACGGCCCGTATATATGGCTTATGGTGATTTGAATCAGGACGGGGCTGAGGATGTTGTAGCCTGTGAATTTGGCAACCAAACCGGGCAATTGGCCTGGTACGAAAATAATGGAAAAGGAAGGTATACTAAGCGTATCCTGCGTGAGAAACCCGGTGCGATTACGGCCATTATTAAGGATGCTAACAACGATGGTTTGATAGATATTTATGTGCTCATGGCGCAGGGCGATGAAGGGGTTTTTCTTTATGAAAATCAAGGATCGGGTAAATTTCTGGAAAAACGCCTGCTAACCTTCCTGCCACTGAACGGGTCACAGCATATTGAATTGGCTGATTTTAACAAAGACGGTTTTGATGATATCGTTTACGTTTGTGGAGATAATGCCGATAAAACACCGATTTTAAAGAATTATCACGGGGTATATATTTTTCTGAATGACCGGAAATCCAATTTTAAACAAGCGTATTTCTACCAGTTGAATGGTGCTTATAAGGCGATGGTACGAGATTACGATCTGGATGGTGATCTGGATATAGCTGCCATTTCGTTTTTCCCGGACTATCTTCGCTATCCGGAGGAAAGCTTTATCTATTTGAACAACAAGGGCAAGCTAAAATTTGACGATTATTCATTTCCTGAAGCCTCGAAGGGAAGATGGGTGGTAATGGATGCCGGTGACATGGATGCCGATGGTGATATTGATCTTGTGCTGGGGTCATTTGTGTATTTTATACCAGAAGGTGATACCACCGGACTAGGTAAAAAATGGCTATCGACAGGGCCTTCAGTCATTGTTCTGGAAAACACAATTCGGTAGGCTTACCGATTAAATCACATCATTTTGGGCAACCAACCTGGCTTATGGGCAAGATTTATTCATATCGTGTGCAGAGATGGATACGTAGCTGCACAATTACGTTCCTGACTGATCTGGCGTGGAAATGATTAAAGGTATAGCTCGCCAGATTGACCTATAACTTCATGTTCTTTGCGTTCCGTACTTGCCCATGTCGGTTTTCGGTAGTTGGTTTGCACAAACGCATACCTGTTTATTGATAATAGCTCACGGAAAAAATGCCTCAACCCAAACTTGCCCGCGATTCCATGACGGTTATGACCGAAATGGTACTGCCCAATGACACCAATACGCTGAATAACCTGATGGGCGGGCGATTATTGCACTTCATGGACATTGCTGCGGCAATTGCTGCTCAAAAACACTCCAATCGTATTGTCGTAACGGCTTCTGTTGATAATGTGTCTTTTTCTGAACCGATCCGGCTGGGCAATATTGTAACGATGAAAGCCCAGGTAACCCGTGCCTTCAGTTCGTCGATGGAGGTATTTATTGAAGTCTGGGCCGAAGATATTCCCGCTGGCATACGGGTTAGCACAAACAGTGCATTCTATACGTTTGTGGCTGTTGATCAGAGCGGTAGGCCCATCGAAGTTCCGGCTGTGATACCCGAAACGAATGAGGAGAAAGATCGTTACGAGAGTGCGTTACGCCGACGTCAACTACGGCTGGTGCTCGCTGGTCGAATGAACGCGCAGGACGCAACTGAACTGCGGGAGTATTTAAAGGTATAAGCTAAACCCCATCGATAACGCCGATGGGGTTTAGACTACTGTGCCATCTTGAACGACTGCCACGTTACCATCTGCCATTGCTTGCCATTTCGGACATAGACATCGGTATACTTTAAGTGCGTATTGATCGTCTCTCCGTTATTCAGCGCTTTAACCATGCAAATACCATTGATAATGGCCGTGTTGCCATACACACGTACCTTTTGTTCCTCTACGTTAATGGCGTCGTATTTCGATTTGCCATCGCGGATCGACTGGATGTACGACTGTTTTGTATCGGTGTTGCCGTTTGAATGTGTATAAACCAGATCATTGGCGAGTACCTGATCAAGTACCGCATAATTTTTACTGACCTGGGCCTCAAAACGTTGTTTTTCGGCGGCAATGACCGCTTTTTCGTCGGCCGACTGAGCTCGTACCAGTTGAACAAGGAAGAAAAGGGAGAGAGTAAGGATGTATTTCATGCTGTAAAAAGAAATGAATGCCGGATTCCTACCGTACTTATTTTACCTGCATTTGTGTGATCGCCTGGTAGACCAGTATTTTGAATTTATCGTTCAGATCGCCAAAGCTATTCGGGACTTTCTGGGTGTACAGTAGACCGACAATGCCTTCTTTGGGATCAACCCAGTAGGTTGTGCCGAAGAAACCTCCCCAATCATACGAACCCTGCGATACCGGCAAGCGAGCAGCACTGCTCTCCGAAGTGATAGAAAATCCTAATCCGAATTTATTGGCTCCCTGATTCAGTGTGCCAATCTGATTTGTCGTGATAAGCCGTACTGTTGTCGGGCTGAGAATTCGTTTACCATTGTATTCGCCACCGTTGAGCATCATTTGCAGAAAGATAGCGTAGTCATACAACGTAGAAGTCAGACCAGCTCCTCCAGAATAATATGTACCCATTTTATTTGGATAATCGGCCGATATGCCATTTTGAGACGGCATTTGCAGAACAGACTTCGTAGAGTCTTCGGTATACACTTTTGTTAGACGATTCTGCTTCGGAACGGGCAGATAAAAATAAGTGTCGTTCATGCCCAATGGATCAAACAGCCGTGTTCGCAGAAACTGATCGAGCGACTGGCCCGAGAGTACTTCTATCAGGTAGCCGACGACATCAACGCTGAGACCGTAGCTCCAGCGGTCGCCGGGCTGGTAAATGAGGGGTAAAGTTGCCAGCCGGTTCATGGCATCGGCAAGGGTTCCGTCAGGTGTCCCGATACCGCTCGGAATTTTATTCTTGGCATAAATCGCAACCGCTTCTTTCGTGCCAATACCGGGGTAACTGATGCCCGACGTATGCGTGAGCAAATGCCGGATGGTAATTTCGCGTTTGGCCGGAACGGTCGTATACGTCGTATCTTTCTCGTTATACTTGTCAAGTACTTTCGGGTTTTTAAAAGCCGGAATGTACTTCGAAATGGGGTCATCGAGCAGAAATTTTCCTTCTTCAAACAAAATCATCAACCCGATGCTCGTCAGTGCTTTGGTTTGTGAGGCAATCCGAAAAAGGGCATCCCGTTTGAGGGGCGTTTTCGCCTGAATATCATCCTGTCCGTATGCCTTGTGATAAACGATTTTACCGTTTCGGGCCACCAGTACTGCCACACCCGCCTGACGCCCCTTAGCGATGTAATCGTTGATCACGGCATCCATTCGCTGAAGCCGGTCTGTACTCATACCAACAGTTTCAGCCGGAGCATCCTGCAAAAGAGAAGACCTGGGTGCTCCGTTTGCCGATGCAGCGAGCGTGGTGGTATTCTGCGCGGAGGAAGACAGAAAAAAACCGGCCAGCAGGCCGGTTAAAACGAATGTTTTCATGAAAGAACCGGAGTTAGGAACTGGCACGAAGATAGTTATTTTCGTGAGCCCGTATAGATCTCGGTCTTTCTGATTGAGGAACCGTCTTTCAGCGTTTCCGTCGTTGCCGTAATGGCAATCGCGTTCTTGCCAGATGCCTGATCGACGCCGAAGACGCCCGTTGCTTTATACGTACCCGTGTATGTATTGCTGGGCGGGATAAAAATCTGGCTGCTTGACTTATCGATTACCGTGAAATTAGCGCCATCGAGTTCAGCGGTCACTTTATACGATTGCTGCCCTGATTCAATATACAGTTCTTTAGGATTTGACCCCTTCGTAACGACAATACTCGCTGTTCCATATTCGGGATTGAATGTTACCGCTCCTACAGTAATAATACTTTGGTAACCTTTGTCTCCGCCGTCATACGTTCCTACGTACTGATCGCGTGGATCAACGTCGGAGCCTGAGCTGGATTTCTTACAGGCGGTCGTAAAACAGCCAATAATAGTTACAGCAACAAGCATTGTGCGGAGTGATCGAAAGGCATTTCGATTAGCCATGATTAAATTTAGATATGGGTTATATTTACAAGCTGTCTATCAAACGCCGTGCCGGGTTTGTGAAGTATAGACTACTACAAAAAGAGCAAATTTAGATACGTTTACGATACGGTGTCATTTCAATAAAATTTTTGAGTCACTTCCTGTTCGTCTATACTTCGAGCCTGGCTTATACACTTATTAATAAATATGGCAGTCTAGCATAAAAATTTGATGAGTTGATATTTTATTTTGATTTATTGGTTTATTATAGAATTTTATATATAATAAAAGATAATAAACTAAAATAATATTGCGATACTATTTTGAATAGCCTACTTTTCACCCTTGTTCAATTGCTCCTGTTTAGCAATAGTATTGATCGCTGTCCATTTGGCTAAACAAATCAGTTAGTATAAACCAAAACGCAGGAAAATAAACTTGAATCGAAGAGATTTTATGCACGTAACGGGAAAAGGTATCAGTGCATTAACGCTGACCCAAATTCCTGTTTTTGGTCGTCAGGTATCGCCCGAAGCTCTGCTGAATCCGGGCCTGGATGTATCCGTAAAAAAAAGGCTGGCCGATGCTGCTCTGAATGCCGCCAAGTCGAAAGGGGCAACGTATGCCGATGTCCGCATCGGCCGCTATCTCAATCAATTCGTGGTTACCCGTGAAGATAAGGTTCAGAGCATTACCAATACGGAGTCTTATGGTGTAGGTGTTCGTGTCATTGCCGATGGCTGCTGGGGTTTTGCTGCTATCGGTGATGCGAAGACAGAAGCCGAATTGGCAAAAGCCGCCGAAAAGGCCGTAGCGATGGCAAAAGCCAATGCCATGCTTTCGGAAGAGCCTGTGCAACTGGCTCCTCAGAAAGGCTTTGGCGAACGAAACTGGAAAACGCCGATTCAGAAAAATGCGTTTGAGATTCCCATCAAGGAGAAAGTGGAACTGCTGATGGCGGTCAATGGGGCAGCGTTGAAAAACGGAGCCAACTTTGTGAACTCCCAATTATTTCTGGTTAACGAACAGAAGTATTTTGCCTCCTCCGATGGTACTTATGTCGATCAGGATATTCATCGACTTTGGCCTGGCTTTACCGTAACGGTTATCGATCCCAGGAGCGGTAAGTTTGAAACAAGAGATGCCCTCAGCGCTCCAATGGGAATGGGTTATGAATACCTGCAGGTTAATCCGAACGATAAAATAACGGGCATTACGACCCGGTATAACCAGGGCTACGACATGCTGGAGGATGTTGTAGCGGCTGCCAAACAGGCCAAACAAAAACTCACGGCTAAATCGGTTGAAGCCGGCAAATACGACCTGGTACTCGATCCATCGCACACCTGGCTGACCATCCACGAATCAGTTGGGCACCCCCTCGAACTAGACCGTGTCTTGGGCTACGAAGCCAATTTTGCCGGAACCTCATTTGCCACCCTTGATAAATGGAAAACAAAACGTTTCAATTACGGGAGCGGTCAGGTCAACCTCTTTGCCGATAAAACACAGGTAGGTTCGCTGGGAGCGGTTGGTTATGACGATGAGGGTGTGCAAACAAAGCGTTGGGATCTGGTCAAAGATGGGATTCTGGTTAATTATCAGGCTATTCGCGATCAGGTTCATATGCTGGGCGAGAGCGAGTCGCAGGGGTGCTGTTATGCCGATAGCTGGGGGTCTGTTCAGTTTCAGCGAATGGCCAATGTGTCGCTGGCGGCCGGGAAAGAGCAACTGTCGGTCGATGAATTGATTAAAGATGTTAAACGGGGTATCTATATTATTGGCGACGGTTCGTACTCAATTGATCAGCAGCGGTATAACTTCCAGTTTGGAGGCCAGCTATTCTATGAGATCAAAGATGGTCAGATTGCCGGCATGCTCAAAGATGTGGCCTATCAGTCAAATACGCAGGAATTCTGGAACTCCTGCGTCAAGGTCTGCGATGAACGTGACTATCGGTTGGGCGGGTCATTTTTTGATGGAAAAGGGCAGCCTATCCAAATCAATGCCGTTTCTCACGGTAGCGCAACGGCTCGTTTCAACGGTGTCAATGTGATTAATACCGCCAGAAAAATCTAATCGCTTTCCGGAATGTGGTTTACGATAGGGCTTATTGCGTTGGCTGCTCTAAACCAGATTCCGTAAGACTCAAATCGACAACCATGTCTATAATTCTTCCCGAAGCTGACGTAAAAGCCCTGTTGACTAAAGTGTTAACGTATTCAAAAGCCGATGAATGCGAGGTGAATTTACAGGGCGAGGAATGGAGCAATATTCGGTATGCCCGTAACAAAGTCTCAACCTGTGGCTCATTGGTTTATAAGCGGTTAGCCGTACAGTCGGCTTTTGGTAAAAAAGTTGGAGTGGCCACCATCGATGAATTTGACGATGCCTCGCTGGAAAAGGTTGTGCGTCGATCGGAGGAACTGGCCCGGCTGGCTCCCGAAAATCCCGAATACGTCGAACTGCTGGGGCCTCAGCCCTATTTACCACCAATCGGCTTCTTTGATTCGACGGCTACCATTTCAGCGGAAGCTCGGGCCAAAGCCGTAGCCCAAAGTATTCAGATTGCCCGTTCGAAAAACCAGACGGTAGCCGGTTATCTCGAAGATCGGGTTGGCTACTCAGCCATGATGAATAATAAGGGCCTGTTTGCCTATTACCCCCGAACGATCGTAAACTTCAGTTCGACGATTCGTACCGAAGACGGAACCGGCTCGGGTTTTGCCGCTCAGGGGGTGAGCGATTTTACGAAGCTGAATACCAACTCTGCAACCCAGACTGCCCTTCAGAAAGCCCTTGGCTCCGTAGGAGCACGAGCCATTGAGCCCGGCAAATATACCGTTATTCTGGAACCGCTCGCAGCTGCCGTACTGCTCGAACACCTGTTCCGTAGTCTGGATGCCCGTAGTGCCGACGAAGGCCGATCGTTTCTGAGCAAACCAGGCGGAAAAACGAAACTCGGAGAGCGAATTATGGACGAGCGGGTGACGATTTATTCGGACCCGACTAATCCGGAGTTACCCGCTTCGCCCTGGTCGTCGGATGGTCGGACCCAGGAGAAAATCAACTGGATCGAGAAAGGGGTGGTCAAAAATTTATCGTATTCACGTTTCTGGGCACAGAAAAAAGGCGTAAAGGCGGTTCCACCACCGACCAATTTCATGATGGCAGGAGGGAGCGCTACGCTGGAAGAACTGATCAAAACCACACAACGGGGTATTTTGGTAACCAAGTTCTGGTATATCCGCTCCGTTGATCCGCAATCGCTGTTGGTCACCGGGCTGACTCGTGATGGGACGTTTTACATTGAAAACGGTAAAATAAAGCATCCTGTCAAGAATTTCCGCTTTAACGAAAGTCCGGTTATCATGCTCAACAATCTCGAAACACTCGGGAATGTAGAACGGGTCGTGAGTAGTGAGGGCTCGTTTGCCAATTACCTCATTCCGGCCATGAAAATCAGGGAGTTTACGTTCACATCCCTGTCCGATGCTGTCTAGGCGCACTACGTTAATTTCCTTTCGCTTATAATCATAGGACTTTGGCTTCGAGCCGTAGAGCCGTGCCACCGCAGCCGCGGACGGTGGTTACTAATGCTGCTCCTGATAACCGTGGCACGGCTCTACGGCTCGAAGCCAAAGTCCTAAATCAATGAATTAATAACATGGCAATCAAGAGCCAGAATGAAGTTAAGCCAGGGCACATCGACCGACGCCAGTTATTGAAGTATGGTCTCCACGGCGCAACGCTGAGCGCCTTAGGCACAACCTTGCCTTTAGAGTCGCAGGCGGGTGCTGCATCGTTCATCAAACAGCCTGCGAAAAATGGGAAGATTGTGGTTGTGGGTGCGGGTGCGTTTGGTGGCTGGACGGCTTTGCATTTAGTGCGAAAAGGGTATAAAGTAACGCTCGTTGATCAATTCGGACCGGGTAACAACCAGTCAAGTTCGGGTGGAGAAACCCGCTTGATTCGGGCCTATTACAGTGACCCCATATACGTGGAGATGGCGATGCGCGCCATCAAGCTCTGGAAGGAAAACGAGCCTCGCATGGGGCAGAAGCTTCTGCATCAGAATGGATTGCTACTGTTCAATTATCCATCCAGTAAAGCCGAGTCGGAGGCCGCTGTCGCCATCTATAAAAAGGCTGGCCTGCCTCTCGAGAAAGTAAGCCTTGATGATGCCGTCAAACGATGGCCGCAACTAGGAACAGAAGGGCTGGATCATGTTATGTATGATCCAACAGCGGGTTATCTGGACGCCCGCAAGGGATGCCAGGCAGTGTGTGATTTGTTTGTCAAAGAAGGCGGCACGTTTCTACAACAGCAGGTAAAACATGAATCCATTAAAGGCGGCAAAGCAACGTCGGTGACCCTTGCCAATGGGAATGTGCTGGAAGCCGATCAGTTCCTGTTTGCCTGTGGGCCGTGGTTGACGCGTCTTTTTCCGGAACTGACGAAGAAACTCGCCGTGACCCGAGCGTTAGTTTTCTTTTTTGCAAGCCCGGCGGGTCAATCCGACCTTATGGAAAATAAACTGCCGACCTGGATGGATCGGGATATGACCGGCCCATTCCGCTCCTTTGGCGTGCCGGGAAGTGATTTTCGCGGGTTCAAACTGGGATTAACACCACCAGACAATAACGTTACGGATCGATTTGATACCTACAATCGCTCTATAAAACCGGAAGAACTGGATATGGCATTAAACGTAATTACCAGACGGTTCCCCAAAATAGTTGGCCAGCCCCTAATCGAGCAACGTGTTTGCCAGTATACCAGCACACCCGACACCGATTTTATTCTGGATACACATCCAGAAGCCAATAACCTGTGGGTAATGGGGGGCGATTCTGGCCACGGTTACAAACAGGGGGCTTCGTTTGGCGAAATAGCCGCCAATACCGTTTCCGGAGAGAGGGAGAAATTAGAAAAGTTTGGCCTGAAACGATTGATCGGATAGCTAGTACTTTTTCATAGCCTTTACCAGTTTACGACTAATCAGGTCATATCCTTTATCGGATGGGTGCAGGCCATCATACGTTCTGTCTATCGCGTCAACCGGATACGGATACTCGTCCTTTTCAGGATCAAAGGGAACATCGATGAATTTGGGATACGGATAATTGGTGTAAACACCCGTCTGCGGATTTTTTAGCCGCTTGTACTTAACAAGCTTTTTTAACTTTAATCCATTCAGGTGATACAGGTCAACGACCTCAAATTTTTCGTGACGACCAATGGTGTCGATGGCATTGGCAATGGATTCGAGATATTGCCCGTTTTTGGCTTTATAGGACCCAAAAGCGTTGTTTTTCATGTTTGCCAGATAGACAAAATCCACCCGTTGCATGGGGGTGATCAACAGGATATGCGCTTGCGGATTAAGACTGCGTAGTTTGTCGATAATAATCCGGAACGAGCCATACACCGTCGTGTTTCCCGTATTTCGTTGATAGTCGTCAAAACGACCCAGGGGTCGGCCAGCCCACCAATCGTTGGTACCCAGAAAGACCGAATAAATATCAGCTTTTGTCAAGCCTAACTTCTCAATTTCCTGTGCAATCCGAATAGCAGTCCAGCCATTGTGGCCTTGATTGGTGTAATGAATGTAAGGGAGTTGTTCTGTAACTCGGGTCATGTAGCCTTTCGTAATCCGATTCCCGGTTTCGTCCCGATGCTCATTTAAATACGTGATCGAATCACCTATTGCAACCCAGGTAAGTTCTTTGGGCTTAAAGGAGCTGATTAGACCAATCAGCGCAATGAATATTATCCAATTTCTCATGTCGATTTGATTGCATTTGGCATGGCCATGCCAATAATCCGTTTTTATCTGATTCCTCCTACAAAAAGATGGGTTAATAAACCATTTACTATAGGTTTTGCTAATCTTACTTGCCAACGGTTAAACCGACTAGTATGCTAGAATAGATAAAGTTGGGCTAAGTCAATTCTCTGTCAGGCTTTTACCAAATTCTTTTCAAAAATCCCCACTCTTTGTTACCTGTTGCCCGCGCAGTTTGCCTATTTTTACAGAGGAACGGAATCCCGTAAATCAGGGAAATCGACAAATATCGGCCGCATCGGCGGTCTGATCAGACTATGCAATTCTCTCATCTCCACTGCCATACTCAATACTCGCTGCTCGATGGGCAGGCCGACATTAAAAAGCTGATTAAGAAAGCTAAAAATGACAACATGCCTGCCGTTGCCATCACCGACCACGGCAATATGTTTGGCGTGTTTGAGTTTGTGGCCGAAGCCAGCAAGCAGGGTATCAAACCCATTGTTGGCTGTGAATTCTATGTGGTAGAGGATCACACCATCAAACAGTTTACGAAAGAAAAGAAAGACATTCGATACCACCAGCTTCTGCTTGCCAAAAATGCGCAGGGCTATAAAAATCTGGCAAAGCTCTGCTCACTAGGCTACATTGAAGGGCTCTACGGCAAATATCCCCGCGTTACGAAAGCGCTCATCGATCAGTACAAAGAGGGATTGATTGCTTCTACCTGCTGCATCGGCGCATCGGTGCCGAAAACCATCCTGAAAAAAGGCGAGGAGGCCGGTGAAATAGAGTTTAAATGGTGGCTTGACCGCTTCGGTGAAGACTATTATGTCGAATTACAACGGCATGAAATTCCGGATCAAATCAAGGTCAACGAAGTGCTGGTGCGGTTCGCCCGGAAATATAATGTCAAAATCATTGCCTCGAACGATTCACATTACGTCGATCAGGACGACTGGGTAGCGCATGACATTCTGTTATGTGTGAATACCAACGAAAAGCAAAGTACGCCGTCGATGAAGGAATTCAGTGACGACGAGGTAATGCCCAAAAATACCCGCTTTGCCTTCTTCAGCGACCAGTTCTATTTTAAGAACACGCAGGAGATGACGACGCTGTTTAAAGATCTGCCCGAAGCGATCGATAACACCAACGAGATTGTTGGGAAGGTAGAAACCCTGAAGTTGAAGCGTGACATCATGCTACCCAACTTCCCGATTCCACAGGAGTTTCAGCAGCATACCGACGATGTGCTGAACCAGTGGGAATACCTGCGTCACCTGACCTATACAGGAGCCAAAGAACGCTACGTTGATATACTTCCGCATATTCAGGAACGCCTTGACTTTGAGTTGTTTACGATCAAGACAATGGGCTTCGCGGGGTACTTCCTGATCGTATCTGACTTCATTAAAGCCGGGCGTGATCTGGGCGTGATGATCGGGCCGGGTCGTGGGTCGGCAGCTGGGAGTGCGGTGGCTTATTGCACAGGTATCACCAATATCGACCCCATTAAATACGACCTGCTGTTCGAGCGGTTCCTGAACCCCGACCGGAAGTCGATGCCCGATATCGATACGGACTTCGATGACGAAGGCCGTCAGAAGGTGATTGATTATGTCGTGCAGAAATACGGCAAGCAACAGGTTGCCCAGATCGTCACCTATGGCACAATGGCGTCTAAGTCGTCGATCAAAGACGTTGCTCGTGTCATGGATCTGCCCCTTCAGGATGCCAACGCGGTTGTGAAGCTTGTACCCGACAAGCCGACCTACAATATGACGCTCAAGCGCATTTTTGAGGACCCGATTGACGGGCCGGGCGGCTTAGCGAGCGTTATTCAGCCCGAAGAGGTCGATAATGTGAAGCGAATGCGTGCGCTCGAATCAGGTGACAAGAGTGCGGCTCAGGCTATGCGGATCGTCGACTATGAAAAGGTATCGGCTGTACTTAAACAAGCCCGAAAACTTGAAGGTACGGTTCGTAACACGGGCCTGCACGCGGCTGGAATCATCATCGCGCCTAGTGATTTATCGGACATCGTACCGGTGTCAACCTCGAAGGATACGAACCTCATTATTACCCAATATGAAGGTAAAGTCATTGAGGATGCGGGGGTTATCAAGATGGACTTTCTGGGTCTGCGCAACCTGACGATCATTAAGGAATGCCTTCGGCTCATCAAGCAAAATCATGGCGGTTTTTTCATTAATGGCGTGGAAACCGGCATTGATGATATTCCCTTGGATGACGAAGAAACGTACAAACTCTTCCAGCGGGGCGAAACCAATGCCGTGTTTCAGTTTGAATCCGACGGCATGAAAAAGCACATGAAGGATCTGAAGCCTGACCGCTTTGGCGACCTCATTGCCATGAACGCCCTTTACCGACCGGGGCCGATTGCCTATATCCCGAACTACATCAACCGCAAACATGGGCGCGAAGAAGTTAAGTACGATATGCCAGAAATGGAGGAGTATCTGGCTGATACATATGGCATTACGGTTTATCAGGAGCAATTGATGCTGCTCTCGCAGAAGCTCGGAAACTTCACCAAAGGTGATGCCGACGTACTGCGGAAGGCGATGGGGAAGAAAGACAAAGCCACGCTCGACAAGATGAAAGGGAAGTTTATGGATGGCTGTACGGCCAATAATCTACCCCTGAAAGTCTGTGAAAAGGTCTGGACCGACTGGGAAGCCTTTGCCTCCTACGCGTTCAACAAATCGCACTCGACCTGTTATGCGTTTGTCGCCTATCAGACGGCCTATCTTAAAGCTCACTACCGGGCCGAATACATGGCTGCGGTGTTAACAAGCTGCCTGGGCACAATCGACAAGATCACATTCTTCATGGAAGAATGTAAAAATATCAACATTCCGGTTCTTGGTCCTGACGTAAATGAGTCCGAGCGGTTTTTCGGGGTAAACCAAAAGGGCGAGATTCGATTCGGGCTGGGTGGTATCAAAGGCGCGGGCGACGCGGCCGTAGAAGCCATCATTGAGGAGCGCAAAGCGGGCGGACCATTTAAAGATATTTTCGACTTTGCGATTCGGGTCAACCTTCGAACCGTGAACAAGAAAACGTGGGAATCTCTGGCTTACGCTGGTGCTTTCGACAGTATCGACGAATACCACCGCGCGCAATATTTTGAGATGGCAGATGGCGACACTTCCCCATTTCTTGATAAAATTATACGCTACGCCAACAACTACCACGCCGAGAAAGCGGCCGCTCAACAGTCGCTGTTTGGCGCCATGATGAATGGCGAACCAATGCTAGCCCGACCCAAAGCGCCAACTGTTACGGAATGGAATCAGATCGAAAAGCTGAAATTTGAGAAAGACGTTGTTGGTTTTTACATCACTGGCCACCCACTCGATGAGTTTAAGCTCGAAATGGAGGGGTTCTGTAACTGTACGCTGGGCAATATTTTCGAGACAAAACAACCTGAAATTAAAGTTGGAGGCATTGTATCGGCTGTACAAATGCGCATAACGAAAAGCGGCAATCCGTTCTGTATCTTTAAAATAGAAGATTATAACACGTCCCTTGAAATGGCCCTTTTCGGTGATGACTACGTCCGGCTGGTGCAATACATTGAGGTTGGGCGTTTCCTGCACATTACGGGTAAGACCCAGAATAAATGGGGCTCTGAGCAGTTAGAATTTAAGCCGGTAAGCATCCGGTTGCTGAACGATATGCGCGAAAAGTTCTGCAAGGAACTGCGTGTATCCTTAACGATCGACTCATTGAATGCGCAGGTTGTCGCCAAAATAAATGAGCTTGTCAATGCGCATCCCGGCACTTGTACGCTCTCGCTCAACGTAGTTGATCACGCCGAACGGATCGAGGTCAGTTTGCAGTCGCGTACGCTGAAGGTCTCACCGGCTAACTCGCTGCTCCGATCGCTGGAAGCCATGGAGGGCGTAACCTGTAAGGTGGCGTAGAGGTCAGGGGCAGTTTGTCTTATTCAATACGTATTCATAGCCGCGTGTGGGTTGTTTGAGCACCCATACGCCCTGTTTTTTAACTCGCTCACCTTCATGCCAGGTAATGGCATCAGCTTTGAGATGTAGATCGAGTGTGTAGCGTTGAACGACGCCTTCGCCCGAACGATCCCAATTGACCTCGATCTGATTCCCCTTAATCGTTCCCTGAATAGGCCCGCGTGCCCGATCTTTTTCATAGGGATTAATGTCCAGATAGCCAGTGGCCTTCGTTCCATTCATAATTAACTGAATTGTTGTCGTATCGCGTTTTAGTATCTGTTGAAAACAGAGGGTGTCAGCGGCTACTGCTGTTTCAGCGGAAGAAGTACTTGCTGATTCCTGCGAAGAACGGTCCTGACATCCGAAAAATAGGCCTGTTGAGATAATAAGCAAGGCAATACGCATGGTACGTCAACTAATTTGGACGATTGAGTTTTCTGAATAACGGTGAATATTCCTGATGGTTTATAGGGTAAGAGTGATATAGTAGAAAAAATGATTTAGTTGCGCCATATGAGAGCCCTTAAGCCTACTTTTTGCTTAGTAGACGAAGGGAAATTATAAATTGCTTATTCGTTTAACGCCTGATAAATATTTAAGAACAAAGTCGATAATTAGTCGTTTTTTTGCAGGACGGGCTAAACAATGGTGCCCTGATCCTTTTTTGTACACCAACTCCCAATCAATCATGACTAGTAATCAATACCCGCTCTCCAGGCGAAAGTGGGGTCTGTTATCTGCACTGTTCGTTGCGCTGATTTTTACGTTCTCTGCCTGTAAAAAAAATGATGATAACACACCAACCGTCCCAACGATTTATGATTTAATTAATAATGGCAATGGGACCACGAATCAGTTTACGCTATTCAAAAAAGCCATTACCCGTGCCAATTTGGCTGGTGCTTTGAGACAACCAGGTGCCTACACTGTTTTTGCACCAACTGATGCTGCCTTTAAGTTATTAGGTCCTGCTTACGCCGATACAGTAGCCATTAATAATATTCCTATACTGCAGTTAACAGCAGTTCTTCAGTACCACATACTCAGCACAAAGACGGAGTCTGCGGCTATACCAACGGCACTGCTAACACCCGTTCCCACGCTTGGTGGCTCATCGTTGTATCTATCAAAAGTAGTCTCAACATCGGGGACCTCCAGCAGTATATCTGCCAATGGCGCACGAATCGTTCTGGCAGATCAACAAGCCAGTAACGGTGTAGTGCACGTCATTGATCGGGTATTGGTTCCACCGATTCTGGGCGATCTGGTTGGTACTATTCAGGCTATACCAGGATTATTCCCAACCGTATCATTTACGTTCCTACAGGCGGCTGTAGCCAGAGTAGGGGCGGCTAGTTCCTTAACTGGTACTACACCATTAACTGTATTTGCGCCAACCGATGCCGCCTTTACCGCTGCTATACCCACTATTAAAACAGTAGCAGACATAAATGCGCTACCAGTAGCTACATTAGGCCAGATTCTTCAGTACCATATTGTACCGGGCCGAGTGTTTACACCGCTGATTTCCAGTGGATCAAGTTTGACAACTGCCCAGACCGGTACAATTACTTATACTGCCAGTACAACGGCTATAACCGTAACCGGTAAAGGAAATGGTGGTACGGCATCGAATATTATATTTCCTGACATTCCGGCAACCAATGGCGTAATCAATGTCGTCGATCGATTGTTGCTGCCTCAGTAGATAAGTTAGTATCCTTTTCTTCCTGCACAAGCCGAGCTCATATCAGAGCTCGGCTTGTGCGTTTTTGGCGTTTTAGAGCTGTTTGGGAGGAATCAAAACCCTGCACCAACTGTTTTGTTTATAAGGATAACGCATCAAATTGTTAAGCCGAAATCGCGGGATTGTCCGTAAGACTTTCGACCTTTGGCACCTTGACTTGTGACCTGTATCGAATGGCTAAACCACAAAAAAAACTCTTTCTGTTAGACGCGCTGGCTCTGATCTATCGCGCTCATTTTGCCTTTAATAAATCGCCCCGTATTTCATCGCGGGGCGTGAATACGTCAGCGATCTTTGGGTTCATGAATGCCATGATCGAGGTATTGACCAAGGAAAAACCCACCCACATTGGTGTCGCATTCGATTCATCGAAGAAAACGTTTCGGCACGAACAGTTTCCGATGTATAAGGCCACCCGGCAGTCGCAGCCCGAAGACATCAGTGTGGCTACACCGTATATCAAGCAGATTGTTGAGGCCATGCATATTCCGATCCTGATTCTGGATGGTTACGAGGCCGACGATATAATTGGGACTATCGCCAAAAAAGCGGCTCTGGCTGATTTTGAGGTCTATATGATGACTCCCGATAAGGATTATGGGCAATTGGTTGAAGAGCATGTGCATATCTATAAACCTGCGTTCATGGGAAAGCCTGCCGAAAAACTGGGCGTAAACGAGGTTCTGGAGCGTTGGCAGATTGAGCGCATCGATCAGGTAACAGATATGCTTGGCCTTATGGGCGACTCGGTCGATAACATTCCGGGAATTCCGGGAGTTGGCGAAAAAACAGCACAGAAACTCATTGCTGACTTCGGTTCAGTCGAAAATCTGATTGCCAATGCCGACCAGCTAAAAGGTAAACTTAAAGAAAACGTTGTCAATTTCGCCGATCAGGGCCTCCTGTCAAAGCAATTGGCAACCATCCATCTGGATGTACCGGTTACCTTCGATGAAGAGCATCTGCGCCATACAGAATACGATAAACCCCGGCTGGCCGCCCTGCTGGACGAACTGGAGTTCCGGCAGATGAAAACCCGCTTACTGGGCGGTAATTACGACGAAAAACCACTCCCCGAGGCCTTCAAAAATACGGCACCAGCCCAAATGAATCTGTTCGATTCACCCGGTGGGGACAGTCCTGCGTTTCTGCCTTTCCCCAATATGGGAGCCCTGAAACCATCAGGTGCTGGTGATTTGCCGTTTGATTTTGGCTCTGGTACTGTTGCGCCTACACCAACGGGAAAACCGAAAGAGAAACGGACCAGCGTTAAAGCGCCCGCTGCTTCTGCGTCGGCTGCAACGCCGGATGTCGTAACCGATTCAGCCACGATTGAAGGTGGTGAAAATAGTACATCTGAGCAGGACCAACCCGCTTATCTTGATGTATATCCCGACTATGAGATCGACGAGGTACAGCCTGAGCGCCGGAGGAATATATTGTCAGTAAAGCACGATTATCGCCTGGTCGATACCGCCGAACTACGGGCCAGCTTGGTGCATTATCTGAGCCTTCAGGAAAGCATCTGTTTTGACTCCGAAACGACTGCAATCGATCCGGTGGAGGCTGATCTGGTTGGTCTATCCTTTGCCTATCGCACCGGCGAAGCGTTTTATGTGCCCGTTCCGGAAGGTCGTGACGAGGCTCAGGCCGTGGTCGATCAGTTTAAGCCGGTATTCGAAAATCCGAATATTGGCAAGATCGGGCAGAATCTGAAGTATGATCTGTTGATGCTTAAAAAATACGGTGTCGAAGTGCAGGGCAAGTTGTTCGATACGATGATTGCCCATTACCTCATCGAGCCGGAGATGCGCCATAACATGGATATGATGGCGATGACGTATCTGAACTACCAGCCCGTTGAGATTGAAGAGCTGATCGGCAAGAAAGGTAAAGGCCAGTTGACGATGCGGGAAGTCGATGTGCAGAAAGTGGTCGACTATGCAAGTGAGGATGCCGATATCACCCTTCAGCTAAAAGAAGCCTTTGCACCCCGACTTGAAAAGGATAGTCTCTATAAGCTCTTCGACCAGGTCGAAATGCCGCTTGTTCAGGTACTGACTGACCTTGAATTGGAAGGCGTTACGATCGACACCAACGCTCTGGCTGAATTGTCAGCGACGCTTGAAGTAGACATGCGGCAAGTGCAGCAGGAGATCTTCGACATTGCGGGCGAGTCATTCAATATCGGTTCGCCGAAGCAACTGGGTGAAATTTTGTTCGATAAACTCAAGCTCGATAAGAACGCCAAAAAGACCAAAACCGGCCAATATGCTACCGGCGAGGAGATTCTGTCGAAACTGGAAGCCGAGCATGAAATTGCCCGCAAGATTCTGGATTACCGCGAATTGATCAAACTCAAAAACACGTACGTTGATGTGCTGCCGTTGCTGATCAGTAAACGTACCGGGCGGATTCATACGTCGTTTAATCAGGCTGTTGCATCGACCGGGCGCTTGTCGTCTGTTAATCCTAATTTACAGAATATACCGATCCGGACACCACGCGGGCAGGAAATTCGAAAAGCCTTTGTGCCGCGCGGGCCGGAGTTTGTGATTATGTCGGCCGATTATTCGCAGATCGAATTGCGGATCATGGCGGCCTTCAGTGGCGATCAGACCATGCTGGATGCCTTCAACAACGACGTAGATATTCATACCCAAACGGCCAGTAAAGTCTTTCACGTGCCGATCAGTGAGGTGACGACCGAGATGCGCCGGAAAGCCAAGACCATCAACTTTGGAATTATCTATGGTATTTCGGCCTTTGGGCTGAGCCAGCGCTTAAAAATTCCGCGCAAAGAAGCGGCTCAAATCATTGATGAGTACTTTGCCGAATTTCCGGCTGTAAAATCTTATATGGACCAGAGTGTCGAAAAAGCACGGGGGTTTGGCTATGCCGAAACTATTCTGGGCCGCCGTCGGTATCTGCGCGACATCAACTCACGGAACCAGACTGACCGGATGTTTGCTGAGCGGAATGCGGTCAACGCGCCGATCCAGGGCAGTGCGGCCGATATGCTCAAGATTGCCATGATTCGTATTCATGAATTCATGCAGGCCGAGCGGTTAAAGTCGAAAATGATTCTGACCGTTCATGATGAACTGGTGTTCGATGCGCACCGTGACGAAATCGACCTGCTGCGTGATCGTGTTGCCGACATCATGAGAAATGCGATTCCAATGGCTGTGAAAATGGAAACCGGAATTGGCATTGGTGAAAACTGGTTACTGGCTCACTAACCTGTTTTATGCTATAAGCAACTTTTTTGTGTGTTGGTTAAGCGACACAACCAAACAGGTAATCATACAAAATCCCCAGCCTGACGCAGGCTGGGGATTTTGTTATTACACCACTTCTGATCACGAATTTTCTTCGGGAATGCGAGATAAATGACAAATATTACATACGTTCAGTGTGTTTATATAGAGATTAGGAATTGAATAATACGAAGATTGTACTTTAATGCGTCTATATAGTTTAAAGGATTCTGTCGCTTGTTATTTATCATGGACAGCCATTGTATACCACGCAAAGTAGCCTTATGGGATTGGTCTTATTTAGATAATTTTGCCATCTGGGGCTAAATGAAGGTGCTGCACTTTAGGTAAATAAATACTAACCCTGTTTTATAATCCATTCAATTGCACCTGCTGGCTAATAAATTAGATCATTTGTAGAACTGGGAACGTTTTTGTACTTTTTTTATTTGCCTGAAAGAGTAGTCTTCGCTTTGTGGAGGCTACGGTGCGTTTTAGAGGTAAAACGCACGAGCTGTCAGAAAAAAGTAGCTGCAAATGAAAAAGAGTTTATTGCCTCTCGCCATCGGAGGCTTCGGCATTGGAATGACCGAATTTGTCATGATGGGCATTCTGCCTGATATTGCGAGTGCACTACGCATCTCGATTCCCGTTGCTGGTCATTTAATCTCGGCTTATGCACTTGGTGTCGTGTTAGGCGCTCCGTTGCTGGTTGGGATTGCCGGAAATTATCCCCCTAAAAAGATTCTACTCGGCCTGATGGCCATCTTTACCTTTTGTAATATCCTGTCGGCATTTGCACCCAATTATGAAACCATGATGATAACCCGGTTGTTATCGGGGCTGCCTCATGGTGCGTTCTTCGGGGTTGGTGCCGTAGTGGCGAGCCGATTAGCGGGTAAGGGCAAAGAAGCACAGGCCATTTCGATGATGTTTGCCGGGCTTACCATTGCCAATATTATTGGTGTGCCGCTGGGCACCTACATTGGTCATACCATGAGCTGGCGCATAACATTTGTGGTTATTGCGGCTGTTGGGCTGATCACCATGTTCTGCATCCAGAAACTGCTTCCAGTTATGCCGGTCGTAGGCGAATCCAATCTTCGCAAAGACCTTAAACTGTTCACCCATGTAGAACCCTGGCTGATTCTGGGCATTACGGCAATTGGTACAGGCGGACTATTTGCCTGGTTCAGTTATATTGCTCCCTTATTGACCGAAGTTGCTCATTTTAGCAGCGACCAGATCACCTGGATTCTGGTCCTGGCCGGTTTAGGGATGGCTGTGGGTAACCTGATCGCCGGGCGTATGGCTGACTTTATTTCGCCCATCAAGGCTACGGCCTTATTCCTGTTGCTGATGGTTATCTGTCTGTTGCTTGTCTATGCGGTTGCGCCTTTTAAGGTGCCGCTGCTGATCATGACCTTCATTACGGGAGCCATTGCTTTCTCGTTGGGTGCACCGATTCAGATTCTGATGATCCGCGCTTCCAATGGGTCAGAAATGCTGGCCTCATCGGTTAGTCAGGCGGGTTTCAATATCGGTAACGCGTTGGGCGCTTATCTCGGCGGTATACCAATTGCAGCCGGTTTAGGCTATTCATCTCCTCAATTGGTAGGAGCGATGCTGGCCTTTACCGGGTTTGTGCTGGCTATGATGGCCTACTTCCGGCAGAAGAGTGTC
The DNA here is from genome assembly GCF_011604685.1 of Spirosoma aureum. NCBI lineage: Bacteria > Pseudomonadati > Bacteroidota > Cytophagia > Cytophagales > Cytophagaceae > Spirosoma > Spirosoma aureum. Next base: position 6,882,968 of record NZ_CP050063.1, on the reverse strand, counting down.
GTTAATTATGAATTAGCGCCCGGCAACTAGGAACTGACCGATCTAACAAATTTTTCATACGTGTATTCGCGGATTCTGTACCTTAACACAGAATCCGCTTTTTTGTGTTTAACCACGTCACTATATGAGCTTTTTAGGCATTTTTGCCGTCCTGGCAATCATTATCATTTATTTGTCCATCGTTATCGTGCAACAGGGTACGGTGGCTGTTGTAACAATTTTCGGGAAATATGCCCGTGTTCTGGGGCCGGGTCTGAATTTTAAAATTCCATTTATTGAGGTTATTTACCGACGTATTTCTATTCAGAATCGCTCCGTCGAACTGGCTTTCCAGGCAATCACGGCCGATCAGGCAAACGTGAATTTTAAAGCAATGCTGGTCTATTCGGTACTGAATCAGGGCGAAGAAACCATCAAAAATGTTGCCTTCAAATTTATCGATGAAGCTTCATTTATGCAGGCGTTGATTCGAACCATCGAAGGATCGATCCGTAGCTTTGTCGCCACCAAACGCCAGTCAGAAATTCTGGCACTACGTTCTGAAATCATCGAACACGTTAAGGCTCAGCTCGATACGCTTCTTGAAAGCTGGGGTTACCACCTCACTGATCTGCAATTGAATGACATTGCCTTCGATGAGGTAATTATGCGGTCGATGGCGCAGGTAGTGGCTTCCTCCAATTTAAGAGCAGCTGCCGAAAACGAAGGCCAGGCCTTGCTTATTACAAAAACGAAAGCCGCTGAAGCTGAAGGGAATGCCATCAAAATCTCGGCTGAGGCCGAAAAAACAGCTTCTCAGTTGCGCGGTCAGGGTGTTGCCCTGTTCCGGGAAGAAGTAGCGAAGGGGATGGCCGAATCGGCTAAGGTCATGACCGAGGCTAATCTGGATGCATCACTGATTCTATTCTCAATCTGGACCGAGGCAATCAAGCATTTTGCCGAAAATGGCAATGGTAACGTCATTTTTCTGGATGGGTCAACTGAAGGCATGGACAAAACCATGAAACAGTTACTGGCTGTCGAGAAAATGAATAGCGGTAGCGGAACAGGCCGGATTATAACCCCACCAGAAGAATTAAAAAAGTAGCCGTGCACTGAAAAAGCAATAAAATTGGCTGATTGTCGGGAACGTTGAGCCTTTCGTTTGTTCATCTAACAAACCCCTGTTCACCGAGTATGACAAACCTGCTTTTTCCTACCGATTTTTCGATAACTTCTGCTTCAGCCCTCAACTGGGCACGGCTATTTGCTCACAAAACTGGTGCAACCATAACGCTGCTGCATGTCAATCAGCCTATGATTCCTGATTCGACCCTGCCAACGATGGGTGAACCTGGTCTGGGGGTGCTGGCTGCACAGGAAGTGGAACAGATTAGCCAACAGCGATTACAGCAACTCGAAACCGATTTAAAACTGGAAGGACTATCGGTGCGAACAGAATGGCGGATCGGCTTAGTCGATGACGAAATACTGGATGTCGCCAAAGAAATTTTGGCCGATCTGATTGTGATGGGTCGAAGCGATTTAAGCACATTTTTCGATCGGCTGGCGGGTAGTGCCGCAACCGACGTCGCCGACGAAGCCATTTGTCCGGTGTTAATTGTGCCGATTCCGCCCGAAGGAGAACCTGTTCGACCGGCTCAGGTACGAACAATTGCCTACGCCATGCAGTCGAAAACCACGCAAAGTACAGTATCTGAACAAACAGACTCGCTGATCAAGGCCTTTGATGCACAGCTTTCGGTTTTAACGGACGATCAACTCGATAACGCACATACTGACCTGATCGTCATGCAGCTATATCCGCAGTCGGGTTTTCTGGATAACCTGCTCCATCCGAATCATACCGCGCGTCTGATCGAAAAATCGACAGTACCCGTACTCATCTATCATAAGTAGGCATTCTTCGGTTTGCGGTTTGCAGTTCTCTGAAGACTGCTTACTGCAAACTGAGTGTCATGAAGTAGAGATCAAGACCCGGAGCCCAGACATTAGGCACGGTATACTGAAGCTGAAAACCTGATTTCTCGAAAAATTGGTACGCGACCTGAGAGGTTCGGCATTCGACAAGCTGACTACCTGATCGCTGGCGAATAAGCCTAAGGTTATGCGCTAATAAGGCTGTCCCAATTCCTAAACCCTTCGCATCCGGATCGGTAAGAATCCAGCAAATCCGGCTAACCTGTCCATCCGAGGTTATATAGTGGCCACAGGCACCAACCACTTGCCCGTCGTGGTCGGCCACGAAATAAGGATCCGTATTTGTTCGGAGAAATTCGGCGTACTCATCCAGTTCATTTACACCAAATGCTGTTGGTATGTTCTTGCGGAACGCAGTTAGCAATTGGTCGGTATCGGTGCTTTTAAAAGTACGGATCAACATTAGTGTACTACAACGATGTCGTTTAGTCAGTTTTGCAGGTTATGCAAATTTACCTAATGTTACTGTTCGCATGATTTACTCTGGAACGTTTATTGCTGATAATAACTCAGATATGGCCATGTTTACGTATTATTGGTCGCAAATTCAGCATTGTAAATGCGTCTGGTCTTCTTCCTCTTTATTCTTATTCCGTTTACTCTGTTTGCCCAGCCTAAAGGCTGGCAGGAGCTTACCATTTCGAATGGTCTGTCGCAGGGAATGATCTTCGATCTGAAACAGGATCAGAAAGGGTTTCTGTGGATAGCCACTAAAGACGGGCTCAATCGCTACGACGGACATAATTTCAAGGCGTTCACTCATGACCCTTATAATGACTATAGTATTTCCGACAACGCCTGTTCGGCTTTATTACTGGATAGACACGGACGGCTTTGGATTGGTACACTAAACAAAGGTCTTAATCTCTACGATGACCGTACCCAGCGATTTTACCACATTACGCTCGGTGATCAATCGCCAACAAAGGCCAACAATTATGAAATTCAATTGCTTGACGAAGATCCCGAAGGTAATATCTGGGTAAGCACTTCTGTAGGAGGGTCGTTCAAAATCCAGTTACCAGCATCGCTTCAGCATGGTTTCCCCGATCAGGCCAACTTTACAAAGCAAATCCAGCTAATTTCCCTTCGCCTGAGTAGCGACCAGATCAATCAACCCCACTTTCATTTCAGTTTTAAAGCCAATGGACAGGGAATAACCGGTGTGGATAATGGCGTGTATGCGTTTAATTGGCGTAAACCTGCTTCATTCTCGAAACTTAATCTGTTTGTCGGCGAGACGCCAACCATTTTTGAGATTTATGAAGATCCCATTCAGGATTTTCTGTTTGTCAGCACCAGCCAGCAAATCAAATGCTGGCATCGGGGCCATTCAAAAACGATTACGTTACCCAACTCGTCCTCCTATGGCGTACGTATCAAACCTATAGATAAAAACACCCTGGCCATCACAACGGTCAGTCACTTGTGGCTATTGTCAGCTTCGCAACTGTTCGCGAAAGATAGCCTGACTATTGGCGATTCGTTTGTGGAGTTTCCCCCGAATTTGTTCGCGATTACTACTGTCCTCCAGGATAGGACGGGTAATATCTGGGCAGGAACCAGTGGCTACGGTCTCCGAAAATTTAATCCTCGCGTAAAACAGTTTCATTCATACCTGCCCAAGACATCCCTGTCGCAGCTGTTTGTCGATCGGCAGGGACGGACGTATGCCCGCTATCAATTCGCCTATGGACAGCTGGATCGGTCAACGGATCGGCTGTTGCCGTTTTTAGATGAGCGCCTTCCGGAGGCCGACAGACGGCAGCGCAATATCATGCAGGATCGACAGGGCATTTTCTGGGTGTCTAATACGCATTTTAAAACCCACGAACATCACCTGTTCAAATTCTCCAGTACGTGGCAACTGCTCAAAAAATATCCGCTGCCTGCCGGAATAGAATTCGGTTTTTGGGTCAATCAAACACTCGAAGACCCATCCGGAAACCTTTGGATCGGAGCCATGAAAGGGAAGTTGCTGCGATTTAATCCACAGACAGAAACGTTTCAGGTATTCAGCTACCTGGCTCAGAATGAAACGGAAACCTACGCCCTGTTGCGGGAGCCCGACGGATCATTCTGGATCGGTACGCAGCAGGGGCTCATTAAAGCCGACCATCTGCTAACAAAACCGACGTATGTATATTATAGAAACTCGACCACGAATCGGCAGAGTTTAAGCAATGACTTTGTATCCAGCCTGGCCAATGATCCCAGCGACCCTGCCCGCTATTTATGGGTGGGTACGAAAGGAGGGGGGCTTGAGCGACTCGATAAGAAGACCGGGCAATTCGAACACTTTACCGAAGTGCAGGGGTTGCCTAATAAAGTGATCTACGGAATTTTAACAGATTCATTTGGCCATCTCTGGCTAAGCACCAACCGGGGGTTATCGCAGTTCAACCCCAGAACAAAACAGTTCCGTAACTATACCCAGAAAGACGGGCTTCAGGACGATGAATTTAATACGGGCTCCTTTTTCAAAACCGCGTCGGGCGAATTACTGTTTGGTGGTGTCAATGGCCTGAACAGTTTTCGACCCTCCGAACTCGCAGGAGCAAGCCAATCAATACCCAATGTGAATATTATTGGGCTGAAGGTAAATAATAAATCCGTTGAGGCCGGAGGATCGGATGACCTGCTGACGCAGGGAATAGAATATGCCCGGCAACTCGACCTGTCGCATGACCAAAACCTGCTTACGTTCGAGTTCGGGCTGATGGATTACACCAATTCTGACAACAATCGGTATCGCTACCGGCTGGAGGGAATCGACAACGATTGGGTGGAGGCTGGAACGAATCGCTTTGCCAATTACGCTCAGCTACCTGGCGGCAAGTACGTGCTGGCGGTGATGGGTTCGGCGGATGGCGAAGTCTGGAGCAAACCCGTTGAACTCCTGATTCGAATTCATCCGCCATTCTATCGAACCTGGTGGGCTTATTTACTGTATGCGATAATAATTGCGATGGTGGGCTGGCAACTCTACCGGTTCCAGACCCAGCGACTATTACTTGAGCAGCAGGTTGTTTTTGAGCAGAAAGAAGCCAGTCGATTGTCGGAGCTGGATGCGCTCAAAACGCAGTTTTTTACCAACATATCCCACGAGTTTCGAACTCCGCTCACGTTGATTCTGGGCCCATTGAGTAATCGAAAAAACAAACTACTCAATGAGCCCGAATTGTCGATGATGGAGCGAAACGGTCATCGGCTGATGACCCTGATCAATCAACTGCTGGATTTGAGCAAACTGGAAGCTCACGAATTGACTGCCGAATCGGAGCCAGGTGACATTGCATCCTTTTTTCGGATTATGGCCAGTTCATTCAGTTCGCTGGCCGATAGCCGTTCCATTCAATTCAGTTTTGCCCAGAGCCGATCCACTTACTGGGTGAATTTTGACCGGGATAAGCTGGAAAAAATTGTGACGAACCTGCTCTCCAACGCCTTTAAATTTACCCCCAATGGGCATACGGTACGCATGGACGTTACGTATCAGAATGAAGGTAAAGCGGGTTTTGTGACGCTACGGATTGAAGATACGGGTATTGGCATCGACTCGGCCAATCTGCCCAAAATCTTTGATCGGTTTTATCAGGTCGATAGTAAGTACAACCGGAACTATGAAGGAACAGGAATCGGCCTGGCGTTGGTCAATGAGTTGGTGAAGGTTCTACAGGGCTCGATCTCGGTAACCAGCACCGAAAGCATGGGAACAACATTTACAGTTCGTTTACCATTGGTGGTACTGGATGAATCAGAACATGCCCCACCTGTTACGACCCCACCCACGGCTAATCTATCCCAACGGGTGCCTGGACCGACAGCATCTGGCACTCCAATACCAACTCTGGTCCAGGAACAGGCGCTGGCTCCTGAAAATGTGTTACTGATCATCGACGATAATGCGGATATAAGGACCTATATACGGCATATTTTTGAGGCAGATTTTCAGGTGATCGAAGCCGAAGATGGACAGGATGGGCTGGAAAAAGCAACGGCCGTAACGCCCACAATTGTTATCTGCGACCTGATGATGCCTCGACTGGATGGATTCGGCTTTTGCCGGATACTGAAAAGCCAGGAAGCTACCAGCCACATTCCGGTGGTGATGCTGACGGCTAAAGCTACCCTCGAAGATCGCCTGGAAGGTTTTGAACTGGGGGCCGACGATTACCTGACGAAGCCCTTCAATGCCGACGAGATCCGGGTACGCGTTCGTAACCTGCTCGATAAACAGGAGCGGTTACGGCACTATTTTAGTCATAACCTCATCCTTTCGAAAACTCCGCCGATCCCTATCCGCTCGCAGGAAGAAACGTTCCTTCAAAAGGTCCGTGAAATAATCGACCGCCATCTGGACGACAGTAGCTTCGGCGTTGACCAATTGAGTCAGCATATGCACCTGAGTTCGTCACAACTACTCCGTAAACTCAAGGCATTGACCAGTCTGACCACCGTAGAATTTTTGCGGCAGTATCGGCTGGAGCGAGCTGCCGTTTTGCTGGCAGAACGGTCAGGGACCGTCTCTGATGTTGCCTATCAGGTAGGGTTCGAGAGCCTGCCCTATTTTACGAAGGTGTTTCAGGAACAGTTTGGCGTACTTCCTTCTGAGTATACTACATAGTGCGTATCAGCGCCCGAAACGACCAAAAATGCCCAATAGAGGCCTTTTTTTGGCTCATGCTGGAAATGAGGAAAAGAATGCTGGATTTGTGCTAACACCTGCACTGACTAACCAATCACATTTGTGGCTGGCTTATTACCAGCCTCTAAAACAAAGCCAGCCCTTTACTATACCATGATGAAATCTGACTAGTCCGTTACCGCCGGTTGACCCATTGACGGCCAGTTGGCACATCAATAGTCTGCACATATAGTAGCGATTTCACTATTCATTGTGTTGATCCAACCATTTTTAGCATAGAAACTTACCTCAATCTTTATGAAACTAAACGTTTACTTTCTCTTTCTCGCACTGAGTTTATGTTTGTCCCACAACCTCTTTGCCGGTAACAAATTCTGGACAGGTAATACCAATACGGATTGGAATACGGCCAATAACTGGAACCCTGTGGGGGTACCCACTGCATCCGACAACGTTTTAATTAGAGATGGAACCGGAAACCCTGTTATTGCAACCGGAACAACCGCTACGGTAACCAGTATACTTATATATCAAAAAACGCTGACAATAAGCTCAGGGGCAACCCTCAATGTGAGGGGTGATGGAACCTTGTATCGGTATGTTGACCTGAATATAAACTCAACACTGATCAATCATGGCACCCTTGCTATGGAATCCGCTGGAGGTGGGCCTGTTGCCGGTGTATTCGGCCCCGGCGATGACCACTCACTCGTAGAAAATTATGGTCTTATACGGATAAATTCGTCTAATAATAATACGGCGGTTGAAATGGGGGGGGTGTTTCAGGAACTCACTCTTCTGCTATAATCAACAATTATGCCTGTGGTCAGTTTATAGTGGTTTCCTATAATATTTTAATGACCGATATTGCTAGATTTAACAACAGTGGCTATACGTTTGTAGGTGGAAGCATTAATGTTTTGAGCGGTGGCGTATTTACCAACAATGGTGTATTAAAGTACGGCTCGGCAGGGACAATAACCAATAACAACGGCTCGGTGATTGTCAATGATAACCCGACTAATAATACCATCTTCACCTATACCGGTACATTTTTGGGAACAGTGAATGGTATTTATAAAAACGCGAATGCCACCGCATCGGCGGGTACATTCACTGCACCCAACACGTTTACACCTTCGGGTCTATCTGCCGGTGAACAAACACTCTACGCCAAAATTACCCCGTCGGGAGGGGGGTGCACCTATATTGTTTCCTTTACCTATACTTATACTGCCCCGCCTAATTTCACAACCAGTCCTACTACAAAAAGTGTTTGTTCGGGCAGTAGTACTACCTTCACCGTTGCGGCATCTAATGCCACAAGCTACCAATGGCAGGTCAATACTGGTGGTGGTTTTACTGATTTGAGTAATACGACTCCTTACTCCGGTGTCACAAACACGACCTTAAACATCAGCAATGTAGCGGGGCTCAATGGTTATCAGTATCGCTGTGTTGCTACGGGCGCTGGCGGCTCCACCAACTCCAATGCGGCTACGTTAACCGTCAATCCGCTACCGACAGCTACTATACTCACTCCTTCAAGCACAACGATTACCTGTAGCACACCGAGTCTGTCATTGACGGCTACGGGGGGCGGTACCTACCGCTGGGATAACAACTCGACCAGTGCCACCCGCACGGTCACCACTGCAGGCACCTACTCCGTAACGGTCACAGCAACTGGTAGCTGCACCGCCGTAGACAGTCAGGTCATCACAAGTAACACCACGGCCCCCACGGCCAACATTCTGGCTCCGGCCAGCACCACCCTGACCTGCACGACCACCTCGATCAGCCTGACAGCTACGGGGGGCGGTACCTATCGCTGGAATGACAACTCGACCAATGCCACCCGCACGGTGACCACGGCGGGCACGTATTCGGTGACAGTGACGGCGCCCAACGGGTGTACGGCGGTAGACAGTCAGGTCATCTCGGGCAACACCACCGCTCCGACGGCCAACATTTTGGCTCCGGCCAGCACCACCCTGACCTGTACGACCACCAGTCTGTCATTGACAGCCACGGGCGGGGGCACCTATCGATGGGATAACAACTCGACCAGTGCCACCCGCACGATCACCACGGCGGGCACGTATTCGGTGACGGTGACTAGTCCCAACGGGTGTACGGCGGTAGATAGCCAGGTCATCTCGGGCAACACCACCGCTCCGACGGCCAACATTCTGGCCCCGGCCAGCACCACCCTCACCTGTACGACTACCGCCATCAGCCTGACAGCTACGGGGGGCGGTACCTATCGCTGGAATGACAACTCGACCAATGCCACCCGCACGGTGACCACAGCCGGCACGTATTCGGTGACGGTGACTAGTCCCAACGGGTGTACGGCGGTAGACAGTCAGGTCATTTCGGGCAACACCACCGCTCCGACGGCCAACATTCTGGCTCCGGCCAGCACCACCCTGACCTGTACGACCACCAGTCTGTCATTGACAGCCACGGGCGGGGGTACCTACCGCTGGGATGACAACTCGACCAGTGCCACCCGCACGATCACCACAGCCGGTACCTATTCCGTAACAGTGACTAGTCCCAACGGGTGTACGGCGGTGGACAGTCAGGTCATCTCGGGCAACACCACCGCTCCGACGGCCAACATTCTGGCCCCGGCCAGCACCACCCTCACCTGTACGACTACCGCCATCAGCCTGACAGCTACGGGGGCGGTACCTATCGGTGGGATGACAACTCGACCAGCGCCACCCGCACGGTGACCACGGCGGGCACGTATTCGGTGACAGCGACTAGTCCCAACGGGTGTACGGCGGTAGACAGTCAGGTCATCTCGGGCAACACCACCGCTCCGACGGCCAACATTCTGGCCCCGGCCAGCACCACCCTGACCTGTACGACCACCTCGATCAGCCTGACAGCCACGGGCGGGGGTACCTACCGCTGGGATGACAACTCGACCAGCGCCACCCGCACGATCACCACAGCCGGTACCTATTCCGTAACAGTGACTAGTCCCAACGGGTGTACGGCGGTGGACAGTCAGGTCATCTCGGGCAACACCACCGCTCCGACGGCCAACATTCTGGCCCCGGCCAGCACCACCCTGACCTGTACGACCACCTCGTTGAGCCTGACAGCTACGGGGGCGGTACCTATCGGTGGGATGACAACTCGACCAGCGCCACCCGCACGGTGACCACGGCGGGCACGTATTCGGTGACAGTGACGGCGCCCAACGGGTGTACGGCGGTAGACAGTCAGGTCATCTCGGGCAACACCACCGCTCCGACGGCCAACATTTTGGCTCCGGCCAGCACCACCCTGACCTGTACGACCACCAGTCTGTCATTGACAGCCACGGGCGGGGGCACCTATCGATGGGATAACAACTCGACCAGTGCCACCCGCACGATCACCACGGCGGGCACGTATTCGGTGACGGTGACTAGTCCCAACGGGTGTACGGCGGTAGATAGCCAGGTCATCTCGGGCAACACCACCGCTCCGACGGCCAACATTCTGGCCCCGGCCAGCACCACCCTCACCTGTACGACTACCGCCATCAGCCTGACAGCTACGGGGGGCGGTACCTATCGCTGGAATGACAACTCGACCAATGCCACCCGCACGGTGACCACAGCCGGCACGTATTCGGTGACGGTGACTAGTCCCAACGGGTGTACGGCGGTAGACAGTCAGGTCATTTCGGGCAACACCACCGCTCCGACGGCCAACATTCTGGCTCCGGCCAGCACCACCCTGACCTGTACGACCACCAGTCTGTCATTGACAGCCACGGGCGGGGGTACCTACCGCTGGGATGACAACTCGACCAGTGCCACCCGCACGATCACCACAGCCGGTACCTATTCCGTAACAGTGACTAGTCCCAACGGGTGTACGGCGGTGGACAGTCAGGTCATCTCGGGCAACACCACCGCTCCGACGGCCAACATTCTGGCCCCGGCCAGCACCACCCTCACCTGTACGACTACCGCCATCAGCCTGACAGCTACGGGGGGCGGTACCTATCGGTGGGATGACAACTCGACCAGCGCCACCCGCACGGTGACCACGGCGGGCACGTATTCGGTGACAGCGACTAGTCCCAACGGGTGTACGGCGGTAGACAGTCAGGTCATCTCGGGCAACACCACCGCTCCGACGGCCAACATTCTGGCCCCGGCCAGCACCACCCTGACCTGTACGACCACCTCGATCAGCCTGACAGCCACGGGCGGGGGTACCTACCGCTGGGATGACAACTCGACCAGCGCCACCCGCACGATCACCACAGCCGGTACCTATTCCGTAACAGTGACTAGTCCCAACGGGTGTACGGCGGTGGACAGTCAGGTCATCTCGGGCAACACCACCGCTCCGACGGCCAACATTCTGGCCCCGGCCAGCACCACCCTGACCTGTACGACCACCTCGTTGAGCCTGACAGCTACGGGGGGCGGTACCTATCGGTGGGATGACAACTCGACCAGTGTCACCCGCACGGTGACCATGGCGGGCACGTATTCGGTGACAGCGACTAGTCCAATTACTGGATGCTCAGGTACGGCCAGCACAACCATATTTAGTACCACGGCTTCGATATCAGTTAATAATCCGATCGTTACCACGGCCACCCTGAGTACAGCCTTCAGTCAAACCTTTACCGCTTCAGGTGGAGTGGCACCCTATAGCTTCAGTCTAGCCAGCGGCAGTTTGCCTACAGGATTAAATCTGAGTCCTGAAGGTGTGTTATCGGGTATTCCTACCCAGAGTGGACCTTTCACGATCACGGTCCGGGCTGCGGATTCCAATGGGTGTTCAGGTGAGGGAGCAAACTATCCGCTGACCGTGCTTGATGCCACGCCGACGATTGCCGACTTGACAGCAAGCCCTGACCCCATTTGTGTAGGGGGCCAGGTGACTTTCAGCGCGAACATTGCCAATATAACAGGAACTTATGCGTACACGCTGACAAACGGCAGTAGTACGACTACCGGAACCAGCTCTAACACCAGCTTCAGTCAGAATTTGACGACCCTGGTGGCTGGCATCCAAGCCTTCACGTTGACAGTGACCAGCAGTGGACAATCGGCTACGGCTACTTATGAACTGACCGTCAATGCTCCTCCTGTGCCAACGCTAACGGCCAGCAATGGTGGTGTGTTGACATGCGCTCAGTCTAGCCTGACGCTGACTGCCGAGGGAGGAGATGACTATACCTTTAGTGGACCCGGTATTCTGAGTCAGAATGCTGAAACAGGTGTCGCGGTAGTCAACGCATCCGGCGTCTACTCAGTAACAGTGACCAATACTGAGACGGGTTGTTACAGTACGACAACGACGACGGTGAGTAGTTCGACGGCAGCCCCTTCGGTGAGTATCACTCCCTCGTCAGCTACGCTAAGTTGTGCCAGTCCAAGTGTGAGTCTGACGGCAGTGGGCGTAGGCAGTGTGTTGTGGAACACAGGCTCGACGAGTCCCATCCTGACGGTGAGTACGGCGGGAACGTATTCGGTGACCTTGACCTCGGGCAGTGGCTGTACGGCCGTGACCAGTGTGGAGGTGAGTGCCGATCAGAGTGCGCCTTCGGTGAGCATTAATCCTTCCTCAGCTACGCTAAGTTGTGCCAGCCCGAGTGTAAGTCTGACGGCGGTGGGCGTGGGCAGTGTGCGGTGGAACACGGGCTCGACGAGTCCCATCCTGACGGTGAGTACGGCGGGGACCTATTCGGTGACCTTGACCTCGGGCAGTGGCTGTACGGCCGTGGCCAGTGTGGAGGTGAGTGCCGATCAGAGTGCGCCTTCAGTGAGCATTAATCCTTTCTCAGCTACCCTAACCTGTGCCAGCCCGAGTGTAAGTCTGACGGCGGTGGGCGTGGGCAGTGTGCGGTGGAACACGGGCTCGACGAGTCCCATCCTGACGGTGAGTACGGCGGGGACGTATTCGGTGACCTTGACCTCGGGCAGTGGCTGTACGGCCGTGACCAGTGTGGAGGTGAGCGCCGATCAGAGTGCGCCTTCAGTGAGTATCAACCCCGGCAGTGCGACCCTGAGCTGTGCCAGTCCAAGTGTGAGTCTGACGGCGGTGGGCGTGGGCAGTGTGTTGTGGAACACGGGCTCGACGAGTCCCATCCTGACGGTGAGTTCAGCGGGGACGTATTCGGTGACCTTGACCTCGGGTAGTGGCTGTACGGCCGTGACCAGTGTGGAGGTGAGCGCCGATCAGAGTGCGCCTTCAGTGAGTATCAACCCCGGCAGTGCGACCCTGAGCTGTGCCAGTCCAAGTGTGAGTCTGACGGCGGTGGGCGTGGGCAGTGTGTTGTGGAACACGGGCTCGACGAGTCCCATCCTGACGGTGAGTTCAGCGGGGACCTATTCGGTGACCTTGACCTCGGGCAGTGGCTGTACGGCCGTGACCAGTGTGGAGGTGAGCGCCGATCAGAGTGCGCCTTCAGTGAGTATCAACCCCGGCAGTGCGACCCTGAGCTGTGCCAGTCCAAGTGTGAGTCTGACGGCGGTGGGCGTGGGCAGTGTGTTGTGGAACACGGGCTCGACGAGTCCCATCCTGACGGTGAGTTCAGCGGGGACCTATTCGGTGACCTTGACCTCGGGCAGTGGCTGTACGGCCGTGACCAGTGTGGAGGTGAGCGCCGATCAGAGTGCGCCTTCGGTGAGCATTAATCCTTCCTCAGCTACGCTAACCTGTGCTACTCCGAGTGTGAGTCTGACGGCGGTGGGTGTGGGCAGTGTGCGGTGGAACACAGGCTCGACGAGTCCCATCCTGACGGTGAGTACGGCGGGGACGTATTCGGTGACCTTGACCTCGGGCAGTGGCTGTACGGCCGTGACCAGTGTGGAGGTGAGCGCCGATCAGAGTGCGCCTTCAGTGAGTATCAACCCCGGCAGTGCGACCCTGAGCTGTGCCAGTCCAAGTGTGAGCCTGACGGCGGTGGGCGTGGGCAGTGTGCGGTGGAACACGGGCTCGACGAGTCCCATCCTGACGGTGAGTACGGCGGGGACCTATTCGGTGACCTTGACCTCGGGTAGCGGCTGTACGGCTGTGGCCAGTGTGGAGGTGAGTGCCGATCAGAGTGCCCCTTCGGTGAGCATCAACCCCAGCAGTGCGACCCTAACCTGTGCCACTCCGAGTGTGAGTCTGACGGCGGTGGGCGTGGGCAGTGTGCGGTGGAACACGGGCTCGACGAGTCCCATCCTGACGGTGAGTTCAGCGGGGACCTATTCGGTGACCTTGACCTCGGGTAGTGGCTGTACGGCCGTGACCAGTGTGGAGGTGAGCGCCGATCAGAGTGCCCCTTCGGTAAGCATCAACCCCAGCAGTGCGACCCTGAGCTGCGCCAGTCCTTCGGTGAGTCTGACGGCAGTGGGCGTGGGCAGTGTGCGGTGGAACACGGGCTCGACGAGTCCCATCCTGACGGTGAGTTCAGCGGGGACCTACTCGGTGACCTTGACCTCGGGTAGTGGCTGTACGGCCGTGACCAGTGTGGAGGTGAGCGCCGATCAGAGTGCGCCTTCGGTGAGCATTAATCCTTCCTCAGCTACGCTAAGTTGTGCCAGCCCAAGTGTGAGTCTGACGGCAGTGGGTGTGGGCAGTGTGCGGTGGAACACGGGCTCGACGAGTCCCATCCTGACGGTGAGTACGGCGGGAACGTATTCGGTGACCTTGACCTCGGGCAGTGGCTGTACGGCTGTGGCCAGTGTGGAGGTGAGTGCCGATCAGAGCGCCCCTTCGGTGAGCATCAACCCCAGCAGTGCGACCCTAACCTGTGCCAGTCCAAGTGTGAGTCTGACAGCAGTGGGCGTGGGCAGTGTGTTGTGGAACACGGGCTCGACGAGTCCCATCCTGACGGTGAGTTCAGCGGGGACGTATTCGGTGACCTTGACCTCGGGCAGCGGCTGTACGGCCGTAACCAGTGTGGAGGTGAGTCAACAACCTGACCAAACCATCGTCTTCACCCAGCAGCCCGCTTCAGCCTCCACGGTTACGGTGGGTGCTAATGTCACCACTGCCATTGCCGTCAGTGGCAATCCTACCGGCTTCCAATGGTTCAAAGACAACCTGAGCAGCCCCGTTGGGGGGCAAACCTCGGCTACGCTGATGCTGACCAATGTCCAGATCGCCGATGCGGGTAGCTATATCGTGGTCGTCAGTGGAGCCTGTAACAGCCTGACCTCGACGGCCTTTGCCCTCACCGTCAATCCCGTGCAGACGGCCCCCTTCGCCATCACGGCCGTGACGACTCTGAGTTGCACACCGATTCTGCCCAACCGCTTCAGTGTCAGCTTTACGCCCCGCTACAGCGGTCTCAACGGTCAGCCCGTGTCTTTCTCGGTGGCCAACGAATTGCTGCCCACCACCGAGTCGGGACCCTATACCCTCCAGCTCTATACCGATAATCCAACGCTCACGCTGAAGGCCATTCAGGGCGGTACGCCACCCGAAGCCAGCTATGTCTACAACTGGCTGGCGGCCTGTCGCACCTCGGAGTCGCCTAATACCCCCCCCGGGTGGTAAGTAGCCTCAGCAGCCAGACGGCCACGGCGGGCACCTATTTCACCTATGTGATTCCTGAAGGCACCTTCACCGACACCGAGACCCCCCTAAGTCTGCGTCTGTCGGCCAGTGGGTTGCCAGCAGGCCTGGGTTTTGTGGGAGCCACCCTGAGTGGAATACCCTCCACGACCGTAGGCTCTCCCTTCACGGTGAGTATTACGGCGACCGATCCGGGTGGACTCTCGGTGAGCACGCCGTTGTTACTTACGGTGCTGCCGGCCACGACGACTCCACCGCCGACTCAGCCTTTCGCTATTACGGGGGTAACTACGATCAGTTGTACACCGGTAGCGGACCGGATCAACATCAACTTTGCCCCTCGGTATGCCGGATTGACCGGTCAGTCGATTGCCTTTGAGGTGGTCAATGAACTGGCTCCCACGACCGATCCGGCTCCCTACTCGCTGACCTTATACCGGGACAATCCGGTGCTGAGCTTAAAAGCGACGCAAACAGGCAGTGTGGAGGTGGCTAGTTTCAGCTACAACTGGTTAGCGGCCTGTGCCAGTGCAGGCCAGGACAACACGCCCCCTCGCCTGAACAGTCCGGTGGGTAATCAGACGGCAGTCGTGGGTCAGGGGTATAGTCTGAATCTGGCTAATACCTTTGCCGATCAGGAAACGCCGAATCAGATCACACTGGTGGCCAGTGGCCTGCCGGCAGGGCTGAGTCTGGTGGGTACCCAGCTATCGGGTACGCCGAACGGGAGTGGAGTCTCGACGGTGGTGCTGACGGCGACCGATCCGGGCAGCCTGAGCGCGAGTACGAGTTTTGACCTGACCGTCTTACCGGCGGTGGTGGGTCCGCTGACGGTGAATCTGACAGCGACTCCAAGCCAGCTAGTGACGAGTGGATCAACGACGTTGACCGCGAGTGTATCGGGTGGGACGGGTCCATACAGTTATGTGTTTACGGGTCCGGGTAGTATCAATCCTGGCGGGAATTCCGCGACGGTGTCGGGATTGAGTGCGGGTGTACAGACCTTTAGGGTGGTGGTGAGTGATGCCACATCGCCGGTGTCGCAGACGGTGGCAGGCACGGTGAGTGTAACGGTAAGCGAACCGAGCAACCCGCCATCCGGATTCAGCATCACAGGTGTGAACACGGTGAGTTGTGAGGTGCTGAGTGTGGGTCAGCGTCGATTGAGCTTTACGCCGATATATGCAGGGGTGAGCGGTCAGCCGATCAGTTTCTCGGTGGTCAATGAGTTGCCGGCGACGACCAACGCGGGTCCCTACAGTCTGAATCTGTATACCGACAATCCAAGCATCACCCTGAAAGCGACCCAGAGTGGGAGTGCCGGTGAAGCAAGCTATGTCTACAACTGGCTGGCGGTGTGCTCTACGGGTGCACGGGTAGGGGTTGAGGCTGTAGCGCCATTGGTTGTAGAGGTGCTGGGCAACCCGGTGGTAAGCGACCGTGCAGATGTTCTGATCAAGGGTTCTGGTAACCAGGAGGTTAAACTTCGGGTCGTGGATGGCCAGGGGAATGTGGTCAGCGAGCGAACAGTCGGTTCAAGCGAGTTGTCTCAGCCTCAGGCAGTGGAGTTAGGTCAGCCCGCGGGTCAATACATCCTACAGGTTAGTACACCTGCTCAGCGTCAGACGGTTAAGATTCTCAAACGGTAATCCTGATGGACTGATACCGGCACCAGCGTGCCCAAATTGATTAATGAAGACTGCTAGTACTGACTTGATCTGGTCAGTACTAGCAGTCTTTTTTTTGCCCTTTTCTCTGGTTGAGCATATAGGAGAAAGGGACTGGTGCAATTTATTCACTAATCATCTCATCATTGGATCATCTACATCCCTTCTATTTTTTCGTATTATTGACTATAAATTGAGCATTTTAAATGCGGGTCCTCTACTTTCTGATTTTACTTCTTCCTGGTGTACTCCCTGCCCAGCACAACGGCTGGCAGGAATTAACTATTTCCGATGGTCTGTCGCAGGGGATGATTTTCGATTTAAAACAGGATCAGAAGGGATTTATCTGGGTAGCTACCAAAGATGGACTAAACCGCTTCGATGGGTATAACTTCAAGGTATTTACCCACGACCCCTATAACGAATACAGCCTTTCGGATAACAACTGCTCAACGATGCTGGTCGATAGCCGGGGGAGGCTGTGGGTGGGTACACTCAATCAGGGACTGAATCTCTTGGATACACGCACCCAGCGGTTTTATCATCTCGATATTCGTGATCAGTCGTCTTCCAATGCAGGAAATTATGCCATTAACTGGCTGTTCGAAGATCCACAGGGTGCTATCTGGGTGATTGCGGAGGAGACTAAATTGATAAAAATCAGTTTAGCTGCTTCGCTTAAAAACAGCTTTCCCAATCACGCTAATTTTGCTGATCAGGTTCAACTCACACAAATTCCGACTGATGAGAAGAAGACTGGTGGCCTTGGGCAAATTAGTTTCCGGCCCGACGGTCAGGCTATGTTGGTATGCAATACGGGTTTACTGTCATTTAACTGGCAATATCCTCAGAAAGGAAGTACGTTCACTCTTTTTACGGATGAATTCCTGGGGGCCTATACTGTATACACGAATATAAATCAGGATGCGTTGTTTGGCCTTAAAGACAACAAAATCCTCTATCGTCATCATGGCAGGCTGAAAACTATTTATCTGCCAAAAAATGAGGATGCCGTCATTAGAGAGATCAATCCGAAAAAAATGTCTATTGCTCAGGGTGGGCTCTTGTGGTTGATTTCGCCTGACGATCTCATGGAGCAGGACAGCCTGACGGCACATAATGCGTTTACCGCCCTGCCCGGCAATCTCTATGCCATTACTACGCTGCTCGAAGATCAGACGGGCAATATCTGGCTGGGAACAAGTGGCTATGGTCTTCGAAAATTCAACCCCAAAATAAAACAGTTCCATTCGTTACTGCCTGCTAAAACCCTTTCTTATCTGTATGCCGACCGGAAGGGCCGGGTTTATGTACGGCATGAGTTTGTGTATGAACTTCTTGATCGGGCTAATAACCGGACACACTCTTTCCTGCCTGATAGGTTGCCGCCCGTTGATAAACGGCAACGCTATATGATGCAGGATCATCGGGGTACGTTCTGGGTATCGAACACGAACTTCCAGACGCACGAAATGTATCTGTTTAAGTTTAGTGCCGATTGGCAACTCCTCAAAAAATATCCTCTGCCCCCCAATACATCATTTGGTTTCTACAACAACCAGACCGTTGAAGATAAATTCGGTAAGCTGTGGATTGGAGCCATCAATGGCAAACTGCTTCAATTCGATCCCCAGACTGAAAAATTTCAGATTTTTTCGTATCAATCCCTGTTGCCGCAGAAAGGAGCCGAAATAGAAACCTATACGCTCTACTTCGATCAGGACGGTACGCTCTGGATCGGTACCCAGCAGGGGCTGGTACGGGCCGATCACCCGCAGACAAGGCCGGTTTTTTCGCTCTATAAAAATAGCCAGACGAACCGTCGGAGTTTGAGCAACGATTTTGTGTTAAGCCTGCTTAACGACCCAAACCAGCCAGCCCGCTACCTCTGGGTGGGCACCAAAGGCAGCGGGCTGGATCGCCTGGATAAACAGACGGGCTACGTCGATCATATCACTGAAAAACAAGGACTGCCCAATAAAGTAGTGTATGGAATACTGGCGGATGAGTTCAGGAATCTCTGGCTAAGTACCAACCGGGGCTTAGCACAGTTCAACCCAAAAACTAAAACGTTTCGCAACTTCACCAAAGCCGACGGCCTACAGGATGATGAGTTCAATACGGGTTCCTTTTTCAAAAGCCAATCGGGTGAGTTGATGTTCGGGGGCATACATGGCTTAACGACGTTTCGGGCCGCCGACATGGTTCGGGCCAATGGCCCAACTTCACGAGCACATTTGATTGGTTTGAAAGTCAACAATGAAACCGTTGACGTGGGCAGCTCCGATGGGATACTGACCGAAGGGATTGAGTACAGGCAACAGCTTGATCTGTCACACACCCAGAACCTGATTACGTTCGAATTCGGGCTGATGGACTTTGCAAACTCAGCCAAAAATCAATATCGCTACCGGCTTAATGGAATTGATCAGGGTTGGGTATCGGCGGGTACCAACCGCTTTGCTAACTATGCTCAATTGCCACCAGGGAACTACACTTTTCGGATGATGGGTTCGGTTGATGGTGAAGTCTGGAGCAAACCTATCGAGCTTCAGGTACGAATTCATCCGCCATTTTATCAAACCTGGTGGGCTTATTTGCTTTATGCGATAATAATCGCGGTGGTGGGCTGGCAGCTTTACCGGGTTCAGACCCAGCGACTATTACTTGAGCAACAAGTTGTTTTTGAGAAAAAGGAAGCGAATCGGTTAGCAGAGCTTGATAGTCTGAAAACCGAGTTTTTTACCAATATCTCTCACGAATTCCGTACACCCCTAACCCTGATTTTAGGTCCACTGGACAACCTGAAAAAACAATTTCCCCATCATCCTGAACTGATGCTGATGGAGCGAAACGGCCATCGGCTGATGACCCTGATCAATCAACTGCTCGATCTGGGGAAACTGGAAGCGGGGGAATTAAAGCCCGAATTGGAGCCGGGTGATATAGCTGCTTTTTTTCGAATGATAGCTGGTTCATTCAGCTCCTTAGCCGAAAGCCGGGGAATTGCGTTTTCATTCGATCAAAATCAAGCGACGTGGTGGGCTCGTTTTGACCGGGATAAACTGGAAAAAATAGTGACGAACCTGCTTTCCAACGCCTTTAAATTTACCCCGGCTGGCAACAACGTCAGCATGGACCTGCATTATCCTGGCGAAGGGGCTGTGAGTCAATTGCTGGTAACGATTCAGGATACCGGTATTGGCATTCCGCCCGAACATGTGCCTAATATTTTCAACCGATTTTATCAGGTCGATGGCAAGCTAAATCGTACGTACGAAGGCACCGGTATTGGGCTGGCACTGGTCAATGAACTGGTCAGGGTGCTGAATGGTACGATCGACGTTGTCAGCGCTGAAGGGCTTGGTACTACCTTTACGGTTGCACTGCCGCTGATGACGATCGATAGGACGCCGACATCCTGGACTGAACTCGCTCTGTCAGCTCCTATTGCATCCGTATCCATACCAGCGGAAACCGGGAATCTGGACCCCTCCGCGCCTGGAACTGCTAACATTCTGCTGATCATCGACGATAACGCAGACATCCGGTCGTATGTACGTAGCATTTTTGAGCAGGATTATCAGATCATAGAAGCCATTGATGGACAGGACGGCCTCGAAAAAGCGACCACTACACTGCCTGACATTGTTATCTGCGACCTGATGATGCCCCGGCTCGATGGATTTGGCTTCTGTGAAGCCCTGAAAATGCAGCCAGCTACCAGTCATATTCCTGTGATCATGCTGACGGCCAAAGCTACTGTCGAAGACCGAATTGCAGGCTTTAAACTAGGAGCCGATGACTACCTGACCAAGCCATTCAACCGGTCTGAAATTCAGGTCAGAGTACGCAATCTGATCGGGCAGCGCGAACGCCTGTACCAATGGTTTTCTTCGAGCCAGCCCACTCCGGATAGCCAGATAAACATTCCGGCTCCATTAACGGCTGAACAGCAGTTTATCGACCGGCTGACGGCGCTTGTTATTCCGCAAATAGATAATACCGGATTTACCGTTGAGGAACTGGCCGATGCAGCCAATCTAAGCCGGGTGCAACTTCACCGTAAACTCAAAGCGTTAACCAACAAACCTGCTACCTCCTTTATCCGGGATATCCGGCTTGCCAGAGCCGCCGAACTACTGACCGAAGGCCAACAGAACGTAACCCAGGTTGCTTATTCAGTTGGTTTCGACAATCTGTCTTACTTTGCCAAAGTGTTTCAGGAGCGTTATGGCGTGTTGCCTTCCCAATATGGCAAGCCCACATCAACGTTGGGTTAAGCCTGTTCACAGAACATAGTTTTGCCATTAAAGCCCGGATTTCCGGGCTTTTTTATTGTCATGTAACATAAGTGCTAATGAATGCAACGAGTGTGTTAGCAGGCCAATCATCAGTGCCGCAACTTGCGGACTTATTGACAGGGTTGATTGATCCATTGAATCGCTTCATGTCTTCTACTGACTCACTTTATAGAATTTTTCTGCCACCATGAAAAAAAAACGTTCAGCCGACAACCAGATAATCGATACGTTTCAGACCAGTTATTCTGACAACAGCTTTGAAGTACTCTATAATCAATATGCCCATAAAGTGTATCGGACCTGCCTGGCTATGACTAATGATTCTGCCGACGCTCAGGACTATACTCAGGACATCTTCATCAAGGTATTTGCCAAGTTGAACTCCTTCCAGAACCGCTCCTCGTTTTCTACCTGGCTGTACGCCATTTCATACCATTATTGTCTGGATCGGCTTCGGTTAAACAAGCAGCTTAAAACCGAGCCCTTGTCCTATGATTTATCGGATACGCTATCGGACGAGGAGCTGATTGATGGCATACCAGGTATACGCCTGAAGGAGGTGGTTGAACGGCGGATACAAGCTCAGGAACTGGCCCTTATGAAATTACCCGACGAGGAGCTAACCTTACTTCGACTTAAGTATGAACAGGGCTTATCAATTCGAGACCTCAGCGAACACTACAAATTGTCGGAAAGTGCGGTAAAGATGCGTCTGAAGAGAACGCGTGATAAACTACAGGCAATACAGACTGGTATAGATTACTAATAACTCAGTCAATATGAATAAAATAGCGAAATGTAACATGAGTGTTAAAGATTGCAACACTTGTGGTAGCAGACGTATATAGATTGACTTTATTTAGCAGCCAATTTCAAGCCCTCAATTTACTCGACGATTCTTTTCAACCTTCCTTTTTTTTGTATGTTATGAAACAGTCGCTCCTACAACCCGGAGACATGCTCAAAATGCACGCCCATAAAACGGGCAAAATTAGCCGTCCGATTGCTGATCTCATGTTTTTACAGGCCACCGGTAACTACAGCTGGCTTCACTGGAAAGATGGGCAACGGATGCTTCTTCCCCGCACCTTAAAATATTACGAACCCCAGTTGCCTAGAGAGTGGTTCATACGGACTCATCGCAACTGCATCATCAACCTCCAGTACATAGCTTATCTGGGACCTGTCCAGCCGGACAATACCGGACTGGTTTATCTGCATTCGGGTGATGTGCTGCCGGTTTCGCGTCGTCGGTGGGCGGCAATTCAAAAAATTTATCGGAAACTGTTTGACAACGATAATGGCTCGACGACCGAGGTGAATGGTATTTCCCTCGATTCGATCGTTCCGGATTAGCTGCTCGTCGATCACTAAAATTTGCTGTCGTTTTATACTTTTTTCAGCCCAAATGAATACAAAATTTACATTTCTTTCTTTTCCTGGATTTAGTCTGTAGCCATACTTATTGGTCGGCCCATTTAAACCGATAAGGTTTTAAAAACCGCACCGGCGGACCAGCTTATCGGTTTCTAATTAACCACATTCATGACTGGTATGTATTCTGGAATGATTATTTTTCTGCGACTCTACAGATGGGTTTATGATAAACCGGGAAATTACAGGAATTGGCAATAAAGCATAATTTGTTGGCCTGATGATGCAACTCGTTGGCTTTGGCAATCATTGATTCGTGGGTGACAAGTACAGCTGGCGAAAGCGTTACTTCACTGAAATGGCCACCACCGTCTGGTGTCTCTATCATTGTTCCTGTTGCCTGATCTGTATAGTCGACAACAACAACGCCTGCTTCGGCACACAAATGCAGGTACCAGAGCATATGGCAGCTTGACAGCGAAGCAACAAGCAATTCTTCCGGATTGTATCGGCTTTTATTACCCCGAAACGACGGGTCCGATGAGGCTGGAATGTCGGGTTTGTTTTCGGCCGATACAATATGATCTCTGTCGTATGCCCGGTAATTCGCGGTTCCCTCGCCTTTATTGCCAGTCCATTGAGTGGTTAACGCGTAGGTGTGTTGCTTTGCCATAATGCATTGGTATTACTTGTCAATCGTAGGTCGTCGGGTAGCCATTACATTGGCCATTTTTTCTGCGTCAGCATTACCTGTCTGACGTAGTTCGGCAATAATAGATTGGTAGTTTTTGTCATCTCGATTTTGACTGAGCTTGGCCGCCCCCTGCATCGTATCAATCGTCATTCTGAAAGCGACCACACCACTCATCTGTTTCCGAACGTAGTCCACGGTCATACTTTCAACGGATACCGGATGTGCTGAATGAGCCTCATAGCGATCTACCTGCTGGCGCAGAAAATCAAGGGTTTCACCGTCGGTCAGCATCGTTGTTCGACCCGTGATTTGCACCGACAGATAATTCCAGGTGGGTACGTTAACATGATCGTACCACGAAGAGGAAATGTAGCTATGCGGTCCCGAAAATACGGCCAGTGCGGGACGATTCTGTCCCAATAATTTCCATTGCGGATTGGCTTTGGCCAGGTGGCCAACTAATTGAAATTGGCCATCGGTATCAGCCAGGAGTTCAATGGGCAGATGAGTGGCTACCGGAATACCATCGTAGCCCGTCGTAACAAGTAATGCAAAGGAGTTATCACGGACGAACTGCAACAGGGTAGGGCGGTCGGTTTCCTGAAAGGCGTGTGGTATATACATTGTCGTGTAGTTGTTGATATCGGCTATTGATTATTGCAGGACTTTCACAAAAAGCCGGACCACGGTTAACTATCGGGATAAATCATACCGTGGCACCGCACGGCGGACCGTGGCTTTTTGTGAAAGTCCAGTATTGTTTATTTCCCTTTGTCGATGGCCATGCGCACAGCCAGCCCTGTCAGAATACTGGCCATAAACCATTTCTGAACCCGAATATAAACCGGACGAGCCTGAAACCAACTGGCCATCCTGGCGGCTGATAGTATGATAACCATATTGACGGATCCACTAATGGTTAGCTGAGTCAGGCCCAACTGAACGTTTTGAGTCAGTAACGAACCGTATTCAGGGTGCGTAAACTGCGGAAAAAATGATAGGTAAAACAGGGCTACTTTCGGATTGAGCGCATTGGTCAGTAGACCCATCCGGAAAAGCTTCCAGTCAGAATCATGCGACAGGTTGCGCGTCTGGAAGGGGGAGGAGCTGCCGGGTTTAACGGCTTCCCAGGCTAGGTAGAGCAGGTAGCCAATACCGAGCCATCGTAGGAGGTCATAAGCCAGTGGAATTGCCAGAAACACAGCTGATAATCCAAAAGAAACCAGAAAAATATGGCCCAGAAACCCAGCCAAAACACCGGCAAGCGACACTAAACCTGCCCGTCGTCCCTGGGTGATGGAGCGGGAAATCAGGTAAATCATGTTCGGGCCAGGGCTGAGTACGAGACCCAGTGCAGCCAGCGCAAAAAGGAGTAATTCGTTGGCAGGAATCATTTGGTGTCAAGCGGTCTGTAAATAATCAGGCAATGGTGTCCCTAGGCTATTTTCGGCTGTAAGCGGGGTTAATCGGACTGTCTGCATTGGAATTACACCCGCCCAGGTTGGCAGGTCTTCATCTTCAGGGTCGTCATTGGGACCACCGGTGCGTATTTTGGCCGACGCTTCGGCCAGCGAAAAAGCCAGCACGGTCGTTTTCCGCATTTCACTGCTGGTCGTTGGGCGAAGATCGTCCCAGCGACCAGGAATCAGGTGATCGGTGATCAGTGCCAGCGCTTCCATGCGTTCGTTCTCGTCGGTTACTTTCTCGGCAGTTGCAAAAATGACCACCGAACGATAATTGACCGAGTGATGAAACGCCGATTTGGCCAGAACAAGTCCATCCGTCAACATCACTGAAATGCAGACCGGCCCGCCCTGTTCGATTGTACGAATGAAGTGGCTGCCAACCGACCCGTGAATATAAACCCGGTCGCCTTTTCGGGCGAATGCGGTTGGAATGGCCATCGGCTGCCCATCGATGGCGAAGCTAACCGTGCAGAAAAGTGCTTCGTCCAGAATTGGGTGAATTGTGGCTTCGTCGTAATGAGCACGCTTGGCTAAACGACTGGGTGTTGTGCGGGCGGTTTGCATCGTTGGTGATTTTTAGGCAGGACGTTCGATACGGATAAGTAGACAACAACTTTCCCAAAATCAGATGCCCTGTTCATTTTCAAAACAAATGTCGTTATTTGCCGGCCTACTTAAGTCGTCCAGTTTTTAGATTTCTGCTAGTCCAGTTATGCCACCATTCAAATCGCTGATTCAGGTTGACAAGACATTGCCAACCCCAGTTTTTCTACAGTTAAGCGAACAACTGGGCCAGCTTATTCGCGCAGGAACGCTCGTGGCGGGCCAGCGATTGCCCGGAACACGTCATCTGGCCGACTTACTTGAGTTGAATCGGCAGACGGTTGTAGCCGCTTATGATGAGGGTTTGGCGCAGGGCTGGCTCGAAAGCCGGGCTGGCAGTGGCACCTATGTGGCCGCTCATTTTCCTGA
Source organism: Spirosoma aureum (assembly GCF_011604685.1). Classification (NCBI taxonomy): domain Bacteria; kingdom Pseudomonadati; phylum Bacteroidota; class Cytophagia; order Cytophagales; family Cytophagaceae; genus Spirosoma; species Spirosoma aureum. Next base: position 6,857,325 of record NZ_CP050063.1, on the reverse strand, counting down.
AATCAAACCGCAAGTATTGGCGAGCAACGATAATACAGCCAGCGTTTTGGGAACGGATAGCACCGGAACACTGCCGGGTTATGCCTTCGATTCGCTCAATTTTCTGATACGGCCTGTGTTGACTAACTCGGCTGGTTTACACCTCGACGATGGGTTCCCAGATATTCGACTGGCTCCAATGGACGAATTAAGCCGGGCTTATCGCTCGTATTTCCGGTGGGGAAATCCACAGACCCATTTCGGTTACGGCGATACGAAAGGGCATCTGCTGTTACGAGAACAGCTTTCTCTTCATCTGAACGAAACCCGAGGGCTGCGGACTACTCCCGAGAACATACTCATTACTCGTGGAAGCATTATGGGTTTGCATCTGACGAGCCAGATTTTACTGCGATCCGGCGACATCGTCGTAACGGGCGAAACGACCTGGGCAGGTGCTACGATGAATTTTCGAAAAACCGGCGCCACGATTCTGACCGTTCCGGTCGATCAACATGGTTTAGATGTTGATGCACTGGCTCGTTTATGTGAGCAAAAGGGCACTATCCGGATGGTATTTGTGACTCCGCATCACCATTATCCAACCACGGTTACACTCCGACCCGATCGGCGTATTCGGCTCCTGCAACTCGCTGAACAATACCGGTTTGCCATTCTGGAAGATGACTATGATTATGATTTTCACTACCTGAGCCGCCCGATTCTCCCACTGGCGAGCGCTGATCGGGAAGGAATGGTTGTTTATGTCGGTTCGTTGACGAAGTCGGTTGCTCCGGCTTTTCGGATCGGCTATGTGGTGGCCCCAACCGCACTGATCGACGAACTGGCCCGGCTACGGCGTATCATTGATCGACAGGGCGATCCCATGCTGGAGTTTGCTATTGGACAGTTATTTAAATCCGGCGATTTGAAACGTCATTTTCGCAAGGCTCTACGCACCTATCACGTTCGTCGGGATCGGTTCTGCGAGTTGTTAACCAGTGAATTGGCCAGTACTGTCCAGTTCACGAAACCCGATGGAGGTATGGCCGTCTGGGCGCGTTTCGATCCGGCGATTGATATGGATGCTTTGGCTACCCGTGCAGGCCAGAAAGGTCTTTTTCTGTCGAGCGGTGTTTTTCATAATCCACCCGGCCATCACTTGAATGGTACTCGGCTGGGTTTTGCGTCGAGCACAGAGGAGGAACTGGAACGAAGCGTGATGGTGCTCAGGAATGTACGTTGAGCTAATGTGTAATTTCCTCGTCGTCAAGTAATTGCTTTATATTCAAAATGCAATCGTCGAGCACTGATATATTCTCTGACCAGTTAACTACGTACCAGGTTGGATCATTGCGGTCAATGACGTAAACCTTTTGGGCACTTGTAATAACCCAAAGAACTTTATCGACCCCAAACTCAATTAATTTCTGTGATTTCTGAATCAAGTACCCATCCAATTTACCCTCGAACTCAGATACATCTGCTTTGATATCAACCTCGATAACAACTTTAGGCGGTATGTCGAAGAATTTACCTTTTAGCTTGCCAACTTTCTCTTTTTCAAAGATGACCAGATCATTGCCGAGATTATCATTATGGGCTAAATGGAGACCGGATTCATTCGAACTGATCAGATATTTCTTACGATTTATAGTATTCCCAATATAAAGACCTAGTAAATACACTAACACTCCCTGTAAATCGGAACACGACATAACTTCTTCAATTGTTTTCTTGCCCGATAAAACGTCTCGATAACCCTGATAATAGACGGGTTTTCCACTCCACATTTCGTAAACGAGGGCAGGGGGAATGTTTCTGGTAGACAGGCGATTGGTCCGACGTTGGGACTTCCCCTCAGCAACAGATGACATACATTTGTTGAATTTGTGACTAGACAAGTTTAATGTAAAAAAATGGTATTGGCAAGTTACTTATCGCTTTCTTTCCAGGCTTTATAGGCTCCTGGTAAACACACGGCGCACGGTCTATAACGTAGTTCAAGTGCTTCGGTTTCATTCCGGAAAAACACTCGGTTTTCGGGCTTCATGCGTTTCCCTGCCCGGCAGTCCAGCCGACCGTAGATCTTACCGGGACGGTTGCCGCCCAACGTAATGAGTCCCTGCTGGATTAAGTCTGTTAGTTTTCGGCGTTGGGCAAATGGAGATGATCCTAAATCTGTATGTCGAATCATGCGGCATCGTGAAAAATAAGCCCCGCATTGACGCGGGTTCCCGTTCGCACTTCACTAACTCCGTGCCGCATGGCCACGCGGTAGTAGCCCCGAGTGCCCTGAGCGGGTCTGTATTTAGTCGTGAACAATAGAACCTGCCCTTGTTCTGGCAGTAATACCGTTGCTTTTGACTGCATCCTTGGGCGCTGTTCGAGCATAACGAACTCCCCGCCCGTGTAATCCTGGCCCGGCTGGCTCAGAAAAAGGACAGCCTGAAACGGGAAATAAAGCACACCATACATATCCTGGTGAAGCGCGTTCCAGTCGCCAGGGCCGTATTTCAGAATCAATGGCGTTGGGCGGGTTTGTCCGGCTGCGTGGCAGGTGGAAAGCCATTCGTCAAGATCGGTCGGGTAGCGCAGGTTAATTCCCAATTTTTCATTCCAGTTGTTGGCAATGGGCGACAATTGAGTGAACAATTCATGCCGAAGCGTATCGACGACTGATGGGAGCGGGTAGCTGAAATATTTGTATTCGCCACTGCCATAGCCGTGATTCTGCATGACAATGCTTTTTCGATAGAGGTTTGGCTCGTCGAACAAGTTTGCCAGCTCACGACATTCTTCGGATGAGAGGAATGAGGGTAGTAGAGTGAACCCGGTTTGGGATAGGTCAGACTGGTAATAGGGCCAGTCAATTGTTTCTTGAGTCATCATATGAGTTACACCAGGAGCCCAACGTAGCGACGGAAATCACAAAATCCTTGACGCTTAATTATGGTATTTTCGTCACTACGTTGGGCTTTCCTTATTCTACAAAATCTTAACTGTCAAGCCGTGCAGCTTCCCAGCCGAGCATGGCCTGTTTGCGTTTCGTTCCCCAGCGATACCCGCCAAACAGCCCCGTTTTTTTGATGACCCGGTGACATGGGATCAGATAACCGACCGGATTACTACCGATGGCCGTGCCGACTGCCCGCGAAGCTGTGGGTTGACCAATGGCTTCGGCAATCTGGTCGTAACTCGCCAGTTTGCCTTCCGGGATTTTCAGTAATGCTTCCCATACTTTTAGCTGAAAGGCAGACCCGCGTACAAGAACAGACAGCGGTTTGTCTGATTTCTGGGGGATGGCTTCCGTGGTCATACCATCGGTTGTCGGAAAAATCTGGTCAGCCAGAAACTGAACAACTGTTGGATCGTGATGCAGCGATGCTTCGGGCCATGCCGATGCCAGAATGCTTTCGGGATCGTTTTCATCGTTCAGGAAATGCAAAAGAGCGATTTTTCCATTGATAGCCCCTAATACATACTCGCCAAATGGACTATCGAACACGCCGTATAACAGATCGAGGCCAGAGCCTGCCTGTTTGAATTGTCCCGGTGTAACGCCTTCGATGGTTACGAATAGATCGTGCAACCGGCCCGTTCCGGAAAGGCCGGAATCATAAGCGACATCTGCCAGAGGATCACCCTTACGAAGCCGGGTTTTGGCATGTTCGAGGGTTAGGTATTGGCTAAATTTCTTGGGGCTTACACCAGCCCATTCTGTGAATAACCGCTGAAAATGAAATTCGCTCATATTCACTTTCTCCGCCAGTTCGCTTAAGGACGGTTGTTCCCGAAAATGGGCCGTCAAGTGTTCGATGGCGCGGGCAATCTGCTGATACGTGTGGGTGCTGTTCGTTGTCATAGTATTTGTGTTTTGACTATACAAAAGTCGCCATAACCCAACGGGTAGCAAACCCGATTCTTGCGGAGTTTTTCGGGTGATTGTTTCACGGAAAAACCAGCTATTTTAGCTACTTTGCTGATCATACCGACTCATAAACAGATGGATATACTCCGGGAGTTTCTTCAGGAAAGTGGATTCGATACCGTGGAGCAATCGACTATTCTTAGCCAGTTTCATCGTCGGGAATTAAGTAAAGGTAATCTCTTTGCCGAGGCTGGCCGCATTTGTGATCAGCTGGCATTTGTCGAAAAGGGATTGTTCCAGTTTTTTGCGGATCGCGATGGCGACGAAATTACAACGTACACGGCTGGTACGGCCGATTTTGTTGTATCGCTGGGTAGCTTTCTGAAACAGCAACCTTCCCGCGAATCCATCCGTGCCCTGACCGATAGTGTGCTTTGGAGCATTAGCCGACACTCGTTCAATCAATTACGGCAGACTATTTCCTCATTTGAACTGTTCTATATGGGCTTGCTCGAAGATCAGATCAACTGCATCGAAGAGAGTCGCTATAATCTGCTGACACTCTCTGCCGAAGAGCGCTATCAGAAACTAATGACCGATGAGCCACATCTGTTGCAGGAAGTGCCTCTTCAATACCTCGCTTCCATTCTTGGTGTTACTCCCCGTCACCTGAGCCGTATCCGTGGTCAGATTCGACAGCTAACGATCAATCATCAGGGCTGGCTCACTGAGCGATCTGGACATTTGTCTAAGAGATTGGCTTATCTCACAGACCACCTTTGTATCGTCAACCAATTAACAAAAAGACGATATGAAATTGCCACTAGCAATCGGGTTATTATTTCTGAGTTATTCCACATTAGCCCAGCGCTTTCCGCGTAATGAATTCAGTATTAACGGCTTTCGGAACCCATCCATTGGGTTGGAATATCGCCGGGGTCCTGTCTCTGCTCATGCGGGCTACTACATAACAAGCTTCACCGCCGGTATCACGACGCAATTTGCCAAAACAGGCCTTACCTATTGGTTTCTGCCGGTTGGTCAACGCGAAAACCCATCCTCGTTTTATGCATCGATGTCGTATCTGCGCGGCCTCAACCGGGACTATGAGCGTCAGAACGCAGCTTCGGCGGAGGTTGGCTTTCGATGGATAGTCTGGCGCGGACTAAATCTGCGCCTGGGTGTAATAGCCTTAGCCAGTGCTGGACAAGACCTTAAAATCAATCCTACACCTGGTATCAGCTATTCTTTTCACTGGTAGTCCGAACAAGCCTTTCCAACATACATAGATGAAAACATCCACAATGCCTGCTAATCGACTCATTGGAAACCGGCTCATTCTAGGCGTTATTCTGGTGATGATTCCCTACACGACGCTAACGATTGTGTTCGATTATCCGGATATTCTTCGCCAGGAACCTGGTATTGTTCTGACACGCTTCCATACTGGGGGAGCCTCCCTTATTGGTGTTTGGTGGCTATTCGCTATCGGCGGATTTCCGTTGCTGCAAGCCTATGTGCTTATTGGGCAGAAATTTGAGAAGCAGGTATATGCCCTGCGATGGGCTACAACTCTGGGCGTCATTTCGGCTATTGTTCAGCTTATAGGTCTTCTTCGCTGGCCGTTTGTCGTGCCCGTTTTAGCGACTCTGTACGTTACTACCACCGATCTGGCTACCCGGCAGGCAATAGTTGTTGTCTTTACTGCTATTCACCAGTATGGCGGTGTGGTTCTGGGCGAACATCTGGGGCAATTGCTGACCATTGCTTACACACTATTGCTCTCCAGAGCTTTTGCGCAGATGACCTTGTTTCCAAAGTGGATAAGCTATTTAGGTTATGTTGCTTCGGGTATTTATTTGCTGGCCCAAGGAGATTTATTCGCTACCGTAATTCCGGGCTTTCCAACCTGGGAACTGGCTGGTTTACTGGGAAGCAGCCTGTGGTTAATCTGGCTACTGGTTGTTGGAGTCTGGTTCCGGCGGTTAGCCGATGCCGCCAATGAATGAGATCAGTCGTATTTCTTGCCAAAATACCTGCATAAAAAATAACGGCGAGTCCATGTTATCATCCATCCATTTTAAAGCCTAAACGAATTAAGGGCCAGTGTTTTACATCAGCTGAGCGGATCTGCGATTCGTTGAACGAGATGAGTTATGCAACCTTGCCCCTGAAAACAGCTATGGTCTGGGCCGATTTGACCGATAATTGTTTAGTAAATAGATCGACTTCAGGGCTTTAGACTGGAAGAGAGCCTTAGCAAACCTGATTCTATATTATTTTATGACTGTCGGACTTTTTATTCCCTGTTACGTAAACCAGTTTTACCCCCAGGCAGCCATAGCAACGCTTCAGTTGTTGCGGAAAGTAGGGGTCGAAGTAGTCTATCCATCCAAACAAACCTGCTGTGGACAGCCGATGGCTAATTCAGGGTTTGAGCACCTGACGCAGGAATGCAATGATCTTTTTCTGGAAAATTTTTCCAGATTCGATTACATCGTAGCCCCTTCAGCGAGTTGTGTACTACACGTTAAGCAACACCTGCATTCGGCTACCGATCCGGCGGAAGCAGACCGTATTCGATCAAATGTGTATGAACTGGTCGAGTTTTTAACCGATGTATTGAAAGTAGAAAACTTGCGGGCCCGATTCCCTCACAAAGTAGGAATTCACCAGAGTTGTCATGGATTGCGTGGTCTTTATCTGGCCCAGATGAGCGAGCTCAATACCCTGCCTTTTTCCAAACCTGTCCACTTGTTGAATATGGTAGAAGGCCTGGAACTGGTTACGCTGGATCGCCCGGATGAATGCTGCGGTTTTGGCGGGACGTTTTGCGTGGCCGAAGAAGCCGTATCGGTAAAAATGGGGAAAGACCGGGTAACCGATCATACCAAAAATGGGGCCGAGTACATTACGTCCGTCGATCTTTCCTGCCTGATGCATCTGGAAGGGATTCTGCACCGGAATAAGAGCGCCATTAAAGCCGTACACATTGCAGAAATATTAAACTCGACCTTGTGATGGAAAAAGGAATGAAAGATCATGCCGCTTTAGCCGAGGCTTTTATCAACGACGAAGAACGGGTCGACTGGCACGACGGAGCCCTCTGGTGGATCAGGCAGAAACGGGACATTGCCTCCAAACAAATTCCGGAGTGGGAGGATTTACGCGAAACCGCATCCCGAATAAAAAACAATGTACTGTCAAATCTGCATGACTACCTGTTGCAGTTTGAAGCCAATGCAACCTTGAATGGGATAAAAGTGCATTGGGCCGCCGATGCCGAAGAACACAACGCAATTGTGTATTCCATCCTGAAAGACAAAGACATTAAACAAATGGTAAAGAGCAAGTCCATGCTCACCGAAGAATGCCATCTGAATGAATACCTGATTGAACGTGGTGTCGATGTCATTAACTCCGATCTGGGCGAATACATTCAGCAACTGGATAATGAGCCACCCAGCCACATTGTGCTGCCCTGCATTCATAAACGAAAAGAGGAAATCGGTGAGATTTTTCATGAACATCTGGGTACAGAGAAAGGCGTGTCGGACCCGACTACGCTGACGCGATTTGCCCGCCGACACCTGCGCGATGTTTTTATCACCCGACGAGCGGCCCTGACTGGAGTCAATTTTGCCGTGGCCGAAACCGGCGAGTATGTTGTCTGCACCAACGAAGGAAACGCCGATATGGGTGCCCATTTATCGGAAGTGCAGATTGCCTCTATGGGGATCGAAAAAATCATTCCTCAAAAGGCCCATCTCGGCGTGTTTTTACGGTTACTCGCCAGAAGTGCTACCGGACAACCCATCACCATCTATTCGAGTCATTTTAAAAAACCACGTGAAGGTCAGGAAATGCACCTGATTCTGGTCGATTTGGGAAGAAGCCGTCAGTTGGGCCGGGTCGATTTTCGGGATTCGTTGAAGTGTATCAAATGCGGAGCTTGTATGAATACTTGCCCCGTTTACCGGAAAAGTGGTGGTCTTAGTTACCACAATACGATTGCCGGACCTATCGGCGCTATTCTGGCTCCTAACCTGGACATGAAAAAGCACGCCGATCTGCCCTTTGCGTCGACGCTCTGCGGTTCCTGCTCGAATGTCTGCCCTGTAAAAATTAACATTCACGATCAGTTGTACCAATGGCGGCAAGTTATTGTTCGGGAGGGTTATGCGGCCAATACGAAGGTGCTGGGTATGAAAGCAATGGCCTGGACGTTATCGTCGCCGACATCGTATTCCACGTTGGGTAAAGCCGGGCGCTGGGTTTTAAATAACATTCCGTTCGCTGTAAATAACAAATTCAATCCCTGGTATAAACAACGTGACATGCCAGACGGACCCAAAGAGTCGTTTGATGTGTGGTATGCTAAAAACAACGGCCATGATAGCGAAAAGGATTAAACTCTCGTAACGGTCTGGGAATATCTCTTTGATAATCAATAGAGTATTGTAATATTTAACTGATAATATCTGAAATGAGCAGCAGAGAAAACATTCTGGCCGCTGTTTTGAAAAATCAGCCTCCCGCCAGCCCTTTGCCCGATATTGGTTTTTTGAAAGGCAACGCGGTGGACGTCGTGGCTCAGTACAGTGGTGTTTTTGCCAGTATTGGCGGGAATGTATTTTTGGTAAAAGACCTGGCAGCCGTTGATGCCCTGATCAGGGAAAACTTCGATGCCACAAAGCGTATTATAACCACGCTGCCAGAACTAGGTAATTCGTTTGAACTGCTTTCTGCCACTGCTGATCCGCATACGTTTGATGATGTGGAGGTAGCCGTGATCGAGGCCCAGTTGGCAGTTGCTGAAAATGGTGCGGTCTGGCTTCCGGAGCAACGCATGGGGCAACGGATTGTCCCCTACATCTGCCAGCATCTGGTGGTGGTGGTAGCGGCCGAAACCATCGTGCCTACGCTGCATGAAGCCTATGGTCAAATTGGGTTGGGGCAATACGGTTTTGGGGCTTTTATTGGAGGACCGTCCAAAACGGCCGACATTGAGCAGGCGCTGGTGATGGGAGCACACGGCCCAATCACGATGACGGTGTTGATTTTGGATCAGGTCGGCTAGGTCTTTATTTGCTGCCCCGTGTTTTAGTGACATAATTATGAATCCTCGTCTAATCCGAAACGAATCACTGTCACTTACAGAATGGAGTCTGTATGAAACCTATGGCCCAGTTGGGTGTAAGCAGTTCATACACTCAGGTTACTGTTCATATTGGCTTTCGACCGTTGAATCATATTTTTTTTGTGTATAGAAGGTAGGATAATTAATTTTGGCCGCAAGTATAAACCCGGGCATTTTTGAACAAGTCATGAGTGTTGTCATCAAACCAACCGTCAGCAATATTATCAATCTATGGTTTGGCGCTGATACGCCGATTCGGCAGTATAGAATTAAATTGAATCCTGATTTATGGGTAGCCTGCCAGAACATCGATCAGGATTTTTGTCCACCCTCAAAGATACAGCAGACGGAGAATTACCGGAAGTCGGATAAAGTAGCGTTCGCTAAGGCAGTGCAGGAACAATTAGGGTATATCGCAGGGTCAAACGATAACTAATCCAACTCTTCAGGTAAGTGAAAAAAGCCAGGATCGAATCCTGGCTTTTTTCAGTTCTGGTCGAATCTACCTGCAATAAGCTGGCAAGACACTAAAATTATTAGTTAATGTAAAGCTTTTTGTAAGCCACAAGTCTGGTATAAGTTACTGACTATCTGACTATTTGCCTTTACTGTGAAACTTGTGTGTTTTGCTATTTATTTTTTTTTTTTTTTCTTTAAAATTTAAAGACTTGCAGAAATCCGCCTGTAGAATATATTCGTATATAGGCGCAGATAACAAAGAGTGTACGCCTATGCAGTACGTATCCGTATTTACGTTATTCGCTCTACCTGTGGCCAAAGGGTTCTCTTCGCTACAGCAAGCGACAGACTATCTTCGAAGAGCCAATGCCGATCAGGACCTTTCACCACTTGGAATCTATGATGCCAAAATGGGTCTGGTAATACCCTATATGAATGACGGTTATTCACTCATTGATACCGATGAAAGCCTGATTATTCGACTGGCTCAGGAGCATATTGAGCATATTGCCTGACAGCAACGATCACTGACCGTAGATTGTCCCTATATGGTGAGTCGATTGATAATCAGATCGGGGTTTTCCCGTTCGTATTCTTCAATGCAGTCCAGTCCAGCGTCGGTTAATTCATAAAACGTCTGCTCTTCATTTCCTTCATTACAGATGTTTAGCAATCCACTGCGAACCAACCCTGTGATAAGGTAGCTAACCAGCGTACGATCAAAATTGGTGTGCTCAGATAATTGAGTTCGGTTCACGCAGTGACGTGTAGCTGTAAGAATGTTGTATTGGCCAAACGTAAGTATCATGGTAGTTGCCAAAGTAATATATAGCGTTAAAAAGGGAGGTTAAGTATCTATCTATAGAATAACTCGACAAAATGCGGGCCAATGTATGCTGTGACGGAGAAAATTATAAAATAAGATCTTTTGCTAACTTTTTTTCAACTGGCTCAGGCTACTGAAGGCACCATTTTAACTTCCTTTTTTCTTGAAGTCTGCTACAATAGGGGTAGCCCATCCTGCAAAATTTGTGCAACTTGCTGATTTACCAATTGCCATTTTTCTGAAAAGTCCATAAAAAAATCTGCCAGGTTTTGGCCTGGCAGATTTAAATAGAATTCTAAAAACAATCACACGTTTTCAGGGGAAGATATAGCTCTTCTCAAACTTACTTAGTGCCGTAGCGCTTGCGGAACTTGTCCACACGACCAGCTGTATCGAGCAACACGTTCTTACCTGTATAGAATGGGTGCGACTGCGAGCTAACTTCAATTTTAACGAGCGGATAGGTTTTTCCTTCAAACTCGATAGTGTCTTTTGTTTGAACCGTCGAACGTGTCAGGAATTTGTAATCGCTCGACAGGTCGTGGAATACCACTTCGCGGTATTCCGGGTGAATGCCCTTTTTCATGATTAATCTCAGTTTCTTGTCATCTTCTCGGTTTCCGACCGAAAAGGATTGCAAAGGTACAGCGTTTCGGGCGGATTGGCAAACAGTTTTAACGGTTCTTTTTGTGTTTGATTATCAACCGGATAGATGTGTCCCGTTGCCTAATAATGGCATAATAAAGGATTGTTACTATTCCTTTTTTTGCTTATCTTTAAGAACGTTTACGCTTCTTCATTCCGACTCGCTTCACTTGCCTTGGGCATGAACCGGTCAGTAAAATCGCTCTTTTATTTTTTTTAGCATAGCTCTCCTACCGGGTATTGTTAAGTCGCTAAGCATTACGGCTTAACAATTTCTTAACCTGTCTGGTAGAGTTGCACGTTTCAATGAATTGCGAAAACACCCGAACCTTCGGGGTTGCTTTTCCGTCTATTTCAATAGAACTTTAAAACTCCGGCCCAATTTAGCCTCGGTTGAACAAAATGGTTTTATGCTCCTGGTTACTTCTGTGTTCTCCTCATTGGAATCATACGTGTCAATCTTAGCTTAAGTGAAACCACTGAGTCGGTGTTTTTAATTGCATTCAACATTTTTTACTATATAAAAACTAACCCAAACGCTCATGTACGTAATCAAACGTGACGGACGCCGGGAGTCGGTCAAGTTCGACAAGATTACCGCCAGGATCGAAAAACTGTGCTACGGCCTTGATCCGGCTTATGTTCAGCCTGTTGAGGTCGCCATGAAAGTGGTTAACGGTCTCTACGATGGTGTAAAAACCACCGAGCTGGACAATTTAGCCGCCGAAACAGCCGCTTCGATGACCACAAAGCACCCCGATTATGCCATTCTGGCCGCTCGGATTGCTATTTCGAACCTGCATAAAGAGACGAACAAATCGTTCTCCGGAACCATCAAACGGCTATATACGTATGAAGACTCTAAAACCGGCGAAAATGCAGCACTGATTTCGAAAGAGGTTTATGAGGTTGTACGCCAACATGCAGCTCTGCTCGACTCAACGATCATCTACGATCGGGATTATGGCTATGATTATTTCGGCTACAAAACCCTCGAAAAATCGTATCTGCTGAAAATCGACGGTCGCATTGCCGAACGTCCGCAGCATATGCTGATGCGCGTAGCTGTGGGTATTCACATGGAGGATATCGATGCGGCTATTGAGACCTATAACCTACTGAGTGAGAAGTGGTTTACGCACGCAACGCCAACGCTGTTCAACGCCGGAACACCAAAGCCACAGATGTCGAGTTGCTTCCTGTTGACGATGAAGGATGATTCCATCGACGGGATCTACGATACATTGAAGCAAACCGCCAAGATTTCGCAGTCGGCGGGTGGTATTGGGTTAAGTATCCATAATGTTCGTGCTACAGGAACGTATATCAAAGGCACTAACGGAACATCCAACGGGATTGTGCCGATGTTGCGCGTATTTAACGATACAGCCCGCTACGTAGATCAGGGGGGCGGCAAACGTAAAGGTTCGTTTGCTGTCTATCTGGAACCCTGGCACGCTGATATTTATGACTTCCTCGATCTGAAAAAGAATTCGGGTAAGGAAGAAAACCGTGCCCGCGACCTGTTCTACGCTCTCTGGACGCCCGATCTGTTTATGAAACGGGTAGAAGACAATGACGTTTGGTCGCTGTTCTGCCCGCACGAGTGCCCCGGTCTGGCCGATTGCTATGGCGACGAATTTGAAGCGTTGTATACGCGCTACGAACGCGAAGGTCGTGCCCGTCGGACAATAAAGGCACAAGATTTGTGGTACAAGATTTTGGAGTCTCAGACCGAGACTGGCACGCCTTATATGCTATACAAGGATGCTGCCAACAAAAAATCGAACCAGAAAAACCTCGGTACCATCAAGTCGTCAAACCTGTGTACCGAAATCATCGAGTACACCGCTCCCGACGAAGTAGCGGTTTGTAATCTGGCGTCGATTGCCCTGCCGAAGTTTATCAAACGTGATCCGGATGGTGTAATGCGGTTCGATCACCAGAAACTATATGAGGTTACGAAAACGGCCACGCGCAATCTCAACAAGATCATCGACATCAACTACTACCCAGTTGAAGAAGCGCGTCGGAGCAACATGCGTCACCGGCCGATTGGGTTGGGCGTACAGGGGTTGGCCGATGCATTCATCATGCTGCGGATGCCGTTTGAGTCGGATGAAGCGCGTCGCCTGAACGAAGACATTTTCGAAACGATCTATTTCGGTGCTATGACTTCTTCGATGGAGCAAGCTAAAGAATACGGTCCGTATGAAACCTGGAAAGGTTCACCGATTTCGCAGGGGCAGTTCCAGTTCGATATGTGGGGTGTAAAACCTAAATCAGGACGCTGGGATTGGGAAAGTCTGCGCAAAGAGGTTGTCGAACATGGTGTTCGGAACTCGCTGCTGCTGGCGCCAATGCCGACCGCATCGACCTCACAGATTCTGGGCAACAACGAGTGCTTCGAACCATATACGAGTAATATCTATACGCGTCGCGTGTTGTCGGGTGAGTTTGTCGTGGTCAACAAGCACCTATTGAAAGATCTCGTGAAACTAGGTCTGTGGAATGATGCGATGAAGAATAACCTGATTCTGGCTAACGGCTCGATCCAGGCTATTCCGAACATACCGCAGCATATCAAAGATCTCTATAAAACGGTTTGGGAGATCAAGCAGAAGCATATCATCGATATGGCTGCCGATCGGGGTGCGTACATTTGCCAGTCACAATCGCTGAACATCCACATTCAGGATTCGAACTTCGGCAAACTGACATCGATGCACTTCTATGCCTGGAAGGCGGGTCTGAAAACGGGTATGTATTACCTGCGGACGAAGGCTGCTGCCGATGCGGTGAAGTTCACGGTTGTTCAACCACAAGCCGAGCCACAACTGGAGCCCGTAATGGCCGAAGCGGTAACCGTCGAAAAACCTCTCGATTACGTACAATACGCTAAAGAGCACGCTCAGAACACAACGCCTACACCCGTACCGATGGTGACGGATCTCGAACAGCAGTATGCGGCCATGACCTGCTCACTGGATGATCCGGAAGGTTGTGAGATGTGTGGCTCATAAGAGTCTGATTTGATAAACTAATAACCTATAGCGCCCGGCTGTGTTCGACATGGCCGGGCGTTTTGGCGATAAATCTTTTTTAAGTCTGATGGAGACCTTTAGCTACTGGTATCAATCAATGGCTATCGATACTATTCCATTAAATCAAGGTGACCTGAACGTCTCATTTTCTAAAGGCTGCCTAATAGCGGCTTAAGATCCAGTTTGTCATTCAGTTGCTGTTGCTGCTGGATGAGTTTCGCTTTCAGTTTCTTCATAATTGGTTGACTGGAGGGAAGCTGGGCGATGTCCTTCCTTTCTTCAGGATCGTCTTTCAGATTGAACAATAGCATTTTCCGGGCAGCCGGATACACAATCAGTTTATACTGTTCTGAGCTTACCATCCGCTGAAGGTCGGTGTAGCATCCATAAATACTTGGATAGTTGCCAGGAGCGGTATCGCTTTTTAGCTGTGGCAGCAGGCTGTTGAAGAAAATCCGTGATTGCTTTTCTATGCCCGCCAACTCTAATGACGTAGCCATGATATCCTGCAAATACACGGCCTGATGTCTTTTTGCGTTCTTTGCGATGGCCGGCCCACTAATAATCAGCGGGGGGCGGACACTATGTTCGAACATATTTTGCTTACCCATCAGGCCGTGGTGTCCTATCGAAAGACCATGATCGGCGGTAAAGAAAATATAGGTATTTTCGAGCTTGCCACTTTTTTCCAGAGCCCCCAGAATCCGCCCTATCTGTTCGTCCATGTATGAAATACTGGCGTAGTATTCCTGGATATGCTTTCTGATGGCATAAGGAGTTCTCGGAAAAGGAGCCAACGCTTCATCCCGTAAGTCCTTTCCGCAGCCTATTGCGTCTTTATACGGATACTCTTCTAGATAACTCGCTGGTAGTTTAATTTGGTCTACGGGGTACTTATCAACCCACCTTTTAGGGGCTTGCCTGGGGTCGTGAGGGGCATTGAAGGCCAGATACATGAAGAAAGGAGCCGACTTTTTTGACGCGCCGTTCAGGAAACCGACTGCATCATCGGCTACTACTTCGCTCCAATGTTTGCCACCTTTCCAGTAGCCGCCGTACTCCTCCTTCCAGGGTGCCCATGTCGTGTCCTGCTTCGACAGAGGGCGGTTATAACCCTGGGGAGTCTGGTTCGGCATACCCGGCCGTTCGTGTGCAACATGGTCGAAAAGTTGGGTTACGTCTGTTTGTACGTGCCATTTCCCGGTCATGTAGGTTTCATAACCGGCCTGTTTCATCTGCTGGGGCCAGAAGCCCTTGGCCTGTTTCAACGGTTCATAATCCTTTTCCTGTTGCTGCGCATCCCAAATCGATAACCCTGTAAGCAGCATGGCCCGGCTCGACACGCAAACGGCTCCCTGCCAGGCACCCATATTATAGGCGTGAGTAAAGGTGGTGCCGTTATTGACAAGCCGATCCAGATTAGGGGTAATGACCTGTTTATCGCCTAAGGCATGAATCGTGTTGTAGCGTTGGTCATCGGCAAAAATGAACAGGATATTTGGTTTTGGTGAAGGAGGATCAAGGGTATTTTTAGAAATTCCTCCCCAAATAACCAGGGACAGCGCCCCCAGTAAAGGTATCTGGCAGTATAGTTTAAGAAAGTTTGGTTTCGAAGCCATAAAAAAGTAAGGTGGGATAAATTACCAACCGGGATTTTGTTTCAAATTGGGATTAAGCGTAAGTTCATCGAGGGGTAGGGGCAGGAAATAGTTTTTAGCCTCGTCGAAGGTGCGGCCGGTGGGCAATGAGGTGGCATAAGGTAAAATGTACCCTTTGTCGTTAAGAAAAATGGATTTGCCCACCACCGCTTTTGGATAGTGTCTCTGAACGAACTTCATCCCAAGTACAGGGTTATTCAGGAGTTTACCAGCCTTCCAGCGAACCAGATCATCGAATCTTAATCCTTCAATAGCCAGTTCAACCCGGCGCTCCCGTCTTATTTCATCGATCAATACGGGGATGTCCGGGAAATCAGACCGCTTGTCTTTGACTAACTGACTTATAATCATGTTCGGCATGCCCACCCTTTTTCTCAGCAGATTAATCGTATTGTCGATTGTTGTCTGAGTCGCTAAGCCCAGTTCTGCGTTGGCCTCGGCGTTGATGAGCAGCACCTCAGCAAAGCGATAAATCGGTGCATCAAGTAGCCCATTTTGAATGCGGACAAATTCGGCCTGGTCAGCTACCCAATACTTCTGCAACTGATAGCCGGAAGGGACTATACCCACTCCGCTAAAGCCCGAACCCGGAATCGCGGCCCCCCCGAAACCCGCCTGGATACCCGTTCCCGGATAAACGACCGTTTGCGTCAGCCGGGGGTCTCGATTTTTCATTTCAACCTGAACACTGTCATCACCCAGATACAACAGACTCTGCGATATTGGCTTCCCGTCGATCGCTAAATACGACTCAATCAATGATTTCGAGACACTGGTGTTGAAATTGTTCAATTGAACATTCCAGGAAGTAGCCGTACCACTAAGACCAGTCATGTAGGCCCGGTAGAACATTATCTCTTTGTTCGTACTCAAATCGAGCGAGTTGAAAAGTGCTGCATAGTCGGCATTGGGATTCCCCGTGGCGTTTAATTGATACCCTTTTTCAGCCATGAGCTGGCCCGAGGCAGCTACTGCCTCCTGTAGAAATTTTTCGCTGCCAGCCAGGTTGCGGTACTTTCTGAACGTTCCTTCGTAAAGACAGATCCGCGCTTTAAGCAGCAGAGCTACATCTTTATTGATGCGCCCTGACTCAGCGATGCTTCTTGGTGGCAGGTTGGCAATAGCGGTATTGATGGTGGCCAGTAACGAATCCATAACGAGAACCCGGCTGTCGCGGGGGGCGTATAACTCAGCGGAATTGGTCGCTAAATCTTTAGAAAGCCAGGGTACATCACCAAAACTTGTCACCTTTTCGAAGTAATCCTTTGCTTTAAAAAAGCGGACTTCACCGGCATACCTGTCTTTGATATCCTGACTTATCGGCGTTCGATTGTATCGGGTCAGAAAATAGTTACAGGTTCTAATTACACTCCAGTCCCAGCCACCACCTGATGCTGGGACTATATTTTTGCCCGCAGCGACCAGGTCAAAATTTAGGGGAACCATATTGTCGCTCTGACTATCGCCTAAAATCAATGGGCTTGGAGATGTGCCAGTGGCATGTCCCACAAAGGTGCGATAGAGGTCGTTGGCATACTGTTTCAATTCATTTTCATTGTGCCAGAAGTTATTCTCTCCGAGCGAATCGGTGGGAGTAAGGTCCAGAAAATTATCTGAACAGGATGAGGATAACAACACAATGGTGGCCAGCAGAAGCCTTGAGACGTATTTTTTCATGAGAAGGAGCACCTTATAGAGACAGTTGAACACCAAACGATACCACTCGCTGCAACGGATAAAATACCCCCACATCACCGGTTCCGGCCCCGCTTCCGGTCACCTCGGGGTCGAAATTTCCTTTCAGCTTCGTCCATTCCCAAATATTTTGTCCGGTTACGTATATACGAGCCTGCGACAGTTTTATCTTCTGAAGTAGCGTTTGGGGTATTGAATAGCCCAGTGA
This sequence comes from Spirosoma aureum, assembly GCF_011604685.1. Lineage (NCBI taxonomy): Bacteria > Pseudomonadati > Bacteroidota > Cytophagia > Cytophagales > Cytophagaceae > Spirosoma > Spirosoma aureum. The sequence goes on along the minus strand of NZ_CP050063.1, from coordinate 6,839,800 downwards.
AATATTTTTCAGGCGCAGATAAGCCGAGCTTTGCAGGTAGCGGGTTTGGGGCAATATGTTGTAGGTAGAATTGGAACGGTATATGGGGTAATAGGCATCCGGATTTGCTGACGACCAGGAATTTCGGTACACTTCCTTCGTGCCGACAGCCGCTCCACTATTGATGGCACCCCAGAAATAATTACCCTGGGGAACAAAGTCCCGCTTGCCAACGCCTTGCAGCAGTAGGTTCAAATTGAAATTGTGCCAGGTAAAATTCCCCGTTATACCATACTGATACTTAGGTGTCGTGTTGCCGATAATGCGCTGGTCGCCCGGATTGTTTACGGTATTGGCTCCTCGGGTAATGATTTTATCACCATTTAAATCAGCGTAATGGACATCACCCGCTCCCCATTTGCCTGAGTTGCCAAGCTGGTCCTGATTGGCGGCAGCCGACACTTCACCATTAGCCTGAAACAGACCTGTCGATTCAAACCCCCAGATTTCGCCTACTTTCTGACCCACATAATAGTTGTTGATCAGCAGGCTTGGGTTGTTGTCAAACTTTGAGATAACTGCCTGATAATTGGACAGCACGACGCCAAAGTCGTACCGCAGCGGGTGAGTTGAGCCAACCTGATCGCTCCATTTCAGGCTCAGTTCAAATCCGGTGGTTTTCAACTCGGCACCGTTGCGTTGAGGAGCGGCTGTACCTAAAACGGCCGGAAGTCGGTCTCCAGCAACCAACATCCCTGATGTGATTCGTCGGTACCAGTCAAAGCCGACGTTTAATTTGCCCCATAGGTTGGCATCTGCGCCAAAATCAAGTGTAGATACCTTTTCCCAGGTTAAATCTGGGCTAACCAGGCCCGGAGCCTGAACGCCTGAAGGCAATGTACTACCGATGATGAAAGGCACTTGCAGGTTAATTCCAAAAAGGGAAACATAGGGGAAGTTGTTAGCCAGCAGTTGATTCCCTAAACTACCGTAAGAGGCCCGGAGTTTGAGGTCCTTAAGTCCTCGGCTTAGCGGTTCCATAAATTTCTCTTTGGACAACCGCCACCCTATCGAAACGGACGGGAAGTAGCCAAATCTGCGACCGGTTGGGAAACGGGAAGTGCCATCGTAACGGCTGTTCAATTCAACTAAGTACTTGCTTCGATAGTCGTAGTTGAATCGTGCAAATACACCCCTGATGGCCCATGCTGTCTGTTGATCGGAGGTTGTGATGATACCTGTCGCCAGGTTCAGAACGGGGACGCTTTCGCTGATCAAATCCTGCTTTTTGACAGTGGCAGCTGTCAGATTATACCATTCCTGGTTATAGCCAATCAGCGCAGAAATTAAATGATCCTGCTTTATAGATACCTTGTAGTCTGCAAATAAATTCCCAGCAAAATAACCGGAAGAAGTAAAGTCCCGTTGCACGAATGAGGGAGAGGTGCCAGATATCTGAGGGATCCAGGTATCCCGGATGTAGGGGAATGCCACCTGGGTTTCTTTGATATCCTGCCGCATGGATGTATAAGCGAAATTGCCGCTGATTTTCAATCCATCTGAAACATAGGCGTCAGCATTTACAGCATAAACGCCTGTCGACGAGTTGGTTATTTTACGAGAACCACTTTCCAGAAAGTTAACGAAGTTTTCTGTCGCGATAACTTCACCTACCGGAGAATTAGCAGGTGTTTTAGCCGGAAATAAAACCTGCGGCTCACCCCGAGTCATCTGCTCCCACCAGTCTGACCCCTTATTAGGGTATTTATGTGGTTCATCGTAGGTAGTGGATACATAGTTAGCTTTGGCGCCAACGGTTAGCCAGCTTGTTAGTTCGGTACTGACGCTCGTTGTAAAATTATATCGTTTGAATACATCAGTAGCTGTTTTGAATAAACCATCCTGTTTCAATGAACCGGCCGAAACGTAATACGAGGTTTTTGCATTTCCCCCGTTTATGTTCAATGTGTGGGTTTGTCCAGGTGCCCACGGCTTCACCATTGCCTCGATTACATTATTGGAAGCGTTCCAGAAAATCTTGCCGTTTGGCAGAATGTGATAGGTGGGGTTATTGACCGGATCGCTGCTATAATCCTTTACCCATTTTAACTGATCATCCGTATATTTCTGGGTGCCGTTTAAATTTAGTTGAGCAAGATTCTGCGACTCTATGTATTCCTGAGTACTCAGTAGGTCAGGCAGATAAGTCGGTCGGTTAAATTGCAGGCTGCCTGCATAACTAATAACTGGTTTTTTATCTTTACTCCCCTTTTTCGTCGTTACTAAAATAACCCCAAATGCCCCGCGTGCTCCATATATGGCGGCAGAAGCTGCATCTTTCAACACGGTAATTGTCTCTACATCAGCTGGATTTAACAGGTTCATGTCCATCTGAATGCCATCAACTAACACCAGGGCGCTACCGCCCGACAAGGATGTATTACCCCGCACATTAAAAGCCGGGCTTGCATTGGGATTACCGTCAGGGTTTGTTACGTTCAGGTTTGGGATTAATCCCTGCAATGCCTGCCCAAGTTTTGTGATCGGTCGACTAGTCAGAGCCTCGCTACTAACCTGAGCGATAGCGCCCGTCACGTTTTCTCTCTTTTTTGTTCCGTATCCGACCACAACTACCTCATCGAGTGACTTATTCGTCGTCACCATATGAATATCGACCGTTGTCCGGTTTCCCGTCAATACCTCCTGCGATACATAACCGACAAAGCTGAAAACCAGTGTTACAGTAGTGGCTGCATCGTTACGGCCAGGAATAGTCAGCTTGTACTGTCCGTTGGAATCTGTTGTCGTACCCCGCTGAGTCCCTTTTACCACAACGCTTACGCCTGGCATGGCCTCATTTTTTTCGTCGGTAACGGTACCCGTGATTGTAAGGTCAGCCAGAGCCATGTGTGCTATCGGTACAGGTTGTGGCTGAGCCCCATCCAACTGGTTCAGGGCAGCAATAGTCGTTTGACCAATACCTGGCAAGTCCATATCGGTCGATGCCGAGTAGCGCTTTTTATTAGCACCATTCGACAGAATAACGTAGTTGTTTTTCACTTTCCGATAGTGCAGGCCAAACGGTTGAAGCAGCGTTTGCAAACTGGCTTCGAGTGTTGCCTGTGGACGAGCTGCTTCCGCTGGGACAGTTAGGCTTTTCAGGAAACTTTCTTCGAATAGAATATTGACGTGATACCGTTCTTTCAATTGTTGAATAACATCCGACAGGCGATAGGATTCGGATTGGTAAATAGCCGTACGGTGCGTATTCTGGGCTAACATCTGCGCCATCAGGGGCAGTTTTCCGATCATCAATAAACTCAACAATAAAAAACGAAAGGTTTGGCTATATCCCTGTTTACCACGAAGTTGGTTCATACGATACTGCGATTAGAGGGTGATTGGGAAGCAGTAAACACTATAAAACAAGTATGTTTATAGCTTTACATTTGATAAATAGATACAAATGACGTAACCTACCCTAATGAAAAAGTGTAATTTTTTTGAGAAAAAAAATAATATAAACAGTGAAAAAACAGGGTGTCTTACGGCCGACCTGTCGATGCACGGAAACAACTACTTCGCCAATTACTGGGTGAGTACATATACCGTTTTAGATTGGTCGATATGCAGACCCATCATCAATGACAATGCCTGGAGTAAATCATCGGCAGTCTCGGCCTGGAACGTTCCAGACACATGACGGGCCATCAGGTCGGATTGAGGAATTTGCACCGTCACACCGAAGATGTCATGCAGTTGATTGGCAACATCCGCTAGCGGAGTATCGGCGAAAACGAATCGGTGGTCGTGCCAGGTTACGCGAGTGAGGGTATTGGACGGATGCTGCATTTTCAGATGCCCCTGGGCAGATACGGTTGCCATGTCGCCTGGTGCGAGTACGACTGGACGGACCGTGCGGGGAGTGTTTAATTCAATGCGACCACTTTCCAGGACAATTCGTGTGCTGTTCCGGCGACTGTTGATGACAAAAACGGTACCCAGTACCTCCACGATAGTCTTGTCAGGTGTTCTAACGATGAATCGCTGTCTGTTGGGTCGATGAACGATTCTAAATTCAGCTTCACCATCCAGCCAGACCCGTCTTGCCCCTCGTGAAAAGCCAAACCGGGCGTACTTTACCGAAGAATTAGCCCCTAGCAAAACTCTCGACCCATCTGGAAGCGTTAATGACTGGATTTGTTTATATCCATTGCTCCGAGTCGTGTAATACCAATAGTCGGTAGTGATCAATAAGCTGCTAATAAGTAGGGCGACTGAAGCGGCCACCCACCAGAACCAGTGCGACTGAAGCCAGTGTGTTGGTTTATGAGTGGAAATGGATTTTAAATAAGCTTCATGTCGACTGAGCTCGGTTGGTTCAACCGAAACGGATTGCTCCATAAATTGGGCAAAATGGTGATGAGCTGCATCGATGTCCGGGTAAAACTGCGGATGTAAGCGTTCCCATTCGTCTAAGTATGTATAATACAGCGTATTGCCTTCGTCGGTCTCTAGCCAAGCTTCGATGGCCTGACGTTCTAAAGGAGTGGCCTGCCTGGCAAAGTAAGTGAATACAATGGCTTTGGTTGGCCCTGGTTGAGAATGGTTCATGGCTGTAGAACTTTGCGAAAAAGGACCAGAGCTTTGGTCATATGGGCCTCGACTGTTTTGATTGATATATGAAGTTCGTCGGCAATTTCCTGATTTTTACGACCCTCAAACCGACTCAACAGAAACACCTGTCGAACAGAGGGGCTAAATGCATTAATTACTGCTTCAATCTGAGCATTGAGTTCATCGAACTGAATCTGTTCGTTGGGCAGTGTAGTCAAACCTATTCGATCAGTTTCCGAAATAGATTCCTGCGAGATTATTCGGCCTGCTTCCCGTTTTAGATAAAGTAAACAGTTTTGACGAACGGCCCGATAGAGGTACGCCCTGTATGAGAACGTAATACGCTCGAAAAGCCGCTTCTGCCAGAAAACCTGAAACAGATCGGCCACAATATCTTCGGCCAGCATCTTTGAATAAACGTATCGGACGGCATGACTGCAGAGCGGCTCATAATACCGACGGAATAGCAGATCGCAACCCTGATAAGGATCGCTTTCAAAAGAGCGCCGAATAAGCAGTTCATCGTCTGGACCAACCGATATGTTTTGACTACCCGCATTTGAGTCTACAGAACAAATGGACAAACTGTCCTTCGGCGAAGGATTGGAAGATATCATAGTTCGGCTGTTACGTGGGTTCTCTGAAGATACCATTTAGACGAGTTACCCTAATGGCTCGTAAAAAGTATGGATCAGGCCTACTGTTAAAAAGTGAAACAATAACTGGTAAGCGATTTAGCCGGTACATTGAAACGGATAAAAAGCCACGTTTAGACGATCAAGTGTAGCTATTGGACAACATGATTTTTTGGATACACTTTTGGGGTGGTAGTTATCAGCCACCTGAGCCTGTTATTACCAATGTTTGGGTTAAACTAGACGAGAATACAATGATGGGAACCGCCAGGGCTCGAACGACATATCACTACTTTTTTTGCCAGCTGGCAATAAGTTCGCTACTTCTGGTACAGACTTCAAGTAAGAGTATACGGCTGTAATCTGCTCGCCGAATGATCCGGAAGGTTGTGAGAAGGTTGGTAGTTAACAACTAGTTCTATAAATAAAAAAACCGGCTCCTGAAAAGGAGCCGGTTAGTTGTATTGTTCTATTTATGGTTTAGGGGAAATAAATAGTAGCATTCAGAGAAACGTAATAAAGCTTATTTGGATAAAGCTGAAAAAACATTTAAACGTCCGCCTGTAACGGTTTTTCCACTTAGGGAGGCTGTTGGCACTGCGCTTGACAGAATTGCATTTCTAATCTGAGCTACGGATGCGCCAGGATGCGTTGAGGCATATAGTGCAACTGCTCCTGTTACATGTGGTGTAGCCATAGATGTTCCATTATAAGACGAGTAAGTATCAAATGCCGTTGTTGAATAAATGCCAACGCCAGGTGCGCCGATGTCAACCGTATTAGCCCCGTACTGCGAAAAACTGGCCAGGCCTCCGTTTTGATCAATGGCCGCTACAGCAATAACATTCGGTAAGTTGTAATTCGATGGATAGCTAGGCGATGTATCGTTGTTGGTTCCACTGTTTCCAGCAGCTGCAATAAACATTATACCCGCATCATTGGCCCGGCTAATCGCATCATACAGGGCCTGTGAATAGCCGCCACCACCCCATGAATTGTTACTGGCTACAACGTTAATGCCCCGACTTTTTAAGTTTGTCAGATAATCGACGGCTTTAATGGCGTTGGCTGTGGTGCCTCCCTTACGACCCAAAAACTTAGCCGAAATCAACCTGACGTTCCAATTAACGCCAACCACTCCTATCGTGTTTGCCTTACCACCGATGGTTCCTGACACATGAGTACCATGGTCATCTAACGTGCCTCTGCTACCCCCATCGTAGATTGTGTTATCATTATTGGCAAAGTCCCAGCCATTGGTATCATCCTTATAGCCATTGCCGTCATTATCTACCCCATCTACTCCATCATTTGGATTGACCCAGACCTGGCCGCTCAAATCGGGGTGAGTAAGCTGGATACCTTCATCGATTATCCCGATATGAACAGAAGTAGACCCTGTACTGCCAGCTGCCCAGGCCGCAGCAGCATTACTACCGTATTGGTTGGCAGGAGTGGTCGATGGACCATACATACCCCACAACGACCCATTTGTAAACAGGGGATCTGTTGACGTTGCCGTATGCTCATATATAAAATTGGGTTCCGCGAACTCTACCCCGCTCGTATTTTCTAACTCTGCGATGGCTTCCATCACATTTTTATTGACTTTGATCAATAACACACCCTCATGTTTACCAGCGCGCTCCATGACTTTTGTAAGGATTTTTTCCACTGGCTGGCCTTTCACTTTATCGAATGCTTTTTGCTTTTCGTCATCGGTGGTTCCTTCCACGAACTGAAGAAGTAGTTCGCCATCAACGAAATCTTTATCGGCGGTCAGCCTGGCGTTGGCGTTAGATCCGTTGGCCGAAACAGGAGCTTCCGGTTCTACTGGCTGGCAGCTAGCCAATGCAAGTGAAGCCAGAATCGCCAGAGGTAAAGCCTTTGTTACTAAATACCCGTAGGAGTTTTTCATGTGATTTAATAGTTAGATTTATTGGGCTAATAATAGTAAATTTTCAGTATGATGGCAAATTAATAAATATATTTTTTTCTGATAAGTATATATATGAAAGAATCTAAATTCTGTAAAGATGCCGGAAACCGGATCGTTCGAAACCATATTTTATCGGCTTAGAATAGTTAATAGAACTTGCTGATTCACTTCGCTTTCAACCAGATATTGTGTGAGACCTGAGGTTATCAGATAACAGGTTGTGACCTTATACGAACTAGTTATTGCCGCTACGTAAATACAGAAGTAAGCAAAAGTGATTAATCGCTAGCTTTGATTATTGACACCAGAGTCGGTTTTAAAGGGTCGACATCCTATAAAAACTATTAAAACCTACATGTTATGGAATTGTACCAGATTGATGAAAGAGGTTCTTTATTCATTTCGCCTTCCATCGATAATTGGGAACCAATATCGAAGCTTACTATTGACGTAGTATTTAATCTGGATTATACACTGGATCAGAATATTCCGGAGGAAATGAATAAAACACTTTATATCTTTTTTCCATTCGAAGATAGAGAGTTACCCGATCTCCAGAAATTGCATGGCCTGGCACAATTTGGGGCCAGTCTGATTAATGAGGGCCATCAGGTTTTGTCACACTGTGGTATGGGCCATAATCGTTCTGCTCTATTGGCAGGTCTCATCCTGACATACCTGGGCTTCAGTGGAAAAGATGCCGTTCGTATGATTCAAGCCAGAAGACAAGGTGCTCTGTATAATAAAATGTTTGCCGCTTACCTTGAAACGATACCAGCCTCCGAAACAGAACCTGTTTCAGATCGCCCGATTTCGTTGTTTAATTAACGTATCAGTTTCTCGCAGTTTTCTGTGAATGGTTAGAGGACAGTTTTTAACTAGTCTGCTTGTTAAGTCGGAAATTTGACGGATTATTTGAAATTATATACTGGAAATTGAAAAATTGTTGATATAATATTTGTGTATAATGCCTTTTTGTCTTACTTAGCAGTATTCTTCCTGAAAGATTCCTCCTAAGAATGGCTACCAGACAAAAAGAATCAGCACCCCGACTCATCGTTCATGTAATTACGGCCGCTTTCTGGCTGGGTCTCATCCTGTTACCATCGAGCCTTGTTGCCCAGAAATTAAGTCCCCAAAAACTGGATGCCCTTGTCGATAAACAGATGTGGCTGGCTATTGATGAACTCAGCGAATATGTGTCCTTGCCCAATGATGCCGTCAATCCCGCCGATATTCTTAAAAACATAGTCTGGACTGAAAAGGCGTTGACGAAGCGGGGTTTTCAGACAACGGTGCTTAAAACCAATCAATTGCCCTTGGTTTTAGGAGAGAAAACAGTCCCGAAAGCCACTCAAACGGTTTTGTTCTATTTCCACCTGGATGGCCAGCCTGTTCGAGCCAGCGAGTGGAATCAGAAAGATCCGTTTGTGTCGGTACTTAAAGAAAAAACCAGCACGGGAGAATATAAAGACTTGAGTGGCAACTTGCCCAAAACAGGGGTTAATGACGAGTGGCGCCTGTTTGGCCGCTCTACATCGGATGACAAAGGGCCAATTATTATGATGCTCAATGCGCTCGATATTCTCCAGACTGAAAAGCAAACCCCGCCTTTTAACATCAAAATCATTATTGATACGGAGGAAGAGAAAGGATCGGGTGGGTTGAAAGGAGCGTTGGCCTCCTACAAAAACAAATTGCAGGCCGATTTTATGATTGTGATGGATGGTCCCATGCATTCGTCTAACATACCGACTCTAACGTTTGGTTGCCGGGGTAATGCGGGTTTCACCATAACTACTTATGGGCCGGTTACCCCACAGCACAGCGGGCATTTTGGCAATTATGCACCAAATCCGGCATTTCGGCTGGCCCGGCTGATAACGTCAATGAAAGATGAGCAGGGACGGGTTTTGATTCCAGGATTCTACGATGGCATTACGTTTGACGACGAGACCAAAAAAATCATGGCAGCTGTGCCCGATAATAAACAGGATATCAACAAGGCACTGATGATCGTTGAGGAGGAGAAAGTAGGCAATAACTATCAGGAGTCTCTGCAATATCCATCGCTCAACATCAAGGGAATGAAGGCGGCTGTAGTTGGTAAAGGGTCTGGAACCATCGTGCCCGAAGAAGCTGTTGCGACTTTCGATATTCGCCTGGTGCCCGAAACCGACGGTAAACGGATGGTCGAACTGGTTAAAAAGCACATTGAAAAGCAGGGCTTTACGGTGCTGGATCATGCACCGACGCCCGAAGAACGGCTAAAATATGCTCAGATCGTTTTCTTTGAAGGTAATGCCGGAACGCCCGCTTTTCGCACAAATATCAACGAACCGATGGGCGTTTGGTTACGTAAAGCTGTATCTGATGGATTCGGGAAAGAGCCGGTCATAATTCGGATTATGGGCGGAACGGTGCCTGTTGTGCCATTTATTCAGGCACTTCAGGTTCCTGCTGTCATTGTTCCCTTAGTAAATATGGATAACAATCAGCATAGCCCGAACGAAAACCTAAGGCTTGGCAACCTGCGAACCGGTATAAAAACCTGCCTTTCTATTCTTACTGAACCACTTCAGCAAAGGGCTCATTAATTCAGGATAGTGTTGTCGAAAGATGAATCTTAACGGGCCTGGCTTACCGGAAAAAGAATCGGGTAGGGGCAATGTCGGCCTTAATCGAATCGACCACTGCACCACTTGGCTGGTAGCGTACTACATAACCTGGCTGATTCGCTGAAGGGGTTACGGCTGCATAAACCAACCCATTGGCATCAACACCTAAACCACTAAATAACCGACGAATAAAAGGCGTATTGGCCTGAATAGTTACATCGTTGATTGAAAAGCGATAGGTTTCGCCTTTTAACTTACCGTTGTCGGCCGGATCATTGAAAGAATTGACGAAGAAAAAAATCGTTTTGTCGGCGTTTAAGGTAATCGCACTGGGTGTTTTTGGACCGCTCCCTACTTTAAGCCGGGTCTCGACTAGTTTGCTCGTCGGGTTAATCCGAACCATCTCATTGGTTGATGATGCATAGGCCCACAGTTTTTTATTGGCATCAAAGGCAATCGGGTTGGCATTTACGCCCGCGTCAATGCCCGGCTGAACCACTTCATCCGTATCCGTATTAATAACAGTCAGAACCTGCTCACCCCCGACGCTGCCCACAAAGACCTCTTTGTTGACAAGTACCATACGTTCGGCACCTTTCGTGACTGGGATTTTCTTTACAACGGTCCGGGAACCCAGATTCAGAACCAGAATATAGCCAGATTTGGTATACGTATTTGCCCCGCTGCCGGTTGCATCCCAGCAACTGATATACGCTTTATTGGGACCAGCATAAATAACGAAGCGTGGATTTTCAACATCAGGAGCCTGGAAGGTTGCCAGCGATTTGAACGTGCCTGACTCAACAATTTCAACTTTGTCTTGTCCGGCCGCCATATTATCGACCAGAATGACACCCTTACCATCAATTTCTGTATAATCCCGAACGCTGCCACCCAGCGCTCTGCCATTGGCAGCGTTAAAAATATCTACTGTTGGCGTGGTGGTATTGCGGGCTATGAAGGAAATAGATCCGTTGCTGGCACCAGGAGTGCCTGCATTTACGATATAAACACCTTCTTCATAGGGTAAAGGTGGAGTATCCTCAACTTTGCAGGCTCCGCTTAAAAGCGTTAATAAGGCAACGCTAATACCGCTGAGTAAACGATTAGTACTTGTCATGAAACTGGACAACTGGGCTCTTTTTATTCAACAAAGAACAGATTTATTGAGAATAAACCCTATCTGAAGCCTTTTTTGTTTTTAACTGATCATCCGAAGTCCTGTCAATTCAGTTGCAGATCAGCAAAATAATAGGTCGATGTTATCTGTTCGCCAGTGGCCGTTTTAAACGAATACGTTTTGGTTACCGTACCGACAACCTGTACGTTTATTGGCTCAGCAAAATAGGGAGCCTGATAGACGAAGGTATGGAATTCACCATTTTCTCCGCAGGGATCGACGTTCTGCGGAAGGTCATCGACAAACGACTGATCGAGGATGCGTCCACAAAAGGACTCGTCGAGGTATTGGCTATTGACACTAACAACGATCGTTGAAAAGCCTGCTGCCCAGAATTTGTCGAGCAATTGATGGGATGGAATACGCCAGAGTGGAAAAACTCCGGTCAGGTTCTTACTGGCCAGTTGGGTTTCACGCCACTTTCGTAAGTCCTCCAGAAAGATATCGCCGAAAATCGCATGAGTGACCCCAGCGGCAACAAGCGGTTCCAGTGTGTTGGCCATTCGTTGCTCGTAATCGACCATTGAGCTTTCTTCAGGCAGATAGAGTTTAGTCTGCGGCAAACCCAACTGCTTTGCCTGTGCGTCAAGTAATTGCTCAGGTACACCGTGCATTGAAATGCGTCGGTTAGCTTCGTTTAATGTCGTTAATAGCGTTTCGATCTGATAATTTCCGGCCTGAAGTAGTTGCCACAAGGCGAAGGCCGAATCTTTCCCGCCCGACCAGTTCATGATTGCTTTGGTCATAAAGCAGGTATTTTGACAGGTAGAGGCAACCCACTAACCATGAGCGTAACGGCATCTGCCTGGCTGGCTACATACTGATTCGCCCACCCCTGTAGGTCGGTGAACGCCCGGCCAATAGCCGTTTCGGCGTGTACGCCCATACCTAGCTCATTGGTGACGATAATAAACCGACCCGGTAGCTTTACCAGTTCGTCGACCTCTTTCTGAAAGAGCCGCAATGACTCGGTAACATCGCTTTTTGTATCACCAAAAAAGTTAGTAAGCCAGAGCGTCACACAGTCAATAACGACCGTCTGACCCGAAAGAGGAAGCTGACTAACCTGGCGAAGCTCTTCAAATACGGTCCATTCCGGGCCACGATCCTGCTTGTGGTGCGACACCCGCTCCGCAAACTCATCATCCCAAACCCTGGCTGTTGCTACGTAAACCGGCGTCGGACTCCATTCGCGGGCCAGTTGTTGGGCGTAGCGGCTTTTACCGCTCCGTGCTCCGCCCGTAACCAGATGCAGGTACGCCTGCCGTGGAGGCATATAAGTCATAAACTTTTGATTCTAAAGCAGCCGGTATGGCGAATATATCAGGGTGGAAGCAAGCTGCCAGCAGTTCGATACCATCGACTAGTGTAGCCGGTGAAGGCTGGGTGAATAAGTCATAGTCTGCAATGTAAACCGCTTTGTTGGCTACTGCTCGTAAGCTATGCCAGCCGGACTGTTTCTCAAGTATAGGCAGCTCCTGTAGGGTGCGCTCGGTAGTGAAGCCACACGGAGCAATGACCAGTACTTCCGGATCATACCGGCGTACTTTTTCCCAGGATGTAACGATGCTATCGCCCGATGGATTACCCAGCATATCGATGCCGCCCGCATACGCAATCTGATGTGGAATCCAGTGGCCACAGTTGTAAATGGGCGCCATCCATTCCATAACCATCACCCGTTTGGGCAACACCCGACCTGCCCGTAGTCGGTCGATGACAGCGTCAATTCGGGTGCGTAGCCCGTTCAGATAGGTGTAAGCCGCTTCTTCGTGGCCAAGCGCTGTTGCAATTGTTGTTGCGGTGTCGAATACATCGGTGAGACTCTGCGGAGTCAAAGCCACGACGTTAGGCATGTTGGGCAAGCGGTCGAGTACTGCCTGCGTACATTTCGTATCGATCTGACACACCTCGCAGACATCCTGTGTGAAAATTATATCGGGCGCGATCTGATGCAGCTTCTCTTCGTCAACGTAATAGAGGCTTCTTCCTTCAGCTTTTGAGGCTGAGAAAATCCGGTCGATCTCTTCGCTACTGTAATCGTGGCCTTCGAGGACGCATCGAACCAGAATTTCGTTTTCGGCGCGAGAGGGCTCCGGGCATTCAAACGTAACCCCATACAGCAAATCCTGTAGGCCCATGTCATAGACCATCTGCGTGGCTGCGGGCAGAAAAGAACAAGCTTTCATCTTTATAAAAGAGCGAATTAGTGAATGAGGCTGGAATGTAGCTATGAGCGATGCAATAGCAACTCGCATCCTGCTGTCGTGGTCAACTCTAAGTTCACTCAAAACAACAGGATGCGGGCTATTCCTGAACCATCAGGCTATAGCCAGTTTGGGGTAGCGTGTTTGTAGCCATTCGAATGCACCGAAGAATAAGGCGCTGTAGGCTAACGTACCTGCCAGAAAATTCCGCATGTACGGAAAACCTTGTGTAATGCACTGCAACCAACCGGCGAAGTCTTGTGAGAGGGGTAGGTTGGTGCGCAGATCCAGACCACCAGCCAGCCAAACGCTGGTATCGGCCAGGAGCCAGTGCGACACCGACCCAATCAGAGCCGCTATAAGTACGTTCTTAACCGACACTTTTTGCAGCAAGACCTTTCCGTACCAAACGATCAGGGCAAAAATGCCATAAATCCAGTACCAGCCATTATACATTATGCCGAACTGCCCTTGGTAAAGAACGATATTGATAACCAGATCGCTCAGAAATAACGTCAGCAAAGGGAGTCCGAACGCTTTCCAGTAATTTTTGAAATACGAGCCACCAAAGAGTGCCATCGCGCCAATGGGCGTAAAATTGGCAAGTGGAGAACATTGCGCTGAGTTGGCGATTCGGAGAACAGCCGCCAGCACAATGAACAGCAGCAATACGGTAAAACGAGGGTTAAGTTGTTGCTTCATATGCATTTACTTCTATTCTTTTCTGTAAACAATAAGCCTGATAGTCCTCTGAGTATTTACTTCTCAATGTTTACCAGGTAAAGCGAACGCCAACGCTGGCGTTTCGACGGCGGGTGTTGTAGCCGTAAATATCGTAATACGTTTGGTCAAATACATTACGAACGTCGGCATACAGGCGCAACATGGGGGTAAGTTTCCCTTCTGCATAGAGATCGACCGTTGTATAAGCGGCCAGCGTTATGTTGTCGGTATTGAATGTTTCGCTGTTGTAGAATCGATCGGTACGTTCTCCAATCGACCGAATTGTTGCTGAAACGAACAGTTTCGGAATGAACCGATAACCTGCGGTTAGATTCACCTGCGTTTTCGGACGCCGGAACAGGTTATTATATGTCGTATCGCGACCCGCAACGTTTGTCTTCACCTCACCTGTGAGCAGCATAACGTTCCCTGATAGCGTCAGTTTGTTCAGTTCGGTTTGCGCTTCTACTTCCAAGCCATGATCATGTTGGCGGTCGAAGTTGATGTAGCGGCCATACGGAGCTGAATTCAGCGATTCAAAGAACAGTACGTCTTTGATCTGCCGGTCGAAATAGACGGCACGTATCCAGGCGTTTCGGCTACGGGTAAATAGCTGTACGCCCGCTTCCGTCGACCAGCTATGTTCGGGACGAAGCGCTTTGTTGCCATAGGGCGAAAACAGCTGGTATAACGTCGGAGCCCGGAAACCGGATGACAGATTGACAAATACTTTAATCCGGTCAGAGATCAGGTACGACGGATTGAAGGAATACGTAAATACGTTACCATACAGCGAATTGCGGTTAAACCGGCCACCTAATTCAACGGATAAACCCTGGTAAGGTGTCAGAATCCCCGTAGCATAGACGCCTACCTGCCCGATCCGGGCGGTGTCGGCACCGATAGGGGGCGACTGATACGGCCCAAACGAGCTGATCGACAAGTAGCTTTGATCCGTATTGCTGAACCGATAATCGGCCCCCGTCAGCAATTCGCCCCAGGAACCCAGTTTGAGGTTATGATAGATCTCGGCAAAATGAGCAATGCCGCCATACTCCTGAGATGAATAAAGTTCAGAAGCGCCCGACTCAACTTTTGTTGAATCGTTTTTATACGTTCGACGACTGTCGCTAAGGCCATAATTGATCATCAATCGGCCATGTTTGTGCTTGTATTCCAGACCAGTAGCCAATCGCTTAAACTGGTTCTTGTAGATATAATCTTTTTCGTCGGCGAAAGCACCGTTGTCAATATCAGCCGTATAGCCTGTTGTCATGCCCTGTAATTTCCAGCTCAGACGCGATGTGAGTTGTAGGGTCAGATTGGCCAGTAGCGCATTCTGTTTATAACCGTCGTTGTCGAAATTCTGATTGCCCGTGCGGTCGGTGGCAGCCGAAAACCCGTCTGAAGACAGCCGTGTGTATTGGACGTTATAGGAAAGTCGGCTTGTCTGACCGCTCACGCCAACCGTTCCCCGGAAGGTATTATACGTCCCGTAATTGACCGAAGCCGTAACGCCAACCGGTTTGTTGCCAACGGCATTGTTCCCTGCCCGTTTCGTAAAAATATTGATTACGCCCGCCACCGCATCGGACCCGTAACTGGTTGACTGCGCTCCCCGTAGAATTTCGATCCGGTCGCATTCTCCGACCGTAAGCAGATTCAGGTCGAATGTGTTGGCGGTTCCGGATGGGTCATAAACGGGCAGGCCATCTAACAGAATCAGCGTATTTCCGGCCGAAGCGCCCCGCAGATAAATGTCAGGATTGGTGCCTAATGGCCCATTAGAACCCACAATTTGCAGACCAGCCTGCCGGGAGAGCAGTTCACTGACCGATTGCGTGGCGTAACGTTGTAGCACAGAATCTGACAATACCGTAACGACCTTACCGGTTTGCGAGAGTTTTTGCTCGATCTTGTTGGCCGTTACCGTTACGGCATCCAACTGAAGCGAACGGGTTGTAGACGATGGAGGAATTTCCTGCCCCAATGCAGGCAGACAGGATACGGCCAGACAGGCCGAGAATAAAGTAATGATTTTGCTCATCATTAATCAGCTAAACTGAGATTAAGTAATGAGCTGTCGGAAACTGAAATAAAAGACAAACAGCGCTTTTGGCCCGTTTGTGACCGCATAGGTGATCAGACCACCCAACCGAAACATGTCTTTCATCCCCGGCTTTTTACCCGAAAGCTCGAATCATGAATTCGTTTGAGGCAGGTCTTCTGGCTCGTTCTACCAACAAGGCCTTCCCGTCGAGAGACAGTGGCTTTTGTCTTGCTGGCTGGTCACTAGAACTTACAGCTACGGGAATAGCCCCGGATTTACACCGGTGTTCCCTTTTAATTACCCTTTCTGATCGGGTAAACCTTAAACGCGGGGCAAAGATAGAGAAATTGGATGAAAGTAGGCATTGAGTAGTCTTCAGTGGGCAGTAGGCAGTCTACAGTCACTGCGCTCTGAATAGCTGCCTGCCGTCAACTGCCCACTGAAGACTACTCACTGAAGACTTTCCTAAAATCCGTCGGCTTTTATTTCTTTCTCCGTGATGGTTCCGTATTTTTTTACTTTCTCCCGAATTGTATCGGCTTTGCCAATGAGTACGAATTGAAGGTTTGTTTTAGGGAAATACTGGTCAATGATTTGCCGGGTTTTGGCTACGGTCAGTCCGTCGACGTTCTTCTGGAAGTTGTTGATAAACGACTCATCGAAGCCCAGACTGAACATATCCGTTAGCAGATTCGCTAGCTCACTGGCCGATTCGTAGCGGGGTGGGAAGTCGGCTTTTACGTAGTTTTTCGCCGAAAGGAGTGTTTTTTCGTCAATACCTGTTCGATGTAAACTGTCCAGAACCTGGAGGGCCATGTCGATGGCCTCGGTGGTGGTGCTGACCTTTGTAAACGTCGAAATGGCAAACGTTCCACTGTTGCGGAAGGTGCCGAATCGGCTTCCGGCTCCGTAGGTAAGGCCTGAATTGACGCGCAGTGCGTCGTTTAGCCAGGACGTAAATCGGCCGCCCAGAATGGTGTTGACAACCGTTACCGGAATAAAGTCGGGGTTATTTTGCGTAATGCCTTTACCGCCAATCAGAAACGTTGTTTCGCGGGCATCGTCTTTGTTGACCAGCAACACCCGGTTCTTATCGAAGGCAACCGTCGGTTCGGTTAATTTGGGCGATGTAGCGGCCACTGTTTTCCAGTTGCCGAACAGGTCGGTTATCCGTTTTTTCATCGCTACCGTGTTGAAATCGCCCACGATGGCAATAGCGGCCCGATCGGCAGTATAATTCTTCTGATAAAACTGTCTGGCATCATTAGCCGTAATGGCCGACACGGCCGTTGGCGTTCCCGTAATAGGGTTTGCATATGGATGACCCTCAAATACAAACCGATTGAAGTACGAGTTGATCACTCCTCGCGGGCTCTCTTTCTGCTGGGTTAACTGGAGGAGTTGACGCTGTTTGTATTTGTCAAATTCGGCCTGATCAAACGTAGGTTTCGTAATGACATCCTGAATAATATCGAACAGTAAATCCT
Source organism: Spirosoma aureum (assembly GCF_011604685.1). Lineage (NCBI taxonomy): Bacteria > Pseudomonadati > Bacteroidota > Cytophagia > Cytophagales > Cytophagaceae > Spirosoma > Spirosoma aureum. The sequence continues at coordinate 6,822,365 of NZ_CP050063.1, read as the reverse complement.
GATCTTTTACGGCAAACGAAGCCGTCAGTTTGGCCACTTCCTTACTGCCATACGTATCGACACTGGCTCCAACGTATTCGGTTTTTTCTTCGAGTTGCGCTTTGGTATATTTTGAACTGCCAAACAACAGGGCATCAGCGGTCATATTGGAGAGACCATATCGATTTTCATCCTGAACAGCCCCGGCATCGAATACGGCCGAAACGTTGATGAGTGGCACCTCATGCTGCTCCATCAGGTAGATGGTCAGTCCATTTTTGAGCTTGAATTTCTGGTAGGGCGGCACTTTAAACGTCTGCGCCACCGACGTGCCTACTATCAGCAGGGCTATAAAAATAAAGGCTATGGATCTCATTCGTAAAGTCTTTAGGGTAACACAGTGCAGATCTGGAGCGCAATCTTTCGGTTGAACTCGTTCTGGCTCTGTGTTTAGAAAAATCAATTGTTTTTCGCCGGATTGGCTTTTGGTTCTGGCAATAGATAGCCTACCGTACGATTGCGGGCGGTCAGGTACGTTTTGGCTACGCGCTGCACATCTTCTTTGGTCACTTTTTCGTAAAGGGCCGGAGCTTCGTACAGCTTTTTATAATCACCAAAAAACAGCTCGTAGGTGCCGAGGGAGTTGGCCTTGCCATTGATGCTTTCCATCGTGCGGTAAAACTCCATCAGCTTCTGATTTTTCAGTTTCTGTAATTCAACATCTGTGATACCATCCTTGATAACCTTATCGATCTGGTTAAGCACTGATCGCTCCAGTTGTTCCGCCGAAATGTTGCTGGCGGCAATGGCATAGACCGAAAAGAGGTTCGGATCGAATGATTCACCGAAATTTGAAAACGCCCGCGACGCAATCGTCGAATCCAGAACGAGCGATTTGACCAGACGGGATGAGTTTCCAGAACTCAGGACACCGCTTAGCAGGTCGATTGCGTAATAGTCGGGGTGGCGACTTTCGGGCGTGTGGTAAGCCAGCAGAATATTGGGTGTAGCCACGTCTTTATAGGTCGTGGCACGCCGTTCGCCATTTTGCGGTGGTTCGACGGTGCGCAGACTGTCGGGTAGTTTCTGAGCTGGAATGGGTTCGATGTATTGTTCTGCCAGCTTTTTTACCTGAGCTGCCGTTACATCACCGACCACGACGGCCACCGCGTTATTGGGAGAATAATACGTTTTGAAATACTTCTCCAGATCGGCCTGCGTCCACTTTTTGATGTCGGACTCGAAGCCAATGACCGGAAACATATACGGGTGTTCGGCAAAAGCTACCGACTGAACCAGTTCACTAATGACTCGGTAGTTGCTGTTTTCCAGGCCCGTACTTCGTTCTGACAAAACAACACCCCGTTCGCTCTGTACCATTTTAGGGTCGATGGCCAGATCGCGGATACGGTCTGATTCGAGATCAAAAATTGTTTCGAGTGCACCGCTCTGAAACCAGTCGGTGTAGACCGTTGTGTTTTCGGTGGTATACGCATTGTTCGAGCCGCCATTGGCCTCCATAACCCGGTCGAACTGCTTGGGACCGTATTTTTTAGCCCCATTGAACATCATGTGTTCAAAAAAATGCGATAGGCCCGTAATGCCGTGAACCTCATTTCGGGAGCCTACTTTCCAGAAGGTGTAGAAGTTGGCATTGGGAATAGAATGGTCTTCGAGAACCATGAATTTCATGCCGTTTTTGAGCGTAAACGTCTGCACGTCTTCTGGCTTGGGCTTGTTCTGCGCCAGCGCAACACCCATTAGTAGTGTTAACCCAGCGAGTAGCCCGATTCGTTTGTTTATGAGCATGGTTTTAATTGGTAAATGCTAAAAATAACACCGGTAGGGCGTAATACAAAAGCGGTTACAAAATGCAACCATTAAGTTGTAAGAATTGGCGTAGTTTGGGTGAGTTAGTATGCGTTTATCTAACTTTTCGTACCTTTTAGCCCCTGTTTATCGCAACTGTGCATATCCTCAAAAAATGACAAAAGTTAGCCTTTCGATCCTTTTTCAATTCCTTCTATCACTCTCTTTTGCGCAGCAGAATCTGGTTCCTTATGTGCATCCGTTAATTGGCACAGAAAAGATGGGACATACGTTTCCGGGCGCTACCGTACCGTTCGGAGCTGTTCAGCTAAGCCCAGATTCGGATACGCTGTCTTACGAATTCAACGGCAAGTATAACGGGACTGTTTATAAATACTGCGCGGGCTACAAATACGAAGACAAAACGATTGTTGGGTTCAGTCATACGCATTTTAGTGGTACGGGACACTCTGATCTGGGCGATTTTCTGATTATGCCGACACAGGGCGCTTTGCAGCTCAATCCGGGCGTGGCTTCAGATCCGAAGAGTGGTTATCGGTCTGCATTTTCGCACACCAATGAAGTAGCCGAAGCGGGTTATTATAAAGTCAAACTGGATGACCACGCGATTTTGGCCGAATTAACCGCATCCAGTCGGGTTGGCTTTCATCAGTACACGTTTCCCAAATCCGACCAGTCGCACATCATCCTGGATTTGACCCACGGCATTTATAATTATGAAGATAAAGTTGTGTGGACGTACGTGCGGGTCGTAAACGACACATTGATAACGGGCTACCGCCAAACCAACGGCTGGGCGCGCACCCGAACCGTCTATTTTGCCCTGTCGTTCTCGAAACCATTTAAATCATACGGCCAGAAAAATCTGGATAAAGCGCAGGTATACAAAGGATTCTGGCGGAAGTTCGATCAGACCCGGAATTTTCCGGAAATAGCAGGCAAACGGATACGGATGTATTTTGATTTCGACACGGAAGATGGCGAGAAAGTAAAGTTAAAAATGGCCTTATCGCCGGTAAGTCAGGAAAACGCGCTGGCCAACATGCGGGCTGAGATCCCGCACTGGAACTTTGAAAAGGCAAAAACGACGGCGCAGGCCAACTGGAACCGGGAATTAAACAAAATCCAGATCGATGCGTCGGAAACCGATAAAGTGAATTTCTATACGTCACTCTATCACTCGTTCATTAATCCGACAACCTACATGGACGTAAATGGCCAGTACAAAGGCCTTGATCAGGGCGTTCATCAGGCAACCGGATTTACGAATTACACCACGTTTTCCTTGTGGGATACCTATCGGGCGCTGCATCCTTTTTTCAATCTTATTCAGCCGTCCCGTAACAACGACATGGTACAGTCCATGTTGAGCCATTACGACCAGAGCACGCTCAAAATGTTGCCCATCTGGTCGCACTATGCCAACGATAACTGGTGCATGAGTGGTTATCATAGTGTGTCGGTGCTGGCCGATGCGGTGGTCAAAGGGGCTTTCCGTGGCGATGCGCAGAAAGCACTGGATGCCTGCATTGCGACTTCGAACCATCGCAGTTATGAAGGTATTGGCGAGTACATTGATCGTGGTTACGTACCATCGGCCTCAAGCGGCACCTCTGTATCAAATACGCTCGAATATGCGTATGATGACTGGTGTATTGCCCAGTTAGCCAGGAAACTAAATCGACAGGACGTATACGAAACCTACCTGAAACGCTCAGAAAGCTGGCAAAATGTGTTCGATAAGTCGATTGGCTTCATGCGTCCACGGTTGGCCGATGGTTCGTTTAAGAAGGAATTTGACGTTTATAAAACAGACGGCCAGGGTTTTATTGAAGGAAACTCCTGGAATTTCAGCTTCTTCGTGCCGCAAAATCCAGCCTCGCTGATTCAGTACATGGGCGGCCCTAAAAAATTTGTGGCCCGGCTCGATACGCTTTTTTCGATGCACTTGCCAGACGAGTTTTTCGCCGAAACCGAAGACATTACCCGTGAGGGTATTATTGGTGGCTACATTCATGGGAATGAACCGGCTCACCATATCGCCTACCTGTACAACTGGGCCGGTCAGCCGTGGAAAACGCAGGAACGGGTTCGCATGATTCTCAACATGCAGTATAAATCGACGCCCGATGGCCTGGGTGGCAATGACGATTGTGGCCAGATGAGCGCCTGGTATATGTTTTCGAGCATGGGTTTCTATCCGGTCGCACCCGGCTCGGAAGACTACTCATTAGGTAGCCCATCCGTTAAGAACGCCCGCCTGAATCTGGAAAATGGCAAGACATTTACCATCGAAGCTATTAATCAGGGCGATAAGAATGTGTACGTGCAGAAGGTGCTTCTAAATGGCAAACAGCTTACTCAGCCAACGATCACCCATACTGACATTATGAAAGGCGGTACGTTAACCTTTTATATGACTGCCAAACCGGTGAAGAAATAGACCAAAACCTCAAAGCAGGAAGAGTAACTGGAAAGAGATGTTCCAGCTTCCCAGTTACTCTTCCTGATTGGCAAAAACCTACTCCGTTCGTAAGCTTTTAGCGGGATTCATTAGGGCCGCTTTGAGACTTTGGAAGCTGATCGTTACCAGCGTAATAGCCACGGCTACTAAACCGGCCAGCACAAACACCCACCACTCAATATCGACCTTGTAGGCGAAATCCTGCAACCATTTGTTCATAGCCCACCAGGCAATCGGAGAGGCAATAATCAACGAAATCAAAACCAGTTTCAGGAAGTCCTGAGACAATAGGGCAACAATGCTCGAAACGGATGCGCCCAGTACCTTCCGAACTCCTATTTCTTTGGTGCGCTGTTCGGCCGTGAACGTGGCCAGCCCGAACAAACCCATACAGGAAATCAGGATCGCAATCGCCGTTGCCAGATTGACAAGCTGAGCTGTTTTTTGCTCTTTCTCATAAAGTTTGGCAATGGAGTCATCCAGAAATGAGTAATCAAACTTATTTTCGGGATATACCTCATTCCACTGTTTCTCAATACTCGCCAGTGTCGTTTTTAAATCGTCGATCTGGCGGCCTTTTGTAGCCAGTTTGACCCCAATATTCTGGGCCTGCCGGGGCATATAACTAATAAACACGGCACCAATTTTCTCGTGAAACGATTGCTCGTGAAAATCGGCCACGACACCAACAATTGGATATTGCCTCCCTTGAAAATCAATGAGTTGATTGATGGCGTCGGCTGGTTTTTTGAATCCAAGCGCTTTGGCATACGTGGCATTGATGACCATTTCGCGTAGTGAATCGCTTTTGTGGTAGTTTCGCCCAGCCAGCAGGTGAAGTTGATACAACGGAATGAAATTCTCATCGCCAACCTTCGCCGAAACATCCATCTCCACCTCTTTCTTGCCCCGGTATTTCAGCTTGGTTACCATATAGCTCTGACCCATTGGCGGAAACCATTGCATGGTTACTCGGTCAACATCGGCCAGTTGTTTGATCTTCTGGGCCAGTACCCGACTTTTATCATCGTGGAGTGTATGTACGTCGATGATGGCATCCGTCGAAAAACCGAGGTCTTTATTGCGCATAAAACTAAGCTGACGGCCAACGATCAATGTTCCGATAATGAATGCCAGCGAAACCGTGAACTGAAACACAATCAGACCTTTACGCAGATATCCTTTCTGACCTCCCTTGAGCGCACTTTGTCCTTTTAGAGTCAGAGCGGGCAGGTACGAAGACAGTAACCAGGAGGGATAAAATCCGGCCAGCAACGACGTAATGACAACAAGCCCTGTCAGGAAAAGCAACGTCTGGAGACTGATGAGGTTGAACGTCAAGCCAGTGGGCGTCAGCGACTGCATAACCGAAAGAATAGGCCCGACGATCAGTAACGCAATAAGAACTGCCAAACAGGTTAACAGAGCCGTTTCGCTGAGGAACTGAAAAATCAGGCTCGTTCGGCTACCGCCCATCACTTTCCGAATGCCAATTTCTTTGGCCCGCTGGATGGATTGAGCCGTTGAAAGGTTGATAAAGTTAACGGCAGCAATCAGCAGAATAAACGCAGCCACGGCCATCAGCCCATACAAGGTCGGCAAGTGTGCTTTTCGGGAATAATTATCCTGGTAATTTTCATTGAAATGCAGGTCGGAGAGCGGTTGCAGACCCGGCCAGAATTTCATTTCCTTCGCAAAATGCTGTTTCGAAAATTGCTGGAATAGGGGTTTTAGTTGAGCGGGCGTTGTGCCCTGGGGAAGTTTGACAAAAGCCTGTGACGCCGACCAATTGTCGTTCCATTCGTCGAGATTGATCTCACCCTTTAACTTGCTGGCCCGAATCGTTGCCATCGAAATAAAATCGGTGAATGTGAAATCGGTTGGCTGTTTCCAATCCTTCACGATACCCGCTACACTTACCCGCACCGAGTCCCGATAAATCACGTCCTTGCCCATGATTTGAGCAAGTGGTAAATCACCAAAATATTTACGCGCCTTTAGTTCCGATAACACCACCTTAAGGGGCTCGTTCAGTGCTGTTTTGGGATTGCCAGCCAGCCACTCATAGCTGAAAATATCGAAATACTGGGGGTCTACAACCACAATATCGGCGGTTCCGCCGGTACGTCTTCGGCTTTCGAAATGCTTTGGCTTTTCGTTCCCATCGGGCACAAGAACGTCTGTTTCAATATTGTGAAAAGCGGCTACCGTTTCCAGCCCCGCAATCTCTTTTCGGACAGCAGCCGGAACCGCGTTCGGAATGAAACCAACGGAATGTTTTTCGTCAGTTGCGTTATATTTTACATCACCAACCAGCCTGTAAATTCGCTCCTGGTCAGGATGGAACGAATCATAGCTCAGTTCGTAGTTGGTGATCAGATAAATGACCAGACAGGCCGTTACGCCCAGGGTGAGACCAAATAGGTTGATTAGCGTACTGACTTTATGTTTCGTCAGATTACGGAATGCGATTTTAAAGAAATTGCGTAGCATGACAGGACTTGCGAAAAAAGGTGACGGATATTCATTTGGTTTACGCTTTATAGCAAAAGGCAATCCACGGCGGGGTTTGAGAAAACCCAACACTTCTCTGCCATATTGCCGCCGGGCCGACTGAACTCCAAACAGGCGACAATTCCGCTCAAACCGCTCCTGTAAATCACCTTCCAACTCTTCCAGCAAATGAGGAGCACAGAACCATTCGAGCAGCCGATTGGCCCAGCGGGGCGGTCTGACCGGTCCGTCGGCGCGGTTTGGGGGAATGTTCATAGGAGCGAATGACTAATGGAAAGCAATGGATTGATTGGCAATTCTGAGGGCGCAGCTTTTTAGTCCGACCTCAAAGAAGTAACTGGATTCATTAAGGCGGCTTTGATGCTTTGAAAGCTCACCGTCAGTAGGGTTATGGCAATAGCTACCAAACCGGATACGGCAAAAATCCACCAGGAAATCTCAGCCCGATAGGTATATTTCTGAATCCAGTTACCCATGAAATAGTAAGCAATCGGGATGGCGATAAAAAGCGAAATGAATACTAAGACGACAAAATCTTTTGACAGAAGCCGCCATAAATTAAAAACAGATGCACCCAGTACTTTCCGAATGCCGATTTCTTTGGTGCGTTGTTCGGCAATGAACGACGACAGGCCGAAAAGACCTAAACAACTGATGAAAATGGCCAGTACGGCAAACAGGGAGGCCAGTTTGCCGATTCGGTCCTCGGCGGCAAATTTCAGCGCGTACTCCTGATCCGCAAATTTGTACTCGAAAGGAGCCGTCGGAATTAGCTTTTTAAATACCGCTTCGATTTTAGGTAAAGCTTCGTTTGCACTGGCATTTGGATCGATTTTGATGTGTATCCAGTTCGTTCCTCCGTGTGCTCTGATCATAAAAATAGTAGGGTATATGGGCTCATAAGGCGACTCCATCACCATATCTTTGACGACCCCTAAAATGCGATAATGCATCAGCTCCCGATCCCGAAATTTCCAGCTAACCGCTTCTCCAACTGGATTTTTCAATCCCATGTATTTGGCGGCTGCTTCGTTGATGACCATTCCTGATGAATCCGACCTGAATTCTCTCGAAAAATCGCGCCCTTTTACAAATTGCCAACCTACCGTTTTCCCATATTCAGGTGACACGACCAACGTGCCAAAGCTGTCTTTAAAGGAGGGACTTTTTCCCTTCCACGTAAACCCATCGTTTCCCGACCAAACTTCGGTGACCCTGCCCATCGATTCAGCCATTTCGGCTACAACACCCGTCCGCCTTAACTCACTTCTGAGCAGTTCATGTTTGCCATAAAAATCGCCTGATTTCATTTCTACCATCAACAGGCCATCCCGCGAATAACCGACCGGCCGATTTTTGGCAAACTGAATCTGGCGAAAAACAACGATGGTGCCGATGATCAACGAAACCGAAACAGTAAACTGTAAAACCACCAACACTTTGCGGGGCATAGAGGCAAAACGACCGATGATAACAGTTCCTTTGAGTACGTTAATGGGCTGAAAAGAAGACAGATACAGGGCAGGATAGCTTCCTGCGAGAATCCCTGTGAAACTGATAAAGAGTAAACTAGCTATCCAGAACCATTGGTTGGTCCAGGGGATAGTCATTTGCTTGGCTGCCAGGTCGTTGAACCAGGGCAGGGAAATCGTAGTCAGCAAAAGGGCAAGTAAGAAGGCGAGAATGACCACTAAAAATGACTCGCTAAAAAACTGATTCACCAATTGCATCCGTACCGAGCCGACCGCTTTGCGAATACCGACTTCTTTAGCGCGTTTTTCGGAACGGGCCGTACTCAAATTCATGAAGTTAATGCAGGCCAGCAGCAACACAAAGGCACCGATGATACTGATTAGCCAGACCATTTGCATCGGCCCGTTGTCGAGGGCTCCTCGTTTGTAATTATGCAAATGCCAGTCGCGCATGGGAAGCAGAAAGACTTCCGGGGCTCGTTTGGCTTCTGCCGGAAAATTGACAAGGTTTTTCAGCTCAGCATCTTTGATGTCGGCAGAAACTTTGTCAAAATCAGTGTCTGGATTGATTTCAGCGTAGATTTTAAGAAAATGATTTTGCCAATCCGTCATGGCCCGTTCTTTTATCCAGGGATTATCGGATACCCACAGGTCGAATGGGGCCAGAAATTTGACCTGATTGAATTGCGTATTCAACGGCAAATCCTCATATACACCCGTAACCTTTACGTCGAGTTTATTATTGATTTTCATCAGCTTATTCACGGGGTCAGCATCCCCAAAAAGTGCTTTGGATGTCGATTCAGAAAGCAGGATCGAATGCGGGTCCTGTAAGCCTGATCGAGTGCCGTAAATCATCTTCAGCGTGAGCATTTCGGGTGCAGCTGCATCCATGAATAAGCCTTTTCTGGACACTTGCCTTTCGCCCGCCGAGAGAACATTGTCAACATCCCACGAAGCTTCAACAATGTGTTTAAAGTTGGCTTTATAGTTTCTTTTTAACTCCGAAATCAACGGGTATTGCAACGACGAATTAATCCCGACGCCATTTTCTCCATATTCACGCGATCTTACCTGAGCGATATGGTCGTAATTCTGGTGATACGTGTTGAACGATAGCTCATCCCATATCCAAAGCCCATTCAGCATAGCTACGGCCATGCCGGTTGCCAGACCGAAGATGTTGATGAACGAATAACCTTTGTTTCGGGCGAGGTTTCGCCAGGCGATTGTCATATAGTTGCGTATCATAACAGGGCTGAATAAGGAATAAGAAGAATAGGTATCAACACGGTGAACTGGCTGTTTTCGTTTCAGGAAAAAGGGTAATCCGGCACGCGGTCTGAAAAAACCAATCACCTCCCACCCATATTGTCGCCGGGCCGACTGAACTCCAAACAGCCGACAGTTTCGCTCAAATCGCTCCTGCAAATCGCCCTCCAACTCTTCCAGCAAATGAGGGGCACAGAACCATTCGAGCAGTCGATTGGCCCAGCGAGGTGGTCTGACCGGTCCGTCGGCGCGGTTTCTGGGGGTGTTCATAGGAGCGAATGACTAATGGAAAGCAATGGATTGATTGGCAATTTTGAGGGCGCAGCTTTTAGTCCGAGCGCAGGGAAGTAACCGGATTCATCAGGGCCGCTTTAATGCTTTGGAAGCTCACTGTCAGTAGGGCTGTGCCCAGGGCCAGCAAACCAGCCAGCGCAAATACCCACCACTCAATATCGACCTTATAGGCAAAATCGTGCAGCCATTGGGTCATGCCATACCAGGCGATGGGTGTCGCAATCAGAATGGCAACCAATATCAATTGTAGAAAATCTTTGGAAAGCAAAGCCACAATATTCACCACAGAAGCACCCAACACTTTCCGGACACCGATTTCTTTGGTACGCTGTTCAGCCGAAAAAGCAACCAGTCCAAACAATCCCAAACAGGCAATCACAATGGCAATGAGGGTGAAATACAACACGATGCTGGAGGTGCGTTGTTCTTTTTCGTAGTTCCGTTGAAAATCCTGATCAAGAAAAGAGTACGAAAAAGGCGTATCCGGATTTACCTTTTTCCAGGATTTTTCAATAGTTGCCAGTAATTTGGTGTACTCTTTTGTGTGAACATTGGCAATAAAATAGCGGTGTTTATCGCCAATTGTGGTCGTTAACCCATAAGGTTTGATGGTCTGATGCAGGCTCTGGAAGTTAAAATTTCTGACAACCCCAACGATCTGCATCGGGTGGCGCACATTCTGCCAGTCGAAGTAGATGCTCTTTCCAACAGCTGTTTTAGCATCATAGCCCAATTGGTTGACAGCAACTTCATTGAGTATGATACTCGTTGAGTCGGCCGTGAAGTTTTTTGAGAAAGCCCTGCCATACAGCAGTTTAAAACCCAGCGTTTCGAGATAATCGTTCTCGACTGTAGCGAAATTTATATCAACGGCCTCGTGTACTGATTTCCCTTCCGCATAAAAAAGCAAATCATCAGAAGCTTCCAGGCCAGGGTAGGTTGAACCGCTTGCAGCCGAAACCACTTGCGGGTTCTTAAGTAGCTCATTTTTTAACGTCGTGTAATTGCCGGTCGCCTGGCTGCTTTGAAGAGGTATGACAAGTTGTTGGGTTTTGGTGAAGCCCAGGTTCTGGTTCTGTACAAACGACAATTGTTGCCAGATGACGATGGCTCCCAGGATCAAAACAATTGAAACTGTAAACTGAAAAACCACTAAGCCTTTGCGGAGAGCAGTTGCCGAAATAGTGGTAATAAGCCTTCCTTTGAGTACAGCAATTGGTTTAAAAGACGACAGATAAAAGGCTGGATAAAAGCCTGCCAGCAACCCTGTCAGCAGCGTTATTGCTACGATCCAGCCCAAAAAAGTGGGATTTTGAAAAACACTCAAGTCCTTTTTGGTGAGGTCGTTAAAGACTGGAAGGATCAGCTGCATAAAGGCCAGCGCGAAGCAAAGAGCCAGTATGGACATCAGTAAGGATTCGCCCAGAAACTGACCAATCAATGATGTTTTAAAGGCGCCCATTGCCTTGCGAATACCGACTTCTTTAGCCCTCTTTTCAGAACGTGCCGTGGATAGGTTCATAAAGTTGATGCAGGCGATCAGTAATAGAAATACCGCTATCGAGCCAAAAACATACAAATACGTCGTGCTTCCACCAGACATAAGCTCATTATCCAGATCAGATTTTAGATAGATATCGGTTACGGGCTGAAGAAACAGGCTTTTAGAAACGCCCAACGCTCTTAAATCTGCCGCACCGTGGCGGTTCAAAAAAGCCGGTAATTTTTGTTCAAACGACAGGGCATTTGCGCCCGCACTCAATTTTACGTAGGCGTAGAAAATATTATTTGTTGCCCAGTTGTTTTGTTGATCTACCCAATTACCTACATCACCATTGCGCATTGACAGAAAGAAATGGGCGTCGATGTGAGATTTATGACTTTCTCTAAATACACCTTTGACAGTATAGTTGAAATCACCAAAAGGTAGCCCGAGGTTGATGACTTTGCCGATTGGATTCTCGTCACCGAATAGTTTATTGGACAGGCTTTCAGAAAGAACTAAAGTGTTGGGTTGATTGATGGCATTTTTGGGATTCCCGTATTTGAAGTTGTACGTAAATAGTTCGAAGAACGTGGAATCCACATAATAGCCGTTGGTTTCAAAAAAATGCTTTTGTTCATGGTTATGACCATACTTCAACAGCATTTTTTCCATGTTAGGCATCTTCAGTAGCCGGGTAACCTGTTCGACTTCGGGAAAGTCGTTTTTCAGTCCCCAGGCTGTAGGAGCCGCTGTCGCTGCCCAATTCTCCTGTTTGGTGGCAGTAGCAACACGATAAAGCCGATTCGCACTTTCGTGATGTTTGTCGTAACTAAGCTCATCGAAAACATACAGTGTAATCAACAGGCAAGTGGCCAAACCGACCGCTAATCCAAAAATATTGATGGCAGAATACGCCTTATTATTAATCAGGTTCCGCCAGGCGATTTTAAAATGATTTCTGAGCATAACAGGGCTTAATAAGAATGGGGCAGTCCGGTCGGTTTGCTGGATTGATTCCGGAGATACATAGTCACTAGATTGTCTTTGCAGGGCAAACGATCTGAGAAACCCCAGCACACTAAGCACATAATTTCGATTCGCGCTCGTAATCCCTCGTTGCCCTATATCCCGCTCGAATCGTTCGTGCAAATCACCCTGAACTTCCTCCAGGAGATGTGGGGCGCAGAACCATTCGAGCAGGACGTCAGCCCAGCGGGGTGGACGTTGAGGGCGTTTGGGAGCGTTCATAGACAACCGGAGTTAGTCAATTTTTAAACTTTTTACCGGATTGGTCATCGCGGCTCTTAATGATTGCCAGCCAACGGTTAAAAAAGCGATAGAAATTGAAATGAAAGCCGTCAATAAGAATACGCCAATGCTGATATTGACTCGATAGGGGTAATTTTCGAGCCATTCCTGCATGGCATACCAGGCCGCCGGAAAAGCAAAAATGAACGAAATGGAAACCAGCTTCAGAAAGTCGGTCGAGAGTAGTTGAACAATGCCGGTTACGGATGCACCCAGCACTTTCCGAATGCCAATTTCTTTGGTTCGTCTTTCGGCCGATAGGGTAGCTAAACCGAATAGGCCAATGCAGGAAATAAAAATGGTTAGGATGGCTCCGAAGAGCATCATTTGTTTCCACTTAGCCTCCGACTCATACCGTTTTATGTTTTCCTGATCCAGAAATTTATACGAATAGGGATTGAGCGGGAATAGCCTTTTTACCGTTTTTTCGATGTACTGAAGGCTGGCTGTTTCCGTGTTGGGCTTAATCTTGATAAACACTTTTCCGTAAGGATTACTAGCCTTCATGGTAAATAATTGCGGCTTGATTTCACGGTTCAATGCTTCAAAATGATGATCTTTTACGACACCAATAACATGGTATTTTTCGGGCTTTTCGGACCAGAAAAAATTAACGAGCTGTCCAATTGGTTTTTTCCAGCCCGCCTTTTTGACAAATGTTTCATTGACCAATACCGACTGCGATGAATCAGACGGAAAATCCGGTGAAAAATTTCGACCTTTTAACACTGGTATTTTGAAAAGCGGCAAATAGGTTTCATCGACGGTTTCGTAGGCGAAACTTAATTGCGTTTCACCATTAATTTTAGCAACAGTGCCCCAGAATCCTCCATTTTTTGGTGCCACATCGATAATGTCCGGATTTTTGGCCAGCTCTTCTTTTACTAATTTTGCCTCGCTCCGTTTTAAGTTCGATTTGTCTATAATAATCAGATTTTTATCATCGTATCCGAGATTTTTATTGGTCAAATAATTGAATTGCGAATAAATAGTTAATGACGCGATAATCAGAAAGGACGCAAGCGTGAATTGTAAAACAACTAGTGACTTTTGCAGGTAATTTTTGCCTGAAAGATTGAAGCGACTGTAGAGTGTTTGAACGGGATTGTAGCCTGATAAAACAAGTGCTGGATAAAAGCCAGATAGCAAGCTTGTTATAATAAAGAGAGCGGCATAGCCGGCAACTAATTCAGCATCAAATAAATACGAAAGGGCAAGGGCTTTGTTAGCAAGTTGATTGAACGTCGGTAAGGCTAATTCGATCAGAATAATACCCAGCAGAAAGGCCGCAAAACACAGGATAAACGATTCGCCCAGAAACTGAATAATGAGTTGTGTTCTGGCTCCGCCGACTACTTTTCTGACACCAATTTCTTTCGCTCGTTTCAGTGAGCGGGCTACAGTCAAATTAACAAAATTAATGCAGGCGATCAGCAAAATAAATAGGGCGATTCCCGACAAAATATAGGAAAACGTAGGGTTACTTTCGTCGACAAGCCCATTACTTGCCGGAAGCTCTTTACTGAGATGCATATCGGTAAAAGACTGAAGTGCATATACCGTCCTACCGGTCTCGTTAAATTTTTCGGCCATCTCTTTTATACTTTCCCGCGCATCGGCTACATAAACCCGGTTCATTTTTGACTCTACTGCCTTAACGTTGGCATTGGGTTTGAGAATGACAAACGTATTCATAAAGACACTGAACCAATTCTGGTTTTTTGCCATGTCTTCGCCTTTAATGACTAAGGGCATGAGTACCTCGAATTTGATGGAGGAGTTCTGGGGACATTTCTGCGCTACACCAGTTATGATATATGGCTCAAATTTTTCATTTTCCTTAAATAACATGCTCCGTCCCAGTACGTTTGTTGTACCAAAATTTTTCTCGGCCATTTCTTCTGAAATGACCACCGATTGCGGATTTTGCAAAGCCGTTTTTGGATTGCCACTAAGTAAAGGGAAAGTGAAAACAGAAAAGAAGTTCGTATCCGCAAAATGTACGGTCTGACTCTTTACCTCTGTGCCCAGTTTGAGGTCTTTTCGGTTTTCCTTAAATCGAACGAACGAGGTTATTTCCGGTACACCCGCATGAAATTTCGGACCTGGGAAAATCCCCGTGTAAGGCTGTAGATTTTCTAAAACACCGGCTGCTGTCAGGTGTTTGCTGGTGATTCGATAAATCGATGGGTTGTTGCGATGAAAGCGGTCGTAACTGACTTCATCTTTGGTATAAAGCATAATCAGCATGGCTGCAGCCAGGCCAATGCTCAAACCGATGATGTTAATGGCTGAATACGCCTTGTTTCGGGCCAGATTTCTAAAGGCTATTTTAAGGTAATTTCGGAGCATAGCAGGGCTGAATAAAATAGGTTGAGGATATTCACTGGGTTGTCTTTTCAAGGCAAACGGTCGAAGAAAACTTAGCACTTCTCGTTCATACTGCCGCCGGGCCGATTGCATGCCATATCGCAGGACGTTCCGTTCAAAACGCTCCTGCAAATCACCCTCTACTTCTTCCAGAAGATGAGGGGCACAAAACCATTCCAGCAGGCGGTTGGCCCAGCGAGGTGGCATGGCAGATTTCATATACTGATAGCTGGTAAAGCATTTGGGGCAATGGAACTCCACAACTGATCGCGCGTTGCCCGTATGTCGTGCAGGGTCCGGCTGCCCAGTACCGTAACTGTGAACAGACGCTTGCGTCGGCCACCGCGTTCTGCCGTTGCATCGCCCATTCGCGAGGATAGCATGCCTTTTTCTTCCAGCCGGTGCAAGGCTGCATGAACGGCACTGATGCTTACCGAGCGCCCGGTCTGCCGGTCCAGCTCGTCGGTAATCGCTACACCGTAAGCGCCTTCGCCGAGTACAGCAACAGTCAGTAAAACAACTTCTTCAAACTCACCTAAATAAGATCGTCTCATAAGAAAGAGATATAATCAATTTTTGTAGAACAAATGCCTTGCCAAAACATCAAATCGGCATCTGGAGCTAGATAGGCTGGTTTTCATGGACCGAACTGTACGATTTCGGACAATCAGATTGTCCGAAGCCGAACAGATAAATTTTGTTCTAGGTTGGTTTATCCGGCTATTTGGGTCGGTTACCGGAATCCGCTTAAGCTGTGCAGTCATTGATACCATTCGATTTGTTAGTTTGCAGCATGAACGGTCAACAGGCGATAACTTCAATATTTGTAGAATAAATAAAGCCAGACAACATTCCATTCTTTAGGTCAACCTAATAGAGCGATAAAAATGGAAATTGTTGCATACTCAGAAAAGAAAACGTTTTATGAACCAACCTCTCTGGTCGCTCAGCGGCCAACGTGCCCTAGTTACGGGCGGAACCAAAGGAATTGGTGAGGCCATTGTCCGGCAATTTCTGGATCTTGGAGCCGCCGTATTTATCGTTGCCCGCAACAACGAATTACTTCAGAAGCAGTTGGTCGAATACCGCCAGCAAGGACATACCGTCGAAGGGATTGCTGCCGATGTAAGCCAGCCTGGCGTAGCGGCCCAGGTAATCGAAGCTGTACAAACAAAGTGGAATCGTCTGGATATATTGGTCAACAATGCCGGAACAAACATTCGAAAACCTACCGCCGAGTATAGCCCGACCGAGTATGATTATATTCTGAATACAAACCTGCGTTCGGCTTATGAACTAAGCCAGGCGGGTTATCCGCTGCTGAAAGTGGCAGAAAATGGTTCTTCGGGTCAGAGCAAGATCATTTTTGTTTCGTCGGTATCGGGTCTGACCCATACCAGCAGTGGGTCGCTCTATGGCATGACCAAAGCGGCAATGCTGCAACTGACTCGTAATCTGGCCGTTGAATGGGCTCCCGATGGTATTCGAGTTAACGCGGTTGCGCCCTGGTATATAAAAACGCCTTTGGCTTCGCCGGTTCTTACCAATCCCGAGAAATTAGGCGGTATTCTGAAGCGGACGCCGATGAATCGAGTGGGTGAACCGGAAGAGGTCGCGTCAGTCGTGTCGTTTTTAAGTATGCCCGCATCCGGTTATGTCACCGGTCAGATCATTGCTGTCGATGGCGGATTGATGGCCTGGGGGTATTGAGGTTAGTGGGCTTTTCCGTACGTTTTTTCACCGGCTTCAATAGGCACTGTCAACACGTTGTTTTTGGGTGGAATCGGGCAGGGGTAGCCTTCACTGAAAGCACAATAAGGGTTATAGGCTTTGTTGAAGTCAATAGTCAGCTGCCCGTTTTTGATGTCGCTCATACGAAAGTCGAGATAGCGACCTCCACCATAGGTGGCAAATCCTGACGTAGCATCCTTGAAAGGCAGGAATAGGTAGTCGCGATATTCGGGCATTCGAATTAGGTTCAGGTTGCGGTAAAGAGTCAGCTTCTGCGGTTTACCATACAACACAAACGATACGACGCCATATTCGACGTGTGGCCTGGTCATGCCGTTATACGTGGGCATCTCGAAGGGTTCGGCTTTAGGCGTTAGCTGTATGGTTGCTACGATCCGAAAGGTCGAGTCGGGCTCGTAAAATCGCAGATACGATACATCTTCTTTCGATTTCAGCGGACTTCCCTTTGACGCCATAAAGTCGTTTTTATACGTCTCCCGGTGTTTCGCGATTTCTTCCGTAAAAGGAGTTTGGGCAACGACCACTGTCGATAAAAAACCCGTTAGTAGGAGTAACAGGAAGCGTATAACCATTAGGACGAAGCTGAGTTTATAGAGGTAAACTGATAAGTGGGTAACTGGCTTGATTAACCCGGTTACCATTTACACAATTACTTTTCATTACGGCTTTTATCGTGAACTGCCCTGAACTGGGTTATGTTCTTAATGTACGAAAGAACCACATCAGAACAACAAACGCAATAAAACGATGGATCAGGCTAAAGAATCATTCAACGATATAATTAAAGGCGATAAGCCCGTGCTTGTCGATTTCTACGCCGACTGGTGTGGTCCCTGTAAACAACAGGCTCCCATACTGAAGCAACTCACCGACCGTGCTGGCGATAAAGTCCGGGTCGTAAAAATCAATGTAGATAAGGCGCAGAAAGCCGCCGACCAGTATCAGATTCGGAGTATTCCGACGATGATCCTATTCAAAGAAGGCAAAATTGTCTGGCGGCAGTCGGGCGTTCAGCCGCTCCATACACTGGAAGGTTTAGTGAAGCAATTTAGCTAACTGACAGGTCATGCCTAACAAAAAGCCCACCCGGTCTCAAAACCGGGTGGGCTTTTTGTTACTTCCGATTCTTACTTTGTTTTTTGCGCCAAACCGAAATTTTTCAGGTTCGTGAGTGCAATGACATTAATGATCTTCCATTGACCATTGAGTTTTTCAACTACCCGTGTCTCTTTCGAACTTGTCTTACCATGACTGTCCAGAAGAGTCTGATCGTAGGTAACAAAGGCCATATTGCCGTTCTGATGAATGGTATAATTGGCATTCTGCACCGTTACATTATCCGTTACTTTTGAGCTCTTGAACTGGGTGGAAAATTGTTTTTCCAGATTATCCCAGCCCTTGATCAGCATAAAATCTCCTCCGTACAGATTAGCAGCAAAGTTTACGTAAGGCACATGTGCCCAGGCGCTGGCCCATCTTGCTTTATCTCGTTTGAAAAAGCCTTCGGTCTCATTAAACAGCACGCGCTTGATCGCTTCGTTGTCGGTCTGTGCCAGACTGGTCGAAACAGCGCTCAATACAAGAGCGACTACCAAAAATGACGTTTTCATGGCCGGTAAATGTTGATTTACTGGTCAATGTAGATAACTAAACTGTAATAATCAACTAATTTTTTGCACTTTTAGCAATAGTGTAACTATTGCTATTTCTGTCGTTTCTTTTGCGAATAGTACGTAAGCGATCAATGATTTTCGGCAGGTTCCAACTGTATTCTCAACTTGTTCAATTAGTTTCGCAGAAACCCTGTAACCATGAAAAAAAGAACCTTTCTTAAACTATCTTCAGCCTTAATGGCAACTCCAATCATATCTCCGCTGGCGCATTTGGTCCCTGGCGAAAAGTTGAAAAATTGGGCCGGAAATTACACCTACAGCACCGATCGGCTCTATTCGGCCAAGTCAATAGAACAGGTTAAGGAAATCGTAAAGAAGTACAATAAACTGAAGGTGCTGGGTACGCGTCACTGCTTCAACGGAATCGCCGATAGTACCAATAATTTTATTTCGCTTCGGGAAATGGATAAGGTTTTGTCCCTGAATGCCGCTGCCCATACCGTAACGGTTGATGCGAGCATGCGCTATGGTCAGCTGGCCCCTTATCTCGACAGCAAAGGATACGCCTTGCATAACCTGGCTTCCCTGCCTCACATCTCCATTGCGGGAGCCTGTGCAACGGCTACCCACGGTTCGGGGGTCAAGAATGGTAACCTGTCAACTGCAGTGGCAGCACTGGAAATTGTTACGGCCAATGGCGAAGTACGGACATTATCTCGCGCCAAAGACGGTGATACGTTCCGGGCAGCTGTCGTTAATCTGGGCGCACTGGGCGTGGTCACTAAGGTTACACTCAATCTTCAGCCAACCTTCAAAATGCGTCAGTACGTGTATGAAAACCTGCCGCTGGATCAAGTGAAAGCACATTTTGATGCCATCATGTCGGGTGGTTACAGCGTCAGCCTGTTTACCGATTGGCAGAAGAAACGAATTAACGAAGTCTGGATAAAAGAGCGCGTTGAGGCAGGGAGTAAACAAGCAGCCAAACCGACGTATTTCGGGGCGACTCTGGCGACTAAAAACCTTCACCCAATTGCCGAACTATCCGCCGAAAACTGCACCGAACAGATGGGCGTAGCAGGTCCGTGGTATGAGCGATTACCCCACTTCAAGATGGGCTTTACTCCCAGCAGTGGCAAAGAGCTGCAATCGGAGTATTTTGTGCCCCGAAAGAACGCTGTTGAGGCCATTCTCGCTGTTGAGCGGCTTCGCGATCACATCAGCCCTCATCTGATGATTTCGGAACTACGAACCATCGATGCCGATGATTTCTGGATGAGTACGGCTTACAAACAGCCAAGTCTGGCTATTCACTTTACCTGGAAACAGGACTGGGCATCGGTGAGTAAGGTATTGCCGATGATCGAAAAAGAACTGGAGCCGTTTCGAGCACGACCACACTGGGGTAAGCTGTTTACACTTTCGGCTTCGAAGCTTCAATCCCGGTACGAAAAACTCCCCGATTTTAAGAAACTGGTGAAAGAATATGATCCTCAGGGCAAGTTTCGGAATGCCTTTCTGGACTCGACTATTTATGGTAGTTAAGAGCGAAACAGGTCATTTATAGTACTAGGCCATGACTTGACTAAATGGCCTAGTACTATAAATGACCTGTTTCGCTCTTAGCGCATTGTCTCCAGGAGTAGCCTGGATTCTTCGAGGTCTAATTCATACAAAATAGTTCGAAGCACCTCATCATCCTTTTGCCCCTCCCGACGCAAACGAGTGGCTAGCTCACGCTCGACCCGAATAATCTCAAGCTGAATACGCATTGTTTCCCGAACTTCGGAAGCATTGACGTTTGTGCGACGGCCATTCTGATGTAGCCGGAGCCTGTCGATACGCGTTTCATACTTGTGTTTGAGCAAAGCCAATGCCTCGTCGGACACCTCTTCACTAAGCGAATAATTAGCTTCCAAATGTTCAATGGCCATACTGGCCAGTTGAATCCGCAGGTTGATTTCTTCCTGTTTTGCCCGTTGGTCAGGCGTGATGTTCAGCCATCGAATCAGGTAGGGTAAGGCCAGGCCCTGTAAAACCAGCGTCGAAAAAATGACGCAGTAGGTAAAGAAAATGATCAGATCACGTTGGGGAAATGGCGATCCATTTCGTAGAGTCAGGGGTAAAGCCAGGGCTGTAGCCAGCGATAATACACCGCGCATACCCGTCCAGCCAATAACCGTATTTAACTTTCCGCTGAAAAGAAGGCTGGGTTTAGCTGTTCGATTGGCAACTAAACGGGGGAGATAACCCGCTACAAAAACCCAGATAAATCGGCTTAAAATCACGGCCAGACTGACCAGGGCACCGTAGATAAGTAGTTTACTGGGGGAGTAGCCAGAGGTGGTCAATAAGATCCGGCGCAACTGTAATCCCATGAGCACAAAAACAATACTGTTTAGCAGGAATGTGACAACGTTCCAGACATTAATGGTTTGTAAATGGGCCTGACGGGATAAAAACTCCGACGACCGCAGCGTCAGAAACAACCCTGCCGACAGTACAGCCAATACACCCGAAACGTGCCATTCTTCGGCTATAAGATAGCCCGCAAACGGCGTCAGAAAAGTCAACGTTGTCTCCACAACGGGTGTATCGTCGGTTAGTTGATGAATACTTTTGACGACCCACGCTAAGGCCAGCCCGATCAGTATACCACCCAAAACGACCACAAAGAACTGTTCGCCCGCTTCAATCAGGACAAACTGCCCGGTAGTTACGGCGGCAACCGCATAGCGATATACGATTAGCCCAGTCGCGTCATTCACCAGACTTTCGGCTTCCAGAATAATAACTACCCGGCGGGGGAGTCCCATCTGTTTAATGATCGATGTCCCGGCAATGGGGTCTGTGGTTGATACCGTTGCTCCCATAACAAATGCCAATGGCCACGAAAAACCCGGAACGAACGTGTGCACAACCCAGGCAACGCCCACCGTTGAAAACAGGACCAGGCCCAGCGCCAGAAGCATAATAGGCCGGAAGTTTGCTTTGAAATCGGCCCAGGATGTGTTCCAGGCAGCCGAGTAGATCAGTGGGGGCAGAAAAACCAGAATAACAATATCTGGTCTGAGTACAATGGATGGTAGCCCCGGAATCAGACCAATGGCAATACCCGCCAGCACCAACACGATAGGTGAGGCAATACGGACCCGCTCGGCCAGAGCCGCCAGTGCAGTGACAATGGCTAACAGGGTAATAAGTAAAGCGACACTACTCATACCTTACACAACCGCATGGCTGATCAGTGTGTTTAACGAATCGTGACAGCCTAAAGAGTTTCTCCAGTCTGGTAATGACTGCAAGTCGCAACAATTTTCGATAATATATGAGGATATTTAACTCTTTTTCGGCTTTTCGGGTGAACGCCATTCTGTGTTTGAAAAATATAGATAATTTGCTGGGTAAAGGCATATGTTTTCGAGCACCCTATTTTCGTTTTACCTCTGAAAAACTCACTTTAAAATCACTTTTACTTACCTGTCTATGAAACGTAGAGAAGCCATACAGCAAGCAGCCCTAATGATGGGAGGTTTGTTGTCGGCACCCACACTGGCGGGGGCAATGGGGCGTATCACCAACACTGGCCCTAGTGTAGTTGTAACAGCCGAACAGGAAACCCTGCTGGCTGAAGTAGCTGATGTGATCATCCCGACCACCACAACTCCGGGCGCCAAAGCCGCTGGGGCCGAGAAATTCATCGTTCGTGTCATGCGCGATTGTTATCCCAAGAAAGATCAGGATAGCTTCTATGCCGGTCTGGCTAAACTGGATGCCAGTAGCAAAACCAAGTTTGGGAAAGGATTTACGGAGCTGGACCTGCCTCAGAAAAACGAAATGGTAAAGCAGACCATGACCGACGACAAACCGTTTTTCCTTCGGATGAAGGAACTAACGACGACCGGCTATTTTACATCCGAAATAGGAGCGACTAAAGCACTGGAGTACCTGCCCGTACCTGGTCAGTTCAATGGTTGTATGCCCCTCAAACCCGGCCAGAAAACGTGGGCCCTATAAGTACAATGAATAATTGAGATTGGAAATGACTCCCTGCTGGAACCGTATCCATTTTGCCGCACTGGCGGCCCCGATTATTCACTATTCAATCAAAAAAATATGTCTTATCTCAATATTGATTCCATAAAAGAACAGAGTTACGATGCCATTGTGATCGGATCTGGAATATCTGGCGGCTGGGCCTCCAAAGAACTGACGGAAAAGGGATTACGGGTACTGATGCTCGAGAAAGGGCACCAGCTCGAACACGTATCCGGTTATGAAAACGCGATGAAAGACCCGTGGCAGACCAAATACAACGGTCGGCTGACGGAAGCACAGAAGGAGTCGCATCCAAAACTGGCGCGCGATTACCCCTATAATGAAATGACTGAAAAATACTGGATGAACGATTCGGATTCGCTTTACAAAGAAGTGAAACGTTTCGACTGGTATCGGCCGAATATTGTTGGTGGAAAGTCGATCATGTGGGGGCGGCAGTCGTATCGGCTAAGTGATATTGATTTTGAAGCTAATCTTAAAGACGGTATCGCCGTCGACTGGCCAATTCGCTACAAAGATGTGGCTCCCTGGTATTCATACGTCGAAAAATTCGTCGGAATTTCGGGCGAGAAACTAAACTTACCCCAACTGCCCGACAGCGAGTTTCTGCCGCCAATGGAGATGTATTGTGTGGAGAAAGAAGTTCGTAAACGGATCGAAAAGAACTTCCCCGGTCGTACGATGACCATCGGACGGGTAGCCAACTTGTCGAAAGCGGGTGAGGCCCAATTAGGAGTGGGCCGTGCGCCCTGTCAGTACCGGAACAAGTGTTCGCTGGGTTGCCCCTACGGCGCTTATTTTAGTACGCAGTCGTGTACATTGCCCCCAGCGGCCAAAACAGGCCGGTTGACACTCCGTCCCGATTCGGTCGTTACCGAAATTATTTACGATGATAACCAGAAGCGCGCTACGGGTGTACGCATCGTTGATGCTGTGACGCTCCAGAGCCGGGAATATTTTGCCAAAGTTATTTTCGTTTGCGGTAGCACACTGGGGTCAACATCAGTGCTGTTGAACTCAAAATCGAGCCGCTTCCCGAATGGTCTGGGTAACGATTCGGAGCAACTAGGCCACAACCTGATGGATCACCACTTCCGCATTGGTGCCTCGGGCGATTGGGAAGGTGATCTGGACAAATACTATATCGGTCGTCGGGCCAATGGCATTTACGTACCTCGTTATCGTAACATTGGTGCCGATAAACGCGATTACGTGCGTGGTTTTGGTTATCAGGGTGGAGGTAGCCGGCAGGGCTGGCAGCGCAACATCGCTGAAATGAGTTTCGGGGCCGATTACAAAGAGGAACTGACCAAGCCGGGCCCCTGGACAATGGGTTTAGGTGGATTCGGGGAGACCTTGCCTTATTACGAAAATCGCATGTATCTCGATAAAAACGAGAAAGACAAGTGGGGTATGCCGCTGGTCGTTTTCGACGCAGAACTCAAAGAAAATGAGAAAAAAATGCGCGTCGACATGATAAACGATGCCAAGGAGATGCTGGAATCATCAGGCGTCAAGAACGTTAAAGGATACGACAGAGGGTCTTACCTGGGTATGGCTATCCACGAAATGGGCACCGCCCGTATGGGTCGTGATCCGAAAACGTCGGTTCTGAATGGCAATAACCAGATGCATGCTGTCAAGAACGTCTTTGTTACAGACGGAGCCTGCATGGTTTCTGCGTCGTGCGTAAATCCGTCGCTTACCTACATGGCCCTAACGGCGCGGGCGGCTGACTTTGCCGTGAAAGAGATGAAACGGAAAAGTATCTGATTTCGAAGAATAATACGGAAAAACGGCCGGATCGAAAAATCATCGATCCGGCCGTTTTGTTTTGAGTGATTTGGCACGTTCACCAAATCCTGTGCTCCGGTTAATAAAAGATTCGTCTCAACAGGAATTGCGATTTAGAATAGCCTTCCTAAAAAAATGAGTACAATTGCCCCGCCTACTGCAATCAGCAGGTTCATGACTAAGCCATCGTTGTCGGGGTCATTGCCAAGGCGACGGGCGATAAAACCGCCTATAAATCCGCCAACAATACCGAGGATAATGTTAACCAGGGCTGAATGATGGCTGCCCATAACAACACTGGCCAGATAACCGGCGATTCCGCCAATAAGAATAGAATATAAAAAGCCCATAGGAAAAAAGTTAACGGTTTTAAGTATAGTGTTGTAATGGTACGGGAAATAGAAATACTTTGCTACTAAAGCAGGAGAAAATGATGACAAAATTTAATGGGCAATGGGTATAAACACCTGCTTCGGGCGTTTATATACCAATGGAGTATCACTACTTTTACGTCGTATAATCCAACCCTCTTGCCTGTTTAATTATGAATCCTTTTCGATCGGCTAAGCGATCCCTGCTGTCCCGCCGGGCGATAGCCCTCTCCACTGCTGGTTTAGTAATAGGTGCTGCTTTTGTTGGGGCATACCAGAACCGAAATCTCAATGCCGCTTCGGGAACTTACCTCTCAAAGCTGTTTGCCCAACTCAGTGACGACGATAAACACGATCCTAAATATGCTGTTGGTAGTCTGAATGTTGCGCCGGGTCTGGAAGCTACTCTTTTTGCTGCCGAACCGATGCTGAGCAATCCAACGGATATTGATGTCGATGCCAGAGGTCGCGTATGGGTGTGTGAAGCCTATAACTACCGGCCTGCTATCAACGGTAACCCAACCCGTAAAGAAGGCGACCGGATCATCATTCTGGAAGATCAGAATGGCGATGGTAAAGCCGATATTACGAAAGTGTTTTATCAGGACCCAAGCATCGAATCACCACTGGGTATCTGGGTACAGGGCAACCGGGTAATAGTTGCCGACAGCCCCAACGTATGGGTATTGACAGACGAAAACGGCGATGATAAGGCCGATAAAAAAGAACTACTCTTTACAGGAATCGGTGGTGAGCAGCACGACCACGGCATGCACACGTTTGTGTTTGGTCCTGATGGTAAGTGGTATTTCAACTTCGGCAATGCCGGTGAGCAGCTCCTTGATAAAGATGGAAAACCAGTTGTTGACATCGCAACCGGCAAAACCATCGATAAACAGAATTTTAAGCAGGGCATGGTATTCCGCTGTGATCCTGATGGGAAAAATGTTGAATTGTTAGGCCAGAATTTTCGCAATAATTACGAAGTGGCGGTTGACTCATACGGTACGCTCTGGCAGTCAGACAACGATGATGATGGCAACAAGGGCGTTCGCATCAACTACGTAATGGAGTACGGAAACTACGGCTATACCGACGAAATGACGGGTGCGGGCTGGCAGGCAAACCGTGACAATCTCGAACCCGAAATCCCACGGCGACACTGGCACCTCAACGATCCGGGTGTTGTGCCAAACCTGCTCCAGACCGGTGCTGGCTCACCAACGGGTATTATTGTTTATGAAGGTAAACTTTTGTCCGAAGTGTTTCGGAATCAGGTGATTCACTGCGATGCCGGGCCGAATGTTGTGCGTTCCTATCCCGTACAGAAAGATGGAGCGGGTTATAAAGCCGAGATTGTAAACGTGCTGGAAGGCGCCCGCGATCAGTGGTTTCGGCCGGCCGATATTTGCGTAGCTCCCGATGGGTCGCTTATTATTGCGGATTGGTATGATCCCGGTGTAGGTGGCCACCAGGCTGGCGATCAGAACCGGGGCCGTGTTTATCGCGTAGCTCCGCCAAACTCGCCCTACACCATGCCGAAAGTAGATGTTTCGACCACCGAAGGGGCTATCGAAGCACTCCAAAGTCCGAACATGTCGATACGGTATGCTGGATGGCAAAAACTACGTGAGTTAGGCACCAAGGCCGAAAAACCCTTGGCAAATCTCTATAAAACGTCGACTAATCCCCGGATGCAGGCTCGTGCGCTCTGGCTGCTGAGCAAATTGGATAAAGGGCAAAAATACATCGAAACTGCTCTCAAAAGCGATAATCCGGATTTGCGCATTACGGCGCTACGGGCCGCCCGTGAACTCAAAATAGATATTATTCCCTATGTGAAGCAATTGGTCAACGATCCCGATACGCAGGTTCGCCGGGAGGCTATTATTGCGCTTCGCCGGAACCAGAACGCCGGGCCGTCTTCACCTGAAGCACCGGCTCTGTGGGCGCAACTGGCTAGTAAATACGACGGCAAAGACCGCTGGTATCTGGAAGCGCTTGGTATTGGGGCTGATGGTAGCTGGGACAGTTACTACACGGCCTGGTTGAAGCAACAAAGCGGTGATCCATTAGCCAATGCGAGTGGCCGTGATATCGTATGGCGTGCCCGCACCAAGGAGTCTGTACCGCTGCTGGCGAAACTGGCTGGTGATCAGGGAACAGAGCTGAGCCAGCGGTTGCGTTACTTCCGGGCGTTCGATTTTAATCCCGGTGCTACCGAAAAATCAGCCGCCCTACTGGGTATTTTGCAGGCGAATAGCGCATCGACAGATGTGACGAAACTAGTATTACGCCACCTCGATCCGGCCTATGTCAAAAATTCAGCCGTAGCAACAACTGCGCTGAATAAACTCCTTACTGATGTATATGGAACACCCGAATACATCGAGCTGATAACCCGTTATGAACCTGCATCAGAGAATGCTAAGCTGAGCCAGCTGGCACTGGCCAAGTATAACGATGCCATGGGTCGGGATGCAGCCCGGCAATTGATCAAACAAAATGGTAGCTCATTGATCTTGGCCGTTATCAATGGGTCAAATGCCGATGAAGCGTCGCAAATGGTAACGGCCTTGCTGCGGGTTGGTAACAAAGAATCACTCGATATTCTGAAAACCGTTGTTCTTGATGAGAAGCGTTCACCGGCACTACGGATGACGGCTACACGGGCATTGGGTGGCAGTATGGATGGGGCCGACCAGGTGATTGCTCTGTTGAAATCAGGCGATATCAAAGGCGATTATAAAAAAGCTGCCGTTCAGGGAGTCAGCAATGACTGGCGTAAAAACATCAGGCAACAGGCCGCCAGCTTCTTAGACGGTGTGCAGGGAGCCGAAGGGAAAAAGCTACCCGGTCTGAATGAATTGATGGCCATGAATGGTGAGGCTACAAAGGGTGTAAGCGTATTCAAAAACAACTGCGCCATCTGCCATCAGGTCAATGGAGAGGGGATGGATTTTGGTCCGAAACTCTCCGAAATAGGTTCTAAATTGCCAAAGGAAGGCCAATATCTGGCTATTTTGCATCCAGATGCCGGTATCAGCTTCGGATTCGAAGGCTGGGAGGTGAAGTTTAAAGATGGCAGTACCATGTCGGGGATTGTCTCCAGTAAAACTGAGACTGATTTGCAAATGAAATTTCCAGGTGGTGCCGTACAAAACTACAAAATGGCTGATGTTGTCTCGATGAAAAAAATGGACAGTTCCATGATGCCATCGGGCCTACAGGAAGCCATGAGTACGCAGGATCTGGTTGATCTGGTCGCATATTTAATGAGTTTGAAGAAAAAATAATCCGAACCCGGATTATGCTGATTAACGGATTAACAGGATTTTGTTAGCCACTTCAATAAAGTGGCACATAGCTCAAAATCAAGGTAATCAATTAATCCGTGTAATCCGGGTTCAGAAATTAACCACTATGCAACGACGCAATTTTGTAAAATCGACAGTTGGGTTTGCTGGAGCCGCTGTTTCGGGTGAATCATTCACCACAAACTGGCATTCGCAGCCTAATTTTCTGGCTAAGAACAATTTTAAACTCAAATATGCCCCCCACTTTGGTATGTTTGAAAACAGCGCGGGTAAAGATCCCATCGACCAGTTAAAATTCATGGCCGATATGGGCTTTACGGCTCTGGAAGATAACGGAATGATGGGTCGCGACCCGGCTCTACAAACCAAAATTGGGGAAGAAATGGCCCGGTTGGGTATAACAATGGGGGTGTTCGTTCTAGACAAGGGAGGAAATTCACAGAATTCCCTCGCAACGGGAAAGCCAGAATTCGTTGAGATTTTTCTGAACGGATGTCGGAAGGCAGTCGAAACCGCTAAACGCGTCAATGCCAAATTCACAACGGTTGTTCCCGGAGATTTTGAACGGAATTTGCCAATCGGTATTCAAACGGGTCACGTTATTGATGCCCTGCGCCGAGGGGCCGATATTCTGGCTCCGGCTGGACTGACCATGGTGCTGGAGCCTCTCAGCGATACGCCAAATCTGTTTTTACGGACGTCTGACCAGACCTACGAAATCTGCCGGGCTGTGAATAGTCCTTCCTGCAAGATTCTGTTTGATATTTATCACATGCAGAAAAACGAAGGGCACATTATTCCGCATATTAATTGGTGCTGGAGTGAAATCGGGTATTTTCAGATTGGCGATAATCCGGGTCGCAAAGAGCCGACAACGGGAGAGATTAATTATAAAAATATATTCAAGCACATCTACCAGAAACAGAAAGCCGAAAACAAGGAGTTTATTTTTGGGATGGAGCACGGAAATTCGCAACCAGGAAAAGATGGCGAGGTTGCGCTGATCAAAGCCTATGTTGAATCCGATAGCTTTACAGTGTAGGTAAGCTACTAACCTTAAAAACAGTTAGCCCCGACAGAAAACACTGTCGGGGCTATTTTAGTAATGTCCCTTCATAGGTAGACGAATGGTTGATCTGGCTTACAGAACGACAACCGAATTTTCTTCACCCGCAACGCCACTGGCTACGTATTTGTCAGCGGCCCAGTCATTTGTCCAAATTGTACCGTCCAGAACATAGCGGTACTGATATTCGCTACCAATCGGTAGTTCAACCGTCGTTTTGTACGAACCATCCTTTTGCTTTTTCAGAACCTGGGCAGAACTATCCCAGCTATTGAATTCACCGGCCAGGGCGACCGTTTTTGCACCGTTGACAGCTTCAGCCGGCAACTCAAACGTAACTTTTGCAATAGGCTTGCTTTTGAGGAATTGTTTGGCAACCGCCATAGTAGTTCAATTATTTGGTTTGCAATGCAAAATTATATTGAAAAAAAAGTAATATCATAGTTATCAATTCTTTAAGTGCCAATATTCTTTAAATAATTATGTTCATTGTGTTAAGTTTTATAGTTGAATCTAAAAAATGTACTATTTTTAATTTGTTGGCCGGGAACCATTAAGTAATTTTTCGATGGCCCTTTTGATCGCCTTAAGCCGGTCAGGATAAGAACCGTTAATCACTATGTAATTCAGCCCTCTCTGGTCGAGTTCATCACGAAAGCGAGCCAGCATTTCGGGACGACGATTGCCCTGATCGCGTAAATCGTCGGCAACCCAGGGCACATCGATATCGAGTAAAAAATAGATGTCATAATGGATCTGCAGTTCCAGTTCCCGCAAAACAGGGGGTACTTCCTGCAGGTATAAATTCGAATAAATCTGGGTTGTTATGATGTCAGTATCGCAAAAAAGAAGTCGATTGGCCTGACGTTCGGCAGTTTGCACCGCCTGCGTCTGAGCCTGACCAATACGGATAAAATCATTGATTGTGAACTCGTTGGAGGTAATAAGGCTGCGAGCCATTTCGGGTACAAAAATGGTTTGGTAGTCAATCGCCAACTGTTTGGCCAGCGTTGTTTTGCCAACACTCTCGGGGCCGTATAGGCAAACTTTTTTGACGAAATAGGGTCGGACAACAGCCGGTATATAATCCCAATACTGAAACGGGTGCTGTCGAATCAGGGTAGCCGATACCGGAACCTGCTGTCGGGGCGGATC
Organism: Spirosoma aureum; assembly: GCF_011604685.1. Lineage (NCBI taxonomy): Bacteria > Pseudomonadati > Bacteroidota > Cytophagia > Cytophagales > Cytophagaceae > Spirosoma > Spirosoma aureum. The sequence continues at coordinate 6,792,249 of NZ_CP050063.1, read as the reverse complement.
AAATGAAACATGCTGTAAGCCAGAATGATAGGCTAAGGGGATTGCGTATGCTTCGGATGAAAAAAATACACTCACAGCCGGGAAACGACGTTTAATGAAAGCCGCCCATAATTTTGTGGCTTCCCAGAGTGGTAAGTCTGGATCATGAAAATCGTCGGGCTCAGCCACCACCTCAATGGTAGGGTAGGGCGCTAGTAATTCGGTTAGCCAGCGGAACCGTAGTATAGGCGAAATTGGGTCACCCGGAGTGATACTCATCGATACAATGAGCCGATCACATTGACGACGGGCAAACTCAATAAGGGCCAGGTGCCCATTATGTACGGGCATAAATTTGCCGAAGATTAGCCCTGTAATCATGCTAATCTGGTTTGTTGGTTTTATTCAATTTGTAGCACAAACCCTATTTTTCATTAAAATCCAATTTTTTTAGAACCCCTAAAGAGGGTAAATTATAAGCATCGGCCAGCGCCAGGTCAAAGCTAATCACATAGATGCGAAAGTCCTGTAGCTACGGTATTCCCGCGTCCAGTGCCAGGCTCCAATGGCAGCAATAAAGCAGAAGGCAAAATACTCTACGCCAACAAACTTTACGCCTTTTACAAAATACATATACGTCAGAATGGCATCTACGCCCAACCAGACATACCAGCATTCTACGCGTTTTTCAATCATTAAAAACGTAGCGACAATGCTCATGACGGTTGTGAACGAATCGAGGTATGGGAATGCACTGGGCTTGCTGAATAGGACGGGAAACCATTCGTGCAGGTTGCTGGCAAAAGTGCCAAGCAGCGCGGTCGCTACTACACCCGCCAGTGTCCATATGAGGAATTGTTGGGCAGGCATTCGACTAATACGAAGCTCTTGTTTCGTATCCGCTTCATTTTGTTTCGGGTGGGTCCATCGCCACCAGCCCTGTAGGTTGGTGATGAAGAAAAACACCTGCAAAAACATATCGGGATACAATTGAACCTGATAAAACAGGAAGAAAAACAGGAAAACGCTAGCCGCCCCGATCGGCCAACTCCAGATGTTGGCTCGCGCTGATAACCAGACGGCTACAGCACCACTTACCGCTCCGAAGAACTCAAGATAGCTCATTGAATAGCCCCACAGCGTAAAGAAAATCGTATTGATATCGAAAAAATCAGCCATGAATGGAAGTAATCGGCGGGAAATCTTACCTTTCTGCGAAAGTACGGATTAACCCTTTATCTCAACCCTACTTATGCAACGTATTGCCATGCTCGGTGGTGGCTTCATTGGCCGCTTCTATGCCGAATCCATCCACGGACAACGCAGCCGCGACAGAGTTGTCGCCATTTATGCCCGTCGGGAGGAAACGGCTAAAAAATTTGCAGATGACTATGGGTGCGACTTCGCTTCGACCAATATGGAAGAGGTAATTGCCCATCCTGACGTCGATATGGTTTGTATTGCCCTTCCTAACAACATTCACGAAACGGCTGTAAACCTGTGTGCGAAACACAGGAAATCGGTGGTATGCACAAAGCCGCTTGGCCGGAATGCTGAAGAAGCCTTACGCATGATGCAGACGGCCGAAGAAGCTGGCATTTTCGCGGGCTATCTCGAAGATTTGTGTTACACCCCTAAATTTCTGAAAGCAATAGACAGTGTGAAAAATGGCGCACTGGGCCGGATTCTCTGGGCAAAATCGCGCGAGACCCATCCTGGGCCACATTCCGACTGGTTCTGGGATAAGGAACAGGCGGGGGGCGGTTGTATGCTTGATCTGGGTTGCCACTGCGTTGAAATTGCCCGGAATTTCATCGGTAAAGATGTAAAACCGGTCGAAGTAATGTGCTGGGCTGCCACACAGGTAAAACCCATCGATGCTGAAGACCATGCGATTGCGCTGGTAAAATACGAGAATGGCGCCATTGGTCAGTTTGAAGTAAGCTGGACGTTCCGGGGGGGCATGGATCTTCGCGATGAGGTAATGGGTACCGAAGGAACGATCTGGATTAACAACTTTCTGCGAACGGGTTTCGAAATGTTTACGACCGGTAAAGGGGCTGATTATGTGGCCGAAAAGGCCGAATCGACCACGGGCTGGCTGTTTCCTGTTGGTGATGAAGTTAATGATTTAGGCTATAATCACATGTTTACCGACATGTTTAAATCACGGGAGGAAGGTCGAGAACCCGCCGAAACCTTCTATGATGGTTACGTGGTAAACGCGGTGCTGGATGCTGCCTATAAATCAGCTGAAACAAAGCAGTGGGAAAAAGTCATTCTGCCGGTCTGGCGTGGACAGGAAGGGCTAAAACCGCAGACAACACTGGTCGATTACGACGAGCAGCACTATCTTATTAAAGAAGAAGTAACTCACGACGGTCGCCATAAAGTCATTCTGAAAGACAAGCAGACTGGTAAGATCAGCGAACGTGATCTGGTGAAGTGAAAAAAATAGTTCAGTAATGATCATCGACGATAGTTCATAGACCTAAACCTGTTGATTGCATGAAACCGCTGTATGCAGAGCTATTTCTGGGTGTTGGCCTGGCGATGGCGATAGAAGATGTGAAGGGTCAGTGTATCGTGTCCCAGAATTCGCAGGGGCAGCTAGTGACCACATGTACTGTAACGGAGTCACGCGGTACAACGGTTGTTCAAAAGCTATATCTGGGCAGCGAGTTTCTGAATTTCCCTATCTGGCAATTTGGATCTGTTGATATCGACGGAAATAGCAAAGGACAGCCCTGTGAGATTGCCTTTAATGTGAGTAGAGACGAGGTTTCATACCGGCTTCCGTCCGACACAACGCGAATCATAACAGGACACCCGGTGGCTTTTACAATCAATGGCGCGAAGTTCAGCAGTCAACCGTATAATGTTTTAGGAATAAGGCAACGGATCTATTTTATGCATCTGTATGAAGGAAAAGTGAAATTGCTCCGACATACAAAATGTACATTAAAACAGTCGGCTGATACGAATAATGGCTATAATATTGCCAAACAGGATAGCTATGTCGGTTATTACGAGATGATCGACGAATATTTTATTCAGCAGAAATACAAACCTCTTCAGAAGGTCTCTCTGACCAAAAAGTCGCTGCTTCGTACATTGGGCGATAACGCAAAGAATCTGGAAGAACACATACCCAAGGGTCAACTGACAGTTAATCAGGTCGTTAATTTGCTGGCTCAGTATGATGGATTAACGACACAGTAAGTATCAATTACGTAAAGGAAGTATCTCGAATACTGCCGGAAAATATCCTGTGAGATTATTGAGTTGCCTTGCCGTCTGGGATTTCTCTCATTCGTTTACTAGCAACCAAGCAGGCCTTACGCTTCGGGCCGTGTCACTGTTATCAGGAACCGTGGCACGGCCCGAAGCGTAAGGCCTACCATGGTAAACCCAATCATAGTTACAAAAATGGGTAAGGCTAAATCCTTAAACCAATAGATTTCTGAAAGGGCAAGAAACCGGTATACGTTTTTCATAGAAGCAAATTATATAGGATCTATCGACTGAGAAATAGAAATTAGGCTATATATTGGACGACTAATATATCCATTTGCAAAAAATACTTGCTCTGGATGATACAGAATTTTATTGGGAAACGGAATGTGGCTAGAGTCGAAAAAAATCGTTGTTATCGGAGGCACGACCGGCATGGGCCTGTCAGCTGCACTGGCGTTCGTACGGGAGGGTGCACAGGTTGTCGTGGTAGGACGAAACCCCGAAAGCTGTACAATAGCGGAACAGCAACTCGATGGTAATGGATTGGCCATGTCTGGCGATGCTTCAGACCCACAAACGGCACCCAAAGCCATTGCGCTTTGTCAGCAGATTTTCGGTGGGTTCGATGGACTATATCATGTGGCAGGTGGTAGTGGTCGCCGTTTCGGTGACGGGCCTCTTCATGAACTTACCCTGGACGGCTGGCATTATACGGTCAATCTTAACCTGACATCCCTGATGCTGTCGAATCAGGCCGCTGTTCGTGCATTCAGAGCACAGGGAGAAGGGGGCTCTATCCTGAACATGGGGTCTGTGCTGGGGTCGCGACCATCACCAGCTTACTTCGCTACGCATGCCTATGCCGCAATGAAATCGGGTGTAATTGGCTTTACCAAATCGGTGGCTGCATACTATGCCAACGACAACATTCGCGTCAATGTGATTGCCCCAGCCCTGGTCGAGACGCCAATGGCACAGCGAGCAACCAAAGATGAAACGATCATGGCCTTTACCCGAACCAAACAGCCGCTCGATGGTGGCCGGATCGGACTTCCTCATGATCTGGATGGGGGGGCTGTTTATTTCATGTCCGACTATTCGGCCTTTGCCACAGGGCAGGTTCTGACTATAGATGGGGGCTGGAGTGTGAGTGATGGGCAGCTTTAAATGGTAATTGTGTACCCACTTGCTTTTTGGTGATGACCGGGGAAACCGGGGTACGAATGACCACTAAAAACAGGTTTCTATAAAAAATAGAGTTCGGATAAATGAACGCAATCGGCATTGACCTCGGTGGGACCTGGATTAAAGGCGTGCTGATGGATATAGAAACGGGTGAAATCGTCAAGCAGCTCTACCATCCTACCAACGGCGAGAAAGACTGGAAGCTGGCGGTTGCCGAAACCGTTGCCGACTTAAAGGCGCTTTCATCAGGACCAGTCAAAGCTACGGGCCTGTCTGCTCCCGGATTACCAAACGAAACCAATCAATACATCGCGTTCATGCCCGGACGGTTGAGCGGCCTGGAAGGGTTTCATTGGGGCCATTTTCTGAATGATTCTGTCCATATTGTGAATGATGCTCACGCTGCTCTACTGGCCGAAAACCGCTTTGGTGTCGCCAGAAAGCAACGTAATGTGGTCATGCTGACGTTAGGAACGGGCGTTGGGGGAGGAGTTCTGATTGACGGCCGATTGTATCAGGGGAATTTTCAGAAAGCAGGAAGTCTTGGTCATATCGCGGTCGATAGTGAACGGGATCGGGACATTACCGGAATGCCGGGCAGTCTGGAAGATGCGATTGGAAATGCAACCGTCGAAAAACGATCACTAGGCCGATTCACTTCGACCTATCAATTACTGGAAGCCTATAAACAGGGCGATTATTTCGCGCAGTGGGTCTGGCTATCATCGGTCCGGAAGCTCGCGGTCGGTGTCAGCTCGCTCATTAACTGCTTCTCGCCTGATCTGGTCGTTCTGGGCGGGGGCATTACGCAGGCTGAAGATGATTTACTGTTGCCGCTGGCCGAATTTATGAATCTATACGAATGGCGGCCGGGCGGTCAAACCACACCGATTAAAATTGCTCAGTTTGGCGATATGGCGGGGGCTATTGGAGCCGCAAGTTTCGCTATCCAATCAGAGCCAGGATTCCTTTGATGTTGTAACTACACAATTGACCGAACTAAATAGGCTTAATCCGATGAATCTCAACGGGAAACCCGGTAGTATAGAAATGACACACCAGTATATTGCCAGGTGTCGCCAAATTCTGGATACAATCGAAAGTCAGACTCCTCAGATCCAGCAGGCCGCTAGGTGGTTTGCCGACACGATTCTGGCCGGACGGATGGTTCATGTGTTTGGGTCGGGCCACAGCCGGATTATGGTCGAAGAAATGTGGCCCCGTTATGGCTCTTTTCCCGGCTTTAATCCAATCGTCGAACTCTCCCTGACCTTTCATAATCTTGTGGTCGGGGCAAATGGGCAGAGGCAGGCTATGTTTCTGGAAAATGTACCGGGACTGGCTGACCGTATTCTGCGAAATTATACGCTAACGGATCAGGATGCTGCGCTGATTATTTCGTCATCTGGTTGTAATGTTGTGCCAATTGAAATGGCAGAACTTTTTCAACGACAGGGCGTAAAAGTGGTGGCGCTGATTACGAAAGAGCATTCTGAAAAAAGCACGAGCAAACGGGCAGATGGCAGGAAGCTCAGCGATTTTGCTGACTTGATTCTGGACACAGGTGCACCCATTGGCGATGCCATGTTGGCCATACCCGGATTGGATACGCCCGTGGCACCCGGAAGCACAGTAGGAGGAGCTGTGCTCGTCAATAGTATCAAAGCCGAAATTGCGAAACTGCTAACCGAAGCCGGACGACCGCCCAAAGTTCTCAGCGCGGGCGTTGTGGTGGGAGCTGAGCGCGCTGTCGAACTATTTGAGTCGGCTTACGATGAACATGCCCATCGATTGGCAAAGCTGTACGAAAATGTAGGCATTCCGAGTTACGTTAGCGAACCGAATCAATAGCAAACCAATGATTGAAACCCAGCGCCTTACAATCGTTCCCCTGACGCTCGATCAACTTCGCCTTCATATCGCCGGCCGTTACCAGTTAGAGAATGAATTTGGTCTAAAAAAGGGACATCGGGAAGTGGTTGAGCCCGTGTTGAGCATCATCACTTACTTTGCCATTCCACGCGTGCAGGATCCGGCCAATGATCCACTTTACCATACTATGTGGCTGGCTATCGATCGCCAGAAACAACAGTTTGTTGCGGAGGCAAAATTTAAAGGGGAACCCGATGAAAATGAGACTATTGAGATCGGTTATGGTACCTACCCTGCCTTCCGTCGGAATGGCTATATGAGTGAAATGGTTGGTGGTTTATTGACATGGGCAACAAAACAACCGGGCGTTGGTCGAGTAATAGCGGATACTGAAGCTGAAAATGTAGCCTCCCAGAAAGTGCTGGAAAAAAATAAATTCAGATTGTTCGACCGAGTAGAGGATATGCTTTGGTGGGAGTATAGGGTCTACCGTTAACAAAAAACACGTCATTTTTTACCCCCATATAGTATCATATTTTGGGCTGGTACATCATAATTAATTGGAGAATTTATACCTTTAATCGCATTTAAGTAAAAGGCACTAACACAAAAAATCGCTTCTGTAATTTATTGATAGGCAGCAGGTTTATTTGATGTTGTCATTTGATTTACTTGGCCTCTTTTGAAAATTATTTTGCTATTCAATAATCCTGAAAAAGAAAAAATCATGAAGAACGTCTCCTTAGCTGAGAAAATGAATTTGCCATGGGTCGAATCTCCTTTTTTTAACGATTTATTACAAAAAAAAGAGCTGACACCCGAGCAACATGAAATGGTTACGCATTATAATCGCGAAGGATTTTTGTTGTTGCGCCAACAGGTAAGTCACGAATTGATTGATCGAACTCTACAGCAGATCCAGAACGAATATCCAGCCAAGGTTGGCGAACAGCCTTCCCGTCATCAGGATCTTTGGAAAAAATATTCAACTGTACGCGAGATCGCGAGCGTACCACAGATTTTTGACGTACTACGGCTGCTTTATGAGCGTGAACCAATACCATTTCAGACGCTTAATTTTAAATTCGGCACACAACAGCGGGCCCACTCCGATACCATTCACTTTAGCAGTACACCCGCCCGGTTCATGTGTGGCGTATGGGTAGCGTTAGAAGCAACAAATGCCAATAACGGCCCCTTATTTTACTATCCACGTTCGCAGCGGCAGGAGGAGTTCAATTATTTTGATATCGGTATAGAAGCAGAAGAGAACTACGCTGAATATCCGCATTACGAAGATTTTATGGAGGAATTCATGGAAGCTAAAGGATATCAGCGTCAGGAAATTCATATGGAAAAAGGCGATGTATTGATTTGGTCGTCAAATCTGGTGCATGGTGGTATGCCAATTAAAGGGGGTAATGTGACACGCTGGTCGCAGGTTACGCATTATTATTTTGAAGGGTGCATGTATTACTCGCCCCGTTTTTCAGACATGTTTGCCAATAATCTGAATCTGCGCCATGTCATTAATATTGCTACCGGAAAAGTAGTACAGCACAGCGAGAATGGAAAGCCAATCGAAACCATCAATACGGGTAGCTTTCGTTATGCCGTTAGTCACAATTTTACCTTACCGGTGTTGCTGAAAGAGGTCTTCAAAAAAGTAATCGGTAAAAAGCCATTCTAGCAGAAAATAAAATGAATAATGTGAAATGTAAAAATTGTTGCGAACTTACAACAAGGTTTATAGTACACATTATTCATTGAAAAATGCAGTCAGTTCCTGTTAAAACTACGGTTGTCGGATCGATGCCGTTTCCGGGCTGGCTCGAATTTTCGAGCCAGAATCTAGCTCAGTTTGGCCCTGCCGACATCAACGAAATGATTGAAGACGCCGTAGTAGCGTCTGTTCACGATCAGGTCGCGGCCGGTTTAGACGTTATAACCGATGGCGAACAAACCCGGTTTGATTTTAATCTGTCGTTCTATGGATACATCAATGGGATTCAGAATAACGATACCGAACTACGGCGATTTGGGCCTCCTGCTCACGATCAGCGGGGTAAACACAACATTGTTGAGCCACTTACGGCTCCTAAAGGCCTTGGCGTAGTAGATGAATACCTGCGATTGAAACGATTGGCTCCTGATGGTCAGGGTCTAAAAGTTTCGATCCCCGGCCCTTATACACTCAGCGGACGGTTGCTACCCGGAGGTTTATACAAAGATCGCTGGGAGGTGACTGAAGCCTTATTGCCACTCGTCAATAAGGAGATTGCCGATTTGGTTGCCCTTGGCGTTCCGGAGATCTGCGTCGATGAACCGTCAATGTCCTGCTATGCCTACCGTGAGGATACAAAACGGTTTGTCGATATTTTCAATCGGACAGTTGCGCCGGGGGTTGGCAAAACCCGGCTTTCCATGCACCTCTGTTTCGGAAATTACAAAGGCCGGTCGGTTGGTAAGAAAACGATTGCCCCCATGCTCCCCGATTTTCTGGATATGACCGTAGACGAGCTTCACTCCGAGATGACCATCCTGAATTTTGCCGAAGTTAATCTGTTAGAACGATTTGCCGAGAAATTCGATGTTGCCGTCGGAGTGATTGATGTAAAAAGTTATTACATCGAAACTCCAGACGATGTCGCTGAGCGTATTCGGAAATGTTTACCCTACGTTCCTGCCGAAAAACTGGCCGTTGCGCCCGATTGTGGTCTTAGCCAGACAGCCCGATGGGCAGCAAAACAAAAATTAGCCAACATGGTGGCTGGAGCAAAAATTGTTCGTGCCGAATTGTAGGGTCAACGCCTGCCGGTTCTACAGATTTTTTTTCAGCTCATCGGTGAGCTGACAACGCTCGCCGGTTAGCTGATCAATATTTTCGTTATGTAACATCCGAAGGCGGGCATTATCGAAGTGTTCGCTGTAAGCCGCACGGAGTTCTTTCCGCTTCATCGCTTCCAGAAAACGTCGAACATCGTCGGGTGTTTCGAGCAGGAGAGGGGGTACTTCCGTTGGGCGGTCGAGATCGTCTTTGGCGACCATCGTAAAATAGCTGGTATTCGTATGTTTTACCGTGCCGACTTTTACGTTTTCAGCGATAACTTTTATGCCAACGACCAGCGAAGTCCGACCAACATAATTAACCGATGCCATAAGTGAAACCAGCTCACCAACTTCAACCGGCTGGCGAAAGTTGACGCCATCCACAGAGACCGTTACGCAATACTGTCCGGCATGCTTTGCTGAACAGGCGTAGGCAACTTTATCCATCAGCGATAGCAAGGTGCCACCGTGAATCTTACCGCCAAAGTTGGCATAAGCTGGAATCATTAACTCAGTCAGGGTTGTGCGTGAATGACTGACGGGCTTGGCTTGAAGTGACATGGTAAGGAAAAAGTGGGGTCATAAAAAAACACCGTCATCATACGGACGGTGTTTTTCAAAAGTAGTATCGGAATGTTATACGGCAAAACTTTCGCCACAACCGCAGGTGCGACTGGCGTTCGGATTTTTAAACTGAAATCCTTTGCCATTCAAACCGTCCGAAAAATCAAGCTCAGTGCCGGCCAGATACAACAGACTTTTACGGTCTACCAGAATCTTAATGCCTTTATCTTCAACGACATGGTCGGTTGGCTGCTGTGTTGCATCAAATTGTAGATCATACATCAGACCCGAACAACCTCCGCCCTGCACAGCCACCCGAATGGAGTATTCGTCGGCAAGGCCATCTTTCTGGCGTAGTTCAACAATCTTATTTTTAGCGATTTCTGAAACAGTAACCATAGTCGTAATAGAATCGATTTTGACGCGAATTAATGCTGATCTATTAACTTTCTGCCAATCGGAAAAGTTCTGTTTACCCAGCGTAGTCGCTCAACTTACCAACTAATTGGGCGTCAGTCCAGATAAAAATATGCTCACCAACGTCGAACACATCGGTATTGCTGTCCGCGACATTGCCGCGTCCAATGATTTATTTACAAAGCTTCTAGGCATAGAGCCCTATAAATCCGAAATAGTGGAAACGGAAGGAGTCGCAACGTCTTTCTTCCGAATCAATCAAACCAAAATTGAGCTACTGGAAGCCTTAACTCCGACAAGTCCGATTGCCGGATTTCTGGAAAAGAAAGGGGAAGGCATCCATCATATTGCCTTTGAAGTAGATGATATCTATGCAGAAATGGATCGGCTAAAAGGCGAAGGCTTTACGTTGCTGAGCGAAACACCCAAAACGGGAGCCGACAATAAGCTTGTCTGTTTTTTACATCCGAAAGGAACCAATGGCGTATTAATCGAACTATGTCAGGAGCGCAAAAATAGTGACTAAGCCTTTTCTATGTAGCCATTAGATTAAGAAGGCATTGATCAACTAAACCCTCATGAATACTGTTATAAAACGAAGGGTGTCGTTACTAGCAAAGACATAGAATAAAAACCAAAAATTTTAGGGCCAACTGTTTGGCCGATACGTTACCTTTGCGGGTCAAAACAACGACGCGCCCCCGTCATGGATCAGTACTCATATATCGCCAATTCCGACGCGGCTTACGTAGATCAACTCTATCAGTCTTACAAGCAAGACCCCCAGGCAGTTGACGAAAGCTGGCAGCAATTTTTCAAAGGATTTGAATTCTCATTGACCTATGGCGAAAACGCCAATGGGTCCAATGGTAAAACCAATGGCGCTTCAGCCAATGGAAACGGGCAAACCGCCCATCAGGCTGATGTTTCGGCAAAGCCGGTTGACGCCAGCCACGCCGAAAAAGAAGTTTCGGTCGCTAGTTTAATTAAAGCGTATCGGTCTCGTGGCCATTTGCTGGCCAAGACGAACCCGCTGAAAGCCCGTAAAGACCGCCAGCCTCGGGTCGATCTTCCCGATTATGCGCTGTCTGACGCGGATCTGGACACCGTATTTGAATCGGGTAAATTACTCGGAATCGGACCCGCTACGTTACGGGTCATTATGGATTCGCTTCGGAAGATTTACGCTGGTGAGATCGGTTTCGAGTATATGTACATCCGCGAACTGGATGTCAAGAACTGGCTCCGGAACAAAATTGAGAAGGAAGCACTCGTGTTTATGCCTTCTCTCGATGAGAAAAAACGCATTCTCGAAAAACTGAATGAAGCTACCGTTTTTGAAAACTTCCTGGCCACAAAATATTTGGGTCAGAAGCGGTTTTCGCTCGAAGGTGGTGAGGTAACTATTCCGGCGCTGGATACAATTATCAATCAGGCGGCCGACATGGGCGTTGAGGAAGTGATGATCGGTATGGCCCACCGGGGGCGCCTGAACGTATTGGCGAATATTCTGGGCAAATCATACGAATCAATATTTGATGGGTTCGAAGGAAATGTGCCCGATCAGGTACATGGTGATGGTGACGTTAAATACCATCTTGGCTATTCCAGCCTGATTGAAACCAAATCGGGAAAGCAGATCAGTGTCAAACTGGCTCCGAACCCGTCGCACCTGGAAGCCGTCAATCCGGTAGTTGAAGGGTTTGTGCGGGCACAGGCCGATGAAGAATACAAAGGCGACTTTACCAAAATAATGCCCATCCTGATCCATGGTGATGCTGCCGTGGCCGGGCAGGGTATTGTCTATGAAGTGACACAAATGGCTAAGCTGGCGGGTTACAAAACCGGCGGTACAGTCCATTTTGTGATTAACAACCAGATTGGGTTTACGACTGACTTTGAAGATGCCCGGTCGTCGATTTACTGCTCCGATGTGGCTAAAATTATCGATGCGCCGATTTTTCACGTAAATGGCGATGATCCCGAAGCGGTAATTTTCTGCGCTAAACTGGCGGTTGAGTTTCGTGAGAAGTTCAATCGTGATGTCTTCATCGATATGGTCTGCTATCGTCGCTACGGTCATAATGAAGCCGATGAGCCGAAGTTTACCCAGCCAACGATGTATAACATCATCGATAAGCACGCCAACCCGCGTGAGCTCTACAAAGACCTGCTTATTCAGCGGGGCGATGTAGACGCCGAACTGGCAACGCGCATGGATACGGAGTTTAAAAAGCAATTGCAGGATCGCCTTGATCGGGTGAAACAGAAGGCCGAAATTCCCTATAAACCACTGCGCCTTGACCTTGACTGGGCTGAGCTTCGGTTTAGTGAGCCGAGTGATTTTGATAAGTCGCCCGAAACGAAAATTTCGCCCGAAACGCTGGAATTGGTCGGTAAAGCTCTGGTGAAAATTCCGGAAGGATTTAAGCCGTTGAAGCAAATTGACAAATTGCTGAAAGATCGGCAGACCATGCTCAACGATACGAAAATGGTGAACTGGGGAACGGCTGAATTGCTGGCCTATGGTTCACTGCTGCTCGAAGGAAAGCCCGTTCGGTTGAGTGGTCAGGATGTGCAGCGTGGTACATTCTCGCACCGCCATTCCGTGCTGCATGATGCTGAAACGAATCAATCGTATTCGTCGCTCGATTTCATTCAGGAAGGCCAGCAGAAGTTTCAGGTTTACAACTCGCTGCTGTCGGAATACGGTGTGTTGGGATTTGAATATGGTTATGCCATGGCGAACCCCCACGCATTGGTCATTTGGGAGGCACAATTTGGTGATTTCTCGAATGGTGCCCAGTTGATCATCGACCAGTTTATCGCGGCTGCCGAATCGAAGTGGGGTATCCAGAACGGTTTGGCGCTCCTGCTGCCGCATGGGTACGAGGGTCAGGGACCTGAGCACTCGAATGCCCGTCCAGAACGCTATTTACAGCTCTATGCCGAACACAATATGGTCGTGGCCAACATCACGACGCCAGCCAACTTCTTCCACCTGATGCGTCGGCAACTGGCATGGGCATTCCGTAAACCACTTGTGGTTATGTCGCCTAAGTCGTTGCTACGTCATCCCAAATGCATTTCGCCTGTGGATGAACTGACGCAAGGTAGCTTCCAGGAAGTTCTTGGCGATAGTTATGCACAGGCTAAAAAGGTGAAACGCGTCTTACTTTGCACGGGGAAAGTGTATTATGACCTGTTGGACAAGCAGCAGGCTGATCAGCGTGATGATGTAGCTATCGTTCGGCTGGAACAGCTGGCTCCATTGCCTAAAAAACAGTTGGATGCTGTACTGAGTCAGTACAAAAAAGCGGAGCTATTCTGGGTACAGGAAGAACCAGAAAACATGGGATACTGGTCTTACCTGTTGCGTGTCGGCATGGGTCTGCCGATTATCTCACGGAAGGCTGCGGCTTCGCCAGCAACGGGTTACCCCAAAATACATACCCAGGAACAAGCAGACATCGTTCGCAGAGCGTTTGAATAACAAGGAGTTTTGCCATTTGTGGTTTATCGTTTTAATAGAACGATAAACCACAAACCAAGAACCACAAACTATAGAAAAATGGCCGTTGATATGAAAATTCCTCCAGTGGGGGAATCCATTACCGAAGTTACTGTTGGCACCTGGTATAAGAAAGAAGGTGATCATGTAAAAATGGACGACGTTCTCTGTGGACTCGACTCCGATAAAGCGACGTTTGAATTAACGGCCGAAGCCGACGGAATCCTTCACATTCTGGCACAGGAGGGCGATGTGTTGCCGATCGGCGCCAGCATTTGCACAATTGATAACGGCGGTAGCGCACCAAGTGCGGCCCCGACACCTGAGCCAGCCAAGGCTGAAGTGCCTAAACCTGCAGAACAGGCGGCTCCTGTTGCCGAATCGACTCCGGTTTCACAACCAGTTGCCGAACCTGCAGCGGCACCAGTCGCAGCAGCCACGGGTGGTAGCGTTGTGGAAATGAAAGTCCCTGCTGTTGGTGAATCAGTTACGGAAGTGACTATTGCCTCGTGGAGTAAAAAAGACGGCGATCAGGTTGCTCTCGACGAAGTTTTGTGCGAACTCGAATCTGACAAAGCCACGTTTGAACTCCCTGCCGAAGCGGCCGGAACGCTCCGGATCGTAGCCCAGGCAGGCGAAACGTTGCCCATTGGCGCATTGATTGCGAAGATTGAAACGGGTGCCGCAACTGCCCAGCCAGTAGCCACACCACAACCTGCTCAACCCGCGCCTGCCGCTCAGCCTGCAGCACCTGCTGAAGCCGTCAGTAATGGTCAGAATGGTTATGCCGCTCATTACCCTTCACCGGCTGCCGCTAAAATTCTGGATGAAAAAGGTGTCAGTGCGCAACAAGTGCAGGGAACCGGTGTTGGTGGACGTGTAACCAAAGAAGATGCGCTGAAAGCGTCGCCTGCTCCGGTACAACCCGCAGCACCTGCTGCACAACCTGCACCTCCGGCCCAACCTGCCGTGGCTAAACCCGCAGCACCAGCACCGGTTGTCGCTGGCGAACGTGGTCAGCGCCGGGAGAAAATGACCTCCCTGCGCCGGACAATTGCCCGCCGATTGGTTGCTGTTAAGAATGAAACGGCTATGCTGACTACCTTCAATGAGGTGGATATGAAGCCGATCATGGATCTGCGGAACAAATACAAAGACAAATTCAAAGAGAAACATGGCGTAGGGCTTGGCTTCATGTCCTTCTTTACGAAGGCTATTTGTGCCGCTCTGAAGGAATTCCCGGCCGTAAATGCTCAGATCGACGGAGATAGCATCATTTATAACGATTTCTGTGATGTTTCTATCGCTGTTTCGACGGAGCGCGGGCTTGTTGTACCCGTTATCCGGAATGCTGAAAAGTTAAGCTTTGCGCAAATCGAAAAAGAGATCGGCAGGCTCGCCGGGCTGGCCCGTGACAATAAGCTGACCATTGAGCAGATGACCGGCGGTACGTTCACTATCACCAACGGCGGCACATTTGGTTCAATGCTTTCGACGCCAATTATTAACGCACCCCAGTCAGCTATTCTGGGTATGCATAATATCGTTGAGCGGCCAGTTGTCGTGAATGGTGAAATCGTGATTCGGCCAATCATGTATGTCGCTTTATCGTACGATCACCGCATCATTGATGGGAAAGAATCGGTTAGCTTCCTTGTCCGTGTGAAGCAGATTCTGGAAGATCCCGCCCGTCTTCTGCTGGAGATGTAGTAGAAACGAAAAAAGTATAAAAAAGCCCTGCCAGGATTCCTGGCAGGGCTTTTTGCGAATTGAAGATTACTCCTTGATCAAACTCACTCCCGTCATTTCTGGCGGTTGGGGAATACCCATGAGTTGCAGGATGGTTGGGGCGATATCAGCGAGTTTGCCATTGTTTAGTGCTAGATGATAGTCTTTATCAACCAGGATGCAGGGCACCAGATTGGTCGTATGCGCTGTGTTAGGCGTACCGTCGTCGTTACGCATGTACTCCGCATTACCGTGGTCGGCGATGATGATCGTTGCATAGCCATGTTCCAGCGCAGCTTCTGTAACAGCTTTGGCGCAGGCATCGGCCGTTTCAGCAGCCTTGACTACAGCCTCAAAAACGCCCGTATGACCAACCATATCCGTATTGGCAAAGTTGAGACAAATAAAGTCGGGCTCCTCGCTCATCAACTCCGGAATGATGGCATCGCGGATGTCGAAAGCAGCCATTTCGGGCTTCTGATCGTAGGTTTTTACCGGTATTGTGGTCGGTACGCCTTGTTCGTCGTAGATAACCATCTCTTTAGGGGATGGACAGAGTAGACGCTTTTCGCCAGCAAAAGGCTCCTCGCGACCACCCGAAAAGAAGAACGTTACGTGCGGATATTTTTCCGTCTCGGCAATTCGAATCTGTTTTCGGCCTGCCTCGGCGATCACTTCACCCAGTGTTTTTTCCAGATTGTCTTTATCAAAAATAACTTTTACGCCCACAAATTCGCTGTCGTAATTGGTCATGGTGATATAATCCAGTGCCAATTTCTTCATGCCCTGTTCGGGGAAGTCTTTTTGGGTAAGGGCTTGAGTGATTTCGCGGCCACGGTCGGTGCGGAAGTTGAAGCACAATACCACGTCGCCCTCTTCAATAAGGGCCACCGGAGATCCATCGGCTTTAGCGACAATGATCGGTTTCACGAATTCGTCTGTAACGCCAGCGTCGTAGGAAGCCTGTAACGCACTGATGGCTTCGTTGGTGAGAAGTCCCGTTCCATGAACCATAGCATCATAGGCAACTTTAACGCGTTCCCAGCGATTATCGCGATCCATGGCATAATAGCGGCCAATTACGCTCGCGATTTTTCCCGTTGAGATCGCCATATGCGCCTGCAAATCGGTCAGATAGCCAACTCCACCTTTAGGATCTGTATCGCGCCCATCCGTAAAAGCATGGACGAATACATCCGTCAAGCCATGGGCTTGAGCGATGGAAAGAAGACCTTTTACATGGTCGATGTGTGCATGAACACCACCGTCTGAGACCAATCCGATAAAATGGACTTTCTTGCCCTGTGTTTTGGCATAGGTCAGTGCATCAACCAGTACAGGCTCATGATCAAGGGTATGCTCATCAACGGCTTTATTAACCTTAACGAGATCCTGATAAACGATTCGGCCAGCGCCCAGATTCATGTGACCTACTTCCGAATTGCCCATCTGCCCGGCTGGCAAACCAACCGCCAGTCCTGATGCTTCCAGTGTACTGTTAGGGTACTTCGGATACAGCGAGTTCATGAAAGGCGTACTGGCCGATTCAATGGCCGATACGTCGGGTTTGAGCGGGATACCCCAACCGTCGAGGATGATGAGAATGACTTTTTTGTTCATAAGTTCAATGAGTGATTGAGCGAAAGGGTGAACTAGTAAAAAGTGGACGCTTTATCGTTCACTCATTCGCTAATTCACCCTTTCGTTCACTAAGATTATGCTGTTGAATTAAGTACGTAAGCAGTTGGCGGCAGCAGCGTAACGTGATTTGATAGACTTCTTCGAAAACTTCGGGTCCTTCGTAGTAGGGGTCTGGAACATTCGGTTCGTCGTTGACGTCGGGGTCAAATTCACGTAGCAGAAAAATAGTGTCGTTGGAATACAGTCCTGTACTACGGTAGTTTAGCTTTTCAATGGCTTCCAGATTAGTCTCATCCATCGCCACGAAATAATTGAACAGGGCCAGATCGTCGCCAGTGATGCGCCGGGCGCGGTGGGTGAGTGTCAGACCATGTTCGAGGGCGTTTTCCCGTGTTCGACGATCAGATAGCTGACCAATGTGAAAAGACGCCGTGCCAGCCGAATCACATTGAATAAGTTTGCTTAATTCCTGTTCTTCGACTAACGTCCGGAATACGCCCTCTGCCACTGGCGACCGGCAAATGTTACCATAACAAACGAAGAGAACGTTTATCATAAAGGATGAATGCTGAACGCTACAGAAACATCATGTCGCTTTCAGCATTATTTTTCAATCGGTTCATTTTTCTCGTCAACGATGACGAAAATATCTTCGGTAGGCTTTTTCATCAGGTATTTTTCCCGTGCATACTTTTCCCGAAGCCGGTCATTGCCCAGCACTTCGCGACGTTCGGTTTGGACTTTCTGGATTTGGGTCTGGTAGAAGGTCGCTTCTCCTTCCAGTTCGCGCAATTTCCACCAGTTCCGGATTTGCATCGGAAGGTCATTCGCATCAAAAAACGTCATCCATGCCAGCAGGCTTAAGCCAGAAGCAACATAAAAATTGCGCAGATAATGGAGGAGACGGTTTAGCATAGGGTAGGAGCAAGGGGTGCGGGGCGCAGAGCCGGGTTGTCAGTAACCTCCCGGCTCCGTGCCCCTTGCTCCCTGCTAAAATTTAAGTCCTGGGAAGTACGCAGTTTCGCCCAATTCCTCTTCAATACGAAGCAGTTGATTGTACTTGGCCATCCGGTCAGAACGTGAAGCTGAGCCCGTTTTAATCTGGCCCGTATTCAGCGCCACGGCGAGGTCCGCAATCGTTGCGTCTTCGGTTTCGCCGGAACGGTGCGACATGATGTTTTTGTACGCATTGCGTTTCGCCAGATTTACCGTATCGATTGTTTCGGTCAGTGAACCGATTTGGTTTACTTTCACCAGAATGGCGTTGGCTATACCCTTATCGATACCTTCCTGCAGGCGTGTTACGTTCGTCACGAACAGGTCATCGCCAACAAGTTGAGTTGGAGTGCCTTTCAGCGCATCGGTATGTGCTTTCCAGCCTGACCAGTCGTCTTCGGCCATGCCATCTTCGATCGACAGAATTGGGTATTTGCTAACCCATTCTTTCCAGTAACCCGCCATTTCGGACGAAGTCAGCTTGTCGCCGGTCGATTTTTTGAAATGATAGACGCCTTCAGCTGCATTGTAGAATTCGGAAGAAGCCGCATCCATAGCAATCCAAACGTCTTCGCCTGGGCGATAGCCTGCTTTCTCGATGGCTTGCAGAATCGTCTGGATAGCCTCTTCATTCGACTTGATGTTCGGAGCGAATCCGCCTTCGTCGCCCACATTAGTCGCCAGTCCCATGCCTTTCAGCACTTTTTTGAGCGTGTGGAAGATTTCTGTACCCCAGCGCAGGGCTTCCGAGAAGCTTGGTGCATTGGCGGGCATAACCATGAACTCCTGGAAATCGATGGAGTTATCGGCATGGGAGCCGCCATTGAGGATGTTCATCATAGGCACTGGCAACGTGTTGGCATTAACTCCGCCAACGTACCGGTACAGGGGCAGACCTGCTTCCTGAGCGGCTGCTTTTGCCACGGCCAGAGACACGCCGAGAATGGCGTTGGCACCCAAACGGCCCTTGTTTGACGTACCGTCTAATTCGAGCATAATTTTATCAATCATGCTTTGCTCGTAGACCGAAATTCCAACCAGTTCGGGGAAGATAAGGTCATTTACGTTCGAGACGGCTTTAAGGACACCTTTACCGACGTATATTTTTGGATCGTCGTCGCGGAGTTCGACAGCTTCATGGGAGCCAGTGGATGCGCCCGATGGAACGGCCGCACGACCCAGATATCCGTTTTCTGTCCGAACGTCTACCTCAACGGTCGGGTTGCCTCGCGAATCCAGAATTTGTCGGGCATGAATGCTTTGAATGGTACTCATCGCAGAAAATAAGAAGGGTTAACAACGAAAAAGCCAATTTTTTCAGCCATGACTACCAAGTCGTTAGGCCGATTGGCGAACCGGCAGCAAAGTAACGAAATACAAGGCAAAACTTTTTATGTATGATAGAGGATGTATGATACAGTCTGGCAGAACTACCTACATCCTCTATTATTTTACATAGCCAGGCCCCATGAGGAGCTGACCGGGTCGCTGATTTGTCTGTTTATTGTTTTCAATAACAGGGGTTCCATTAACCAGCACCCACGAAATACCAGTTGTGTAGGCATGAGGCTGGTCGTAAGTGGCCCGGTCAGAAACGGTTTTTTCATCGAACAGAACGATATCGGCCGCATAACCAGGACGAATTAACCCCCGGTCGGTTAATCGGAAACGCTGGGCCGGCAGTGACGTCATACGTCGAATTGCTTCTTCGAGCGGAATAATATGACGCTCGCGGACATAACGGCCTAAAACACGGGCGTTTGTGCCATAAGCACGCGGATGTGGCATGCCTGATCCTAATTTAGCGACCCCCGCGTCCGAGGCTATCATGGTGTTCGGATAACGAAGAATGGTTTCAACGTCGGTCTCCGACATTGTATGATATACCATCTGAATCCGTTTCAGGTTGGCCTTTTCCATCAAATCCATCACAAGATCGGCTTCGGTTTCAGCGGAATTTTTGCGCCCTAACTTCTGGTTAATTTGATTGATACTGAGGCCATTGAACGTTGTATCGGGTTTGTAATTCGCCACGACCGCATATTCGTAATTCTTGCGCAGGTTTTTTTTGAGGCTCTCCAGCATTTCGTTCCGGATTTTGGTTCGGCTGGCTGAATCCCGAAAGCGCGCCAATACGGCTGAATCGCCATCGGCTAGTGCCCACGATGGTATGATGCTTTCCAGCGACGTACTCGAAGCCGTGTAGGGATACTGGTCTACTGTCACATCCAAGCCCTCGCGTCGGGCGGCTTCAACCATAGCCACTGTTTCGGTACTATTGCCCCAGAGCGGTTTGCTGGCCACTTTAAAATGTGAAATTTCGACGGGAATGTGCGCTTCGCGGCTAATCTGAATCGCTTCTTCCACGGCTTGCTTTACATTCTGCCCTTCATTGCGGATGTGTGAAGCATAAACACCGCCATAACGGGAAGCCATTTTTGCCAGGTTGACAACCTCGGGTGTACGGGCATAGGTGCCGGGCGTATAGATCAGCCCGGTTGACAGACCAACCGCTCCGTCTTTCATAGCCTGCTCGACCAGTACTTCCATGTCGGCCTGTTCGCGGGCGGTTGGTTCGCGGAAAGCCATTTTCATCACTTTCATACGGACCGTATTGTGGCCGATCAATGACCCCACATTCACCGAAATGCCCTGCATCCGCAGGGTGTCAAAATACGTGCGCAGGTTTGTACTGGAACCTCCACAATTTCCTGTAATCATGGTTGTAACGCCATCGTAAACGAAATTTGGAGCGCCGGGCTGCGCTTCTAAACTACCTTCTACATGGGTATGAACATCAATAAAGCCAGGCGCTACAATTAGTCCACTGGCGTCGATTGTTCGATTGGCATCGGTTGATGGTATAGTGCCAATCCGCACAATACGCCCATTCTGAACGGCAACGTCGGCATGTATCCACGGATTGCCCGTGCCGTCGACGACACGACCGTTTTTGATAACGAGATCGTAGGGTTGTGCATTGGCAAATAACGAAATCAAAATAGATAGAATTAACGAGAGAAAACAGTGCTTCATAGTTTGGATGAACTTGTTCAAAGAGGTTGATTCACTAATCAATATGCGCGTTTTTTGGGGGAGAACCAAATCGTCTGGATGGCTACCCAGAGCAGATTGATTGATGGGATCGATTAAGCATTATATTTGACTAGTTCAAATCGCATAAGTAGCAGTAACCGTCGATCTTGCCTGTTCGCCAATCCTTTCCCAGTTGCCTGATGAAACACTTCCTGACTTATCTAACTCTATGTGGTGCTGTACTGAATGGGTTTGCTCAGCCAGCAAAGACCATTTTTTCGACACCCCTTAGTCCGCGTCTGGCTAATTATCAGATTGACGTGAAACTGGACCCAATCACGAAAAAACTCGATGGGCAGGAAACCTTAACGTGGCGCAACGCATCCAGCGATGTTATTCGGGAACTGCAGTTTCACCTCTACCTGAATGCCTTTCGCAATGATCGGTCAACGTTTATGCGCGAATCGGGTGGGCAGTTGCGGGGAACCGAAATTGACCTTAGTTCGAAAGAAGATCCGTATGGATCCATCGAGGTTTTATCGATGAAAACCAAAGAAGAGCCGCTGGCCTATAAATACATCCAGCCTGATGACCAAAACGAAGACGATCACACGGTTATTCGTGTACCCTTATCGAAACCCGTTGGGCCGGGCGAGACGATTACGCTCGATATAAAGTTTCGGGCCAAGCTCCCAAAAATATTTGCCCGTACGGGTTTCAGCCGCGACTTTTTTCTGGTTGGTCAGTGGTTTCCTAAAATCGGGGTGTATGAGCCTGCCGGAACGCGTTATGCCACAAAAGGCCAATGGAACTGTCACCAGTTCCATGCTCATTCGGAGTTCTACGCCGATTATGGGGTTTATGACGTAAACATTACAACCCCGAAAGAATATTGGGTTAGTGCTACGGGGCTCTATCAGTCCGAAAAATTATTCTCAAATGGCACCAAAAAGATTCACTACCACGCCGAAGATGTAGTCGATTTTGCATGGACGGCCTCTCCTCATTTTCAGGTGGTGAATGATACCTGGAAACGACCGTCTGGTGGGGAGGTAAAGCTGGAACTGGTTATGCAGCCGGAGCATCGACACCAGGCCGAGCGACATTTGACGGCAGCGAAAGCAGCGCTGGCCTACTTTGATAAGCATTTGGGGAAATATCCGTTTCCCAATTTAACGATCGTTGATCCACCCTTGCACGCCAGTGGGTCGTTTGGCATGGAATACCCAACCTTCATTACGGCCGGCTCGGCCTGGTTTCTACCTGCCGGAGCCCGATTCCCGGAAGAGGTAACGATTCATGAATTTGGTCATCAGTATTTTATGCAACTCATAGCGTCCAACGAGTTTGAGGAAGCCTGGCTGGATGAAGGGTTTAATCAGTACTACGAGGGTCGGATTATGGACGCAACGTATGGAGTCCGGTCATCGCAGTTCGATTTGCTGGACTTTAAAATGGGCGATATGGAAAGTTCACGGTCGAGTTATGTGCATCAGGATAACCCGGCCATTGGCTCGTCGTTTGGTAATACGTGGCAACTTCCGGAGGGGCAATACGGCGTTCTGACTTATTCCAAAACGGCAACCTGGCTGAAAACACTGGAGGGATTGGTTGGTCTGCCGGTGATGGACGAAATCATGCAGACGTATTTTATTCGCTGGAAATTTAAACACCCTGATGCCGATAACTTCATTGCGATTGTGAACGAAATTGTGACGAAGCGACTTGGTACCAAATACGGGGCCGATATGAACTGGTTTTTCGATCAGGCATTATATGGCGACAATGTTGTCGACTATGAACTGAGCTCGCTCAAAAACCGGAAGCGCGATGGCCAGCAACAGGCCATCATAACGGTTCAGCGTAACGGCGATGGAAAAATGCCTGTGGATGTGCTGGTTCATTTTGACAATGGAAAAGAACTCATGTTGTTCTGGGATGGTAAAGCGCGTCAGCGGCAGTTTACGCTCACCGAAAAAGCCAGAGTTTTGTGGGCAAAAGTAGATCCGAAGCAGAAAATCTACATGGATACCGACCTGAACAACAACAGCCTCACGCTTGAACCATCATCGGCCCCGGCGGCTAAATTTGCCACTAAGTTTTTGTTCTGGATTGAAAATTGGATGCAATGGCTGGCCTGGCTGGCCTAATTTTACGCTTTTTAGATAATGACCTTCTCCGAAATAACCAGTACGTTAACTGCCCGGTTTGGTCTGGAACTACAGGCCAATACGCAAAATCTGCAACCCTATCTTACCGTTCCAGTCAGTCAGCTGGTCGAAATCTGTCAGTTTCTGCGCGATGACGACCGACTATTTTTCGATCTCCTGGCCTGTGTTACGGCTATCGACAACGGTTTGGAGGCTGATACGATGGAGGTCATTTACAACCTTACATCAATTCCCTACGAGCATAATCTGATGCTGAAAGTGGTTGTGCCGCGAAAGACGGCTGGTAACCAACTGCCATCTGTGCCGAGTGTTGCGCACATCTGGCGAACTGCCGATTGGCATGAGCGGGAAGCATTCGATCTGGTCGGTATTCAGTTTGAAGGCCATCCTGATCTGCGCCGAATTCTGTTGCCAACCGATTGGGTTGGGTATCCATTGCGCACCGATTATCAGGAGCAGGATCAGTATCACGGCATAAAGACGAAGTAAGAATCTGGCATTTTTTTGCCGAAAGTTGACATTTTGAGGGTTCAGTTAGTTATTGCTTTATCTTGTTCCTCTTGAAGCAATGGAAAACCCTTTTCGGCTCCTGATTAGCCTGCTGTTTACTGCCTGTTATTTGCTCCCAGGTCTGTCTCATGCCCAAACGGATCGCCAGTCTGTAGACTCGGTTATCGTAACGGGTCGAATCCGAAACCTATCGGCACGCCTGTATCGGGAATCCCCGACGGTGCTGGTCAGCCGAAATAATATTTTGCAGGCCAGCCGGGAATTGGTACGTCCGGCACCGTTGAATGTAGATGGTACGTTTCGGGTGTCGATGCCCCTCATCTACACGCAGGAAGAAATGTATTTTACGTATGGGCGTATCTCAACAGCTTTCCTGGCTTCAGCTGGTGCCTTAAGTATTGAACTGGATGCCGATTCGCTATTCACGGTGGCGGTGCCGTTTCGGTTTGGGGGCGTTAATGCGCAGGTAAATCAGCAATTTGCCCGTTATAAGGCCTTTGAAGCCACCTATGCCAATAAGCCGGATGGCCAAAAACTGTCGGCAAGGGTTAATGGAATGGGCGATGAAAACGCATACCGAATTATTTCGAGCGCCTATCATATGCCGTTTCTGGCCTTTGCGGCCAAAGAGAAAACATTTCCTCTCCTGAATCGATGGGTTGGCTTTACGGATCGCTACAATGCGGCCGCATTTATGTACGATAAAGCCACTTATGAAAATGAAGAATTAGATAAAGCATTGAGCGATTCACTCCGGCCAGCCCACGATCAGGTATTGACCGCTGCCCGTGCATCGGCCATGAATCGCTTCGCCAGTTATGTGACGCAACGCATTTCGGCCCAGGTTAGCAACGGCCGCTCAAATGGCCTTACGGTACGGGCTTTGTCGATTTTGCTGGAGCGTTACGGTAAAAACCTGACAGCTGAAGAAAGGCTTCGATTAAACGACTATGCCCTGAATAACTCGGCCCGCGCATCAGACCTTAAGTTTTTCGATGGGCTGGTTAAACGGAATCCTGACACATTACAGCGGCTGGTGAATTACGAGACGCTGATTCAGCGCAGTATTCGGCTGTATGATAGTTCGTCCGTAGATTACCTGGCGGCCTATTGGCTGGCTACTTCGCTGCCCGGTCTGACACTCGACTACGCCCGCTTGCTTTATGATTATGCCCGGCCGCAGGTAAACGAACCCGATCTGGAGCGATCGCTCGATGAATTGTATCGGTTGGAAGTGAAAGACAGTACCCGCATTCGGTCAGCCATGAAAACTTTACGAGATGCCGGCCGTAAGGTAAGCAGCCTGGAGATTTCGCCGGGCGTGTTTGTAACGCGCGACGATTTGGGCAGCGGCTCGTCGTTACTTGATCAGGTTATTAATGCCAACCGGGGTAAAGTTATTTACCTGTTGCTAACATCGCCTTCCGATGAAGCCGGTCGGCAAGCCGCACTCGATGCCCAGCGTTTGCGAAATTCTTATAGTTCCCGAGATTTTGCGCTGGTTTATCTGCCCATGTCGGGTAATGATAAGTCGTTATGGCCAGAGATGGCTACCCGCTATAATCTTTCGGGCGATCACCTGTTGCTGACCGATTCACAGCTTTTCGATGCCGTTGAACGGATGCGCGCCGAGGGCGAACTGTCTGTGACCATCATTAATCGGGTCGGCAAAATCGACAAACGAAACGCGCCATTACCTGGGGCGTTTGATGAAGCACGAAAGGCAATTAATAAAAATTTATAGAACGTGGATTGCTTCGGGAGCTGCAACACAGCCCTCCTAAAAACAAGTTTGGTTAACCAGTTTTTAATGATATTTTAATAATTCAAAACTATTGGAGCGATCTTCGAGTAAGACTACTGTAATTGGTTGATCAGGCCAAAGCCTTGCCAGGAATTACAAGGCGCAGTTCTATGAGCAGATCACAGAATAAAATCAAATCAGGCTTACTACTTACCACCGGGTTCCTGATAGGGCTAGTTCAGCAGTCAGTAGCCCAGAACATAGTCCAGCGGGCGTATAACCGGTTTTTTAATGATACAACTTCGGCGGCAAACCCCCATGTATCGTTCTATCCAACATTTAGTTATGCACCCGAAACTAGTTTTGAATTTGGGGTTTCGGCGCTGTATCTCTATCATGCCAATAACGACGTAACAAATAACCGTCTGAGCGAAATTCAGGCGTTTAGTTTTGTCACACTGCGCGGGCAATACGGACTGAATATCGATCATACTATTTATGGCGACCATGATCGCTGGTTTTTTCTGGGGCGGGGACGACTTCAGCGGTTTCCGTTGTTATACTACGGCATTGGCCCCGATACCAAACCCGACCATCCGGCTACGATCGATGCCTTGTCGATTCAGCTTCGGGAGCGAGCCATGCGCCGAATTGCTCCGAATCTATTTGGCGGTATCGAGATTGATTATCAGCAGCTAAGCCGGGTCGAATTCAAACAGTCGGAGACGATCACACGTGAGCTACCGTTGGGGAGTAATGGAACCACTAATCTTGGGCTGGGGGCGGGGTTTGTTTATGATAGCCGCCCTAATGCGCTGAATGCCCGACGGGGTATTTTCGCTGAACTTGCCTATCTGAATTACGGAAGATCGCGGGGAAGCTCGCTGTCGTTTTCGAATCTATCCATGGATATTCGACTCTTTCGAACCGTTCGACCCGGACAGGTATTGGCCTGGCAGACTTATGGTGTTCTGACCAGCGGCAATGTACCCTTTAACCAGATGGCACTACTGGGTAGTGAGATTATCATGCGAGGATACTATCCGGGGCGCTTTCGGGATAAAATGTACCTGGCAACACAGCTTGAGTATCGCTGGTTGCCGTTTCCATTTAGTCGACGGTTCGGGGCCTCGGTATTTGCGGCTGTAGGTACGGTCGGAGCATCGCCGGGACAGATTCAGCTTGACAAACTGTTGCCTACGGGTGGTGGCGGAGTTCGTTACTTATTGTTCAAAAAGAAAGACGTGTATCTGCGAGCCGACGTTGGCGTGACCCGCGAAGGACTGGGTTTTTATATCCTTACGGGGGAAGCTTTTTAAAAGGAAACCACCTCCCCGAAAGTGCAGAGCCAGCGAGAAGGTAGTTTGTAGGATATTAACCTGGAATCGTTCGATTACAAACCGTATTGATCCAGCAAATAGATTAATGAAGCCATTGACGCGGCTCCCAGTTCAAGTTCACGCTGGCTGACGGTTTCAAAGCGATCGACCATGGTGTGATGGTAATCGAAATAACGCTGCGAATCGGGTTTAAATCCGAACAATACGGTTCCTAGTTGAGCCAGTGGGCCAATGTCGGCACCCCCACTGCCCGCACCGATGTCTGTCAGGCCGTAGGGCGCTAACAGCGGTTTCCAGGGCATTACTTTTTCCCGTTGCGCTGGCGTTCCAACGATGCCAAAGCCGCGTGGTGTAAAGCCGCCATTGTCAGACTCGACGGCAGCAATATGTTTTTCGTTGTTTTTCTTCGCCAGATCGGCATATTGAACACCACCCCGCAAGCCGTTTTCTTCGTTCATGAACATCACGGCCCGGATGGTACGTTTTGGCTTGATCCCCAGTGTTTTCAGTATCCGCAGCACTTCAATAGACTGAACACAGCCAGCTCCATCGTCGTGGGCTCCTTCGGCCAGATCCCATGAGTCGAGGTGTCCGCCAACTACAATAATTTCATCCGGTTTTTCGCTGCCCTTGATTTCGCCAACTACGTTATACGATTTTGCATCGGGCAATGATTCGCAGTTTTGTTTGAAATAAAAGGTAAGGTTCGGATTCTCAGCCAGCGATTTACTCAACAGGTCAGCGCCGTTTGTGCTGATAGCCGCAGTCGGAATCAACGGAACGCCCGTCGCGTAGCGCATACCGCCAACGTGCGGGTAGTCATCGTGACCATTCGTCATCGAGCGGACAATGGCCCCCACGGCTCCGAGTTTGGCAGCTTCGGTGGCACCATTGGCCCGTTGCTCAACGGCTCCACCGTAGGCTTCAAAGGTGTTGATTTTGGTCGGATCCATCGGGCGATTGAAAAACACAATTTTGCCTTTGACCTTTTCGGGACTCATTGCCCGTAGTTCCGGGAAACTTTTGACTTCAATGACACCCGCTTCAACCCCTTTGGGAGCGGTCGCTACTGATCCGCCCAAGGCTGCAATCGGGACCGTGACTTTCTGATTACCGTTATGGATGAAGGCTTCTTCTTTGGCACCACGCACCCAATGCGGCACCATGACATCCTGCAAAAAGACTCGGTCGAACCCTTGCTGTTCCATTACCTGTTTGGTCCAGTCAACGGCTTTTTGCGCGCCCTCCGAACCACTCAGTCGTGGCCCAACCTGCTTGGTCAGATAGCGCAGCCACTCGTAGGATTTGCCATTGGCCAGCGCTTCGTTGTAAATCTTTCGAATGGTAACAGAGTCTGCATTTTGGGCATGGACACAGGCAACAGACAGGCTCAAAAGAGCTGTAAACAATTTCTTCATGGCTGGGCGGTTGTATTGGTTAAGGGAGCAATATACAGAAAAGCCCGGCCGCTTTCCAGCAACCGGGCGTGTTTCCTTCGTTCGCTTAACGCATCACATATTAATGGCCCGGTTGTCGGTAGCGGCAAGGCAGGCTTCTTTAAACGCTTCGGTATAGGTCGGGTGAGCGTGCGACATGCGGGATACGTCTTCGGCTGAGGCCCGGAATTCCATGGCCGTAACCGCTTCAGCAATCATATCGGCGGCACGGGCACCAATCATGTGAACACCCAGGATTTCGTCGGTTTCTTTGTGGGCAAGTACTTTCACCAGCCCGTCGACGTCCATACTGGCCCGCGCGCGGCCCAACGCTTTGAACGGGAATGAACCCACTTTATAAGGAATACCTTCCTGTTTTACTTCTTCTTCCGTATAGCCAACGGAAGCCACTTCAGGCCAGGTATAGACCACGCCGGGAATCAAACGATAATGGATGTGGGGTTTCTGACCGACAATGGTTTCGGCAATGAATGTACCTTCTTCCTCGGCTTTATGGGCCAGCATTGCTCCGCGAATGACATCGCCAAGTGCATAAATGTGCGGAACACTCGTGCGCAGGTGGTCGTCTACTTCTACCCGCCCCCGATTGTCAGCTTTCAGGCCAGCCGCTTCCAGGTTCAGACCATCGGTATAAGGGCGCCGTCCAACCGAAACCAGGCAGTAATCGCCGGTTAGTGTAATCTGTTCACCTTTAGGAGTATCAATGCTGAGAACGACTTCGTCGCCCGTGTTTTCCACTTTCGTGACTTTGTGGCTGAAGTAGAAATCGGCACCGAGTTTTTTGACTACTTTCTGGAGTTCTTTGCCGAGTGTTTTATCCATGGTTGGAATCATGGAGTCGGCAAACTCAACGAACGATACTTTGGCGCCAAGTCGTGCCCAGACCGATCCTAATTCAGCACCGATCACCCCTGCACCAATCACGATCAGATGCTTGGGTACTTCCTGTAGGGTCAGCGCTTCGGTTGACGTAATGACGCGTTTTTTATCGATGGGCATCGATGGGAACGACATGGGTTTCGATCCCGTAGCGATCACAATATTCTTTCCTTTGATGACCTGTTCAGAACCATCGGCTTTGACGATTTTCACCGTATGGGGATCAACAAACGAACCAACGCCATGAATTTCGTCGATTTTATTTTTCTTCATCAGAAAGTTGATGCCTTTGGTCGTCGCATCAACAACTTCCTGCTTGCGCTTAATCATTTGTCCCAGATCGACCTGTAAATCCGACAACTTAATGCCGTGTTCGGTAAATGTATGGGCTGCATTATAAAAGTGTTCCGACGAGTCGAGGAGCGCTTTCGACGGAATGCAACCAACATTTAGACAGGTGCCACCCAGCGAGGGGTATTTTTCGATAATGGCTGTTTTGAGTCCGAGTTGAGCACAACGAATTGCACCTGTATAGCCGCCTGGCCCCGAACCAATGATAATAACATCGTATTCCATGAAGATGATTGTTATGTCTGAATACTGGATGATAGACAATAGACAGTTGACTTAAAACGAAAGCATCCAATGCCTAAAATCTGCTATCCAACATCTATAAGTAAAGCATTATGACTGCAAATTTGGTTCAGAATTTGATTACCCAAACCGTTTTGCAAAAAAAGGTGTTGAGGATGCGATAAGGTGCTCCCCATCCGGTGCCGTTTAGTATAGATTTATGCGTTTCGTTTATTCTTGTTGCCTGTTGTTGACTCTACTGACCAGCAGTTGTACCGACTCTGTTCAACAGAATCAGCCGATAGTGTATTACGACGTTTTAGGCTTCGTCAAACGTCAGATCGCCGAACTTTCGGCTAAAAAACCACTCGTTCATAAAACGGTGGCTGTCAATAAAAAGCAGAGCCAGGAGAACAAGAACGATGTTAACTGGAGCCGCGAACTTGAATTATTTACCCAGGCTGATATAAACAAGCCTGCTCTCCGAAGTAGCTATCAGATTGTTCGGCCCGATTCGCTCACTTACCAGTACACGCTGAAAAATTCGGAGGAGCGCCTGACCGTACGATCATTAAAAGTGCGTCTGGATTCTGTGACACACCAGCCCCGGTTAATCGAAGCTGTTTTGCAGACCGATAACCCACTATATTCGTCGGAACGGCATTTATTGCTCGAAAGTGGTCCGGCTGGAGGGCAGCTATGGCGCGTACAGCACTATAAATTATCGGGCTATCAAAAGCTGCCTTATTTCGATAAAAACGAGTTTCTGGTCGAAGGTCAGGTACAGTAAAGAATCTTTCTTTTGGTCGATATTCGCTTTGTCCGTTCCCCTTCTTATATCTTTTTCTATATTTGTTCAAGGCTATTGTCGAACGAAACCCGCCAGTAGTCCGTTACCTTTTCATCAACCAATACTCAATTGCCTCGGCGATTTTTGCCGGTACAACGGTCCTTGTTATGAGCGACGCTATTAAACACGAGTGCGGAATTGCCCTTATTCGACTCCGCAAACCGTATCAGTATTACATCGATAAATACGGTACGGCTCTCTACGGCGCAAACAAACTGTATCTGCTGATGGAAAAGCAGGTCAACCGGGGCCAGGATGGAGCCGGTATTGCCAACATCAAGATCGACGTACCACCCGGTCACCGCTACATTAGCCGCTACCGATCCGTTGACCAGCGACCTGTAACTGACATCTTTGAGAAGGTAAACAAGAAATTCCGTAAAGCCCTGAAAGGCAATCGGGAAAAAGCAAAAGACGCCAAATGGCTCCAGGAAAATATCGCGTTTACGGGCGAAGTCTGGATGGGACACCTCCGATACGGCACCCACGGAGCTAACGAAATTGAAAACTGCCATCCTATGCTTCGGCAGAGCAACTGGCGGAGCCGGAACCTGGTCATGGCAGGGAATTTTAACATGACCAATGTCGAAAGCCTGTTTGATAAACTCGTTTCGCTTGGCCAGCATCCGAAGGATAAGGTTGATACCGTTACGGTAATGGAAAAAATCGGTCACTTTCTGGATGAAGAAAACCAGCGCGTTTTCGACCGGTTTAAAGGCATCTACGAAAACCCCGATCTGTCGGACATTATCGAAGATAATCTTGATCTTCAGCGCGTTCTGCACCGCTCGTGCCGTGATTTCGACGGAGGATATGCAATGGTCGGTATGACCGGTTTTGGAGCCGCATTCGTTGCCCGGGATCCCGCCGGTATTCGGCCTGCTTATTATTATGCCGACGATGAAGTGGTGGTGGTAGCCTCCGAAAAGCCCGCCATCAAAACCGCTTTCAACGCCGAATACAGCGAAATTAAAGAAGTACAGCCGGGCCACGCGCTCATTATTGACAAATACGGCGAATACAACGAACTCCAGTTTGTAAAGCCGATCGAAAAGCGGTCCTGCAGTTTCGAACGCATTTATTTCTCCCGCGCCACCGATCCCGATATCTACAACGAGCGCAAAACATTAGGTAAGCTCCTCGTTCCGCAGATTCTGAAAGAGATCGATTACGACCTCGAAAATACAGTTTTCTCCTACATCCCGAATACGGCCGAAACAGCATTCTTTGGAATGGTCGAAGGACTGGAAGAATACCTCTATAAACAGCGCAAAAAAGCCATTATGGAGGGGATTCTGTTCGAGGAAGAACTGGATCGGGTGCTTTCATTCCGGCCCAGAGTTGAGAAACTGGTTTCCAAGGACGTGAAAATGCGAACGTTCATTGCCGAAGATTCTCAACGCGATGACATGGTGTCGCATGTGTACGACACTACGTTTGAAGTCATTAAGAAGGGGAAAGATAACGTTGTCGTTGTCGATGACTCTATTGTTCGGGGTACGACGCTGGAGAAAAGTATCCTGCGCATGCTCGATCGGCTTGGCCCTAAAAAGATCATCATTGTGTCGTCGGCCCCGCAGATTCGTTTCCCGGATTGTTATGGTATCGACATGTCGAAATTTAAAGAGTTTGTCGGTTTTCGGGCCGCTCTTGAACTGCTCCGCGAACGTGGACAGGACTACATTGTCGATGAAGTGTATGCGCAGAGTGTAGCAGCCATTGAGTCGGGTAATTCGTCGCAGCAGAATTACGTGAAGGCAATTTTTGAGCCATTCACCCATGAAGAATTGTCGCGGAAGGTGGCCCAGATCGTTACACCTGCTGATCTGAATGCAGAAGTAGCGGTTGTTTATCAAACCGTAGAAAACCTGCACCGTGCCTGCCCCAATCATTCCGGCGACTGGTATTTTACGGGCGATTATCCTACACCCGGCGGTAACAACGTAGTGAATAAAGCATTTGTAAACTTCATGGAAGGTCGTTTAGTGCGGGCCTACTAACTTGTAACTGATTAGTAACTGAAAGAGACGCAATCAACTTGCGTCTCTTTTTTTGTATTATTACAATCTGATACATGCGTTGAGGAGTGGAATCTGTAGCAGCAAAGTCGGCATATGTGCAGGAATGCGGTAGTCGGTGAAGGTTGCCGGTTTTTCCTCGTTGTCAGAAGTGGAACGCATAGCAGTATTCTACAGGCAGCGTTGTCTGGGTAGATAAATCAATGTCTATTCCCGTTACTTTCTCAGCAAAAACAAGGTATGGCCTGAGTTGCCTTCTGGAATAAAATCGCTGTGCACAACTGTAAAGCCCATTGCTGAAAACCAGGATAAATAAGTGCTGGCATCCGTATGGCTCCAATACATTGATGCACCGGGTGCTATCCAGTTTTCGTCAGTGCCTGTCCATTCGTCCGTTCCAACGCTACAGAGCAAATAGCCATTGGGTTTAAGCCAGTTATACAACGATTTTAGTAAGGCTGGCTGTTCTGGTAGCGGAATGTGAATAATTGAATAGAGCGCCACGATACCACTGAACGTCTGATCCGGAAACGAGAGTGCTGTCATGTCGGCTACGGCAAACTGAGCCGCCGGAACGTTCTGCCGGGCTAGCTTAATTTGCACAGGCGACAGATCAATGCCCAGATAATCGAATTGCTGGCTAAGAATGTGGGCAGTTGGTAGCCCATCGGCGCACCCCAGTTCCAGCACTTTACTGGCTGGTGGTAAGAGCAGAGCTAAACTGGCTAACCAATTCGGGTAGTTCGTTTCGTGATCCGATTGATAGTGTTTACGATAAGCGCCGGCCAATCGATCATAACCCTCCCGAACGATGTCTTTTGGCGTTTTCATTCCCATAAAACGACTCTCAAAACTTCTGGCAGCTACTCTTCCCTGACCCAGACAATGAAGTCTGTGATGGGCGCTTCCTTCAACATCGGGCGTATGAGTTGCACTACCTGTCCCCGGTGATAAGCCGCATGATGGCTCATGTGCGTCACAATGTCGATCAGGGTGCTTTGAAATGGTTGGTCTTTAGACGTAACGTAATCAAAAGATTGTAACAATTCCGGTTCGGCAAGAGCGTTGATATAACTGACTATTTTTCGATGTTGACGCTCGGCGGTTTCGCCCATCCAGCTTACCGGAATATCCTCCCAGATGGAAACAAATGTCGTCTCTTTTGTCACTCGGCCAAACCAGACCTGTTGCGCGGATAAAATGTGCCCCATCACGGCAAGTGCCCGCGCTGGTGGATTGTCAATACCTTCTATCGCTTCAATGACACGTTGGTTCGCCCAGAGCTCGTAGTTCAGTAAGTGGATCAGGTAGTTTTTCATTGAATGCCACGTTTAACCGCCCGATATAACGCTTCAACCACGTTGGTTCGCGTGTTCAACTCGCTAATTCGATTATTGTTGCGGGTCGGATAGACGCGATTCGACAGGAAAACGTAGGCCAGATTGTAGGCCGGTTCAACCCAAATGAACGTACCCGTAAAGCCTGAATGCCCAAAACTGTCCTTAGTGGCCGATTGGGGGGCATTACCAGAGTATTTGAACGATGGTTTATCGAACCCAAGTCCGCGCCGATTGCCCAGTTCAGGGAACTGATAACGGGTAAATTCATTCATCGTTTTGGTTGAAATAAATTGCTGACCCGCATAATTGCCTTTCTGCAAATACATCTCTACTAATTTCATCAGGTCATTTGCAGTTCCGAATAAGCCCGCATGGCCCGACAGGCCGTCGAGCATGGCAGCTCCTTCATCATGAACGCGCCCCCAGATCAGTGTTTTGCGAAACAATGAATCATACTCAGTCGGCGCAATGCGATTGAGCGAATAGAAATTTCTGGGATGGTAGGTTAGCGTCGTAGCGCCCAATGGCCGATAGAAATTTGTTTTGAGGTAATCTTCGAAATTCGTTTTCGTTATTCGCTTCACTACCTGTGGATACAGAATGAACGATAGGTCAGAGTAGACATACTCTTTCTTTTCGTTCAGTGGCGAATCTTTAATTTGCTGGTAGATCGTTTTCGGGTATTTCCTGAATTCAAACAGGCTATCCGTCACTTCAATGGGATAGCGGCCGGAGCGCTCGGCTTTGAACGTTTTGGGTTTCCAGGAATCATCTTCATTTTTAGTGTCTTTCCAGAAAGCAATCCAGGCTTTCAACCGGGCCTGATGAGTCAGCACATCGCGCCATCGTAAATCGGCTTTATTCGATTTCTTGAGCCAGGGCAGGTAATCGACCATCTTACCGTCGAGGTTGAACTTACCTTCATCGACCAGCTTCATCAGGGCGGGTGTGGAGGTACTTACTTTCGTTACGGATGCCATATCGAACAGATCGTCTAACTGCGTTGGCTTAGGCTCAGCACCCAGTGATGCATCGTATGTATGTGTACCATACGCTTTGTGAAAAATAACTTTGCCATCTTTAGCCATTTGTACCACACAGCCCGGAAACGCTTTCTGGGCAAGCCCAACATTAACCAGTGAATCAACCTGTTGCATCAGGTAACGGCTATCGATGCCAACCTCTTCCGGAATCGTGTATTTCAGACGGCCAAGTGGTTTGATCGCCAGTCCATCGCCCACACGGAAGCGTTGGTTAACCGTTACGGGGAGTTTGCCCGATGCACCAATCGCGCCGAAAATCAACTGGGCCGAGAGTTCTTCGGCGTAGGTAGTCAATTGATAGGGCATCAAAATGGCCCGAGCCTGCTCGATGTTGCGGCTAGCAAGAACAGTATCGGCCGGAAAGGTCAACTTATCGAGCGCATAAACATTGCCAAAGACTGTAACCACGGCTTTGCCCGTCGCCACTAACTCACTGACCAAACCAGCGGTTTTAGACTGGAGGCCATACTTGACCGCAGGCCGAATGTTATTCAGATGCACATCGACCAGAATCAGATTATAATTTTTGAGCGAATCCCGAACCTGAGCCAGTGTCGAATCGGGGGTTTTGGAGGTAATATTGAAGTGGTCAACCAGTGTGTAGTTGGCGGCCATTTTCTGAAAAGCCGTTACCTTATCGCTTTCGATGGCTACTGATGCAATCCGTAATGTATCCAGCCGTTGCAGGGGCAACAGGTTATTGGTATTTTTCAGAACAGTCAGGCTCGCTTCGGTGAGTTTGCGGTTGAGCAGGTCATCGCTAACCGGATTCAGGTCGCTGACCAGATTATCGAGCACAATGGGTTTATATTGATTCAAACCAACCCACGCCTTCGCGCGCAACACTTTCAGACAGCGGGCGTCCAGCGATTCCTGGGTCATGCGACCGGTGGCTATTGCCTGTTTAATCTGAGCCAGAGCCGCCGGAACATCTTCGGTAAACTCCAGGACATCCATGCCCGCTTCCAGACCAAGCTCATCGGCCTGACCAGACGGGAAATATTTTGTAACGCCCTTCATGTTCATCGCGTCTGAGAAAATCAATCCCTGAAAACCCAGTTCGTTTTTGAGCAGGTTGGTGACGATGGCGGGCGAAAGCGTTGAGGGGCGGTTACGGGTTGTGTCGAGGGAGGGGATGCTCAGGTGAGCGATCATCACACCGGCAGCCCCGGCGTTGATCAACTGTTTGAACGGATACAATTCCAGCGAGTCGAGTTGCGCCCGGCTTTTATTGATCAGGGGTAAATCATAGTGCGAATCGGTACCTGTGTCGCCATGGCCGGGGAAGTGTTTCAGGCTGGTTAACAGATGGTTATCCTGCATGCCCCGCATATAGGCAAGGGCTTTGCGCGCAACCGCATATTTATCTTCTCCAAACGATCGAAAGTTAATAACCGGGTTATTGGGATTATTATTGACATCGACCGAGGGGGCAAAGTTGACATGAACACCTAACCGACGGGCTTGTTTCGCCAGATTGGCCCCCATGGTATAGATGAGTGAATCGTTGCCCTGCATGGCTCCGAGGGTCATCTGATAGGGGTAGCGAACCGTACTATCCAACCGCATGGCCAGACCCCACTCGGCGTCCATCGCAATTAAAAGGGGCACCGTCGAAAGCGCCTGTAAGCGATTGGTGAGTTTTGCCTGCCGGATTGGCCCTCCCTGAAACATGACTACTCCGCCAAGCTTGTAGGTTCTAACCAGATTGACGAGCGAATCTTCATAGGCGGGTTTTCGGTTCGAGTAGCCCGAAACCATGATCAACTGACCGATGCGTTCATCGGGTGTCAGCGTTGCAAAGACCGAGTCGGCCCAGCGGTTCTGACTGGCATTAAGTTGCAGGAAAGAAGGGGTTGTTGACTGCGAAAAAGCCTTTGTGAGAAAAATAACGTTGATGAAAGTAATAATCAGGAGCCGACAATAAGGCATGAGCGAAAAAATTGGGTCGTGAAGGGTCAAAAATACGAAAAGGTATGCTACAACACACTCCTTACGACTTGCTCTATGTGCTGGATTAATTTACTGGATGGTTTAAATCTGTATTTGTATCGCTTCTGTAAACAAAATTGCGCGGGCCAAACGAACGGTTCGACCTACACGATTTATTCACCGGCAACGAATAGCCGGTTTTTGTACCTTCTGATTTCAGGCTTACGTA
Organism: Spirosoma aureum; assembly: GCF_011604685.1. Lineage (NCBI taxonomy): Bacteria > Pseudomonadati > Bacteroidota > Cytophagia > Cytophagales > Cytophagaceae > Spirosoma > Spirosoma aureum. The sequence continues at coordinate 6,755,168 of NZ_CP050063.1, read as the reverse complement.
AAGTGAAGGCCATTACTAGTTGGAAAAATAAAAAAATAACAAAATCTATAGGAGAAGTTTGCTTTTCTGGAAACGAGTCTTTTATCTTTGAGCGATCTTACACTTACTACCTGCAAAGTAGCTGTGGATTTATACCGAAAGGGGGAGAGACAGGCTCTTTGAACCCTTAGCAACTTGCCAGTTGGCGATAGTGCTAACCTGCCTACTTCGATAGGAACTATAAATTTACATTCCATGATTACGCACGCCAAACGCTGCTTTTCTCATTTTCCCGGAACTGTCTGCTTCCCAAATCTCATTTCCTGTTGAGTCGTTCTATTCGGCTGATTTCGCTTTAATCAGAAAATTCTAATTATTGATGAGTCACCATATCGGTATTCACTACTATATTCTATAAATTCTATAGAACAAATAGATAATATGAATTTTGTCATGACTCGATGACCACTTGTATATCTATCTGTTGGCTAGGACTATCGGGTAGGGCCAAAAGTTTCGTGTTCCGATATATCAAATCCAGAAACTAAATACAAAAAAATGCCGCTTCGGAAGATCGCTATGAAAAAGACAATCCAACTCCTGTTTGGCCTGACGGCCCTCTCGCTGATTTCGGTTGCAAACCCGACTCCGCCAAAATCGAAAGAAGTCACGTATAAAGTCGATACCCAACAGAGCAAACTAATCTGGACGGGTAAAAAAGTAACCGGTGAGCATACGGGACTGGCTCCCATCAGTAGCGGTTCGCTGTTGCTGACAGGAGGGAAATTGAAAAGTGGTTCGTTTGAGGTTAACCTGAAGGCGTTGACCGTGACTGATTTAACCGATGCGGATAAGAACGCCAAGTTGGTAGGGCACCTTAAAAATGACGACTTTTTCGCGGTAGAAAAGTATCCGACGGCCCGATTCGTCATCACGTCGGTAACGCAAACGGGCATCGGGAAATACGATGTGGAGGGGAAACTGACCATTAAAGGCATTACGAACGAAATCAAATTTCCGGCTCAGTTTAAAACAGAAAATAACAGGCTGACCGCAACGGCCAACGTAACGGTTGACCGGACAAAATATGGCATCAACTATGGCTCAAAAAGCTTCTTCGAAACTATTGGCGACAAAGCGATTTACGACGACTTCTCACTCGACATAACGCTGGTAGCTATATCGTCGAGTGCAGTCGCGAGTCGGTAAAAACGATAATCAGGTGATTGTTACGTGTCCACTTCATCAACAACTAGAAATCAACTTTCATCAAGCTACACTATGATACCTTCCCAGTTTTTCACCACCGGGCTTGCCTGGTCGTTAGCCCTTGGGCTTACGGCCAGTGCACAGCAAGTTCCGGTCAAGTCAGACTCCCTAACCGATGCGGTCGTGCGTCGGGTGCATAAATACGCCCTAACCATCGATCCGCATCTGGATATTCTTGCTGATTTTAACACCGCCGGTAATGATGCCGGAACGGAAACAAAAGGCCAGTTTGATCTGCCGAAACTGGAAAGGGGCGACCTTGACGTTGCGACGGTGGCCTTGTTTGCCGGTACGGCCAAAAAGACCCCGGAAAATATTGCCACAGCCCGAAAAGAGGTCGATACGAAGTTGGCCGCATTACGTCGGTTTGTGAGCCAGCACCCCGACCGGCTTGAATTTGCCTACACGGCGGCCGATCTGGAACGGATTCCGGCAAAAGGGAAACATGCCATTTTACTAAGCTTTCTGAATGCTTTCTCGCTCGGTAAAGACCTGACTCAGTTGTCATTGCTTCACCGGGAGGGTGTACGGGTGTTTGGTCTGACGCATGCCGGTAACAACGACTGGGCTGATTCATCACGGCCGTCGGTGGGATTTGACGACAAACCCGACGAACTGGGTGGATTATCGGCGTTGGGCAGGCAATCGGTTTCGGACCTGAACCGACTCGGCGCTATTATCGATGTGTCGCAGTTGACACCAGCAGGCGTTTTGCAGACAATTCAGTTGAGTCGTGCACCTGTTATTGCTTCTCATTCGGCGGTGCGGGGGCGGGTCGATGCTACGCGTAACCTCAATAATGACGAACTCAAAGCCATTGCTGCCAATGGGGGTGTGGTGAGTATTGTCGCCTTTTCGGCCTACTTGCACCCATCGGCAGAGCAGTTAGCTAACTACAAAAAGAACGTTTGGGAGCCGTTTGGTCTGCAACCCGGCGACGATGCCAAGTCGAAACTCAATGCAGCCGATTATCAGAAATTTCAGGCTGCCTATCGTGAATTCTCGAGTAGTGGCTACAAATACACCAACCTGGCCGATTACCTGGACGCGGTCGATTACGCCGTTCGACTGATCGGCATCGATCACGTTGGCCTGGCTTCTGACTTCAATCATGGCGGTGGCGTAACCGGCTATGCTCATGTTGGCGAGTTGCCTAATGTGACCCGCGAATTGCTCAAACGCGGTTATTCGGAGGAAGAGATTCGAAAACTCTGGGGCGGAAATTTCCTGCGCGTATTTCGCGAAGTAGAAGCGACAGCAAAGGAATTGCAGCGGGAACATAAACTGGCCGCTAAACAATGAAACGCTTCCTGCATAACCGCTGATCTGATTCATGGGGCAGATAAATGACTATAAGCCAGTAGTAAACGAAAAAGCATTGACCGATCTGGACACGCTAATCAACGACCGATCGGGTGAAAACAGTAGATAGCAGGAAGTAGCCGTTCGAGCAACGTAAACGTCTTGCACATGATAGGTGAGTAGTACCCACTGCGTCAGCCGACCCTTCCCATCGGGGGTCGGACTGACAACAGTATTACTAATGCCGACAATCCAAACACCTGATCGCATTTTTACATCGTGCGAATCAGGATAAGCTAAGTATACATTTTGAGTGCCCAACAAGCCCTACAATTCCGGCCGGCCATTGATCAGGGCTGGCCGGGTAGGCACAAGCAGATTATCCATTCAGTATAAATGGCTGGTTAGTGTCGTCGGGCGTCGGCATCGTCGCCTGGTGCTACGAATATTTTTTTATCTGTAATCAGCGGTCGGTGTTCTTCCAGAAATGCCTTGAATAAACGAATATCCTCCAGTTGCTTATCGATCGGGTGGGTCAGGGTATAACTCTCGACATATGCTTCGGTACGGCCACCTGGCTGAAATTCAGCAATCACGTATTCCATGAGTTTGATCCCTTTGCGCTTAAGGGCGTGGAGGTACAGATTCTGGTGGTTATGAACATAGCGGCCGGGCTGGTAAGAGGCCGTTGTCTTTATATCGACGGCCTTGAATTTTCCGATTAGATCGACATAGCCGTAGAATAACACATCGTCAATCTGCCATTGGCAATAGACCTGCGTTTCGACAATAGGGCGGGGGAGAAGCTTACGGACTTTTCGGAGAATTTCGGCATCAAAACGATCTTCGTCGGTACCTTTTACGACCGCTTCTTCAAAAGAAATACCACGCTCCTGCGCTGCTGTGGTCGGTGTTGGCACACGATTGATCGAGTCGATCAACTCCTGTGCAGAGAGATTCCCTCCGCCCAGATAATGCGAAAATACATTCAGGAGGGAAGGATAGAAACGGTAATTTATCACAGTTCTCGGTTTACGGTTGATGCGCCAGTCTACTGAAATCTGTAAACCGAAAATAGCAGACTTAGTTTTTCACCACCAGTAATACTCCGGCCATGATCAGCACCAGGCCGAGTAATCGCCAGCCGTTGGCGGGGTGGAGTGCAAAGCCCATAAAACCGTAATGATCGAGAATTACAGCGGCCAGTAATTGCCCCGCTACGCTCAGGCTAACGAGGTTAGCCGTACCGATTTTGGGTACGCTGACAATCACTGTGATCATATAAACGGCTCCCATTGCGCCCCCCATCCATTTCCACCAGCTTACTTGTTTGACCGTATCGAGCGGAGGAACCGAGCCACCCGAAGCCAGTAAGAGCAGCACCAGCACGATAAAGCCGGAGCCGAACGAAATGGCTGCTGCCAGAATAGGACTGGCCATTGCCTGCCGCAAATTTGCATTCACACCTGCCTGAACAGTAATGGCTAAACCGACTAGAAAAGCAAAGAGAATATAGATGTAATTCATGACCACAAAGGTAGGCAATAGGTGGCTGTAGCTTTGTCTTTAAGCCTGCTTTTCTGGCAACTTATCGCGTTGTGGTAAAGAGGGCATTTTTGTAGCTTGCCCAGACTCATCCTAAATCCTCTTGTTGGTTATGTTTATTATTACACACTACCCACTGGCCGTAGTTGTCTGTTTTGTTACGATGCTTTGCTGGGGCTCGTGGGCGAACACACAGAAATTAGCAACTCAGTCGGTGCCGACCACGATTTTCTATCGCGATTATACCTATGGTATCCTCTTTCTGAGCCTGTTACTAGCGTTCACGCTTGGTAGCTCGGGCTCGGCCGGTCGGTCTTTCCTGACTGACATAGGGCAGGCCGACAGGCAAAATCTGCTCTATGCCTTGGTGGGCGGTTTTGTGTTTAATATCGCTAATATCCTCATTGTTGTTGGCATCGAACTCGCGGGGTTATCGGTCGCTATGCCTGTAGGCATTGGGCTGGCTTTGATTTTGGGCGTAGTGGTCAACTATATTTTATCACCGATTGGCAATGTCGGGTTGCTGTCGGGTGGCGTATTTGCCATCTTTCTGGCAGTTGTTTTCAGTGCATTGGCCTATCGATCGAAGAGCACCGTTGGGCAAACGGTGAGCACAAACGGGTTGGTGATTTCGCTGGTTGGTGGTTTCCTGATGAGTTTCTTTTTCTACTTCGTGGCACGAGCAATGGCTACCGATTTCGCCAATCCTGCACCGGGGCTACTAACGCCCTATACGGCGCTGGTTTTATTCGGCCTTGGTGTCGTGATCAGCACACCCTTGTTTTTGCCCATTCTGCGTCGCTTTACGGGTAAAGCAGCCAATAGTACAGTGCGATATGGCGAGGTGAGTACTCGTAATCACGGCATTGGCATGCTGGGTGGTATGATCTGGTGTCTGGGAATGGCATCCAGTTTGCTGGCTTCCGGCGAAGCGGGGTATGCGATCAGCTACGGGCTTGGTCAGGGGGCAACCATCATTGCGGTTTTATGGGGTGTATTTATCTGGAATGAGTTCCGGGGTGCACCGGTTACATCCAGTCGCTATCTGACCCTGATGGGCCTGTGTTATGTGCTGGGGCTAGTGCTTATTATTGCGGCCAAGTGAGCAGGTAAAGGCAATCGTTATTTTTCGGGCTAAAGGAGCTGGACTTCTGCTCCTTATCAGCCAATTTCTTAAGATCAGAATCGGATTAAATAACCTGGCGCGGTTAAAAAGACATAAAAATAGCATGAACATTGCAACGGTTTGAGACCGTTGAGGGTAACAGCAGTAGAGCCTTGTTCTGGTTGTGCAGCTCATTCCGGGCTTGGCACGACGTCCTAAGGCGTATTCTTATTTACTGTATTCACCACGTTCCCTCAATTGCCAAACCACTATGCACAAGTCGCTATTTGCTCTTTTTTTTCTTGTATCAACCGTTGTTTCTGCCCAACGTCTGGAGCCTTTTAAATTAAATCTGTCGGTGGGCTACGCGTCTCCTGCCGACCGGTCTGGTAACAAAGATGGAAGCAGCCCAGGGTTTGTCTATAGCATTGAGCCGCAATATGGAATTACGAATCACTTCGATATTGGAATCCGGTTTGAACAGGCTTTTATCCAGCGCCCCGAAGTATTGGGGAATCTCATTTATTTTAACACACAGGCTAAATCAATTATGTCGGGGGCGTTGACGCTCAATTATGTAGTTGGTAAAACCCCTGCCTTTCGCCCTTACATCGGTGCCGGTGCCGGATTTTTTCGGGCCGCACAGAGCGACCAGCAGGTAATGGGCGCAGGCAATACACCACTCTATTATTCGCTGCCTATCACGAATAAATGGGGAGCTCTGGTAAGAGCAGGTGTTAAAATTTTCCAGTTTAACGTCGAAGCAGCTTTCAATTTGCTGGAGGATACAACCGTCACCAACGAATTTACCAATGCTAAGTTGATTGGGAAAAATGAATATTTCAGCGTGAAGGCTGGCTATACACTTGGCGGTAGCCGGCATTAAACGGGCTGGTAACTTATTGACGGAAGGCGTCCTATCGGTAGAGAAAACTCGCCGATAGGACGCCTTTTTTTCTTTCACCCTAACCGTGAGTATAAGTGGATAATCACTCGCCTGAGTAACGAGAAAGGCAATCGGTTGAAAAGGTGACAAGTGCTGTTGTTGACCCAGTTACGGTCTGCCGTCGCGGTCGAAAGCTTACAAAATTACTGTAGGATGCCACTCCGGCCGACCCTTACTAGCCGGTCAAACTCAATTAATAATGCAGCGTAAGTCGGAAACATAAGTCAACAAACAGGTAAACAAATTATCAGTTTGCTCCGGAATAGGTTGGAAACTTTATCGCAATAAAGGGTATTAGAACTAGGATAAGTCTAGTCGATTATTGCTTATGAATCATTCGATTCGCCATTATTTAAAGGCTCTTGGTCAATTTCTGATCTTTGGCAATGCTTATATCGCACTTTGTGCCGTAGTGATGTGCCAGACTACAGCCGACTTATTCGCTATACAACTACCTAACTCGTTTTTACTTTTCATTTTTGCGGGTACACTGGGGAGCTATTCGCTGCACTGGTTTCTGACCGATACGACAGCCTCTACGCAACGAGGGAGATGGAATAAGGAGAATAAACTGACACTGCTCATCTTGTTTATGAGTGCGGTTTTGGTCGGAGTCTGGCAGTTAAGCCACTTGATGCGCTACCTGATCGATCTATTACCGGTTGTCGTGCTTACTTTTTTGTATACCGCCCCTAAAATCAATTGGCCGCCATTTCATGCCTTGCGTCGGATTGCTGTGTTAAAGACGACTTATCTGGCCCTGGTCTGGACTTATGGAACGGTAGCCGTACCTCTATTGATCGTACCACCCGTTGGCGATCCTGACTGGCCCCTGATAAACGTTTTGCTTCTGAATCGATTCCTGTTTATCTACAGTGTTGCCTTATGTTTTGACTATCGTGATCGTGATCAGGATCGTCACTCGAGGTGGCTGACCATTGTGTCGATGCTAACCAACAAGCAGCTACGCTTATTTAGTGTTGCCATTACTCTTTGCTTCTGGCTATCGATTGCCCTATTGTATGTAAATGGCTTTGATTGGCGGCAAGTAACCTGCTTAAGCCTGCCCATGGTGTTGTTAGCACTATCAGCGGGCCGTATCGTCAGGACTGAATCTGATTATAGCTATTACATTTATTTAGATGGCTTGTTGATGTTGCCCGGTATATTATTGAAGTTCCTGCCATAGTGCTTTAGTTGGCGTACCGGATGAGTTCTTATGCAAACGTAATGACAGGCGATTGTCTGTCATTACGTTTGTATTAACCAGAGTGCTTATAGGACAAGTATGGTACGCCAGCCCTATGAAGCCTTTATTCTGTGTATTCCAGCTTTGCTATTTATGCCTATTCTTCTGCTTATCAGCTAAATTTACGGGTCAACTAACGTCCTGTTTCCAGATGCCAGGATAAAACGGATGGTAAGAAAAATATGCTTTAATGATTTATTCAGCCAACGTTATTTCTACGATTAATTTTCCCTTATCGCCATATTTTTTAATTGCCTCTGCTTCAGACAACTTGACCAGGCTATATTTCTTGTCAGATAACTGTATTGTTTCATTTAACTTCATTGGAGTTCCATTAATTACCAGGTAATTTATTTTGTTTATAAATGAAAAGGTACCGCTTCCGCTAAACTTTTGTGAATTGAGGTTGACCTTTACGTGCTTTCCCATGAGGTAAAGCCCATTATTTTCGGCTGACCAAAACAATGTTGAAGCATAAAACGTACCAGACATTTCAGAAGAATCTACTTTGTTATCTGATTTGATTAGTTCTGTTGGTATCGTCGTTTTCGATGCATTATTTTCGATTATTTCCTGATTTTTTACTTGAACGGGTTGCTGGTGTTTGTTCAATACGTTTGTCGAATCAAAAGCCAGTGTCGAGCCTGTAAGGAGCAATGTGGCTAAAGTGTTTACTGTTTTCATCTTCTCGATAGTTTTAGTTTTTTCACTTGATATGATGCCATTACCTGAAAAGGTGGCAGTTGTTGTATCAAAAATTAAAACTTTTTTATCGTGATTCTTTTTTGAATATGCATCGGAAAAACCGCCTGACTGTATAGTAGAATTTTCTAATAGCGCAGGAGCTTTTTCCTTATAAGAATTAAAATGCAGGAACAAAACCACGGCTATATTCACCACAATTGCTAAAGTTGAGATGTCAGTATTTAGGTAGTTTTCCGGGAAAATGGTTGATGACTTGAATTCTGGTAATGAAATTCCACTAAAATCGATTGTATCGATTGGGGCTGTTTTTCGAGGCTGTATCTCGAAGTAATTTAGTTGTCTGGTAAACAAATCATCTATAGACCAAAGCTTATCCGGGATCAAAAGTAATAATGCTAACTTCTGCCTTTTTTTGTCCCCTTTTACCTTCTTCGTAAGAATTTCCCGAATCGACTTTCGGGCTCTTGCCAAATGTGATTTTGACGTTCCCTCACTAATTCCCAATTCGGACCCGATTTGAGCATGCGTGAAATTGTCGAATACGTATAGATTAAAAACGAGTTTATGGTGCTCGGGCAGATGCTCGATCGCTTCCAGGAGCTCAGCCTCAGAGAAGTTTGTTTCCTCATTGCTTTGAATTTCATCCTGAGATTCGGTTGAAGCCATAACGTAGGCAATCCTGTCCAGATGGCTCTTCTGTTTTTTTTGCTCCCGGAGGTATTGCAAGGCTATATTGACCACTATACGCCTTAACCAGGCTTCAAAAGAACCTTTGTTTTCAAAGCTTGACGATTTATCGATAGCTACCAGAAAAGCATCATGAGCTAAGTCTTCTGCGATCTGCCTGTTATAGGTGTATCGATAGCAGACGCCAATCATTTTAGCTATGTTATGCTTATAAATAGTTTCCCAAAAACTCTTCGGTACATCATTCATAGTGACAATGATGCTTTTTTTTCAAATGGTGGCAGTTTAAACAGGCAAATTGTTGATTGGTAAATTCGTCAATAAAGGAATCGATAGGTATGGCTTTGTTAACGATATGGTGTCGGTTTCTTCAAACCGACACAGCGAGGAGGTTATAGCTGTTGCACGGGTTGCCTTCCTCCGGTCGAAACAGATCATACGTCTCGTCTGAGGATTGGCACAGAATGATTACTGGCAAGCACCTGCTGTCTCTGATCGTATTGTGGGGCTGATGAATTAGACACGATTTACATGATCGCGTCGTTGAGCGAATCAGGAAATGAAAAAGCCCCATCTGTTGAACCAGTGGGGCTGAAGAAACGTAACAGATCAAAAACGCCGATTTGACTGGTTTATTGTACACCCTGAAACAGGAAGGGCCTTATTTTTCACTTTTTTCCATTTACTCGGTCGTTTGATTAAGCGCTTTCGCTTCCCGTTTGGGTTGCACAACACTGAGCGAAAGACCTAAGAAGGACGCGTTATCTCAATAATTTCTGTACTATTCTATTGGTTTGGTCGAGTGGCATGGCTCGAAGCCAAAGACCTGAATTTGTGGAGCAGTGTTTTGTGCGTTGAATAATGGTTTATAGCCGGAACTTACAACGGCGCTGCATAAACATTTTCTTATTTTACTGGTCTACTATGTTTTAGCCACATGCCCTATCTTTGATCGATCAGTTTCTAACCACCTGTGTAAGCTATGGCATCTCTGGAGAGGATAGCCTGGCACACGAACTAGCCTACTTTTCTGCCTTGAAACCAGCCGACTTCAGTAATAACTATCTTTTTTTGGCCGGTGGAGGTGAGATGGGAGAACTCACGCGCAATCATGACTGGTCGAAAACGGTCGTTGGTACGCCTGATCAATGGCCCCAAAGCCTGCGGACAACCGTTAGCACCTTACTCTCGTCAAAATTTCCCATGTTTTTATGGTGGGGACCTGAGCTGATTCAATTTTACAATGACGCCTATCGGCCTAGCCTGGGTAATGAAGGTAAACACCCAACCGCTCTCGGACAGCGTGGACAAGACTGCTGGCCTGAAATCTGGCCTACCATTAAGCCCCTGATCGATCAGGTGATGGCCGGTGGTGAATCGACCTGGAGCGAAGATCAACTCATCCCGATTTACCGAAATGGTCGATTGGAGGATGTATACTGGACCTTTAGTTACGGGCCAGTTCGCGATGAAACAGGTAAGGTCGCCGGTGTACAGGTCATCTGTCAGGAAACCACTCAACAGGTCATTGCCCATCAACGATTGTCTGAAAGTCAACGTCAGGTGTTGGCCTATTTTGAGCAATCACCCGTGGCGATTGCCATCATCAGTGATCCAGATCTGACCTTCCGCATGGCAAATCCCTTTTATGGGCAATTAGTAGGTCGTCGACTTGATCAGATCGTTGGCAAACCGCTACTGGAGGCTTTACCCGAACTTGGCGGTCAGGGCTTTGACCAGCTACTCAGAAGTGTGCTGGAAACGGGTGTTCCGTTTATTGCCCCGGAGGTAGCGGCCGATATTGTCCGCAATGATCAGCTGGAAACTATTTATGTCGATCTGGCCTACCAGCCGCTTCGAGAAGCCGATGAGCGTTTTACCGGTATTTTGGTAGTAGCTACCGATGTCACCCAGCAGGTGCGAAGTCGCCAGAAAATAGCCGATCGGGAAGCCCGGTTTCGTTCCCTGATCGAGCAGGCACCCGTGGCCACCGGCTTGTTTGTGGGTCGGAATCTACTTATCGAGCTGGCCAATGAACCGATGCTCCGGTTTTGGGGAAAAGGCCCGGATGTATTTGGCAAACCCTTAGCCAGCATCTTGCCTGAATTGGCCGATCAGCCCTTCCTTCAAATTCTGGATCAGGTATACACCACGGGGCAGGCTTATCAAGCGATGGCAGATCGCTGTGATCTCGTTATCGATGGTGAGCTGCGTACGTTTTACTTTAATTTCACCTACCAGCCAATTGTTGATGAGCAGGGGCAGGTGTATGCGATTCTGAATATGGCGGTCGATGTGACCGAACAGGTACTGGCCCGACAGGCTCTGGAAGATAGTGAGCGGTTTTCGCGCACCGTCTTCTACAATTCACCCGTCGCGAAACTGGTGTATGTAGGACCGGAAATGATCCTGCGCGAAGCCAATGAAAAAATGCTCGCCATCTTTGGACGTGATGCTTCGATCATTGGAAAGCCAGTCATGGAAACCATACCCGAATTGAAACGAACACAACTTTTTGACCAATACCAGCGGGTACTGGCTACCGGCGAGATCCATGTGGCATTGGCAGAGTCCATTGAATTGATCAGACAGGGCGTTTCCAATGGGGGCTATTACGATTATAACTACAAACCGTTGTTTGACCATACAGGTAAAGTCTATGGGGTCATCTGTACGGTTATCGATGTAACCGAACAGGTACTGGCTCGCCAAAAGCTGGAAGAAGCGGAGGCAGGCCTGCGTGGGGCGATCGAACTGGCGCAGCTGGGCACCTGGAGTATTGATGTAACCACCAACAGGCTTACTTACTCTGACCGCTTAATCGAGTGGTTTGGGTATGACCCACAAGGAAAGGACTATCAGGAAATGATTCCGATCCTTCAGCCTGAAGATCAACAGCGGGTGGAATCGGCATTAGCCTGGGCCTTAAATCCTGAATCTGACGGAGTCTACAATGAAATCTATACCGTCATTCATCCCAGAACGGGCCAGAAACGTATCCTGCATACGCACGGTAAGGCTGTATTTGATGCCACCGGTAAAGCCATTCGGTTGAATGGCACCGCTCAGGATATTACCCTCCAGCGGGAGCTTCAGCTGGCCCTCGAAACCGAAGTGCAGCTCCGCACCGAAGAACTGGAGGCCGCCAATGAGGAATTAGCGGCTAGCAATGAGGAATTGGCAGCTAGCAATGAGCAATATTCAGCCATCAATGAAGAATTGGAAGAAACGGTCCAACAACTGAATCGATCCAATGCTAACCTCCAGCAGTTTGCTTACGTAGCCTCTCACGACTTGCAGGAGCCGCTTCGTAAGATTCAGCAGTTCGGCGATTTACTCAAAATGAGACAGACTTCATTATCGGGGGATGAGTTGGTTTATATTGAGCGAATGCAGTCGGCGGCCAGCCGAATGGCTACATTGATCCGGGACCTATTAAATTTTTCACGCATTTCCATGCAGGGTAACACCAGCGTAGCTGTACCACTCAATGGGATTATTGAGCAGGTGTTGACTACCTTGGAACTGACGATTGCGGAAACGAAAGCGGAGGTTAATGTGGAGCCATTACCTACCATTGAGGGAGATTCGTCACAGCTGAACCAGTTATTCCAGAATCTACTAGGTAATGCCCTCAAGTTTCGTCGGCCATCGGTTAACCCGGTGATTCAAATCACCGCCCATACCCTACAGGCGAGTGAGTTACCACCTTCAGTAAAGCCAGCACGAATGGCCAAAAACTACTACCGGATTGATGTAGTGGACAATGGAATTGGGTTCGATGAAAAATATCTGGATCGCATCTTTCAAGTGTTCCAGCGGTTGCATGGCAAAAGCGAATTTGCCGGTACGGGTATTGGTCTGGCTATCTGTGAAAAGGTGGTGGCTAATCATGGCGGAGCCATTACCGCCAGTAGTCAACCAGGTCAGGGCGCCACGTTTAGGATATACTTTCCCGTTTAGAATCGTTTGATGGATGACCCGTTACCGGGTAATAAGGTACCAGTCCCCGGTGACTGAGGAAATCAGACCGACAATTTGCAAAGAAATCACTAGTTTGGCCGCTCAGATAGCCTCCATTGCTCAAGCGCTTACACATTCATGGCAATAGATTTTGGGGCAAATTTTACGTTTTATAAGGAAGTGGAGGGATTTTTTTGATATGTTTACGCATAGTATCCTGAGCGATTGATTGCCTACATCCCATCCCTTATCGCCACGAATGTCCAGTATTAACCCTGCTCACGTTTGGATTGTCGATGACGATACGGACGACCAATACCTCTTCGAGATTGCCCTTCAGCGAGTAAATCCATCAATAGCCATCAAACTGTTGAGTGATGGAGAGGAGTTGTTGCCTGCCCTCCGGCAAAGCGTTACGTTACCTAACCTGATTATTCTGGACTTGAACATGCCACGGGTGAATGGATTTGAGGCTCTGGAACAACTGCGGGCGGATGCTGTCTATCGGGAAATACCGGTCGTTGTTTTGACTACTTCGTCGAGCTATGACGATCAGGAGCGGGCGGGCAGGCTGGGGGCCAACGGTTTTTTGACCAAGCCGCCTTCCATGGACCTGCTGTTGGTCCTGTTTGGCCAACTGGCTCAGCAGTGGGAGCTTCATCAATGAACTTCCCTGAAAGCGCACTCTCTTCTGAAGGCGATTCCCAGTATCAATTGGTCGGTCGCTGGTCACTGATATGATCAGACAGTGCCAGGAAGCTGGTGCTACCTCTCTGCTACTTAAGTCCAATAGTCTGGCTGATCCACCGTGGATCATCGATCAATTCGTGGCTATTGGTTTGAGATGGTGTAATTGCCTGTTGATAACCGACAGTATCCCTTAAAAAGTTAGCTGGTTAACAACTGCTGTAAGCGTTGTGCATTACGCACGGCATGGCCTGCTCCATCGTTGTTAAAGTACACATACACGTCTTTACCCATTGTCGCCCATTCCCGGATTCGGTCTGCCCACCAACCCAAATCTGCATCAGAATAGCTACCTCCATACAGATACTGGAAGTCTGGACCATGCAAGCGTACATACACAAAATCTGCTGTAGTCCGCAGGATGCAGGGCAAGTGAGCGCCACTCATGATACAATAAGCGACCTGGTGTGCTTCCAGTAGACGAAAGATAGCTTCGGTATGCCAGCTGGGGTGCCTAAGTTCAAGCGTTACCCGCATCCAGTTCGGAATCTGGGCTAAGAAATAAGCCAATCGGTCATAATCATACTCCTGTTGAGGGGCCAGCTGGACCAGCAGAACGGCTCTTTTTTGGTGGAGCTGGTGCCAGCAAGCTTTGATTCGTTCCATCCAGATTTCGGGTGCATAGAGCTTTTTGGCATGCGTGAGTCCTCGGGGAGCCTTGACCGACAGGCGGAAATCGGCAGGTAAGCGTTCATACCAGTTGGTGAAGGTGGCCTGTTTAGGCCATCGGTAGAAGCTGCTGTTGAGTTCGACGGTCTGGAATTGTTGGACGTAGTAGCCCAGCCGCTGATGGACAGGGGTGGGGTAGGGGTATAAAACCCCTTGCCAATGATCGTAACTCCAGCCGGAAGTGCCAATGTGGATGCTCATAGGAAAAAGGCTAACAGGAACGAAACCGTGGGAAAAACAATCGGTTAAGAATCGATAAAGAATCTGATTGTAGGGTTACCAAACCTTTTTATCGGTACATACTGGTTCGTATAGCATCATCTGAGCCCCTGGAACAAAGCGTTAAGCAACATTTCTGGCGGGATGACAATCGCAATAAAACACCGCCGACAATTTCTAAGGTTTTTCTAATCGATTCCAGGCCAATCCTTTCCGGGAATATGTCGAAGTTTGCCCTGATCCGTTTGACTACCACCGGATACCAGCCTACTTAAATCAATCTCATTGCCATGTTTGTCAGCTGGGAATTCATCGCTGATCCAGATGCGGGTGTAAATAGCCATTTGTCGATGGCAGGTGGCTATTTTGTTGAGCCTTACCCAGGCCCAGGCGAAACTATGTACAGGCAAATGCCCGTCAATTTCAGAAGATCAACTGTATTGCCGGCTTAATTCATGGAGGAAGCTATCTTTATCTTTCAGACACCCAGTCGAATGGCCAGCACCTGCCTGATTCGAATTGACCGCGAGTTGCAAATCGTGATCGCAACCGAGACGCAGAAAAGAATCAGTATTACAACAACATCTGAATTGATGGCTACCGAACTCGTGAAGCAGTACCAGCTGATGCCCCAACGGCTGCTGTTGATTGAACATTATCCTGAGTCAACAAGACCTCAACTCTATGGCGAATCATACTATCTGGTCACCTTTACCTGGGTGGGGCAACAGGCCAGTAAGGCGATACGACAACCCCTCCCGTTGTCTGAATTTAAGGAAGTATTACAGGCTATAGAGAGCTGAGCCGACAATGCCCTATTCAGGTTTGGTGCACGGCTTCTGATGGGCTCATTCTGGCGAAGTCCTACTCAGTATAAATGGCTTGCAATGAGAAGACTGGTTCTTTATGAAGAAATAGAATTACGCTGGTAGTAACCGAAATTTTCAACCACACGATGACCATGCCACAACGACAGCAACTTAATCAGCAACTACAACTACTCGAAGCCGACATCGCTCGTAGCCGCCAGGCTATCCAGGCTTACAAGAGCCTTTTATTTAGTTATAGTCAGCTCTCTGATCTGGAAGCCGGAAGTCGCTTAATTATTGATATGACAGATCGACTCGTTGCGGAGCGCCAGCAGTATGAAACGATCACTGCCCACCATGATGAGCTACTTCGTCAGCTAGGCAGACTAACCAGTTAAGCAGATTAAATTTTGTAAGTCAACTGTGACTTAATGCGAAACGATATTGATCAGAGCGGGGAGGACGTTTTCTGCCAAAGCAAATAGCTACTGCTTTCCCGATTATGACTAATACGGGAAGGATGTTGAATATAAGTTTGACCAATAGACCAGTGGTTACGAAAGATTAAGTATATGGTGAAACGGTGTAAACCCGGTTAGATAAACGGTTGGCGTATCCATTGCCGGAAGCGCTCCCCGCAACTGCACACCTTTGTGTTCGGCTTTCCCTGGCCCAAAATTGATAGTATCGGAACCAACTGTATATGAGCCCGATTCACCCGATAAAAGGTAAGCATTGTCTTTCTTCGGGTGTTTGATCACACCCGCCAACGTACCACCCGCCCGAAAGATGAGTTCAAAAGCTACAGGTACACCTTCCGTACCTGTAATGTCAATAGCTATCTGGAGCCCATTGGTTGCCTCTTTAACTTTTACCGTCGTATCAAGCTTCTGGACTTCACTCAGTTGGCGGTCGGTCCTTGGCATTTTGTCCCAATCACCCTCAGGGTCGATCTTGTCGGCAGAAATTGGCTGATAATATGGGCTGTCGAGCGATTTCTGCATAACCCACGTATCGCCCTGCTGCTCAATTTTTTCGGTTTGAAACTGCCCTTTCCCGAAGAAGGAAGCCGCAACTCGCATACCTTGTAAAACCGCATTTCCTTTATGAAAGGTGAGCCAGCTGGCATTGTTCGACAGGAGCGTGGTGTCCCAGTTCGTTCGCCGGATACGCACGACACCTGAGTACGGAAAAGCTTTTGCGTAGCTGGTTGGTAAGGGCTTGCTGGCGGGTAGTTCGTTCCAGAGTGCTGGGTCTTCCAGGAAATAATCGAGATAGCCCGCCAGTTGCTCTGAGGGACAAGTCTTCTCAATTAACCGACATATGGCTGCCATTTCACCGTTTTTGTCGAGCAGGGCCATGTAGCGATAGCAGTAGTAATACCTGGCCATAGTGCCGATGGTGCCCTTGTCCTGTCGATTCGAAGCCTCCGTCACGACCTCGCCGTTCGGGTGAACGTAGTAAAGCGTCATCATCAGATTTTTGCGAACCGGTTCATATAGCTCCGGCTTTTTCAGGCCTCGGGCCATGATGATCAGCGATCGATCAACGATGGGCGAATAGGTATTGGTGCTCTTTTCATTGAATTGGCCGTCGGGGTCCAGGTCAATATGCTCGCTCAGCCATTGGTCGATGCGTTTGGTGTACCGGGGATCAGGAAACACCTCGTTTAATTTTGTCAGTGCAGCCGATACCACCCACCGGTGGTTGGGCGTATGGATGCCTCCTACACTGAGGGCGTCACCCGCCTTTGTCAAAAATGTCTTTAGTAATTCGATGGCTGTTTCCGAACCGTTGCTATTGGCTTGCTTCAGAAATTTATACGCCGGAATGATATTCTCCAGCAGGAAAGCGGTGTCGGGCGTTGAATGGAAATTGGTTTCCAGCAAATCAATCGTGCCATCGGTATGCTGCATCTTAAGCAAAGCCCGAGCCGCATCTTCCACCTCTTTTAGAACCTCTCTGGATTGATAATGAGCGGATTCCGGGCAGGCAATCAAAGTGCTTGCCCGCATGATAAACCCACTCGTAGAATGCGGATTCGGCATGTCCATATCGTTCATATACCCCCAACATACCTACTAGCTGGGTCTGTAACCTTTATCGGTTTATAATTGGCTAATTGCTGATCGTTGATTTTTATCCAGTCAAGTAACCAGGCTGGTTTGGCGGGAACTCTATGGATAATCCCCTTAAATCCCAGTGCCGGAATCAGGCAAAGGGATGAAGCACTGAGTGTTACAAAATTCCGTCTGTTCATTGCAGCGTATCGTACATATATCGGACAGCATACCTGCTGTCCAGCCGACAGATTTTCGGTCGTAATGAAGCCATAAAAGAGCCAGCTTTACGGTTGCCAATTACGGCAATGGCTCAACTTTCTGTGGGAAATACATTGCCGTGGACCATTCGCCGGCCTTGCTGTTTCTTGTTTTCAGAAAGTGGGTTGAGTAGTTAATTTACTACTACAACGCCATCTTGACCTGCCAAACGGCATGGTCCCGGTTTTCGGTAGCGATTCTTATGTTCCGCCACAAAATGGATGTTGGGGAGGTATAAATCTTCTCCTTTTGGTAGAAACTGACAGCTATTTTGCAAAAACTGACCATCTCATGGAGTAAATTTTCTGATTATTATCATCTTAGATTATGTAGGGACAGGTGGTCAGTTTGTTACGCAATCCACTGACCAATACCTGTTAAGCCTCCAACTAAATGCGCGAGTTTGCCTTTGACAAAGCTTTAAACCGCTCTGTCAGCCTGATCGGTGAAGGATGATAATTAAGTAGGCTGACAGGCTTTACAAACGTATTCAGGGGTCAATAATTTTTACCATTAATCCATCGTCATGCAATATTTAAAAAGTTTAGCCTTCTTTTTTTTCGTTATACTAATCAAGGGGCACGCCCAAAATGGTTTTCAGGCAAATTACGACGAATCGAAAGTTCCGCCTTACACGTTACCCGACGTTTTAAGAACAACTGGTAACGTAGCTGTTAAAAGCAAGGCGATCTGGGAAAAAGTAAGGCGCCCGGAAATAATTAAACTTTTTGAAGAGAATGTGTATGGCCAAATGCCTAGATCCTATGGACAACTTACTTACTCGATAAAAAATGAAAATGCTGGCGCAATGGGTGGTAAAGCAACCTTGAAAGAAGTACTTATTGAGGTCGTAAATAATAATAAGCCGGTAAAAATAAATCTTGTTCTTTTTGTCCCTAACAAGCAGAAAAAACCAGTTCCGGTTTTCGTGCTGATCAATAATCGGGGTAAAAATAATACGGACCCGACCCGAGCGGAAAAAAGTGACTTCTGGCCGGCAGAAATGGTAATTGACAGCGGGTATGCAATCGCGGCATTTCATGTCAGCGATCTGGCTCCTGATGATACGGCTAAATACGTAGACGGAGTGCTCCAGTTATATCCTGAGCAATTGACTGCAAAAAACGGTATGCGGGCCATTGGTGCCTGGGCTTGGGGTGCTAGTCGCGTACTGGATTATTTTGAAAAAGATGCCGATATAGATGCGAAAAAGGTAGTCGTTGTGGGGCATTCACGGGGTGGCAAAGCGTCTTTATGGGCGGCTGCCGAGGATCAACGTTTTGCAATATGTGTTACTAATTGTTCGGGTAACACAGGTGCTGCTCTATCCCGCAGGCGATTTGGCGAAACAGTTGGTCGAATCAATACCGTTTTCCCGCACTGGTTTACAGGACATTATAAAAAATTCAATAATAACGAGGATTCGTTGCCCATAGATCAGCACATGCTGATTGCCGCTATCGCACCAAGACCGCTTTATGCGACGAACGCTTCGAAAGATCTTTGGGCCGACCCTAAAGGAACATTTTTATCGTTAAAAAATGCCGAGAAAGTGTATGCTTTATTCGGCCTCAAATCAAATCTAAATTCAGATCCTCCTGCTATAAATCAACCCATTATTAACTCACAATTAGGCTACCATATACGAGAAGGAGAACATAACCTGACGGCCTTCGATTGGAGCAATTTTATAAAATTTGCAAACGCTCATTTAAAAAAGTAAGAAGTTGGTTAGTTGTAAGTTCTCTCGTATGTATTAAAATTGTTGAGATAAGAAATAGAACGAAATCTGGCTAAAAAGAGAGAAAAAGAGATTGTCGACGTGCAGTACTGACCAGCATCCTTAATTAATCTGTAAAGCAGCCGATGTGGTGGCGGTTTCACAAAACCGCCACCACATCGGCTGCAACCTTATGAGTTAAGCGCCCACGGCTATTTATAATTTAGCGATGTCGTCGCATCGCACGTTTTGTCCGTTTTAAAGCGAATCCATCTGGCTTGAAAATCTTTCGGAAATTCATAGTCGATCGCTTTTCCGGGTGCGACAGTAAATGACTTATATGTCATCCAGACGCCCGTGCCGACCGGGTCTGCCTCGATGGTAAAGGTTACTGGCTGGTCAGCTTTGTGCGAAAGTTGCAGACTACGTTGGTCGTAAAAGCCGATCAGATAGGGATCAGAGGCTTCATTGGCTTTCACCGATGCGTTTTTCCAGGGGCCACCATGACCCGTTGGTTTGCCCAGTTTCCAGAGGTCATCGATGGTTCCTGCCCAAACGGCCGCCTTTTTATCGTCCGAGACAATAATGTGTTCATTCTTTCCGGCTGCACTCATATCGACACCTGTCATGACCAGTAGCCCACGGTATGACGCATAATCATTGATGCGCAGATTATGAGACGAAACGGGACGCATTTTAGCATAACCATCGGCATTTTCGGCGGGCAATTCATAGAACGTCCCGTGGCAATTGAGCAGGTCGCGTTCTGTCGCTACTTCGCGGCAGATTCGGAGAGCGGCCTGATTTGTCAACGCAGTATAGGCATTATTGCCGAGTGGCAGCCGCCAGCGCCGTCCCTTGTCGTCAACAATCAAAACACTCGATTCGTCAATCGTCACAACGTTCTGAGGAATAGCAAACTTGGTTTTGATAACGTTTACCGTTCCGGCATCCTCTTTCCGAACGAGTTGCATGTTGGCATTCAGTTCATAATAACCAACATCAGTCGATTGCCCCCCTTTGTAAGTCGATGCCGCCATGCCCAATGCCCGCCGATTAGCACCTAATCCATACATCAAACCACCGGATGTATTTGCCGTTGAAACAGTGCTGAGCCCGGCAAACAGTGAACCGGCGGTCGTAGAACGCGTATCGTTCGCTGAATATGAGAAGTGCGCCGATAAATTAGCGGCTTTGTCCGATTTAACCCGAATCCATTCGCCGGGTGTATCTGCGCTAAAGGGTACGTGCGTAGACTTGTGCCCACCAACGGTCACCGTTTGCAGTGAAACCCAGCTACCCTTTCCGGCTTTATCCACCTCGAACGTAATCCGGACATCGGTATCGCTGTTATTTTGAATCCAGGCCGAGCGATTGGTCCAACCGGCAAATAGAAACGGCTCGGAGGTTTCATTGGCTTTAACCGGTTCGTTTAGCCAGACCGCTCCCTCGGCTGTGTTTGGGCCAAGCTGATCGGGTAAGTTCAGGGGGGTGAACCACAGATTTGAGTTCGACTGGCCGGGACCTTCAAGGCTACCTTTAACTTTGCGTTTATTCAGAAATTCTTTTTGAGCAGAATCATCGCATCCGAAAACTAACTGATCGTTCCAGCGAGTGTAATCACCGATCACTTTCAGATACGCTGAGCGGGGTCTGATACCGGCCGTATTCGCTGCAGTGAAACCACCAGGAAACCGCCAGAACATACCGTGCATGGTCATCAGGTAGTCAGGTTGCTGCGTTGTGCCGACATCCCGGATGCGGGGCCACTCGGTATTCCAGCCATGAGCACCATCGTACGAATGACTGGCTTTAGGAAGTCGAAAAAAATGCCAGCCTGTCGCTTTGTCACGCACACCCAGCAGCACGGATTTATGATCCCAGCCGGTAGCCCAGATTGGATCAGTTTCCGGGTTTTTATTCCCGTAAATACCACCCGGACCAGTCACCTCAACAAACTGATTTCGTCGGACTACTTTCCAGTCTTTACCGTTCCATTCCGAGAGTGAGCCCGCATCAATGTCGAACTGGACCAATGCTTTGGCACCTGGCTCGCCATTATTGGAATAGACCATAACGCCCTGACCAGAATAAAACCCCTTGCCGTGTGCACCCGGCAACAACGTGTTTTGCAGATTATTCGATTCATCCGATTCTTTTTTTCGATTGACATTACCATCCTCATAGAGCATAGTCGGAGCCAGGGTATTGACATCTACTTCATAAAAGCCTTCTTCCATCGTTCCGTAATAGATCTTTCCTGTCGGATCGGTCAGATGGCGGGCATTTCCCGTATGACGTCCAGGCATCGTTTTATAGGGAATTACCCGAACGTTTGCCTTGCTGTCGATGGCATAGGGACCAATAAATAGTTGATTACTCTCCGGATGGATCATCCGGTTGGCGGGGGTACCGCCGATGCTTTCTGACCGGACGATCTGCTTTAAATCGGGGGTTATTTCGTATAATTTATCGGACGACCCAAACGGTAAATGCGGGCCGTAGGTTACAACCCAAAGATTACCCGCCCACGGGACAACAGCTCCTGTACCACATTCACCTTCGTTATTATACATGGCTAATTGTGGGTAAATTCCGCTGTAAGACGGCAACTTTTTAGACTGGGCGATGGATAAATCACCTTGTGAAAGCAGCCATCCAATAAGGCAGACAGAAAGAAAATACGTTTTCATTGAATTAATAAAAAGTTGATAATAGAACAGTATCCTGCATTGATCTACTCCCAGCCAGGATTCTGTGTCAGTTTCGGATTGGCCTGAATTTCTTCCAGCGGAATAGGGTAATACCGGTGTTTTGCCAGCGGAGTACGAGTGGGATAAACATCGTTTACCGCTTTAGGAATTACAGTCAGGAAGGTGTTCGTTCTGGTCAGATCGAACCAGCGGTCAGCCTCAGCAAACAGCTCCCACGAACGCTCCTGGAGAACAGCGGCAATAAAAGCGTCTTTGCCAAGGCCGGGAGTCAGGTCTCCCAGCCCCGCCCGTTTTCGAACCGTATTGATGTACCCGTACGCTACGGCTGTCGCTCCATTCTGACGCGCTTCGGCTTCGGCGGCAACCAGGTATACGTCGGCCAGCCGGATAATGGGGAAATTGCAGTTGTTGGCTTCTGCGATGGAGTTCGGATCGCGGTATTTACGAATCAAAACACCTTTTGGCGTTACCGGTGTGATATCTCGCTGCGGAACGATTTTACCTGACACATCCCGATAGGTCGTGTCCAGCAACTGACGTCGTTTGTCGCTGGGCGAAAACGAGTCAAAGAAACCCTGATACGCAAACCACGACCCGAAGGATACTTTGGCATAATCCGGGCCAGAACTGTTTCGGGGCCCGGCAATACCCATGACGGTTAACCAGCGGCTGGGCGTTACCCGATCGGCTTCAACGGCCCACATATTCTCGATACGGGCCGCATCTTCCTTGTCCACATCGAACACGTCAAGCACGTTTGGCATCAGCGCGTATTTGCCCGAGTTGATCGTCGTCTGCGCCATCTGTAATGCTTTTGGCCAGTCTTCGTTGTACAACGCCACTTTAGCATAGAGGCCTAGAATCGCTTCTTTGGAAGGCCGACCTTTCACCAGACTGGCTGAGTAGGAGGGCAATCCGGCAATGGCCTGCTCTAAGTCGCTGTAAATCTGCTTATAGATGTCGGCCCGTGAACTTTTGGTAACGAGCGCTTCAGTTTCGCTGCTACTTGCTCTGGTCTTTACTGGAATCTCGTTAAACGTTTTGGTGAGCGTCCAGTGGTATAATGCCCGCAAGGCATAGGCTTCGGCAACGATTTCCGTCCGGCGCTGGGGATCCATCTGAATGGCAGGAACTTTCTCAATGACCCAGTTGGCATTTTCGATACCCTTGTAGCTAAATCGCCAGACACCCTGTGGGCCCTCGGTTTCATGACGTCCTGAGTTACGCTGGGCTGTGTAGTACGGATCATACGAAAACAGTGTAATGGTATTTCGACCCACAACGGCACGAGGATAAGCCTGATCGGCCGCGAAATCCGACGCGGCCACTAACGGAAAGCCATACAGGTTGATCAGTGAACCAGACACCGACGCGATTCCCGCTTCGGCATCGGAGGCTGTTTTGTAAAAGTTGGTCGTAAAAATGGATGAATACACCGATTCATCCAGTTCGCTGCACGAAATCGTCAGGCCCGACAAAGCCATCAACAGCAGAATTTGTTTCTTCATGATAGAAAAATGAATGAGTGAAAGTGTGAATGAGTGAATGAATGGTTTTGCGGTAGCATTTCATCGCTCTTTCGCACATTCACTCTTTCGCTCTTTATAAAGTGATTTGAAGTCCGCCCAGAAACGAACGGGCAATTGGATACGTACCATTGTCGACAAACTGCGTGGTGGCATTGCCGAAGTTGTTGACTTCCGGATCGAAACCCGAGTACTTCGTGATCGTAAACGCGTTGTTGGCGCTGACATAGATCCGAATCTGGTTGATGCCTTTCATTTTAGGAAGCGTGTAACCCAGCGAAATATTTTTCAGCCGAACAAACGATGCATCTTCCACGTATCGATCTGAAATGGGCAAGCGTCCGCCCTGAAATCCACTGGAATACTCATTGTTAGGGTTCGTCGCCGACCAGCGATTGGCCATTCCCGCCAGCACATTCTGCTGACCAAGCGCCGTTTCGAATGTATACCGGAACAGGTTCATGAGTTTGTTCCCCTGTACGCCCTGGACAAACAGATTCAGGTCAAAGCCCCGGTAGCGGAACGAAGACGAGAAACCAAAGATGTATTTGGGTTGTGAGTTACCCACGATGAGCTGGTCAGCAGCCGTAATCGTGCCATCGCCGTTAATGTCTTTCACCTTCTGGCCACCAAGACGGCCGTCATAGCCGGGTAGAATTGTCTCACCGGTTTGACTAATTCCATCGAAGATGTAGGTCCGGTAAAGTCCCATCGGATAGCCGATCTTGAGCAGCGCGAAAGCCGAGCGGGGCAGTTCATCCAGAATGCCGTCGAGTGCCAGCACCTCGTTTTTATTGAACGTGATATTCGCCGACGCATCCCATTGAAGCCCTCTTCTGCCACCGGGTAAAATCCTGCCATTGACGGCCAGTTCAACGCCCCGGTTTTGTATCGACCCAAAGTTGCCGGTGATGAATGTATAGCCTGACGACATGGGCAATACTTTCTGAAACAAAAGGTTATCAGTCCGTTTGTTGTAATAATCAGCCACAACGGACAGGCGGTTATTGAACAAACTGACGTCGATACCCACATCGACCTGCGTAGAGCGTTCCCATTTCAGATCCGGGTTAGGAATAGCATTCGGATTGATACCCGTAACCGGATTGTGGTTGTAATTGTAATTCAGACCCGATGCCCCAACCGTGGCCAGCGATTGGTAGGGGTCAATAGCACCCGCGTTTCCGGTAATGCCCCAGCTACCACGTAGTTTCAGATCAGAAACAACCGGAATCGACTTCATAAACGGCTCTTCCACTAGCCGCCAGGCTCCGGCGATAGCGGGAAAAAAGCCATATTTGTTGTTCTCACCAAATTTGCTGGACCCATCGGCACGTGCCGTCAAATCGAGGAAATATTTGTCTTTGTAGCCGTAGTTGATCCGCCCCAGATACGAGTCCAGTCTGGATTTGCTTTTGTCGCTGCCAAGGCGCTGATTCACCGCTAATCCCACAGAATTATTTTCGGTTATATCGTTCGGAAAGTTAGAAGCTGTCTGCGTATAACTCTGATTTACATTGGCCTGGGTGGCTAAAACCGCTGTGGCCGCCAGGGTGTGATGCTCCGCCAGGCGGGTTCGGTACGTAAAAATACTTTCGTGCAACAGCGTCCGGCCGTATGACGTAATGTTGGATGCACTACCACCCCCCGATGCTAACTGCGACTGACTCAGGAGCGACAACGGCGAGTAAAATTCCGATAATGTGTTACCCAGATCGACATTGAAACTAGGGCGGTAGGTGAATCCTTTGAACAGAGTAAAGTCGACGTAGATATTGGCCAAAATCCGCTGGCTCGTCTGCCGATTGATGGGCGTGATGAAGTTCAATGGGTTCGTTACTTCCTGATATTGCCCATTCATCTGGTCCTGAAACGGATATACACTGCCATCGGCCCGGTAAGGCACCAGCGTTGGCGGAGCCGCAACGGCTGCCCCCAGCACACCTGCCCGGCTGCTGGTTACGTCAGAACCCGTACCGCCCACACTTACACCATTATTAACAGAATAGCCATAGTATAAACTGGTACCAATCTTCACCCGGTCAGTCAGTCGATGATCGATGTTTGAACGAAACGAGTAGCGATCAAAGCTGGAGTTTTTAATGATACCATCCTGATTGAAGTAATTCAGTGAAAGCGCCAGTTGCGTTTTCTGATTACCGCCCGTAACAGAAAGCTGGTGGCTCTGGATGGGCGCTTTTCGGAAAATCAGATTCTGCCAGTTGGTACCTTCACCCAGACTCGAAGGGTCAGCATAGATCGATCGTTTGTAGACTTCATTTTCGAGCTGGGCAAACTGCCGGGCATTCAGTACGTCCAGCGTTTTGTTCACCTGCTGCACCCCGCCGTAGCCATCGTAGCTAATGCGGGTTGCCCCATCTTTGCCACGCTTGGTCGTGATCAGAACGACGCCGTTTGCGGCTCTTGCTCCATAAATAGCCGTCGATGAGGCATCTTTCAGCACTTCAATCGACTCAATATCATTCGGATTAATCTGTGAAAGCGGACTCACATCGGTGATGCCCCCCGAGTTGGCAATCTGAATGCCGTCAATAACATACAGTGGTTCGGAGCTGCCATTAATTGAGTTTGTTCCACGAATACGAACGCTGACGTTACCTCCCGGCGCACCCGAATTCTGCGTGATCTGTACACCCGCCACCCGCGCCTGTAGCCCCTGCGCTACGTTAGCGACGGGTGTTTGCAACAGGTCGGCGGCTTTGATCGAAGCAATAGCGCCCGTTGTTTCAATTTTCCGCTGTGTTCCATAGCCCACAACAACAACCTCTTCCAGTGCTTTCGTGTCGAGTGCCAGCTGTACGTTAACCGTTGACCGGCTGCCAATAACAATTTCCTGAGTCAGATACCCGACAAAGCTTACAACCAGCGTGGCTCCATCTGGCACCGTTAATTGAAACACGCCTTTTGCATCCGTAACGACACCGCGTTGCCGATTCGCCTGGCCGGTCCCTTTCAGCAGTACACTTACACCCGGAAGCGGTGCTCCTTTTTCATCGGTGACGGTTCCCGTAATAAGTCGCTCATCAACCTGATGTTGATTGATCTTTGTTAAGTGGGATAACTCTTTTCCAGTCCCCTGTTTCGTGCCTTCAACGATGGTGCTGAAAAGACCTTCTGACGTTTTGCCTGGACTATAACCACTCCTTTGCCGACCCGGTGCCAGCAGAGGTGACAGAGACCCGGACAAAACGAGGTAATACAGTAAAAGCTTTTGTCGCATATTATTTAGATATTTATAGATTATAGGAATATTGGTCCCCTACAGTGCTCACATCAAATGCGAGTATACAAAGGTAATTTTGCATTATACGGCGAAAGCATGCTACGCCTGACCATTTTGTTTGACAAAATTCTGGACAAGTTAATTAGTAGATTTACAGACTATTACGCTGAATGATCACGGAGAATGGACAACCCGGCAAGGCCGAAGTTTTCGCTTTTTTAGACATTAGCTGTCGAAGGGTTAGCGAAACGTACGGCAAGCCTGACTGGGACACGTGGACTAACAGTGACTACGTTAGTCTAAGTCATATACTTTTCAGGCAGACCCGCGTACGGATTAGCCCGAATACGCTGAAACGTATTTTTGGTAAGATTAAAACCGATTCCCGGTATTACCCTCAGAAAGCCACCAGGGATGCGCTGGCTGTATACATTGGCCATCCCGACTGGGACCATTTTGTGAAAATGCAGGAATGGACGGCCCGGCATACCGAGCGGATACCCAATGGGTTTATCCGGGACGAGAATCTGCCACAGCCATCAACGCCTGCTGATCGGCCAACTCGTTCTTCCCGGAAAAATACGAAGCGTAACCGGCGATTGCCTTTGCTGATCGGTTGTGCCATTTTACTTGCTGTTCTCCTTTTGGTTATACAGCAGCGAAGCGTGAGTAGCGAATCGGCTCAGCTTATTTGTCGAAACCCCCTGGGCGAAAACCCGCACTCAGCTGTGTTTCAACTCAGGCACTCAGGTTCCAAGGGAGAATCGGGCGCTTATACCATTCTGTTTGGTGATGGCAAACGGGAGCGGCTCAACGCAAATGACAGTCTTGCCACGCACTATTATGAACGGCCGGGCCGCTATTTTGCCATACTACAACGGGATGGTGTAAACTGCGATACGTCGACGGTTTATTTACAGACAAAGGGCTGGACCGTTACCGGCAACATGATGCACGATACCAGCCGGGTTTACCCTATTGAGGTCGCGGATTTGTTTGCTAAAAGACGCCGTAGTGTTAGCGCCCCTGAAGCTGCCCGCGCCGGTATTGACACGAACCGAACGTTCTTTATGGAGTTTATCAATAGCCATCCGACCAGGATTGATGGGGATAACTTTGAGCTAACGACCCATCTAAAAACCTCTCCTGACAGAGCAGGCGTTCGCTGTTCACAGGTCGGAATTACGGTGTGGGGTGAGTCGTCACAACACATGTTTGAAGTGATGAGACCGGGTTGTGCTCACTGGATTTTGCTACAGAATTCAGATATCCAAAAAAGTGGGCTGCGGGATGATTTGAGTTTTATGGGCGCAGATATGCGATTTGGCGGAACATTAACGCTGCGGGTTATCGACAAACAGGCCGTTATCTTTATTAACAATCGACAAGTCTACAAAACGAGTTACACGCAGCCCCTTCATCAGATTTATGGTGTCAAAATCCGTTTTGCCGGAATTGGAACCGTTGATTCTTTTTCGTTGAAAGATCTAAAAACAGGTTCAATGTTCGATGGAAACTTTTAACGTACTGACTAGCAAAGCGCCGTAGAGTTTCAAAAAAAGCAAGATTTAAGGGCGGATACCCAATGCTTGCTATGGGACTGATTTCAATGGGAGCGGGCTGTGTTGGTGAGGATCAGAGCCACTAGTTTATCCAGCCAGGGTTCTGCGATCAGATGACCCATGCCGTCGATGAGTTCAAACTGGGCATTCGGAATGCTGGCTGCCACATTTCGTCCCGCATCAGGTATCACCAGCGGGTCGTCGCTACCATGAATGACAAGGGTAGGAACCCGAATCGTTTGTAGTTCTTGCGCACGACCGGCGTAGAAACCGGCCATTGATGCGGCTCCCTGTCGCTCGTAGCCATCCGGATAAAACGAACGTTGAACATCCGCTTCGACCTGCCTCCGGATTTGCACTGAATCGGCCCTGTATGCCTGACCTCCCAGCGTCCGGAACACCTTGATTTCCCGCTGAATGTAAGCGGTCGTATCTGCAGGTAGCGCTGGTGGGGGAATGCTGGCCATCACGGCCGGCTTGGCAAGAAGTGGAAAATCTGACTTACCACCCCCTGCCATGATACTGACCAACGACAGCACCCGGTTTGGATAGCGGTAGGCTACCCGTTGCGCAATCATGCCGCCCATGGATGCCCCGACAATATGAGCCTTGTCAATGTGCAGATAATCGAGTAGGCCAGCCGCATCGTCGGCCATGTCATCCAGAGTATACAGTAACGGGATTGGCTTTTTGGCCTGTATTGCCTGACCAATTGCCGCCCAGTCCGGGCGAGATGCCTGTGTAAATTTGGTTGACAGGCCGGTATCGCGGTTATCGAAACGAATTACCTGATACCCACCACGTGCCAACTGTTCGCAAAAAGAAACCGGCCAGGCGGTAAGCTGACTATTGGTCCCCGCGATTAACAGGATCGTTTCGTTTTTGGGTAGGCCAAACCGTTCATAAGCGATGGTTATATGATTGGAGCTGGCCAGCCCACTTTGTCGGGTTATGTCCGGGCGACTTATCTGTTGCGCGCTACAGGCCCATAATCCCACTATCAGACAGAAGCATATTACAGTTTTCATCGGCATAACGTTGTTTATTGGTTATTGGTCAAACTCACTAAGCAGTTGCCGCAGCCCTTCAATGGGCCGTTCGAACTGGTTACGGTTCTCCCGCCGGATTGCCCACCCGCACGACAAAAGGGTAAGCACAAAGAGCCAGACCGCTGAGGATATATGTTGCTCAAGGCCGCCAGGCACATATAACTGGAAAAGGAGAGCGATACACAGGGCGGAGCTAGCCGGAATCAGCATATATTCATATCGTTTCTTGAACTGATAGAATGAGACCAGATTCAGATATTGGTACTCGATACGTTTCTGAACCGAATCGTCCGGCACTTTCCGGCCAGGGCTGGCCAGGGCGATCTGCTTAAATTTCTTCAACAGCATCACCGTAAACGGCAGATAGAGAAGTATACCTGCCAGGCAGAGCCACTGGTTACGAGGCTCTCCCCAGGATCGTATCCAGACATGGCTAAACAAGGCATACACGATGATTTGAAGCGTCAAAGCGCCCCAAAAATAGTGCATCGCCCGGCTGACCTGATGGCGGGCTCTCGTCCGGGCAATTTCCGAAAGAGCTGATCGGTCGTAAGTTAGTAGGACTGAAGGCGTGTGATTACCTTCGTTCCATTGGCTCTTCAAATCGTCGATAACTGACATGGTTACATGGTTTTAATTTATTTCTTCAAGCGTATTTCCAATTCCTTTCTGATCCGTACTAATCGTACACTCACGTTCGAGATGGTTATGCCCATAACCGTGGCGATCTCTTCATAACTTAGCCCATCCAGATAGAGGATGATAACCGCTTTGTTGAGGGGTGCCAGACCGGCAATTGCTTCAAAGAGCTGCGAAGAGGTGTCCTCCTTATCGTTGGGTGCCGAGTCTGGTAACTGCTCGTGGGTAGGCATCAGGGCTTCGTGTCGCCATCGTTTCGCGTTGCGGTGGTAGGTAAGGGCGGTGTTGAGACAAACGCTGTACATCCAGGTGGAAAATTTCGATTGTCCGTTGAAAGAAGGATACGCTTTCCATAATTGATAGATCATTTCCTGGACCAGATCAGCCCGCTCGTCAGCATCTGGTTGATAAACACGGCTGATTTTGTGAGCAATCGCCACATGCTGATTAAGTTGCTGAAGAAAAGTGTCTTCCGTGGAGGTACTCATTTCGGTTGTATGGATGCTCTTTTTCAATAAGTAGCAGAAAGGAGCAAAAAACTACAGGCGATCACGAAAATTGTTATAAAAATTGCGGCCATGCGCAATTGAATCCGCCTGCCTGCCGCTCCCGGATCTATTTTTCTCGATCCATACTGAAATGAAAGGAACCGCCTGTAGCTTGGTAATGGCGTGAGGTCAGAATGAAGTACCTGACCTCTGCGGTTTTGAGAAACCGCTTCACATTTTAGGCTGAGTAGCTATTGACTAGTGAAAGCTCTACGACGCACCCATTATGAAAAGTAAATCTACTACGGGTATATTGGCCTTCTTCCTGGCCATTGGCATGCTGTTTACAACGGTTGCCTTCAGGCAAACGCCTTCATCTCGCCCCTATCACAATAGATATACTAACAAACGGCCAGCCGTTTCGACTGTATTAATCTGTGGAAGTCGAAGTGCGTATGCCTATCACCGCTCTGAATGTCATGGCCTCTCACGCTGCCGGTCAGAGGTAAGCAGGGTGAGTGTTAGTGAAGCACGAAATATGGGGTATCGACCCTGTAAGATATGTTATTGAGGCTGGCTCCTCATTTATAAATAACGGGAAAAGACGATCCGGGCGGTTGCTTAACGGCTCGGGTGGAGCCTGTTTCTTTTGCAAAAAGACGAAAGAAAAATGAATCGGGTTTGCCAATTCGCTGCTCAGTGACGTAATATTGGCCGTAATCCCGAAACTCACGCGGAACCACGTGCACATTGATCGAAAAGCTTTGAAGGGCAACCCGTAGTTCTTCTCCTGCGGTAAAGGTCGATACGAACAGGAGTAAAATCGATACAATCTGTCTCCAGAGCGGTAGACCCTTGCTTACGGCATTTTTTGTGGCCAGAAAACTAACAACAAACAGTGCTGCCATCGATGTTTTACTACACCAGTCGTTCCAGATACCAAGACGGACAAACGGAATAAGCAGAAGCAGAGCGTAGGCCAATAGGATAAAGTAGGTCTACCGGCTCGTACTTCTCGACCGAGTCAACAGGAAAACACCAATCGTGGTGATTAACTCTGTTCCTAGAAATAGCAGATATTTAGGGGTAAAACGAGGCAGCCAACTGGCCGTTGGTAACCACTCTACGGGAAAGGTGAATGAATTTGAGGTGATAAACGTGGCTAAAAGAAGGCCCGTAACGATAGACAAGCCCACAGACCAACGATTGAATAGATTCGATTTCTGCTGGCTCGTACCTAGTAATAAATAAAGTACACAAAACGGTATGGCCCCAATTAAGCCAATGGGTGTCCAGATTAAGACCGATACGAAAGCCGGACCCAGGAGTTTGGTTTGACCCGTTTCGGGTACATGCTCTAGCAACAGGGCCATCAATAACCAAACCGGTAGACTATTGTGAGATGACCAGTAGAGTAAACGGGTATTCGAGAGAAATAGAAAAGGAACATCCCATAACTCTGCCCGTTCTGTGGTTGCGTGGAGCCAGGAGTTTGCCCACCAATCTAATCCACCAAATAAACAGAACAAGAACAGAAACAGGCCATACAGGTAGATCTTCGGATAAATCTGTTGCCGTTTAATGTAAAGCAGAGCGTGCAAAACCACTAGTAAAGTGCACCGCCAGGTCCACAAAAAAAGACTGAGCTCGCCTAAAGTCCAGCCCAATAATTTGCCCAAAAGGGCTGCGGGCAGATAATAGCCAATATAATAGACAAAGGGTCTGGATTCCTGATATGTAAATTTATCGCCTAAATACTCGGTGGTAAACCAGATTGGCCAATCATCATAAATCAAATGATAAAACGTCGTGTTGGTCATGTTGGCATCATGATGAATATAGCCGATGCCGCCAATGCCGGATGGCGCTAGCCAGAGAGTGGTGGCCAGTACAGCTATCGTTAATTCAGGAAAATATCGTTTTAGACCATTTATTTTTTGCCTGAATGGCCTGTGCCATTTGAGCAATTGGTGCATCTGAATGCCTAGCCAATAAGCATAAACAATCAGAACCGGAACGGAGATAACAGGTTTGGTAAAGCCCGCAATGAAAATGAGTGCAGGGAGTAGTAAAATAAAGCAGGTGATAAACGGAATACTAGCCATGACCAAACGAATTTCGAGCTTCTGGTTGACGTGATTGAGGGCTTGAAAATCAGTTGGACAATTCGCTTTTACGAAACCTGCCTGTTAGCAGGGGTTGCCTTGAGGCTATATAAAAGTAGAGTTAATTTTAGTCAGGAACTGGTCAAAAACTATCAATTTTGGGTCGTTACTGGCTGATAGTCAGTGCATAAGATTTTATCTGTGTGCGAATGGAGTCCTTTGTAATGAGGGTTCATAAGACCATTTCAAAAAAGACGTTTTAAATGAACGATTATTGGGTTGGCCTGCCCTGAAATCACCCGATCGTGCAGGCAGAATTGAATACTAAGGCCGAGCCAGTGGCAAAGCCGGTTGACTGACTGTTTAGCTCGAATTAGTACAGGTATACATGTTTCGGCATTTCGGGCGCGCTCAATCGATCCCGAAGCCAGCGCAGGCAGGCCTCTCGGTTTGATTCTGTAT
This sequence comes from Spirosoma aureum, assembly GCF_011604685.1. Lineage (NCBI taxonomy): Bacteria > Pseudomonadati > Bacteroidota > Cytophagia > Cytophagales > Cytophagaceae > Spirosoma > Spirosoma aureum. The sequence continues at coordinate 6,722,144 of NZ_CP050063.1, read as the reverse complement.
GAGTTCGCAAACGAATGGCACTATATAAATCCAGCCTGCCTGATACTGACTTGGCATATACGTCGCAGTCAGCCACCAGTGGACATGCTTCGATGACTCGCCGAATATGAGAGAGATGAACGTTCACCCCAGCAATGGAGACGGACTCATCGAAGCGCCCCAAAAGCCGGATGGACCGGTCCGTCACTCGTTCGAGTCGATCAGGAATGTAGTAGGAAGCGCCGGTGTCAGAACGGACGATGGTTGGAGGCTCGTCAGGTAGTAGCGTTATGTAGGGAAATAATGCAAACGGAGCCTCATGATGATAACGATAGGCTATTCCACCTGTATCCGTCGAACCGTAGATTTCCGTCAGGAATACGTCTGCCTGATTGAGTTGATTAAACAGATCAGGTAACATAGTGGCAGTTGATGTTATGCCACGGCAGGAAATCGATGCGCCCTTCCTTAGTGATTGATACAATAACTCCCAGGTGAAGGGCGTACCAATGATCAGGGAATTGGCGCTGATATCAGCCACTGTTACCTCCGCTAGCAACCTCAGGGGACGGCTCCAGAGCGCTGGCAGCAAAATGGTGTAAATGAAACCATAGATGTGATTGGCGCCAACCAGGCTAATAATCTGATCGGGTATGGGTATGAGCTGCGCTAAATAGTGAGCTTCTGCCAGCAACGATATCATACTGTGTCGCACGGGAGCCGCTTGCCCGCTGGTACCCGATGTGCGAAACGTCAGCGTGTCATCGGCCTCCGTACGGGCTCGTAAAATACAGTTCGTCCAGTAGTCTAATCGGGTGCTGGCCAGCAAATAGTTGTCGGCCGAGGTTTCGAAAAGACCAAAAAACTCATTTAGATGGGCCGCCAGTTCCATCCGTTGCAGGGAATTCATGCCCAAATCGCGATACAGGTCCAATGCGGACGAAACTTTTGTTGGTAACCCGGCATGCTGCTGCTGGAGAATTCGACCCGCCATATCGAGAACAATTCGTTGTACATTACCCGAATTCCAGATCATGAGCGTTGGTGAAGGAGATTAACTTTGATTAATGAATCCGTTACGTCGTCAACGTAAACAGTAGACTATAGGGCGGGATTTTCTCGATCATCAGGCTGAACTGCCGTTCGATTAATGCCGAGCCCATTGATGAACCGGATACGGTAAGATTCCCGTTCAATGATCAAGCCTGATTCGAGCTTGGCGCCGATAATGGCCCCTCTGACCGACGGCAGCAAGCCGATAAATGTATCCAGCAGGTTATGGCCAGACAGGCCCGGATGTGTCACCAATGGCCACCGCTTAAAAAGCAGTTGTTGGGCGTTTACTCCCGTCAAGCCACGGCCTTGAGATTAACCAAAAAATATTGATAGCGGCTCGTAGGCGATTTAAGCAGCCGTAAGCGAACCTTAACTGGTTCGCTTACGTAAGTCAGGATATAGTCTAATTCCTCATCCAGTGCAGGTTGGGCAAATTTGGCTGCGATCATCCGATTGTTGGCACAAGGCGCAATCTGTGTAAAATAATACTTACCCAGAGCATATTCCTTCGAAATACCGGTAATATACGACTCCAATTTGCCATAGGCGACCACGATGCCCTCCCGGCTCATGCGAACCAGTCCAAAGGGAGCTTCTTCCACTTGTTCATGGGTTTGCTGTTCCAGCGATTCAAGCAGGTCCTGATCAGAAAAAGTGAGTATTTTGTTCACATTTGGTTGGTTAAGTAGTGGTGCGTATGGCAATGGGATATGCTATGCCGGTGAAATGGGCAGATAGACACTAAAGGTTGCGCCCGCACCGGGTTGGCTGGTGGCCGTCAGGGCACCCCGATGGTTTTCGGCCACCTTCTGACAGATAGCCAGCCCGATTCCTGTACCGGGATATTGATCTTTACCATGTAAACGCTGAAAAACCTGGAATATCCGGTCCAGATATTTTTCGTCAAACCCTATCCCGTTATCAGTAATATTGATTTCGTGAAACAAGTGGGGTGCCCCAGTGTGATTCGTGGAGGGAATGGTCTGAACGACCAGAATGGGTAAGTTCTGTGCATCTACCGTTCGACAGGTAATCTGAATGTTGGGCGACATGCCAGGATGACGGTACTTGATGGCATTTGAGAGCAGGTTATGAAACAGTTGCTCTAACTGCCCTTCATCACCCTGAACAACAGGTAGATCCCCCCATTCAATGCAGGCATTCGACTCCTGCATCGCCCTGGATAGATTACCAGTTACATGGGTTAGCAGATTCGTTAGCTGAATGGATTTTGTCTGAACCTGTTGGGTGGATAAACGGTAATAGGTGAGTAAATGCCGGATCAGCCTGGACATCCGGTTGGCTGATCCCTGCATCCGGGCAATAATATCCAGAGCCGTTTCATCCAATCCCTGGCCGTAATTCGTAGCCAGCATATCACCGAACGATTGAATCTTACGAAGCGGCTCCTGTAAATCGTGGCTGGCCACGTAGGCAAATTTCTGCAGACTCTCATTGCTCCGTCTAAGGTTCTGATTGGTATGCTCCAGTGCCTGCTGCTGACGCTTGAGTTCCGTTACGTCCAGGAACGTAAAGAGCACCTGATTACCGTGACGAACCAGGGACGCCTGAAACCAGCCTCGTATGCCATCACTAAAAAAGGGGAATAACCACTCTTTTGGCTGGCCGGTTTCAGCGACTTCGGCCAGAATGGCAAAGAATTCCTGTCCCTGTTCGCTGGGAAAAAGCTGCTTCATTCGATGGCCGATTAATTCGCTGTCTGACCGGCCGGTCAGCCGACGTTCGGTCTCGTTCACCAGTACATACGTAAAATCAATAATCGGCCCGGGCTGGCCAAAAATGGTTTGCTCTCGAACCGGTTCATATAGAACGATGCCTGCCGGTTGAGCATTGATAACCAGCTGCATCAATTCGGCATGTTGCTTTTGGGCAAGTTGAGCCTGATGCGCTTCGGTGACATCGATATAACTCATCAATACGCCATCACCGACACGGATAAACTGGGTATCAAACCAGCCCCCATTAGGCTCGATGTAGTCAGTGAACATCATCCATTGCGTTAGGCCTGTTTCGACAGTTTTACGTAGGGCTTCTTCCAGTAGACTTCCGCGGAAACGGGGGAAAAGACTGAGCAGATCCTGACCGATCAGCGTTTCTGCCGAATATCCTGTCGTAATAGTGTTCATCTGGTTACTCAATTGGTAGCGGAAATCAATTAGCTGATTCCTATCATCTCGTACGGCTTCCCAGAACACTAAACCCGAAGGGGTGTTATTGATAATGGTTTGAAGCAGCTCGGAATTGGTTTGTAATTGATGAAAAATCTGCTGTTCAGCTGTTTTTTCCTGAATGGTGAGTACCAGGCCATCCCCATATTTCACTGCCGACAAATCGTACCACCCCAATTTATTGCCATAATTAAATTCCGTCTGAGTCCGCAGTGGATAGCCAGTTGTGACGACATCGATATAGCGATCCAGCAACCCTTTTTCCCTGACCTGCGGAAATACCTCCAGCATTGTACGGCCCAGAGTCTGTTCATCGGTGCGTCCTGCCAGCTGCCGCTTGGCTTCATTCTGCAGGACGTAGCGAAAATCGACTATTGCACCATGAGCGTCTCGAACCGCTTCAAAAGCTAGAATGGCGTTTTGTGAACCGCTAAGAACCGAATCAAGCAGTTCCGTCTGGTGCTGCTGGGCATGTTTTAGCGGAGTAATGTTGGTGAAACTGACAATCAGTTGTTCGCCTTTGGGAGCCACTGATAACTGATACCAGCGCGAAGAGGAACAGGTAGTCAATTCCAGCTCAATGACTTGGCTTTTTCCGCTTTCCAGTGCTGACAGGCCACAAATCAGCAAATTTTCTGCATTCGTTTTGGAAAAGAGCCGATCGGTGAACTGACCAACTGTTTGGGAGGCCGCAAGGCCAATCACTTCTTCAAAGAGGGAGTTAACCCGTACCACCTGAAAATATACCTGGCGTTTGCCAACATTGCTTTCATGGGTTACCGGTGTTAGAACGGCTATCCCTACAGGTACCCGCTCTAGCAGATCATCGACCAGATGAGCTTGCTGTCGTGCCTGCTCCTCCGATTTTTTTAGGGCCGTAATGTCAGCATAGCTCACTAATACGCCCTGCTCGACCCGGACGATTTTGACATCCCGCCAAATATCGTATTCGGGGTAATAATGTTCCGATGAAAACAGGACACCTGTTTGCCAAACTTGGACATATCGATCGAAAAGACCATTAATTTTGGTGGCCGGGTACATTTCCCAGAGCGTCTGTCCTATTAATTCCTTACCCAGCGAGCCACTCATTGCCCGGCCCGCCTTATTGAGCATAACGAGCCGAAAATCGCAGGGATGACCGCGTTCGTCCAGCATAACTTCAAAGACGGACAGGCCATTGGCTGATTCATCGAAGGCCTGTTGCAACAGTGTAGAACCGGATTCGGTCGCATCCGCATTGGAAGGTGTTTGGGGCATTTCTGTATATGTTATCAATAGACTGTGTTGGATTGGAACGACCGATACGTCAAAGATGCTAGCCGTGAATTGGCCAGAACGAATGCTGGTGATCTCGAACTGATCCGGTTGGCCGGTATTAATGACATTCCAATAGCGGTCCATGGCTTCACTGTCAGCCAGATGGGGGAAAAATCGAGCGAGTGACTGCCCCAGCACTTCACGGGCCGGACAGTGCAGGTCTTCCTGGGCTGCTGCATTAATGGATGTTAGAAACAGATCGAGTCGTCTGCCTTTGATGCTAAAAATTGGCTGAAGAACCAATACCCCATTTGGTGAGGCCATTAACACGCTCTGCACTAGTTCTGAAGCTTCTACAATAGAATTATCCATGATAGTCTAAGGATTTTCACTGGGCATATTAAATGCCTTATTTTAGTTTACCGTAAGTGGATGGGTAGGTACTCTGATTCAGGCGTTCAATAGCTGTAGTTTTACTTTACCGGCCAAATCTGGTCGATTCTGGAAGATTTCTGTAAAGAGCAGTTAAAGGCTACAGCTCAATCAACCTTTAACTATGTCACGATAATGGAACGTTCACGATAGCCCTGCCACGATTTTTCGTAGATCCTGGCAAGTAGTAGAAATTGACAACGCAGTGCCCGTATTTATCTAATAATTGATTAAATAGGTACTTAACTAAAGAGGGATTCATGTTTGGTTTCATAGCTATATAGTACTATAAAAAAATATGGGTAATTATACTTAAAAAATAGTATTCAATTCATTAATTTCTCGTTAATGTAGTTGATTGATAATTAGACAATTTATAAATAAAGGGATTAATATATTATTTTGTTATATTAGGTAATTATCGCTATATTCTATGCCATTATTTTTAGGCCCGCTTAGCCAGCAATTTATTATGATGCCTACCTGTGTTGCAAAGCCTTCATTAATTACTAAACTTGTTGCAGGAACAGAAGTAGTACTGTGATTGCTCTTAAAACCAAGTGATTAGGCATTTAGCGGTTTATTTGACTGATTCAGTCGGAGAGGCTAAATGTGATTGTACATGATTAGCCATTAATCGGTCGCTCGAAAACCAGAAAGCCCTAATCCTGCTTGTAGTTCAGTTTATGGTAAAACGCCAAAAACAGCTGTATGGGTGAACGGGTCGATTTTGCCGTGTACCGAAAAGGGAATGAGTGGCTTTACGGCCGTAGGATGGTCCGTCAGTGCAACATAGAGGAAAACCATGTAGCTTTCTGTCATGTCTCCTCAAGAAGACTCTCCCTGTAAACCCTTTCCTGTAAATTCCCGGCCTATAAGTTTAGATTGGCAAAAGCATCGGTGAGCCGGTTTAAGATTTGTGCCATACTACAGATTTAAAGCAACATACGGTGTCGTTCCAGAACCCTTGCTCATCTATTCATCGTGCTGTAAGTGACTATAATCTTTTTTTACTTTTGTGTTAATAACGGCTGGGTTGCAGCCAATAACTCTCCTTAACGGGGCTCATCTTACCATCTACCCGGAAACGCCATGCAGACTCGTTGGCAACGCATCCGCAATCGGCTGCATACAATTGTCTTTGAAAATGATACATGGGCTGGACGGCTCTTCGATATAGCTCTATTGCTACTTATTTTGCTAAGCGTTGCCGCTGTTATTGCCGAAAGTGTTCCTGCTTTAGCCAACAAAGAAATCTTCCAGATACTGGAGTGGGCGTTCACGGTTGTGTTCACCCTGGAGTTTATTCTTAGACTGATTGCCGTACGTAACCCACTTCAATATCTATTCAGCTTCTTTGGGCTGGTTGATTTTCTGGCTATTCTGCCCGCCTACCTAAGCCTATTTTTACTCGGTTCCCATGAACTCGTGGTAATCCGAATTCTGCGGCTATTGCGCATTTTTCGTATATTAAAATTGCAGGAATACACCTCGGCGGCTGATCTACTAGCAGCCTCCCTGCGGGAAAGTCGGGCTAAAATCACCGTGTTCTTCGTGGCCATCTTTACCCTGGTCATCACGCTGGGAGCAATGATGTACGTTGTTGAAGGCCACAGTAATGGCTTTAAAAGTATTCCAGCTAGTATTTATTGGGCAATCATAACGATCACCACAGTAGGTTATGGCGATATTGTACCCAGTACCTGGATGGGGAAGCTGATTGCCAGCCTGATCATGCTGTTGGGTTACGTGATTATTGCCGTTCCGACAGGCATCGTTGCCGTCAGCTTAACGGGGATAGCCAATCGGCGGGAAATTAACCCGCAAGCCTGTCCCAATTGTGGCCGTCAGGGGCATGATTCGGATGCTAAATATTGCAAGTACTGTGCTGAAAAGCTATGACATATGACATTGCCTCGGCGATTTTTGCCGGTACAACAAACAGTCATTGATACTGGCTTATGTAAAATTATCCAAACAGAACAAGCTGACATTCAATTGTTTGGCTTTTGGCGATTTCATCGCCGGATTTATGCCGATAGGTAGTCCATATGGTATCCAGATCGGATCACGATTAATTGATTGGCTGGCTTTGCAAAATATTCCACTGCACTTGTCCCGGTAATAACCGATAAACGGGGATCTGAACCTTATACTGTTGGCAGTACCGTTTGATGGCCGAATCGATCTCTTCAGCTGAGTAACGGGAAGAAAAGTGACCCAGAATCAGGGTGTCGATCTTTAGTTGAGCCACTTCCCTTAACACCTCTTCTAAGGTGCTGTGACGATTACGGTTCGGGTCAACTTCTTTGATGTCCTGACGGTTCAGAAAAGTGGCTTCGTGAATTAGGATACCCGTGTGGTTCCATTGTGCCAGCAGGTCTGCCGGAGTGTCGCCCGAATAACCTAATAGATTCAATCGGATCTCCTCTAACATTATTTCCCGGCCGCCCGTCAGAGCCATCTGGGTCAACTGTTCCTGGGGTAGACCTGCCAACTCGGCTTTGAGCTTGTGTTTGAGTTGATAGAGCTGATAGCTTACGCTTTTTATCTGATGCGGTTGGGCATTAGCCACATGGTTGTTGCGGAGAGCCTGCACATACATGTCTTTTTGAATCGCGACGTTTTGCTGATGGGTCAGACCGAGCCAGCTGGTTTGACCGACACGAGCATCAAATTGCTTGGAAAATACCTCCAGCGCCGAAATTGACCGTGCGTCAGTCGGAAAGTAAAGGTGTGGTAACCCTTCTCGGGCAATAAGTTCATTGAGTCGCAACAAACCGGTCAGGTGATCGCGATCGGCGTGCGAGAGAAAAATGTGATCAATTTTACGGGATTTTTGCAATAGGGTAGGGGCCACACCGTCTCCGGCATCGAACAGTAGTCGGAGTTCTTCGATGAAATACCAGGTAGAGAACAGAGCCGTCGAATAGCCTGTGATGGTTAGATTCATAGGTTGACTGAAATACTCCTTTAGTCAGGGTTAGTTCTTTAACTACCGAAAGAGGAGGTTTGTGCCATGACTATGAACAAAAATAGAGCTACAGTTCGACCGTTTTCGGCCGCTCTCAGGAAAGTAGTAGATATGGACATGCTGGCGGCTTCAACGGCATTCATGGTAGGGCCGTAGTAGTTTCTGAATATATTAGTCCGGTGTATTTCGTTGCCAGTCCATATTCTGCCTGATCGTTTTTCGCGACAATTCATCAACCAGGCAGGGCAGTGGGCACACCTGGTGGCAAAAATAGAATCTGATCAGCAATGCCCAGCGTGGCAAACGATTGCTGGAGAACTTCTTTGTTTTCGGTATAGTGCGACCAGCCTTCGTAATGAACGGGAATGATTTTCGATTCAGGAAAGGCGGAAGCTGTATCGAGGGCGTCATTTGTTCCCATCGTAAGATTAAAGGGCCCCCTGGGTTTGGCTGCCCCTGCAAAGATGAATACATACTGCGGCCTGAACTTTTGGGCAACTTCCTGGACGCCATCATAAAAGACCTTGTCGCCGGTCAGGTAAATCTCAATCGGCGTGTTGCCCGAGAGGGACAGTAAAAAACCCGTTACGTCCCCGGTAATTGGCTCAATCCCGGCTGGTCCGTGCCGGGCGGGCGTGCTGGTAATGGTCAGTACATCGCCTTCGGGTGTGGGTAGCACAATGTTTTCCCAGGGAGATAAACCAATGGCAGTCCCTCCTAATCGTTCGGCTGCTATGTTGGTGGTTAGCGTTTTAGGAACTCGTTTCAGTAATTCACGACCCGCCCGATCTAAATTATCGCCATGTTGATCATGACTTAACAAGACCACATCAATTCGACCAACGTCCTGAATTGCCGGTCCGTCCAGTTTCCAGTACATCGGTTTCTCTGGTGTCGGGAATGCTGCGCCTGCCGGATCCAGTGTCGGATCGGTCATAAGCCGTAGTCCACCCACTTCTAGAATGACCGTTGGGCCACCCAGATATGTGGCAGTGATTATATTTTTCATGGTTTCAGGAGTTTAATGGTACTTAATTGTCATTAGTTAACACAGTGTTATCAAATAATTGGTACTAAAAATACCCCGGCCAATAACTTTTACTCACCTACTTAATTGGTCGAAATAAGCCGTTGTTTCTGCCAGAATAGCCTGCATCAGTTCGCCTGCTTTCCGGTGCTTCAGCACAGGTGCAATCTGTCCACCCCAAAACAGGATCATGTCCCATTTCTCCTGATCAATAGCCGCTTTTCGCAGGGAAGACATGAATTGGGTTTGCAACGGAAACGGCAAAAATTGCTTCTCTTTACCGAGCATATCGCTGGCGATCCGGCTGGTTATGCCCCGTCCAAGCCTGCCCGTAAATGCCCGCGTCAGAGAGGTATACCGGGCTGCATCCGAGAACAGCATCTGCCGGTGAATCGGTGTCGCGTTCGATTCTTCGCAAGCCAGAAAGGCAGTTCCGATCTGCGCGGCACTGGCTCCCAATGCCATCGCAGCAGCCACTCCTTTTCCATCCGCAATGCCCCCAGCCGCGATAATGGGCGTCTTTACCTTCTCCCGAATTAACTGGAGTAGCACAAACGTACCCGTAATCGAAGATTCTGACGACGCTAAAAACGAAGGCCGGTGGCCACCCGCTTCAAAACCAGAAGCAATGATCAGATCAACCCCGGCGGCTTCTAAAACCAGAGCCTCATCCAGCGTAGTTGCCGCACCGATCGTTACGATGCCCAGCTTTCGGCATTGATTCAGGATCTCTGGGGAAGGAACGCCGAACATAAAGCTAAAAACCGGCGGATGCAGATGCAGCAGCGCATCGACCTGATTCTCGAATCGGGAAGCAAATGGAGCAGGCTTGTCGGGCAGAGGAATGCCCAGTTCATCGAAGTACGGTTTGAAGAGTTGTTTAGCCTGCTCAAAGTGCTCATCCGCTGTCGTCCCGTTCGGTGCGTCTGTATCTGAAACCCATAAATTGATATTATAAGGCTGATTGGTAGCAGCCTGTATCTGTCTGCCCACACTGATGATTTCTTCTGGACTTAACGTATAAGCTCCGTACCCACCGAGTCCGCCCGCATTCGAGACCGTAGCTACCAGATCGACCGATGACAGATTACCGCCGAATGGTCCCTGCAGTAAAGGATATTGAATACCGAGCCGCTCGGTTGCTTTTGTGTTGTACCACATACCGGTATGGGTTATTCGTTAACGTGCGTAATCATTTTATTGACAATGAGCCAGTAGCCATCCAGCTTATGAAATGACAGGAATTCGTGGTAGTTGAAGTCATACATTTTTACCCTGACTTTGGCCATCGCGATGGAATGGATGACATCAATAGAGGTAATTTCACCTTTAAAGGGCTTCCCGGACACTTTTGGGCTTTGGCGGTTCTTTACTCCATCCAGATATTGATCCAGCAATCTGGCGTAAGGCTGTCCGTTCACATCCCCAAAAAGTAGTGTTCCGGCATTAAACGTACTCCCTAAAAGCACGACATCGCCTTCATAAATGCCGTTAAAATAATTGTTCAGCGTATTCGTAATCGCTGCTATATCCTCTTGATTGGTTTCCATGGTTGTTCCGTTAAGCAGCGATTATTTTTTTCAGATCAGCCTATAGATTGTAAAACAGGTTTGCCGTCACCAGAATGACCTGAAAAAATAGTTGCCAGAAGCGTTTATAAAGAGTCTATTTTTTATCCGCCGTTATCCCATTTTTCCGTAGGATGGATACCTGCTCGCCCGCGTAACCCCAATCATCGAGGTCAATTTCCTGAATAACCACGTGCGTGAGGTGCGGATCTTTATTCAGCACATTCGTGATGAGTTCGGTTACGCCTTTGATCAGCGCCTGTTTTTTCTCCCGCGTAACTCCTTCGCGGGTTACTTCGATCTTTACGTAAGGCATGGCTGTATTGTTAAGCGGGGCGGGTCTCGTGAGCAACGTTCGCAACCAGATTGACGGTCAGATCGATCTGGTTGTAGATAAGCGTATCGCCCAGATCCTTGAAGAAATTACCAGAGCGAAACTTCATCCCGAATTTGGTACGATCAATCACGATCTTGCCAGATGCGCCGACGGTTTCGCTATTGGTCGTGACATCCGCATCAAAATCAATCGGATGTGTAATTCCTTTGATGGTCAGATCGCCCTGAATATGATACGTTGTGTCGGTAGTGCGATCGGTTGACGTAATCTCAAACGTGGCGGTAGGGTATTTTTCGGAGGAGAAAAAATCATCCGAAGCGAGGTGGCCCGCAAATTGAGCATTGGTAGCCGGATCGGCAATGTCCAGTATTTGAATTGAAGTTGTGTCAATACGGAAGGTTCCACCAATAAGCTGGTCGCTTTCGTTCAGAAAAAGCGCCCCTTCTTTAAGCGCAATTGTACCATTGTGCGATCCGGTAACCTTCCGGCCGATCCACTCAATCTGGCTTTGTGCGCTAACTATATCTAACTGTTTCGTTTCCATTTTGTGCTACTTATCGTTAAGTACAGCACAAAGGACGGGGTGAAATTCCAGCTGGTTACGTGATCTACATCACTATTCATAAAGGCTATTTATGAGCCAGGTAAAGCCGGCTCAAGGTTTCTCTGGATACGCCCAGGTAAGCGGCTATCAGGTGTTTAGGCACGATGTCGTATAGCTGAGGATACTGCGCCAGCAATTCTTCATACCTTTTTTGGGTATTCTTGGTCATGAGCGATAAAAGCCGCTTTTGCACCGCGATATAGCCTTTATTGGTTCGCCAGCGAAAGAAGTGTTCCACCTGATGCAGTTCCTGGCAGACTTTTTCCCGATCCTGATTCGAGATGGAGAGTACCTCGGCATCGGTAATACAGTCGATATTTATCGTAGCTCGGGATTGGTTGTACAACGCATCATAGTCCGACGTCCACCAGGTTGGCATGGCGAATTGCAGAATGTACATTTTCACTTCATCGTTAATGAAAAAGGCTTTCAGGCATCCCGATAACACAAAGAATTCATTTTCGACACGTTCACCTTCACTAACAACCACCTGCCCTTTCCGGAAGGAATGGCGTTTAAAGTGCGAAAAAAAATAGTCGAACTGGTCATCGGTTAGGGTAGCTGTTTTAGCAATATGTTGTTTAATGATCGTCTGGGCGTCCATCCTAAAGAACATTTATCGATTACAGATCCTTGAATTAGTCTGACACGGGGGCAAGCCATGCTTAGCTCGCCCCGTCTAAATGTACAGTCAGCATTCCAGCGGTAATTCCGTTTTACCATCAGCCATTTTTGCTTGCGTTGACGCGGGGGATAACTTCCTTACCGATTAGTTCAATCGATTTCATTAGCTGATCATGCGTTAACCCCGCGTTGTCCATTTGAAAGGTAAACCGGTCAACGCCCCCCAATGCCTCACTGTGCCGGAGCAGTTTTTCGGCTACCTGCTCTGGGCCGCCCAGCACCAGCACACCCGTTGGTGACATGAGCGAATCGAACTGAGCCTTTGTAACGGGTGGCCAGCCGCGTTCGCGACCCAGTTTCGTCCATAATTCCGCGTAGCCGGGGTAATATTCGGTAATTGCCTGTTCAGTAGAAGAGGAGACGTAGCCCGGCGAGTGTAAGCCTACAGTCAACTGATCAGGCGTAAACCCGGCTTTCCGGCCAGCCTCCCGATACAGATCGACCAGGGGGCGGAACCGGGCCGTGTGGCCGCCAATAATGGCCACCATCAGCGGCAGGCCCAACTGCCCCGCCCGAATGAATGATTCGGGTGTGCCACCTACGCCGAGCCATATCGGCAGTTTAGGTTGCACGGCTCGCGGATATACCGGCAGATTCGGAATGGCAGGACGGAACCGGCCCGACCAGTTAACGAACTCGTTATCCCGGATTTGTAGCAGTAGGCCCAGTTTCTCCTGAAACAGGGCATCGTAGTCGTTCAGACTAAATCCGAACAGTGGATAAGCTTCTACCGACGAGCCGCGCCCAACGACGAGTTCTGCCCGCCCTTTGGAAATCAGGTCTACGGTGGCGAAATTCTGATAAACCCGCACAGGATCAGCAGTGCTCAGTACGCTTACGGCGCTGGTCAGACGAATGCGTTTTGTCCGACTGGCTGCTGCGGCCAGAATCACCGCCGTTGCCGAATCCAGAAATTCTTTTTTATGATGTTCGCCAATACCGAAGACATGTAGCCCCACCTCGTCAGCCAGACTAATTCGGTCGAGCAGTTGCTCCATGGCGTCCACGCTACTCAGTGAATGGCTTCCGTACAGGGCCGAAGCGAAACTGTCAATTCCTATTTCCATTGTAATTTCCTGATTGAATGCACTTCGACAAGGCCTTCGGAGCAGAATGACCGATTGGCCAACGTTTTAGTACAGGAGGTGACTAATTTGTCCTTTTTTGATTTACTCACATTTATTTCCCATTGATTATATGCTTTTTTAAAATCTACGGATGGGAAACGGGTATAGGCTGCCAATGCCACAACATATACGGCATCAATTCTAAAATTGTTAAACCAGTTCCAATTTGTAAAGCCCAGATACAACCTGTTTGGGGAGTTTGCGAAATGGGCTGCTGGCTTTCGACGTAGAGAAATAAGCGTTTAGGAAGCTTGTTTCTTCGCGACCGAATTCACGACCTTTTTCAGGGTGAGCCCCTGACCAATGATGGAGAAAATAACGATGCAGTAACAACTCGCCAGAATCAGTTCCCGGTAAGGCGAATCGGGGAGCGATAGGGCAAGCGCCACGGATATGCCTCCCCGAAGCCCGGCCCAGGTAAGAATCCGAAGGCTGCCCGGTTTGAGCCTTGACAATTGAAACTGAAGCAGGTAGGGCAGAAGAATGCTTAGACTTCGGGCTACGATAGCCAGCACTACCGTGGCCAGACCAATTAACAAGTAGTTGTTCAGAAATGGCAGTACAACGATTTGCAAGCCGATCATCACAAACAAAATCGTGTTCAGAATCTCATCCATCAAGTGCCAGAACCGATCCAGGTAAAATTTGGGGGAATCGATTTTGTCGGCGCCCGATAATCGACTTCCTAACAGCAACCCAGCCGAAACTTCGGCCAGCGGAACCGACACGTGCAGTGCATTGGCAACTACCGAAAGAATCATAACCAGAGCCAGCGATAGCAGAACAACGGTGTGAAAATCGTCGGAGACCTTGATAAGCCGATAAGCGACAAATCCCATCAGCAGCCCTATTGATATGCCGCCAAATACCTCGCGACAGAACAGAAGGATGGCGTCAGACAGAAAAAAATTAACGCTGGGGTCAGCTACTTCCTGTAGCGAAATAAACAGTACAAGGCCAACGCCATCGTTGAACAGCGATTCGCCGGTAATGATCGTTTCCAGGCGCCGGGGAATGGGCGAGTCCTTTAGTACAGCGCCAACAGCTACCGGGTCAGTGGGCGAAATCAGCGCACCGAACAGAAAGCAGTAGACAAGTGGAACGGGAAAGCCAAAGGCATTCGTCAGAAAATAGAACCCAATGCCGAATAGGGCCGTGGAAAACAGTACGCCCACCGTACTCAAAATCAATACCGGCCGAAATTGCTGCTTCAGATCATCGAGGTCGAAATGCAGGGCAGCCGCAAAGAGCAGAAAACCCAGCATCACATCGAGCAGCGTTTTCGAAAAGTCAATTTGCTCCGTAATACCAATCAGCATTCTGGCAAAACCCGAAGAGACATTGCCAATGATCAGGACTAAAACGATTAAGACCAGCGTCAGTACAACAACCCCGATCGTTCCGGGTAGTCGCACAAATCGGGCATTGACGTATGAGAGCAACGCACTGATTCCAACCAGTGCACTGGCAGCAGTGAAAATATCCATGGAATGAACGGTGTATTCGTCTGGTGGTAAAAACTCAACGACCAGCGATTAATTCGAATTATATCAGAGGTGTCTTCACTAGTAACCGCACATTTCTACCGGGTGTTTTGGTAAATAGCTATGAGCGGTATTATGGAAACTGAATTTTTTGTTCTTTCGTAGCCTGATGTTGCCTCAAGTGTTAGACAGAGTCGGGGCAAAGTTGCAACCGTGGCACGACTCCCGACTCTGTCTAACATCTGTTCTGGCTACTTTTTGGACTTGGGAACTACGTATGAGATACCTATATTGCCTTTCGGGATTGCTTTTCCTGGCCATTATTGGCCTGTTTTCCTGCGAAAAAGACGCAGTGCGTCCGAATATTCTCTTCATTCTGGCCGATGACTGGAGCTATCCATATGCCAGTATTTACGGCGATAAGTCGATCAAAACCCCTAATCTCGATCGTCTGGCTGCCAACGGCACCGTTTTTACCAATGCTTATTGCGCGTCTCCATCCTGCACACCATCGCGGGCGGCTATGTTAACGGGGCGTTACCCGCATAATCTGGGCGAAGGGGTTAACCTGTGCGGCAGACTTGAACACCGGATTCCAACTTACGTACAGTTACTGGAAAAAGCAGGTTACGCCGTTGCTTTCGATCGGAAAGGCTGGGCTCCGGGCGATTTTCATAAAATGGGCTATACCGAAAATCCGGCGGGAAAACCGGCCGTATTTGCCCCTTTTATTGACAGCATACCGAAAGGTCAGCCGTTTTTCTTCTGGTTTGGCACCAATGATCCGCACCGCCCGTTTGACCTGAACAATGGTAAAAAAGCAGGAATTGATCTTCAAAAAATCAATCTGCCAGCCTTTCTGCCGGATGTGCCGGAAATCAGGGGAGACGTTGCCGATTACCTGTCGGAGGTGGAGCGATTTGACCACGAGATCGGTGATTTGCTCAGGAAACTGGAAAGCTCCGGCCAGCTCGAAAATACGATCATTGTGGTGGCATCCGACAATGGAATGCCGTTTCCTCATGCAAAGGCCAACCTGTATGATTATGGAACGCATGTTCCGTTGCTGATCAGTCGCTTTTCGAAAAGCAATAGTTTGCCCAAACGCAACGATTCATTTGTGAACCTGATCGACTTGACACCAACGTTTTTAGATTGGGCAGGAGTTAAACAACGGCCTGAAATGGATGGTATTAGTCTATTGCCAATACTGAATGGCGAGAAAACAGTTCATCGGTCGGAGGTTTTTCTGGAACGCGAGCGGCATTGCCTGTGTCGGGCCGAATTTGAGTACGGAGCCGGTTATCCAATGCGCGCCATTCGAACGAAGGACTATCTGTACATCCGGAACTTCCGGCCTGATCGCATGCCTGCGGGCGATGAAACGATTCCGGGCACACCTTCCGTATTTGGCGACGTCGATGGGGGGCCAACCAAAGTGTATATGATGGATCACCGCAACGACGCAGCCGTGAAACCGTTGTTTACACTTGGCTTCGGCAAACGCCCGGCCGATGAATTGTACATCCTTAAAGATGATCCCTATACGATTCGTAACCAGACAACTAATTCAGAATACGCACAAGTCAAAAAGGATTTGCAGAAACGATTAGACCAATGGATGCAAGCGGAAAATGATCCACGTCGAAACGATGGTGGCGACCAGATAGACAAGTACGAGTCGACAACCCACGCCTGGATAACCCGCACCGGTATTATTTTTCTGGATGAGTGAAAAAGAAGAATGACTCCACCTCGTTTGCAATACACCAAACGAGGTGGAGTCAGTAATATACCTCATAAATCCAAGGAGCCGGAATGGTTTTTATTTGATATCCTTACTCCGAAGATTAAATTTCTTTTCCAACTGATCGATTCGTTTCTGCTGCTCAATGGCATATAAGGTCAGTTCTTCTATTTTCTGGAGCAGTTTTACATTCATTTCTCCCAGATTTATACCGTTGGCTTTGACTTCGTCGGCTGATGGAATGTTTGGTAAATGTTTCTCGGCTTTAATGTACAATTCAACGGTTTCTAACGAAGGCAGTTTATACGCTTTGGCGAAGACGAAATCAGCCCAGCTTCCTGTTTTTACTTCTACCTCACGAGCTCCAATCTTGCCTTCAACCGCTAATTTATAGGTGCCTGGGTCAGTGGTACCGATGCCAATTCTGTTCGCTGCGAAGACAGTCCCATCTGTAGCAATTTGGAAAGGAACTGTGCCACCCGTATGCATGCGAAACGTGTTGTGGTACAAATCCATATACCAGTTTGGGTTCCCGGCTGAGCCTTTCAGCGAAATTTCTCCTCCCTCTCCATTTGTAACATCCTGCGGATTCACGTTTAAATAATCAACTGATGTTTCTCCGCCCCTCACGTCTAATTTTGATACTGGATTTGTGGTCCCTATACCAACATTACCATCTCCTCTCACATACGCTAAAAAACGCTTTGAATTAGCTCCTGTCATTTGCCAGAACGTAAAACCTCCTCCCGATGGATTAGCAATGTTGCTGTTAATGAGCGATAAGTCTGACAGGCCGCCCGTCCAGTTGGCCCCAATTGACAATTGAGCATCCCCAGATAAATTGGCCGAGTTGTTGGGATATATACCATCCGTATTCTGAGAATAAATGCTACTGAATCGGCCAGTTGTTGTTCGGAGGTCACCATATACTTCGAGTTTCGAGGTAGCTGGCGTATTTGTAGATGTACCCACCGCCATATTACCCGAAAAGATGACATCTCCATTGGAGCGGAACTGGGTTTGGGCCCCAAAATCCCAGAACTGTGTGCCTGGGTACCAGGGTGCTATAAATAAGGTTTTACGACTGTCTTCGGGATTGTGAAGTATCCACTTGTTTGTTGGCGAGCCACTATCAATAATAGTGCCCTGGCCCCAGGCTACTGAACTGCTTACGAGGCAGCTTAACAGAACAGGTGTATAGAAATTGAGCAATCGTTTCATTACGGTGGTTGGTAAAATGGTTGTAGATTGATTAATTAATTGCAAGGCCCATTATAAGCCCGGAAGGTAGCCCCCGGCTTAATGGTGAAGCCCGGTTTAAGTTGAATAAGTTGTCCGGCTTTTAACTGTACTGTTGCTTCTGGATTTATCGTAACAGGCTGATTCGCATCCGTCTCCATCCGATTAATGGCGTTGAGTGATACCGGTGTAGACGACGAAAACGTACCCGTTACGATGTAAGGATCGATGCCGGAACAGTTGCTAATTCGGAGTATATATGAAATAGTCGTAACAGACCCGTTACTACCTGTTGCCCGTACATTTATGGTGTATGTATTTCCGATAGCATCGGCTGGTGGTGTGCCGCTTATTGTATTAGCCGTAGCTACCAACCAGCTAGGTAGTCCTGTAGGGTCGATTGTAATTGAAGTAGAATTTTCAGAGGAATAATCAAATAAAGAGTAGGGAGCTGTATAAGAATATTGCTGGCCAACCGTCCCATATTGGCCCGGAATTGTGCCCACAACGGCTGGACCAAATGCGACTGATTTAAAATTGTAAGCATATGTTTTTAAAACATCATTATTATGATCCTGTATTGCTTTAGGTCGTCCCAACTCATCATAGGTATAATTAACCACAGAGTTATCCGAACTGGTTATCTTACTGGGTCCCCAAAGAGGAACATGGTATTCATATTTTTGGATATACTGCTTGGAACCAGACCTATACTTTGTTTCAATTGGAAGGAAATTGTCACTGCCAAAAGTAAACAGAGATGTTCCACCTTCATTTATTTTCTTCGTAGAGGTTGCCAGGCCCCCGTTGTTATACTCATTGATCTGATATTGAATTTTGTAGTTAGCATCTTTACTAAATGAGCATGAGGCATCTGAATTTGAGATAGCAAATGAAGCCGATGGTATTGGAGAACTTAGTTCCAGCGCATATACCGCGCGTAATAATCCTTCTTTGCCGGATATACCATAGTATTGGAAATAGTGCCCTCCAATTACTCGGCCATTCCGTTTATTAACCACCTCAATCGGAACAAGTGCTTTCCGGCTCTGTAAGGCTATTATACCTGCCAGATCTTCGCTGGAAGTAGTAATGCAGGAAGAGCCAGTAAGGTAGTCTAGTGAATATTTTACTAGCTGTTCCGATAGCAAATTGCCAGGATTTGCAGTATTGTAGGTCTTCGCAGCGGTTACCTGCTTATGGAGCGAGCTACCATAAACATAATCAGTAGCAATTTCAATCGGTGCTGCACTGACATTCGATGGATTGAAGGTACGCGCTACGCTCTTAACAAGTCGGATTTCACTTACAGGAGTTTTATATTTTTCAATGTAATATTGGCTATCATCTTCTATATAAGTCGTAGAGAATACGCTCAACCATTGAATAATAAAAGCGGCATAACTCAATGCAAACGAGGCAAAACCTAAAGCCGTAGTAGCAACTGTAAATGCTGGAGCAAAAAGCCCTGTACCTGTTTGGGCATATCCTGAAATAGATGAAGCTGAATTTAGTACTTGTGCAATAGGCTGCGGATTAATACCATTGGTGATTGTACCTATTTTAATGTAAGTAGGGGCCATAAACAAGCCGCCCTCCAACCCTTCACAATCCGTTTTTTCAGTTAGTAAATAATTATAAGTTGTTTCCTGAAGCAATTCGGCCTGACCAGATGAGACGCGGTATATACGCACACTTTTTAGCTTTCCCTGCCAGAAGGCATACCTGGGGGCATTTAAATTAGATGGGACATAGGGGTAAGCTACTGAAGGGGATTTGAAAAATCCAAAAAACTCATCGTCGCAGGCATTGATAGGTAAATTGGAGAATGGATTGTTATAAATCTCTTCCCCACTCTGAATGGAACAAGTATTTACGCTTTGGCTATCGGACCAATTCAAAAATTCATAGTCCGTATAGCCAAGCGTCTCGTTGCTTTCATTGACCATTTCTTCCCGAACGTTCTCATAAGCGATGTAGCTGCCGTATGTGAATCGAGATAGTATAGTTGAGTAGATGTCTGGTTGTACATAATAGTCAGTAGTCCACTGTAAATTGTTATCCAACCTTGAACGCTCTAGTCCATAAAGCGGACATACAGCCAGATAACCCGAAGAAGCTGTGTTACTCTTATTTTTATAAGTGTAAGTGGTTCGGCTTTCCTTACCGCTAATATTTTCAATTGTTCGAACAATTTTCGCCCTTAATCCACCAATCGGCCTGGCGAAGTTATAGCTATCATGTAACTCATATTCATAGCCTTGTTGTCCTCCGGTCGGAAAGCGTATATACTTCAGAACTCCTACTGTGGCAGACGACGCTACTGCATCTAGATTGGCGGATTTTTCAGGGCATGAAGGGCCCGTGTTAGTACTAGTTGTAAAATTATAAAGAGTCCCATTAACGTTGTTTGCATCTTGCCCGTTATAATACCCCCAATGATCTCTGGCTAGTGAGGTTACTTTAGGTAGTGGGCCTGCCTCATAACCAAACGTATAACCTGGCATTAATTCGGTAGTGCCATCACTATTGAATTTAATTGGGTAAATTCCTTTTAAATTTAAGCGGGAGTTTGGCTGAATGTCTGTGGTCGAGTTTGACAGATTGCGCGTATACGAGTCAAAATAATTATGGTGTAAATACATTCCATTTTTTTTGCCACTCGTCAAGTCGTTAATGATAATGTGATTGATGGATTGTGTTGGTGGGCATATAAATGGGTTTGCTATGACTTTATCAGTTACTTTAAAATCAGGTTCTTTAGGGTAACACCAGGTTTTTATCGTTGACGGCAAATTAAGTGGTAGTAAATCATACCGCGCATAGATCGAAAAATCACTACCAGTATTGCCTGAAATTACGGACGAGATGTTTGTCGGTGTTGGAATATTGGTGTCGTTGATAGTGATTTCAGAAAGCGTACCTTTTATTGATATCAAATCACATTTGTAAGCGAAATATTCGTCATCACTCGACGTGATTTTTGGTAAATCCTGGCACGAACTTGATACCGGACTAAATGATTTATTATAAGCACTTAGTTGAATACGCTGGTGTGTTCTTTTATAGGTAAATTTTATAGATTGATATTCTTGTGTATTGTTATTTTTAGGATTAACAATTCTTGATATTCGCCATGTAGTAGGGGTTGTAGACGGGTATATATTTAGTTGTTTTTCCGAAAAGCTATTTCTTCGTAAATCATATTCCTGAAGTTCCAGCTGCTTCTTTGAAAAACTGTATTCCCGCTCATTGGCAGTCTCTCCAAAATAGTATTTTAGGCCATCAGTAGTCGTAACGACAAAACTGGAGAAGCCCCCATACGAACTGCTCTCAGCAGCTTGATGCCCCAGCTCCCAAAAAGCCAGGTCGATCGGTTCATAGCAGTTATCAAACGTACCTTGTGTAGTTTTTACTATTTGTATATCTATATCAACATCATTGTTGAGCAGAACAGCTTTGATCGTATTATCCTGCTGTTTTAGCATGAAGCTGATAACCAGCCCATTTAATGACAGGGTAAATACGTCCGGTTCGAAATCTTTCAGAAAGGCAAAAGCCGAATCGGAAGGATAACCGGATAGGAGATACCCTTTATATATATTCACCGATCCTGCCTGTGGGCTCATTCGTATGTTTCCTTCATCAGCATAGCCACGAACCTGCCTGCTAATGAAGCCGCCCGCATTAAGTTGCCAGTTCAGTCCTACGCCCGAAGCAGCAGCATCTACCGCAATACCGGACCCATCGTAGCTAAGGGTTACAGGAACGCTAAGATTCCCTTCCGTTAGGGTATAAATAGGCATGTTAACACTTAGTCGACCCGTTGACTGATCGACGGTTGCCTGGGCATAAGACGTAGCGCCCCCTAGCTGCCAGAAGGCAGCGATAAATAAAGCAAGAAAGTACTTCATGGGATTGGTTATGGTGTTCTACGGTGGATGACCACTGAACCGGACAGGTAAACCTGCTTATCGACCAAGCTGGTACTGTACCGACAACTGCAGTGAGCGATTCTGAATCTTTTTATAGCCTGGAGGCTCATGATTTAACATATTGCCGAAGCCATATTCATAACGAAGATCAGTACTCCAACGATTATTCAGCTGATACGATAGCCCAGCCATTGCCGAAATATCCCAACTGGAGATATAGAGAAGGCTCCGCAATAAATCAAACGTGATGGTTTTTGTAAGCATGTAATTGACAGCAGGGCCAGCCTTGATACTAAGCTTTGGCACTAGCTGATAGCATAATAGAACGGGTAGCGTCAGACCCAACGTTCGTTCCTGGTGTGACTTGTCTTCGTCATTCAATATGTAATTAAATGAACGGCCTTTGGTGGCAAAATACAACTCGGTGGCCACTGCCATCTTTTTTGATAGCGTGAACTGGTGCCACACGCCAATTTGCAGGCCCGGAACGTTAGAGTTAAACAACCGATAGCTGTAAACCGGGTAACTTTGCCCGTTACCACCCTCTGCCCAACGGGAGAGGTTAAGCCCCGCTTTGAGGCCCGTTTGATGAGTGATGGTGCTTGCCTTCTGCGCAACAGCGTATTGTTGGACCAGCCAGAAAGTAGTGAATAAGGTAAAAAAATAAAACTTTTTCATTGGATATATCGGTGGGTAAAAAGTATTTTAAATTAAGCTGTATTGGCAGGTAATCAACTACTATTAACTCGTATTATCCATCTGGTCTTTCGGTAAATTTGGGTAAACTGTCTCGGTTTTATCGAAGCTAATAAATGCTTTTTCCTTCCCAGAATTTGCATCCTTGAAACGACGGTTACCGGTTTCGAAGGAGAACTTTTTATTAGCCAATTCAGGTGTTTTTTGGTTGCTATACATTGATAATCAAATCCAGTGCCATTATATACTGAAAATTCAATATAATCCGATCATTAATCTATGCTGCCTTATGTTCGCCAATGATTTTCACGACGGCAATGCTAAAGGAATTTCCACAAATTGGGCATCGTAATAAGTGCCTCTGTGTTTTTTTTTTCAATAACAAACCTGGTGCTCCAACATAATCACCTCTCGATATAGCTAATGATTCCCATATATGATTACAGTTGAAGCATATTGTATTGACAGGATAAACATGAATGGAATTGACAAATTGTGCATCAGAATAAGTTCCAGCTAATACGCCAGCATCAAGCTGAAGTAAGTCAGTGGAATCATCCCAAAACAAAATATCAACAACCCAAAACCCTTTGCTGAGCCTAGTAAGAACAATGCGTGTATCTGGACCACTCCGCAAGGCTGTAATAAGTTCACGGCGATCCAGAAAATAATCTTCCACAACATCCCCCTCAAATTCGATTGGAATCTCATCTCTCGACAAGAGATAGCCATAATCCACATTTTCTGCTTTTATTTTTTTCATACATCTTTTATTTGCGAATAACTTTAGCTCGTACTCCATGTTTAATCAGATACTCTCCTTCATTCGCACCAGGTAATGTCTGCTTTAAAGCCTTCCAGCGTCCTACTGTCGTCCTGAACAACTTTCCTCCATTCATATACGATTTTGCTACACCTAAGTTATCAGTCCATGATGTCATACTACGTGGCCCGAATACATCAATTTCTTGCGAGAAAGCCGAATGGGCCTGTACATAAGATGATTCTTCGCCCCACCAGGTAGCTACTTGACGTGCATGAGCAGCACGAGACGCATTCATACCTGCATTAATGGCCTCTATCCTCTGTGATATGTATGAAGATTCAACATAAGCATTTGTTGCAGCATCACTCATAATCATTCCTGTTTCATTGAATGCCCTCAGTTCACTGACTGTACTTGTACCTCTATATAAAGTGATAGTGGATCCTTTCCAAATGTAGCTTCCTACTTTAGCTATTGCCTGACCTGTCAACTCTTGAGCTACCCCAGCACCAGCACCATACATCGCAAAGAACGCTCCACCTCTACTCCCCATGTTAGTTGGATCAGCCATGATTTCTGCTGCCAACTTGTTCTGATTATACGTCCTTTTGCCAAGGCTCCGCTGCTGGGGTGATGATCTATTAGCCCCTATATAAGTCTCCGACATCGTCACCTTTCCAGACGAAGAGCTAATTGTAGGCGTTTGGATACTACCAGCTAATAGGGGTCTGGCTACACTCAACGCAGAGGGGAGCATGGTTAATCCTCTCCCTACTATACCAGGTCCGCTTTTTGCTGTTACATTGACAAAAACATTAAGGGTACCTCCATTTATTGGTCCTTCTCCAAATAGTCCAGTCGGATCGTTAAAACCAGCCGGACTATTAAAGCCAAACATATATGGGTTAATGCCCGGCAACACTCCTGCTAACCCATCTGCCCCGCCAAATCGCCCGATTGTGGGGTCATACTGGCGGAAATCTGTGTCATACTGAAAACTGCCATCGGGGCCAAATGCTTTTTCACTACCGCGGTTAAACTGCCACCAGTCCAGACCACTACTGGGCTGGGTTTCAATATCGGCTAAGTTGAGGCCCCATGGGTCGTAGTGGTTTTCCTGCACCACCGTGCGCTGGTCTTCAATGCCCTTTGTGGGTACCAACTTGCCAGTCTCATCAAACTTCTCTCCGCAATGGCAGGCCGAGCGCAGGTTGCCTAAATGGTCGGTCTGCTGATACTCGTATCTATACTCAACAGAGACTGTATCGGTAACTGGTGGTAAAGCGCGCCCTTCAGCAGTCGGAATAAAACTGATCGCCTGATCGGTATATACAACACCAGACGAATAGTCAATTTGTTTCTGACTGTACTGTTCGGCCTGGATTGGTCCGGCTTGTTCACTTGGTAGGTACGCCCCCTGTTTTTGCAGTTTGTCACCTCCGCTCGTATAAAGGTAATATATTTTGGTTTGATTACCGAACGTAATCGTTTCGGGTAAGCCCAGCACGTTGTAATCAATACTACGGATGTCGCGGTTCAGGTCGCGGATGAGATTACCCGCAGCGTCGTAGGCATAATCGTCGGCGTCCGTAAAGTCAGTGCGGTTCCCATCGTCGGCAGTTTGATTCCGGTCGTTAAAGTAGTGGGCTTTTTTAGGATTTGTTGGGGTCGCCACTCCTGCATCCTGCACGTTCCTAAGCTGGTTCGAGTTAGGCGCGTAGGTATAGCTCAGGTTATCTTCATTCGGGCTATCGCCCAGCGAAGGCGTACTTACCCGGCGGACCATACTCAACAAGTTGCCATTGAGGTCATAATTAATGCCACTAACCGAGAAGTTTTCACTGGCTCCCGTGTAATTAGCACCCTTAAGCCGTCCTATAGGATCATAACTATATTCGTAGCGTCGTTTGGCAGGTAAGGTAGCCCCGGTCCGCAGGTGCGGTACACTACCCCATACCTGAGCAGAGACGTTATCGTCAATGGTATATTCCAGCTTCATCCCGAAGAACTGCTTATTCGCCTTTAGCTGTACCGGGTCCGATGAATTAATGCTCGTCAACCGTCCGCGAATGTCAGTCTGGTAGGTAATCACCTGCATTTTACAGCCCTGCCATTTTTCGGTTACCTCACCCAGTTCGTTGTATGTAAACCGCCCGACCGGTTCCTTTTTACCATCGTTGATACGCTGGCAGGTCATTTTGAGTCGGTTACCCCGATCATAGGTGTTGCGTGTCCATACATGGGTTGTCTTGTTGAAGGCATTCGTTGTCAGCTTGGTCTCTAAAGTGCGTCCAGCAAAGTCGAGCCGTACTGATGAGAGGTCCTCACCGCCCAGATGGTTCTCCTGCCGTGTTTGGACCACCCGGCCATATTGGTCATAGTAGTACGTTGTCAACAGGTCGGTTTTGGCTGTTGCAGCCGCGCCCGATGCTTTCAAAATAGTTTCTTTGGTACCGGTCAACTTGCCAATCAGGGTGATGGGTCCACTTTCGGTTGCCAGTGTACCTAATCCAAACTCAGTAGGCTGATCGGGTGACTTTTTGCCAGTAAAGGCATAGTCATCGTAATAGTTTTTGCTTAACTCCGTAACCCCGCTGGTTGGATAGGCAGCATCGCCAAATTCGGGAACTGGTGAGAAACTGTTCGTTACGGCGGCTTGCTCTACGTCTCGGCTGTTAGCACTGGCATACACGCCTTTGCTAATTATACGGCCCACTTCATCGTACTTGGAATACATCCATTGGCTTTTACTACGGTGCATCCCATTCCGATACAGCACTACCTGATCGTGTAGGTTATAAACCATCTCTTCAAGGGCTGCATCTGGCGTTTTCTTTTCAACAACCCGCCCGCGAGCGTCATAAACGTACCAGAAGATCTGGTCTTTAACCGTGGCTGTGCTGGTGAAATCTACTGATCCATCAGCCTGGCTTTCCAGCTTTTGAGCGGCTTTGGGTGGGAACGTAAAGCGTAGTCGACCGAAGTCATCATAGGCATAGTAAGTCGTCAGCACTTCCGCCCCGCTATATACTTTTTTGCAGATAGTCTGGCCAAATAGGTCGGTAAACTCCTCTACCTTATTATTTGTCGCATCTTTAGTTTCGTTGACAAATAACTGATTAGCAGCATAGCGAGATAAAGTCCAGTTGTTGCCGCTGTAGGCACTGGTTAGCTGGGGTATATTTGTTTCGGT
Organism: Spirosoma aureum; assembly: GCF_011604685.1. Classification (NCBI taxonomy): domain Bacteria; kingdom Pseudomonadati; phylum Bacteroidota; class Cytophagia; order Cytophagales; family Cytophagaceae; genus Spirosoma; species Spirosoma aureum. The sequence goes on along the minus strand of NZ_CP050063.1, from coordinate 6,695,847 downwards.
ATTGTGTCGGTAAGCCTCTTTAATTACTCCGGTTTTGTTTGCATCAGCACCATTGGGCTGCCAGGCTGCTCCAATGGATCCCTGCTGAGTAAGCCGTTGCAGCGGAGACTGTTCCAATAGCGTTGTTGAGAAAGCCGCTCCGTCTCCCTTCAGGCCCTGATAGAAGCTGGATTGAATACTGACGGCATTAGCCTTAAAGCCTCCTCCTGCTGCATCGGTATAAGGCAGATAGTTTTTGATAGCTCGACCAAATCCATCGTACTCGATAGGTAGCACTATATCTTTTCCAGAAGGACTGGCACTGGTTTGATTGATCTGTATCGGTCTGCCAAATCCATCTAAATAAGTGATCTGTTGCCTAATTTCCGTAGTTCCACCAATTGATGGTGTTGGAGCCAGATAGGTATTTTCTACGATGTTGGCATAATCAGTTCCCGTATTATCGGGGCCGACTGAAATAGTTTCAGATTGCCATTCTGGAGCATCACAGTCCTGACAACTACAGGAATCTGGGATTATTTTTACTAACAGACTGGCACTGATCGTACAACCACTGGGTATGGTAGCCACTACTGTATAAGAGCCAGCCATAGCTGTAGTAGCTTTAGGAACTGTTACCTTTTGGCCTGTACCGGTATAACTGTTCGGACCCGTCCAGTCGTAAACAATTGGCCCAGCCACAGTAGATGACATAGCCGCTGTCAATGTCAGACTTTCACCCTCCCGGTAAATAGCTTGTGGAGAGCTGACTGACAGGCTAGGGGCACCCGTCAGTACTACACTAACCGAACCACTGGTCGTGCAGAAACCCTGCGTAGCCGTCACGGAATAAGTGGCTACACTCGATCCCGATGTTGCTACGGTCGATATGCCCGTTGTTGAGGTATAAGTAGTCGAAACGCCGGCGCTGGTCGTGGCAGATGCCGGAACTGTTGTGAAACTCTGACCACTTTGTGTGAAGGACATCAGACTGTCAGGGCCCGGACCACTCCATGCATATGTAATAGTACCCGCCGTAGCGCTTACTGGCCCACTTGGTGCCACTGACAAGCTAACCGGGCTTCCGCACGAAAGCGATGTTGGTGTAGCACTGCCCACCAGTGAAAACGAACAGGGAAGAATTCCTACCGAGATTCCCACACTGGTTGTACAGGTCGGATTACTACTCCGACTTACTACATAGGTCGTGCTTTTAGCGGGTGTAACAGCAATGGTGTTTCCCGTGAAGGTTTGTCCACCAGGCAATGCTGTCCAGCTCACCACATCCGTTTGGATAGCAGTCGCGGTATTGATGCCTGTTACCAGCTTATAACTATCGGACGATCCTCCCAATGCCGCCGAAAGCGCAGCTGTGCCGGTTGTCTGAGTTTTGTTATCGGCAATCGACTCGAATTGCCAGTAGGAGAGTAATCCTGCTTCCTGACCCGTCAACAGTCGTTTGTAATCGCGGGCGATGTCGGTCGTTGAGCGAGCGGTGTTCCAGAGTCGTACTTCATCGACAGCTCCCCAGTAGCGACCATATTCCCCATCGGGAACCCCTGTGATGTAGTTATAGGGGTAAATAATCTTGTTCTGAGGGGGACTCATGTTGCTCACCTTAGCTATGCCATCGATAAGCAGAGTAGCCACATTATTCTGGAAGACAACAGCCACATGGGTCCAGTCCGTGATGGGCGTACGGTAGTCAAGAATCTGCTGAAGATAATTGGCGGTGTGTCCCACTAGCCGAATACCATCTTTACCTGCGGCTATACCTAGTCCGGCATAAGTTGAGGAGTAGACAGAGCCATCATAGCGGGGATACAGCACATAGCGTTCGTTGGTGTTATCGCCCGAGAGATTAACGTCGGGTTTGATCCAGGCTTCCCAGGTAAACGTTCCGGTCAGGCTTTGCGGTTGGCTGGAAGGCGTAAAAGTAAGCCCCTGATTCGTATAGAGGGCATTACTGCTATTAAAGGGCGTACCTTCGATCCACAATGAAACGGGACTACCAGCTACAATACTATATGAGTTGGCCACAGCTGTCAGATTACACGGCGCCTGAACGACGCTTATCGCTATGGGTACTGAGCAGGCCAGGTCTGACCGGGTCACGGTATACGTTGTACTTTGGGTCGGCGAAACAGAGATAGTATTGCCCGTAAAGGTCTGACTACCGGGCATGGCTGTCCAGGTAACGACACTCGTCTGAGCGGTAAGGTCTGTGTTGACGCCCGGAACCAACGCATGTGTTTCTGGATTGCCTCCTACTGTCGCCGATAAGCCAGAGTTGCCTGTGGCCGGGGTGACACCTGCCTCATCAACGAATTCAAAACGCCAGTAGGCAAGTAATCCTGTTTCCTGCCCACCCAGGACCTGTTTGTAGTCGCGGGCTATCTCGGTCGTTGAACGAGCCGTATTCCACAACCGAACTTCATCGACCGCACCTTTGTAGCGACCAAAATCTCTGGACCAGGGCAAACCGGTGACATAGTTGGAAGGGTACATGATCTTACCCTGAGGAGGAGTCACATTACTGGCTTTAACCTGTCCATTGATCAACAGAGTTGCTACATTATCCTGAAACACAACGGCAATGTGGGTCCAGTCCGTGATGGATATACGGTAATCGAGAATCTGCTGAAGGTAGTTGGCTGTGTGCCCAACCAGACGAATCCCATCTTTCCCGGTGGCAATACCCAGGCCGGCATAAGCTGATGAGTAATTGGCTCCATCAAACCAGGGGTAGAGTACGTAGTTTTCGTTGGTGTTATCGCCCGAGAGGTTGTTGTCGGGTTTAACCCAGGCTTCCCAGGTAAATGTATTGGTAAGCCCCTGTGGTTGACTGGAAGGGCTGAAGGTAGCCCCTTCATTGGTCCAGAGGGCATTGCCGTTGTTGAAAGGAGTTCCTTCTACCCACAATGAGACAGGGCTGCCCGAAGTAGTGCTATACGAACTGGCCCTGGCAGACAAGGCGTCGATACGAATCGATTTTGTAACAAGTCCACAACTAGTCGTTGGCTCTGGAACGTCCTGATTGACTCCCCGCACTGATAAACGGTACTGACCAACCGGTAGATTAGTTAGTGTTGCGGTGCTACTGCTCCACGGGCTAACGACCGAATACGAGTCAGGAGTCTGTTGACTTTCGAGCTGATACTGAACAACGAGCTGATTCGGTTGGCTAAGCGTAGTGCTGACTACGATGCTTCCGATAGCTGTCGTACTGCTTGACGTGCAAATGACCAGTGGTTCACCAATGGTTAGCGAACCGATAGTCGTTAGACTAACTGATGCCGGTAAACTGACGCAGTAAGTAGACTGCTCGCAGGTTGCGCTATAGCTTTGATTGCTGGTAAGCGCCGGAGTAATCAATACCGGTCCACTATCATTGGTAGACCAGCGGACAGTACCCGCCGAACAAGTGGCAGTTAAGGTAACACTTGTTCCTGAGCAAACCTGTGTACCTGAAGTCATTAGCGTAGGCGCCGTTGGGAGCGCATTAATAGTTAACACAGTTGGACTAACTTCGCCTTCAGTTAGTGGATTACTACTGATAACCCGAATCCGATAGCCATTGCCTGGTGGGACACTGGCTGGGAGCGTTGCGCTAATAGGGCTACTAGTGTCGCTGCCTGGTGTGGTTTCGCCGATGGATAGGGGTGAACTAAAGCTGCCACTACTATCTGATAACTGGGCAGTAAATTTATTTCCTGCATCAAAATCACCGGTTGTAGAGAACGGTATACTCAGAATAGATTCAGCGCACACAATGCTGGGAGTGATAGTCTGAGTCTGAATAACAGGGCCGTTTACCGTAATAATTACCTCTGTTGACGGCGAGCAACCCCCTTCAGCATAACTGGCTACGACCGTATAAGAACCGCTCATGTTGGTATTGGCACCAAAAATGCGCAAGTGGGCACCAGTCGACGTGAAGCCGGCTGGGCCATACCAGATGTAGCTTGTAGCATCAGCCGCTGTTGCGGTTAAGGATATTGTCTGGCCGGTCGTATAACTCCGTATGCCGCTCACCGTTGGGCCAGGACGAACCATAATCTGAACCTGATTGGAATTACTACTTTCAGCACAGTCTAGTTGACAGATTGCATAATAGGTGGTTGTAGTTGCTGGATTGAAGGTGATTGATGATCCGGTCATACCATTCGACCATTTGATCGTAGTTCCGCTTTCGCAGCCATTAGCCGAAAGGGTGACGGATTCACCACTGCAAATTGCTAGTGTTGAGGTAGCAACAGTTGGGGCCTGTAGATTTAGAAAATGAACGGTCACTGCGGCCGTATCGCTTTGGCAATTTGCTGCATTGGTGCAACGAGCCCCAAAGGTTGTTGTCTGACTTACATGTACGACTACTGCTGGTCCTGTCGATGTACCCGATGACAACTCCCATTTTACCATATCTGAGCAGCCACTGGCTGTCAGCGTAACACTGCGGGCTGTTGATATGGCACCACAGGACGCTGTGACCACTACTGGTTTTGCCGGTGTGGGTATGATCTGATAGAATAGAGTTATTGAGTCGCCGGTACAATCAATATCCGAATCATACTGGTTATTCCCGTTCGTGTCAACATAGGGAGTGAATGACTCTATGATTGTTCCCTCTATTCCAGTAGTATCTACTGTATAGGGGCCGTGACGTTGATTGAAGATCGATGCCGCCGTGGCAGCATCAAGATCATTCATTGGCCTGGTTGTAGGTAAACCTGCCACGCCATTCGACATGAAATGTTCTATGAGCCGGACGTTTGACGAAGGCCAACTGAGGTCACTTAATGTCAGATAGTCTCCTGAACAGATGATAGCTGTCATATTAGCTGGCCCATTAGTCGTGGAAGCGGCTACAGGAATGAGGTTTGACCCAGCGGCCGAGAATCCAAAAACAGGTCTTTGAATAACTACAACAGTGACCGTCGCCGATGGTGATAAGCACCCCTCTGCATTACAAGTGGCAGTGTAGCTAATCGTTGCCGTTAAATTGCCAGTAATAAGTACATTACCTGTGCCTCCGTTCGACCAGACAACTTCGCCAGCGGTACAGCCAGCTGTTAAGGTGGCGGATTGTCCAGCACAAATAGTAGTGGAAGTAGGCGTTAAAGTAGGTGCATCTGCTCCGAAGAACAACGGATGAGAGGAGAACTCCCAGTTACCGGTTGTATCGGTTACACGCACCTCATGCCGTCCCTGTTCGAAAACTGTTGGAACTGCCCAGTTAAATTCAAACTTGTCGTATGTACCCGTTGCGCCGTGTACCTGATTTATATAAGCCCTAACATCTGGGCGGGGGCCATCAGCCCAAACTGTTGCCTGAAGAACGCCATCAATATAAATTCTTACTTTTTGCGACTGTTCGTCATTATTCACATCCACTAGCCAGCCCCGGATTCGTGTACAGGTTGTTTCATCGACAGTACCTGTCAAGGCACTTGGTTCCTGACAACTTACCGTGATTTGAGTTGTTGCCTGTACCGTGTTAGAACAGCCAGATTTGCCTAATGTAAGCGTGTATTCATACGTCCCGGTCGTAGCTGGAGCAGTTAGTGTTAAACTGGACCCAGCTTGTTCGGTTACTCCCTGCCCCAACCATGTGTAAATGACGTTTCCGCAGTCAATTCCCTGACAATCCCCTGACAAGGTTATTGGTTGACCACAGCTAATTGACTGTGGTGATGCCGAGGCTGTAGCCGTGAGGCTACAGGTTGTTTCTGTACAGGTATCGATGGTGACCCAGGTCTGGGTGTAATCGCAACTCAGGCCGGAGGAGCCGTAACAGAAGGCGGTATAAGTCCCTGCTTGGTCGATTTGTCGGCTGTCATACCCATTTAAGTTGGGGGTATTGTAGGGGCTATCGGCCCAGGCGATGGCGCCCGTGCAGCCGGTCAGGGTCAGCATGACGCTGCCGTTGCAGAGCGTATAGCTGGAAGGGGTGATAGTGATGGGGCTGGCCTTAGGGTCGCTGTTCCGCCACTCATCAGTATAGGTGGGACAATCGAGGTTAGTATTCGTCCATTTTCGTTGGAGTTGTCCCTCTTCACAACGGTAGTCGGAAGTTACCTCCCAAGTGGGGGTACACCCACAGGAAACATTGAGTTGAGCGGTCGCGGTGGCTACATGGGCGCACCCGAGTTTACTAATCGAGAAGGTATAGACGAAAGTCCCGGCCGTATTGGGCGTCAGGGTTAGGTCGGCATTGGTTTCTCCATTGAGGTTGGGACCCTCCCACTGGTGGGACACTCCCCCGCACTCCCCGCTGCAGACTCCCTGCAAAATGGTGGTGGTGTTACAGAGAATGGAGGAATTGGCCGGGTTTACTGAGGCTGAGAAGGCACAGGAATCAGAGGTTGGGGTACAGTTAGATCCATTGGTTATGGTAATAGATTGTGTGGTTGTGTTGCAGGAGCCGATGCAGCCAGCGGTGTAAATGCCTGCACTGACCTGTCTGGGATTGGTGGTAGACGCATCCTCAACCCAGTAAAAATAACCGTTGCAGTTGCTCGCTTGTAGCGTGGCGGTCTCAGTTCCACACAAATCTGTTTTGTTGGCACCCACACGTACCTGCGTTATAGGTCCACTCAATATACTCCCTGGCCGCTCATCTCCATAGGTTGGCGAGCATGGTTTATTATCCCGTTCATACCAGCGGTAGTTATTTAGTGTATCACATTCTTTATAGTGGTTTTCCCAGAGAGGGGTACAATCCTCACAGCTAACCTCGACTGATGTAGTTGTACTTTGGTTATCGCAGCCTGCTTTAGCCATAGTCAGGGTGTAGATGTAAGTACCTGATGCGCCAGGTGTGGTGATCGTGTTGTTAACATTTGATCCCGAGATACCATTTCCCGACCAGCTATAGGTAACTCCGTTACAACCAGCACCTGAACAACTTCCGGTTAGGGTGATGGAGGAGTTACAGAGGGCCGTAGCGGGAGTAGATGCGCCTGAGGTAAAATCGCAGGGATTGGCAGGAGAAGTACAGCTAATGGTAATAGCGACTGAAGTAGCATCTTCGGCCTCGTTGGGGCAGTTGTCTTTAGTCAGCCCAAGCTCATAGTAGAGGGGTTGGTTGGCATTGGGGGCTGTTAAGGTGAGACTGGCCTGTCCCGTAAGGTCGGTCCATCCGGTGGTCGACCACCTGTAGACGACTCCGTCACAGCCGGTACCCTGACAGCCTCCTATGAGGGTGATGGGCTGACCACAAGTAACGGTTTGGGGAGTTGCCGATGCCGTTGGCGCGAAGTCACAGGGGTTGGCGGGTGGCGTACAACTGACATCGAGTTGAGCGGTCGTGGTGGCTACATTATCGCACCCGAGTTTACTAACTGAGAACGTATAGACGAAGATTCCGGCCGTGTTGGGTGTCAGCGTGAGGTCAGCATTGGTTTCTCCATTGAGATTGGGTCCATTCCAGTTGTAGTAGACTCCCGCACATTCTCCTGTGCAGACTCCCTGAAAAGTAGTTGTATTGGAGCACAGGACGGTAGATCGGGCCGGGGATACTGAGGCTGAGAAGGCACAGGGGCCGTTTGTGGGAGTACAGCTATCGATGTTGATCGAGGTTTGGGTGTAATCGCAACTCAGGCCGGAGGAGCCGTAACAGAAGGCGGTATAAGTCCCTGCTTGGTCGATTTGTCGGCTGTCATACCCATTTAAGTTGGGGGTATTGTAGGGGCTATCGGCCCAGGCGATGGCGCCCGTGCAGCCGGTCAGGGTCAGCATGACGCTGCCGTTGCAGAGCGAATAGCTGGAGGGAGTGATGGTAATAGGGTTGGCCGTGGAACGGATGGCTAGCCACTGCTCCTGGTACTGGCCACAGTTGGTGGCAGTTTGTTTCTGCTGAAGCTGATTGTCGGTGCACTGGTAAGTATTGGTCGTTTCCCAGAGGGGGCTACAATCACCACAGGTAACATCCACTGCTGCGGTCGCGGTGTGATTGGATTGGTTGGGGCAATCGGGCTTCGATAAGGTAAGCTCGTAGTAAATGGTCTGGTTGAGTTGGGGGGCTGTGACGTGGATGGTGCTTTGGCCGTTGGGGTCTCTCCAGTCTGTGGTTGTCCATTGGTAGCTGACATCTGCACAACCAGTCCCCTGACAGCCGCCCGACAGGGTGATTGATTGGCCACAACTAACAGACTGCGGGGATGCTGAAGCGGTAGGGGCGAAGTCGCAGGGATTAGAGGTTGGGGTACAGTTAGATCCATTGGTTATGGTAATAGATTGTGTGGTTGTGTTGCAGGAGCCGATGCAGCCAGCGGTGTAAATGCCTGCACTGACTTGCCTGGGATTGGTGGTAGACGCATCCTCAACCCAGTAAAAATAACCGTTGCAGTTGCTCGCTTGTAGCGTGGCGGTCTCAGTTCCACACAAATCTGTTTTATTGGCACCCACACGTACCTGCGTTATAGGTCCACTCAATATACTCCCTGGCCGCTCATCTCCATAGGTTGGCGAGCATAGTTTATTATCCCGTTCATACCAGCGGTAGTTATTTAGTGTATCACATTCTTTATAGTGGTTTTCCCAGAGAGGGGTACAATCCTCACAGCTAACCTCGACTGATGTAGTTGTACTTTGGTTATCGCAGCCTGCTTTAGCCATAGTCAGGGTGTAGATGTAAGTACCTGGAGTGGAGGGCGTAGTTCCAGTCCCATCGGCATTGATGCCATTGCCCGACCAACTGGTGGTGATACCCGTACAGTCGCTACCGGAGCAGCTACTGGTGAGGGTAATTGGAGTACTGCAATTTGCTGTGGCGGGAGTCGATGCGGTCGGAGTAAAGTTGCAAGTGGTAGAATCCGCTGAGCCGGCTGAACACTCATTGCCGGTAATGGTTCTCTGGTTATTGCTAGGATTCATTGAGCCACACGAGCAATAAAATTGATATGTGCCTAAGCTTGGATTATGTATATCTCCAATGTTATCATAAGAAGGGTCATAAGAGCCATTTATATACCATTTTATGAAGATAGAAATTCCGTCAGGATAGCAGTTATCGGCAGATATGATACTTGTTCCTCCATCACAGCGTAAGCCTACGCTCAAATTTGGATCATAGCAGCTTTCGTCATTGTCAGTTGATAGAGACGCGTTTTGAAGAATACTTTTCAGGTGTTTTTTTTGCTTATACCAATAGGGAATTCTTATAGTACAGGTTTTATCAAGAGTATCGCGTATAAAAATGAATCCTGTTGTATTGGATATAGAGAATAGATTGTTTTTTTGGAAATTAATACTATCTAAACTATACTCATATCGTGTGGAATCTTTGATTTTTACGATAATTGAGTTGGTCTCACTAGACCGAAGCCTCTTGGAATTAGTCTTCTTTGTTTGATAAATAATTCCTATCGGCTGGGATTGTAGGACGCAGCCAGTAGCGGTTTTAGCTTTTGCTAAACTAACGGGAGTATTAGGTACGACTTTTATGTAGAGTTGTTGTTTCTTTTCAAACAAATCAGAGCTGCCCGCATCTTTCACTCCACGTAATAAAATAAACGGCTCATTGATAGGTTCTGAGAAATGTCCTTTTATAGTATACTCCTCTTTTTTACTTCTATCAACTGACAATGATCCAGTAAGATAATCATAATAGTTGCCGCCCGTCTGCTCAAACCCGTCTGGCATAAGCACCTTTAAGCTGAATGATCGCTGCGACTCAAAAAAGAACAGTTGATTAGGCAGGATCGGCGGTAATTCGGCAGTGATTGTTATCTCAAGCTCTTCGCCAATGCTCACACTCGTTTTATTGGCCCGCATCGAAAAGTGGATTGGGTCAGGTCCGGCTAGTTTCTGAATCGGAAGAGACGCTGACTTTAGTAAATGCCCAGTTATAGACAGGTTATGAGGTCCATCTGTAATAAGCTTAGCTGGTCCTGCTATTGATATCTGCGTCCCCTTATTCTCCATCGGTTTTCGGAAAACACGCTTAACGCTGGTGCGTAACGTTGGAGGACGAACAGGTAATTTAGCCGTAAGCGGAGGACGGCGCTTCAATTCATCTATAACGTGTATTGTAGAAAACAAAGAAACGCTGCATCCTAAAAGTGTGAACAGAAGTAAAAATTGTTTCATACGGCGGTAAGAAAAGCTGCTTATGCAGAGTTGCTTGACTGAATACGGGCAGAGTATCGTGGCTGTTAGTCATCTGATAGTCCCATCCAATAGGATCGAATACTAGATAAAACAGCTTTATTGAATCTCTAAGTAATCAATTAATGTGTCGAAGTATAATTTTATATATACAAATAGGATATAATATTATATATAAGCTTGTTTGTGTTTGAAAGTAGATCTGTAAGTTTCTTATAAATAGGTACTTAGCAATAAAGGTGGCTATAGTGTTATAGTCACCTTTATTGCTATTGATCGAATTGAAATTTTATATACTTTAGAAAATATTTGTGGTGATTATAAATATATAAAAATGGTATAATTGTTGATAAAATTCCTGAAAGCAAGCTACAATTACCACAAAAAAGAATCCATTTCGTGACTGTGGTAACTACCTGTCCAATAATTGCAAAAACATCTCGGCTGCGTGCCAGCTGTGTGGGAAGGCTAATTTTTGCTTAACAAAGCCTTTGTCCAGGACGGTTAAGCCGGGGTAGTGGGCCTGACTGGCTTTCTGCTCCCAACTGAGCGGATAATCAATTGAGCTGAGCATACCGCGCTTCTCCGGTTTTTCTGTCCGGCTGTAAAAATGATCTTCGGCCCAGATCAGGTACGGATAGTTATTGCTGGATTCCTCGTCGAACTTCTTGCCCGCAACATGTTCGGCTGTAAAATCCCACCAGAAAAGGGAAGAATAACTGTCATACTGTTTGGGTATGACATACGCATCGGAAAGGCCAAGCGATTTTAACCCGTATTTGAGCCATTTGGTCTGAAAAACAGGATGTTCCTCGCCATCGGTTATGCCGATGATAAAATTCTCCCGCTTAAATTGCTTGAGCGAATCCAGGGCCGATTGCACTGCCGGATGGGTTTGATCGGCAACGAGCGATACCAGAAACAGAACCTGGCCGGGATTGTCCGCTTCGGCAATGCCAGCGTTGTTGCGGTCGAATGGATCGCGGATAGACATGATCCAGTCACGAATGAGCCGCAGGTTCCCCGTTTCACGCAGGACCATGGCCATTAGTGCAGCATCGCGATACCACGGTTTTTGATAAACAAAGAGATTCGGAACGGGACGCCCGATCCCATCGGCACCGGTTACGACATTGATGAGTATTTCGTGGTGAAGCACCCGAAGAACGGTGCCAAATGTATGATCGGCAAAACGGGGTAAGTTCAGGACGCTTCGGGTTGCTCCGACGCGTCTGGGTTTAGGTATTTTAGCTACATTTCTGGCTTTGGCCGGGGGTGTTTGTAGTATCCAGACGCCAGTTTCATCTTCCCGAATCTGTACCGTAACACCTTCATCCAGAGTCAGGTGTACCAGGTATTCTGAAGGTACAATGATCTCATTTTTAACCAGCCATTGTTCTTCAATATGACCCGTCAATGCGTTAATGAGTCGTCCGTTTCGGTAAACGTATTTGGTTCTGTCGCCCATGCCAAACAGAAAGAATTTCAGATCTGGAAGGTCGCGATGATTCGTGTATTCCTGCCGAAGCCTTAGTAACGTGCTTCTGTACAATTGTAAAGCTGCTTCCGGATTGGGATAGAGTATCGGTGGTGGTATTGACTGTGCCCAGAGGGTAGGCGTAAGAAGCAGAAGCAGGAAAAGTTGTTTCATTTTTTCAGGTAGAGGATAAAAAAAAGCGCAGCTACCGGAGCTGCGCCTTTAGACCGGTTGCCCGGTAAATTTACTTACACATTGCTTAAGCAGTATCCTGTTATTGGGGTAATTTATTGATTCAGTAAATTAGGGTGATCTTCAATCACTTAAACACTGGTAATCCCAATAGGCTGCTTACTCAACTATAATTTGGACTTTACGGGCTGATCGTTATAGACCAGCAAGTCCGAAATATAAACAACGTGTTCCGGGTCTGGATTCAGGAGCTTAACCCGTACCGTATGTTTGCCTTTGGGTAACTGATATTTCCAGAACAGCTCATGGCGACGATGCGTAAAATCGACGGGAAGTTTTGCTGTTTCGATTTTCTTATCGTCGACATAGAGTTCGGCATTAAACGCGAAAGCGCTTTCATAACCCCAGCTGGATCGATTTTTAGGTTTGGCTTCTCCCTTTAACACAAAGCCAATTCCATCGAATTCCGCCGTATAGTCATTCTCCAGATTCTTACGGACGTGAGTGACCTGTACAGGATAGTGACCCGTAAAAGCTTGTTCGAGCCTGACCGCTTTGGGTGTCTGAACGGCAATGGTTACCTGATCGCCAGTAATTTTGCCGCCGTTTCGTTCAACCACCTGAAGGGCGTGTTTCATGCCCATGGCATACACATCGTTCAGCGACATGGTCGTGTATTTGAAGTCGATATCTTCAGCTTCTTTCAAGCCCTGTTTCCAGTAGGCTGGTATTTTATCGTAACCAAGCATTGTTCCCAGAATACCGCCCGCCGAAGCCGGGTTGCAATCCGAATCCTGGCCGGCGCGGGTGCTGATCTCCATCGTTTTGGTAAAATCACCTCCGCCATAAAGAAGACCAAGCACGATATAGGCCGAATTGATCTTCGCATCGATGTTGAATGCGCGAAATACCCCTTCCGGACAACCGATCTCATCCGACCATTTCTTCTGAATCTCGAACCAGTTGCGTTTCCAGTCAGTAGGATACTGGTCATGCCACTTGATTACGTCGGCGATGCACTGATAAAAGGTACTCTGGGGCGGAATTGTCTTTAAGGCTTCCCTGACAATGTACTTGACATCATTGGAGACAAAGGCGAGTGAATACATGGCACCTACATAAGCGCCACCATACCAGCCATCACCGTAATTCATGATATGGCCAATGGGATCTCCGATCTGAACCGCTGTATTTGGCATTCCGGGAGCCATCAACCCTGAAAAATCGGCCTCAATCTGGAAGTCGATGTCATCGGCATGCGGGTTGTTAAGCCAATGGCCTGACTCGGGCGCTTTCATGCCGTTCAGGATGTTATACCGACCAGCCTGGTTGGCATGCCAGAGCATATAGCTCGCCGTAGCATAGGCTTTGGCATGTTCATCGACGGGTGCATCGAGCCCCTTCTTTTCGAACACGTCTACGAACGTCAGGTCCATATAAATGTCGTCGTAGAGGCCTGGATTGTTAAGCATCGTATGCTTCATATAACCGTCATACCACGGAATGGGCTGATAGTCATTGAGTAATGTGCCATTAAACTGAAACTCGGTTGGCCCGCCAAAGGTGCAGCCAATCAGTTGACCCGCCCAGCCGCCTTTTATTTTATCCTGAATGGCACTTGTTGCCATCGTTACTGATTTCGGTGCTGTTTTCTGCGGCTTAGTCGGTGGAATAGCCGCCGACAATAAAGCCATAGCAATGCCTGATAAAAGTATTTTCTTCATGGTTAACAAAAAGGAATAGATGGTTAGAGTAGGTAGTAGGTAGTGGGCAGTCTTTAGTTCCCGGTTGGCAGTAGGAAATAAGCCGGATTGCACCGCCAAAACTGCTCATTGAAGACTGTCTACTGCCTACTGGGCACTGTAGACTCCATTTCATGTCGATAAGGCACCGATGCCTGAGCGCCCATTCGGGTAACCGAGAGCGATGCCGCTTTACAGGCAAAGGCTACCGCATCGGGTAAGGGCTTGCCTTCCGATAGCGCAACGGCAAGAGCCCCATTAAAACAATCACCGGCGGCCGTTGTATCGACGGCTTTTACGGGGGGCGCTTCAATTACCTGACCTTGTTGCTCATATAGATAGGCTCCTTTAGAGCCGAGCGTAATCACGACGTTTTTAACGCCCATATCACGTAATTTCCAAGCCGCCTGTTCGGCGGTGGCGGAGTCTGTTACACGAATACCGGTCAGTAATTCGGCTTCGGTTTCGTTGGGTGTAATCAGAAAAAGATGCGGAAACAGATCCGCCGGAAGTGGCTGGGCGGGCGCTGGGTTCAGAATGACCCGGCAACCGCGCCGGGCAGCTTCCCGAATGACGTACTCGACAGTTGGCAACGGAATTTCTAACTGGAGCAGCACCAATGCATCGGCCTCCGCAGCCTGTAAAGCCGCTTCGGTTTCGCCCGGTTGCAGGTTTGCGTTGGAACCGGGAGCGACAGTAATGCAATTTTCGCCGGAAGCGTCAACATTGATGAGCGCAACACCCGATGGGTAATCAGCGTCCGTTAATACGTAGGATGTATTAATACCTTCACGCTCGAAACCGCTGAGCGCCTGCCGCCCAAAAATATCGTTGCCGACTTTAGCCACAAATGTTACGGATTTTCCGGCCGATGAATCAACAAGACGGGCGGCTGCAACGGCCTGATTGGCCCCTTTGCCGCCCGGATTCATCAAAAACGTGCCACCAATGACGGTTTCGCCCGGCGCGGGTAATTTTTCGGCCTTGACGACCATATCGGTGTTGGAACTACCAACCACCAGAATCTGACTTGGCATTCGAAAGTAGTGTTAAGGGACAGGTACAAATTTATCCGGTAAAAGGTATATTGCAAGTCCAAGCCTAAACCCTTTTCAGACAAGGCTATTCCTGATCCGGTTTATTGAAAATAGGGTTTTTTGTAGCGACGTTTAGGCTGGTGGCCATTTTTCTGGTCGAAATACTTTGCATAACGGATAAGCCTACCCTAAACCTATGTTTTCAATTGACCAACTTCATACACTCGTTCAGACGCTTACGAAATCAGAAAAACGCTATTTCAAGCTCGTATGTAGTCTACAGGATGGCGATAAGGCCTATTTGCTTTTATTTGATCTCCTGGAGAGTCAGCTAGAGGGAGGAGGAGCTTTATATGAAGTGCTGGAAAAGAAATTCCCTGGCTCATCGATCGAACCCGTTCGGAAGCACCTTTACCGGGTATTGATGAAAGCGCTTCGACTCTATGAATGCGAGAAAACAACGGAGAACAAGCTCGCATCTCTGATGCAGGATGCCCGGATCTTATTTGCTAAAGGGCTTTCGGAGCTGGGCTTCGACCAGATCGAAAAAACGAAACGGCTGGCCATGCGCAACGAAAAACATCTCTATTACCTGATGGCTGCCCGGCTGGAATTACAACAGCTCGTCAGGATTCAATTTTCGGCAGTAGATGAGACGCTGTTGCTCCGTAAACAACAGCAGTGGCAAACGATCATGCAGCGCGAACAGACCAGCCACCAGCATTCGGCACTCTACGAAATTCTGCTGTGCCGGTATTGGAAAAATGGCCTGGTTCGTAACCTCGGCGAACAAACTCGGTTGAATGACCTCTTACTGGAAGAACATCAGATCGTGAGCCGTAGCCAGCAAAAAAACTCGTTCGAAGCACAGCGGCTCCACCTGCATTTTCAATCCGTCTATTTTCTGATGACCAATGATTCGGAGGGGAGCCTGAAGGCGTTTTATGATCTTCATAATCTATTTCAACGCCACCAGGACCTTTGGACCGACACGCCGATTTATTACATCCATCTGCTGGATGGTATCCTAACCGATCTGCGTGGTCTGCAACGATATACCGATATGGACTATTTTCTTGATCAACTGGCCGCGCTGACTATTTTGCCGGAGGGTGTTTCGTTACAGGCGCGATACCTGACGTTACTCCATCGGCTCGCTCGTCTCAATGATACGGGGCAAACAGAGGATGCGCTGCTTCTGATTCAATCGATCACTACCGTTCTTGAGCGCGAACTACCCGGTTTGCCCGCAAATGTGCAGGCGCTGGTTCGGTTAAGCATTGCCAGAACGTACCGTGATGCCGGGAAGCCGACAATGGCGCTTAAGCAGGTTAATGCCGTATTGAATGATAAGATGACCGCCGGGCGAACTACTGTGCAGAGTCAATTATGGTACAATCAGGCCAGGTTGCTGAACCTGATGGTTCATACGGATCTGGGAAACCTGGACTATCTGCGGTATGAACTTCGCTCTGTTGAGCGGAAATTAAAGGCCGACAAAAAGCTATATCGGGTTGAGCGGGCTATGCTGGCCTACCTGAAAGGGTATCTGAATGGAAAGCCTGACGATTCATTTATTCCAACCGTACAGCAACTGGTCGATGAACCTACCGAGCGACAGCTTGTACTGGCCTTGGGATTAACGCGATGGGCCGCCGAAAACTGCCGGAAGGCGGGTATTGAAACGCTCAGTCAGGCTGCTTCGTAGTGTACTCGTAGGTACTAGCCGGACGTTTAGCCTGATAGATTGATAAATCGGTTGAAAGCTGTGTGTTCCTATTCTTAACAAAATGATAAACACCGGTTCTATCACGTCTATACCCTTGATTTATAGCTTCTAAAGTTCGTTAATTCGGTATATTTTCGACGACCCTTTCCGACCGCTCATTGGCGCCATGAGTAAGGAGACTATATTTCTGCTCTTTTCCAGAATCTTCATTTATCAGAACCACGTTATGGTCAAATTCCGCCTACTTACACTCAACTGTCTTTTTACGACCTGTCTGGGGTATTTAACTGCTACTGCTCAACCCATTTTATCGCTCTCCAATTATACCTATTCGCCCGGAAAGACGGTCATTGGCACGCTTCGTGTAACAGGAACAGGAAGCCGATTTAAACTTCGCGGCCCGAATGCTTCATTGTTTTCGCTCGACAAAGCGAACCAATTGTCGATCCAGCCCACCGCAGCCAAAGCACCACAACCCTGGTATGATCTGATCATAGAAGGGCAGACGGCCAGCGGCAGCGTGCGTGATACGTTCCGGATCGTGAAAGACGAGTTTATTCGGAATCAGGTAATAGCGCACCGGGGCGCCTGGAAACAGTCAGGAACGAGTGAAAACTCAATCACCTCCTTACAGAATGCGATCAAACTGGGGTGCATGGGGAGCGAGTTCGACGTGCATATGTCAGCCGATTCGGTATTGGTTGTAAACCATGATGCTGCTATTCAGGGATTGGCTATCGAAAAAACGACAGCAGCTGAACTGGCTAAACTCAAACTCAGCAATGGTGAATCGTTTCCGACTTTAGAAGCCTACCTGACTGAGGGCATGAAGCAAACCCATACCCGGTTAATTCTGGAGATTAAAACGTCCACGATGGGCAAAGAACGGTCAATGGCTCTGACAGAACGCGTCGTAAAATTAGTCCACCGTATGAAAGCCCAGGCCTGGGTCGATTATATCGCTTTCGACTATGACGTTTGCAAAAAAGTAAAAGCGTTAAATCCTGACGCCAAAGTCGCTTATCTGAATGGGGATAAATCACCGGAACAACTGGCTGCCGATCAGCTGTATGGCCTGGATTACCACTTTAACGTACTCAGAAAGAATGAAGCATGGATTAACGACGCGAAGCAACGAAAGCTAACGGTTAATGTCTGGACCGTGAATGACAAGGAGTCGTTAGCGTGGTTTCTGGAACGGCAGGTTGATTTCATTACCACCAACGAACCCGAATTACTATTGACGATGATTACCAACAAATAAAGAGATCGGTCTACTGGTTTGGCAATACCTTGTTCCTTCTATCAGGTAGTATTGCCAAACCAGTAGACCGATCTCTGTTTATGCTACTGCTTTCGTAAGCACGGCCTCGGCTCCAGATTTCAGGAGTGCGTCGAGATAATCGGCTACTGCTTCGGTAAAGCCGGGTAATTCGGTGAGATCTGCCTGCCAGAGTGTTTTATCGGACAGGACGCTTTTCACGAATGCAAAAACGGTGGCAGTGTCTTTTTCCTTTACTGTTTTCCAGTCACCATAAAAGTAACCGGCACGCTCGTCACGGATGGGATAGGTGAGTATACCGCCACCTACGGAAATTTCGCCGAAGAACTGGCCTTCTTCCTGGCGAATTGCTTTCATAAAGAGCAGATAAGCGGCAAAACCCAGGGCGGTAAGTTTCGGAACGGTTTTGAACTGCTCGTAGTAGCGCTGAATCGTTGCTACGTTGCGAGCCTGCATTTTGGCCGTTTCCTGAAGCGAAATATTCAGCAGCAGGTGATCCAGATAAGGATTCCGGAATCGGTCCAGCACGTCAAGGGCAAACTGCTTGACTTCGGCTTTGTCCATGCCCGGAACACCGTAGTCAGGTACCGTCGGCACGATTTCGTTGAGCATCAGCGACTCAATAAATTTGCTCATAGCCGGATGTTTCATTTCATCGGCTACGGTTTCCAGTCCGAGCAGATAACCGAGTGGCATCGTAAGCGTATGCGTTCCGTTCAGCACCCGAAGCTTGCGCTCCTTGTAAAAATTGATGTCCTCGTCAATGATGACTTGTGGTGTGCTGCTATCAGCAAAGCTGAGCGTTTCCCGAACACGGTCATCACCCTCAATAGCCCAAAGATGATACGGTTCCGTAAATGTCAGCAGCTCATCTTCATAACCAAGCTCCTGCTGGAGCGCCTGTTTGGCTTCATCGGTTGGACGTGTGACAATCCGGTCAACCAGCGAATTGCAGAAGCGAACGTGGAATTTAAGCCATTTCGTGAACAGCTTGCCCAGTTCGTTGAATTTTGCCAGTTTCTCAACGGCGTCGCGAAGTTTAAGCCCATTGTCGGTGACAAGTTCGGTTGGAATCACCACCATACCTTTGGCCTTGGAGCCACCAACGCTCCGGAAACGCTCATACAGAAACGCCGTCAGTTTTGCCGGAAAGGACTGAGGTGGATGCTGAAAGATACTTTCTTCCGTGTAATTCAAGCCAACTTCGGTTGTGTTGGAAATGATGATCTGCAGTTTTGGATTTCTGGCCAGTTTCAGAATCTCATTCCATTGAGTCTGGGCAGCCAGGACACGACTAATCGCTGAAACAACCATTGTTTCCGATACGTTTTCGCCCTGCTGAACTCCCCGAACAGCTACCGTATATAAATTATCCTGATCTGAAAATTCATTGGTCTGACTGTCAGTTGATTTAACGACTACAATCGAACCGTTGAATCGGCCTTCGGCGTTGGCTTTCTGCACCAGATAATCGGGCAGGCCACGCAGCAGGACGCCTGTACCGAACTGCAATACCTTTTCGGGAAAAACAGGAGCGGGATGCGTAGAACGGGTAAGTTTAGACATAGTTGGGTGGGTGGCAGTCTGCTCTGCAGTCATCTAAGTATTCGTTTACTATTGCGTAAAAATGAAAATGGATAGTTGATTCTTCATAATCCGGCAATAATACGCACTACATCGCTAACTGTAGCTTCTATTTTATCAAATGCACGATTTGCGAGTACATCTTTAGGAAATAGCTGAGAGCCCATGCCCACAGCTACCGCGCCTGCACCAAACCATTTGGACAAACTTTCCTGATTGGGTTCAACGCCCCCGGTTACCATAGCCGTGGCAAAGGGAAGCGGTCCGCTTAGGCTCCGGATAAAATTTGGCCCCAGCACTTCGCCCGGAAACACCTTCACAATCTCGACACCCCACTCGTGAGCGGTTGTGATTTCAGTCAGTGTGGCACAGCCGGGCATATACGCTACCTTTCGGCGATTACACAGGCGGGCAATTTCCTCGCTGAATGTCGGACCGACGATAAAATCGGCCCCGAGCTGAAGGTAAAGGCCAGCGGTTGGTGCGTCCAGAACAGTACCGGCACCGAGTGCCAGCCCCGGAAACTCTCGTGAACATACTCGGCTGAGGTTGGCAAATCGCTCATGCGCAAAATCACCCCGGTTCGTAAACTCAAATGCCCGAACACCCGCCTTGTAGCAGGCCGACACGACACCAAGACAAATTTCATCGTCGGGGTGATAAAAAACAGGGACAAGGGGCACCTGGCGGATGGTCTGATAAAGTGCCAATCGGGAAATACGGGCCATTATTTTTTAGTTTTATCGTGTGCAATAGACTACTGTAAACGGCACACCTATATTATCGTCTCAATTTTCCAGAACTATCACCGGCCTCCAGTGTTTCGATTTCGGTTACGGTGGCCAGGTTGACGTCGCCGGGAATCGTATGTTTCAGGGCCGATGCTGCTGACCCAAATTCAACCGCCCGTTGCGGGTCATTGAAGGTAAGCAAGCCATAAATTAGTCCGGCCATGTAGGCATCGCCAGTGCCGATTCGATCCACAATAGGCTGAATATCATATACTCTTGACTTATGGACGATGCTGCCATCATACAACTTAGCCGATAGCTGGTTGTGTGATGCGCTCAACGAATTGCGTTTGGTGTCCGTTACATATTTAATCGTTGGAAACCGGCGCATCATTGCCCGTCCTGCTTCAATAAAAGTACTGCCGACAACCCCGTAAAGTTCCGAAAAGAGCGATTTGTTGCCTAAAATCAGCGTACAACCTTCCGTTAATGCGGGCATGATCTCCTGGGGACTTCGACCATATTGCCAAAGATTACTCCGGTAGACAATATCGCCCGAAACCGGCACTCCCAGCCGATTGGCGGTCTGTATGCCCGCTAACAGGCAATCGGCCGCTCCCTGTGAAAGGGCTGGCGTAATACCCGTCCAGTGAAACCAGTCGGCACCGGTCAGGATAGACTCCCAGTCAATATCATTGGCCGTAATGCGCGAAAAGGCGGAGTCGACCCGGTCATAAACAATCTGACTGGCGCGGCTCCCGGCACCGGTTTCGAGAAAATACAAGCCCAGGCGGCCATCGCCATAACGAACATGCTGGGTACCAACGCCATAGCGTCGCAGGTAGCCAGTTGCCGATCGCCCAAGAGCGTGGTCAGGGAAGCGGGTAACGTGGGCCGTTTCGAGGCCTAATTGCGCTAATGAGACGGCTACATTGGCTTCGGTGCCGCCAAAGTGCATGGTCAACGAATCTGTTTGTACAAAACGCTCAACACCCGGTGGACTGAGCCGGAGCATAACTTCGCCGAAAGTGATGACTTTCATGTATGGTAACAGGGAGTTAAAAGAAAATGCAAGTTACTGGCATCCTGTGAAAAATAGTTAGGACTTTCGCGGAGAACCGTACCACGGTTACTAATCATGTGCAAACAAACCGTGGCACGGTTCTCCGCGAAAGTCCTAATTGCGTAGTATTTATTTTGTACTCAATATGCTCCACTTGCCAATTTTTTCAAGTTCTTCAGCTTTTACTGGTTCAAGTTTGGGTAAAATTAAATGGATAAGTACCAGGGCAATCAGGTAGGCGCAACTGGCAACGATAAACATGGGCAAATACCCAAAAGCTGTAATAATGCGTCCCGACAGCAAGGCCAGCAGAATGCCTCCCACAGCGCCGAACATACCACCAATACCCGTTACCGACGCAACGACATTTCTTGGGAACAGGTCTGATGCAAACGTGTACATATTGGCTGCCCAGCCCTGGTGTGCGGCTGTTGCCAGCGAAATCAGGGCGATAGCCACGGTCAGACTATTGGTTTGGGCGGCAAAAAATATCGGAACGACGCACAAAGCGCAGATAAGCATGGTGGTTTTGCGGGCGCGGTTTGCCGACCAGCCAAGGCTCATAAACTGTGTACTGAGCCAGCCGAAAAAAATGCTCCCTGCATCGGAGACGACGTAGATAATCAGGAACGGAACACCAAAGCTTTTAAGGTCAAGTTTCTGATCGAGTGCGTCGTTGGAGTTGAAAAAATCGGGTAGCCAGGTCATGTAAAACCACCAGATCGGGTCGGCCATAAACTTACCAACGGCGAAGGCCCACGTTTGTTTATACCCCAGTAACTGACCCCAGGAAGGTTTTACCGGAACTCGTTTTTCCTCGTCGCTGCGAATGTAAGCCAATTCAACGGGTGAAAGCTTTGGGTTTCGTTCGGGTTTGCTGTAGGTAAACCACCACAATACCGATAACGCAAAGCCCAGTAAACCCGTCACAAAAAATGAACTTCGCCAGCCAAGTTGTAAAATCAGATAAGGGATGAAGAGGGCTGTCAGAATGATTCCGACATTCGTGCCTGCGTTGAACAGACCATTGGCAAACGAGCGCTCGCGCCGGGGAAACCATTCCGATATGGTTTTGACCGCCGAGGGAAAATTGGCCGATTCGCCCAGGCCTAAAATGGCTCGTGTCCAGCGTAGCCCGGCCATATTCTGGACGAATGTCGTTAAGGTAGCCGCAATGCTCCAGACAATGATACCTAATGCGAATCCGCGTTTGGTGCCGATCCGGTCAATCAGCCAGCCGACCAGTAAAAAACCGATCGCATAGGCAAATTTAAAGGCGGCATCAACGTCACTATACAGAATTTTAAATCGGTCAATAGCCTCCTTCGTAAGCTCTTTATCAATGGGTAAATCAAGCATTTCCTTCCTGAATACTTCATCGGTCATTGTGAAGGAAAGTACCTGTCGGTCGATGTAATTTATGGTCGTTGCCAGGAATAAAAGGGCAACTATTCGCCAGCGAAAACGACCTGATTTTGTGAGCGTTTGCAAAACAAATGGTAGCTATTTGGTGAGAAAAGTAGAGGTTCAGGCTTTTTTACCTAAAATTAGTCACTAAATAACATATACACGTTATACTTGCTGACTAATTAACCTGCCAATTTACTGACTCTATAATGCTTGAACAAACCTGGCGATGGTTCGGTCCGAATGACCCTGTATCGCTCAATGACGTACGACAGGCTGGTGCTACCGGGATTGTGACTGCCCTGCATCATATTCCCAACGGCGAGGTCTGGCCGACCGACGAAATCCGGAGCCGAAAAGCACTGATCGAAAGTACAGGACTGACCTGGTCGGTGGTCGAAAGTATACCCGTTCATGAGGGAATTAAGACCCGATCGGGCGATTTCCTTCGGTATATCCAAAACTACAAGGAATCCATTGTTAATCTGGCAGAGGCTGGTATCGACACGGTCTGTTACAATTTTATGCCCGTGCTCGACTGGACCCGAACCGACCTCGATTACCCCATGCCCGATGGCTCGACGGGTCTTCGTTTCGATGCGACCGAGTTTGCTGCCTTTGAATTGTATATTCTGCAACGTCCGGGCGCTGAATACCTCTACAACGACGAACAAAAGCAACGGGCGCGCACCAAGCTGGATTCAATGACCGATGCACAGGTTAAACGCCTGATCCGCACCATTATAGCCGGACTGCCTGGCTCCGAAGAAAGCTATACTGTCGAGCGGTTTCGCGATGCGCTGGACGCTTACAAAGACATCAGTGACCATGATCTTCGCCAGAACCTGTATACGTTCCTGCGTGAGATTGTGCCGGTCGCTGAATCGGCTGGCGTGCGACTCGCGATTCACCCCGACGATCCGCCATATCCGATTCTGGGCCTTCCGAGGGTGGTCAGTACCGAAGCCGATGCCCGGGCACTGCTGGCAGCGGCCAATTCGCCTGCCAATGGCATCTGTTTTTGCACCGGTTCCTATGGCGTCCGGGCCGACAATGATCTGGTAGGAATGGTCGAACGACTGGGTCCCAAGATTCATTTCATACATCTCCGTAGTACAGAGCGTAGCGCTGATGGGAGCTTTCAGGAAGCTAACCACCTTGAGGGCGACGTGCCAATGGCAGGTGTGATGCGGGCATTATTGACGGAACACAAGCGGAGGGAGGCCGAAGGGCGCACCGACTTGCGAATGCCGCTACGTCCTGACCACGGCCACCGGATGCTCGATGACCTGACCTCCGGAAAACGTACCAATCCGGGTTACACGGCTATTGGTCGGCTGCGGGGGCTTGCCGAGTTGCGCGGGCTGATGGTGGGTTTGTCGACTCAATGATCCATATAAAAGCTCTGATCGCTGGTCGAAATTATTTGTTTATCTTGCATTGACGAACGAGTGTAGATTATGGAAACTGTCATGAGCCACATTGATTCGGGGGTGCCGGTTGAGGTATTGCCCAATTGTCAGTTCGTTCCTGATCGAATAGTTGTACCATCAAAAAAATAACAGGAAAGCCGGGAGAAACCGCCCGGTTTTTGCTTTTACCCGCATGAACTCACTCTTGCTCTCCCCAGCGTTTCTGTCTGACGATTTTCTGCTCCAGACCGAAACCGCCCGGCGACTCTATCACGACTATGCCCGGCCAATGCCGATCATCGATTACCATTGCCATCTGCCGCCCGATCAGATTGCCGCTGATAAACAGTTTGAGAACATGACCCAGCTCTGGCTCTATGGCGATCATTACAAGTGGCGGGCTATGCGCACGCACGGGATCAACGAACGCTATTGTACGGGCGATGCGACTGACTGGGAGAAATTTGAGAAATGGGCCGAAACAATTCCGTATACGGTTCGTAACCCGCTGTATCACTGGTCGCATCTGGAGCTTAAAAACCCGTTTGGTGTGACGGATGTGCTTAGCCCAACTACGGCCCGTTCGGTCTATGCTGCCTGTAACGAACAGTTGCCGGGTCTTTCAGCGCGTACCCTGCTTCAGCATTTCGACGTTCGTGTGGTCTGTTCAACGGACGATCCGACCGACTCGCTCGAACACCACCGGGCTATTGCCAGCGATGGTTTTGGTGTAAAAGTTCTCCCAACGTTCCGGCCAGATAAAGCAATGGCTATCGATGATTCGGCGGTGTTCCGGGCTTATGTTCAGAAGGTAGCCACCGTAACCAATAAGGAGATACGGACGCTGTCTGATTATCTGGATGCTCTCAAATCGCGGCATGATTACTTTAACGAGATGGGCTGCCGGTTATCGGACCACGGCCTCGAAACGGTTTATGCCGAACCGTATACGGAAGGGGAGGTGCAGCTTATATTCGATCACCTGTTGCGCGGAACCGCAGTCGACCCGATCAATGTCCTCAAATTCAAGTCGTTTATGCTCGTGCAGTTTGCCGAGTGGGATCATGAGAAAGGCTGGACACAACAGTTTCACCTGGGTGCACTCCGCAACAACAACATTCGCCGATTGCGTGAACTTGGTCCGGATACGGGCTGGGACAGCATTGGCGATTTCCCGCAGGCAGTCGCTTTGTCGCGTTTTCTGGGTGGACTTGATGATCGTGATCAACTGGCCAAAACAATACTTTACAACCTGAATCCGGCCGATAACGAAGTCATTGCGACGATGATCGGCAATTTCAACGACGGTTCGGTACGCGGGAAAGTACAGTTTGGTTCGGGCTGGTGGTTTCTGGATCAGAAAGACGGTATGGAAAAACAGATCAATACCCTGTCGAACATGGGCTTGTTAAGTGCTTTTGTCGGCATGCTGACCGATTCGCGGAGTTTCGTATCCTACAGTCGTCACGAATATTTCCGGCGGATTCTCTGCAATATATTTGGCAATGATGTTGAAAACGGCGAACTGCCAAATGATGTCGACTGGATTGGTCAGATCGTGCAGGACATCTGTTACCGGAATGCCGAGCGGTATTTTGGATTTTAATTAGGAATTGGGCCGTTATGTACACGGGTAATTAAGGCAATTGGCTACTTCAGTTGCTTTAATTACCCGTTTTATACTATTGACCCTTGCCGTGCAATGGAGCATACATTTATTGAAACAGGTGGTTTACGACTGCATGTCGTTCAGACAGGGCCGGTCGATGGGCCGCTTGTGATGCTGTTGCATGGCTTTCCGGAGTTTTGGTATGGATGGCGTCACCAGATGGATAACCTGGCAGACGCTGGTTTCCGGGTCTGGGTACCCGATCAACGGGGCTATAACCTCAGCGATAAGCCAGCGGATATTGGCTCCTATACTATTGATACAATAGCTGCCGATGTGATTGGGCTGATTGAGGCAGCAGGCCGGCAAAAAGCAATTCTTGTCGGCCATGACTGGGGAGCCGCTGTAGCCTGGTGGACCGCCGTTCTCTATCCGGAACGGATTGAACGGCTGGTTGTCATGAATGTTCCACATCCAGTCGTGATGAAGAAATTTGCCCGCCGTGATTTGGGGCAGATGCTACGAAGCTGGTATATCGGATTCTTTCAATTGCCCTGGCTACCTGAACAGATACTTCGGTTTGATAATTGGTATTTTCTGGAACGAACCCTGCGAAGTAGCAGTCGAGCCGGAACGTTCACCGATGAGGAAATTCAGCAGTATAAAGCAGCCTGGTCGCAGCCTGGTGCTGCCAGAGCAATGATTAACTGGTATAGATCTGCTTTGCAAAGCCCAATGTCACGTCAGTCTACCATTGGTGTTACCGTTCCGACGTTACTCATCTGGGGTGTTCAAGATCGATTTCTAAAACGGGAAATGGCCCAGTTGAGTATCGATCTCTGCACGAAGGGTCGTGTCGAATTTCTCGAAAATGCTACACACTGGGTTCAGCATGAAGAAGCGAACCGGGTGAATGAGTTGATAAAAACTGGGTGAGCATCAGGAAAGCAATAAATGCGTCTGATGCTCACCCAATTAATCCTGATTAAGCCTTATTGCTTATAGACCTTCCCGTCTTTCATCACAAACTGGACGGTTTGCAGGGCTTTGATGTTCTGAATTGGGTTTTCACTAACCGCAATGATGTCGGCCATTTTTCCGGTTTCGATGGAGCCAATTTGCGCGTCCATGCCCAGCAACTTAGCGTTGGTCATCAGAGCCGATTTAATCGCTTCTACCGCAGGCATACCCGCTTCAACCATGTATTCAAACTCTTTGGCGTTATAGCCGTGGATATAAACCCCGGCATCGGTACCGAAGGCAATTTTAACGCCCGCTTTATACGCTTTGGCAAATGTAGCCTGAATTTTTGGGCCAATGGCTAACGCTTTTGGAGTTACCAGGGCCGGGTAATAACCGAACATTCGGGCTGAGTCAGCGACTGTCTTACCCGCAATGATGGTTGGAACGTAGTAGGTGCCATGTTTTTTGAACAGCTCAATCGCTTCATCATCCATATACGTGCCATGCTCAATGGTTTGTACACCCGCCCGGATGGCGCGTTTCATCCCTTCAGCACCGTGTGCGTGGGCGGCTACGGCAAATCCATAATCTTTCGCTGCATCGACCACGGCTTTCACTTCTTCTTCGGTAAACTGAGGGCCGGAGCCATCCTTTGCGTTACTCAATACACCACCCGTTGCCGTAATTTTTATTAAGTCAGACCCATCTTTGTAGCGTTGACGAACCGCTTTTCGGGCATCTTCGGGACTGTTAATAACACCCTCTGCCGGTCCTGGATCGCCCATTAAATCCTTACGATAGCCGTTCGTTGGATCAGCGTGGCCACCGGTTGTGGCGATGGATTTGCCAACCGTTAAAATGCGGGGGCCTTCTACCAATCCTGAATTGATGGCGTTACGCAGCGATATATTTACGCCCGATCCCCCCAAATCCCGTACAGTTGTAAAGCCAGCCAAAAGGGTTGTTTTAGCATATCTGGATGCCTGGTAGGCAACATCAGGAACGTTTTTCGTAAAACCATCGATAGCCCCACCCCGCCGGGTCTGGCTTTCGAGGTGAACGTGCATATCGATCAGACCCGGTAGTACGGTTTTAGACTTCAAATCGAGAACAACATCTTTTCCGGCCGGAGCCGTATAACCTTTCTGTACAGCAGTAATCTTATTCCCTTCCACCACAACCGTCATCTGAGGTTGTAGTGAATTTCCGACGCCATCGAAGAGATTTCCGCAGTGAATAAGTGTACGTTGGGCAAAGAGAGGAGCGGCCAGCAGGGATAAACCTGCCAACAGGTATAATTTTTTCATAAAAGATTGTTGGTTGGGTACAAAAAAGGCTGCAACGATTGGTTGCAGCCCTTAAAGTACGAAAAAGACACCGAACAACTTTTATAATTTGGTGACCTGAACGATCGCCGTTCGGGGCTGTTCAAGGTTCGACGACGTTGGGAATGGATTTACTTCCCGCAGAATAACCTTGTAGGTCGCATTGCTAAGCGAAACATTGGTTGAATCCAGTCGCTTGGAATAGCCTTCCTTAACGTCGGGCCCTAATGCTAAACGAACTGTTGTTGAGTCGCTATCTTCCGAAAGTAGTAATTTTACTTTAGCCTGTCCGGCCCAGATGCAGGTAACATCTTTCGGGCAGCGGCTATCCTGAATGGAATCGGCTCGTACTGTAATATCGGCTCCCACTCGGGCTGATTGATGCAAACTAAGTGCGACACGGTCGGTCGGCGTTGTTTCAGATGAATTGCAGGCTGAAAAGAATACGGCTCCAACGATGAGTAAACCAGCAAGCTGCTTTGTGAAATCGAACATAATCCCTGGTATTTTTATACAAGGATTCCTGAGCTGGAATAAAGGTTGGATTGTGCCTTTATTTTTTCACAATTACACCATCGGCCACGAAAGTCAGGGCTTTTTCGGGTTCGGTGATTTTGGCAATTTCTTCCTTCGATTTGCCGGCATCTTCCGCATAATGGCGCAATTCGTCAACGGGCGTTGTTGTGCTTTCGGCGGTGCCTGCAACGACAACTGTTTTACCAACGATGTCTTTAGGAACGAAGAAACCGTAGTCTTTGAACGTCACCCGCATGGACTGTCCATCGCCGGTTTTAACTTTCATCCAACAGCCTTTCACTTTGCAGACCGACTCGACAGTACCTTCCACTTTGGCAGGCATTTTGTCTTTGCCGTTCATTTTGGTCGTTAGTTCCGTGGCCGGAATGGCACCTTTTTCGGTAATTTTTTTGCCGTGATAGCTAAGTTCGCTCTGAGCAAAGGCGCCGAAAGAGGCTCCTATGAGCAAACTGACAATGAACAGTTTTTTCATGATCGTAAAGAATTGAACACAACAATAGACGAAGATACAGAAAGATAATGGGTTTGCCTTGCGTACTTCGTTTCCGGCTAATTACCAAAGTACAGGCCCGGTTTTCAGTATGTTTTTTAATCCTGGCCTTTATCGTTCATATTGGATCACAGATTTAACAATCGACAAACGGGTTATGACACGAACGAATCGGGTTTTGGCTGTTGGCTTGTGCATGCTGGTAGTGACGGCATGCCAGAAAAAGGAAAAAGATGAAACGCCAGCACGCACATCATTTTTTGATAAATCGGGTATGGATACGACGGTTTTGCCGGGGAATGACTTTTTTACCTATGCCAATGGAACCTGGGTAAAGAAAACGAAAATCCCCGACGATCAAACGGGCTGGGGATCATTCTACCTGATTTACGAAGAAAATCAAAAGAAAACCCGATCCATTCTGGAGGAAGCCGCCAAGGCCAATGCCAAATCGGGCAGCGTAGAACAGAAAGTGGGTGATTTCTATGCCAGTGGCATGGATACAGCTACCATTAATAAACTTGGTTATGAGCCGGTAAAAGCTGAACTCGCTAAAATTGCGGCCCTAACCGATTATAAACAAGTCCTGGATTATCTGGCGACTGACGAGACCAATCGGGGAGGGCAGTTCATCGGGCTATACGTTGGTGCGGATGATCGCCAGAGTTCAATCAATCGCATCAATTTTAGTCAGGCCGGTTTATCGTTGCCGGAGAAAGAGTATTATACCCGAACCGACGAGGCAACCAAAAAAGTACGGGCTGCTTTCGTGGCTTATGTCGCCAGACTTTTTACAATGGTCGGCGTTGATCCGGCATCGGCCAAAACCAAAGCCGATGCTATTCTTGAATTCGAAACGGCCCTCGCCAAGTCGCACAAAGCCCCGGTTGAACTGCGCGATCCGGTGGCCAACTATCACAAATTCGCCGTATCGGATCTAACCAAACAAATGCCTAATCTCAACTGGCGCTCATTGCTTAACAAAATGAGTCTGGAGCGGATTGACACGGTACTGGTAGCTCAACCCGGCTACTATCAGGCACTGGACAAAACCCTGCCGACAGCCCCTATCAGTCTCCTGAAAGATCGCCTTGTCTTTGATATGTTAGACCATAATGCCAGCCTTCTCAGCAAGGCGTTTGAGCAGGCTAGCTTCGACTTTAACAGCAAAACACTCTATGGTCAGCCTCAATTGCCCGAACGCTGGAAGCGTATTGCCGACCGTACCGATGGGGCGCTGGGAGAAGCATTAGGACAATTATGGGTCAAAAAATATTTCCCGGCCGAAGCCAAAGAGCGAATGTTGACATTGGTCGACAATCTGCAAAAGGTCTATCGGGAGCGCATTGAAAAACTCGACTGGATGGCCCCCGAAACAAAAAAGGTGGCCCTCACGAAGCTGGATAAATTTGTGAAGAAAATTGGCTATCCTGACAAGTGGAAAGACTATTCTGATGTGGAGGTAAAGCGTGATGATTATTATGGCAATGTTCAGCGGGCGCGGAAACATGCCTACAAGGAAGATTTTGCTAAAATCAACCAACCTGTCGATCGATCCGAATGGGGAATGACACCACCGACTGTAAACGCCTATGCGAATCCAACCAACAACGAAGTCGTTTTTCCAGCCGGGATTTTACAATTCCCTTTCTTCGATAAAGACGCTGATGATGCCATCAATTATGGCGGTATCGCAATGGTAATCGGCCACGAAATGACGCATCTGTTCGACGATCAGGGGCGACAGTACGATGCCAGTGGTAACCTGCGTGACTGGTGGACCAAACAGGATGCTGAGCGATTTAAAACAAAAGTTCAGACGGTTGTCAATCAGTATAGCAACTACACTGTACTCGACAATTTACACCTGAACGGTCAGCTAACACTGGGTGAAAATCTGGCTGATCTGGGTGGTATTACGTTGGCATATCAGGCGTTTAAGCTGACGGACCAGGGAAAAAGTACGGACAAGATCGACGGTTTTACACCCGATCAACGATTCTTTCTGGGTTTTGCCCAGGTCTGGCGCATTAAGGTTCGGGACGAAACCGAGCGGGCCGGTATCTCGACGGACCCGCATTCGCCCGCTAAATTTCGGGTCAATGGGCCACTGACCAACTTCGAGCCGTTTTACCGGGCATTTGACGTAAAGCCGGGGCAGAAATTATATAAACCAGAGGTTGAACAGGCGAAAGTTTGGTAATCCTGGATTGCTCAGACTATCTGAACCCCATACGGGTTTAGATAGTCTGAGACGAAGACTAATTTTTAGAAAACAATCAGGGCAATGCCGGGAATAATCGCCTTCCCGGCATTGCCCTGATTGTTTTAAGTATATAAGCTCAATTACAGGGTCACTGGCAGATTATATCCTATATTGTCCCTACAATTGGGATTGTCTATAACGTCAATCGTTGCTTATCTTTTAACAAAACAGCCTGAAGTTTCTCGTAGGGTAGTTTTTGTGGAGACACCTTGTTGTCAATGGCCAGCACTGCGGCTGTTGCGGCCGATTGTCCCAGAATCATAAACACCGGCTCCATCCGAATCGAACCGAAGGCAATGTGTGAGCTGGATACACAAACGGGAACGAGCACATTTTTGCACTCATTTTCTTTCGGTAAAATAGAGCCATAAGCTATCGAGTACGGTTTGTCGGGATGAACGCCAATGTCCCCTTCGTTCTGTACATAGCCGTCTTTTTTAACGTATCGCTGGGCATTGTGTGCATCCAGCGAGTATGACCCCATTCCAATCGGGTCGGGAACGCTGGTTTTTGCCAGCACATCTTCTTCAGTCATCACAAATTCGCCCAGCATACGCCGGGCTTCCCGAATATAGAGCTGACGCGGCCAGTTGCCGTTCTCCGTAAATTCATCTTTGGCCAGCCCCCATTGCTTCATTTTGGCCTGTACATCATCGGGTACGCGCGGATCGTTCGACAGAAAATACATTAACCCTTTCTGGTATAGTTCATGATCTTTAATGATTTGTTTCCGACGCTGATAGGTGGCTTCGGGGTAGTCGTAGTTTTTGCCGAGATAGTCGGTACTGAAAGGGCCGTGGTTATTGGTGTCCGTTTTTCGGTTCGGAATCGGGTCGAACTTATCGAAAGTTTCGCGCCATCCGGTTGCGAAAACGCGGGCTAAAAGTTCATAGCGATTCGGATTGTAACCTGCTGGTTTGGGAAACGGCACCCGGTTGCCGGGGTGATTGCTCAGGCACATACGAAAGCAGTACGCCTGTATCTTATTGTCACCGTCGCCTTTTTCGCCCGGAGGATTGGGTGATACTTCGGGTAAAAGACCGCTTTTCGGATCGCCTGCCACAACATAGGGGCTAACGTTAGCCTTGAAATAATGACCGTGCTGGAAAACTTCGGTTTCTACACCGTTCCATTTTTCACCATAAACACTGTTTGCTTCGCGGCCTACGTGGTATTTAATGCCGGCAGCTGCCATCAGATCACCTTCGTAGGTAGCGTCGATAAACATTTTGCCTTCATAAACCGTCCCTTTCACGGTACGAAAGGAATGAACAACACCCGCGCTTTTTGTAATTCCGGTCTTGGATCGGTCCAGCCATTCGTCGCGGTAAATTGGAATGTGGTATTCTTTGACAAAGTCTTCAAAAACCTGCTCGGCGGCATGTGGTTCAAAAATCCACATAGTTCTGGAGTTGCCGTCGATGGCGGGCGTGCCTTGCCCTTTATTGCCGTATTCTTCTTTTTTCTGCCATTTCCAAGAGTCAGTTTTCTGGTAGTGTTGGTAAAGTCGTTGGTAAAATTCGCGCGATAAGCCACCAATTACTTCTTTATTGCCCGTATCGGTAAAGCCCAGACCGCCCGACGATAGTCCACCCAAATGAGTATCGGGTGATACCACAATGACTGATTTGCCCATTTTCTGGACCTGAACGGCCGCAATTACTGCCGCTGACGTTCCGCCATAGACAATAACATCGGCTTTTCGGATCAGAGCAGGATTCGTTTTGATAACCGTGTAGCCCGGCAGAAAAGTGAGTAAACAACAAATCGGGAAGAAGAGTAGAAGAGTGGATTTAGACATCAATTTGTGCGTTTATGAAAGCGCCAATGGAGTTCTGATAGCCTTTAGATAAGGCAGTGTGCTGGCGATTTTACCCATTTTTTTGCCCGAAAAACGACCATTTGGCTAAGAATACCAGCTTAATTGACATGTATAATCCACCTCAGTCGGTAATTTTTAAGGGGATTGATACTGAGTTAGTGCACTTCTAGAAACCGATGCTACAGTAATTACTTAAAATTAAGAGCAAATCCTGGCAATAGTTGAAAGGTATTGAGACCACCGAAAATGGTTTTAAACGGGAAAATCGCTATTTTTTGTTACTTTGATGCGTCAGTCAGCCAAAGGTGTAATATATGGCCAGACGCCAAATCAACATATCGCTGTTCTGCGGTGACTCAAATCAACAAGCCTCTAGTTTATGAAACATGTAGTACATGCCGTTGGCCTGCTTCTGGCAGGTAGTTTGTTTTCATTGGTACATGCCCAGGATCGACTGAGCGGTAAGACATTTGCCACGCGCGCGGTGGTGATGGCCCGCCACGGTATGGCCTGCACGTCGCATCCACTCTCGACCCAGGCGGCAATTGACGTATTGCGGTCGGGTGGTAACGCCATTGATGCGGCTATTGCTGCTAACGCCATGGAAGGTCTGGTAGAGCCCCACGTTAATGGCATTGGGGGTGATCTGTTTGCAATCGTCTGGGATGCCAAGACCAAAAAACTGTATGGCCTGAATGCATCCGGACGGTCGCCCTATAGCCTAACACTGGCAGAGTTTCAGAAACGGGGACTAACCCATATTCCGTCGGATGGGCCATTGCCCGTATCAGTGCCTGGTTGCGTTGATGGGTGGTTTGAACTGCATAAGCGATTTGGTCGTACGCCTATGCCTAAGATTCTGTCGCATGCCATCCGGTATGCTCGTGAAGGCTATCCGGTGCATGACGAAGCAGCTTTTTACTGGCCAACCATGCTGAACCGGTTTAGCAAATACCCAAACGTAGAGGAAACCTATGCGCAAAACGGAGCCGCACCTAAACGGGGTGAGTTGTTTAAAAATCCGGCTTTAGCCAGTACGCTGGAGAAAATTGCAACGGGTGGCCGCGATGCATTCTATAAAGGAGACATTGCCCGTACGATTGATGCGTTTATGAAAAAAATGGGTGGTTACCTGAGTGCAAAAGACCTGGCCGATCACACGTCGGAATGGGTAGAGCCTGTATCCACAAATTATCGGGGTTACGATGTCTGGGAATTACCGCCTAACAGCCAGGGCATTGCCACCTTACAAATGCTGAATATTCTGGAAGGGTACGATTTTTCGCAAACGCCCTGGGGAAGCCCTGAGCATATTCACCGGTTTGTAGAGGCCAAAAAACTGGCGTTTGAAGATCGGGCCAAATACTATGCCGATCCGGCATTTGCTAAAATTCCGGTTCAGGAGCTGATCTCTAAAAACTACGCAACCGAACGCCGGAAACTGATCGACCTGAGTCGGGCCGCGAGCCGGGTCGATGCGGGCAATCCGGCGCTCAAACAGGGTGATACCATTTACCTGACCGTTGCCGACGAAGAAGGCAATATGGTTTCGCTGATTCAGAGCAATTACCGTGGTTTTGGCTCCGGTATGGTTCCCGATGGACTTGGATTCATGCTTCAGGATCGGGGTGAACTGTATAGCCTGACCGATGGGCAGAATAATACCTTTGCCCCCCACAAACGTCCTTTTCAAACCATTATTCCGGCTTTTGTCACAAAAGATGGTGAGCCCTTTATGAGCTTTGGCGTCATGGGAGGTAGTTTTCAGCCGTTGGGCCATGTTCAGATCGTTATGAACATGATTGACTTCGGTATGAATCCGCAGGAAGCGGGCGATGCACCCCGTATTGATCACCTGGGTTCGTCGGAGCCAACCGGTGAAAAAATGATCGATTCAGGATTAATAACGCTTGAGTCGGGCTATCCTTACGAAACTATACGGGAGCTAATGCGTCGGGGACACAAAATAGGCTATGGCCTTGGGGCTTATGGTGGATACCAGGCCATTATGTACGACGCGAAAAATAAAGTCTACCACGGCGCTACCGAATCCCGAAAAGACGGGCAGGCCGCTGGGTTTTAGCAAATAACAAGGGCAGACGGCTACGATGTAATCAACGATTTTTACCGTAGCCGTCTGCCCGCTCTGCAAAATCAGGGGCGGGTCAATAACCGATCAATGGGTAGAACTTCGCCGTTCTTGATGACTTGCTCAACATTCAGCGCATCGGTGATCGTGGTTAGCGGATCACCGTTGACGATAACCAGATCCGCCAGTTTTCCCGGCTCGATGGAACCTAAATCCTTACTGACGCCTACGGTTTCAGCCGCCCAGAGCGTCGCTGAACGCAAAGCCTGGTAGGGCGTTAGACCCGCGCCTACAAATGATTGCAGTTCTGTGTGCAGGCTCAATCCGTAGGGCACAAAGGGGCTGTCGGTTCCTGTGGTGACGTGCGCACCAGCGTCGATCAACGCTTTGACCCCTTTCTGAAGGTTCCCAAAATTGGTCAGGTAGCCGGGACTGATTTTCGCATATTGAGCGGCTCCTGCCTGAAGCGCGTTGTTGTATTCTTCGCTGTAGAATGCCCGATATTGCCGGTTTTCGTAGAGCCCCGGATTTTTTGTGCCCAATACTGAAAAGCCGCCCTGTAATGATGCTGTCGGGGTAATGTTCATGCCCGATTTGGCTAATAGCTGAATCACGTCCTGATAACTCCGGTTCATGGCCGTAATCTTGGGCGAATACCCACGCCGACTCGTTCCGCCAATATGTTCGACTGCATCGACGTCATAGCGCATGGCCGGAAAAATCTCGTGAGACGAAACCGGCATTCCGTGGGCGTGAGCAAACGTAGTAATTCGTTGCTGCATGGCGTCGGGCATACGAACATAGGTCTTGATCAAGTCGTATCCCAATCGAACGGAGCGGTTCAGTTCGCGGTCGAGCTGTTCATCGGAGTTGATGCTGGTCGCTGCTCCGTAATAGATCCGCGTTCCATCGGTAAGCCCTCCGGTAAAAAACTGACGTGGACCGGGCCGGGTATTACTCGCCCAGGATTCTTTCCGTTCCAGCGCATCATAGGGATCAGCACCGGGTTCGCGCACGGACGTAATCCCGAACGATAGCCACAGCCGCCCTATTTTTTCGCCAACCATCGAATGCTGGTGCGTGTGCATTTCGAATAAACCCGGTATAACGGTTTTGGTCGATGCATCGATCAGTTTACCAGGACGTCCGGCCCGATGCGGTTCGATAGCCTTAATTCGATGGCCCTCAATCAAAATATCGACATTGTTGCGGTACGTATTGCCTAACCCATCGAACAGACGACCCGCATGAACCACAATCGCGCCGGTAGGCTGGCTGAGTTGCCAGGTCAGTTCCATCGGAATGGTTTCAATATGGCCATCGCCCAGGTAAACCTGTTTGAGCGCATCCGTAGCCAGAAAGAGCAAACTTTTAGAATCACCGGTCCAGGTGGGTGTGTCCGACTGTTCGTTGGTCAGTTTGCGGGGTGAACCAACAATAGAACCGTCTGTTTTTACGTCCGTTACCCAAACTAATCCGTCGAGGATGTACGCCATTTTCGTTCCATCGGGTGACCAGACGGGGCCGTTTTGCCCGCGCGTTGCCAGGCTATGTCCGGGTGCAGGCGTTACATAACGGTCATTTTTACCATCGAACGATAATAGTAAAACTTCGCTGACGCCCTCGCGGTAGCGGGACGAATAGGGGTGAAGCGCCGAAACGGCCAGCGTTTTTCCATCGGGGGACCAACTGGCCTGACTGGGTACAAAGATCGATTCGTGCAATTTCTGGGTTTTGGGTGCTGTTACATCAGCCGTGTAGGTAACATCGGCTGTGTAGAGCGTACTGCGGCCCCAGGCATTTCGGGCATCGCTCTGGTAAAAGGCGATCTTGCTGCCATCGGGCGACCAGTTCGGATAATGCAAATCGTCGGCCATGTCGACCAGCAAGCGATCCTGGCCGGTTTTCAGATCCCGAATCCAGACGTCCATATTACCATTTCGGTCCGAAACGTAGGTCAGCTTTGTTCCGTCCGGCGACCAGCTTGGCTCGACTTCCATCGTTGATCCCTGGGTTAATCGATCGGGTGTCTTTTTCCCCTTCGTCAGTATCCAGATATCACCGAGGGCTGCGAATGCGATTTGTTTGCCATCGGGTGAAATCGTGGTTCCTTTGATACCTTTAACGGCCTGAGGTTTCTGGCTGTCGAAGTCGTATGTTTTCCGTTTATAGGTATTCCTTGGCAGCGCAACTATAGCCTGGAAGGGAATAGTCTGGGCTGTTGTACTGCCAAGTTTTCGGCGTTTCAGCAAGCCATCGGATGTATACAGAAATTCGGTGGCCGAGAGCCAGCTTGCCCGAAATGGGAACACATCTTCAGCGGCTTCGGTCAGGAGCTGAGCCTTGCTGTCGGCCACTGCTGCCCTGGCCAGTCCACTCAGCGAACTGGTCAGAACATTGTAAAATAGATGCGAGCCATCGGGTTGCCAGCTTGGCCCAGCAAATTTTCCGTTGGCGGGCACAATGATCTTTTCCGTATTACCCGTCGTGGATTTGACGGTCGCATCGGCGTCAGAGGTAATGACATAAACACCCGGCGCGTCGGTGCGATCTGAAACGAAGGCAACCTTCGTTCCATCGGGCGAAAAAGCTGGGTTGAAATCATTGCCGGAGTCCTGCGTAAGCTGGATGAGTTTGCCATCGGCCAGCGTTAACTGCCAGATGTCATAGTTGCCACTCCGATCTGAAGCAAATACGATACGCTTACCATCCGGCGACCAGTGTGGTTCGCGATCATCCTGAAGCCCCGACGTCAGTTGTTTGGGTTTACCACCCTTGGCCGAAACAGTCCAGATATGATATCGGCCATCCCAGAAGGCATGGAAGGCAATCAGACTCCCATCGGGCGACCAGCTTGGCTGACGACAGTCTCCCAGATTGTCGGTTATGGGTCTGGCAACACCACCAACGATGGGTACGATCCAGATTGTACCCTGTAAGTCAATCGCAATGCTGGCTTTATCGGGCGACAGATCGGCGGCCATGTTGGTGCCTTCCGTAACCGTTACCCGAATGGAATCAATATTACTTGCTCGTATTTGGGTTATATGGAGAAAAAATAGAATTAAGCCAAAGAGGATTGCTTTCAGGGAGATGAGTGTACGCATAGATTTCATAGAAGGAAGGACAACGTACTGATTACGAGTCGTATGGTCAATTCATGCCATTCAACTTCTGAACCTACACAGCCATTGCTATACTTCCAAGCATTAAGCAGATTTGCACCCCGATGGCAGAAAATCTCCTAAAAAAAACGTACTTATCCTCGAAAAAAGTCAACAGAGCCAATTTTTTACGTTGGGTTATGTGAGGGCAAATTCTATATTTGTGGGCATTCCTATTTCTAGATCCATTTTATAACCTATTAACTAATCGCATGAATTATAGTGTCTATCTGGTTCCCGTGTTGGGTATTGTTGGCCTGATTGTGATGTTTACGAAATTTCTTTGGGTTTCACGGCAAGATGCCGGTGATGCCCGGATGCAGGAAATTGCCGGGTACATTGCCGATGGGGCTATTGCCTTCCTAAAAGCTGAATGGCGAGTTCTTACATACTTCGGCATAATCGTAGCCATTTTGTTGGCTTATATGGGCAGTCTGGTACCGAATTCCAGCCCAGTTATTGGTATTTCATTTATACTTGGCGCGTTTCTGTCGGCGCTGGCAGGCTATATTGGCATGAACATCGCCACTAAAGCGAACGTCCGTACCGCACATGCCGCCCGTACAAGCCTGACCAAAGCCCTGGAGGTCTCCTTCACGGGTGGTTCGGTCATGGGGATTGGTGTTGCCGGCATTGCCGTGCTGGGCCTGGGGAGCCTGTTCATTGTTCTCTATAAATTATATGTTGAGCCATCCGGCGATGTCAATGGCCTTCCGATGGAGAAAGCCCTCGAAGTACTGGCGGGTTTCTCGCTTGGTGCTGAATCCATCGCCCTGTTTGCCCGTGTGGGTGGCGGTATTTATACAAAAGCTGCCGACGTAGGTGCTGACCTGGTTGGTAAAGTAGAGGCTGGTATTCCTGAAGACGATCCGCGCAATCCGGCTACTATTGCCGATAACGTGGGCGACAATGTGGGTGACGTAGCCGGTATGGGTGCCGATTTGTTTGGTTCATACGTAGCCACAATCCTGGCCACTATGGTGCTTGGCCGCGAAATCGTTATTCCGGGTGATCCCATTATTGGACACGCGCCAATCGTACTGCCCATGGTAATTGCTGGTCTGGGACTGATT
Source organism: Spirosoma aureum (assembly GCF_011604685.1). Lineage (NCBI taxonomy): Bacteria > Pseudomonadati > Bacteroidota > Cytophagia > Cytophagales > Cytophagaceae > Spirosoma > Spirosoma aureum. Next base: position 6,656,767 of record NZ_CP050063.1, on the reverse strand, counting down.
TTCTCGATCATTGCAACCTATTTTGTTCGCGTTAAAGACGACAACGGCAATGTACAGGGCGCCTTGAATCTTGGTAACTGGGCATCGATCGGGATTACACTGGTTGCGTCTTACTTTCTGGTTAATGCGATGCTACCGACCGGACTGATGAAAATCCGGGGTGTCGAATTCACGCGGATGGATGTCTTCTACGCTATTGTAACCGGCCTTGTCGTGGGTGCGTTGATGAGCATTATCACGGAATATTACACCGCTATGGGGCGCCGTCCTGTACTGTCGATCATTCGGCAGTCGGCAACGGGAGCGGCTACGAACATCATTGGCGGGCTCTCGGTTGGAATGGAATCTACCGTATTGCCAATTCTGGTGCTTGCAGCTGGTATCTATACATCCTACCACTTTGCTGGTCTGTACGGAGTCGCTATCTCGGCGGCTGGAATGATGGCTACTACGGCCATGCAGCTGGCCATTGATGCCTTTGGCCCCATTGCCGATAATGCGGGCGGTATTGCCGAAATGAGTTACCTCCCCGAAGAAGTTCGTGGCCGTACAGATATCCTCGATGCGGTTGGTAACACGACAGCTGCTACGGGTAAAGGGTTTGCCATCGCGTCGGCCGCGTTGACGGCGCTGGCGCTGTTTGCCGCCTTTGTTGGTATTTCCGGGATTTCAGCCATTGATATTTATAAGGCCGATGTACTGGCCGGACTATTTGTGGGAGGGATGATTCCGTACATTTTCTCATCACTCGCCATTGCGGCCGTAGGTCGTGCTGCTATGGCGATGGTGGAGGAAGTGCGCCGTCAGTTCCGTGATATTCCGGGTATTATGGAGGGGACCGGCAAGCCCGAATACGAAAAGTGCGTGGCTATTTCGACCCAGGCCTCAATTCGTGAGATGGTGCTGCCGGGGGCCATTGCGCTGACCGTACCCGTTGTGGTAGGATTCATTTTCGGCCCTGAAGTGCTCGGTGGTTTGCTGGCCGGTGTTACCGTATCAGGCGTGTTGATGGGTATTTTTATGAATAACGCTGGTGGTGCCTGGGACAACGCGAAGAAATCATTTGAGAAAGGGGTACTCATTAACGGACAGATGTTTTACAAAAAATCGGAGCCACACAAAGCCTCGGTTACGGGCGACACAGTAGGTGATCCGTTTAAAGATACATCGGGTCCGTCTATGAACATTCTGATCAAACTGATGTCGATTGTATCGCTCGTTATCGCGCCGTATATCGCCGTACAGTCGTCTGAAACGGCGGGTTATGCCAAAGAAGGTAAAGAAGCCGCAGGAACTGAAGTGCCGCTCGAAGAGTCAACCGCTGCCGACAATCGCGATGTCAATACGCCAAATGCAAAGCTGGGTGAGTTTAGTGTTCAGAAACTAACAAGCGGAATTGAGCTGAACATACCCGAGTTCGGTATTGAAAACAAGCTTTTGTCGTTCATTAAAAGCGACAAACCCGTTGATAAAACGACCTGGTTCGATTTCGACCGACTGACGTTTGAAACGGGTTCGGCTACGCTAAAACCCGAATCGCAGGAGCAATTGAAGAATATTGCCGAAATTCTGAAAGCTTATCCAGCCATTAACGTAAAGCTCGGTGGTTATACAGATAATACGGGCAATGCAGCCAGCAATCTGAAACTTTCTCAGGATCGTGCCAATTCGGTTCGGGCCGAGCTGGAGAAAATGGACGTTGCCAAGGATCGCCTGGAGGCCGAAGGCTATGGCCAGGAGCACCCGGTTGCCTCGAATGACACCGAAGAAGGACGTGCTCAAAATCGCCGGATTTCCATTCGGGTGACGAAGAAATAGGGCGTTTCTACTGAATTAAGACTTACACTCAGAGTCTCGCTCATTAACGTGCCACGGTAATGAGCGAGACTCTCACATTATAAGGGCTTCTGAACTTTTGGGGTAATGATGCCGAGAGCGTAGTTTAATTGTACACCAATAATGAACGCAATGCTTAGGTAGGTATTGATAAAGCAAAGCGAGGCTCCAAGCGCATACAGACTCTGAGCGGTGAAAACCCGGCTACGTATTGCTTTATCGACTGTTTCCTGAGCCTTACCCGACAAAGACAGGAAATTATTTCGACGGGCATATCGCCAGTGTATGTACAGCATATTTCCCATAGCAAAAATGTTTAGCCAGTAAATACCAATGGAAACCTGGTTGTTAATGTGGTTGCTCAGTACGTTTGTTGAAAAAGGAATGAGCGAAACGAAGAGCAAAAAAAACAGTGAATACCAGTTGAGATTCCGGTCATACTTTTCGATATAATTAAATTGCGTAGAATAGCCGGTCCAAAAGATACCCAACGTCATAAAACTCAAAAAATAGGTCAGTAATTGAGGGAGCAGGATTTTTAGGGATACCAGCAGTTCGGCATTCGACTGGATTCGATTGCTGACGGGGTCTTTGAGGTCGAAAACGAGTATGGTCATTGCAATGGAGAAAAGTCCATCGCTCAGGGCTTCGATTCGTTGTATTCGTTGACCCGAAATGGTATTATAGGATGACATGGGTGGTTTTTAAATACGTGTAGATCATTTATTGATGAATGCCGAGTAGAGATTTGCACGCCCGTAGATAGAGGGCCGTTCCTGTAGTTTGTCGACTGAATGAAAACCTGCTTCTTCGAATAAGCGAGTTAACGATTTAAAACTGATTGGATAAGGTACCCAGGGATTTGCCGTTTCGGTATCATATTCGACAAGCAAGAAACCACCCGATTGGTTTAGGTGGCGAATAGCTCGCTGAATAAAAGTCGGTTTATCCTGAACATAATGCAGCGAGTTGGCCATCAGAATGCCATCGAGCTCATAGAAATACCATTCGTCCTGAACAAAATTACTACAAAGAGTTTCGATTGTTACATGCTGATAATCAGTGAGCGTTTCGAGCGCCAGATAGTCTGTATCTATTGCATAAATAATACTACCGGGTGGTTGTAAAGTGGCTAAAGCGCGGGTAAACAGCCCTTTGCCACAGCCCAAATCCGCCCATCTGGACGTTGATGCCGAGTGATATTGACCGCCTTCGATCAGGGCTATTGCCTCGCTCAGTTGCATAGTTTTTAGTTTGCCTGACCCACTTCAAGCCGGATGACCTTATTCTCTTTATTGAGATGGACTTTAAAATACGTGCTGAAATCACCCCATTGGTCTGAATGATACCTTCCATATAAGGTAAGCCCATTATCCTTTACCCGGTCGATACTGGTAAAATGCTCATGGTTTTTCAATACACCATTCGACCATTTTATAAAGTCCTGCTTATTGCCGTCATCGTATAATTCGGCATCAGTTGTAAAGAGCGAGAACCATGCTTCAGGGTCGCCATTGGCTAAGGCGTCAATAACTGCTTTGGCAATTGGATTGGTCAGTTTTACGGAGAGATTATTCATTTGCCAATGGGTGTTGCAGGTAGATGATTAGCAGCGACAATAAAAAGAAGGGTAGTTCAATAGCTACTCCTTTCAGATCCTTGTCTTTCAGGTGAAAAGCAATGATGACAAGGATGCCGGCTGCCGTGATAAAATTCCCCCAGACAAACGTTTTGGGGAATAAAACGAGTATCGCCCCGAGCATGGTAAAAAAGCCGAGTGCCATCAAACCGGTTTTTCCGATGGCCCATTTACTGAACATCTCGGTCATTTCGGGTTTGCCCGTAAACATAGCCCAACCTTGCTTAATACCCATATATAGGGCAAAAAAGATCAGGGCTGCATTGACAAGTTTAAGTGCAATGTTCATGGTAGAAAGGAAGTGAGTGAAGAATTAATCGTCTGAGCGCTTCACGCTTTTACGAGCTGACACTCGCAGGGCTTACCGAAGTGCTATTTCCTGCTGAAGGCCAATATACGATTTACAAATCAATTCTTTTTGTAGACTGGCGTATAGGCTCTGGCAATCTAAACGACTAGTTCAGAGAAACATAATTTGACTAAAACGCCAGGAAGCTTGGGCCCTTATCCTGAAATACCGACAAAGTTGATTCCTAATTACCTTTTTAGTATGGTGAGGTTTTCAGTTTTTTTAATTACTGGTAAAATGATATCAGGACTTTCTCTTAGAAGCGTGCCACGGTTATCAGCTCGTTATTAGTAACCGTGGCACGCTTCTAAGAGAAAGTCCTTGACATAAAAAACAGGAAAGCCCTTCCTGAATGAACAGAAAGAGCTTTGTGTATCTATTAGTTGCTTGTGAAAGCGATATTATTTGGCCGAAACCTGACCACGCAGTGCACGTGGGATTTCAATGCTGGCCACTGGGTTCGACGCTTGCTCGAGCAGTTCGATATTTTTTACCGTAATCTGCCCAACGCGAACTGATTTTCCCAGATCAAGACCTGAAACGTCAACGTCAATAAAATCAGGGATGTTTTCAACAGTCCCTTTTACACGCAGTTTCCGAACGCGGGTCACCAGTTTACCCCCCTTTTGTACACCTGGAGCCGTTCCAATCAACCGAACCGGAACCGCAACCTTAACGGGCTTGCCATCAGTTACCAGCAGGAAATCGGCGTGTAACAATATGTCGCTCACAGGGTGGAATTGTGCTTCCTGAAGCACTGCCCGATACTCAGCACCCTCAATATTGAGCGCTACTTCGTAAATATTGGGCGAATACAGTAACTCACGGAACAGAATAGCAGGCGCATAGAAATGCACTTGTTCCTGACCACCGTACAATACGCACGGAACATTGCCCTCGGCCCGAATCGCTTGTGATTCCGTGCGGCCGAGATTCGCTCGTTGATACCCTACAATCTCGATTTTTTTCATGACTAAATTTAATTTTCGAATGAACGAATGAATGAATTTGTGACTAAGTTAGTGACGAGCGAATTGGTTAGCAGGCCATTTAACTAGTCAAAACGCAATCATTCAATACTTTATAAACAGTGAACTAATAGATTCATGATCCCGAATGCGGCCGATGGCTTTGGCAAAAAGCTCAGCAACCGATAGCACTCTGATTTTTTCATTTGGATGCTTCATCGGCAGCGTATCCGCAACAACTAACTCCTGCAGCACCGAGTTCGAAATGTTCTCGTGTGCCTTGCCCGACATAATTGGGTGCGTACACACCGCCCGAACAGACGCAGCCCCTTTTTCCATGATGATCTGAGCCGCTTTAGCCATCGTGCCACCCGTATCGATCAAGTCGTCGACGAGGACCACATTGGCCCCTTCAACGTCCCCGATCACCTGCATGGAAGCAATTTCATTAGCCCGCTTCCGGTGCTTATCGCAAAGCACAATGTCGGCGTTGAAATGCTTGGCGAAGGTACGGGCCCGGTTTGCTCCACCTACATCGGGCGAGGCAACCACCAGATTCTCCAGATTAAGGCTTTTTATATAGGGTACAAACACCGATGTTCCTTCCAGATGGTCGACCGGGAAGTCAAAAAAGCCCTGAATTTGTCCTGCGTGCAGGTCAATTGTCATCAGTCGATCGGCACCGGATGCCGCCAGCATATTCGCTACTAATTTGGCCGCGATCGATACACGGGGTTTGTCTTTCCGGTCCTGACGGGCATACCCAAAATACGGAATGACAACAGTGACATAGTGAGCTGAAGCGCGCCGGGCGGCATCGACCATCAACAGTAATTCCAGCAGATTGTCGCCGGGAGGAGGTGTCGACTGAATTAAAAATACATCACAACCCCGAACCGACTCTTCAAAACTGGGCGACATCTCGCCGTCGCTGAATCGCCGACAAGTGTAGCCGCCTAAGTCTTTACCGTAATAGTGCGCGATTTTTTCGGCTAAGTAAGTGGATTGACTCCCTGAAAAAATCTTAACCGGATTGAACGAAGCCATTAGTACCTGACAAATTTCCCGCAAAGGTACAAAAAAAATGGGTAGTTCGGTCTTTGCTCTCCATAGTTTATTCGAATAATAAGCTGAAACCAATCGATGACCCGCTAGTGTACCTGTCGATAAGTTACTGAATAGATGGATGTCATGTGCAAAACAATTCGTCGCTCAATGGCTTCTGATAAATATGATAAACACCGCAACGACCACATCATCAAAAACGTCATGGTTGGCTGATACCGGTAAAATGAACGAATTAATCAGCAGACTCGCCGGTAGTGCTGATCAAACAGATGACGATAAAACCTTTCCCGAAGCTGCCTTTGACTGGCTGGCTGAAGCGGGATTGCTGGCGGTGACATTACCGGGTCGGGAGTTAGATGGAAGGTTGCCTGTTATGGTGCAATTGCTGCATTTATTGAAGCGGATCGGAACCGGAAATCTGGCCGTTGGGCGGATTTATGAAGGCCATATCAATGCACTCAACTTAATTGCTTTATACGCCAGACCCGATCAGGAACGAATCTGGAACGACGACGCTCAGGCATACAATAGGTTATTTAGTGTCTGGAATACACAGGCCGACGATGGCGTTCGGATTCATGCCATCGGTGAAGGTCGATATCGACTGGAAGGGGCGAAAACGTTTTGTTCCGGAGCGGGCTGGATTCATCGCCCACTTGTGACGGGTGAACTAGTCGGGGCCGACACTCACGGATGGCAAATGTGTATTATTCCGACGGAACGTGTCAAGCCGATTACGCAGGATAACACTTTCTGGCAGCCACTGGGTATGCGGGCGTCGGTCAGTTATAAACTCGATTTCACTGGTGTCGAAATTGACGAGGCTGATTTGTTGGGTCAGCCCGGTGATTATTTTCGTCAGCCCTATTTTAGTGGCGGAGCTATCCGGTTTGCGGCTGTTCAGCTAGGCGGGGCCGAAGCTTTATTGAATGAAACAAGGACGCTTCTGACGTCGATGAATCGTACCGATGATGTGTTTCAGAAGACACGACTGGCCGAAATGGCTTATCTGGTGGAGTCTGGTAACCAGTGGATTACAATGGCGGGAGCAAAAACGGATGAGTGGCTCGGGTATGAAAAAGAAACCGATCGGATTGTTGCTTACGCCAATATGACCCGAACGGCCATTGAAGAAATCTGTCTGCGTGTGATGCAACTGGCCGAACGTTCCATAGGGGCCAGGGGGCTTATGCGACCACTTCCGTTTGAACGCCTTCACCGGGATCTGACATTCTACCTCCGCCAGCCTGCTCCCGATGCGACGATCGCTGCGATTGGTCATTATGTACTCAACAATCAAGTGAATGCCCATGATCTCTGGCGTTGATAAAGCCCATTTTCTGGAAGGTCTGGCTCTTACCATCGACCCGGCCGAGCTTGGTAATCTGCTAGTGATAGCACCCCATCCCGATGATGAATCACTTGGCTGTGGGGGCACCATTGCCCTACTGCGCCAGCAAGGCTATAGCGTTCATGTTCTGTTTGTGAGCGATGGGACAATGTCGCATCCCAATTCATTGGCTTATCCTGCCGAACGGCTACGCCAGTTACGTGAATCAGAAGCGCGGGATGCCCTTCGTATGCTGCATGTATCGCCGGATAACATCACATTTATGCGTGAGAAAGATACACAGGTTCCCATGCCGGGTAGTGCTGGTTTCAACGAATCGGTTGATTTTGTTTATGAATTGCTTAAACAGGTTAACCCTCAGACGATATTGGTTCCCTGGCGTCGTGACCCACACCGGGATCATCGGGCATCCTGGCAAATTCTGATGGCAGCTTTGGGGCACTTTTCTGACCGTCCCAGAGTGCTGGAATATCTGATCTGGTTGTGGGAGCTGGGCGATGAAAATGATATGCCCAGAGCCGATGAGATGAAGGTATGGTGCATACCCATTGAGGAGGTAATGGATCAGCGTAAACAGGCTATTGCGAGCCACCGTTCGCAGGTTAGCCGGTTGATCAACGATGACCCCACAGCTTTTTACCTTTCGCCTGAATTACTGACGCATTTTGATGCCCCCCGTGAATTATTTCTGGAAGAGATCTAACGAATTACTGAACCATGCCAAGTCTGCCAACCACCTATTTCGATGATGTTTATCGAGCCAGCAATGATCCCTGGTCGTTTGAGACGAGTCCTTATGAAAAGGCCAAGTACGAAGCTACATTGGCTGCTTTATCGAAAAATCACTACAGAAACGCGTTTGAGATTGGCTGTTCCATTGGAGTGTTAAGCGAAATGCTGACACAACGATGTGACAAACTACTGGCTGTTGATGCCAGTGAGCTGCCACTTGAAACTGCCCGAAAGCGACTGGCTGCTTATCCGCAGGTGACAATCAGGCAGATGGCTATTCCGAACGAATTCCCAGATCAACAATTCGACCTTATTTTGCTATCGGAGGTTGGGTATTATCTGGTGCTGGATGATTTAAAACGGGCAAGGCAATTGATGATTGATCATCTGGAAATTGGAGGCCACTTGCTACTGGTGCATTGGACGCCCTTCGTGCATGATTATCCGTTGACTGGCGATCAGGTTCATGAACAATTTATGGAAGCGGCTGGTGAGGGCAAACCGCTAACTCATCTGTCAGGACAACGAACAGATAAATACAGACTGGATCTTTTCAGCAGAGATCAGTAAGAAGTATACGATTTACAAAAGTGGCGCAAGTGCTGAATGGCGGTTGTAATTGGCACCAATGGCCAATGTTTAGCCCAATCGCCCTGAGCCATTTTTTCTTCTATTCGCTCCCACAATTGTCCGAAAAAGCTGTTTCCCCTTATTTCATCATGTAGCCAGTTTACATCTAAACGCAGATCCAGCGCAATCTGGGCTAGGGCATTCATGCATAGCGACTGTTGCCTGTTTTGCCAACACACACGAAGCTTTTGACGGTTTTGAAACTTCGTAATGATTGCGTCGACTGGTTCGACAATTTGCTGCTTTCCAGCCTGATTCAGATCAGCCCAATAGCGCAATTGTTCGGAAAAACCAACCGCTACACGGCCGTCCATACGAGTTGATGTGAATACTTTTACCGCTGGACTTTGCCTGACGCGGGCATCCCTCCGAAGCAGTGCTTTATAGAAAGCTTCGTCTTCCAGAAAAGGCTTTTCCGGTAAGCGACCCGCCTGCTCATACATCCGACAGGTAACCGCAATACTGGCTCCAAAATGCTGAAAATGTCGGGGCCATGGATCGTGGGGAGAAGGATCAAGTAACGCTTCGGTTTTGGCCACCAGTGTCCGATACATCACGTCGCGCAGGTGATAGAGACGTACTTTACCAGGATCAGGATGAGTCAGTATCCGGCCGCCAACAGCGTCATTTCCGTTGGCTATTTCGATCATGATGTAATAAATCCATCGGCTATCGACTACCGTATCACCATCGGTTGACGCAATGATACCAAACGAATGACTGATACTGGTCAGCCGACGGTGTGCTTCATCCATTAGAAGTCGTCGAACTGTACCAATCGTTGCCCTGGCAGCGGGTAGCTCAATTTGGGCAATATGCAATGGGAAATGCGGGTATTTCTGCTGATACCGGTTGGCAACAGTATACGATTGGTCGGTGCAGTTATTGGCCAGGAGCAACACTTCATAAATGGCCGGATTCAATGGAGTGCCCATCGCATCCTGTTGATTACGAAGGGCGTCCAGTGTTTGAGTCAGGTGGTGAGCTTCATTGCGAACCGGAACAATTACACTTAGTTGCAGCAATGGGGAGGGGGGAGCAGGAAATAAAATCGGGTAATCCAGAAGATGATTTACTTCGGTTCGCATATGGCAATGTATACCCTGTGGCCTTAATGAATGAGCCGGGTATCAGCGAAACCGAATCAGAAAATGATTGTTGTATTATTGGATAAAGTGCATCAAAAAGTTTGGCAACGGTAACATTGTCTATGGCTTCAGACTGCATTTCGATGAGTAAACTGACCCTGTATGGTGCGTAGGATAAACACACATAAAGTGGCTGCCAATACACCAATTCCGGCTCCGGTCAGCACATCGAGCGGATAGTGAGCCGCCACATAGATGCGGCTATACGAAACGAAGATGGCCCATAGAAAAATCCATTTTGTCCACGGATATTGCTTGCCAATCAGTAGCCAGAGTCCCGTTGCGAGGGCAAATGTGTTGGCTGCATGTGAAGACGCGAATCCGTATAGACCACCGCATTCCAGTACGGGATGAATTAGCTTTTGCAGAGTGGGAACATGGCAGGGACGTAACCGAAGAGTGAGTGGCTTTAGCAGAGCCGACGCGGTCTGGTCGCTGATCGCTACGGCTGCGGCTAAGGTTAACACCATCCAGATCGCCTGTTTCCGATAGCGGAAGGCGAGCCAGCCGATGAGCAGTGCGTAGAAGGGAAACCACGTGTTTCGCTCCGTTGCAAAGATCATGATCGGATCAAGCCAGGATGCGTAGAGGCCATTCAGCCACAAAAACAGATCAGTGTCGAGTTGGTTAATCGAGTCGCGCAAGGCAGGATCGGTTTACGGTAGTTGATTTGTCGTATATCCAGCAAATCAACTACCGATTTCTATCATAACACTAAGAATTGACTCAGGTAGTTTCGGGCGGTCAGAATAGCCGTGTGCACATCGTCGGCACTGCCTTCAAAGGCTTTATCTTCAACTTCGATGCAAACCGGGCCCCGGTAGCGGACATCGGTCAATGCCGCAAAAAAATTGCGCCAGCGAACATCACCCAGACCGGGGAGTTTGGGCGAGTGGTATTCCAGGGGATTGGCCATAATGCCAACCCGGTTTAATTTGTCGGGATAGAGTTTAACGTCTTTGAGGTGGATGTGATACAGACGATCGCGGTAATCGTAAATAGGTTTTACCTCGTCCATCATTTGCCAGATTAAATGGCTGGGGTCATAATTGAGTCCCAAAGCCCGCGATGGAATGATCTCAAATAGTCGATCCCAAATGGCGGGGGTTGTGGCGAGGTTTTTTCCGCCCGGCCACTCGTCGTCCGTAAACCACATCGGACAGTTTTCAATCCCAATCCGGATGTTGTTTTCTTCGGCCACCTTGATGATTGCGGGCCAGTGTTCGGCATATAGCTTCAGGTTATCGGCTACGCTCAGCGACCAATTGCGACCAATAAATGTATTGACCACAGGTACGTCTAATCTGGCCGCTGCCCGAATGATTTTCTTGATATGTTCCCGATAAAACTCGGCCTGCTCAGGGTTTGGGTCGAGCGAATTCGGATAGTAGCCCAGGCCGGAGATCGATACACCATAGAGCCGCGTTAATGTGTGAATCTGCTCGACATTCAGATTGTCAACATCAATGTGCGTTACGCCCGCGTAGCGACGGGCATCGGCGTTCCCGCTGGGCCAGCACATCAATTCAACGCATTTGAAGTTGTTATCAGACGCAAATTTCAGCACGCCATTCAAATCATAATCGGCCAGAATAGCCGATACAAAGCCGAGGTTTAGCATTTGATTAAAGGGAATAAATAGTCAATGAACGATTCGGGAGCTCAGTAGCCGTTGAGTTCGGTGATTGGCGGAACGGCCATAGAGGGGACAACCATGCCTGACCGCCTATAAGCTTCGTTTATGATAGCCACGGTAGAGGAGGTGCCGATTCGGGAAACGCCCAGTGCTTTGAGCTTCAGTAACTCATCTAACGTGCGGATTCCGCCTGAAGCCTTAACCTGAACGTTTGGCCCGACATGCGTCAGCATCAATCGTAAATCATGCTCGGTAGCCCCTTGATAGTCATATTTGCCATCAGTTCCTTTTACGAAACCAAAGCCCGTTGAGGTCTTAACGAACTCAACGCCGACTTCGGTACAGATCTGGCAAAGCCGGATTTTAAGGGCATCGTCGGATAGAAAGTCGGTCTCGAAAATTACTTTCAGGATGGCCCCATATTCCTGGCAGGTATAAAAAACAGCCCGTATTTCATCGGAAATATACGACCAGTCATTGCTCAGGACCTTACCAATGTTAACAACCATATCAATCTCCACGGCTCCATCCCGGCACGCCTGAACGGTTTCGGCCAGTTTAAGGCTTAACGCGTTGCTGCCATGCGGGAAACCGATTACTGTGCCAACCCGAACGCTGGAACCCACCAGTAATCTGGCAGCTATAGAAACGGCAAAGGGTTTAATACAGACCGACGCCACATTGTAGGCTAATGCCACCTGGCAACCTGCGTGAAGTTCCTCATCAGTCTGAGTTGGATGTAACAGGGCATGATCGATGAGTTTGGCAATGTCATGAATCGGGAATGGGTTCATAAGGACGCTGGAAATGTCGGGGCTAAATTAGGGAATTGTTGGAATAGTGTTCGGCAGGAAGTTCTCATGAGACAAATCCAAAAGCTTTACCTAAGCCTGGATAGGCGCTAATCTTGATACAAATGCGTGGTTTTACGGATGGCAAAAAGGGTGTTTACCCCGTTAATTAATACCGGGAATTGTTGGAAATTTGATTGTAGCGTTTAACCATCGTTCTGGTATTTTACAGTTTATGGTGATTAGTCATTTCGCTCAGCGGTGTACCACGGTTAGTAGCAGAAGGATTAAAAACCGTGGTACACCGCTGAGCGAAAGGCCGACTAAATTCAATCCTACTAAACTTGTTGACATATGACTTTGCAGGAACTAGTTGCTAACGGATTGGGAGTTAATCTCCGCGATTTAGCACTCGACCATGAGCTAGTCGGTGATCTACAGTCGCGACTGATTAAACTAGGCTGTTTAGATCCTCCGATCGATGGCGATTTTGGTCCAGTGTCCGCTCTGGTGTTGCGAACCTACGCCAAACAGGTAGGTATTCTTCTTGAAGAAACGATTAATGTCGATCTGGCCCAATCGCTACTCCAGCACAGTCAAGATACATTTATACCGTTGACATTGGGAGCTGATTTTGCCAGCCGTATTGTGAAGTATATGCAGTTACGTAATTTCTGGTTTGCCAGGCTGCCAAAGTTTCTCACAATAGTTTATGTAGAAGGTGCCGATGAGAGTGGTGAACCAAACGCTGATGTGTTCAATAAATTTAATGACCGCCGGGTTGTTTTAGCGATAGAAAATGGAAAGCCTAAGATTCTACTGAATGTATTGGCAACAACTGAGCCAGGAAAATTTTTCACCGACCACCCCGAAAATCCCGAAGGAGCGGCACGAATTGCATTTGATCAATACAAATCGTGGCGGGTAGGCATTCATAAAGCGGGCACGCCAACGGCTCACGAGGCTTTGGTGCAGGTTGCTAACGTAGCTGTTTTTCGGGATTTAAATCAGGATGGCAAACGTACCGGCGATAAGATTGATGTGGGTAGTGCGTTTGGAATCAATCAGCATTCAGGACACAATGCGAGCCCCGATAATATCGGCAAGGCTAGTGCAGGCTGTCTTGTTGGCCGAGCGACAGACGAACATAAACAGTTTATGAAACTGATAAAGACTGATCCACGCTTTAAAGAAGCCAGCAATGGCTATCGATACATGAGTACGGTCATTGCTGGCGACGATCTGAAGAATAAAATTGGTTAAGGATAGCGTTTGACGCTTTACAAAACCACTAATCCAGTTTTCACCGCCCATAAGGCCAGTCCAACGCGGCTTTTTACCTGTAATCGCTCAAATAGCACTTCCCGATAACCGTCTACGGTGCGTGGACTGACGCACATTTTGTCCGCAATCTGGACATAGGTTAGCTCGGAACAGGCTAATTGGAGAAATTGAAGCTCGCGGTGTTTAAATTTGGGAAAAGCAGGATTAGTACTCGGGAGAGAAGGTAGAGAAATAGTCATTACGGTGTGTGAATACAGCTAACTATGTGTCTAGCTAACTTCTTGTAAATAAGTTAATAATGGGCTATTTTGCAAAATGAAGTGAGTAAACGGTAACACATAGAAAAATAAGTAATACTACTGTGTCATAATGTAAAATTTTAGACACAATTAGGCTGATACTTGTGACTTACTTAGGCGTATGTATAAGGAATCGTCGTATAGGGTTCACCGTAATTAATATTACGTCAATGATTAATAGGCGATCTGTTCCCTTGAGGGGATTAAGGGCACGGCTACATTGAATAATTTATTCTCTTCGGAGATGTAAATGTCGGGTTGATTTAATAACTGGAATTTTAATTTAATATTTTGAAGACCTTTTTTGGTCGACATGAGCCGGTTGACCCGTTTCCGCTGGAGATTATTACGAACATTTAAAAAGCCATCGTTGTCCGTAAAAATTTGAATGACTAATGGGTTACTGGCAGAAACAATGTTGTGTTTCACCGCATTTTCAATCAATAGTTGTAAGGTCAGCGGTGGAATTAAGCACGTTTTGTCGCTATCATCGATGTTGATTTCCAGATTGATTCCCTGATCGTAGCGTGTTTTCAGGAGGTGATAGTACGAATTGATAAACTTAATCTCCGCTGCCAGTGATATAAGTTCCTGATCGGTAGCCTGAAGTAAATAGCGGTAAACATTCGACAGTTCATCAACAAACCGCTCGGCCTTAGTCGGTTCATCAGCAATCAGCGACGATAGGGAGTTAAGACTATTGAACAGAAAGTGAGGACTTAACTGGGCCTGCAAGGCCCGCATTTGCATCTCGGCTACTTCGTGCTCGAGCAACTGAACGGTCTGTTTGGCAACGGTCTGGTCGCGTAGCCTTTGCCTGCGTTCCCGGTTCAGTGCCTGCTCAAAAAGGGCTTTCTTGACTGCATCACGGCGATGGCGATACGCTAAACCGAGTGAGAAAAACACTAATTCCAGTACGATTCCTAGCTGTAGATAGGTAAGGGGGGCTAGCCAGAACCCATCCAGATCATTAGCCGGTCGTATCATTGTGAGAGACATTGCAATCAACGCACCCAACACGAGCATAGCTGACCCCGTAATAAAAAAACGCCCAATGGGGTCTTTGCGCTTATAAACCGTTATGATGATGTAGCCGGATAAAATGACCATTCCGGTTCGGACCAGCGTATGGATAAGCTCATGAACTGGCAGGGCCCAATAATCAGACAAAAAACAGAAACCAACTTCAAGTAAAATATAAGCTGCCAGTCCTGTTTGCGTCATGCGGAACAGGCGTAATAAATTAGGGCGATGTTCCCGAAGATTTAAAAAGGCGATTGTAAAGTCGTAATAAACGATATAGGCGACCATTGGACCCGTAATTCGCACAAAATCGGCAAGATTGTCGGATAAGATACTACTCGATCGTAGTGGGAAATAGCCTAGCCAGATTAACAGGTAAACCGTATAGAGCCCGTAGATTCGTTCTTGATAAAAGCACCACTGTACAATATTATACAATAGTATTGCCGCCATCATACCCAGAAAGAGGAAGAGCCAGGTTTCGTAAACCATAGTCTTTAATAACCGTGGGTTAAAAAGAGTGCCTAAAACTATAAAAGTTGCACCATCGACCGGCAGACTACTTAATCAACGGTTAAAACCCTGTCTTATCGGTTTGAATACGGTTTAAATGTGCCAGCCGGGGCTACTTTTCCGGCGATTAGAAACAGCTATAAAACAAAAAAGCCTCCATTGCTGGGGCTTTTTTGAAACTTATAGAATTGAATCGATTATTTGATCGAATCCTTCTTCGTTGTATCTTTTGCCATCGTCGTGTCAGTTGACATCGTTGATGTTGAATCTGACGACATAGTCGAGCTGGAATCCGTTACTGTCGTAGATGATTCGGTCGACTCGGTTTTGGTGCTTGAACAAGCTGTGGTCAGAGCCAGCAGAGAGAGCAGGAGAAAAGCAGATTTTGCCATGTTTTTCAATGAATTGAGATGAATTCTATGTTTCTAGTTATTAATTCAAATAGATTAGAAAAGTAACCCATCATTTTGCAGAATTGTTAGACTTTTTGACAAGTATGCTGATTCTTTCACCTATTTATTGCTGAACAGGCAGTCATAGAACATTCGCTCAGGGGCAACGACTGGATTTTCTTCGGTTAATTTTTTCTTCGAAACGTTCAGCGTTCGAATCCAGACCAGTATAGCCCCCGTAATGAAAAAGGCCTGTGGAGGACACAGGCCATATACTGCAATTCTTATTCAATTCCTATAAAAACATACCGCCCGAAGCTTCAATCCGTTGGGCGTTTACCCAGCGGGCATCGGTCGAACATAGAAATGCCACAACACCGCCTATATCGTCGGGGAGGCCCATCCGACCAAGCGCTGTTTGTGAGGAAATAAATGCCTCGAGTTCGGGATGGGCCTCTCGAGCTGCTTTGGTGAAGTCCGTTTCAATGATACCCGGTGCTACCAGATTTGCCCTGATACCACGTGAACCCAACTCTTTTGCCAGATATTTGGTGAAGATTTCAACGGCGCCCTTCATGGAGGCATAGGCCGCATAGCCCGGTGTTGTGAATCGGGTCAGCCCAGTCGATACGTTAACAATACTACCTTTGTCGGCGAGAAGTGGTAGGGATTTTTGGGTTAGAAAATAAACTCCTTTGAGGTGAATGTTGAACAGATTATCGAAGTCTTCTTCGGTTGTCTGCGCAAAAGGAGAAGCGGCATCGATCCCGGCATTGTTAATCAGAAAGTCGAAAGTAGATCGGCCCCATTTTTCGTTTAAGGTAGCAGATACCTGTTCCAGAAATGAATTGAAGGTGCTGACTATGCCCGTATCCAGGCGGAGTGCAGCGGCTTTCCTGCCTTTCTGTTCGATTTCCTGAACAACGGCTTCGGCTTCATCCTGTTTGGAGCGATACGTTAAAATAATATCTATACCGTCAGTAGCTAAGCGTAAGGCGATGTTTTTACCCAGACCACGGCTACCACCGGTTACTACTGCAATTTTGTTTTCAGTTGCCATCTTGTTTGTTGTTGATTGACGGCACAAAGTTGCAGGACGCGGCTCGGCACTTTATGGTGACTGTTTCAGATTAAATGGTGATAGCTTCAGTTTTTTCCCATGCTTCCTGCAAAATGGCTTCCCGGTATTGCCTGGGAGTAACACCCTGAAAGCGTTTGAAAAATTTGGTGAAGTTAGATGGATCGAAAGTCAGCGTCATGGCAATATCGGCAATAGTGCGCCGGTTGTCGCGCAGCATAGTTCTGGCAATGGCCATTATCTTATTCTCGAAGAAGTAGCAGGGCGATTGGCCCGTTGTTAGTTTAATGGTATTGCTGAGGTGGGTTGGGTGAATATGCAGCTCATCGGCAATATCCCGAATCTCGTACATGTCAGTAACGCGCCCTTCCAGGAGGTCAGCCAAATGACGATCTATAACGGCCATGAAGTCAGCGGTTATTTCATGCTGCCGGGCAGCAATTTTATGGGGCAGTTTGTAGGTGGTCATGACGTTTGGTATCGGGAATGCTTATCGATTAAACTAACCATTTTTCGGTGTTTTTTGATCGACATGAAAAATGTTAGTTGGCAATTGTGTCTGGTGAGACATTGAAACCTGCCAAACAGCATGGTAAAACACGAGCCTCACCCTACCTTTGCCGACGAATTTTGAGACAGTCTTTTGTCTAACTTCTTATATCTATAGTCTATACATGGAATATCGCATCGAGAAAGACACGATGGGCCAGGTTCAGGTTCCGGCCAACGTCTATTGGGGCGCGCAAACCCAGCGTTCCATCGAGAACTTTAAAATTGCCCAAGATATCAATAAAATGCCGCGCGAGATTATCCGGGCATTTGCGTACCTCAAAAAAGCAGCTGCATTAACCAATCTCGATGCAGGAGTACTGTCGCAGGAAAAAAGTGATCTTATTGGCCAGGCATGTGACGAAATTCTGGCCGGGAAACTCGATGATCAGTTTCCGCTTGTGGTTTGGCAAACGGGTTCAGGCACCCAGTCAAATATGAATGTCAATGAAGTAGTGGCGTATCGGGGGCATGTGTTGCACGGTGGCCAGCTCATTGACGAAAAGAAATTTCTGCATCCCAACGATGATGTGAACAAGTCACAGTCGTCGAACGATACGTTTCCGACGGCGATGCACATTGCTGCCTACAAAATTCTGCTTGACGTTACGATTCCCGGCATCACAAAACTACGCGATACGCTGTCTGCCAAGTCGAAGCAGTTTATGCATATCGTCAAAATTGGGCGGACGCACTTCATGGATGCCACGCCCCTGACAGTTGGTCAGGAGTTTTCTGGCTACGTGTCGCAACTCGATCACGGTTTGCGGGCCATCAATAATTCGCTGGCTCACCTGAGCGAACTGGCACTTGGCGGAACGGCTGTTGGTACGGGTATCAACACGCCCCCGAATTATTCAGAAAACGTAGCGAAACACATTGCCAACGTAACGGGCCTACCGTTCATTACTGCCGAAAACAAGTTCGAAGCACTGGCGGCTCACGATGCAATTGTTGAAGCGCACGGGGCACTAAAAACCGTTGCAGCAAGCCTGATGAAAATCGGTAATGACATTCGGATGTTGTCGAGCGGACCGCGTGCCGGTATTGGTGAATTGCATATTCCCGATAACGAGCCTGGTTCATCTATTATGCCCGGTAAAGTGAACCCAACGCAGTGCGAAGCCATGACCATGGTAGCTGCGCAGGTTATGGGTAACGACGTTGCGATCAACTTTGGTGGTGCTATGGGGCACTTCGAACTGAACGTCTTCAAGCCGGTCATGATTTATAACTTTCTACATTCTGCCAGGCTCATTGGTGATGTATGCGTATCGTTCAATGACAAATGTGCCGAAGGGATCGAACCGATCGAAGCCAACATCAAAAAGCATGTTGACTCATCGTTGATGCTGGTAACGGCCCTGAATACAAAAATTGGCTATTATAAAGCAGCCGAAATCGCACAGACGGCTCACCGAGAAGGATCAACCCTAAAAGAAACGGCTCTGAAACTCGGTTATTTGACCGAAGAGGAGTTTAACGAATGGGTGAAGCCTGAGGATATGGTAGGCGAAATAAAGTAAAATTTTTGACAAATGGTCAGTACCGTAACCCTGTTAGGATCATTCCGATTTTAGCTGGGTTACGGTCATTTAAGGCATGATCCATTGCTTTACGCTATTTTTTTGAGTCTGATTCACGACCCCTCCAGCCCAGCAAAAGGACTGTGTAAAATAGTTTTATGCGAGAGAATAATTGATAGATCTTAATAGCCTAAACACAATAAAAATATCCCCAGCGTATGGCTACAACTGGGGATTCATCGTCCGGTGGGTAGTAATACTAAATTAGGTAAGCGTAATAGGCACTCTTATTGAAACATGAAATTCCACTCTAGAAATTTACGGGTTTCTGAAATTGCTTTTCCTGGTCAGAAATGGCGGTTATACACAGAGCGCGGAGTTTATCCCGGCTTCTCTTTAAGCGCATTTTGATGGAGCTCTCCGAGAGATTATAATACTCACTGATCGTTTTGACCGAAACTCCTTGCTCATACTTGAGCCGCAACATGTCCACCTCATCGTCTGGCAGGCTAGTTAGAAATAGACTTAATGCACGCCATTGGCTTATCACAGTTTCATGAGGTGACAGGTCTTGCTCCGCGACATCCTTCATTACAGCATCCGACAAAGGCTCAGTGCGTTTGCTGGCGCGAATGTGGTCGATGCAGTAATTATGGGAAATGGCATAGAGCCAGGTAGAAAAGGCCGACCGATTTTGAAATGTTTTGAGCTTCATAAAGACTTTAATGAAAATGTCCTGGGTGAAATCTTTAGCCATTTCGGGGTCGTTGGTCATCGTCAGGCACTTATTATAGACTCGATTCACGTAGTGATGGTAGATGTTATCGAAGGTGTCGATAGCCTCTGCGTTTTGAAAGGAAGTCACGGATTGTTGGTCTAGTGCGCGATACTTTGTCATGGTGAGTAGGGAAAAGCAAAAAGAATGAAGAGAATGAAACAATAGTCTATTCGTTACAGAGGAGCTTGGTTAGCCTATATGAAACAGTGTCCAGATCAGATGCGTATAGTTCTACATCCTAATAGCGTAAAGACTTATTGGCGACGGTAGTGTTGCAAAATGAAATGGAGTAGTTTCCGTAGGTATTATTTAGGTATATCATCTATAACCCGCGCTGGTCTATTAGTAAAACGCGAGTGACAAAGGTCTGCAGGCTTAGGTATAAATACCGGTATTTTTATCTCAAATACTGGTACTTACGTACCAATAGAATAAAAATTATGCTAAAAATCGCAGGATAAGTATATTGATAATTGTATTGTGTATATTTTTTTCTTAATTTTTATTAGAAAAGGCGGATGGGGTCATTTGGTACACTTTGCGAAAAGTACGGGTAAAATAAGAGGGATCTTCGAAGCCAACAAGATAGGCAGTCTCAGAAACAGTATGTCCCTGGCGCAATAGTTGGGCAGCTCGTTTCAGGCGATAATTACGGATAAATTCGCCCGTAGACGTACCAGCCAATGCTTTTAACTTACGGTGTAAATTCATACGGCTCAAACCACTTTCTGTGATAAGTTCTTCGGCCCCGAAGCTCGCATCATCGAGATGTTTCTCAACTACATGGGCAAGCTTCTCCAATAACGGATCGGTAGGAGCGGGAGGGTCAGGTAGTGGATCGGGATTGGTAACACTGGCAAGTACCCAGTCGCGTAATTGCTGACGTTGTTTTAACAGGTTTCGGACGCGTAATTCAAGCTCCTGAACATGAAATGGTTTTCCAATATAATCATCGGCTCCCAACGACAAACCTTCAATCCGGTTCTCGACCGACGATTTAGCGGTTAGCAGAATAACGGGAATGTGACTGGTTCGCGGATCTTCTTTTACGTTTTTACAAAGTGTGTACCCATCCATGATTGGCATCAGTACGTCGCTGATCACCAAATCAGGAACAAGCATAAGGGCTTGGTCTAAACCCTCCGCCCCGTTAAGGGCACGGTGAATTTGATAATGTGACGGAAGACTATCGGCAATAAAATCGCCCAGCAACAGATTATCTTCTACTATCAATACAATCGGAGCATCATCAAACTGTTGTTCTTCGTCGGATTCCTGAACTTCTGATTCGACGGTCGTTGGTAGCGACTGAACTATCTCAGAAATAGTAGCAGGACGGTATGGTAAATTGACGGTAAAGATCGAACCACTATTTATTTTACTGAAAACCTGAACAGTTCCTGATTGTACTTCAACTAACTCTTTAACAAGTGCCAGACCAATACCAGTACCTTCCTGTTGGCGAGTGCTGGAATTGTCAACCTGATAGAATCGGTCGAAAATTCGTGGAAGCTGGTCTGCTGGAATGCCAAAACCAGTATCAGTTACGGTTAATTGAAGCCATGAGTTATGGGTAGTTTTAGAATTTCTCTTTTCAGGTGAATCCAGGTGCTGAACAGGCATTAAATCGACGGTTACCTTACCGCCTACTGGTGTGAATTTTAAGGCATTCGCCACCAGATTAGAGACAATACGTTCTAGTTTGCCGGAGTCAAACCAGTAGGCCGAATGTAAATTTTGAACATGCAAATCCAGCTGAATGTCCTTTGTATTGGCTTGGTATTCAAAAGATTGTATTAATTGGGTTATAAGTGCTTCCAGATCGCCTTGGCTTTCGTTTATCTGCAGTGCATGAGCCTCTGCTTTAGAGAGTTCCATTAACTGGTTAATCAGGCCTAGTAGCTGAGTTGCATTTTGATAAATTAAATCAAGCTGATGCCGATCGTCAATATGGCGAAGCCGCTGTTTTAATTTTTCTGCTGGTGCCAGAATTAAGGTTAATGGTGTTCGGAACTCATGGGTGATATTGGTAAAGAAGCGAGCTTTGATCACATCGATTGCCTTGAGCTGCATCGCTTCCTGCTGGGTAACATAAGAACGGACCAGTCCATAAATCACACCTACCAAGGCACCAATATATAGCAGAATAGCCCACCAGGTAGCCCACCAGGGCGGGCGAATAGCTAAGGTCAATACACGAATGTGTTTACTCCATATCCCCGACGTATTGGACGCATTAAGCCTGAGTACATAAGTGCCCCATCGTAAATCAGTATACTCGGCTTTGGGATGGCTGGTTTCAACCCATTCTTTATTTAATCCGACCAACTGGTATCGGTAGCGAATTTTGGGCTGATTATTATATTGTAAAGCGGCAAAATAAACCGTTAAAAAGTTCTGGTTATAAGGTAAATCCAGATGGTTGATTGCCTGTACGGGTAATGAATCGGGTAGTTGTTCAGGTAGAAGCGGCTGATTGTTAATCTGAATATCGGTAATTTGTACAGATGGCTGATAACCATCATCACGTAATTTTTTCGGATAAAAAGACGTAAGCCCACCTAAGCCGCCCAGAATAATTTGATCATCTGGAAGGTGTAGGTAATGAAACCGATTGAATTCATCTTCCAGAATGCCATCTTCGTGTGTATAAATTTTTGTTTTGAATGTACGTCGATCCATTCGACATATACCTTGATTGGTTGCAATCCAGAGAAAACCCTGGTTATCAGTAATAGCGGTATAAATTACATTGTTGGGTAAACCGTTCTGTTTGGTAAATCGGCGGCAGTTGCCCGTTCGTTTGTCGAACCGACATAGACCATTGCCAAAAGTTCCAATCCATAAAATTGCCTTGTCGAATGGGTCATCAAACAGACAAAAGAGTTGATTGCTACTTATTGATCTCAGGTTGGTGGGTTGGTGTTTATATTGTTTGATTCGGCCACTCGCTCGATCGATGCGGTAAAGTCCTTGTATATTAGTTGCTACCCAAATTGCCTTTTCATCGACCACAATTTGCAGCATCTCTCCTTCAATGCCGTTAGTGAGCGTGCTGGCGTTAGTGAATGGCTGATTGCCACGTCGGTTCCCGGATCGAATTGGATGTTGGAATGGGTGCCATTTCCCGTCTTCGTACCACAAGGCAAGCGAATCAGTCATTATCCATATGCGTCCTGCGGGGTCGGTGGCCATTGACGTGACCGGGACCGTCCAGAGGTGTCGCAAGGCCAGTGGAACTGGAAACGGAAACGGAACGGTTGTGAGCTTCTTTGTCTGGAAATCAATCTGATAAAACTGACTATTATCTATGTTGAACCACATTTTTCCTGACTGATCGAATGTGTACCGAAATTTATAGGGGATCGCATCGTTGGGTATGGGAGGTAATTGATCAGTCGGCAGCCCCAAATTCTGAACCAAAAGATCCTGATAAAAGCCATGTTGATAGGGCATTGCTCTAAACAGGTTGGTTTTAAGGTTGTATTTAAGGACACCTTCTTTATTTGTCCCACCCCATAACACATCAGAGCGATCGATAAGCAACCCTCGAAAAGCATTCTGATTGTCTAACCTGGTTACTAAATCAATTCCCTTCCTGTCGTTGAAACGATAGAGCAAATGATAAATATTAAAGTATTCATTGCCCTGGCTATCAGCAACAATACGACTATGGTGCCAAACTGAAGAAACATTAATATGAGCCGGTAACGCAACCGACCTGATCTGGTTCGTTTGGGGATTGACTATCATCACCGAACGGCTTGACAATACGAACAAGTCATTAGTAGCGCGTACGAATATACCTTTGATATCATTGTCGGGCAGTATATAGGGAACGAAACGATCGATACGTTGGTCAAGCCGGTATAAACCTACTCTGTTGGACATCCACATTGTGCCTTGTTTGTCTTGCAGAAAGGCGCTGAATGTTGGGAAATAGCCAGGACGTTTGTAATGCCTGTATTGATTCGTGGCTGGATCGATACAAACAACCTTATTTGAAAGAAAACTAAGCCATAAACGTCCTTGCCTGTCTATATAATGTGCATCGATACGATCACGACCAAACATCTTTTTGAAAGTGGGCTGTTGAGAAAAATTTGTAAATTTTTCACGAACTGGATCAAGAATATCAATGTCGTTCTGATCGCTGAATATCCAGATACGACCTTGCGGATCAAGGCTTAATCCGAAAAGACTAGGTGATGTAATACCAGGCTTTCCGTCGGATCTGGGCTGAAATACTTTAAAATTATTGCCATCGTAGCGACACAGTCCATCGCGGGTGGCCATCCAGATAAAACCCTGGTGGTCTTGTACGATCGATGGAACAAAAGCCTGCGGCAAACCCTGGCGAAAGGTTATTGCCTCAGGTTGTGGCAATACTAGGGCTTGCGCCCAGACAGACACCCTACTAGATATAATAAGGGTCAGTAGAAGCACAAATGATCCCGATAGCCGATGATAAATCAAACCCGATTGCATTGGAACTTTCAAGAAAGGCGATAAGAAAAAAGCCAGTTATAAATAGGATGCCATATCCGTTACTTACCGGTAAGATAGTCGATAGCTTAGTATATACAATGGCTATTCCTATATATTATTTTGTTGGCTACGAATATCGGACCTAATATCATTGTTTTTATTATAATTATTGTATTGTAAAATATAAAATTTCGAGTCTATCTTGACTGAATTACAGGATAAGTATTTTTTATTTTATAATTGGTATATAAAGGCTAGTGTTGCATCTTATAATTAGATACTTTGAGAATTTTCGGCAAATCTGCTTTGTGATAAAGCATTGATAATAAATTATACTACGTAAAATTATTCAATTTTTTGTTATATAATAGATTGGTAATGAAAGCGTTATGGACTATTGTTGGCTGGAATGACAAGACTTATCTAAAGAATAACTAATAAAAATATTCCAGAATTATGGATCGGCTACCTTATTGATTCTTCATTTAAATGTAAAAAAACGCACATAGAAAAGTCATAGTTTCCTTTTGAAATAGTATTATATTGCACATATAAAATAAAATTTGTAGACATTCGCCTTGTGCAACATATAAGCAAGTTTTGTACCTAATGGTGATAGTAGTGTTGATTAATTGAATGTTATTCTGGCATATTATGCCTGGCTTTTACCCTAATTGATTGATTATTAAAAAGATTATATTAATGTCCTACTTATTTAATAGATCGCGGTTTAGCAGTGCATGTTTTGAATAACTTAACGGAATTATTAAACGCATAGAATGGAAGGTAACGAGAAAGATATTGAACTGGCTGGCAAACTTACGCAAGACGTAAATGAAGCCTTAAATCGCCGAATCGAAGAGCGGTTTCGAGCTGCTCTTTTCCTGGTCGATCCGAACCTGGATATGGCGGGCGTAACGATCATTAGCAATGTGGCTAATGATGACGAATTAATAGTTGGCGGAGTCGAAGACGAAACGATTGATAAGGCAATGGCGATCTTTGAATCAGAAAAATAAGACGCCTTTGTAGAGTAAAGTAATTGATAATGAGTTTCTAATTAACAAAAAAAGATCGAGTCGTTTAATTGAAAATTTGTTTACCTTTTAGAAAAGAAGATACAAAAACGCCGAGAGTTACTACGACGGCGTTTTTAATTTTATTTTTTGTATCCACCTAATTTCTATAAGATCAGGTTCGCTTTGTCAACGCATAACACCCATACAAACCTGCTAAAAATATACCTGTTGCAATAAGGATACCCATCACAAGAAAGAAAGCTATAGGAAAATAGAATTACTTCTGGCAAAAGTATTTTCTGGTAATCTAACCTCTGACTATATACGTACGTTGGTATACATTCGTAAAGATGTTATGACAGATCACTTTGATTATATCCGCTTTGAGATTACACGGCGATACATTGAACTTGCTGAGTCTGGGCAAGTCGATGATAAGTATCTTGAACGGGCTCGTCTGATCGTTGATGTTATACAGCAGAACACTAAGCTTAAAAAAGTTCAGGGTACTATTCGTGATGAGTCAGTTGGTAGCCTCATTCGCAGTTAAGCAGGCTAGTGTTTAGTAATTCGCCTGAATTTATTACAAAAACCAGTATTGGGGTATGTCGATTGTCTACAAAAAACGCCGAACGCATCTGGTTCGGCGTTTAGGCAATTATCCACACCATTGTAGGCCACCGCTGTAAAAAGACCTACACTCCCCATTCAGTACGTGGCCTGGCTCCGCTGCGTTGCGGAGCCAATAAAAAAAACGCCCAATTCATGCGTCTGGGCGTTTTTTATTTTACCTGTATTGTCTACATATATAATACTCATTAACAGCACTGGTTGTTATGCCTTTAACCTTCTTTTTAACTGAGGTTTAACGTAATCTATTACTAAACAAACGCCAGGCTCATCATAGGCCCGGCGTTTGCCCACTACTTACATTTACCCAACGACGCGATATGCACGCCATGGTATCTTACAGTACGCGAAGTTGGGTTACAGGGTTGCGTAAGTAGAAAAATGAATAAGACTTTACCCGAATTTTGACAAAAAACGCCGGATTCAAAGCGATCCGGCGTTTCGTCATCACACTCTACTTGAACAAAAACAGGATAAGTGGATGATGTTTTTTGAGACTGTAAAACCGCGTTTGATGATAAAAGAAAAGCATGTTCTTCTCACCAGATACGATGAAAGTTGAACCAGCGTTTCATTTTAATGATAACTTAATTGGATACCGTTTTTCACGAACGTGCCTTCAAACCGGGCTAACGGGTTCATACGGGTACTGAAGTCTGTTTATTAAAACAGACTCGATGTAACTAATTGAATGAGAGATGATTATTCTGAATTAAAAAAGGCTTAGATGATCAGCTTATAGCCAATACCACGAATATTGACAATCTGTATCTGAGGGTCTTCGCGGAGGTGACGCCGAAGTCGCGTAATAAATACATCCAGACTACGGCCATTGAAAAAGGAGTCATCGCCCCAGATCTCCATCAGAACGACAGCTCGTTCCAATACCTGGTTTCGCTGTTCATAGAGCCGTCGGAGTAGCTCAGCTTCCCGGTACGAAAGCAACACTTCATGACTATCTAAGACTAATTTTTGCTTGGGCGGGTCAAACTGATAGCGGCCAATCGGTAAAAAATCAGATACCGGCTGAACGCGCAATTGAGGGACCATTGCCCGTCGAAGTAGAGCATTGATTCGGACGATCAATTCGTCGAGACTAAATGGTTTCTTGAGGTAATCGTTACCACCCAGCTCAAAGCCGCGCACCACATCGGCTGTCTGTGAGCGGGCTGTCAGAAACAGAACCGGTATATCGGTATCAACTTTGCGAATTTGTTCAACTAATGTAAACCCGTCCATTTGAGGCATCATGACATCCGCTACAATGATATCGGGCCGTTCCTGCCGAAACATCGCCAGACCTTCGTCACCATTGGTGGCATAACGTACCGTAAAACCACGTACTTCGAGACTATCGCGGACGATCATGCCAAGAGCGGCCTCATCTTCAATTAACAGAACGGTTGGCATACAATAAGTTTCAGTTTTCAGTTTGTTGTTTATAGTGAAGGCACTTTTGGGCTACCATACCGCTTTTCGTACTGGAAACTATACACTGAAAACTCCGTCAATGATTGGTGAACAATAAGATAAATTCGCTTCCTTTTCCTGGTTCGCTTTGCACCTGAATGTGACCGCCATGTCGCTCAACCACCTGGCGAACATAGGCCAATCCCAGGCCAAATCCTTTGACCGCATGCAAATTGCCGGTCGGCACGCGAAAGAAACGGTCAAAAATAGCTGACTGGTAGGTTTTCAAGATGCCAATGCCATCATCGATAACCGACAGTTGCCAACCGTCTCTATTCTGTCGAAACGCCAGCCGAATATGAACCTGATCGCGCGAGTAATTGATGGCATTATCAATCAGATTATTGAGCGCGTTGCCAAAATGGACACGGTCGACCAGCACTGATGCTTCTGCTGGTATATCGGCAACAAATGCGATCGGTTTGGGTGCACGAAGTTGATGGTTCGTAATCAGATCGTGCGCTAATTCGGCCAGATTGACCAATTCGGGTCGGAGCGTAAGTTCTCGTTTTTCTTCGACGGCCAGATTCAGAACTTTCTCGACAAGGTCAGAAAGTCGTTGAAGGTTATTTTGGGAGATAGCCAGATAGTTTTGTGTCCGTTGCGGATCATTCAGCGCGCCGAAATTCTGGAGTGCTTCAATCGCTGCCGTCACGGTAGCGATGGGCGTTTTCAGTTCGTGCGTCATGTTATTGATGAAGTCGTTTTTTACCTCCGATAACTTTTTTTGTCGCATGATCGTCGACAGCATAAACAGGAAACAGCCCGTTGTAAGCAATAACAGGAGCAGCGAACCACCCAACAGCCAGCCCATTCGGCGCAGAAGGTAAAAACTCGGCGTCGTGAATGACGCCTGTACGAAGAGATTCTGAACGGGATTGATCGGCAATGGTGACGTTTGAAGCCTTTTATCTGGACCCGATTGCTGCCCATCATTTTTAAAGATCAACACATCGCTCTGGCCATGACGCGGATGAATTGTGACAGTATCGAGTTGAAAGTCAGTGTCGATAGAGCGTCGCAGAAGCTCGGTCCGATAGTCATTTTTCAATTTAAACAGATTCAGGTTTTTACCGCCAGCCCAGTTGAGCATAACCAGACTGGAGATTCGTCGGGCCATTGAATCGGCCGGTTGGAGGGGTGAATTTTCGGCTCGTTGTTGATTGGTATTGTATGTAACGATCAGGCGCTTAGTCGGTTGTTTGCCTGCCTTTGGCTTGTTTGACAGGCTTTCTGGCTGATCATAGAAGAATACCCGTGTCTGTTGGCTTTCGGAGCCATACTGGCGTATAATGATACGTGAACTATGACTATCGGCGGGGGCCGTACGACCCCGAAGCTTTTTGCCAAGCAGACGCCGGGCTTCGCCAACCTGCTGCTGTTCCAGTACCTGAAACAAGGCATCCTGAACCGTCTGACTAAATTGCTGACGGTCAATTTGGTAATTTTTCCAAAGCCAGTAGGCCTGGAAGGCATTGATGCCTACAATGCAGGCCGTCATCAGCCAGAATATAGAACGAATGCGCCGATTCATAGACAAATCTACATTCTTCGGACGTCCTTTACTAAGGGTGTTAACACTGTTTAACACTATATAGCAGTGTCTTACAAAGCATCGCCTGAACTTTGATCCGTCAAATCAAACCAGGCAATTACGTATGAAAACGTATTCTATTTTAGCAACTATCCTGTCTCTACTGGCAACGATGTCGCGTCCTGCTTTAGCCCAAACCGTTTCTGCGGCTCAATGGTCAGGACAGATTACCTATGAAGTGGTTCGTAAGGTCGATCCCAACAGCATGCGTATCATAATAAACGGTGAACAGGTTAAACCGGGCGATCCGAATTTCCCTGCTGATATTCCCGATACACGCACGTTCAGCCAAAAATTGCTGGTTGCTGGCAATTTTGCCAAAGTAAACCGCGACGAAGAGGGTATGGTTGTGCGAGTTGGTCTGGGCGGTGGTGGCGCAGCACCGCAGACAACAAATATGGGGCGTCCGTTTGAGGAGCAGGTGTTTTTAGACCTGAATGGGCAGAAAGCAATTACCATACTGACAATTGGCAAAGACAAAGAAGCGAAAAACTATCGGGCCGAAACACCTTTGCAACGGGCAAGTGACTGGCAGCTAACCGATCAGACAAAGAAAATAGCTGGCTTTACCTGCCGAAAAGCAACCATACCGTTTCGCAAGGAAACCTATACGGTCTGGTTCACGACCGAATTGCCGTTTACGTACTCGCCAATTCAGGAACTGACGCCCGAAGCGGGCGCCGTATTGCTCATCGAAAGCAGCCGCGAACAATTTAGAGCTACAAAAGTCAGTACATCTGCTGTGGATGCGAAAGATGTTCAACCAGTTACAACCGCAGAAACAGTTACTGCCGCCCAATTGGCCGACCTTCGTCAGAAAGCAGCCGCTGATTTTCGCCAGCAATTGATGATGGGTGAACGAAATTAATCCTTCCAGACTTCAACGGCACACACGCTATCCATGAAATCCTTCCTATTTGTTGTCGTGCTTTTACTGGGCACGATCGAGGGCGTGTTTGCCCAAAAAAGCGCCGGAGCATTGCGAATTCAAGGTGCGGTAACTGATTCAATAAGCGGAAAACCTTTACGGTCGGCGTCGGTGTCCTTACTGAGCGCTCATGATTCAGCCTATGTTATGGCTACGATTACCGACGGTGATGGGCTGTTTCATTTTCGAAACCTAGCGGCCGGAAATTATCGGGTATTGGTTACATTTCTGGGCTATCGGAACGCATCACGCAGCGTAAGTGTCAATCGCGAGACTCCGGATGCTGACCTGGGAACGCTTATTATGGTCGAACAGTCGAGTACGCTGGGCGAGGTGGTCGTCAAACAGGAGCGAACGCCTGTTGAGGTTAAGGGTGATACGCTGGAGTTTAATGCGGGTTCGTTTAAAACGCAGCCGAATGCACAGGTTGAAGAATTGCTTCGGAAATTACCGGGCGTTGAAGTAAGCCGTGACGGAACCATTCGGGCGCAGGGGCAAACCGTAAACCGGGTTCTGGTCGATGGGAAACCATTTTTCGGGAATGATCCTAAAATGGCAACCCGTAATTTACCTGCCGACATTGTGGATAAAGTGCAGTT
Source organism: Spirosoma aureum (assembly GCF_011604685.1). Classification (NCBI taxonomy): domain Bacteria; kingdom Pseudomonadati; phylum Bacteroidota; class Cytophagia; order Cytophagales; family Cytophagaceae; genus Spirosoma; species Spirosoma aureum. The sequence continues at coordinate 6,626,449 of NZ_CP050063.1, read as the reverse complement.
GTATGATCAGTCTTCGGATCAATCTCAATTTTCGGGGATTGACGATGGCAATCGGGAGCGGACGATCAACCTGACCATCAAACGAGACAAGCGTAAGGGGTATTTTGGCCAGAATTCGGTGGGTGCGGGTGTTGACCGGGATGGTGGTCCGACGCGGTATCAGGGACGATTGAGCCTGAATCGGTTTAATAATGGGCGTCAGCTTTCCGTTATCGGGCAGGGCAATAACCTGAACCAACAGAATTTTACCCTGGGCGATGGTGCGGCTAGTGGACCTGTAATTGTTGGCGGACCTGGTGGAATTTCACCAGGTGTTAACCAAACACCGACCAATATCATTGAAACAAAAGCCGCGGGTCTGAATTACCGCGACAAATGGGGGAGTCGGGCCGAAGTAGCTACCAGCTACTTTATGAATCAGGCCATCACAACAACTGATCAGCAAAGCCACCGCCAGAGTATTTTACCCGAGCAATCGTTTCTGACCGACCAGCACAATTATTCGCAGAATCGTGTCACAACACATCGTTTCAATGGTCGGCTTGATTGGCAACTCGATTCATTGACGAGCCTTCGTTTAACGCCCAATCTTTCGTGGCAAACTACAGGCTATACGAGTGAGCTGGCCAGTCGATCCGTTTTGCCCGGCATTCCGGGGCGTAATCCGCAATTGCTGAACACGGGAGAAACACAGTATAGCTCTACCGGAAATGGACAAACTGTCTACAACAACCTCCTGCTTATGCGCAAATTCCGGCGAGAAGGCCGGTCGCTTTCGGTCAACCTGAATACGGTTTTAAACAATGGCAGTACAAACGCACTGAATCAATCGGTCAATAGCCTTTATGATTCTACGGGGGCCAATCCGAATGAAATCCGGCTTGATCAGCGCAATAATCAAGGGACTTACGCGCTTCAGAACACGCTGACTGTATCGTTTACGGAGCCATTATCACTGACCCGAAAGCTTGAATTTAGGTATGCCTATGCCAATAGTCGAAACCGTGCTGAACGGGATGTCGCTGACTTCAATGAAGCATCCGGGCTATATGATCGCCCTAATCCGGGGTTAAGCAATCGTTTCGGCAGCGTGTTTGCCACCCATCAGGCGGGGGCTACCCTACAGACGCGCCGACTACGCTATACCTATGCGCTGGGTTTCGATGTGCAGCAGGCCGAACTCCGTGTTGAAAACCGCTCGGTCGATACCAGCCTTAGCCGCCGATACCTGAACGTATTGCCCAGCGCACTGTTTTCCTACACGTTTTCGGGAAATCGTAATATACGCCTTCAATACCGGACCCGATTAACGGCACCATCCATCACGCAGTTGCAACCCATTATCGATAACGCCAATCCGTTGAACGTTCGCATGGGTAATCCGACTCTGCGACCGGAATATTATAATAATGTTACGCTGACCTTTAATAGCTCACGTTCGCAGGGAAGTAAAAGCTTGTTTCTGTTCGCCAGTCTAAATCAGAGCAACAATCGGATTGCTACCACCACAAACGTAAGCAGCGCGGGCGTGCAAACAACCCGGCCTGTTAATGCTGGTGGCTATTGGTCAGCGAATGGGGTTCTATCGCTAAGCCGGAAACTTCAACCTCTTAAAATGAGCATGACGCTGACAACGAATGCCGGTTTTTCACGGGCTGTAAGTTTTGTCAATGAGCAGAGCAATGTGTCGCATAACCGGAGTATTGGGCAGGGCCTTCGGTTGCAGTCGAATTTCAACGGCAAACTTGAGTATGGGGTGAGCGGTAATCTGACTTACCAGACGGCAACTTATTCACTGCTTCCCCGGCAAAATACGTCCTACTGGATCAACTATGCCACCGCCGATATTCACTGGCAGCTGCCGTTTCGCTTCGTGCTGACGAGCGATCTGACCTATACGGCAACATCGGGTCAGTCGGCGGGTTATAACCAGCAGTTTGCGCTCTGGAACGTGACCTTGGCAAAGCAGTTTTTTAAAGGAAATACGGGCGAAGTTCGCATACAGGCGTTTGATCTGCTCAATCAGAACCGGAGCCTGGTTCGAAACACAACCGATACCTATCTGGAAGACGTACAGAGTCGGGTGCTTCGCCAGTATGTGCTGGTAAGCTTCGTATATAATCTGCGAAAGTTTGGCATCTGAGAGTAAGCAATTTTCATACTAGAATAAGTCTGTTTGCTACACGGCTACCTAATCGCAGGACACAAAGAACACAGGGCTTTACTGGCCTAAGACGCTGTGATCTTTGTGTCTCGGAGAAAATAACTCCAGGAAAAGCATAAGAAGAAAGTAAGATGGTATGGATGTTTTCTTTCGTCAGAGAAAATAGCTTGTTATGTGCCGGAATTCACAGACTAAAGTCGTTCTTATACTCTTCTTTTTGTTGCCGTTTTATCCGAGCATTGCTCAGCAACGCTTTGCCGATCTCGGTAGTTTTTCGCTCGAAAACGGCCAGGTTATTCAAAATTGCCAGCTTGGTTACCGAACCTTCGGCCGACTGAATGCCGCTAAATCGAACGCTATTCTGGTGCCTACCTGGTTTGGCGGCACGTCGCAGGGGAAAGCATTTGTGGCTAATCCGGGCGGTATTGCCGATAGCACCAGCTATTTTACGATTGTGGTCGATGCGCTGGGGAATGGGGTATCGTCTTCCCCATCGAATAGCACAGCTCAGGCAGGAGCACAGTTCCCGAAATTCACAATCCGTGATATGGTTCACTCAGAATATGAGCTGGTTACGAAGTCGCTCGGACTGACTCATCTGTATGCTGTTATGGGCATTTCGATGGGTGGAATGCAATCGTTCGAGTGGCTGGTTTCGTATCCTGATTTTATGGATAAAGTCGTTCCCATTGTGGGAACCCCGAAACAGAGCAGTTATGACAGGCTGTTCTGGGGAACACAATTGACGATTCTGGAGCGCGGCAATTTCTCGCCTGAAGCTATGAAGACTGTTGGTGATCTTCATGAGTTGAATTTAACGACGCCCGGCTACTTTATGAGTCATCTGAAGGCGGAAGAAGAACTAGATTTTGTGCAGAAAAAAGAGAATGGCTACGTAAATACAAACCCGTATAATTGGGCATCACAACTGAGAGCCATGATTGGTCATGATATCTACCGGGGCCGGTCAATGGCTGAACTCAAGTCGATGATCAAGGCCAAACTACTGGTTGTCGTGGCAAAACAGGATCACATGGTAACGCCCGGCATGGCTACCGAACTGGCTAAATTTCTGCAAGTGCCCTTTGTAGAGCTTACCAGCGACTGCGGCCATCTGGCCACCTCCTGCGAGGAAGAAACGATCAAGAAGGCAGTCAGACAGTTCTGGGAAAGTAAGTAAAATAGTATTTTCATTAAGAAGCAGAAGCGTCCCACAGTTCATAACCGTGGCACGCTTCTGCTTCTTAGACTATGTCTTTCAAAGGAATCATTTACTGAATTGACGGAATACCTGGTTCAATAAATACCTGTTTTACAATTGGAAACTGTTGCTGAACCGTTGCCCGTATTCGATTGATCGCCTGATTGATCTCGGAGGTCGATAAGGCATCCTGAAAATCGATGACAAGTAATACCAGCACTTCATCGGGACTGAGGTACATGGAGGGCGACTGGATCACGCTCGTCACGGCATTATCCCGTTCGGTCAGGGCTATGATCTGGTTTAAGGTTGCTGGCTCAACACTCTCGCCCATGAGCAGGCTCCTGCTTTCGCGAGCCAGCACGATCGACACCCCGGTCAAAATCAGGCCAATGATGATGGATGCGCCCCCATCGAAGTACGGATTGTTGAACTGATGACCCAGAAAGACGCCCAGAAATGCTACGATCAAGCCGAGCAGATCGGAGGCATCCTCAAAAAGCACCACGAATGTGGACGGATCTTTGCTGCCTTTAACGGCCGACCAGAATGGCTTGTTGCCACGCTGGCGGTTAAATTCTCTGAGGGCGGTGATAAAGGAAAGTCCGTCGAAACAGAATGCTACGCCCAGAACAATGTAATTCCAGAACGGTTTTTGGATCGGTTCTGGATGTTGTAAATGCGTGATGCCTTCATAAAATGAAACACCACCACCCACGCCAAAAATCAAAATCGAGACAATGAACGCCCAGAAATATTGCTCTTTGCCGTAGCCAAAAGGCCTTTTCGTGTCGGCTGGTTTTTTACTTCGGGCAATCCCCAGTAATAATAGAATTTCATTCAGCGTATCGACTAATGAGTGGATTCCTTCAGAAACCATGGCTGAACTGCCCGTAACGCCAGCCGCGATAAATTTAGTAATGGCAATTGCCAGATTAGCGGCTAAAGCACTGTAAATCGGAGTTTTGGACGCTGGCATAGATGATGTGTAGAATTGGTGGAAGGTGAACGGCCTGTAAACGGGCTTTGCTCAGGAACGGTTAGTTGTGGTTGGTAGCTATTAAATAGAAAATCCGTCAAATTAGGTGAATTTGACGGGTTTTCTGGTAGGACGTTTGACTTAGTTTATTCGTCCTCAATGGTTACGTGCTGTTTTTTTGCCGCTTTTTTAATCCGGTCCTTAATTACATCCACTTCGTCGGCATCGTATTTTGCCGCGTTATCCTTGTGATTGATATAACTCCATGCCGCACGGACATGCTCGGGCGTATCAATTGGATACTTCTTGTTGGTTCGGTCAGCAAATTCTACGTCACCGTATTTGTGCTCACCTTCGGTCGGCTTAACATCGTCACGCCGATCAATTTTCGGGTCTTTTGTCATGATCGTTGAGCGGTTTAAAATTTCCAGATGTTCAGTACTGAGCCTGGATAAAGTCTGAAACGATAGGTCATTCTACTGAACACCTGTTCTATAAAATCAACACACTCACCTGGCAAATGTTCGTATTTAGCTTAATAAGTTGACAAAATTACCTCTGGCAATAAGCGGTGTAAATCGACGAATAATAGCAAACTTGAAAACCACGACCCTTTGCTTCGTGTTGCTTAGGCAGACAGGCGTTTCCTGCCCGTGAATCGGGCAGTACAAATACCCTGCTTTACTTTACATTACTCTCTATGTCTGCTCTTTTTTCTCCGATCACCATCCGTAGTATCCAGCTCAAAAATCGAATTGTTGTTTCGCCGATGTGCCAGTATTCCAGCGAAAACGGCTTTGCCAACGACTGGCACCTGGTCCATCTGGGCAGTCGTGCTGTAGGTGGCGCTGCGTTAATTTTTACGGAAGCAACGGCCGTCTCGCCCGAAGGTCGTATTTCGCCACATGATCTGGGTATCTGGAAAGACGACCACATTGCAGGACTGAAACGAATAACCCAGTTCATAAACCAGCATGGGTCTATTGCCGGTATTCAGCTAGCCCATGCCGGACGCAAGGCAAGCCATCATCGACCCTGGGATGGCGGGAAAGCCATTCCGCCTGCCGAAGAGCGAGGCTGGGAAACCGTTGCACCGAGTTCTATTCCTTTCATAGAAGCCGAACCAAGACCGTTAGCGTTAACTAAAGAAGGTATTGAGAACGTGCTGATTGATTTTCAGGATGCTGCTCGCCGGGCCGTGGAAGCTGGCTTTCAGGTTGCCGAAATTCATGCAGCTCATGGTTATCTGCTCCACGAATTCCTGTCGCCCTTGAGTAATCAGCGAACGGATGAATACGGCGGTTCGTTCGATAACCGAATTCGTTTGTTGCTTCAGGTGATTGAACAAGTACAAGCTGTCTGGCCAGAAGAATATCCTCTTTTCGTTCGCATATCGGCAACGGAATGGACTGAAGGCGGCTGGACCGCCGATGACTCCGTAGCGCTGGCATCGGTCCTGAAAACCAAAGGGGTAGATGTTATCGATTGTTCAAGCGGAGGTAATGTTGCCCATGCGAAAATTCCGGTAGGCCCTGGCTATCAGGTAGAATTTGCCGAACGAGTGAAGCAGGAAGCCGGTATTATGACCGCTGCGGTTGGCCTGATTACGCACGTTGACCAGGCCGAGGCCATACTTGCTAATGGGCAGGCCGATTTTGTTCTTTTAGGTCGCGAATTCCTCCGCGATCCGTATTTTCCACTTCATGCTGCCCATGCACTAGGTGATGATATTATCTGGCCGTCGCAGTATGAGCGGGCAAAACCAAAGTAATAAAGTAACGGTGCATAAGTAAAATTAGGATGGGCGTAAGCCAATTTGCTTACTTTGGAGTTATATAAACATCGTAGCCGTTTTTTTACTTAAAATTAATTATCAGCCATGCGTTGGTTAGGACAAAGAGAAAGTGATAACGTCGAAGATCGACGCGGAGGAGGTGGTGGCGGATTGCTGGTGGGCGGTGGTATCGGCACCGTTGTTATTGCCGTTATTGTCATGCTCCTTGGTGGAGATCCGTCGGAAATCCTGAATCAAAGTTCGCCCAGTCAGCAAGCAGCCCAGGCTCCATCTGGTCCGCAGCCCGACGACGATGCAGCCAGTTTTACGCGGAAAGTACTGGGTAGTACGGAAGATATCTGGACGAAATTGTTTGCCGATCAGGGAGCACAGTATCGGAAACCAACGCTGGTAATGTTCCGGCAAATGACCCAATCGGGTTGTGGTACGGCTTCGGAATCATCAGGCCCGTTTTACTGTCCGGGTGACCAGAAGCTTTATATCGATCTGTCATTTTACGATGAGCTCAGTAAACGTTTCGGCGCTCCCGGCGATTTTGCAATGGCTTACGTTGTGGCCCATGAGGTCGGTCACCATGTGCAAAAACAGTTGGGTGTTATGGATAAAGTCGATGCGCTTCGTGAGCGGTTAAGTGAACGGGAGTACAATAAAGTATCCGTTCGGCTTGAGTTACAGGCTGATTTTTTTGCGGGTGTATGGGCGCATCATGCGCAGGGAAAGAGCTTTGATTTTGAGCAGGGTGATGTTGAAGAAGCCTTAACTGCGGCCAACGCCATTGGCGACGACCGCATTCAGGAGCAGACCCAGGGGCGTGTGGTTCCTGATGCCTTTACGCATGGCAGTTCTGCACAGCGTGTATACTGGTTCAAAAAAGGGTTGAAGACCGGAGACATTAATCAGGGCGATACCTTCAACAGCCGTGAAGATGCTAATTTACAATAAGTTAAAGCCTGGTATTTAAGCCATTAAGTTATAGTTAGTATGAGCCGGAGCTACTGAAGTTCCGGCTTTTTTATGCTGGTCTGGGACAATTGACCTGAAGTTCAAAGTGTTCCGGAAAGCCAGGAATACTTCTACTTTCAGTCTCAGGAAGCCTGCCAACTTGCTTATATCGTGACGATTAATTTACTTTCTGACCTAAACCAATAAATTCACTATGGAGTCTCAATCCTATCCTGAACAGCACCACCCTTCTCTAACAGCCGAGCAGATTAAACAGGAGCAGGCTGCTTTCATGACCCAGGTCTATGGCTGGATGACCGTAGCGTTACTGGTTACAGCAACCATTTCGATTTGGGTGGCTAGTTCGCCCGCCGTTCTTGAATTGATTTTCGGTAACCGACTGGTTTTCTATGGGTTACTGATTGGCGAGGTGCTGCTGGTTATGTATCTGTCGGCGGCTGTGCAGCGCGTTTCGGCCCAAATGGCGATGGCTATGTTTCTGGGTTATGCCGTTATGAACGGTTTAACGCTATCGTGTATCTTCCTGCTTTATACGGGTGGTTCGATTGCATCTACCTTCTTCGTGACGGCCGGAACATTTGGGGCAATGAGTGCTTATGGTTATTTCACCAAACGCGATCTGACATCCTGGGGTGGCTTTCTGATGATGGCCCTGATCGGTTTGATCATTGCTTCGGTTGTGAACCTGTTCTGGCAGAACGAAACGCTTTATTGGATTGCTACGTATGCTGGTGTTCTGATCTTCGTTGGGCTGACCGCTTATGACACCCAGAAGATCAAAGAAATGAACATTATTGGCAACGTGGGCACTGACGAAGATCGAAAAGAAGCCATCATGGGGGCGCTGCGGCTCTATCTGGATTTTATCAATATGTTTCTCTACATGCTACGCCTGTTCGGGCGTCGGCGGTAAGTTAATATTGTTATAAAAGCAGAAAAGCACTCCTGAGGGGTGCTTTTTGCTTTCAGATTATAGTTATCTATCAGTTCGTCGCGGTACAATTCTACCCATGCCTGAACTAAGCGAGTAGGCTACTTTGGTAAACTGCCAATAATAATTTCACCACTTTCAATGGCAAACATTGCTTCCTCTCCATTGTATTCAGCATTAAAATGAAGAGGTAAATGGTCTTTAGCATACATGTAAATAATGATGCCAAAGAAGCGACTGATTTCGGGCATAGTTACGGTTGTGTTTTCGCAAAAGTAAACAAAAACGCCCGGCTACCTCTGGGCAGCCGGGCGTTTTGCCCTGGACAATAAACCTACTCTTATAATTCTATTTCCGCGTCCAGATTGGTGAAGGCAATCTCGCCCTCGTGATTCAATTCCATCAGCACAACGGATTCTTTTTTTACTTCACCCGACAGGATTGCTTTCGAAAGTTCGTTGAGCACCCGGCGTTGCAAAACACGCTTCAGTGGTCGGGCACCAAACTGCGGATCGAACCCTTCTTCGGCAAGCTTGTTAAGCGCTTCGTCGGTGGCATCGAGTTGAACACCGTTTTCGGCCAGGCGTTTCCTGATCACGTTGAACTGGATGTCCACAATCTTGCGAATATTCTGCTTCGTTAGGGGCTCGAACATCACGATCTCGTCAATCCGGTTCAGAAACTCAGGCCGGATGGTTTGCCGCAATAAGTCCATAACTGCCGACTTGGCTTCTTCCAGCACCAGTGAGTGATTCCAGCCTTCATCTTCGGCGAATTTCTCCTGAATCAAATGGCTACCAATGTTAGAAGTCATGATGATGATCGTGTTCTTGAAGTTGGCCACGCGACCTTTATTGTCGGTCAGACGACCCTCGTCGAGCACTTGCAACAGAATGTTCCAGACATCAGGATGCGCTTTTTCGATCTCGTCAAGCAATACAACTGAATAGGGTTTCCGACGGACTGCCTCGGTCAGTTGACCACCTTCGTCGTAACCCACGTATCCCGGAGGGGCTCCAATCAACCGGCTTACGGCATGGCGCTCCTGATATTCCGACATATCGATCCGGATCATTGCATTCTCGTCATTGAACAGGTACTCGGCCAGGGTCCGGGCAACTTCCGTCTTACCAACGCCCGTTGTACCGAGGAAGATAAATGAACCGATCGGACGTTTGGGGTCCTGCATACCTGCCCGGCTTCGACGCACCGCGTCGGCAACCACTTCAATAGCTTCGGTCTGACCAGCTACACGCTTTCCGAGTTCTTTTTCGAGACTGAGCAATTTCTCGCGATCGCTTTGCAGCATCTTCGAAACCGGAATGCCTGTCCATTTGGCAACAACTTCGGCAATATCTTCAGCAGTAACTTCTTCCTGCATCATGCGATCCGACGAACCGTTATCTGTGCCCTCTTTAGTGAGCACATTTAGTTTCGTTTCGATCTCAGGAATGCGTCCGTAGCGAATTTCGGCTACTTTACCATAATCGCCTGCACGTTCGGCCTGTTCGGCTTCAAGGCGCAGTTTATCGAGCTGTTCTTTTAACGTACGACTTTCGTTTACCGACGCTTTTTCGGTTTCCCACTTGGCTTTTAGACTGTTACGCTGTTCGCTGAGGTCTTCAATCTGCTTATTGAGCAGCGTTTCTTTCTCTCTGTCGTTTTCACGGCGAATAGCTTCCCGCTCAATTTCCAATTGCATGATGCGCCGATTCAACTCGTCAAGCTCTTCGGGAACAGAGTCCATTTCGAGCCGAAGTTTAGCGGCCGCTTCGTCCATGAGGTCTATGGCTTTGTCGGGCAGAAAACGGTCAGTAATGTAGCGAGTCGAAAGTTCAACGGCAGCAATGACCGCGTCGTCTTTGATCCGAACACCGTGGTGTAGTTCGTATTTTTCCTTGATACCGCGAAGAATAGAAATAGCGTCGGGCATGTCGGGTTCATCGACCAGTACGGCCTGGAACCGTCGTTCGAGTGCTTTGTCTTTCTCGATGTATTTCTGGTATTCTTTGAGCGTTGTTGCCCCAATGGTATGGAGTTCACCACGCGACAGAGCGGGTTTCAGGAGGTTGGCTGCGTCCATAGCGCCTTCTCCACCGGCACCCGCGCCAATGAGCGTATGGATTTCGTCGATGAAGAGAATAATCTGTCCATCTGAGTCGGTTACTTCTTTGATGACGGATTTTAGCCGTTCTTCAAACTCGCCTTTATATTTGGCACCCGCAATAAGCAGACCCATGTCGAGCGAGACGAGTGTTTTCGATTTCAGGTTTTCAGGAACGTCGCCCGATACGATGCGTTGGGCCAACCCTTCAACAATGGCGGTTTTACCGACGCCCGGCTCACCGAGCAGAATCGGGTTGTTTTTGGTCCGGCGGCTCAGAATCTGGAGCACACGCCGGATTTCTTCGTCTCGGCCAATCACCGGATCGATCTTACCCATACGGGCGCGTTCGTTCAGGTTAACGCTGTACCGTTCGAGCGATTGGTACGTTGCCTCGGCGTTTTGATTTTTCACGGAATTTCCTTTTCTAAGTTCGTTAATGGCCGCTTTCGTTTGTTTTTCGCTGAAACCGGCATCTTTCAATAAGGTTGCAATTTGATCCTTCCCTCCCATAAGACCAAGTAACATCAACTCAACGCTCACGAATTCGTCGCCAAATTCTTTGGTGTAGTTGCTGGCTTTGGCCAGTGCCGCAGCTGTGTCATTACTGAGGTACACACTACCATTACCGCCAGAAACTTTAGGATATGTGGTCAGAATGGCCTGTAAGGCACTACTTGTATTGGGTAAATTGATGTCAAGCTTTTTGGCAATGAAACCAATAACGTTTTCGTCTTCTGAAAGAATAGCCTGGAGCAGATGCCCCGTTTCGATGGCTTGCTGACCGTTGCCGAGGGCAATCTCCGATGCCTTCTGAACGACCTCCTGTGCTTTTACGGTGTAATTTTTAAAGTCCATGTCAGTATCAGGTTAGGTTGCTACTGTATGCCTATACGTTAACAAATCACGGGCCGAGGTGTTATTTTCGGACATTTTGGCGGAGAAAACCCTGTTTCTTGCCAATAAAGAGACAAAATGGCAAGAATAGGCCAATAAAACCAAAAGCCGCCCTGTTTTCACAAAGCGGCTTTCCATTCGTTTTTTATTGACTAATCCAGACTTTCTGCTTCTATGGGTTTCATCCGTTCCCGTACAATTTCGGCCTGGTGCGGTTCTGACGTTTCGATCTGTTCCGCAATTACTTCGGCTTCAGCATCGTGAACAACGATTCGACCATAATCATGAAACTTGCCTTTCGGGAGCCAGTACGCTAATAAGCCTACATAAGCGGCTGCGAGGCACGCAGCTGCCCAGCCAACAACTGGTTGTTTGTTCCATTGGCGAGTGGCAATGCCACCGAAACCAGCTACAAATGGTACCATATACCATGGGTCGTTGAGTCGTCTGGCAATGAGGTAACCTGCTCCGGCTGTGGCGCTTAAAATGCCAGCGGCAATTGGTTCATCCCGTTCTTCATCAGGCTTCCATCCGCCGATGGTCAACAATGTATTCGGAGTGCCAACAACCGTAGCCGCTGTCAGCCAGCCTGCATAAAGGCTTACGGGAATACGAAGGTATTTTTCAGGAACAGGTACATCCGTTTTGCCGATCTCCAGACTGTGGTGGAGGGCTAATGCAGCGGGCAAATTGAACTTAGTAATCAGATCGGAGATAACGATGCTTTGCGGATCGTTCTGCGAAAAAAAACGACCGAAAAGGGCATTAAGCGTCCAGCTGGATAACCACCACGGGAGTGCTTTCGTGTAGCGGGGATTATGTTCCTGTGAAGGTAACGCCTGATGAACAAGAAGAGCACCTAATCCTGAATAAATCGTTGACCAGACGACACCAAAAGCCCAGCCTGCCGGAACGATCATATTTTTCTCGAAGACATCCTGATATTCGACCGGAACGTCGTACTCATATTCTGAGCCATCGGGATTATCCTGCTGGCGTTCCCGACTCTGCTGACGGGATTTACTGCTTGATAGTGTTGTGTAAAGAATACTGCCAACCGCGAAGGCGGCAGTGGCAATACGCCAAAACGATGAATTTTTCATAACAGAGTTTTATTAGGAACACAAAGCACAGCAAGCAGTCAGGTTCACAAAACTGATAATTCAGTTGACAGCTTAATTACTTGCGTACCTGACTGCCTGGCGAATTAAAAAAGTGCTGGATTGATCCGGTTAACAGAATTTGTACTCAGAAAGCAGGGAATGCTTCATTGAAACTGCCTAGGGTTTATGCAGCGACCTCATCTTCTACTTCTTCCTCCCTGGGGACAAGTTGTTCTGCCTTTGATCTGGCCGTCTGATAAACATCAACGACGGAGTCTAGAACGGATGACAGGCTATCGGATACCGACGATAATGCATCAGACAAGGCATTGCCCGCAGATTTGGCCTTGTACCGGTAGCGTGCTCTGTCGACGGCGCTTGTATTGTTATAGGCTACTCCTAAAGCAATACCGGCCAGTACTGCTATGCCGAAGCCAATTCCCCAGGCCAAAGCTGATGACTTCTCGTTCTGATTCTCCGGCTGTGGTTTTTGCGACATTTTACCGTGCATGAGCGAAGCAAGGGCTTCCTGAGGAGCAACATAGGCCAGTACCTCATACGATTTGTTTTTCAAGCCACCCGGAACAACTTTAGCTTTACCAGCCATCAATGCTTCATAACCATCTTTGGCCACCATGACAGGGTCCTGCACTTCGTCGGTGACCTTCGTATTTTCAGCACCCGCTTTATGGAAAAAGTCCGTGTCTGTAGCGTTTGGTAACAGAGCCGTAATGGTCACATTCGTGTCTTTTAACTCATTGACCAACGACTGAGTGAAGTTATACACATACGCCTTGGTTCCGGCATAGACGGCCATTAGGGGCGTAGGCGTAATGGATAGGAGCGAAGCAAGGTTCAGAATTTTGCCCTCGTTGCGAGCCAGCATATCGTACAGAAACAACTTGGTCATCTGGGTAAGTGACAGCACGTTGAGGTGAATCATGGCTTTTTCGCGTTCCCAGTCCGTATCCGTAGCAAACAGGCCATACAACCCCACACCGGCATCATTGACCAGCACATTGACCGTTATGCCCTTGGCCTTTACCTGATTGTAGACATCCTGTGCGGCATCTTCTTCAGCCAGGTCTTTTTTAATGACGGTTACTTGTTGGGTACCATAATTGCTTTTGAACACATCTGCCAGCCGATCCAGTGTATCGTCGCTACGAGCGACCAGCACTAAATTATAGCCATCCTGAGCAAAAAGTTTGGCCAATTCCTGGCCGATTCCGCTAGAGGCACCTGTAATCAGAGCAGTTTTTCCTGTTTCTGCATTCATAACGTTTGAATGGTTAGTGAGTAACCTATTGAACTACGGACGCTTAAAGTTGTTTTGATTATTCGGTGTTAAGCTATGGCAATTAGTTATTTGCCAACCCGATTTTGGACGAATTGGAGAGGAGAATTAGCTGCTTTTTGCTGAAACTTCGTTAAGAAGAATTGTTAATGGAAGTAGTACCGCAGAGTACCGTGCTACAGTTAATTCAACTAGTCGTAAAAACGTGTGGCTCGATAGCTTGCGATAATTCTGAATGTAAAAATCCTCTGTTAAAACAGATACGACTATGAAAACGCTCACTGGACTTTTGCTCCTGCTAATTACCCTACTTACGGGTTGTTCATCTTACCGAATTACCCGAAATCAGGCTGATAAAACTGCGACCTGGTCGGCTTATCGAACCTTTGCTTTTGTCGATACCAATCGCATCGATCCTTCACCCCGTGAGGCTTATCAGGCAACGGTCGAGCAGATAAAGCAGGCTGTAGCTGCTGAGCTGGCCAATCGGGGATATCAGCAAACAAAGGATAATCCGGATTTACTCGTAAATATTGGCGCTGTTGTGAAAGAAAAAACACAGACTCGCCAAACGACAATTAACGAGGCTCCACTTTATATTGGTCAACGGCGCTATCAATGGCGAAGTCAGGAGGTACCGGTTGGTACGTATCAGGAGGGAACCGTCAATCTGCATATTGTTGATGCCCAGCGTAATGCGCTTATCTGGGATGTAGCCATATCGAGCGTTTTAAACCGACAGCAGGTAACACCGGTCCAAATTGGAGAAGCCATCAGTAAGGTTTTTTCTAAATTTCCCGGCAATCGGTGATCAATAAATAGCCCTCCCAAGCAACGTGAAGGGCTTTTTATTGATCAATTCAGGTTCCTCAAACCAAAGCCTCTTCTGCTTTGGCTTTTGATGTAGAAACGGCATTCGCCACCGAATCAATGACTGATTTAATAGCGTCTTTGGCCGATCCAACAGCTTGCCCGGCTTTATAGCGATAGCGAACCCGGTCGATGGCATTGCCCAGATTGACACCTTCGGCCCAGCCATTGTGATTTTTATACCGGGAGGCAATGACAATACCGGCAAGGGCGACTGCGGCAATACCGATTCCCAGGACCAGCGTCGACGGTTTTTTCTCCTGTTCGGCTTCGGCTACATATTTCATCTGCGATCGCGCAGCCTGACTAACGACCGAATCGGGTAACACGCGAAAAGCGGCAGCCTGCACCTTGGTCGAGAAGCCGGCAATTGCTTTGTCTTTGCCTTTCATCAGCGCCTGATACCCTTCTTTAGCCACATCGGCCGGGTCCATCGAGCGGGCCTGTTCCTGTGCTACAGTATTCATGGCTCCTGCCTTATTGAAGAAGTCCGTATCGGTTGCAGGGGGCATTAACACCGTAATGGTGATGTCGGTATCGTTTACTTCGTTGCGCAAAGCTTCTGAAAACGAATAGATGAATGATTTTGTAGCTCCGTACACAGCCATAAGCGGATTGGGCATAATTGAGGCAATTGAACCGAGCATCAGAATTTTGCCTTCATTGCGCGCTACCATATCTTTCAGAAACAGCTTCGTCAGGTGAACGAGTGCCGTTAGATTGACCTGAATGACACTTAGTTCTTTCTGTAAATCCGTTTCGGTAGCGAACTTGCCATATTCACCAAAACCTGCATTGTTAACCAGCGCATTAACGGTAATATTCTGGCGATTGACCTCATCGTAAATTTCCTGTGGTGCTTCAGGGTTCGATAGGTCTTTTTCAATGACCGTAATGGATGTTGTGCCGAACTGTTGCCTGAATTTATCAGCTAAATCCTGTAGTTTGTCTTCGCTGCGAGCTACCAATACAAGATTATAGCCATCCTTGGCAAACAAAGCCGCCAATTCTCGGCCGATACCACTTGATGCCCCAGTAATAAGGGCTGTTTTTCCAGTTTCCGTCGTCATAGTTGAGTAAACTAATATAGATTTCTATTAGTCAACCCGACGGTAACAAAGTTGTTTGATGATCCTGGTCAATAGTTATTTGGGCTAATCAGTATAACGATTAAGCTCAATTAACTATCGACATTAGGGACGTTACTTCACAACAACTTTCACATCAATTTTTCGGAGGGCAGGCCGAACTATGCCGGACGTGTCATTCTTAGGTACTCCAGTACCACGGCCAATGGCGTCGATTCGAACGAAATCAATGCCGGATGACATCAGTTGCTGTTTGATTTGATTGACACGCTTGAACGATAAGCTTTTGTTGGTAGTGCCAGTGCCTACCTGTGCATCATTTGCATAACCGACGAGCTGAATTTGCAACTGTGGATATGTTTTCAGCAAGGTTGCCAGCTCGCCTATAGTTGCCTGTGAGCCAGCCGTCAATGATAAGGAACCTGGATAAAAAGATACGCCTGCCAGCGGGAAAATTTTACCCTTTGGCAACGCTGCATTACCGAGGTAGGGCGTCATGAGCTGAGTCAGATTTCCCGCCAGTGCACCCGATTGCGCGGGCGATACGGCTGTCGATGCCATAGGGGGTGTCACTTTAGGTTTCGGTTTCGCAGTCGTATCGATCGGTACGGCTAATGACCGGGTTACCGTATCTGCCTGGATCGTATCGCTCGTGATTGTGGTCACGTCGCTTGCTTCCTCTGATGTTGCCGAATGGTTTTTGGTGTTCTGGAATACATAATAACCCCCAATGCCAAGCGCCACTGCCAGCAGGGCCCCCATTCCCCATTTTGTCAATGCTCCGTTATCAGTGTCTGATTCATCAACTGGGTCGTAACTTACGGAGGGCCGATTAACGGTAGCTGTTGTTCGTGCTGTTGAGCCGGACGAACTCGAAACAGAACGGCCGGGTCCCTCGGTTGCGGTGCGTCGGGCCGGAGTTGCCAGGCCGCTTACAACCTGCTGAAGGCCAACTTTTTCGACGAGCCGGGGCATAAACTCTTCTGGCACTGCATTAACGAATGCTTCCCGCTCTGTGAACAGTGAAGCGGCCAGACCATCGGCATCCAGTTTTCTGTCTTTTACCTGTTTGCCCAATACATGCAAAACAATGGTGCTCGTAAGGCCTAACAGCGAAATTGCCGATGAGTTACGAATACCTGCGTAGCCAGAAATCATACTGCCGATCGAACTTTTCATCGCCGGTAGCAAATGACTGATCACTTCATCTCCCTGCGTGATTAGTGCGTTGGTTTGGCTGGGATCACGTAAAACGGTGGCCAGATTATCGGTTAGAGTACCGTCGTAACGGCCTTTCTGAATATGATTAAAGAGTTGATTAACACCAATTTCGGTTGTGGTCCGTTTCATCAGACCACCAACAATTGTATACACAAGGCCATTGACAGCCTTGTTCGTTTTTTCGGTCGGCTCGTCAACATAGGAGGCAATCCGTGTCAGAACGTCCGAATTCAGTACTTCATTTAACGTGGCAAACAAATTCATATGAAAAGTTTCAATCAGGCAGAAAGTGGGGGCTAATACTTACATCACATCCGAAAACTAGCACAAAAATGCCCCAGGGGATTTTACCCCGGCGATAAAATTAGGGAAGGTTTAGCAAAGGTCGCATAAGACTTCAGGATAAAATTCCTGATTTTATCGCTTAGGCAGCCGTTCAATTACTTCCTGGTACTCTGTTTCGACATCCCGAAGCCGATTTTGACAAAATGTGATCAGTTCGGTCGCTAACCGAATTTTACCGGGTAACTCATCGAGTGGAACCTGGTCATTTTCAATTTCATCAACCAACGTGGCGAGTTGGTCATAAGCTTCCTGATAGGTCATATATCTGGTTTTAGTAGGCAGATTAGTGCTCACTGAGGACTGAAGACTGCTTGCTTACTACGTTAATGCTGCCGTCATTCATCTGTATCTGGAGGGTTTCGCCAGATTGGATGCCTGTACTTTTGGTTAAAATATGGCCGTTGCGTAGAACGAGTGCGTAACCGCGCCGAAGTACATTAGACGGATCGAGATGGCGAATGGTAACTGCTTTTTCCGTCAGATCGGTGTGGCAGTCACGAAAAAAATTATGCATAACAAATCGTAACCGCTCCGTTTCAGCGTCTAATTGTTCGCGGGAAGTTTGCAGAGCCTCACGGGCAACCAGCGCCAAACGCTCCCGAAGGAGCAGGCAGCTTTCTTCAAACTGCCGATTGTGTTCAATCAGAAACGCAGCTGCTTTGGTTGGCGTTTTCACGCTTTCATGGCAGAGCAAATCAGTAATACTCACATTGCGTTCATGACCGATGCCTGCCAGAATTGGAATGCCAAAACCGGCGACCGTTTGCCCCATCAGGTACGTATCAAACGACCCGAAATCCAGTTGTGAGCCGCCACCGCGCACGATCACAACGGAATCATAGTCTATGTTGCTTGTTCGAATGCGTTCCAGTTGGTCGCAAATCGCTTTTTCGGCTCCTTTTCCCTGTACCTGCGTCAGGTATTCGTCGACCCCGAAATCATAACCGAAAGGATTTTGCGCCAACTCATGCCGGAAATCACGCCAGCCGTCGGAGCCGGGAGCCGCAATAAGGGCAATTCGTTGCATTACAGCCGGACGGGGCAGTAATTGGTTGGCGGTAATGTACTGACCCGCTTCGAGCCAGACCAGATCCGGGTGATTCTTGACAAGCGCATCCAGAACAGCCTGACGCTCCCGTTCCAGATTCCCGAGCGTATAGGAAGGGTCAATTTTAAGAATTTCCAGCCGTAGCCCATAAACCGGACTGAAACCCACCGATACAAGGAGCAATAATTGAATATTACGGGCAAAAGCTACGCCCGTAGCACTCTCGAAATCGTTGATCGTGTGGTAATTTCGTCGCCAGATGCAGGCATCGAGTTTAGCAAGTGTTTCCCGACCTGCCGACGTACCCGACGTATCGCGTTCAACCAGCGTCAGAAAGCAATAGCCCCGGTCAGGATAATTTTTGATATCACTCGTCTCGGCAATAACCCATACCGCTTTCTGCCCGAAAGCGTCGTCTATAACGGCTTCGAGAGTAAAGGCTAAGTCAGAAAGACGAATGGGGTTCATATTGAATGCTTGAATGCGTGAATGAGTGAATAAAACGCACATTGGCTATTCACTCATTCACGCATGATTTAGAGTCCTTCAAATTGTCTTAGGAATCGAACGTCGTTTTCGGTGTATAGGCGTAGGTCATTGACTACATACTTCAATTGCGTAATCCGTTCGATACCCATACCGAAAGCAAAACCAGTATATTCTTCCGGGTCGATGCCACAGTTCGCAATTACCTGAGGGTCAACCATACCAGAGCCCGCAATTTCGACCCAGCCCGAGTGTTTGCAGATGTTGCAACCAGAGCCACCACAAATCTGGCAGGAGATGTCAATTTCGGCACTAGGCTCCGTAAAAGGAAAATAGGATGGCCGGAATCGGATCTGTGTGCCGGGCTCGAACATCTCTTTCACGAAATGGTAGAGCGTATCTTTTAAGTCTTTAAAACCTACATTACGGTCAATATAAATACCTTCGACCTGATGGAACATACAATGCGCCCGTGCCGAAATCGTTTCGTTGCGGTAAACGCGACCCGGCATGATCGATCGGATTGGTGGTTTCTGGTGCTCCATCAGCCGGATCTGTACGTTAGACGTATGTGTCCGCAGCAGCATATCGCCCGATGGGTTATTGTCTTTTTTCTCGACAAAAAACGTGTCCTGCATATCACGCGCAGGGTGATTGTCGGGGAAGTTCAGGGCACCGAAGTTATACCAGTCTGATTCGATTTCGGGGCCGTCGGCCACGTTGAAACCGATCCGCTCAAAAATCTGGATAATCCGCTGTTTGACTAAACTTAATGGATGTTGTGTGCCGGTCAGGTTTGGAACGGTTGGCAGCGTTAGATCAACGGGAGGAGCACTATTAGCTGATGCCTGTTGCTCTTCTACCAACTGACTGAACGATTCAAATCGCTCCTGTGCAAAGTTCTTCAGGCCATTCAACTCTTGGCCGACGGCGCGTCGGTCAGTTGCCGGAATATTTTTCAGCCCTTCAAACAACTCAGTTATTACGCCTTTCCGACTGATAAACCGCATTCGAAACAGTTCTAGTTGCTCTTTCGATGCGACGCTATATTGATTAATCTCTTCGTATATGGCTTTAACGTTCTCCAGCATAAGCTACAGGTTGATCAGTCTTTTAGGGGCAAAGGTACGTAAAACCGGGCAGAGCATACGTTTTAGTTGCCTGTCTTAATACTGATTGAGTTTTTAACTGCTCAACAGTGGGGAATCGAGGCTACAAAGGTCGCGAAAAAAATCTGTTAAATTTTGTTGAGTAAGCGGCAAAACCACACTGAAAAATAGTGAATTATAAAACAATATGAAGAAATTATCGTCAGCAGTGCCAAGTAGGTCTGATTGTTGTGACAATACTCAGTAGAATATGCGTTGAAACAACAGCTTTTGCCAACGTGTCGGCGTAGTAAGTACCTGAATTTCAATATTAAAATCGTAATCATCAAACCTCACTTACAGCGGCTATGAAAACATTCGCCAATGACTCAATTTTTGATCCCATGTCTATGCCGTTCCACAAAAGTGTGGAAAAAATTGCCGACTCTACCTGTTTGCAGAAATTACTCATCCCATTTTACGACCGTAAACGCACTGTTTCAGTAGACGAAATCGTACGCCTGGAGGGCTGTGGAAATTACACTAATTTTTTCCTGAAAGATGGTACTAAAATGTTAGTGTCACGCACGCTGAAAGAGTACGAAACTTTGCTCGATGGTCAGGCATTTGTTCGGGTTCATAAATCGTGCATTGTCAATCTTGGTTTCGTACGCAAATTCTTTGTGAAAAAGGAGGGAGAGCTGGAATTGACGGATGGCCAGCAGGTGAAAATCTCACGTCGCCGGGCGCAGATGTTTATGGATCGTATTCGCGATTTTCAACCTGTAGGATTGAACTAAGGTTATCAGGAGGTTATTTCCCCTATCTGTAGCCCGTATGCCTCCCATTTGCTCGACTGCGTAGTTTTACGTATAAAGTTGGGTACATTCACTTAAAGATTTTAACGTATATAATAATAGTGGCTTGATTATCAAACGTTTGCCGATGAAAGGCAGGGTTTGGTAATCAAGCCATTTATTTTGGAACCCATACGAAGACGGTAGTTTTGTTTCATCAATCAAGAGCCAAAACACTGAACCAAAAACATATTCGATATGGAAGCCTCTATTTTCTCATCAGTTCAACCACTCGCTATAGTTCCCCACTTTCCTGCCTCTTATCAGCGGGGTTCACAGCGAATCGCTTTGCCTTATCTGAACCGTACCATTTTTATCTCCGTAGATGATGTTTTGTGTCTGCAGGGAGAAGGAAATTATACATTCCTGTTTACCCGGGATCGCAAAAAATACCTGGTCTCAAAAACACTGAAGGAGTTTGAAAAAACGCTGGATGGGTCGATGTTTCTTCGGATTCATAAATCATACATTGTAAACCTCGCCTACGTACAGCGCAGCGTTTTTAACAAAGAACGCCAGGTGCAACTGGCTGATGGCCGTGAGGTGGCAATATCACGCCGTCGGATGAAAGACATTTCTTTGCAACTGACACAATTCTGGCAAAAACTGCTTAACTAAAGTAACGGCCCATCCTGCTCAATTGAGAGACCGGCCATTTACTGCATAATAATTTAGTGGGTTAATTGAAAGAACAACCGTTGCCGCGGGCTCCTGATAAGAGTGGACGGCAACGGTTCTGTTTTTTTTACAAAACGTGACCCCTTAAACGCAATGAAGCGAAATCACACGATTTCGCTTCATTGCGTTTAAGGGGTCACGTGAGCTTAAAACAACCGATAGGCTAGTGTAAGCTGCCATGAATTCAGCCGTTGACTGAATTTCCCGGCACTGTTTTCAATCTGCGCAATATCGGACAGATTGCCTTCGTATCGGACATCCAGACCAAAGGAGCCGATGTCTAGACCGCCCCCAACCTGGTAACCGTAATAAGCCTGAGACCAGGCATCGTTCAGGGTTCCGCTTGTGTATTGACGTATGGCATCACCTAGTTTCTGATTATCGCTAACCCGGAACGAAATAATCGGGCCTGCCATCACCCGTATTGGGCCACCTTTAATCCCCAGCAAAATAGGGACATCGAAACTGGTGGTTTTAACGGTCACGTTTTCTGTAACGCCATTGCGCACGATGTTGAACGAGCCTGCTTTCGTTGAGTACAACAGTTCGGGCTGTAGAAATAAATTTTTACCGAAACGAGTGTAAATCCCAAACGAGGTGCCCGTTTTGCTATCGAGGCTGGCACTCAGATTATCGCGGAATGTCTGTCCATCAACGCTTGCCGTTGGCGAACCGTTGGCGTTGGTACCGGTTGTGACAAAATTGCCAAAACTGAGCCGGGACAAATTAACTCCCCCTTTAATCCCGATCTGGAAGCCGCCCTGGGCAAATGTCAGAGCCGGAAGCAGCATAAATGCCGCAAAAATCAGGTTCTTTTTCATAGCTGGTTGTAAAATAGATGAACCATTGGGTTTAACGTGAATTGAGCCGGAGCGGTATAAAAAGCCAACTTATTTCGAGTAAACGGCGTTACGTATTAGAGCAGTTACCAGTAAATAGCAGCCAGTTTTGCGGGCGTCGTTACTTGGATGAATAGTCTGCTGCAACGTTTAATGAATCGTTGTTTTTTTGTTGATACTCTATTCCTTGCTCACTGTTAACTGAGAAGATGGCTAAGCTTAAAACCACCTATTTCTGTCAGAATTGTGGCCACCAGTCGGCCAAATGGCTGGGACGATGCCCATCGTGTGGGGAGTGGAATACATTCGTAGAAGAAGTTATTCAGAAAGATGAGCCCGATAAGGGCGGGTGGCGTAGTCCCTCGTCGGGTCCCGGTGGCGTAAAGGTTGCACCCAGGCCAAAGGCACTTCATGCCATCAATTACGAAGAACAGCCCCGAATTGATACCATCGATGCGGAACTGAATCGGGTGTTAGGGGGAGGAATCGTACCGGGATCACTCGTGCTTATTGGTGGAGAGCCGGGTATCGGAAAGTCTACACTATTGTTGCAGATCGCACTTAGCCTGGCCGACATGCGTGTTTTATACGTATCTGGCGAAGAGAGCGAACAACAGATAAAAATGCGGGCCGAACGACTGGATGTTCCAGTGAGCGACTGTCATGTGATGACCGAAACCTCTACGCAGAATATTTTTCGGGTAGTCGAACATTTTGAGCCGGAAATACTGATTATCGACTCCATTCAAACCATGCAGTCGTCGCTGGTAGAATCGGGAGCGGGCAGCGTTTCGCAGGTTCGGGAGTGCACCGCTGAGTTTATGAAATACGCCAAAGAAAGCGGGGTTCCGGTGTTTATGATTGGTCATATCACAAAAGAAGGTTCACTGGCAGGGCCTAAAGTGCTGGAACATATGGTCGATACGGTGTTGACGTTCGAAGGTGATCGCCACACGACGTATAGGATTCTCCGAACCACCAAAAACCGCTTTGGCAGTACCGACGAACTGGGTATTTACGAAATGCTGGGCACTGGACTTCGGCAGGTTACGAACCCATCCGAAATCCTGATTTCGCAACGCGATGAAGCGTTGAGTGGCGTTACGATTGGCTCAATGATGGAAGGCAATCGGCCACTTATGATCGAAACACAGGCGCTGGTCAGTGTAGCCACATATGGAACTCCGCAACGGAGCAGCACAGGTTTTGATGCGAAGCGGTTAAATATGTTACTGGCTGTTCTGGAAAAACGCGGAGGATTTCGATTGGGGCAACAAGATGTCTTTCTCAACATTGCCGGTGGCTTGCGCGTCGAAGATCCAGCCATTGATCTGGCCGTATGCGCGGCTGTTGTGTCGAGCTATGAAGACATTGCTATTCCTCCATCGGTTGCTTTTGCCGCCGAAATTGGACTTGGTGGTGAGGTTCGGGCAGTGAGCCGAATAGAATCCCGCATCGCCGAGGCCGAAAAGCTGGGTTTTAAGCAGATCTTTATTTCAAAATATAACATGAAAGGACTCGATACGAAAGGCTATAAGATCAGTATTAAGCCTGTGTCGCGTCTGGATGAAGTGTTTCAGGGTGTACTGATGTGAACTCTAGTAATTCCGGGGAGAAGTAAACTGTTTTCAGAATAGTAACAGAAAGTGGTTTACTTCTCGGAAATTTAGTTGTAAAAAATAGGCTATGTACTTTTTGAGGATTGTTGGCCGGCATCCCTACCTTACTCATATTCAACCCTGGTATGAGCAATCTTTCCCGATGGAGGAAAGGCGTAGTTTTGATCAACTCCTTCATATTCTCCATTACCCCGATATGCACTTCGTTGCTCTGGTCGATGACGAACAGCCTGTTGGATTTATTGTCTTTTGGCAGTGGGAAAATCTGATCTATGTCGAACATTTTGCCATTGATCCTGACAAGCGTGGGCAGCAAATCGGCCAGAAAGCCTTACAGCTTCTCTTGAAACTGAATGCTTCCTATGTTGCCCTTGAAGTAGAATTACCCACTGATGACCTGAGCAGGCGGAGAATCCATTTTTACGAGCGACAGGGTTTTTCTATGAATGCCTTCGATTACAGACAACCGCCTTATCGATTGGGCGGAACTGAAATTCCGATGAAACTAATGTCGCAGCCTGCTATTCCTGATCAGGAAACATTCAGCCACCTGAGCCAACAACTCAGAGAGAAGGTTTACGAACGCTTCTACTATGCTTTATAAACCCATCGGCTGATCACTCATTCGAATGGCACCACCTACTTGCAGAATGGTAAAGAAATGATGCGCTTCGTGGAGAAGAAAAAACTCGGTCCATCCTTCCAGCGTCATGGGTCCATAGGCTGGATGCAAACCAATACGGGTCAGATTTTCTTCCCGCAGGATGCTCAGAAAGGCATTTAAAGTTGCTCGCTCACCCCGCATCCGCTCGATCAACTCGTCAAACGAAAGCTGTAGCCAACCTGAAAACCCAGGATCATCGTCGGCTACATACCGACTAAATGATGGAACTTCCTGTTCGTTAATTTGCTGAATCCGATCCGTAAAGATTTCCTGATAACGCCCCAGATGAGCCAGATTTTCAAAAATCGACCATTTGCCCGACGGGGGCCGTTGCCGGATTTGCTCTTCAGTCAGGCTCAGTAACAAATGATCCAGTGCATCGGGTTGGCTGGCTAATCGGGTAAGAAGCGATTGTTTCATGCCCTAATGATAAAGCAATCATTAAAAACAACCAAATGGTCCATCTGGGGAAAACTATTTTTTGAACCTATAGTTGAGTAAATGAATAGAGTAAGATATTTTAACTCAACAAGCCATTTTTAACGTTATGAGCTACATCAAAGCAGGAACGGATGCGTCCGGTAATGACATTAAACTTTTCTATCAGGATCTGGGTGGTAGCAATGTTCGTTCAACCGTTGTATTGATTCATGGATGGCCGCTAAGCCACGAAATGTGGGATTATCAATTGGCCGAATTGCCCGCTCACGGCCTTCGTGTTATTGCCTATGATCGGCGAGGTTTTGGCAAATCCACACAAACCTGGGACGGGTATGATTATGATACCCTTGCCGATGACCTGAAGGCTGTGCTTGATACCCTTGATCTGCAAAATGTTACGCTGGTTGGTTTCTCAATGGGCGGAGGTGAGGTGGCCCGTTACATGAGCCGTCATGGTGGAGCTCGTGTGTCAAAAGTGGCGTTTATCAGTTCTGTAACGCCTTATCTACTCAAAACAGACGATAATCCGGATGGAGTAGATCAGAGTGTATTTGACGAAATCACGGAAAATATTCAGAAAGATCGTGCCGATTTCCTACAGACGTTCGGGAAGCAGTTCTACGGCGTAAATCTTATCAGCAAACCCGTTAGTCAGGCTCATCTGGATGGCGATTTCGCGCGGGCCTATGTTGCCTCCCACAAAGCTACGCTCGCTTGTGCCAATTCGTTTGCCACAACAGATTTTCGGAATGACCTGACTCAGATTCATGTTCCGACCCTGATCATTCATGGTGATGCCGACAAAACGGTACCGATCGAATCGTCGGGAGAATTAACCGCGAATGCTTTACCGAATGCTCATTATATCATTTATGACGAGGCTCCTCACGGGCTATTCGTAACGGAAAAAGATCGTCTGAATGATGATTTGCTTGCCTTTATTCAGGAAGGTGTCACAGTCCGCGAATCAGTAGGGACAACGACGCTCTATTAAATCAATAAAGTGTAGATAAAGTTAGTAGTAAAGAATTGGGTGTGTACGAATAAGTATGCACTTAATTCTTTTTTAAGGGTTTTTCAAATTCAATAGATACATCTACAAAACGGGAAATAAATTCAATTGTAAAAACTATCTCGTTAACTAAATTTAGTCTTCAGGTCGCTCCCTGCTTATTTTAACCTCTTTTTCCCTGTTTTGTCATCCTCGAAACGGAGCGAAACAGGAATTGCCGCTTATATGTTTTCATTCACCCCTGACTTTACTGATTAATTATAGAATGGCTTTGGGCAGGACTTTAACTGTTAAAAACAAAAAAACTGATTGATACACTAAAAATTACAATTGCCGATATGTCTTTACATAACCTGATGGCGTCTGCCCGGTTATGTCCTTAAATTGTCGGTTAAAGTTCGATAGCGTTCGAAAACCACTTTCAAAACTAATCTGGGTTACACTCAATTTACCATTGATGAGCAATTTGCAGGCATGACCGATGCGAACTTCGGAGACAAATTCCGAAAATGTTTTATTGGCACGCGCCTTAAAATAGCGACAGAAAGCCGGGGGAGTCATGCCCGCCAGATCAGCAATCGTTTCCAGACTAAGGTCATCTGGAAAATGGCCAAGCACATAATCATGGACCAGCTGCATACGGTCGGTTTCGGTCGGTTTAACCGTGTTTGTGTAGCCAGGACTGGTAAGGTATCGATAATCTGAAGCGTGAGAAAGGTCGTTTAGCAGGGTCAGCAGGCTAATGACCCGATCGAAACCGATTGGCTGTTTGGTCATGTTTTTTAACGCAGCTTCGGCTCGGGCACGGGTCGGACCATTCCATTCAAGTCCCTGCCGGGCATGGTTCAGCAACTGACGCAACAACATCATTTCCTGCTTTCCGAAAAAGTCGTTGCCCAGAAAATCTTCCGAAAAATAAACAACTATACCGCGGGTGGTTAAACCCGACTGTTTGTTAAAGTAAGCCTGATCACTACGCCAGAGATGCGGCAAATTTGGCCCAAGAAATACCAGATCACCGGGACCGAATGGTTTTATCGAATCACCAATAAATCGGGTGCCCGTTCCTTCTTCTACCAGAAAGAGCTGATAATGCGGGTGGAAGTGCCAGTTCGGATCAAAATGAATTTCGATCAATTCCTTTACTATGAATGAAGTCGCAACTGGCTCGAGGTCTTTGCGGAGGGGTTGTTTCATTCAATTATTCCTTTTTTAACGTAAATAATGGCTTGGGTTCCTGTTTTGTGTAAAAAAAGAGTCGGTATTCGCTAATAAAAGCCGCGATTCTCTATTCACTACTCTTTAAATTTGTTTAATTTTTTAGAGACTGAATATGAATAAGCTAGGAATGAATATGTTCGTCTGGACGATGTCGATGGACGAAGACCTTTCAGGCACGCTATTGTTCCTAAAAACGAGCGGCTTTGATTTCGTTGAAATACCGATCAATGATACCGATACGGGCAAATGGAAGCGCATCGGTCAGCAACTGGCCGAATTGGGACTGGAGGTTCAGGCATGTACGCTTTGCGGGCCTGAGTATAGTCTGATCAGTGCCGATGAATCGGTGCGTCGGGCGGGTGTTAACTACCTGAAGAAGATTATTGACTGTGCTTCTCTGGCTGGTGCAACGATTCTGATGGGCCCATTCTATGCTGGTTTCAAAACCTTTACGGGCAAACCCGCCACCATTGACGAGTGGAACTGGTCGGTGGAAGGTATACGCGAAGCGGCTGAGTATGCACAGGCTAAGGGTGTTTTACTGGCAATTGAGTATTTGAATCGGTTCGAAACCTACCTGCTTACCTGTGCTGACGAACTCGTTCGCTACGTAGAAGCGGTTAATCATCCGAATTGCCAGGCTGCTTTTGACACCTTTCATGCTAATATGGAAGAAAAGAACATTGCCGATGCCTTACGGAAAGTAGCGCCCTATCTGGTTCATGTACAGATTTCGGAAAATGATCGCTCAACACCCGGCCAGGGTCATATTAATTTTAATGAGGTTTTCAACGTGCTGCGGGAAGTTGACTACAACGGCCCGATTGCCATTGAAGCCTTCGGGCCCAATCCGCCAGAGCTGGCAGCGGCCACCCATATTTTCCGACCCATGTTTGAATCGCCCGAGCAATTGGCGGTCGATGGATTAAGCTTTATAAAAACAAAGAGTGAACAGGTAAATGAGCGAAAGAGCGAAGCATTCGCGTCTTAACTCATTTACCCGTTCGCTCAATTACTTGTTCTCTCTTTACAAATGATTAACATCGCCATTGTTGGCCTCGGATTTGGGGCCGAATTTATCCCGATTTACCAGCGGCATCCGCACGCAAACATGTACGCTATCTGCCAGCGTAACGTTGAGAAGCTTAATGAGATTGGCAATGCCTATGGTATTGACAAACGTTACAGCAATTACGATGACTTGTTGGCCGATCCGGCTGTTGATGCTGTTCATATCAACTCACCAATTCCAAACCATGCTGAGCAAAGCCTGAAAGCATTGCGGGCGGGTAAGCACGTTGCCTGTACCGTGCCGATGGCTACCACGGTTGAGGAGTGTATGGAGATTGTGAAGGTGACCAAAGAAACCGGCAAGAAATACATGATGATGGAAACAGTGGTCTACAGCCGCGAGTTTCTGTTCGTGAAAGAACTCTACGAAAATGGCGAACTAGGGAAAGTACAATTCCTGAAAGCCAGCCATCAGCAGGATATGGACGGATGGCCCGACTATTGGCCCGGTTTACCGCCCATGCATTATGCGACGCACTGTGTTGGCCCGGTAGCGGGATTGTTGAAACTTGAAGCGGATTATGTATCCTGCTTTGGGTCTGGTACCATTCGGGAAGAGCTGGCAAAAATCCATAACTCGCCATTTGCGGTCGAGTCGGCGCACATCAAATTCAAGAACAGTGATTTATCGGCTTATGTGTATCGGTCGTTATTTGACGTAGCGCGGCAATACCGCGAGAGTTTCGAGGTATATGGCGATAAAAAATCGTTCGAATGGCAGCTCATTGAAGACGAACAGCCCGTGATCCATACGGCCAAGAAGCCAGAGCCCGAGATTCCGGAAAAAGTGACTGTTCCCGATTATGCAAAGCTACTTCCTGAAGAGATTCAGCGCTTCACGACAAAGGGCGTTTACGACGCCGACGAACAGCAGCATTTATCCTTTACCCAGGGTGGTGGACATGGTGGGTCACACCCACATATGGTTCATGAGTTCTTATCCGCGATTGTCGAAGACCGTGATCCGTTCCCCAATGCGGCTCAGTCGGCCAACTGGACGAGCGTAGGTATTCTGGCGCACGAGTCAGCCCTACAGGGTGGGCAGCTTATAAAGTTACCGGATTTTGGAAGTATATAAGGTCAAATGCAGGGGTTGCCGGGCAGTGCACATAAGGTGAATAGCCAGGGTTCATTTTCGTCAACCTTTGTTTCTCAATCGGCCCGCCGATGCGGTTTAAACTATGAAAAAGACAATTCTCTTCCTGTTGACTGTAGGGCTGCTGACTCAGTGTGCCCGCCAGACGGCCAATCAATCCTCTACCCGCCAGACAGCGCTTAAACCGCGTCGAACCGAAATCCTGTTCCTGGGCGATAATGGCCATCACAAGCCAATTGAGCGAGTGCCTCAACTGATGGCTGCGCTGGGAAATAAAGGCATCAACATTACCTATACAGATAAACTGGAAGATATCAATCCCGAAAATCTGAATAAGTATGACGGTCTGCTGATTTTTGCAAACTGGGACAGTATTCCTAAACCTCAGGAAAAAGCACTGCTCGATTATGTCTCGTCGGGGAAAGGAATAATTCCCGTTCATTGTGCATCCTACTGTTTCCGGAACTCAGCCGAATACGTCGATAAAGTTGTTGGCGGGCAGTTCTGGCGTCATCGGATGGATACGATTCAAACCCGGTTTACGCAGCCAAACAATCCCATTGTGGCGGGTCTGCCCTCGTTTAAAGCATACGACGAAACCTATTTACACTCCCATCTTCAGGCCGATAACAACGTGCTTGCTGTTCGGGAAATAAAGGCAGACCAGGAAAAAGACATTGCAGCGTCTAACCGACCTGGAGCCAAAGAAGAACCCTATACCTGGACCCGGCAATACGGTAAAGGTCGGGTATTCTATACAGCCTATGGTCATGACGAACGCACCTGGAGCCAGCCCGGTTTTCAGCAGCTGCTAGAGCGGGGTATCCTGTGGGCAGTTGGCGATGAGGTGAAAAAGCTGCACGACGGCCTGAATCCGCAGGCGTTTGCCTATCACGAAGCCAAACTTCCGAATTATGAAAAACGGCCAGGCGCTCAGTTGGAGCAGGAACCACTTTCGCCGGAAGAGTCGATCAAGCACATTCAGGTACCCGTCGATTTTACGGTTGATCTGTTCGCGCATGAGCCCAATGTGATGCACCCGATTGCTATGACATGGGATGAGCGTGGCCGACTGTATGCGCTCATTACCAAAGACTATCCCAACGAGCGGAAACCAGAAGGCGGCTCCGATTACATCGTTATCTGCGAAGACACCGATAAAGATGGCAAAGCAGACAAGTTTACCAATTTTGCGGAAGGGCTGAGCATTCCAACTGGCATGACATTCGGCAACGGCGGTCTGTACGTGTCACAAGCACCGCATATGCTGTTTTTGCAGGATACAAACGGCGACGATAAGGCCGATGTGAAGAAAGTTGTGTTTACTGGTTTCGGCACCTACGACACCCACGCCGGGCCGAGCAATCTGCACTATGGTTTTGATAACTGGATATGGGGAAGCGTTGGTTATTCGGGCTTCAAAGGCAAAATCGGTGCTGATAGTGTAAAATTCAGTCAGGGCTTTTTCCGGTTCAAACCCGACGGATCGCAACTCGAACATGTAACCAGCACCTCCAATAATACCTGGGGATTAGGCTTTAACGAAACGGGCGATATTTTCGGAAGCACTGCCAACAACTCGCACGGCTGGTACATGGCTATTCCGAATCGATATTTTCACGGAGCACCTCATATTCGTGAGAACGGTAGCCGCAGTACGGATACCCACAAGGACATGAAGCCCATCACCGAGAAAGTACGGCAGGTCGATGTGTTTGGCGGATTTACGGCGGCAGCTGGCCATAATTTTTACACGGCTCGTGCCTTTCCGAAAAAATACTGGAATAAGATCGCCTTTGTCGCGGAACCAACCGGCCATATTCTGCACCAGAATGTGATGCAGAAGAACGGAACTGATTATGAAGATGCCGAAGGATTTAACCTGATGGCTGGCGCCGACGAGTGGTTTGCACCCGTATTTGCCGAAGTTGGCCCCGACGGAGCCGTTTGGGTGGTTGACTGGTATAGCTTCATTATTCAGCACAACCCAACGCCATCTGGCGCTACCAACGGATCGGGTAATGCCTACGAAACACCGCTTCGCGACTTCACACATGGGCGTATATACCGCGTTGGCTACAAAAATGCGCCAGCCTATACGCCGATCGCTCTGAGCAAAGATCGTCCGCAGGAATTGGTTGCTGCCCTGAAAAATACGAACATGTTCTGGCGGACAACGGCCCAGCGGTTGCTGATCGAACGGAACAACAAAGATGTCGTGCCGCAGCTAATTGCCCTTGTCAATGATCAGTCGGTCGATGAAATTGGTATCAATCCATCAGCAATTCATGCCTTATGGACGCTCCACGGGTTGGGTGCACTGGATGGCGATGCGTTGCAGGCAGCTGTCTCTGCGATTAAGCATCCGTGTTCGGGTGTTCGCAAAACTGCCGTGCAGGTATTGCCAAGAAATCAGTTAACGGCAAATACACTCCTTCAGGCCAATTTGTTGAACGATAAAGAGCCCGTCGTTGCGCTGAACACATTACTTGCTTTGTCAGAAATGCCACAGAGCCCGGCTATTCAGAATGCCATTTTAACCCGCCTGGACAAATCGACCGAAGTAAACGACCGCTGGTTACCCGATGCCTTTGCCTGTGTGCTAACAGGGCAGGATGGACAGCTGATGAAGGCATACCTGAAGCAGGTGACACAGAATGGCTCAACTCAGCCGAAAGTAGCACCCGCCCACGATATGAGCACGCATGCCGACAAAGGACATGGTCCGAATGCGCCAACGCCAGCTGTTGCTGCTTCAGGGAGCCAGCCTGATCTGGTAATTGCCGCTATTCGTACTACGCCAGAATCGCCTGCCGTTCGGGAAGGAACGAAGCTCTTTGTGGATGTGATGAATGCTGGCGGTACAGAAATTCCGGCTGGAACGCCCATTCCGTTATCGGTCCGTGTGGAAGGTCCAAAAGGAATGCAGGATGGTGCCAAAATTGATTTTGTGAGTGTGACGCATAATACAGGGATCAAACCGGGCGAAACCGTTACCATCAGCAAAGCCAACAATGGCCCGTGGGTTGGCGATATGGGTGTTTTGTTCGAACGGGCTGGGCAGTATACGATTACAGCCATGCTCGACCGCGAAAATAAGATACCGGAAGGCAATGAGCAGAACAACAATGCAACGCACACCCTAATCTATCGTGCTCCTCAAAGCATGGCCGCTTACGTGCTCGAACGGGCTTCCCGTAGCTACGCATCGGTTGCGCCTGTAGATTCGGTCGTTACGCTGCTTCGGCAAACGCAGAAACTTGAGCCAACCCAGAGCGACGCCATAGTTAAAGGCGTATCGGAAGGTTGGAACGTACGGAAGAAAGCGCAGGTAAATGATACGGATAAAGACTTTCTGGCAAGTCTGACCACTTCAGTTTCGCCCGATAACCGCGAACGTCTGGGGCGCCTTTATGAGGTCTGGGGCATAACAAAAAGCGAACCGGCCGACCCAAACGTAGAGGTTATACGTTTAAAAACGGTTCGTGAAGAAATGCGCTATGACAAGAAGGAATTTACTGTTACGGCTGGAAAACAGGTTGAACTCGTGCTGGAAAATCCGGATGCCATGCAACATAATCTGGTGATTGGTAAGCCCAAAACGATGGATCAGATTGGTGCGGCTGCCGATAAACTGATTACGGCTAAGGATGGTGCCGAGCGAAACTACGTGCCATCGATTCCACAAATCATTGTCGCAACCCCGTTAGTCAATCCAGACCAGACGTACCGACTTAAATTTACCGCTCCGGCAACGCCTGGCGATTACCCATTCGTTTGCACATTTCCAGGCCACTGGCGCATTATGAACGGCGTCATGAAGGTCACAAAGGCTGGAGCTGTCGTTACAGCTAAATAAATAGCTGTAGAATAGGTGATTAAGGTAACTGAGTAATCGAAGGCATGTGATTGTGGATCACAAATCGCCTTAATTACTCAGTTACCTTAATTTTTTTTGGATCAGGCCTACGCTGAACGCTGTCAGCGACGTGCTATGTCTGCAAATGGCTTACCTAATGACCACGGACCACCCGAGTGGTGAGACGGCATTGACGGGGCTGAGCGTAAGCCAGAGTACAAGTCAGTTTATTTGGATGCGGCTTTTTTTGCCTGAATAGGGTCCGTAAAGGCTGGCAATAAAGCCGAAGATGGAATCTGGATAATGAATTCGCTGCCGTGACCCAATTCGCTTTTTACCCAGATAGTCCAGTTGTGGGCCTGAACAATGCGTTGTACATAACTTAAACCTAAACCAAATCCCTTAACACTGGGCTGATTCCGGTCGTGAACTCGAAAAAACGGCTGAAAAATCTGCGGTAGTAGCTTTGGTGAAATACCCACGCCCCGATCACGAACAGTAATCGTCAGCCCCTCGTTATTTGTCTTGGTCAGGAGGGTTATTTCGGGCTTCTCAGAGC
This sequence comes from Spirosoma aureum, assembly GCF_011604685.1. Classification (NCBI taxonomy): domain Bacteria; kingdom Pseudomonadati; phylum Bacteroidota; class Cytophagia; order Cytophagales; family Cytophagaceae; genus Spirosoma; species Spirosoma aureum. Next base: position 6,592,953 of record NZ_CP050063.1, on the reverse strand, counting down.
TGTATTTTACGGCATTGTCTAACAAATTGTGTAACACATTTGTCAGGTGAAGCCGATCAGCCAGCACGTGTGGCTCTGTTCCGGGTAGGCTTAGCCCTAAGTAATCGCCGTGACGCTCGGCAACTGAATGCAGGAGCTGATGGAGTTGAACTGGTTCCGGATTCAGGATTAATGTTTTACGGTCGGCCCGAGCCAGAGTTAACATAGTTTCGACCTGGTGCTGAAGCCTTTCTGTTTCTTCGCGAATAATACGAACGTATTTCTCCGTACGTTCAGGCTGGTCTCGGGCAATAGGAGAATCCAGAATATCGGCTGCCATTCGAATGGCTGTTATGGGCGTCTGGAATTCATGAACAATCGAGTGCAGCACTTCCGTTTGTACGACCGACCGCTGGCGTCGGCGCAGGAGCCACCAGAGTGAGAAGCCTAAGAGGAGCTGAGAGACCATAGCCAGGACAAATAGAGCCAGCCAACGCAGGGATTGGGCATTTACTAAAGCCGTTTCGGGCAATACAGACCAGTTTGCATAGAGTAATCCAGCCGTAATAATTGACAGCAAAAGTGCAAAAATAAAGAGAGGAGGGGCTGTAGACCGGGGTAGCATAACTCCGTCTGATAAAAGTTAGCAAAGAAAAGGCACTGGACAAATGCTAAGTGGACGTAGCTCGTACGTAAATGTCACAAGAAAATTACCAAAAAAGCAATAGATGAAAACAAAAAAGCCCGCTTTGTGCGGGCGAAAAAGAAAAAGGTATCGAATTTAAATACGTTTATTCGTTTTTGTTTAAATACGTTTATTCATTATCGGCCGAAAGTTCCGTACTGGCGGGAGTGCTGGCAGGCTTGGTGCTCGCCCGGCGGGAAGTCGTAGCTGGTTTAGGAGCTGGTGCCTGTTTACGGTAGGTACGTGCTGGTTTGGGAGCAGCAGCTACAACAGCATCAGCAGCCGTATCAGCTATTTTATTGGCTGCCCGTTTGGCGTTTTTAGCCGCCTTTTCAGCGTTTTTTTTCGCTTTTGCCAGATCCTTTTTTGCCTTCTTCTCAGCGTTCTTGGTAGGCTCCTTTTTCTTTTTCTCGTTCTTGTCAATTAGTTTGGCAAGTTTCTTCGCCAATTTATCTGCCGACTTTTCGATAGACTTCTTCATTTTTTTTGTTGCCTCACCTGCATCGGCTAGTTTGGCTTCAATGGAACTGACGATGTCTGCTGCCAGCGATTTTTGCTTGGTTTTTGCGGTTTTGTTTGCCATTTGGTTCTATAGAAAAAAATTTACAAATAAATACGAAAAAAATAGGACAATCAAAAATCCAATGTTAAGTTTTCGTTATCTTTTTTGAAGAAAATCCCAGCAAACAATCCCGGCAGTAACCGCAATATTTAAGGAATGCTTCGTGCCAAACTGGGGTATTTCGAGGACCAGATCTGACAACTGTACCACTTCATCCCGAACGCCCGTTACCTCATTACCGAACACAAAAGCATATTGTTTGTTTGACTGTGGTCTAAAATCAGTCAGCGAGGTGCTCCCTTCTGCCTGCTCAATGGCTGCCACAATCCAGCCTTCTGCCTGTAATTGCTGAATCAACGCAGTCACATCGTTGGCATACTTCCACGCAACAGATTCCGTAGCACCCAACGCCGTTTTGGTGATGTCGCGGTGGGGTGGCTGGCCTGTAATACCACACAGATACAAGGCTGAAGCCCTGAAGGCATCGGCTGTCCTAAACACCGAACCAACATTGTTGAGGCTGCGGATGTCGTCCAGAATCAGGCAATAAGGGAATTTTTCAGCTTCTTTAAAGTCGACGACCGATAGGCGATTCAGTTCGTCGAGTGAGAGTTTACGCATTAGACTGGTTCAGATTATTCTGTAATAATTGCCTGATATCGCGCAGCGTATCGCGTACTTCCGTAAGAAGGATCTGATCCGGATTAGCTGCTGGCTGACTGGTTCGGGTCGCTATTAATTTTTGCCGCTGTTCGAGAATATGCGTCCGAAAGGACTGAGCGTCGATGATCCCAATCAGCTCCATATTATGCGCCTGATTGGGACTTTGTCCAGCGGTTTCAAATTTTAAAATGCAAAGATCAAAATAACGCAGCAATGGACCGGCGACAAAAGTAACATCCTGAATATTTTCGAGCGGAATTGTTTTCTCAACGTGTACGAGAATACCCTTTTTAAAGCGTAAAGAGCGTTCCGATAATTCACACTCGAGGTTATGAAAATAATGGCCACTCCACCATTGTCCGACGCCCAATAGCCAAATGGGAAGAAGCACAATGCCAATAACCGTGACCAGTAAAATGAAAGCTATATACAGCAGGAAATACGTCCGGATGATGGGGTTGAATTGAACTCTCAGGGGGAGTTCTGGGTCAGTATGAGTCATGGGACAACGGTTGTTTGTGCAGGAATACGTGTCGGTTAAAAGCGAGAAAATAGCCATTTTCTCAGCAAATTTTGGTATTTTTGTTTAAAACAACAGACTCAATTCAGTGAAGACAGCCACCGCAGCAAAGCCTCAGTTAAAGAAAAACGAAACTCCTCTTAACCGCCAATATAATCAGATTAAGGCCAAATATCCCGGTGCACTGCTGCTCTTTCGCGTGGGTGATTTTTACGAAACGTTCGGCGAAGATGCCGTAAGAGCCAGTAAGATACTAGGTATTACGCTCACCAAACGTAATAATGGCGGATCGAACGAGGAATTGGCTGGTTTTCCGCATCATTCTCTGGATACACACCTTCCCAAACTCGTTCGGGCGGGCGAGCGCGTAGCTATCTGTGATCAGTTGGAAGACCCTTCGGTGGCGAAAGGAATCGTTCGGCGGGGTGTTACCGAATTAGTAACACCGGGTGTCTCGTTCAATGATAACGTGCTCGATACCCGACGTAACAATTACCTCGCAGCCGTTCATTTTGGCAAGGGCGGAGCCGGTCATTCAGACGATACATTTGGCATCTCATTTCTGGATATTTCGACGGGCGAGTTTCTGGCATCGCAGGGTAACGCGGCCTATGTTGATAAGCTACTGCAAAGCTTTAATCCGTCGGAGGTATTGTATTGCAAGCGCAATCGTCAGGAATTTGGCGTATTGTTTGGCGATAAATTTCATACCTACACGCTCGAAGACTGGGCGTTTACCTACGATTTTGGCTATAATTTCTTAAAACAGCACTTCCAGACGACCTCACTCAAAGGGTTTGGTATCGAGGGTCTGCCCGATGGCATTATTGCAGCCGGTGTAATTCTGCATTACCTCAACGAAACGGAACACAAAGATCTTCAGCACATTACCCGCGTGACGCGGCTCGAAGAAGATCGTTACGTATGGCTTGATCGGTTCACGATTCGTAACCTCGAACTGACGGCCGCCCAACAGGAAGGGGGCGTTCCGCTCATTCAGATTCTGGATCAGACCGTTACGCCGATGGGAGCCCGATTGCTGCGTAAATGGCTCAATTTGCCGCTTAAAGAAAAGGCATTGATCGAAGAGCGCCTTAGTATGGTTGAGTTATTGACCGATGACGTTGACCTGTCTGAAACAATGGCCAATCACCTGCGCCAGATTGGTGATCTGGAACGATTGGTTTCAAAAGTAGCCGTTCGGCGCATCAATCCTCGTGAGTTATTGCAGCTGAAACGGTCGTTGCAGCATGTGTTGCCAATTAAAGAACTGCTCATTACGGCGTTGAACCAGAATGAGTCGGGTTCATTGAAAAAGTATGCCGACCAGTTGAACCCGGTTTCGTTTTTAATGGACCGAATTGAAACAGAGCTTCGGGAAGATCCACCGACGCTTTCGAATCAGGGTGGTATGATCAAACCCGGAATCAATGCTGAACTGGACGAATTGACCGCTATTGCTTATTCGGGTAAGGATTACCTGCTGCAATTACAGGAGCGAGAAGTACAACGGACGGGCATCAGCTCGCTTAAGGTAGCCTACAACAAAGTATTTGGCTATTATCTGGAAGTGACCCATGCCCATAAAAGCCGGGTGCCGGAAGATTGGATTCGGAAGCAGACACTAGTCAATGCCGAGCGTTACATTACGCCTGAGCTGAAGGAATATGAAGATAAAATTCTGAACGCTGAAGAGCAGATTTTTCAGATCGAAGCGCAGATATTCAATGAAATGGTTCTGGCGGCCGGAGAGTATGTCGGCGCTATTCAGCAGAATGCCCGTACGTTGTCCGTACTGGACGTGCTGGCATCCTTTGCCCGTGTAGCCGTTAAAAACAAGTATGTACGGCCACAGATCACAGAAACCAAAGTTCTCAACATTAAAGATGGCCGGCATCCGGTCATTGAACAGCAACTTCCCCCCGGCGAACATTATATTCCGAACGATATTTTCCTGGATGATGAAACCCAGCAGATCATCATCATTACGGGACCAAACATGGCTGGTAAATCAGCGCTTTTACGCCAAACGGCTTTGATTGTGCTGATGGCACAATCGGGAAGTTTTGTGCCCGCATCGTTAGCTGAAATCGGAATCGTAGACAAGATTTTTACCCGCGTTGGCGCGTCGGATAACCTCTCGCGGGGAGAAAGCACGTTCATGGTCGAAATGACCGAAACTGCCAGTATCCTGAATAACCTCAGCGAGCGAAGCCTGGTGCTGATGGACGAAATTGGTCGCGGAACGAGTACGTATGATGGAGTCTCAATTGCCTGGTCGATTGCCGAATACCTGCATAATAAAACAGATTGTCGCCCTAAAACCCTGTTTGCCACCCACTACCATGAATTGAACGACCTGGCTACTGACAATGTGCGGATAAAAAACTACAATGTGTCGGTTAAGGAGATGGGCAATAAAGTGATTTTTCTGCGTAAGCTGAAAGAGGGCGGCTCAGAGCATAGTTTCGGAATACACGTGGCGCAAATGGCCGGGATGCCTGCTCAGATTGTCAGCCGGGCAAATGAAATTCTGAAACAGCTGGAAGCATCGCACGGACGCGAAGCCAATCGGGAGAAAATTCGGGAAGCCGTGCCCCAGGAGCGGGAACTGGCCCTGCGCATCATCGAATCGGGTGACCCTAAATCCGAAGCCATCAAAGAGAAACTACGCACCATCGACGTAAACAGATTAACGCCCATAGAAGCGTTACTAAAGCTGAATGAGTTGCTGAAAATGGCTGAATAATAAGAATTAATGCGTTGCCAACTGAATTGGGTATACGTGAGAATTCGGGCCAGCTTAACAACTGACGAGGGCTTAACGCATAGATGACTAACTACTAAACAACAAATAAAAATGGACCTAAATGTATTGACCGCCCCACTCACCGTACAGGAAATCGAATGGCGAGTTCAGAGCCAGACCAAAGACGGCCAGAAAATCGTTGTGGTGCCGTATATTACCAATCGTTGTGTGATGCAGCGCTTCGACGATCAGTTTGGCTGGGCCGGTTGGCAAAACGAAATCAAGGAAATAGAAGGTGGTTTTTTGTGCACAATCACGGCCATTTTGCCGGGTGGCGAAATTGTCAGAAAGACCGACGGCGCCAGCCGTACGAGCGTCGAACCGGTGAAGGGTGGTATCAGCGATGCCATGAAACGGTGCGCCGTGCAGTTTGGACTAGGCCGTGCTCTGTATGACTTCCCGAAAGTGCTGATTCAAACCACCGATAAGTACATTCCAGACTGGGCCACGCCTTTGCTTGATAAAATGGTAGAGAAACTCAATGCAGGAGGAGCCGTGCGCGATGTAGTAGTGCTAAAGCCCGAACACGCAAAACCGGCGGCAAAAGCTGCCTAAGTAGTTAGCTATTAAACCTAAAAAGGTCATAACACAACGTTATGACCTTTTTAGGTTTGAAAAGTGCGTTCTGTATCTAAACACTTTCTACCATTTGTTCTTTGTGTTCGATTCGTCGGCGCAGAAGCCGTTTGCCAAACTGTTGGGCCGGTTCTTCAATCAAACGATAGGTAATGGTAGAAACGAAGGCAATTGGTAGTAACAGGATCAGAAACTTCAAATTGAAATTCAGAATGTTTGTCAGCACACTGTGAACCGGAATGATTTCCTGGGGCAATATCTTATTCATCCAGTACAAAATCCCAAAATGCGTTAGATAGGCGCTATAGCTGATTTTACCCATAAACAGCGTGAACCGGTTGACCAGCAGTTTAACCGGCCATTTGGCTAATCCGATGATAAGCAGAGCAAAGCCTATACTACCAAACAAATGAAGTGTATGGGGCAGATTCGGAATAAAATGCTGAACGTAAGTTTTGCTAAAGATCAGGAAAGCAACTGTAAATAGCGCAAAACCGGCTACCAGCGGCTTAACATGGCGGTGGCCTTTAATGACAACGAAGTAGGCAACAATGCCGCACCCGAAAACCGGTAGCTGATAGGGCAGGTAATAATACAGGTATTCGTTAAGGAGCTTGTCGGACTGGATGCCGGTAATTTGCGACAGTATGGACGTAAGAATGAAGCCGAACAGTAACGAACAGGCCGTAAAGAAAATAGCTTTGTTCAGATTCGTGATCCGGGTAAATAAATACGGCACAATGGCATAAAATAGCACTTCAATACCTACCGACCAGCCACCCGGAATAATGCTGTTGATCCAGACAGGGCTTAGCCCATGAAGTAACAGAATATTGGCCAGTATGCCATAAACATGGTAATTGAGCGTCGATGAGATAGGTTGGTGGAAAAAATAAGCATCCTGATACAGGTAGTACAGAATGGCTACGTAGTACATGGGTGCAATCCTGAAAAAACGCCGGATAAAAAAGTTGAACTTACCCGTATCTGTTTTTTTTCGGCGATTCAATGATAAAAAAAGCGTGAAAGCACTAAGCACATAGAATAACTGTACACCCAATGCCGCTGGTGACCCCAGCGTATCCATAATTGAATAAAAAGCGGGATCGCTGAAGTGATACAAGTGGCAATGGAACCAGATGACGCTTAAAATAGCGATACCTCGCAGGGCATCAATGTAGTCTAATTTCATCAGGTATTAATTTCAGTTTATGGGTGAATGCCAACGTGCCATTTACCATCAACCTTGACTTGGTGAGCAAATTGAATTGTTGTGCAAAGATAACAATTGCAGGCGGCACAAAAGGCCACCTGCAATTACCTTACCAACTAATCCGATAGAAAAGAGTATTTTTTATTGAAAGGCTATTTTCCGCCACCAACCGCTGCGGGGCCACCCATACCCTGTGACAATACCAGAAGCTTGTCACTGAGGGTTTGAATGGCTTTTTTGTAGCGCATTTCGAGTTCAGGCAAGTTGGCAGTCGATTTGATAGAGGCTTCGTAGAGAAAACCTGGTAACATCCACGAGGCATAACCACTGTTTGGGTCCGAAGACGCATAGAGCGACCGGTACCAGGCACCAAATGCATTTCCTTTAGGATCAATAAATGAACGTTCCAGCAGTCTCAACTCCCGATTCAGTTCGGCTAATTTATCCGTACGTCCCGTTTTGAGGTAATTTTGCCGCGCAATTTCGCAGGCATCCGCATTCTTTTTTAACTCGGCAACGGTGCTAAGTACTGGATCAATGGAATAAGTAGGCGAATACGCCTGAATGGCTTTTTCGGCCGCTTTCAGGTGAATAGCCAGATCGGCCGGGTAGCGGGCAACATCGTAGGGAACGAGGTCTGCATTAGCGAGCCGCAACGTCATCGTACCGACAACCTGTTCCATCATCGGCCCCATTTTGTAGGTCGGATCAGCAAATTTGTCGTAGAAATAGAGGTCGTCGTACTGCGAGTGATAGAGCGTTGGCCCTTCCATACCGGCACTCAGTGAGGGAATACCGATGTGCATATAGGGGGCGATATGATCCGATCCACCACCGAGATTGCCAATTGTTGGCTCACCCGCCAATACGGCGGGAGCCGATGAACCCGTTACACGGGTTGGGTTTCCCGCTGCCTTATGACCCATCCAGTGCTGATAAACCGTTTTATTGGAATCGGGATACTGAACAGACTGGGTTGCTTCAATAATGAGTTTCTTCATCGATGGCGACGCACTCGCTCCGAAGGTCCGGCCCGAAACGGCGGCATCATAATTCATGTAGGCAACGGCTTTTTGGGTTAGCTCATCGCGGAATTGCTCGCTCCATTCAGCTGAGCCAATAACGCCAGGTTCTTCGGCATCCCAATGGCACACTTTAATCGTGCGACGGGGCCGTTGTCCGGCTTTGGCCAGTTTACCCATCGATTCGGTCATGCTTAGCAGTATAGCTGTACCCGAATTCGGATCGGTCGCTCCGTATGACCAGGCGTCGTAATGGCACCCGGCAATGATCCATTCATCCGGAAATTCTGAACCGGTCAATGTGCCAACGACCTGGTAGATTCGCTGAATGGTTTTTTCCTGTTTCACCATGAGCCGAACCTTTAAAGCCGAACCGCCTTCGAGCCGATACGTATAGGGCAAACCGCCCTGCCAGCCTGCCGGAACCGATTGCAGGCCGGTCATGCGTTTCAGAATTTCGGTAGCCGATCCGTAGGGGAGGGGCGTTACCGGGATTTTGTGTAACCCTACGGCATTCTGATCGAGCCGCTTGGGCGTGTTTTTAGCGTCCATTGGCAAGGCTGCTTCGCCCGGTGTAAGTGGATCGCCGGTATAAGGTGTTGTTAAAAGCGAACCGCGCTGTATTACACTTTCGCTGTAATACGGGCCTTCCGGAAATGTTAAACCGCGCATGTAGCCCGAATCGGCAGGATCGGTAAATATAATGACACCAATTGCACCAGCGGCCTGCGCAAACTGCGCTTTGTAACCCCGGAAGTTACCGCCGTAGCGGGCCAGAACAATCTTGTCTTTTACCGAAATGCCCATTGCCTTCAGTTGCTCAAAATCTTCTTTACGACCATAGTTGGCATAAACAACTTCGGCGGTAACATCACCCGAACCCGACCAGGCATTATAACCGGGTGTCAGACGCGGATCGCTGCTGTACTTATCTTCCTTAAACAGAAACTCACGAATGTTGAGGGGTTGGCGAATCGGCTCAACCAGTTCGACGGCGATTTCGCCGGGACCTTTTGGCAGTAATACATCATGCGGATAGATGTCTACCTGCCAACCGGCTTTGCGCATCGTTTCGGCTATATAATCACGTACCTGCTCGTTTTCTTTGGTGCCCGTTATGTGGGGTACACTGCTCAGCTTTTCGAGGTGTTGTTTGAACGCAGCCGGTGACTGTTTGGTCTTAAATTCGGTTTCCAGTTTAACCTGTGCCGCCTGTCGCGCCGGAATAAATCCAGTGAGAGCCGGGGTTGGGTTCGACTGGGCCTGCGTAGCGAATCCGCTAAACATCAACGCTAGTGCCAGGCTGGTAGTTTTTAGTAGAGGGAGATTATTCATGAGAATCAGATTGTATAATTCTCAAATATCGGAATTAACTCTGGTAAAGAAGATGAATCGTGAATGATTATTGGGTAATAAAAAAGGAGAGTTACAGATATTGCGTTAAGCCGTGCCACGGTTACTAATGACACACAAACAAACCGTGGCTCGGCTCAACGCAATATCTGTAACTCTCCTGAATAGGACAAACAAACCTGAATTACTTAGGCATCGCGAAGATACCAGGGTCTACTTTAGGGTTGAAAACGATGTTCGTCAGTGTCATAGCGAGTGGTCCGGGCATGCCAGGGTTTTCGAGCTCTAACGAGGAGGGAATGGTTAGTCCCTCGATGGTTTTGTAATTACCGTACTTAACTTTTACCTCGCCCGATTGTCCCTGAATACTAACCGTAGTTTTCATGCTGGCCAGTTGAAAAGTAGTCGCATCGACGTAGTAGTTGGCCACGCCTTCGGGTCTGGTTATCTTCAGGTTATAGACATCCTTGTCGTTCACTTTCTCTTTACCGACCAATTCGACCGGATATTTTTTGTCTTTTGCTGTTGCCAGATCAGTCCCTATAACAGAGGCATTACCTTTTAAAATTTTCACCTGTTCGTCGGGAAGGGCTTGTGCGGTGGCTGCACCCGTCATTGGATTGATCGTCCAGCCTTTATCGCCATCAGTAACCTGTACGATTTGCTGACCCATAACCGCAATGTCGTTGCGGTACGATTGGGCAACGACGATGGTTGTTTTGCCGGTCAGTTCCTGCCCCATAATGCTTATATTCTGATCATACTGGAGTGTCTTGACAGCCGCAATTTTGTCAGCACCACCTACCGCAGCAATGTTCTTATCAATGATCTCATCGGCCGTTTGCGCAAAGGTCAACGCCGGAATCGCCACGAAGGCAATAAGGTTAATCAATTGTTTTCTCATGAAAAAGATAGTCAGAAACGTTTTCAAAGATACTACTCGCCTAGCGAAAGACTAGGCGAGTTTCGGTATAGTTAACCAGAAATCTGGTTGCATCCTGCATGATCGGCAACTTTAGCGGGCAATCGGCTTGCAGGGCTGATGACGGTTATATACCTTCATTGGTTCAAACGTTAAACGCAATAAATCTTTCCGATGTTATCGACAACCCGCGTCAAACTTTCCGTCATGATGTTCCTCCAGTTTTTTGTGTGGGGAGCCTGGTACGGTCAGATGAGTAAATACCTGCTGACTCAACTACATTCAACCGGCGATCAGGTTGGCAATGCCTATGCCGCTTTTTCGCTGGCCATGATTATTGCTCCGTTTTTCGTTGGTATGATTGCCGACCGTTATTTCGCGGCACAGAAAGTACTTGGTATTCTCAATCTTCTCGGCGCAGTAGTCTTGTATTTTATTACACAGAACACAAATCCTGATAACTTTTTTTACCTGATTCTGGCCTACTGTATCACGTTCGCGCCAACGCTGGCACTTACCTCTTCCATTGCGATGCAGCAGATGACCAGCCCCGAAAAGGAATTTCCGGGTATTCGCGTACTCGGGACCGTTGCCTGGATTGTGGTGACGAACATCGTAGGTTACTATGGCTTCGGCGATAAGGTGACCATTTTTCAGTTATCAATGTACTCGGCAGTGGTGTTAGGGGTGTTCTCTTTTTTCCTGCCCGATACACCACCTAAAGCCACCACGTCTACATCATTCTCGCAAATACTTGGTTTGGATGCGTTCAAATTATTTAAAGATCGATCATTTGCCATTTTCTTTCTGTCATCGGTGTTGATCTGTATTCCGCTATCGTTCTACTATGCCATGGCAAATCCATCGCTAACGGACGGTGGGATGCAAAATGTTGAGAACAAAATGTCGCTGGGGCAGGCGTCGGAAGTTATTTTTATGCTGCTGATTCCGCTGGCCTATACGCGTTTAGGGGTTAAGAAAATGCTGATCGTTGGACTGGTTGCCTGGATTGTTCGTTTTGTCTGCTTTGGTTATGGCGATGGCGGCTCAGGCGAATGGATGCTCTACCTGGCTATTGTACTACACGGAGTTTGCTACGATTTCTTCTTTGTTACGGGTCAGATTTACACCGACAATAAAGCGGGTGAAAAAATCAAATCGTCGGCGCAGGGACTTATTTCGCTGGCTACTTATGGTATTGGCATGGGCATAGGCTCTAAAATTTCGGGAATTGTACTCGACATGTATACCCGCCCCGATGGCACAAAAGACTGGCTGGCGGTCTGGCTCGTTCCGGCTGGTATTGCCGCTGCAGTATTGATCGTATTCGTGCTGTTATTTAACGACAACAAACGGGTTCGGGCTGCGAAAGACGAACTGGTGCCGGGATCACTTTAATTAAATGCAGAATGAAGCTAGGGTAACGAATTATAAAGGCTTCATTCTGCATTATCCAGGTTTTATGGAAAAGAAACCACGAATTAAGTTTTGCAAAGATCTAAATGGCCCTCACTTAGATCAGGTTCACGAACATGCATTAATGACGCCTGAAGAACGTTGGCTTGCCTTTCTGCGGCTTAAACGTAGACATTATGGTCTGTTTGGAGAACCTCAAAAACGTGAGAAACGAATTACTGTCGAAAAATCCAACATGGATTTAGATGATGATAATTTTATCCGGTTTGTAGTGGCTGCAAATGATAGTAAACTTGAATACATTCTTATTGGTGGGCTGGCACTTATATAAATGGGGGTATTCGTTATACTGAAGATGCGGATGTATGGATGGAGCCTACTAATGAGAACCGTGATCGCCTGATGAGTACGTTACGTGCGCTGGATTTTACTGCAGAGGAATTGGTAGGTCTTACATTAGCCGATTTTACCCAGCCCCAGATAATTCGTTTGGAAGATCAGATTGATATTCTGACACGAGTGCATATTCGACTAAAATACAATAACTGTCGCAGGCGGGCAAAACCATTTACAATGCCGGGTGGTCAGGTTATTTACTTCCTGCATATCAATGACCTGCGGGAAGCTAAAGTGCTTGCCCGTCGTACGAAAGATTTGAATGATATTCTCATGATTGACGAACTCATCGACGAACTTAAAAAGCAAGGTGGTTCAGAAACTAACCAATCTTAAGTGCAACTTATCTCATACAACCTTAACGGTATCCGGGCGGCTATCCGCAACGGACTGACCAACTGGCTCGCTCAGGAGCAGTTCGATATCCTCTGTTTTCAGGAAGTAAAAGCAACTGCCGACGTTGTTGATCTGTCGGTATTTGAACAGTTAGGCTATCAATACCATTGGCACGCGGCCGAAAAGAAAGGCTATTCGGGTGTGGCAACCTTCTCGAAAATTAAACCAACGAACGTAGTCATGGGTTGTGGGCTGGCGGTTTATGACTGCGAAGGCCGCATCCTGCGTACCGATTTCGGTGATCTTACCCTGTTGAACTGTTACTTCCCATCCGGTACGTCGGGTGAGGTGCGGCAAGGTGTCAAGATGGAGTTTTTACGCGATTTTTACGATTATGTGCAGGAGTTGAGGAAATCCCGCCCGAAAATTATTGTCGTTGGCGATTATAACATTGCGCATAATGCCATCGACATTCATGATCCGGTACGCAACAAGAACACAACGGGTTTTCTGCCCGAAGAACGGGCCTGGATGGATCGTTGGTTTGAATCGGGAATAACCGACTCGTTTCGCTACAAACATCCGGACGATGTCGCTTATAGCTGGTGGAGTTATCGGGCCGGTGCCCGGAATAACAATAAAGGCTGGCGTATTGATTATGCGTCAGTAACCAATAATCTGCTTGACCAACTTATCGATTGCCAGATGCTTCCCGACGCTGTTCACGCCGACCACTGTCCTGTTTGGCTATCAATTGCGCCTTAATCTGAAGCTGGCCTTTTCACGAAAAGCCGTGCTACAATCGATTGTAGCACGGCTTTTTCCATTAATTGCTTTTCTTCGCTTTGACAGCCTCGACGTTTTTCTTCCGGTTTTCCAGTTCCGTTAGGGCGTTGGTCTGGTCTACCTTGTTGGTTTCAATATCCTTCTGAAGTTGCTCTAACTCCTTGGCATTATCGTCGATGCGCTTCAGCAGGCGCTCTTTTTCTTTCGCATTTTGCTCGATTGAACGCTGAAGCTGTTCACCTTTTTTTACCATTTTCTGATGATTTTTCTGCGCTTCATCAAAACTGCCTTCAACGAGCCGAACTTCCTGCCCGAACAGGCTTTTATTCGCAAAGTCTTTCAGAATTTGCTCGGCTGCCGAGTAACCCGTACCGCCTGTTTTAACATAATTGCCGCTTCCCAGATCATACGAGACAAAAATTGTAGCCGATGTTTTAGTCGATTTTACGGTACTAACCAGATTGATGGGTTCCGACGAAATAGCCTGAATGTCGGCGTTTGGTATCCGATACGTACCACGTGAAGCCGATAGCCGACCGTAGGTTTTTAATTGTTCCTCCCAATCTTTTTCGATCTGCTTGCCATCGCCCTGTAACGTCAGATACAGTCCGGATAGATTGGCTTTATCGACCGTTGTTTCGCCTGCATAAACGGTTTGCGCATAGGTTTTTCCACTAAAAATAGCCAGAAAGAGAAGCAAGGTAATGCGTGATATCAGTTTCATAGAGATGGATTAGTTTAACTTATGGGGTATTAATCTGTTGGGTGTCGAGTTGTTCACTTTTTCGGGTGATCAATAATCGCTTATCGCCATTTTGTAGCGTTGTGGCAAAAATATAGATATCACCCCCTTCCTGTAAAACCAGCTTTTTACGTAGTTCGGCTACTGATTGGGGGAAATTCCTGACGGTCAGATTGGCTTTCATCGCAGGGATAAGCGATTGTACAATTTTTCGATCCGGCTTGACTACGGCTTCCACCCGAAATGTGCGTCCAGGAAAATCACTTCTCAATTCATTGCTGGTGTATAAATGACTGTTCGGCGCCAGTTTTGACAAATCGAATCGGTTGGCCACCAGACGAAATGCTCCGGCTTTCATGACTGCCGCGTTGGGTTCATAAACATACTGCTGTGGATCGTTGAGTGTAACGCTCGCTGTCGATTCATCGCCTTTAATAAATTGAAAGACAGCATCACCTGTCGCAGTCATATTAATGGCTGTTACTACGACTGCCTCCGCAGCAACTGGTTGTTTCCCGATTACCAGCATTATTTCTTTTACTTCATTCTGCACGGCTACAATATGTACAGCTTCGACCGTAAATAGTTGTCGGACGGTGAAATCCACATCAAGTAACGGTGATGCCTTCACTAAAATTCGTTTTCCCTTTGCTAATAAAGCCGAAAGGGTGCCAGGACTGGAAATGTCGGGTTCGCAATCCTCCAGCCGACTAACTTTTCCTCCCTGTTCATCCCGTCGGTGTGGATCGAGATAAATCCAGTCGGCGGTATCGGGCCAGTGCGCTATAACCTCCAGACCATTCCCTGTTTGGGTATCCACATTCGATGCGTTTAGTAACGGCAGATTATGCGCTGCGAGTTCAACCAGTTCGGGTCTTTGCTCTACATACACTACCCGATTAACCCGTTGCGCAAATGCCCACGTGTCTACGCCCATACCACCTGTAAGATCAAACAGCAACTGCCCACTCACCAGAGAGGCTTTGTAGTGGGCAGTACGTTCAGAAGAGGCCTGCTCAACCGACAACGCCGGTGGAAACACGAGTGCATTGTTGGCATACCAGGTCGGCAGTTTATCGCGGGCTTTTTGGCGGGCGGCAATCTGGGCTATGACTTTTTTGGTGTCAATATCGGCAGGTTGTTTGCGTAAGGCCAATGCCCGAATATCGTCGGCGATATGGTTGCTGACAAAGAGTTTTTCAGCCGTAGAAAGTGTACTCAATAAAATAAGTGTTAATGAGTTTTTAATCTATTTTTAATTTGTTTTTAATTTTGTGCAACGGACTGGATAAGTCCTGCGTTCATCCTGTACAAAACCCACAGAAACTACCTTATTCATGCAACGAGTTAATCCACTCCGTACGCTGTCAACCTACAATCTGAGTCTGCTTCGGCAGGATCTTCCGGCGGGTCTATCCGTATTTCTGGTAGCACTCCCGCTTTGCCTGGGCATTGCGCTTGCATCTGGTGCACCCCTTTTTTCGGGTTTGGTAGCGGGTGTAATCGGCGGCATAGTTATTGGCTTCTTGTCTGGCTCTGAACTTAGCGTCAGCGGACCTGCTGCCGGACTGGCAGTTATTGTGGCTGATGCCATTGCAAAAATAGGCTCTTATGAGGCATTTTTGGTGGCGGTCGTTTTAGCCGGTGTCATGCAATTTGTTTTGGGCATCATTAAAGCAGGCAGATTCAGTAGCTTCTTTCCCGACAGCGTTATAAAAGGAATGCTTGTTGCGATCGGAATCGTCATTATCTTAAAGCAGATTCCGCATGCACTGGGGCGCGACAATGATTATGAAGGTGAGTTTGAGTTTCAGCAACTGGCCGATGGCGAAAATACAATCTCGGAAATTTATCGTGCTATCGAAACGGCAAGCCCCGGTGCTGTCGTAATCAGTCTGATTTCTCTGGTTTTCCTGATCATGTGGGAACGAATAGCCGGGAAGAGTACACGAGCATTTTTTCGAAATTTTCCGGCTGCTCTGGTTGTGGTGCTAATTGGTGTTGGGCTAAATGAGTTTTTCCGAGTGTCTGTTCCGGAATGGTATCTGGGTGATACGGCGCATCAGCACATGGTCCAGATTCCGACCATTTCTCCGGGTAAAAGCTTATTCTCCATTTTCGACTTTCCTGATTTCAGCGTTCTCGGTAACCCAAAGATTTATGGTATTGCCGCTACGATTGCACTGGTCGCCAGTCTGGAAACACTCCTCAATCTGGAAGCGTCAGACCGCCTTGACCCGGCTAAACGGGTTTCTTCAACCAATAAGGAGCTGATTGCTCAGGGTGTAGGTAATGTGCTATCCGGATTAATCGGCGGGTTGCCTGTTACATCGGTGGTTGTGCGGACGTCGGCTAACATCTATAGTGGCTCTAAAACTAGGGTTTCTGCAATTTCACATGGCATTATGCTGCTCATCGCTGTCTTTTTAGGTGGGCCAATGTTAAATCTGATACCGCTGTCGTGTCTGGCTGCCGTACTGATCATGGTCGGTTATAAGTTAGCAAAACCTGCGATTTTTCAGAAAACGTACCGGGATGGCTGGAGCCAGTTTGTGCCGTTTATGGTGACTGTTATCGGTATAGTATTCACCGATCTGCTGGTAGGAATTGCGCTTGGCACGGTCGTCGGAATTATCTATGTTCTGTACACAAATTTCCAGTCCTCGCTCCGGATTGATCGGGATGGCCGCAAGGTGCTTATCGAATTTGAGAAAGATCTCTATTTCCTGAGTAAACCACAGCTTAAGGAAGCTCTGGGAAATCTACAGCCCGGCGATGAAGTCGTGATTGATGGTACGAAAGCCCCCTTTATCGATCACGATATTTTCAACATGCTTCATGACTACCGAGAAACGGCCAAGGTGCAGGGTATTCACTATGAACTGCGTAATGTGGTATTGAATCGACGGAAGCGAATACGGAATCAGGGCGTTAAAGCAACAACGTAACTCCGGCTGATTGATAGTTAGGTTTTCCTGAAAAGGATAAAATCAGGAAGTTCGATCAAGAAAAACAATACACCCCAATGGACTTTATTTATTTCCAGTGGGGTGTATTGTTTTTGTACCAGAAGTTTGTGTTACTCTTCACTATGGGCCGCTGCTGTTACCAGCCCTGAACTTGTGCGTAGTCGCGCTACCCGGATGCCCGATAGCTGCTTGTGCCAGAGCAGATAATCGCTGAGCGGATAAGAGGTAATGACCACGGCTCCCTGGTCGGAGGAGGCATGTAACAGATGAATTCGGCCATCAGGGTGTTTTACAGCGAGCCCCACGTGCTTCATGTCAAGTCCGGGCCGGGCGGCTGTAAGCATAATAATGTCACCTTCGCGAAGTTGCGCTTCTGCCTGCCGAATATTCTTTTTGGGAATAAAATAAAAAGGTTTCTGGCTAATGGTAGCCTCTGCCTGGGCGACTTGTTTCAAAATGACAGGATCGGTCAGCCGAGGATATTTATAGGTAGCGGTTGTCATGTAAGACACCGATTTGGCAACGGATATATTACCGGGTAATTCTCGGGTCACATCGGTTAGAAGCCCTTTGCGTTCATTATCCTGGAGCCAGTCCGAAAAGTAGTGTAAACGACTGGCATACCCATCGATACGACCATCGCGATAGCGGAGTTTGGTGAGAAACTTACGAAACGATTGATCCAGTAAAACCGGGTTCGATCGGTCAGCCAGATCGTGCCATGCCAGCGTCATCGCTACTACTGTTTCGAGATAGGTGGTGCAATCAAATTCCCGGAAGTTAACGACTAACTGTTCCGTTGGGCTTATATCGAGCGTATGCGGAATATATGGACGTCCCAGAAACTGCCTGCCAATGTTAACCGCCGTTTCTGAAGGTGTTTTACCCCCCAGGATGGTTATTGCTTTCAAATCATTGGGTACGGGCTCCTGCGCCAGCAAAACTGTCGAAGTAAAAAGCAGGAAAAATGCTGTAAACAGTTTATGCATATGCTGATGGCTCACCTGATAATAGTATTGACGAAGTTTAGGCCGAAAAGTACCGAGAGGGCATTACTTAATTTCCAGAATCCTGACACTGCGAGGGGGGAGGAGTAAAGGAACACCTTCCAGCCCAACCGTTTCAAGGTCGGTGTTAGTCAGAAAAATATCTGACATCTGGTAAGTGCGGGCAGGGTCGAGGCCCATGACACTAAACGCATGATGCGGAATATGAACGGTTGTTTCGTAGGTCGTTTGGCTCGAAAAATTACAGACAATCAGTAGCTTTTGCCGATCCGTATAGCGCAGGTAGCTAAAGAGCTGATGAGCATCGTAGCCTGCACTCTGGCCGTTATCATTGGCATATTGCAAATCATAGAAGTAACCATTCTGGATCGCGTCAGAACCATTCACCAGGTGATTCAATTGCTGATAAAAGGACCGGAGTCGCTGCTGCTCATCGGATAAGCCACCGCCATCATAGCGCCCCTGGTTGATCCAGCCCTGCCAGTCGGCCAATCCCCAGTAGTCAAAAATGGTTGTGCGACCATCGTCGCCACTAAACCCTTCTACGCCTTCGGCCCGAACGCCCACCTCCTGACCAAAATACAAAAGGTAAGGGCCATTATGCATGGTAGCAGACAGAGTCATACCCGGTATGGCTGCCCAGGGATCATTCGTAAAGAATCGGGAAGCAATACGCTGCTCATCATGCGTCTCCAGAAACCGAAGCATGTGCTGTGCATATTCGCCCGACTGTTGCTGCCAGACGCGGGTGAGTTCATAGCAGGAGCCGTGACCTTCCATTAATGCCCGGACAGCATCGTATAAGCCCACTTTGTCGTACAGATAATCGAAACCACCTTCGAAAATAAACGACCGATACAGGCCCGGATCGTAAATCTCGGCAATGAAAATCAGGCGTGGGTACTGTTGCTTAACGCGACTGATTGCCCACTTCCAGAACTCAACGGGTACCAGATGGGCCATATCACAACGGAATCCATCGACACCCTTTTTCGCCCAGAATAATAACACATCCAGCATCTGGCTCCAGGTTGCCGGAACCGGGCTAAAATGCAGACTACCATCGAAGATGTTGAACCCATAATTCAGTTTAACCGTCTCATACCAGTCGTTCCGATCGGGTGTGGCTGTAATTGATCCACTTCCCGTTACTTTGGCTGGGAACTCATGTAACGTGGGGCTTTTCGCTAAACCATCGCTATTCAGGCTACTGACCGGAGCGACAAATGCCTCGCCGGGTAGGTAGTAAAAATTGTTGTTATGGGCGAATTGTTCCGACGTATCATCCTTTTCGCCCAGATCGACCACGCCAGCAGGCCTGGCATCTGAATGATACTGACGGGCCACATGATTTGGAACAAAATCGATAATCACTTTCAACCCATGAACATGACTCCGCTCGACCAGAGCCTCGAACTCCGCCATTCGGTCAGGAACGCTAACGGCAAGATCAGGATCAACGTCATAATAGTCTTTAACTGCGTAAGGAGAACCGGCACGACCTTTTACAACCGCTGGGTCATCGGGGCGAATACCATACGCCGAATAGTCAGTTTGCGTAGCGTGCTCAACGATACCCGTATACCAGACATGCGATGCGCCCAACCGTTTGATGGAGCGTAGCGCTTCGTCGTTAATGTCATTGAAGGTACCAACGCCGTTTTCCTCGCGGGTACCATACTGTCGGTTGGTGGTATTCTGATTGCCAAATAAGCGCGTAAAAATCTGGTAAATAATCAACTTGTCCATTACTGGAACAACAGAGGTCGTATTCATATGCGCCGGGTACGTGTACGTTACGGGTGTAGCTGAGTTTGGAATACAAAATTATGGCCTTTTTCGGCGAAAAACTTGGGTTATTTTTGCGTTCTTGTTGCATTATTCTTCGATCATGTCGATTGAAACGGCATTTTAAACAGATCTCCGAACTATGAGAAGATTTACTGTCCTGATACTTCTGCTGCTTAATAGCGATCTGGTCGTTGCGCAAAATGCCAAAATTCAACGCGTGAATCCCACGAACTGGTGGGTGGGAATGAAAAATCCAAATCTGCAACTGTTGGTTTACGGCCCCAATGCCGGAACGCTAACCTATACGGTTACTTACCCTGGCGTAAAGCTGGTGAAGGCACATACCGTCGAAAATTCAAACTATGCCTTTCTTGACCTCACAATTGCGCCAACCGCGAAACCCGGTACGCTTCAGCTCGTGGGCAAGCGTGGGGCGCAAACCCTGACGCAACCCTTTGAACTCAAAGCCCGCGACAAATCGCCGAAAGGGCAGGGCGTAACGGCCGCCGATTTTATCTACCTGATCATGCCCGATCGGTTTGCCAACGGCGATCCATCAAATGATAAGTTTGCGGATATGGCGGACCCAAATGTTGACCGGGGGAATCCGTTTTACCGGCATGGGGGCGATCTGGCCGGAGCCGGGCAGCATCTCGATTATTTGAAAGATCTGGGTGTTACTGCCATCTGGTTTACACCGCTTCTGGAAAATGATCAGCCGCTCACGAATGAAGGCGGAGCCATGCGTTCGGCCTATCACGGCTATGGCTTTACCGATCATTATGCCATTGATCGGCGCATGGGTGGTAATGAAGCCTATAAAGCCTATGTCAAAAAAGCCCACTCGGCTGGATTGAAAGTTGTTCAGGATGCCGTGTATAATCACGTGGGCATCAACCACTGGATACTGAAAGATTTGCCCATGAAAAGCTGGCTTCATCAGTGGCCAACCTATACCAATACCTCGTATAAATACCAGCCGATTACGGACCCTCACGGAGCCGAAAGCGATCGCCGGGTAACACTCGACGGCTGGTTTGTTCCATTCCTGCCTGATTTGAATCAAAATAACCCGTTCGTTGCCAATTTCCTGATCCAGCATGCGCTGTGGTCGGTCGAAAATTTTGGTGTTGATGCCTGGCGGGTTGATACCTATATGTATAACGATCAGCCATTTATGAATCGGTGTAATCAGGCCCTTCTTGATGAATATCCTGCGATTCACATTTTTGGCGAATCCTGGGTTAACAACGTCGTCGATCAGGCTTACTATACCCGCAACAAAATTGATTTTCCGTTTAAGTCGAACCAGCCCGGCGGCCTCGACTTTGTACTTTATGCATCCATGCTGGAAGCGCTGAAACAGAAATTTAGCTGGGATGATGGCGTCAACCGATTCTACCAGGCTCTGGCTCAGGATGCGGTCTACCAGGACCCGAATAAGCTGGTAACGTTTCTGGATAATCACGATACCGACCGCTATCTGTCGGTCATTGGCGACGATTTTGAGAAGTATAAAATTGGCCTGACCTGGTTGCTGACTACGCGCGGAATTCCATCCATGTACTATGGCACCGAAATTCTGATGAAAAATTTCAAAGATCCATCGGATGCCGAAGTACGGCGGGATTTTCCGGGTGGATTCTCTGGCGATAAAGAGAATAAGTTCGAAACGGCCGGACGCAGCAATCGCGAAAATGAAGCCTATCAGTTCATTCGAAAACTAGCTACCTATCGGCGGGATAATCCTGTTCTGCACACAGGCAAACTCATGCAGTTTCTGCCGCAGGAAGGCATCTATGTATACTTTCGCTATAACGGGAGTAAAACAGTCATGGTTGCCACCAATACGAGTGATAAAGAAATTTTACTCGATTCGGGCCGATTTGCCGAACGAATTAGCGGATTTACGTCGGCCCGTAACATCCTGACCGATCAGACGATCGCTGATCTTAAAGCAATCAAACTACCCGCTAAAACAGCGTTAGTACTGGAACTGATAAAATAAACGGCAAATGCCCTGACTAATAAGCTGTAATAATGAGCAAAGATAAAACCGCCAATCGTAAATAGACCGGCATTTTCCAACGTTCAGGCACAAAAAGGGATCTTGCCAGAAACCCCTTTTCTGTATGAAACCATTTATTCTACTTTGTACGCTTCTTGCTTTTCTGACTGGCTGTCAGAAAGATACCGCCGATCCTTCTGGCGATGGTGTATTAGCGGGCAGTTTTCGCCTGGAAGTTGATCCCGTACGGTGTGCTCTGCCAACGACCCAACGGGTTACAATTCACCAGGTAAGTGACGATATCTACCGGGTTGAGTATGACCGATTTGGTTCTGGATCGTATAAACTTGCGGGTGTTGTGGCGAAAAAGAACAGCGCAACGGCCTTTGAATTATTCGTGGATGACCAGCCTGTTGGTCAATATGCGTTTGAGGAGTTGCGCACTATAAACGGAAGTCGAAAAACGTGGGTTCTATCGATCCATTACCATGTCGATCAGACAGAAAACCTGGCGTTTATGGGCGTAAAAGAATGAAGTTAGCAGTAGGCAGTCTTCAGTAGACACACAGCCTACTGAAGACTGCTTGCCAATTGTGGAGCTGGCTCATAAGCCCACCCCTAAATAGCTGGTTGATCTCACACTTAAATCAGATAACTGATTATTTGACCAGCTGGGGCTGGTCAAATCTGCCTACATTTGCGCTCATCCCATTGATTACAACCGAATGAGCTCTATTAAAGCGTTTCTTTTTGATCTCGACGGCGTTATTGTCGACACCGCCATTTATCACTACCAGGCCTGGCGTCGGCTGGCCAACGAACTCGGGTTCGATATTTCCGAAGAATTCAATGAGCAATTAAAAGGGGTAAGCCGGATGGAGTCACTGGACATTATTCTGGCTCATGGTGGGTTAACATTGCCAGACGAAAAAAAGGCAGAACTAGCCACGCAGAAAAACCAATGGTATCTCGAACTGGTCAGTCGTATGACATCCGAAGATATTCTGCCGGGCGTAGCTAATTTCTTTTCGCAGGTTAGAAAGGCTAATCTGTTAACTGCCCTTGGGTCGGTCAGTAAAAATGCTCCGCTGATTCTGGAACGCATTGGTATGACCGAGGCTTTTGATGCCATCATCGACGGCACTAAAATCACGAAAGGCAAACCTGATCCGGAAGTATTTACGAAAGGAGCTGCTGAACTTGAGGTCGCTCCTGCCGAGTGTGTTGTATTCGAAGACGCCGTTGCGGGTGTTGAAGCCGGTAAACGGGGCGGAATGTTTGTAGTTGGCCTGGGCTCTCCGGATGTTCTGACTCAGGCCGATTTCATCGCACTCTCACTGGATGCGTTGACAGTAGACGAGGTGTTGACCCGATTTTCGAACTAAGGAATTCTGAGTGCGGGAAACTATTAGAACGCGAGCCAGCCCGATACCTTAATCGCAAATGGAGTCACTGGAATGCCTGTCCGGGTAAGATTATCGCTATAGGTGAGCCGGTGAATCGCATCGACGCGTAGCACTTTAAAAATATTGTCGATTCCATAACCCACCTCGATATAGGGCGTACGGGTTAGAGAACTAAACCCTTCAACGGTGCGCCCCTGCGCATCAGTGCTGGGGATCATGGCCAGATTTGCCGACGAGACACTGCCCACCAATACTTTAGCCGTTACTAGTTCACGCCACTTAAGCCGTCGCAGGAGCGGTAATCGATTAAAGAGCAGGCCACCGAAGTTGTGTTCAAACTGGGCCGTGGCCCAACGGTCAGACACAAATTCAAAGTAATTCATCAGGTTGTAGGCGTTACCGACATAAAATGAAGACTCATTGCCCAATGGCGTGTAGAGCAGGGGATAAGGCACCGTTGAAGGGATTATTCCTGCGCCAATGGTATAATAGGTCCGTCCCAGAATGCCCATTCGGAACGAATGTTTCATGGTCAGCGCAAGGCGGTGATAGGTGAAATCGCCACCCAGTACATCGCGGATACCAAGTGTATACCGCAATGTGAAAATGGGCTTACGGACAGCGCCTGTACTAAACCTGACGTTGTCGTTTTGCAGGATCACTTCGTCGGGAGCAAAGCGAGTCTCCGAAATCAGCTCGGTAACCCGGTAACTGTCCCGAACTGTTTGATCATGATCATTGGCCTGAGGCTGAAACGCAAATGGAAACAATGGTTCAAACGTGCGGTTACGCATGGCCAGTGTCTGCGTAAATCCCCGGCCCATTTCACGCCGGAAATAAACGAGATTTTCTTCCTGAAAATAAGGCCGCCTGATTGTTCCAAAACGGGAGTAAGCCGCAAATAATGAGTTATTGCCAATATTATCGGATGATACACCAACGCGTTCCAGATCATAAGTCCGCCGGACACCGAAGACAGTCCAGGGCTTGCGGTTTATAATGTATTCGATATTGGCGCTGTACTTAAAAGCTTGATCAAGCGTGCCATAGGCCAGGTAACCGCTCACAAGCCATTTGCGGCTGAAACCCGTATTGGTTCGCATACCGATCCGAAACCGATTGCCTTCAACGTTATTACTGGCGTAGGAATACAGAATTGGGCCCAGGTCAATATGTAGTTTATCAATCGGTTTGTAGCCCAGAACGCCGAGCTTAATTAGTTCACCCGCTACTTTTATAAACGGCACATTACGCACGGAATCAACGACCCGCATGGCCCGCCACTCGTTGGGAGAAAGCGAATCAGGACGCACACTCTTCCAGAATAACGCATCGGCTTCTTTATAATCGTCGGCCAGTTCGATCGAGGGATCATAAAAGCTAACCTCTTTAGGGTCATTTTCGATAACATTTCGGGCGGTCGCGAAGAAGCGGATCAAGGCACCGGGGGCACGTGGAGTGGGCTGTTCCGTATCGATCGTAACCTGGGTTTGGGTGGGAAACCGAACACCCGATGAGATCGATTCCCAATTTTGCTCGATATGAAGTTCATCGACAAAGTTGATGTTTGCCCGCTTATCGACCCGTGCATCGATCTGAACGAGAGCCCGCTTGAGGGTGTCGATCCAGACGGTTCCCGTAAAGGCCAGATCGCTGACACGTTTGGGTGTAAATTCGATTTCATAACACACCCCGTCGTTGAGCGCTACTGTGTCTTTTAATCGATAAGTATAGACTGTTTCCCACTGTGCGCCAACGGGTGATGGAATATCTTTGCGGAGCACATAAAGCGAATTACGGTAGAAATTATATTGCTGAAACGAGGCTCCAGTCAACTGGGCGATCAGGCCACCATCGCTAACGCCTACGCCCGTTACGTGTGATTTGAGAACCTTTTCTTTAACTTTCTCGGGATTGGTACGGGCAAAAAAGTTGGAGAACGTTTCGGATATAAAGACCGGAACGGCAGGCTGGCCATTTTCGTCCGTAATGGCGGGAAGTTTGCCGAGAAGCCGACTGATTGGCCCCGGCTTTTTATTCTTTTTACGCTTCTGGCCAAAATTGTTGATATACCCCTCAATCTTGGTGTAACTATCATATTGATAGGCCGATAATTGTGCTGGATTGAATTGGTCCCGTCGGCGCACCGTCTCGCGAATGACCCGGTAGGCTGGGTCGCCCCCCTTGGCATAAACCCGTACCTCCTGCAATTTTGTGGCACTCGAAACTAATTGAGCATCAATCGTCTGGCTGGCAATGGATATCAGGCGATAAGACCGGGTCTGATAACCAAGGCTAAGAACCTGGATAGAATCGGCAAGTTGTTTGGTTTGCAGTTTATAACGGCCTTCGGCATCGGAGGTTGTGCCATTGGTTAATCCCTTTACGGCAATACTGGCAAAAGAAATTCCCTCGCCAGTGGCTGCATCAGTCACACGACCGCTGATTGTATAGATGGTTTGGGCCGTCGTCAGCAACGGCCATCCGACGAGCAGAAGGCTAAATGCAACGAAAGTCCGTACTAAAGAAGTCATTGAACAGTGGTGTAGGGATCGATCATATTCTCTTAACCGAAAGTTAGTCAACAGGGTTTACTAAGTGCCGAAAATTTACATGAAATTGTAAAATCAGACAATAAACGGTAAGTAGGCGGCAGAAAGTACCCTAAAACAGTCAGGAAATACGCTTACTGGTTGGTACGCCAATTTATGCGGCTTCGTTGCACTTTGTCGGTTTGTAGAAGATAGAATGTGGTGAAGTCAAAAGAATTGGTGTGTTATGGGGGTAATCCTGAGGCCAGACACTAGTTGATGGCTTTAGTAGCTGGTGTCACTTTTCGGTTCTGGCGTTTGGCGGATAGCTGGTTTGAATGGCTGCAATCTGCCAGCCATTCTCTTTCCGCTTCAGGACGTGTGTATAGAAGAGTTTTTCGGGTTTGGCAGAAGAGGTCAGTGTACCATAAACCACAATTATGTTGTCGTCAATTGACTCGGCCCGATCAACAGTTGTTTGCAAGGAATCGGTTGTTTTCGGCTTACTGCTTTGATCGAATCCACTCGTAATTTCGCCTGCTTCTGTCCGGATGGGGGCCTTTTTGGCGACAACTGTAGCTAATGAAGCTGTATCGCCAGCACTATAGGCCTGAGCAAAAACAACTTCGGTACTACGAGCAATTGAGTCGATCGCAACCTGGGACAATGGCCCGCCCGATTTAGGTTTGTCGCCCCGGAACAAATTTTTACCAGCATTCGCTAATTTATCGAAGACAGGAAAATCGGCACTAATACCTATCGCAAATACGGATGCAATAACGGCGGGGATAACAAACTCGCGTCGGATGCCACCCGTCCGACGATCTTTCGTATATCCGGTGATAGATGACCAGT
This sequence comes from Spirosoma aureum, assembly GCF_011604685.1. Classification (NCBI taxonomy): domain Bacteria; kingdom Pseudomonadati; phylum Bacteroidota; class Cytophagia; order Cytophagales; family Cytophagaceae; genus Spirosoma; species Spirosoma aureum. The sequence continues at coordinate 6,566,406 of NZ_CP050063.1, read as the reverse complement.
TATTGACAATGTGAAATACCGCAGCCGTAACGAATAAAATGCCAAACCAGGCATGTGTATGTTCGACAGGATGGGTACCCTGGCCAAAATAAATTAAAAGACCCGTGGTCGCTAAGACAAAGAATACGACAGCTACCGACAGACTGACTAAGTTCTTGGATTTCATAGTGAGGGGAATATTTGACTGGTAAAGGTAACTAATATGGGAGCCTCAGCGTGCCGTAAGCTGCCGAAACTCAGCATTGACCAAAACAAGGAATCCCTCCAGCAATGCCAGGGGGATTACCACCAACCTATTCTAATTAAGAGCTAAAAACTAAACGTGAGTAGATCATGGTCGCCAGCGACCGGAAAGAAATTTTCTATCTTTAGCCGGCAGCTCTATACTAAGAACTGCCGGCTGAAGATAGATCTATCTATGACCGGGGACGGCCACCGCGACCACCACCACTCGCTGGAGTTGACTGTTGAGGCTGATTTCCGCCATTGTTGTTGTTATCATCACCGCCTTCGCCATTTTTTATGTCATCATTATTGATCGACTTCCGGCTTTTGCGGGGTGCATCAAAACTCATTTTGCCGAGCTTATAGCTGAATGTTAATCGGACACCGGCATTGTAGAAGTTCGTTACAGAGTTTTGCGTCAGGATGGGCGACGACAATTCTGACTTCATCGTGAATGGGTGATTCAGGAAGTTTTCTGCTGCCAGACCCAGGCTTGACTTTTTATCATTGAACTCTTTCCGGATGCCCAGATTATAGAAGTACATGCTGGTTTGATAGCCCTGCAACTGAATTTGCTTACCCCGCATTCCACCAAAAGCCTGGAATGCCCAGCCGTTTGCGAGCGACATACTGGCGTTAACCCGTCCAGAAATTACCCAGCCAGAGTTAGAGGCCGCATAAATTGGGTTAACGTTATTATTTGTCAGGTTTACGTGGTACAGATCGATACCCCCACCGAGTTGTAGTTTTGAAAACAACGTTCCGTTACCAAAGAGGTTCAAGCCGTAGGCATCCTGATGGCCAACGTTCTGATAACTCGTGCGGATCACCTGTTGGAGAACTGGGTTCGTTGGGTCACCAAACGATTGTTGTGATACATCCCGAACCGCCGTGATTTCATTATTGGTACGCCGGGCAAACAACGCTGCATTCAGATACAATCCCTTAATATTGGCGCTGGTACTGAATTCAACGTTATCGGTTAATTCTGGCGACAGGTATGGGTTACCGATCGTAATGTTCGTTGGGTTTGACGCATTAACGTTTGGATTCAGGAACTGAATACCTGGTCGCTGAATCCGGCGGTTATAAGCCAGTTTGATGATTTTTCCGCCACTCAGACTTTTAGAAATATTGATGCTGGGAACGATATTTCCGTAATTGGGAATAGAGGTTGATGGATTCGCGGCTTCATTGCTGAATTTGGCGTTGATGAACGTATATTCGTATCGAGCACCGGCTTTAATCGTGAATTTGCTCTTGGTTGTCAGGGTATAAGACAGATAAGAAGCGGCAATATTCTGATCGTAGAAGAGCGTATTGCCTACACGGCTGGGGTCAATTTGATAATCACTTTCGGCACCGTTAGCCAGATAATACTGATATTGGCTATTGGCCTGACGGAGAATACCCTTCGCCCCAAATTCGAGTAACTGATTTTTCTGGATGGGCGTTTGATAATCGATCTGGAGCGTCGATTCCTGATTGTAGCTGTTGTTATCGTTTTTCTGCCGGGCGGAGATCGTTTCAAAATCAGTACCACTCAAAATGTCGGCTACAAAGTTATTGGTACGGTTATTACGGCTATACAGAGCCATCACGCTGAATTCCTGCTGTGGCTTGTAGATCTTTGTATAGGTAATATTTGCATCAACTGTACCCGACAAGTCGGTTGTTTGTACGTTGCGGTCATTGACAATCGGGAAGTAACCAGTTGGCTGAAACGTCTGAGTCAGCAAATTATATTGATTGGCCGAACCATTCCGGGCTCCATAGCGCAGACTGGCCGTTAGCGAGGTATTCTTGTCAATGTCATAATCCCAGCCCAATTGAAAATTGCCAAACAGCCGACTCGACAATGTGTTGGCTGATTGCAGCGTACGGGTTGTACCCGTGCTTGAAATCGTGCTCTGATCGTTCATAAATGACCCACGGATGTTGTATTCCGCCCGACCAAAACCGCTGAGGCTAAAGCCCATTTTACCCGTCCGCAAATTACCGTTCAGGCCCAGGTTACTTCCCCGGTTTCCACCACCGCCATTTACGTTTAGGGTTGCCCCCTGTAAGTTGTCTTTCTTGGTTACGATATTGATAATACCCGCCGAACCTTCTGCATCATATTTAGCTGAGGGGCTGGTAATTACTTCAACCGTTTTGATCATGTCGGCCGGAATCTGTTTCAGCGCATCGGCTACACTGCTGGCTACGATCGTAGAAGGCTTATTGTTAATCAGCACCGTTACGTTGCTGCTACCACGCAAACTAACGTTACCGTCCATGTCGACCGCAAGCATCGGCACTTTTCGCATAATGTCGGTAGCATCACCTCCTTTGGCTGTAATATCCTTATCGGCATTGTAAACGAGCCGGTCAACCTTTTCCTCGATCATGGCTGCCTGCCCGACCACATTTACCTCTTTAAGTGTCCGAACATCAGCCGAAATTTTTATTGTACCGAGATTGATATCACTACCCCGCTCGATGGTAATGACGTTAGAGCGTTTGTCTTTATAACCAATAAAGGTGTACAGGAGCCGGTATTTGCCCGGAGCAAGTTTCGGAAGCACAAATTTACCCGATGCGTCAGCTGTCGTTCCATCAATGGGTTTGTTGGTAGCTGTGCTGAGCAGGGCAATTGTTGCAAATTCGACGGGTTTGTTGCTCGACGAATCGACCAGAACACCGGTAAGTTTACCATTGCCGCGTGGAAGAGGCTCGGCTTCAGAACCGGTAATGCCTGGTCTTGGCCGTTGATCAACAGGGGCTGCCACATCTTCCTTGGTAGGACTGGCAGGCATGGTGAATGTGTCTGGTGGCGTATTTATGGGTGTGCCTGTCGTACTTCCAGGTGTTGTGCTGGTTGGAGCTGCAAAGGGGTCTGGTACTGTGTTGGCAGGGGCAGGGCTTGTAGGTGAAGTGGGCGTTCCACTGGCTGGTGTTCCAGGTGGAGTCGATACCTGGGCAATAGCGGCAGTTGAACTAATAATAAGTATAGATAGTAATATCGTTTTCATGACATTCGGGATTGACGGTTCAAAGGTGCGCCGATGAATCTGCGGGATGAAATCAATTTGGCCGAATGCCGATTTTTGAGTGCCGAAGCCGGAGATTGAGGGGTGGAAGGGATTAGCTTTACGATGAGTAATTAGGCTTAGATTAGAACATTACTCAATTTTACTAATCCCTGATTAGGATCAATTCGGTTCCTTTACGGCACTCAAAAAACTCTTCGGCACAGGTGCATCAAAACGCATGGCCTCGCCTGTAATTGGGTGTTCAAACGCAAGTACTTCGGCATGTAGACCTAACCGACCAATGGGGTCAGATGTTGCGCCATATTTGGAATCGCCAACTATTGGGTGGCCAATGTCCTGCATATGAACGCGAATCTGATTTTTCCGACCCGTTTCCAATTCAAGTTCCAACAGGGCAAAGTATTGATTGGCTTTCATTACCGTATAATTAGTAACCGACAACTGGCCATTTTCAGGATTCTGGCTCGAATAAACGATCAGTGCCTTGCTTTCGCGCAGATAGGACGTAATTGTAGCTTTGGGCGGTTCGGGAACTCCTTCAACCAGTGCCACATACGTGCGTTCTTTGGTTGTTGCGTTCCAGGACTCCTGCATTAACCGTTGAACTTTTTCACTCTTGGCAAACATCATCACACCGGAGGTTTCGCGGTCGAGCCGGTGGATAATGAAAATACGATTTTTAGGATTCTCTTTCTTGATATAATCACTCAGCATACTGTAAGCCGTCCGATCCCGTTCCTTGTTGGTTGCCATCGAGAGAAGGCCGGCCTGTTTGTTGATCACAATCAGATGAGGATCTTCATAGAGAATAGTGATTCCCCGGTATTGAGTGGTTTGGGAAGCCCGGTTGGCGGCTACGGTCACTAGTTGGCCGACCCGCAAGGGGTGGTTGAACTGCGTATATACCTTACCGTCAATCAGGATTTGCTTATTGCTGAGTAAGGATTTAATATTATTTCGGTTTTTGTGGGGCAGTTTCTCCATCAGGAATGCCATCAACAGAGCGGGTTGCTCGACAGTGAGGTTGACATTCGTACGCTGGCCGCGTTGTCGGCGGGGTTGGTTGGTATTATCCATTGGACAAAGATACGGCTTCGTCGCCTTATCATACAGTTGATCTTGTGTTTGTCTTAATGAATGCGTTAATAAACGTTAGTGAAAGAACTTGATCAGATAGGCCGATACCGCTAATCAAAAGAAAACCTTCTGTGAATTAAATGACTAAATTTTAAAATTATAGTGGGAATTATGTTTTAATGGTAAACTTAATTAATTTCGTTCTGCGTTTTTGGTGTATAAACTTAGCTAATATTTTAATACATATATTTTATCGTATATCATGAAGATAGGCCAATCTAGATTTGCAGATGGCAATTGGGAAATGATTTCTGAAACACCAGGTTTTTTGCCCGAAAAGGCTGACTTAGTGTTGGCCTTTGGCGAGCGCAAACTGCTGGAAGCTGTAAAACCTTATGAGTATCTGCGTCTACTCTATCCCAAAGCGCAAATTATTATCAATTCTACATCAGGAGAAATAATTTCCGATAAAGTTCATGATAATACGGTGGTCGTAACAGCCATCGAATTAGAAAAAACAACCGTTCGAACCGTTCAGATCGATATTGCTGATCATAAAGAAAGTTATCGGGCAGGCGAACAAATCGCTAAATCACTTGATGATAGCGATTTAGCGGCTATTATCCTTATTTCCGATGGCGGAGTCGTTAATGGAAGCGATTTGATTGAGGCCTGCAACCGGAGTCTAAACTGGCCTGTGCCCGTGATTGGCGGCCTTGCTGGCGATGGAGCCCGTTTTGAACGCACCCTGGTAGGGGCTAACCAGAACCCGGATTCCGGAAAAGTAGTTGGAATTGGCCTGTATGGAGCCGATTTGAAAGTAGGGCATGGGTCAATGGGTGGCTGGGACGTATTTGGTCCCGAACGAGAGGTGACTAAGTCCTCTTACAACGAGTTATACCAGATAGATGACCGAATAGCCCTCGATTTATACAAGGATTATCTGGGGAAATATGCCGACGGCCTGCCTGGAACTGCACTGCTTTTCCCACTATCGATCCGGATTACTCCTGACTCTCAACCACTCGTGCGGACAATCCTGTCTATTAACGAAAAAACAAAAAGCATGATCTTCGCAGGTGATATTCCCGAAGGATCTCGTGTTCGTTTCATGCGCGCCAATCTGGATCGCTTAATTGAAGCCTCTGCTACAGCCGCTCAGGCGTCTCTCCAGCAATTGGGCAAAAGCCCCGAACTGGCCTTGCTGATCAGTTGTGTTGGCCGGAAACTGGTTCTGGGGCAGCGTACTGAAGAGGAAGTAGAAGTGGCCCGTGATATTTTTGGCAATCAACCTGTTATGACAGGATTTTATTCCTACGGCGAAATAGCACCCGCAGGACCAGCCACGCCGGGTGAGTTACACAACCAGACCATGACCATAACGATTCTATCTGAACAATAAGCTATGGAGGTGAATTCGCTGCACAAGATATTAAAGCGCCAGATTAACAGGCATTTAACACCAGATTGTTTAGAGCATGAGCGTTTTCAGCAATTTATTCAGGCTGTCAATGAGTCGTATCTTAATTTTGATCGGGACAAAGAATTACTCGAACATTCGGCATCACTGAATGAGCGGGAGTATACGGATATAAACGAGAAATTAAAAGAAGAGGTAAGTCAGCGTCGTCAGTCGGTTGACAAACTGATTGAGTCGATTCATTTGATCGAAGTACCGGAAGGTGAGCCTATTGCTGATTTCGATACGAACAATCTGGTTGGCCTGGTTGGGTTTCTGCAACGCCAGATCGAATACCGGAAAACGATTGAAGACGAGTTGCGGAGCGCAAAAGAAGTTGCCGAAAATGCAACGCAGGCTAAGTCGGATTTTCTGTCGATGATGAGCCACGAAATCCGGACGCCCCTTAATGGAATTGTTGGCATGACCTACCTGATGATGCAGGAAGAAGTGCCGCCTGCATTGACCGAAAACCTTAAAACGCTCCAGTTTTCAATTGAGCACTTACAGGCACTGATCAACGATATTCTGGATTTTAGTAAAATTGAAGCCGGAAAAGTTGAGCTGGAAGAAGTAAACTTCGATCTTAAACACCTGGTTTCGAACATTAAACGGGCTCAGCAGGCCAAAGCTCAGGAAAATGGCAATCGAATTCGATTGATGATCGACGACGATATTCCTGATACGCTTATTGGTGATTCGCTGCGGATCGGGCAGGTGTTAACGAACCTCGTATCTAATGCCATCAAGTTTACGCATAAAGGTACGATTACAATCGAACTGTCGCTGGAGCACCGAACAGAAGAACACGCTTCGATTTATGTTTCCGTTCAGGATACGGGTATTGGCATTGCTCCGGATAAACAGGAGGCAATTTTTACGATGTTTACGCAGGCCAACTCGGCTACAACCCGTAAGTTTGGGGGAACTGGTCTTGGACTGGTCATCACCAAAAAACTACTCGAACTTCACGGTAGCCCCATTCATATTGAGAGCGAAGAAGGAAAGGGAGCAACGTTTTCATTTACACTGAACTTACCAATTAGTCAAAGTATGGCTCCGTTGGTATCAACACCCGATGCCGTTGACAACAAAACGCTGAGGGGGTTAAAGATTTTATTGGTGGAAGATTATCCCGTCAATGTTAAGGTAGCGCTTAAGTTTCTGACTATGTGGGGTATTGAGGTTGATACCGCCGAGAATGGTCTACTCGCCGTTAATAAATGCCATGATAATCAATTTGATCTGGTATTAATGGATTTACAGATGCCGGTTATGGACGGCTATACCGCAGCCCAGGAAATCAGGAAAATCAACGGTGAATTACCAATCATTGCACTGACCGCATCGGCTACGTTTAGCAATAAAGACCGGGCTGTGGAAGTCGGTATGGTTGATTACGTTACAAAGCCGTTTAATCCTAAGGACTTGTTCTCTAAAATTGCCAAATACAGTCAGCGACAGATCAGCGCATAAACGTTGAAACGGCTAGAAATTTCCATTTTCCTTTGGCGAGCAACTTCTCAATTATCCTCATTTTTTACTTTAAATTGGGTGGCGTGTTACTACTGCAACGGAGCCGACTGAAGGTATATTTTCTCCGAAGTCGGCTCCGTTGCAGTAGTATATACTCTTCAACTGTTAGCAGTTACCGTTCGATTTTCACTCCGATGATAGGTGATTCAATCCAATGGGGGCCTACAGATCATACACTCACACTAGCTGCAATAACTAATTAACCGATACAACGACAACACAGGGAGAAGGAGTGCTATACAATATCTTTACTGACGTCTAATCAAGGGAATCTGCAAATTGTCTGGCCTGTTCTCAAGTTTGTCGAAGCCACGGCCATCTACGTGTTTGGCTCCCCAAAACATCATGCCATTCAATACGAAAATCAAGTCGTATTCGGCGTAGGTTTGTCCCTCCACAAGGCCAAAAGGAGCAAATGCTTTTCCCATAACGCTCTGCATACTGTTGACTTCCCATTTGTTGAAACCCTGGCTGGCAACCTGGTTCATAGCATCAGCAAACCCTTGATGCAAGGGCGTAACTTCGTAGCCCTCGTCGGCGATGAAGTCTACTTTTTGGGCACCTGCGACAATCGGATGCTCCCCTTGCCAGACAATATGGCCTTTTATGACAATTTTTACCAGCGGCACCTTGCCAAAAGGGTCGGCTGAATTAATCACGTCCAGCGCAAATTTGTCGCCTGCCGCGTACGTAAAGGCCCGTGTCAGGTAGAATGGTTTCATACTTCCATCAGTATTTTTGCTAATGCTTGGGCGCAACTCGGAAGCAATGCTTACCCAATTGCCCACAATCGATTCTTTAATCTGTTCTACTGTTATTGTTTTACATTTTTGCTGTTGCCGAAACACTCACCGTTCTTCCCAAGGCCAGCAATAAGGTGGTAGAGTTACGAACTTAGATGCCTTTTTGAGAGAATACAAAGTTGTTACCTTTGTCTATTAAGTACCAGTAGTCAATTTTAGACATCATAGTACATTATTTTAGACTAATGGCAAATACGCGAAAAAACAAGGATTTTAATCCCAATAATTGCCCGGTTACACACTGCTTAAATAGAATTGGCGGCAAGTGGAAGATTTTGATAATCTATGCGATCAGTAAAAAATGCAACCGCTTTAGTATGCTACAGCGAGCCATGCCTGACATTAGCAAGCAAATGCTGGTCAATCAACTAAGAGAGCTGGAAGAGGATAAAATTCTTGAGCGAATTATTTATGCGGAAATCCCACCACGGGTAGAATATAAGATCACCGAATACGGCCAGTCGCTGATGCCTGTTATTTACGTGATGCAGGAATGGGGTTTGAACGATTTGAAAAATTAGTAAAGTAAAATAAGAAGTACTGATGTTGACCACTTCATCTAAAAAAGGGCCATAGTAAGTGTACCCGAAACGCAATTGGCGTCGGGCTGATATGCTTATGGAACAAGTTAATGAAACAGGTTGGCTTCGAGGACCATACTTCGTTGGCTTAGAACTACTTCCCCAGCCACTCTTTAAATTCCGTCATTCGATCACCACTGACAAATACTTCGTGTTTTGATTTCGGAGTAAGGTCAAGCTTTAGTTTGCCAGCCGAAAATGTATGAATCGTTTGAATTGCAGGCAGTGATACCAGAAACTGTCGGCTGATGCGGAAAAACTGGCGCGGATTGAGCACCTGGGTGAGCTTGTCCAGGCTATAATCAACTGGAAGGTTCAGGCCGTCTTTGGTGACCAGAAAGACGATTTTTTCTTCGAGATAGAAATAAGCAATGTCGGATGTGCTGATACTCCGGATTTTATTCCCAACCGTAATCATAAACCGATCCTTATAATCGGTATGCTTCGATTTTCCAATTAGATTGAGCAGCGTATCCATGTCCGGAGCGGGGGGGCTGGCCTGACCAAACTGTTTTTTCAGCGCCTTGAATTTCTCGATAGCGGCTACCAATTCGTCGTAATTTATTGGCTTAAGCAGATAATCGATACTATTTACCTTAAAAGCCTGAATCATGTATTCGTCGTAGGCGGTCGTGAAAATGACGGGTGTCGTCAGATCCGCCTGCTCAAAAATCCGAAAACCAAGATCATCTTCCAGGTGAATGTCCATAAACACCAGGTCAATGGCGGGTCGGTCAGTTTGCTCCAGCCATACTACAGTTTCGGCCACCGATGGTAGTCGGGTCAATACATTGATCGTCGGATCGTATTTGTGAAGAAGACTCTCCAGCCGTTTAGCCGTTAGGTTTTCGTCTTCAATGATAACAACGTTCATTTCTTGATGAATAAGTAATAAGCAACGTAGTGAATAAATAGCCAGCCAAAAATCGTATTGGCTGACTTTCTAATTCACTAATCGCTAGGTTAAAAGTGGAATCTTCACAATGAAAGTACCTTCATTTTCGCCAACCCAAACAGGCTGCTCGGTGAGTAGCGCATACCGGGTAATGATATTCTGCAAACCTACACCAGTTGAGGTTTCAGACTGTGGGCGGGGTTGAAGGTTATTTTGAATAAGCAGACAATCGCCCTCAAGCTGAATATGCACGTGTAGCGGCTCTCTGGAGGACATACGGTTGTGCTTCACCGCATTTTCAACCAGCAATTGTAGGGTCAATGGTGCAATGCTATAACGGGTCTGATCGGATTCGGGAACGTTAATAACAACGTCGAATTTGTTTTCAAAGCGAATATTCAGTAAAAATCGATAAGCCTGAATGAACTCCAGTTCGGTTTTGAGAAGCACTCGTTCGTTATCTTTTTGCTCCAGAATATAGCGATATGCTCTTGACAATTGATCAATGAATTTTTCAGACAAGTCGGCATCGGCGTGAACCAAAGACGATAAAATACTTAGGCTATTGAACAGAAAGTGCGGGTTGACCTGACTTTTAAGTGCCGCGAACTGTGCCTGAATATTCTCTTTTTCCAGCCGTTCGGCCCGGACCTGCACATCCTCCAGCCGACTATAGGCCCTACGGTTTGCCGCCAGGTAAAATGCTGATAACATGGCCATTACGGTCATGCCGTTGTTGACGCGCCGGCGTTGATCGCTTCGTTTCCGACGTTCTTCGGAAACGGCCTGGGTAGGTTGAGTGCGCTGAGGGCGAGCTTCCTGTTCGCGAATGATCCCAAAGCCACGCTGTAACGTATCGTCTACACTATGCCAGAGCATATAAAAACCAAAGTTAAAAACAACCGCCAGTGCACTGGCAATGGCCAGTGTTGCCAATTGAGTCGGTATTCTGAATTCAATCAGAAAACCTTCTCCGAAACGATTAAAAAGCCATTTTTGCAGCCACTCCGTTACGTTGATCCACGCATAGAAGAATAGAACGCTCATTATGGTTTCCAATATCCAGAATGGAATATTACGCAGAATGAGAGCCCAGCTAAACGTTGATACATTGATATACAGTCGAATAGGCCAATAAATAACAAATACGCTAATTGCGAGTTGCCATTTTTGTCGATTCGTCAGACGGTAGGTCATGGTGGATTCAGTCATTATACAAAGCTAATGATAGGTATTCCCTGACAAAAAAGAAACCGGCGGAATGCCAGTTTCAGGAATCTGAATGACGCCATTCAGTTTATGAGCGCAAGGCAACTAATTTATGGGCAGGCTGAGATTCAATGACGAATGATTTGACGACCGTTTCCCTACCAATAGCAATTGCCAGTTCATACGTGCCTTCATTGAGTTGAGCAATGTCGAATTTCTGATAGAGTCCATTCTGGAGCCCAACCTTATCGGTGTAGATAACATGCCCATTTTCGTCACGCATGGTAATTGTTGCTGTTGTCTCGTCGCGACCGACAATAAGTTTAAGCTTTTGATCAGTCGTAATGCTCACGCTTGTTTCGGGGGCAATGCCAGGTTGTGTCTGGGCGAATGATACAGTTCCAGCCAGGAGACCTAGTATCAGGATGAATACATTTTTCATTTTTTTGCTGTTTCGTTTGAACAATGCAAAGGTGTAAAACCCAGCTTTTTGCTGAAACTAAACCTATCGGAGTGCCAGTATTTTCTGTACGAGTCTGGTTTTCAATACTCTGAATGCCGTCTGGGGTGAGGTCTTTAGAAACTGATTATTATTGGAAGATTATTAATTATTAGTGATGGCTGAAAAATCCAAAGAGCTATGTGACTCTTCCAGCTCAAACACTTACTTTTACCGCAAAACACCTTTGTTCATGAACCGTCTACTTCTGGGAGTAATGCTGTTGCTGATAGGCTGCGGTCCATCATCGAAAAAAAATGAAACAACCGAAGCTGGCAGACTCGACCCAACCTTCAAACTGCCTTACCAACTGACAGCTCCCGATGAGAACTTTACAATGCCAAAAAAACTGGAAGAAATATCGGGCCTAACCTATTATAAGGACGACCAGTTGCTCTGTGTACAGGACGAAGAAGCGGTTGTATACGTCTATGATACCAAAAAGAAGGATGTTGTCAAGGATTTTGGCTTTGGCGGCTATGGTGATTTTGAAGGCATTGAATACGTAAATGGAGAGATCTACGTCCTGGAAAGCAACGGGAATCTATTTCGGTTCAAACCCGAATCAACCCAGATTGGTCGTACTAAAACCGATTTACCTAAAAAGACGGAAGTTGAAGGGCTGGGGTATGATCCGAAAACAAAGCGGTTGCTGATTGCGGTTAAAAATGGTGGCCCTTCGAGCGATAAAACCGTTTATTCGTTCGATTTGCTAAATAAGGCCGTTTTTAAAGACATGAGCCTGAATGATGATCAACTCAATGGAGCCGGAATTGACCCAAAAACCTACAAGCCTTCAGGAATAGCCGTACATCCGATTACGGGTGAATGGTACATTCTGACATCGGCGGGTAAACGCCTGATCATTACCAATCGGCAGGCTAAAATTATTTACTCCGAACCCCTTGATCCTAAGCAGTTCCGACAGCCCGAAGGTATCTGCTTCGCGCCCAACGGCGATCTGTTTATTGCCAGTGAGGGCGACGGCAAGAAAGGTTATATCCTGAAGTTTAATTATAAGAAATGATCACTATAGTGGGTTGGCGACGGATACATAGACCGTGCCAGCCTGCCGTAGATTATCGTTAAAGTGAGCCTCTACGAATAAGTTTAAAGGGATTTTTCACCTTTTCTGGACGATGTTCGAGCATAAGTTGGGCGGCAGTACGGCCCATCTGCTCGTGATCAGTTGAGACGACAGTAATACCATCGGCCAGGACTTCTTTGAGGGGCGTTTCGTTAAATGACAGAATGCCAACATCGCGGCCAAGCAGGAGATTCTGTCGTTTTGCCTGCCGGACTAGCTCAGCAAGGTCGCTGTCTTCCAGTACGATATACGCAGTTTCAGGCTCAATGATGTGATTGACCGTAGTGTCTAGAATCGTAAAATCCTTACGATGATGTACGGCATAATTTCTGAACCCCCGGACAATCTCGGGTGGGTAGCGCACATCTTTTGGGAAAATCAATAAGAGCTTCTGGTATTTTTCAAGAAGGTCGGCACCCGATTCCAGCGCTTGGTATAAATCCCGGTCAAACTGTTGAAAGACCGCGATATGATTGCCTTTCAGATCGGGCAAATCCTTGTCTAATAACACCAGCTTATCGGATGGAATCTCTGCCAGTAACGTCTGTACATTGGCTGTCTGGGTGGATGTTGGAGCAGCCTGTTCGTAGAAATGAGGCATTACAACATAATAATTGTATTCCCCCTGGCTTTCCCGGATCAACTGGGCAAACTGGGTTGCATCGTGATGGTGTAATCGTAAATCAACCACAGCACCGGCACCCAATTCGTCGAGCAGAGCGTAATAAATTATTTTCTTATAGGCGCTGAGCTTATTCATGATCAACAGGACCCGTAACTGATCGGGCCCTTCACGCCGGATAAAATACCCTTTCCCCCGAACAGCCTGGATGACACCCTCTTTTTTTAGAAACTTATATGCTTTTTCGACGGTATCCCGCGCCAGATAAAACTCTTCGCTCAGTTCGTTAATGGACGGAAGTTGTTCATCGCGATGTAAAGCCCCCGTTTCGATCCCCTGCAGGACAGCATCAACAATCTGCCGATATTTGGGGATGCTGGAACGTTCATTAATGGTCAATTGCATAAAGCAAAAACGGGATTTTGGCCGTAAAGTAGGTGATTTTTAAGTAATAAAACCTATTTGTCAGAAAAGCTATTCGGTTATAAGTTGCAATTAGGATGATCGGACAAATAGATAACACACGATAAACAAAATAGTAGGACTTTCGCTGCTAAGCGTGCCACGGGTACTGATACTGCTCCTAATAACCGTGGCACGCTTAGCAGCGAAAGTCCTAAATAGAAATATACAAGTTACTTAATAATCAATTTACTGAGTAGTTTGGCTTGAGCCCGTGCCACGAATGGCAGGCCATTAAACAAAGTGCTGTGACGTAGCAAAAACGTCAGTACTTTCATCGAATTAACATAAACCAACTCCCGCATTAACTTCTGACTTGCCAATGCCAACCCGTCGTTCACTGCTCAAAACCGCCGTAATCGCCCCGTTTCTTTCAGTAACGGATGGCCAACCAACCACGATCAAACCAGCGCGGATTAAAGCGGGCGATACCGTCGGGCTGATTTGCCCGGCATCACCCGCCTATAGTCGCGAGACGGTGCAAATCACGATTGAATCGTTGCAGGCATTGGGATTGCAGACCAAGGTTTCGTCTCATTTTTATGACCGATACGGTTATCTGGCTGGTCGGGATGCCGACCGGGCGGCCGACCTTAATGCCATGTTTGCCGATCCATCAGTGAAAATGATTATGGCCATGCATGGTGGTTGGGGATGTGCCCGACTGTTGCCACTGATCGATTATGAGTTAATCCGGCAGAATCCCAAAATTCTGGTTGGCTATAGTGACATTACGGCTCTCTTATTGGCTATTTACACGAAAACTGGACTTATTACCATGCATGGCCCCGTTGGTGCAGTTACGTGGAATGCGTTCACAGTTGATTGGTTGCGGCAGGTACTCATGGATGGGCAAGTAGTCACATTTCAGAATCCATCAAAAAAAGATGATAACCTGACCCAGATTAAAGACCGTATCATGACGCTTCGTCCTGGAATCGCTCAGGGTCAGCTCGTTGGTGGAAACCTGACGGTGTTATCACACCTGCTCGGGTCAGCGTACATCCCCGACTGGAAAGGTAAAATTCTGTTTGTGGAAGATACGCATGAAGATATTTACAGCGTAGACCGGATGCTTACACACTTAAAACTGGCCGGTGTTTTGTCGCAGCTTACGGGTTTTGTATTTGGTAAGTGTTCTTCCTGCGAGCCGGGTAGTGGCGGCTATGGTTCGCTGACGTTTGAAGATGTATTGACCGATCATATTATTCCGTTGAATATACCTGCTTTTTCCGGTTCGATGATTGGCCATATCACCGATAAGTTTACGGTGCCTCTCGGTATCAATGCAGAGATAGATGCGGCTAAAGGGACCATTCGATTATTGGAGCACGCAGTTATATAAAGCCATTTGTGCTCAATTTTAGTTTACTCGTAAAGTTAACCATTCACGATACATGGGCTCTGACCTCTCGCGTCCTCATTACCACCAGTTCTCTCACTCATTACTGTCGCTTGCCATCCTGACGGCGGGTATTTATCTAGGGCAGGATATTCTGGTGCCGCTTGCTATGGCAGGGCTTCTGGCCGTTTTGTTACGTCCTGTCGAAGATCGACTTATCCGGTTGGGAATGCATAAAGTCATTGCCATAAGTTTGGCCCTCTTGCTGGCAATTATTGTTATGTCTGGAGTGACCGTGGTATTGTCCATGCAGATTGCCGATTTTACTGACGACATTCCTAAGTTTCGTCAGAACATCAATGATGTTTATCACGATGTTCAGCGGTGGATTCGACGCGAATACAATGTCAGTTATCGGCAACAGAATAACTACATGCAAAAAGCACAGGCACAAACTCTGAATAGTTTGCAAAGCCCTGATGCACTGGGCGTTATTGCCGGGCCGCTTGGTACATTAACACTGGTTCCAATCTACGTTTTTCTGTTGCTTTATTACCGAACAATGCTACTGCATTTTGTGGTTGTTCTCTTTCCCGAAAAACACACCCTACGTGTGCGGGAAGTGCTGGGTGAAATAAAAGGAGTTATCCAAAGCTATATGGTTGGATTGCTGATCGAAACGGTCGTCGTTGCCGTGCTCAATTCGGTCGGATTACTGCTGTTGGGCGTTCAATACGCTGTCTTGCTGGGAATTATGGCCGCCATTCTGAACCTGGTTCCTTATATCGGCGGGCTGGTGGCAACGGCCCTAACGGTATTGATAACGTTTAGTAACCAGCCCGAATTAACGATTCTGTTGGGTGTGGTTGGGGTGTTTCTCTTTGTACAGTTTATTGATAACAACGTACTTGTGCCGTTGATTGTGGCCTCTAAAGTGCGGGTTAATGCGCTCGTGTCTATCGTTGGCGTACTGATCGGTGGCGCAGTGGCGGGTGTTTCAGGAATGTTTCTGTCTATACCGGCAATCGCGATCATGAAAGTTATTTTCGATCGGGTTGAAAGCTTGCGGCCCTGGGGAGTTCTTTTAGGCGATCAGACGCCTGAAGAATCGGGTAGTAACCTGTTCCGGCTACCTAAACGCAGGCGAAAAGTGGCCATTGACCAAACGAGTTCTTAGTAGACAGAACCCAGTCTTTAGCCAACGGCACACTGCCTACTTAAAACTGCCCGAATTTAGCTGTATAGTTTTTTTATAACCTCCTGCTGGGTTCGGATAAAGTGTTGTCGTTCGGCAGGCTGACTTAAGAGGGTGTCGGGCGGATAGATGTTATACTTTGCATAGCTTTCAGCGAAAAGTTCAAATCGTTGACGGGCAAGTAAATTACCCGCTGCCGGACGTTGACGAAACTCCCGTAAGGCCGCCAGGTCAATGTCGGCGTTGGCGACCATGCTCTCGCCATAGCCCGCTTCGGCCAATACAATTCCTTTGGGGTCCACAATTTTAGAGCCAGCGTCCGTCGTACCCATAGGAAGCGGACTGTCGGCTATACCAGCCGAATTAGCTGATACAACATAGGCCATATTTTCAATAGCCCGCGCCATCTTGGCCACTTTTCGTTGCGTAAGCAATGGACTACCAATTTCAGACGTGGAATGCAATAGAACTTCGGCCCCTCTGATGGCTAAACAGCGGGCGACTTCTGGATATAAAATATCTTCTGAGGCAAGGCAGGCCAGATTTCCAATATTGGTTTTAACTACAGGAAACAGCGAATCGTAGCCGTAGGCATCCAGATACAGTTCCCAAACATCATGGGGAGTGGGCGATAACATCGAATTCAGTCGACGATATCGTAGCAATACATCGCCGTTGGGACCGATAATAAAGCTGGTTTGAAAATAAAGCTCCGGGAAAAAAGGGTCTTGTTCGTAAGCGTTTCCCGAAAAGTAAATCTGCTGACGCTGAACCATCGCACTGATGGCTTCGTAAATACGTCCATCAATCTCCAGTGCCGCTTTTTCGCGCCACTGATGAGTGGTTTCGGTTATCGGGAAACCCGTCAGAAAATATTCGGGGACAACAACCAGCAGTGTGTCGCGGCCAATGAAATTAATGGAAGCGGCTAGTTGTTTTTCAAGACGTTCAATGGTCTGAAGCATGACCGCTTCGGCTTCGTCGCGGGTCTGGTAGGCATTTATACTCTGGCAAGTTAGTTGAAGGGCGAGGGCTTTGTAAGACATAAATGAGTTTGAACGGAAAGGGGGTTAGTTAGCTTTTGGGCCTTCTGGTGCTAAAAATAGCCTTTTTCACTGGAAAAATGATTGCCTGCTGTTTTGGGTTGGCGCGAACAAATTTTACCTTACTTTGATTGTAAATGTAACTGGCTATTGATCGTGTCAGTAAAAAGCCAGAATAATTAAATACAAGTTCATGAAAGTAGATGTATTGGCCATTGCGGCTCATCCTGACGATATCGAAATGACTTGCGGGGGTACTATCCTATCGCTGGTGGCACAAGGGAAAACGGTTGCAGGTGTTGATCTGACCCGTGGCGAACTTGGCACCAGAGGAACGCCCGAAATTCGGTTGAAGGAATCGGAGGAGGGAGCTCGAATTATGAATTTAGTCGCCCGCGAGAATATGGGTTTCCGCGATGCCTTTTTTCGGAACGATGAAGAGCATCAGATGGCCCTGATTCCCGTCATTCGTCATTATCAACCCGATATTATCCTCACAAACACCATCGACGATCGCCATCCTGATCATGGCAGGGCAGCCCAACTGGTGGTCGACGCCTGTTTTTATGCTGGTTTACGGCAAATTAAAACTGTAGGAAAAGATGGACAGCCACAACAGGCACACCGGCCTTCATTTATCTATCACTTTATTCAGGATCGTTCGCTCAAGCCTGATTTTGTGGTCGATGTAAGCCCTTACTGGGAAGGTAAACTGGCGGCCATTCGGGCTTATAAAAGTCAATTTTTTGACCCAACCAGTAGCGAGCCTCAGAGTTACATTTCGGGTGAAGCGTTCATGAAATTTCTCGAAGCCCGCACGCGTGAACATGGGCACATGATTGGCGTCGAATTCGGCGAGGGCTTCATCAGTAAGCGGATGCTGGGCGTGAACGATTTATTTCAGTTAATCTAGGAGGCATCAACGAGCTATACGCGATCAGGAAGGCAAAGCCTGCTGGGAAAGCACGGTACGCATGCTGCTCATATAGAGTTTGGGAATGTTGATACGGAACAACGTACCATTATGCTGGATCACTTCCAGATGAGCCTCTAACTGATCACAGAGCGAAACAATCAACTGCTTGCCAAAGGAAGATTTGTTACTACGCTTTTTCCAGGTAGTCATGTCTAAGCCAGGGCCGTTGTCCTGTACTTCCAGGGTAAGCCCATTGCCGTTGAACAGACTAATGCGGAGCATGGGTTCCTGGTTGTTCGAATAGGCATGCTTGAATGCATTCGTTAGCAACTCATTGGCAATCAGGCCAAGCGGCATGGCTATGTCAACATCTAACGTTTTGTATTCGATGTTGAGATAAAGATCGAAATTAGACAGATTGTAACCGTAAGCGCCCATAAGCCCTTTGGCCAGATCTGTCATATATTCGTCCATATTGACCGTGGTAACCTGATTGCTCTGGTAAAGGCGCTGATGAATGAGCGACATGGCTTCAACCCGTTGCTGACCAGCGAGCATTGCCTGAATCGCTTTTTCGTCTTCCAGTCGAACCGACTGTAGTTTGAGTAAACTGGTTACAATAGCAAAGTTGTTTTTTACCCGGTGATGCAGTTCCTGCATCATTAGCGTTAACTGATCAGACTGCTGCCCGATTTTTAATTTTTGCTGAAACAGCAATGCATTGGCTTTCTGTTTTTGCAGATTGATGCGCCAGAGAATGAGTGCAATCAGCAGCAAGATGATCAGGCTAATCAGTAAAATATATTGCCTCACCTGTTGCTGGTAAGCCAGTTGGGCCGCTTCCAGGTCGCGCTGCCGCTCCTGTTCATCAAACGTTATGCTTTGTAGAGACTGTAATTTTTCGGCGCCATAAAGCTTGTCCCTTGTTATCGCTGCCAGTTTATAATACCGAAGTGCTTCGGTCGTATTCCTGGTTTCGTAGATCTCAGCCAGAATACTGCTGGCCATTAAAACTCCTCGTACAAACGATCCTTTCTCGCTCTCAAGCAGACTTTTTTTTGCGTAATAAACGCAGGAATCGGGCTGATTTATTTTCTGATATAGTCGGGCAATGGCCGTATTCGCGAATGCGATGTTGCGAAGATTATATTCCTTCTGCGCTATTGCCAGACTCTGCCGATAATAATGCATCGCCAGGCTCGGATTGCCTCGTTTGGCCTGAATATTCCCCAGAATCCGTAGAGCATAGGGCATGTTATTGACCAAATTAAGGCGAAGCATTTTCTGATAGGCCAGCCGTTCATAGTACCACGCTGAATCGAGTTTATTCATCTGCTCGTAGGTACTGCCAATATTCGATTGCGTAATGGCCAGTCCTGGTTCGTGATGAATAGCCGTATGTTTTTGACGGGCGAGATGATAATACCTGAGTGCGTTGGGAAAATCTTTCAGATCCAGGTAAATGTTCCCAACGATGTTCATGCTGCGGGCAATTTCATAGGCATCATTACTACCTTCAGCTATTTGAATTGCCTTGAATTCTACTCGTAGTGCATTGGGCAGATTCCCAACTTCGCGCATGACAAAACCAATACTTCCTAAAGCATTAGCTTCGCCTTTTATATAATTGATCTGCCTGGCTAGATGAAGGGCTTTCTGGCCATACCAAAACGCTGAATCGGGCTTTGACAGTCGGTATTGTAAACACAGTTCAGATAATACCAGTACTCGGCTCGTATCCTGGTTGGCTAAAACAAGTTCATGTTTTAAGCTATCAGTTAGTTTTGGTTGTGCACTAAGTAAGTATATAGGTAAAGTAGAGAAAATAAGAATTAATACCAAATGAATCGGGGGATTAAGCTTAGCTATGATGAACCAGAAGGCACGTAGTATGCTATATAAAAGTGCCCATATTCTTAAATTCATCTGTTTATCCCGAAATAATTGCCAAAGCGGACTTACTAAATCTGTTGGCTGTTCTGTTTTTTCCATCACCACGTCCAATTGTGGCTACACAGCCCGAAAGTACCAAATTTAATCGAGCACTTGATAGATCAATACGAATCGTGAACACAGGTTAATTATTGAGCGGTAAGATTTGTAAACGGTTCTTGTGATTGGATAAATAAATCGAGTTGCAAGGCTATAAACTAAGTTGCTCACGAACAGCATCGAGCCATAACGATCTGCCCGCACAGTTCCAGTGTGTGTCACCTTTTAGGTAAGGTACCTGGCTGGCCTCTTTGTAAGGTGTATAGATGTTCACCGTTTTTACCCGTAGTTTCGGACTGTTTTGCACCCGCTCGATCAGATGGTTATAAGCACCACGGTTAGGCTCCAGAATAGTTGCTTTATTAGGAATAATGGACAGATAAACATCGTCGAAACCTAACCGCCGATACCGGTCAGCTATCGAGTTGAGACTATCCACCAGTGTGTTCACTTCCGTATCGGGCAGCTTGGCGAATGATGATAACTTCTTACGGGTAGTATCTGTGTCGAAATCCAGAAAAATATTCTTGTGATCCCGCGATAGGCTTACGCCCGTACTCGCCCGGTTAAACCAGCTGAGGGTTAATGCTGCTTTTACTTCTTTGAGCCAGAATGCCCAGTCATGACTGAATAACGTTGATGCCAATCGCTCTTCAACATCACTCCGGTGATAATCCTCTTTTAATCGACGACGCCAGGATACCATGGCAGATGGAGCCTGATTGGTGTCTTTTTCTACGACCAGTTCATTCACTGGCTGAGCAAAGTGTTCGCGGAAGTGCCGTTCCACTGTTTCCAGTAAAAGAACATTCCGTTTGGTCGGGTCAAGTTGGGCACGTTGCGAAAAACCCCATTTAACCCGTTGGTAGTGGCTTACCCGAAAATCGTCCCGGCTAATTCGCTGCTCTTCCGAGAAGCTATCACCGATAATATAGAGGTGGGTAGATGAAGTATCGCTTGCCCGGTTCGATGGTGGGCAAACGGGTTGGTGATCTTTGAATTGCGGTAAAGCTGAGATTCTGTATAGATCTCCATAGCGGTAATCATCGACGATTACACCTACGCTATATAACCAGTGCGAAACGGTTGACGATAGACCACCAGCCCAGAGGACGAGAGCAATTACCAGAACGATATATCTTAGAAAACGCATAGTGATGATTGGCAGTGAATCGGATGTAGAGTCTGGGAAAGTATCTGTCTTCCCGGCTTTTACATCCGGTTTTTACCGAAGTCGAATACTAAATAACTGAACGGCCTGTTTGGCCCCGCTTAAAATGTATAATTCATTTGTTCGTTCGTCAAATTGTAAGGCTATCGGAAAATCGCTCGGAATTGGCCGGTCGCCAATAATTCGGCCATTCAGGTCGTAAAGCGCCGTAAATCCACCGGATTTGACACTGATTAATTCAATACCAGCTCCAAGCCGATAATATCGAACATTATTACGGCCAGACTGCAAAGCTCGCACGTCAAATCGGCGCTGACCCTGCTGATCAAGAATAGTAACTTCGGTATCAGTTGTCCGTAAAAGGAGCCAGTTTGTCTGGGCTTCGTCGGGGAAAAGCCGAAAATCGCCGTTGCGTACGGGTCTGTAGAGTTGAGTTTTGCTGGCAATCAGGCCATTGGCATTTAATGTCAATAGCTGCCCTTCTTCGGTAATGGTCTGAATGGCCGACTGACCAAGTGGTAACAGAGCTGGTCCTGCAAACCGTATTTCCTTCTCATCCTCGGTTGATCGCTCAACCCGGGCCGGATAGTGGGGAAGTTGTGTCCCATTTTCCCGCCATCGGTTAAGCGTTCCGTCGGGTTGCATGGCCAGAACCTCCATACCGGCTCTCGTAGCAATGACCTGAAAAGGCAGTAGGAGAGGCCCTTTGCGGGGAGCCGTCATGATGCGAATGAACGCTTTTCGCTGGCGATCAAGGGCATAAATCTGACCGTCCTGATGAGCAACCAGCGCGACCCAGTTCCGTTGCATACTACCGCGTGGACGGGTCAGATACGTCGGGTCGATACCCGCCGGAAGCCGGATCGTATTTAAATGCACCGATCGCTTTCGGGGATCGGCTATATAAAGCGTCCGGTCGGTCATAAACAGGTATTGCAGATTACCATTGTCCAGAAAATCAACGGCCAGCGTATTGCTCCTGATGGGTCCATCTGTAGTATCCTGAACGATCTTGTCGCCTTCAGGGGTCACTAATACAAACTGTCCGGCATTGTTCTGAGCATAAAACTGGGCTGAACCATCGCTCAGGTTACCCGTTACAACCGGTGCTGAAATCAGCGGGGCGTTAAATTCTACTTTTTTCTGCAATAGCAGCCGGTTCAAAACCGCCTTGCTCGCCCGGCGGGTTGTGCGGCCCAGTACCAGCGTAGACAGAATTTTTTCGTTTCCATAACTGGCCTGATAAGCTATATTCTCGAGGTTAGCAAACCCCGAACTTTGTTCTGCCTTTGCCGGATCATCGAGCAGATTTTGCCAGGCAAGCGGCCAGGTTGATGTTAACAAAGTCTGAGATCGATCAGAATTGACGCGGTTCAGACGAACAAATGCCGTGAAATTAGCTGGACGAAGTGTATTTTTTACCAGATCGACCTGGCGCTCATCCGTTGACCAGACGGCTTTCCGTTGAATTTGCAGCAGGTATTCCTGCATGGCGTCTTCAGCGTTAGCAACAATCAGTGACGAGCCGTGTTGGGTAATCCAACTCCGTTGGAAACCGGTAAATAGACTACTAAATAACGAAGCCGGTAACTCTGGCACGTCGAGCAGCAATGTCTTATGCCCTAAAAAGGTCTTGAGAGGGGCAGGTGTTTTAGCTCCTGCGAGGTAGGCGGCTTGCTGGTAGGCACTTGACAATTCCTTGATGTTAGTCGCATTGAGCACCATTACCTGCTGGCGGGCACCGGATGGTGACTCCATCCGGCATAGGAGTATATCGGAACCCAGCGATCGATACAGCGTTTCGGTAGCAGGCTCGATCTGATCAAACCGGTCGCGCAGGAAGTCGCTGGATGCTGAATTGAGCAAGTTGCTTAATGACCGACCAAAACGAGGGGCGTCGCTGATGCCGATGTGGTAGAGCGTGGCTGTTGTTTGTGGAATCAGATCCGAGCTTTGGATACGGCGGGGTGTTTGGCCCGAAAATAGTGAGGCTACGTCCTGTCGGTCGCCAATTTCATCGGCTGCGTACCCTATCAGGTGCGATTGCGAGGCCGACGGGCGAAACTGCAAATTCAGTTCTTCGGGTAGGAAAAGCCGGACCAGCGAACGGGCATTGCCAAACAGCGATTGGAGTACTTCTGGGCGCATCGATAAGCCTGCCCAATGATCGGCATCTACCTGAAACTCCGGTTCTGCCCGTGGCAACCGGAGGGATTGGTGCATCCGTTTGGCCACATTTTCGATCAGAATGCCAGACGAACTGCCAACCAGAAACCCATCGGTGAGAATAAAAGAACCAACGGGTTCATTAGCCCGTGACACCAGATCCAGAATTTTTTCGCCTTCGAACGTGTGGCGTAGGATGCGGTAATGACGAGGATCGGGATTGGTCAGGCGGTTTAAAAATGCCTGATCAACATCCGTTGTCGGAATGTAAAAGATAAAATCGAGTGTCGTTCTGGAAATCGAGTGGAGCGAGTAGCGGATTTTTTTCCCTTTCGCAAACTGAATGGCTGTTGATGAATCGGTGGCCGCGTATAGAAACCGGTTAAGGCGTTGCCGGGCCTCATCAAAAATGGGTAACTGCTGTAAGGCTATCTGATTTCTTAACGCCTGCGCCGATATCGTATCCTGCAGTCGGTCGCTGGCTAATACAAGCAACTGGCCTGACGGCATCAGCGACCACACTGTGCGGCTCGATGGGTAGATCTGTCGATAACCCAACCACCCGCCGATGGCCAGCAATAGTGCTCCAATGCCAATCCAGACGCTTCGTTTCATTAATAAGTCAATAAGTTGGTAAGTCAGCCGATAAGTTAGTAAGTGCAGACTGCTTACTGACTGGCTGACTTACCAACTTATTCACCGGTTACTATTTGCCCCACATTGCGTTTGCTGTTTCGGGGAAAGGCATCGTTACTTCGGGCACATTGGCCGCTACGCGATTGGCCCATTCGACTCCCTGCATCAGGGAATGATCCTGGTTACTGACTTCGTATTTCCAGGCGCCAAATCGACCTCTTGAATAGATTCCGTATGGCTCCAGTTTTGGCAGAACCGCTTTCAGAATACCATCCCGTTCAACAGACGGTGTCGGATAGCCATAATCAAATGCCATGTGGAATGTTGAAATCACATCGTCGGCCGATTCAATGAGCTGATCTTCCAGTAAGGCCCGAATCGTATCGTTGACCAGGGTCTCCCGGTTAACGGGTTTGGCCGCCGATTCACTGGTTTCAGTCATCAACGACCAGTTCTGGGTGATGTCTGGAACATTGTTGGGGCTATAATTGGAAAACACCGTTACGCGGTAGTAGGGGCTGTTGTATTCAGGAAAATACATCCAGCACATTGTTTTCAGGCTTTCTTTTGGCTTTCCTTTCAATCCAATGCCTACTACGTTGGTCGACGAATGCTTGAGACCCTGGGCCGTTTGTATGGTATCAGAATCCAGCCCTTCAACTCGTTGGGTAAAGAGATCAAGGGGCATTGTGTTCAGCAGGTATTCGTACTGAATTTCTTCTCCGCTGGCCAAAACGATTTTTTTCTCGGGTCCAATAACTTTTTCGACCGTTGCGTTCAGTTTCACGTATTCACGGCCCAGGAGGTCACCGATAGCTTCCCAAATGCCACCTGTTCCACCCTGTTTCGGAAATTTGAAGGTACTGTTCGGTCCCCACGAAAAATCATCCTGATTGAAAATGATATTTTTCGTGACACGTTGCAAATCCGTTACCGCTACCCGTTCGCCTACCCAAACCGCATTCATGTCTTCCGGCGGATATGCCCAGACTTTGAAGTTATAGGGAAACATAAATGTTTCGGCCAGACCGGACCCGAAGGTTGCCAGAATCCATTCCCGGAAATTGGCCGGCTTTTGGTTGGTTGGAAACTTATAGTTGTGAATAATGCCTTCGAGGCATTTCCACATGGTTTCGGGAGAAAGGTATTTGATATTATTCTGGAACGGATACGGAACGAATCGGTTTTCGATCCAGACCCATGATTCCCGCTGGTGACTCAGCCAGCCATCTTCGCCCAGTGCCTTCAGCATCAGATCATCGAAGTATTTGTAGTGCGAAAACTGTACGTGACCACCTACGTCCCACGTAAACCCTTTCTCATCGACAAAACTTTTCGACAACCCGCCGATCCGGTTTTCTTTTTCTAAAATGATGAAGTCGGTAATGCCTAACTCTTTCAGGCGATAGGCAGCTCCGAGACCCGTTGGCCCTGAGCCAATAATAACATATTTATAGTTCATAAGTTGAATCGGAAGTATGGTATAGGATGTAGCATGGTATCGAAATATATATGCTACATCCTACATCCTATATCAATCTAGGCGGCAACTGGTTCTGGCTTTTTGAGCGCTTTGACTTTTCCGCCCAGTTCAAGGCGGAATTTAGCCAGCTCTTTAAAGCTCTGAATACAGACTTTCAGTAATTTCCATTTCAGGATGGATACCGTGCCGGTTTGGCGTTCTTTGTGCGTGATCGGAATATCAAATGTGTTGAATCCTGCTTTTTTTGCCATCACCGCCAGGAAAATATTCGGGGCAAATGGTGTTGGCGTGGGTAGTTGGGCAAGCAGTTTTTTTAGAAAATTACCCCGAATGAGACGGAACGGAATATTGCTGTCCATGATATAGGTTCCGTAGATGAACGCTATGCTCAGTCGCAAAATACGGGTAATAATCAATCGGGCAAATGCATCGAACCGTTCTTCGCGATACCCCAGAATAAATGGTGATTCGCTTCGTTTTGCCCAGAGTTTTGTGAAATCGTCGGTAACAAACTGGTCATCACTGTCCGTCTGAAATACGTATTCAGAATCCAGCGCAACAGCTTGCCGGTAGCCATTCACAACGGCGTTGCCGTGGCCTCCATTAGGCTGATGGACAACCATTAATTTAGGGTACTTACTCTTGATCTGATCCAGAATTGCGCCGGTATTATCACGTGAGCCATCGTTAATAACGATTAACCTGGTGTTTTCGGTTGGAAACTGACGGGTCAGTAAATCAGTCCATTGCTTGACAACGACTTCAATCACTTCTTCTTCGTTGTAAGCGGGCATTACAATTGACAGCAGTATGCTCATGCAGCGTATCTATGGAGTTCGTAATAGGTGGGCCGTTTGGGCCGGTCCACCAAAACGCCGAGCAAATAGGTAGCCGCGACGCAAATGGTGTACAGATCTAAAACCGCGCAAATATAGGTAATTGTTGTGGGTGGTTCTTTAATCTGAATAGGACTTTATTGAGCGGGAAGGTTTATTTCGTATCGATTCATAATTTCTGCTCAATTATTAGTAGTAGTACAGTAACCAAGTAGTTTAGCAAAGGCGATGGGCTACTAAAGTTGCTATCGATTTATTTTAACGGTAGCTTACACAATTACCCGCCCATATGCGTGAGCAATTAGATTAGTTGATTAACAAAATTAGTGTATTAAGCAGTTGTACCGAGGCATGGGGATGCTGTAGATACAGAAACCCATTCCCTGTGCCGGTTTTCGACACCATTCCCATTCGTTAATCGAAAATGTATTATATCAAAAAAAGCAGCCGTTTATAACTGCTGCCTGTGGAATTGTCGGGAGAGGAGCGTTATATTGACTGCTTTACAGATAATATTGGCTACTATATCCGATACTCTAATGCGGTCAAAATTTGCGGGGAAAGCACTTGATTGAACTTGGAGTGTGCCTATTAATAATTTGATATACAGGTTGTTAGTGGGTGATAATCTGAAGGATGACAAATGACGTATTGTACTAAATCGTAATCGTTTGTTTTTTTAGATAATCGTAAGGGGTTTGTGTCGTAGACAATGGTGTTCGTATTTAGTGTCTAAGGCCACTATTTGCGACACAAACCCAATACCTTCTATTCTGATTTAATAAGTTTTCGCGTTTCCCGGAAATCGTCGCCAGTAATGACTATAATGTAGGATCCTTTAACCAGACCATCCAGGCACAGAGTATGTTGCTTCGTGTTTAAATTGAGAATTTGGTTAAGCAAAATTCCACTGGCATTATACACCGTAATTTTTTTAATTGTCTTTTCGGATTGCACCCAACACTCGGTCGTTGCCGGATTTGGATAGATTGTCAGGTTGTTTTGGTTTGGATCTGCTTCGGCCAGTATATTTAGCCGATCGCTGTTTAACCTCGCATTGGGGTTACCTGATTGTGCTGTCTCAAAAACCAGATATGGTCGCCACGCTACTGTACCGCTTTCTTTCGAATAGAATGAAGCATACGTGTCCGAGCCAATTACAGTAGAAATCAGTTTAAGCGACAGAAGGCCATCAGATGGGAGCGTTTGTAACTGACTGGTAACGTCCCATTCAGTATACCCCTGAGCCACCTTGCCGGTTTGGGTGGCAACAAGTGAACTAGCCGCGGGTTTATTATTCCATATAATTCCCGTTTCTGTCCAGCTATTGTCAGTCACTTTGTATAATTGCCATTGTGTGATTGCTGCATCGGTACCTGCGCTTCCATACAGGCGGACTTTCGCGCTGACCACCGGAGCAGAAACACTGCTGACATTGAATTTTAGATATGTTTCCCGTGCATAGGACGCTGCGTCTTTTTTGACAACCAGCCAGTTGGATGCGCCATAATTGGTGGTGACATAGGTTCCATCCTGAACATAAGCATCTGCGCTGGCTACCAAACTGTCTTTAACGGTCGTTACCGGCTCAAAGAGAGCGCTGATCTGTACGGGTTCGCCTTCATAGAGCTGACTGGTTTTCGACAGAGTAACCGAAATGCGCGTAGTATCCGTAGATGGCGTAAGGGTGCAACTGCCATTAGCACGGGGTGGTGTAAACGAATTGGCCTGCAAGCGCCGATTTACTCCAAGTTGAACGGTGTTGTTAGTGTAAAAGCCATTTCGAATATCGCTCACATGAACCGCCAGTCCATCGGTTTTACGCTTAACAAGAACGGCGGCATAGTTTGTCGTTGAAATGGACAAATTATCTGCGCCTAATCCGGATGCTTTGCCGGTGCCTGATCCTGGAAAGAATACACCCGTGTAGCCGTTGTAGCTGGCCGATATGATTCTGGAATCGTTGTAGTTTATATATAAGGATTCCGAATCCTGATTAATGATTTTGTTGGTAAAGAATGTAATCAAATCAGTTTTCGAGACGGCAGGAACAACCACATACCGATACGTCCGGTCGTTCCAGCCAGCACTTGACCCGTGATTGATACTTAACTGAAAAATATTGACACTGACTGGTGCGTTGACATTTCGCTTATCCAATGTGTACCAGTTGCGGTTGCGATTCTCGGCTTTCAGAATGGCACTGGTAGCCAGGCTGGAGGCAGGAATTATGATGTAGCCCGTACTGTCGTGCCAAAACCAGGATGGACTCGTGATTGATAACGCAAGATCGGCACTACTACCCAAGGCGATCGTCTGCTCTGATCCACCGTTGATTTTATACGTGATATCGGTGATACGTTCACACTGGTTGAGCGTTGTGTAGACATCGCCCGAAGCAATATCTGTGTCATTTATCGAATTGCCCAGGCATAATAGTATGTCTTTAAACGCGAAGTAGGATTTAAACGCTTTAGTTTTATGGTAAGCATTCGTCCGGCTCAGGCTGAACATACCAATTGTAGCAGTCCCGTCCGATACACCACCCGCCAGCGTATTGTCACTTTCGTAGCCGATTGTCCATGGAACTAGTGGTAAAGTACCCGTTTTTTGCTTGATGGTAGTACCTGGAATCGCGCGCCAGTTCCAGCCGACGCGGGCGTTGTTGTACTCGATACCGGTTCGATAAATCATAGTTGAACCATCTCCTACATGGAAATTCATCAGGCCATGACCAATGCCCGCATCGGATGATTCGACGCCAACTGTTCGGTTCGAGAGCATTTTTATAGATGCAAAATACCGGGACGAATGATGGAGTATTAAGTTGGAATTCCAGAGATATTTTGTCGAGTCAATATGGGCATTTGGTGTGCTCAATTTATTATTCAATGCGAGAATAGACGCGTACTGGGGGAGTGTGGCGTCGGCATTGCCTAAAAATTCATTGAGTTGACCGGTAATACTTCTACTCAGATTTCCAGTAAGAGAATTATGTCTGCCAACGATGTTATGGGCCGATCTCCCCTTGTAAACCATCCACTGCATACCATTCAGAAGTATGTCGCCCCAGGCTTGTTGTTGGTTGGTCGTCAGCTTCCATTTCGAATTTTTTACCCACCCTGCAAACCGACCCAGATCATTCACCCAGTCGATACCATAGCCAATATTATACGTTTGTGGGCCATGTTGGTGCATTGATCCGTCATACAGAGCGGCAATGACTGGTGAGTTGGGTTTATTGATCTGAAGTGAAAACTGGTTGCCAACCATAATCGACAGCGTATCCAGTGATGTGCTGTCGTTGTTGGCTGCCATAATGCCCGAATACCCGAAGAGTCGGTAACCCAGATTACCCATTCGATGCCAGTCGTCGGTAGGATTGGTACCAAGATTTGGATTGGTCAACGTAGCGATGGTTTTCCCGTTGCTCCAGCTGTAGCGGACAAATCCATTTGAGCGGGTTCGGATATTAGCAATCAGGCTACTGTATGCAGGCGTAGTCTGGTCGGCCTGAAAGTTATCGTATAATTTCAGCAGAATCATACCCAACGCTGTAGGCTGTGCCATGGCCGAACTGGTCCAGGTGAATGCTGGATAATTTGAGAGCCAATAATTTAGTGATTTGTAGAGCTTATCTTTGACCGTTGCATTCTGATAATAAGCAGTTGAGTCAGGGTTTTTGAATACATAGGAAATCTTGAAAATGCTCGAAGTCAGATCCTCGGGTGTAGGAGCCGACATCGAGGTTTTGAAACTACCGTCGGCATTTATGTGCGCCAGAATAGTATCCGTTGGTAGTGCCGAAGCCGGGAGAACGTATTTACTGTTAAAATGATTGCTTGAAATAATGGCTGACCTTACCTTATCAATATTGGTTTGGGAGAAGGCCGAATGGCTGTAAATAAGAATCGCTATGTTCAGCAAATACTGACAATACTTCGTCATAATAGTTGGGGGTTTAGGGTAAAAAGTTACTATTTTGGTTTTTGGGTTAATTTTTATACTTGACTTTTGGGGGTGATGGTTATAGGCCTCAACGTAACCTATATAGAGCTCGTTATTGATAGACTCGCACGTAATCGATGAGGTATTTGCAAGGAAGGATTGTAGTATCTAAACGACCCCCTAACGTTCCTTCACGACCCAGAGCCAGATTTAGCATCAGAAAAAAAATCTTCTGGAAAGGGTTTTCAGAGCCATTCTGCGACTGTGCCGTATTAAAGACAAAGTACTTCAAGTCATCATAGTAGAATTCCATCCGATCGGGGTACCATTCGAGTGCGTACACGTGAAAGCCGTCGTAGGGTGCTCCGACAACTGGTTTTTCTCTCTTGAACCTGTGTATTTGCCTGAAGAATCTGCTTAATGAACTGTGCCATATATCTGCGTAGAATCTTTCCCAACAAATTCCATAATATCAATCTCGCCACAGGCTGGCCATTTCTTCTGCGGGAAATTTTTCCCTTTCATCCAGATGGTTGGCCAGGAGCCGGGACTTTAGCCCGTACTTCAAAGCTCCAGTATTTCCAGGTATGGGGCCCACAGCCACGACTTCATTTAGCGAATTAGCATTGGGCGCAAGACTTACACTAAGGCTGGTTTGTTTGCCCACAGGAATTTCCTGTGTCTGGTAGCCAATAAAACTGACCACCAATAAGCTATTCTCATCGGATACATCGATGTTGAGATCGCCCTGACCGTTCGTAACTACGCCACGAGTCGTGCCCTTGATCGATACATTGGCACCCGGAAAACTCTCACCTTTTTCGTCGGTTACCTTGCCCGTAATCCGAATTGAGGCAGCTGTTTGGACTGGTCGGTTCCTTGCGTGGATCGGCGACGAAAGCGTATTCATCAGAAAGCAGCAGAAAAACAGCATGAAAACTGACTCGCTAATTGTCCTCGATTCGTTAATTTTAGTTTGGCCTGCACTCAGTATTGAAGTAGGCCAAATAGGTTGGGTGACTGTGTCGAAATGGCCACGCATGGTTGAGAGCATAACCTGCTTAGATTTAGTAAAGAACTGCAATACGGTAAATTTTAGGTTCAACAAATGTGGTATACATCACCGGAAGAGTAGGGGGAAAATCGTAAAAGAAGTGGGCGATTATTATAAACGATAGGATTTTGTGAGTAAAATCGACTGATTGTCAGTTTTGCTGTAATTTTCTGTAAGCTATTTATAGTCAGACTATATTCTAGGTAGGGTTCGAAATGCTGCTCACCACCGGAGCAAAATCCTTTTTCTATACAATTTATTCTTATATTCGGATATCGTTAATTGGTATACTATCTGGTTCGCAGAATCATTTTGCTGATATTGAACCAGAGGTTATGCTGAAACAACTACTGAATGGATTATGAAAGTCTCTGTGTGTTATTGCCATGTATACTTGCTTCTGGCTCTATCTGTTCTGGCAGGCCAAACTTGTATTGCACAAAATCTGGCATTCAATCACCTGAGTGTCGATAATGGATTATCGCAGAATTCAGTACTTTCTATCGTACAGGACCGTCGTGGTTTAATGTGGTTCGGCACTCGAAACGGCCTGAATCGCTACGACAGCCGGACATTCAAAGTCTATAAAAACGACCCTGTGGCTTCCGCCAGTGTTTCTGACGACTACATACTGTCTTTATGCGTCGATTCCGACAATACGCTCTGGGTAGGTACGGTGAAGGGGTTAAGTAAGTACAAGTCTGAAACCGATTCATTTGAGCAGGTGCTATCTGGGCCTGAGAAAAAATCAGATATGAGCAGCCGGGCTATCACTTGCATTTTTCAGGACAGTCATAAAAATATCTGGGTTGGTACTGATCATGGGTTGAACCTGCTCACCGACCGATCGACCAATACATTCAGAACGTTCTTCCAGTCGGCAACGGGGCTTGCCGGTAATAACGTGCGAACGATTTTTGAAGATCATGAAGGTAGTCTATGGGTCGGAACATCAACTGGCCTTACTCGTATTCAACGAGAGAAATCTACGTTTCAATTTGTCTCGTTCAGACATAATGCTACTCAGTCAACCAGCCTGAGCGACGATTATGTAACGGCTATTACCGAGGACGGACACCATAAACTTTGGGTTGGTACCAAATACGGCGGGCTTAATGCCTATAACCGGGCTACCCGGACATTCTCCGCTTTTACACATAACAAGTCTGTAAACAGCCTGATCAATAATAATATCCGGAAACTGCTGGTCGATCAATCGAATCGAATTTGGATTGGAACATTGGAAGGACTGAGTATCTATGATGACACTTCGCAAAAATTTACGACTTATCAACATGATCCTGAAAACCGGAAAAGTCTTAGTCAGAATTCCATCTATGAAATTATGCAGGATGCTAACGGCTCCATCTGGGTCGGAACCTATTATGGGGGCGTTAATGTCGTTTATTCGCAGGAGACGCCCTTTGTTCTGTACCAGAATAGACGCCAACCGTTCAGTATCAGCAACGACTTGATTAGTGCCATTGCTGCCGACAGCAAAGATAATCTGTGGGTAGGTACTGAAGGGGGTGGACTTAATTATTTCGACCGAAAGGCCGGTCGATTTACACGCTACCAGAACGAAAACACGGGCGTTTCTGGTTTGCGGTCCAATTTGGTAAAGGCTGTTTCTGCGGATGTCGACGGTCGGGTTTGGATCGGTACGCACCTGGGTGGCCTTAATGTGCTAGATCCAACAACCAATCGAATCAGGCAGTATCTCAGTAACCCTGATAATCCGGTGTCGCTGAGTTCAGATGATATCAGCGCCCTTGCCGATGATGGGCAGGGACATTTGTGGGTGGGAACCGACAGGAGCGGGTTGAATTATTTTGATAAAAAATCCGGCAAGGTAGAACAGTATACAACCAACACATCACCCATAAAATTAACCAGCGATTTTATCCGGATATTGTTCGTCGACTCAAGACGAAGGCTCTGGGTTGGTACTGCACATGGAATTACCGTTATTTCGAGTGAGCGACGATCCATAAAACAGATTATAAATAATAGAGTCACCAAGGGTAGTTTACGAACAAACCAAATCAATTGTATTCAGGAGGATTCAAAAGGTCAGATCTGGGTTGGTAACTATTTTGGCGGATTGAGTCGATACGATGTTCACTTGAAAGACTTGGCGACGTATACCGAAAAAGATGGCCTGCCCAGCGATAATATTCTGGGCATTCTGGAAGACAAACAGGGGTTTCTTTGGCTAAGCACCGATAATGGCCTCTCGAGGTTTGACCCCGATACAAAACGGTTTACGAATTATAACATCAATGATGGATTACCCGGCAATGAGTTTAGCCTTAATTCATTTTATCGGGACAGCGGTGGTGAGTTATTTTTTGGGAGCAATAATGGTCTGGTGCGTTTCCGGCCCGATAAATTTAAAACAAATAGCTATGATCCCACGATTATCCTGACGTCGTTAAAACTGTTTAATCAGCCTGTTGGTATCAACGATCCAACTGGCTTGCTTGAAAAAGACATCAGCCACGCGCCCAGGCTGATGTTTAAACACGATCAGTCCATTTTTACACTGGATTTCGCCCTGTTGAACTACATAAAGGCCAGCAAAAATACTTATGCCTATAAGCTTGATGGATTTGAAGAGAATTGGAACTTCGTCAAAACACCATCTGCGACTTACACCAATCTACCCGCCGGAACGTATACGTTTCTGGTTAGGGGCGCAAACAATGATGGCATTTGGAGTAAGGTACACGCCCGAATTGAGATTGAGGTCATGCCCCCTTTTTGGCGAACCTGGTGGGCATATTTGACCTATGTGATGCTGGTGGCCAGCTTTTTATACTTCATGATTCGGTTCTTCTGGATGCGGGAGTCGCTGAGACGTGATCACGAATTGCAGCAGTTAAAGCTCAATTTCTTCACGAACATATCGCACGAAATACGAACGCATCTGACACTAATTGGCGGGCCCATCGAGAATTTATTGACAACAGCCAGCCAGGATAGTAACAGTTTTACGCAGCTTACGCACGTGAAGAATAATTCGGATCGGTTGTCGAAGCTGGTGAATGAGTTAATGGATTTTCGAAAAGCCGAAACCAATAACCTGATGCTTCAGGTGACAAAAGTCAACCTCATTGCCTTACTTGATGAAATCCGGTTTTACTTTCAGGATCTGGCTACGGCACGGAACATGAAAATCGACTTTCTATATAGCAATAATACTGTTGCCGTGTACGTAGACCGGGCGCAGCTGGAAAAGGTATTTTTTAATTTATTGACCAATGCATTCAAATTTACGCCCGATGGTGGTTTTGTGAGTATTCTGGTTCAGGAACAAAAAGACACAGTCGTTATAAAGGTTGTCGATAATGGAAAGGGGATTGCACCCGAAAATCTCAAAAAAATATTTACCAATTTTTTTCAGGTAAATGACACTGGTGCACAAAATACGGGTTACGGCATTGGGCTAGCCTTGTCGAAAAGCCTGATAGAAGCGCATAAGGGAACCATCGCTGTAGAAAGTAATTTGCAAAATGGTCGAGAAAATAGGCGGACCTGTTTCACTGTCACCCTGAAACGGGGTGCTGATCATTTTGCGACAAATCAGCTTGTGACTGACATGGCTTCAACTCCCGTTTTGGCTCCTGTACTAGAACAATTTTCTCTGGGCGAAGAGGAGAAGCCGATTGATTCTATCCCAAAGCCGACTTTGTTGCTGGTAGAAGATAATGCCGAAGTCAGAGCATTCATCCGTGAATCGCTGATCCGGCAGTATGTTGTTACAGAGGCAATCAATGGCGAAGAAGGCTGGGCACTGGCAATCGAGCATATTCCTGACCTGATCATCAGCGATGTTATGATGGCTGAAATGGACGGCCTGGCACTCTGTCGGAAGTTAAAAACCGACGAACGAACAAGCCATATTCCCATTGTTTTACTAACGGCCAGGGCTACGTTTTCTCAGCAGGTCGAAGGGCTCGAAACTAGGGCCGACAGCTATATGACCAAACCGTTTAGTCTGCGAATGCTTAAACTGAATGTGCGAAATTTGTTGTCATCTCGCGATGCAATGCGCCAGAAGTATAGTCGCCAGATTTCACTCCAACCCCAAAATATAGTCATCAACTCACTGGATGAGCAGTTTTTAAGCAAAATTGTGCGGATCACCGAAAATCATCTTGACGATCCTGCGTTTGGTGTTTCGCAACTGGCCACTCAAATTGGCATGAGTGCGCCCGTCCTGTACAAGAAACTTCGTGCGCTCACCGATATGTCGGTCAATGACTTTGTAAAATCCATTCGCTTAAAAAAAGCGGCCCAGTTGTTGAAGCAGAAACAGCTAACCGTTTACGAGGTGGCCTATTCTGTCGGCTACGATGACCGGAAGTATTTCAGCAAAGAATTTAAGAAACAGTTCGGCAAAACGCCCAGCGATTATGCCAGTGAGCCAGTTTCAAAGAAACAACTGATCAATACGAAAACCGATCCTTCAGATTATTGATCGGTCTCTCAACCAAATACCACGACAGCGTTGCAATCAGCAGGGTTAATGACAGATAGAAGCAGAACGGGAAAAAATAAGAGCTATTTAAAAACGGTAAAATGTCCGTAATACGTCGCCAGGCTCGCAGGGTGAAATGAGTTGGGCGAGTATGATAGACGTTAAACACGAAGTTATGGTATAGATAAAGCCCATAACTGATTTTACCCATGTACTGGCTCACCGGATTTTCGAGCAGCCACTTCATTGGTCCGCCAAAGCCCAGCACCGCCCGACCGATCAGGAAAAAGCCAATGAGTGAGGCTGCCAGTCGTTCCCATACGTCGGACATGATATTATGGTGTCCACTCCATCCCTGTGGATCAGGAATGGCTGGTAAGATTTTCGTATAAATGACCACCGTTGCAAACAGCAGAATACTGATCCAGATCCAGACCGAATTTTGAAATACCTGCTGGAATCGCTCGCGCTGATAAAGCCACCAGAAGGCCATAATCGTACCCAGTCCGAACGAGTCCAGACAGGCAGGCATGGTTACGTAGCCAATAAACCACGGTAGCCGAGCCCGATAGAGCACATAACGCATGGCAACTGCCCCTACAATCATAAGCGTAGCGGTTAACGGAACCCACCGGCGCGGAACGAAAAAGAGCAGCAGGGGGAAAAACAAATAGAACTGCTCTTCCACCGCCAATGACCACAGGTGATCGACAGTGCCCATCCATACCGAATAATAGGCCATATAAAGGTTCGTAGCGTACAGAGCCAGCCAGCCAAACGTCTGGCGAACGGGGGGTTCGTTAACCGCATAGAGTACGAACAGGACCAGGTAGTAAATCGGGAAAATGCGAATGGTTCGGCGGATGTAAAAGATTTTGAGGTATTTACCCAAACCGCCGTTCGGTTTATCTTTCAATTTATCCTTACTCGACAGTAGAATTCGCGTAATCAGGAAGCCACTCAGCACAAAGAAAATCGTGACACCCAAAGCACCGAGCGGTAACTCGATGCGCCCGGCCATCCAGTGATCGAACAGTACCAGTGCGACAGCCAGAAACCGCACGCCATCTAATTGCCGAAGGTGATTCAGGGCCGGTCGGGCAGCGGTAGCGGTCATTGGCGCATTTGTTTGCATGACGTTGGTAATTGGGTAAATGTGGTCATTAGGTGACTGAAGATAGAGTAGAAGTCTATTGGTCCAGTTACCAGTTCTTCTTAATATCCTTCGGCTGACCGGCTGATGTGATAAGCTGATTGGTTGGATACACCTTACACTGATTGCTGGTCGAAATGGTTACGACAAATAATTGATAAGTACCGGCTTCCAGCGCACTTTGCCAGACATCGGCTTTAAATCCGGGCGTAAAGAGATTGCCGGGTAAAAAACGCGCCTTAAGAAGCGACCGTTGGTTCTGCCAGGCCGGAAATAAATACGATCGTTTGGGTGACCGAACCAGCAGATAACTGCCTGCATCGCGCCCGAATGTCTGATCTGAAGGTAAACCTGTTGCTTCGGTGGTACTAGTCTGAACAGCGTACCCATACGGAGCTTTGGTGATCGTTAACGGTATAATCGGCGCCTGTACGGAGTTAAACAGGGTTTTCAGGATTGGATCGTAAAACGCGCGTGCCGGATCGCTATAGTGCTGAGTAACAGGATCGAGTGCTGGAGTTGGGCGATTCGTGGTATAAGTCCAGTTAAACTGGTTCGTCGTTTGCCAGTGCCGAAACCAGATCGAATCGTCCAGAAAAGTAAGGTAGGCAAACCAGTTAAACAGAAAACTTCCGGCTAATCCACCAAATAAAACCCAATTCCGAACCCGCTGATTTATGGCAACGGCGATATAGACGTACAAAAGCGCCAATAACGTTAACGAATAGATTTTATAGCGGCTTGTGATGATCAGGTCGAGTCCAAAGCCGGTTCGGGTCCAGGCAACTACGGCTGCTGTTCCTAATATGAAAAGCGCACTCCCCCAAAAAAACAGTGCACCGGCTGGTATCCCAGCCCCGGAAATAGCAGGTCGTGAACTGAACAGTCCTCGGATTGTCCGACTGATTGCCAGACGATGGGTCAACAACTGCCAACCCATAATCCCGAATGTTGAAATGACCATTAAAGCACCCAGCAAGATACTGGCGCTAAGGGCCGATTTAACGGGTAATGCTTCGGCAGCAGCACCGATGAATGCCAGCCAGCCCTTAATTAAATCGACGGTTGAACCGCGTAATGGAGGATTGCCTTCTGGTTTTTCATAATCGGCGAAATAAAGTCCAAGTACAAGCAAGGCACTGAAAACCCAGATGGCTACCGGTAAGAATGCTCTTTTCTTTGGATAATTTCTGGATTTAAAGTCCGCTGGTTCGCTGGTGCGAAGTAACAGCAAAACCAGCCCAATTGGCCAGACCAGTAAGCCATTGCCACTAGTGAGCGTAGCCAGAATGGCTGAGGCTATTGCCCATCCCCAACGATTGCCGTATGTAATTCCATAAAATGCCAGCACAACCCAAAGCACGACAGAGAAGTTCTGCAGGGCTGCCATCCCCCAGAACATATTTTCCCAGTGAGAGAGGTTGAAAATCAGTAAGGCAACAGGAATGGCATACAAAACAGAGAGACTTTCGCGACGCAGAACGCCGATAAATACGACCAGCAAGCCTACTAAACTCAAATTTCCAATGGCCATCAGATGCCGGAAATTCAGCTTTCCAAATACCTGATAGTCGAGCAGGGCCACGAAGCGGTCAACGACAATCCGATGCTCGTTATGCTGCCGAAAAAGCTGGTATAGCTTACCCGAAATAGTTGTTTCCTGATCGAAATAATACAGGAATGCCCGGAGAGCGTGGTCGTCCCATTTGGGCACGTTAACGGCGTAATAACTCCAGACAGCCAGGAATAAAATAACTGGAATTGCCACACCCACACTACCCAATAACCGGCCGACCGACCGTGGTGGGGCCGATGTCAGGCGGGTTTTCGGGTTGTATTGTAAGGTTGGCAACGGGATTTTGATTTTAGGCGTACTTCATCCGGTTCGTTCTAAGATGCAGCATCCTAAACCGACTACTGTAAATTAGTTTAATTCGTAAACGAAGCCAACTGCCGGGCAATATTGGCTGGATCAAGGCCCGACAATTGCTGATGGTATTTTTGATCCCCATAAAGCCCATTCGGATAGCCCTGGGCTGACAAACTTACAAAATGACTTGGTGCTGCTCCGTCGGTCAGTAATTTAACCGAAAGCTGTTGGGCCAGTCCGCCAATGGAGACATGTTCTTCAACGACCAGCAATGGTTTTCCGGCCCAGCGATGCGCGAGGCCTGAAGGCAGATCGAGTGGCAGGTTGGTAGCCGTATAGACGTCAAACTGACCCACCAGCAACTCATCCTGCAAGGCTGTCAGTACATTGGCGGCAATCGGGCCTAGCGCAACTACATTTCCAATGGAAGCTTTGCTATGTACGATGTGTTTGAAGGTGCCGAGTTTTTCAGCTCCATCGGGGGTTTTAGGACCTGCACCCAGACGTAGATAGGCCGGTCGGCTTTCCGCAATAATCTGATCAAGCATCGGAGCAACCTCGTCAGCGAAGGCTGGAATGTATGTATTTACGTTCTGTAGACTGCTCAGACACGCCAGATCTTCTATCGCGTGATGGGTGCTGCCCATGATGCCATAACCATACCCGCCCCCATTCCCGACAATAAAAACGGGCATGTTGTGCAGGCAGACATCATTGCGAAATTGCTCCAGGCATCGATAAACGGCAAATGGGGCAATACTATAACAAAACACTTTATAGCCTTTGTAAGCCATTCCGGCTGCTACGCCGATCATATTTTGCTCAGCAACACCTGCGTTAATAAAACGGGGGCCTAAGGCTTCTACAACGTTTTCCAGGGCATTATAGCCTAAATCGCCGGTAATAAAAACCACTTTTTCGTCGTCACGCGCAATACGCTCGACAGCGGCTGAGAATTCGTTTCGCATACTATAAAATAACAGCGGACATTAGTTGCTTAGTAAAGCAGTGTTGTATCGGGATTGATTTCCATGTAGAATGAATCCTCCTGATCCAATTGCTTAATCAATGCTAATTGGTTCTCGAACAATGTGATTAACCGATCATTCGAAATATTACCTAAACAGACTCTGATTAACTTACGATGTGTCCTTTTCAAGAGAAAAGAGTTTCTGAAGTCAGTATCCTTAGTAATAACAATGTAATTATTCTGATCGGCCAACTGGCAAATCTCTCCATCAGGCGTAGAAGAACCCTTTGGCACCTGATTGACGTGAACTGATTCGGTTCCATAGGTTGCCAGATACTTAGATAGGCGAATGGATATGTGAACGTCACAGATAAACTTCATTAAGCAGCAGCTGGTATCTGACCTGATAAAAGAATTCGGGCATAATTCAGAGCAGCAATGATATCATCACGTTCCAGCTCAGGGTGATCCTCAAGAATGTTATCAATAGTCATTCCTGAGCCCAGAAGATCAAGAACTACTTCCACGGGCCATCGCATTCCCCTGATGCATGGCTTTCCATGACAGATAGTGGGATCAATTGTTATGCGATTGAGTAATGTCATATCAGTAATGTTGCTTACACAAATTTACTTACTTTTCCGTTGCTCAACCAGCGTACTGATTTCAGCCGCCGTTTTGTAGACCCGCTGGCCCTTACGAACCATTGTACGAATGAACTTCGGTCGTTTTTTCGTTTCCTCAAAAATCTTGCTGATGTATTCACCCAGAAACGAAATGCCCAGCAGATTGATCCCGCCGAAGAACATAACCAGAATGATAACGGTCGATATGCCCGCCGGGGTTTCAGGGAAAAATACGAATTTAGCCAATATCTGCCACAGAATACCCAGAACTGAAAGTCCCGTCAGTACAAATCCGGCGTAGGTCATTAACTCCAGTGGAGCAAAACTGAACGAGAAAATGGCTTTTTTTGCCCACCAGATGTTCTTCGTCCAGTTGTTGGTCGAGACGCCAAACATGCGCTCGGGCCTTACATAATCAACGCCGGTTTGTTTGAAACCCACCCAGGCCCGTAATCCGCGCAGAAACTGTTCGGTTTCGGGCAAATTGACCAGCTCACGAACTACCTTCCGATCGATCATCGAAAAGTCGCCTGCATCAACCGGAATATTGATATAGGCCGTTTTGCGGAACAAACGGTAAAACTGCTTGTAGAAGAAATGAACGTGAGGAGCCATTTCGCGTTGCACTCGAACGCCATAAACCACGTCGAAGCCCTGCTGCCATTTTTCGTAAAACTTCGGAATGACTTCGGGTGGGTCCTGTAAATCACCATCCATGAGCACCACCGAGTCGCCGGTAGCAATTTCCATTCCACTCAGGAAGGCCGATTGCGACCCAAAATTACGCGAGTGCTTAATGGCAATTACGTTCGGATCTTTGGCACAAATTACATCCAGTACTTCGTCGGTGTTGTCGGGTGAATTATCGTTGACGAAAATAATTTCGTAGCGCACCTTCATTTCATTGAAGGTTTTAACCAGCCGTTCATACATAAACGGAATGGCCTGCGCATCTTTATAACAGGCAATAATCGGCGAGATGACCGGATTGAGCGTTGGTGTGTTGAAGGCCGGAATTACCCGACTTTCGTAGTCATGCGAAATCTGCCAGTCGGCAGTTTGACGCAAACCGTCGCTAAGCGAAGTGGATGCTTTCCAGCCAAGATCAGTCTCAGCCGCTGTTGGATCGCCATACCAGTCAGCAAGATCCCAGTTGCGGTTGTTCATACTGCCCCAAACTGGTTCCAGCTTAAGGCTAAAGGTTTGCCGGGCTTCATCGACAAGCTCCCGCATGGTCGTTTTCTGACCCGTAGCAATGTTATACGACCGACCGCTTATGGCCTTATTGACCTG
The DNA here is from genome assembly GCF_011604685.1 of Spirosoma aureum. NCBI lineage: Bacteria > Pseudomonadati > Bacteroidota > Cytophagia > Cytophagales > Cytophagaceae > Spirosoma > Spirosoma aureum. The sequence continues at coordinate 6,524,739 of NZ_CP050063.1, read as the reverse complement.
CAATGCAGCTTGAACAAAAGCGTCGACGCAGTCGTCTACATACACGAAATCGCGGCTAATATCGGGCGAAACCAGCGGAGGTAATTTGCCCTGGCGAACTTCTTCGATCAGTCGCGGAATGAGCCGGTCGGGCTCTTCCCAGCCACCATAGATCGAGTAAAGCCGTAAGTTAAGGGTGTTAAGATTGTGAACTTTGGCGTAATATTCGAGCGTATAAGCCGCTGATACTTTCGAAACGGCATAATGGCTGTTAGGTTCTACTGGATCAGTTTCTTTGGGAGCCGTGCAGTTAAATCCATACTCTGAACTACTTCCGGCATGGATATAAACCATGTCGGCCGAGCAGTTTTCCAGAATATTTACCGTACCCAATACATTGGTTTCGTACGTCAGTCCTACATTTTTCTGTTTACTGTAAGCGCCATAAGCCGCCAGATTAAAGATCGTTTTGGGTTTGATTTTTCCAAAGACGTCCTGTACGGAGGTATTTGACAGAATGTCGCAGTGAACAATATTTTCGGCCGGGACATCGAGCAGTTTTAGCCTCCAGGCTTTTGTTGCGTCGTGTGTAAGTGCGAAAACATCTTTACGTACGCGGAATAACTGTTCAAACAGATTCGCGCCAATGAAGCCACTGGCTCCGAAAACAACGATAGGGCCCTGCAGTCGGGCGATTTTTTCTGGTAGCAAAATGGGGGCAGACTGATTCATTCAGGCCGCAATATTACGGCAAAAGGGTGGATGTGTTGTATTGAAACGCAGTTTTATAGCCAACGGCAACGGAACCGGCCACTACTTCAGGCTACCTGAACGGACAAATACCGCTCAGTAACTTCTGCATGAGCCTGTTCATACTGAGCAGGTGTCATGGGTAGATAATGCCATTCGAGCCGGTTTTCCATGTAAGATACGCCTTTGCCTTTTACTGTTTTGGCAATCACAACTTTGGGTTTACCATTTGAAACAGCGGTCAGTTGATCGATGGTTGTCAGGATTGCCTGCACATCATGACCATCTACTTCAACCGTGTCAAATCCCATGGCAGCCCAGGTACGGATATCGGCGGTATCACCCAGCACATTGGCCGTTTGGTCGAATCCCTGCAAACCGTTTTTGTCAATCAGCACCACCAGATTATCCAGGCCACGCTGAACGGCGAAATGGGCGGCTTCCCAGGTTGTGCCTTCGTTGGTTTCACCATCAGACATCAGCACATACACCCGCGAATCTTCACCGAGTAACTTACTTGCCTGAGCAATGCCCGACCCAATGGGCAAACCGTGACCAAGCGAGCCTGTTGCGAACGGAATTCCATCGTGTTTATTAGGAGCCGGGTGAGCAGGGAGCGTTGTCCCGTTTTTGTAATAAGTTGCCAGAACCTCGTCGGAAATCTCGCCGAGGTGGTTCAGACAGGCATAAAGCGAGGCTGCGGCATGGCCTTTCGAAAGCAGAAACGAGTCCTGTTGGCGTTTACGCATGATTAATGCGGCAATCATCAGGTCTACACAGCTCAATGAACAGCCAATATGACCTGCGTGAGCCTGGTTGTAAAGACTCAGAATTTTTAGCCGAAGCTGGCCCTGAAGCGTTTGAAAGTCGGTGGCTTCTGTTGTCAATGTCGTAGTCGGTTGATTCAGGTATTTGCCTACTCGCCGTAGCGATAGGTAGAACCTTTGAAGTCAAAAATAGTAATTTTTTCGCCAGAACGCCCCTTAACTAATACTATACGGTCACGATCGTTCGGATCGATGCGTTGGATATAGGAGGCATCCTTAGGTAAATAAACGTTTACCAACTGGGCATCTAACAAGGCTACGGGCGAGTACGTTCGATCCATTTTCTCGGAAAAAATCTGCCTTTTTTTATTCGGATACAGAATCGTATCGCCTGGTGTATACAACTCTTTTAGTTTTTGAGCCGATGACCAATAAGGATTAGGAATACGGGCTTTGTCAAAATACGTGTATTTAGGCGCTTCGTCGGCGTAAATATCGACCAGAAGCTGAACGATATTGCCTGTCTGGATGAGCAACGCAATGGCAATCGGCAGGCTAAACCACCAACGGAGCGTGACTAGCTGGCGCAGGCCCATCGCTATCAGAATACAAACGTAAGGGAACGAAAATCCAGAGTAACGCTGCGTAATACCGAACGTATGCCCTGATCGCCAGGCCATAAACAACAGAAATAAGGTAGGCACAAAAGCCAGCAGCAGTAAAATCACAACCAGCCGTTTCTGGTCGGCATTCGTACGATCTACAACATACCGGCCAATTAAGTATACGAACGGCACAACAGCTGACAGTACGAGCAGGCGAAGCGGTTCGACGGAATAGAATGGAAGGCCCACCAGAAACAGGAACGGAACCACAGCATATACCCAGACCGGCGGCTTCGATACCGTTATGTACCGGTGAATAATAACCGTTGAAACCGCTCCTAACCCTAGCGCCAGTATCGAATTTCGAATACTGACCAGAACGGCAACCATGCCATTGGTAATGATAAACAGATCGGAAAAAATAGGTACAGCCCGAACGGCAATGTTAGGAATCGTAGCGGGCAGAATAATCCCGAAGCCAGATTTATACGGATTCGTGAGGGCAATGTTCTTGTAGAAACTGGCCTGATAGTTCAGGGTGAAGAATGTGTATTTTCCGCCACCGTAAATAAACCAAAGTGAAACCAGGCCTAATCCAATCGCGCTGGTTAGCCCCAATGTTATCCAGGCTCGTGAATTGCGCAGATATAAAAGTGCGTATAGGCCGTGGCAGAGAAAGACCGTCACGGTTAAATAATGGGATAGAACCGATGTTACGAATACCAGTCCGTAAGCAAGATAGAGGACGGATAACGATGGCGTTTTGCTGCCAGCTGGGGGGCTCGAACGTACCCGCTCCATGATCAGCAGGAACAGGTGAGTACCCAGTAACGTCAGGAAAAACGTCATGGAATAGTTACGGGCAATGTGGCTGTAGGCAACAAAAAACGGCTCAATGGCTGCAATGCCGGCACTAATAAGCGCCAGTGAGTCCGACCGGAAGTGCCGTCGGACAAACACAAAGAGAAGCCAGACGATCAGGGTGCTGAAGATGACGGAAGGCATTCTCAGGGAAGTATCACTCAACCCAAACACTTCCATCCAGAGCCAGAGCACACCATAATAGGCAGGGCTATTGCCAATATCGCCCCGGATGTTGGCTTCGATGAAGTCATTGAAAGTCTTCGGTTTCCAGAATTCGGCCGGAGTGAAATACGTTTTGCTGAAAACATCCTTCTGATTGAAGCCTTCAAGGCAAACGCCCTGGCTAATGAGCAGCGTCGATTTTTCGTCGAAATAAATACCGTATGTACCGACACGGTATAAACGAAGTGCCAATGCCAGTATAAGCAGGGCACTCAGTAAAACTAGCGTTGTACGCGATGATGGGGTGAACATTGCGGCAAAACTAGCGCAAAATCCCAGTTCTCACAGCTTGAGAATCGTGAATTCTACTCGCCGGTTCTGTTTGCGCTTCTCTTCGGTTTCGTTGCTGGCTATTGGTTTGCTGGGTCCCCAGGCCTTCGTCTGGATGCGGGCCTCCGCAATTCCTTTGCCTATCAGGTATTCTTTAACAACCCGGACCCGGTCGGCAGAAAGCTTCATATTTGGTTCCCAATCCCCCTGATTGTCAGTATGCCCTTCGATCAGAATTTCCATCGCTGGGTAGGTGGTCAGCATAGCGGCCATCCGGTCCAGCTCACTGTTAGCGCCCGGTAATAAGTTGAACTGACTCTGTTCAAACAGCACCTCGCGCATGGTTATTTTCTGGCCAGCCTCAATCTTAACCAGTATCAGATTCCGTTTGATATCACGGAATCGCTTGTCTTTACTGAGATCAAGGGTTTCAGTAGTTGGAAAATAACCTTCTTTGATGGCTTTAATCGTATAGATTTTCTGCGTGGGCAGAATCAGTTTGTATTCGCCCGTTTCGGGGTCATAATCGGCTTTTGCCGTTTCTTTGTTTTCGTCGGCCAGACCAGAAATTACTTCCGAAGCTACTGGTTTTCGGCTCTTTGAGTCAAGCACCTGACCCGATATGATGGCAACCGGATCGGGCTTGATGGCAGGATACAGTTTAAGCCGAAAAATATCATCTTCGCCCAAAGAACCCGCCCTTGAACTCAGATAGGCAAAATCGCCGGAAGCAGGAATGGTAAAATAACCGTCCCATTCTGGCGTGTTGATCCCTGACCCCAGATTTTCGGGCTCACTCCAATTGCTCCACGTATCATCGAGTCGGCGTGTTACAAAAATATCACCATTGCCATAGCCCGGATGACCGGCGGACGTAAAATAGAGTGTACGCCCATCGACCGCCAGAAAAGGCGAACTTTCGAAATCGGCTGTGTTCACAACGGGACCCAGTGAGACCGGTTCCGACCAGTTTTTGTCAGCCTGTTGCAGCGCAACGTACAAGTCGCGGTTTCCACGGGTATCTTTGCGCTGCACGGCCAGAATGATCGCCTTGCCGTCGGGAGAGACGCAGAACTCCAGCTGATTTTTTTCGTGCAGATTATAGTTGTTGGCAATTTTACATTCGACGGGCTGCGACCATCCTTGCCGGGTTTTTGTCGATCTGGAGATACCGAACGACAACCCTCCATCAGGACGGTATACATTGATGAGATAGGCCGTACGACCGTCGGGCGAGAGGCCGCTGATGGCATTATCGCCGGTATTATTGATGGGAGCACCAATATTTACCGCTTCACTCCAACCAGGTGGATTTCCCGAAGCGCCTGATTCCAGCGTGGAGAACCACACGTCTTGCCGGTCGGACCCGCCCATATTGGCTTTATTGAAATTTCGGGTAAAATAAAGTGTCCGGCCATCGGGTGCAATGACGGGAGCAACTTCCTGCCCTGGCGAATTGACCGTTTTTCCCAGATTTTCCTTTACTATTTCCTTGGGTATATCTTTCGATACATTTATGCCAACCGCAATTGGTTTCGTATCTTCTGAGATACCGATGGCATCAATCTGGTTTATGCCCGGCACGGTAGAACCATTGAGTACTACCTTTATCTGATCGCCCACAACCGCCGAATCTTTCAGCATAATCCGTAGTAATGGATCTTGGCGGGGAGCTGGATTGTTATTTTTATAAACCTGATGTTCTTTCTTTTGGCTGTCAATGATCAGCACCTGCACAACTGCGCCAGGATTCACATTTTCGCCAATAACGATTTGCCGGATCGTACTTGGCTTCTCAAAGGCAACCTGAATCCACTCATCGGCAGTGCCATCGGCACCCTTAGGTGCCCATGCCGAGGGGCTTTCACCAAGTTGGGGTAGTTTATTGGGTTTCCCCAAAGCCTGCGACGCTCGGTATTGTTCGCCACTCGTCTCTCCTTTCTTTTCGGACGAAAAGCCAACAACACGGCTAGCCCACAGAACCTGAGTTGCGTTCTGGCCCTGAGGTCCGGGCTGGTCGTTGGTACGTCGTTGTGGCTCGGTCGAACGAGGCCCGGCCGGTTGCGCTGGGCTGACCGCACCGGCCATCATTATCAATAAGCCTGATAAGATGCTCCAAACTCGCATAAACTATGAAAAGGTAAGCAGAACATCGTTCGTACGGAGGGTCTATTTCTGACGAACATCAACCCTTTAACTCGAAATTACTAATTTAGATTGTGTGTGGTAAGTTACGAAAACTTAATTGGTTAAAACCTTATAATCCCAGGGTTTGAGCGTAAGGGACATATCCTGTTTCAACTCCATTGGCTGGCGGCTGAATACCTCGGTATAGACGCCTTCGTACCCTTGTCCTGACAGGCGGAATGTTTGCGGTTTGCCGCTCAGATTTATCAAAACAGTTACCCGGTCGTTCTCATGTTGACGAGAAAAGGCGTAAATGGTCTCATCATGATCGGTCACAATTTTCTCGGCCATTCCTCCAGACGTGCCGTTCCAGAGAGCTCTGTTCCGGTGTTTAAGGGTCAGCAACGTTTTAAAGAAATCACTCTTGGCATAAGTACCCCACGAAATGGGGTCTTTTTCGAAGAAAGCCAGCCGTTTATTTAGATTGGATTCCATTCCATTATAAACCAAAGGCATTCCCTCCAGAGTGCTGCTCAGCACGATAAAGGCATCCGCCGATGGGCCAAATGATTCTGCCAGTGTACCATTATTTGTATTTTCGTCGTGATTCTGCGTAAATAGCATCTGATAATACCAGGCAGGGAATCTCTTTTGGTTACTGGCTCGCAGAGTATCAAGACTGCTAGCCGGAAGTTTTCCCTGGGCAATATTTTTCATCATCGCGAACATAGCCCAGCCGTAATTCATGTTGAAGCAGTTTTTAAACTGTTCCGGATCGTCTTCCCATTCAGCCAGCATGAATACAGTCTTGATTTTATCCAGTTCCGGGCGAAGCTGAGCCCAGAAATCATCGGGTACAAAACCGGCCACATCGCAGCGGTATCCATCGATATCACATTCCTTGATCCAGTACTGCATCGCATCGATCATGCCTTTACGCATATCCGGATTATCGTAATTCAGGTCAACAACGTCGGTCCAGTCGGTTGCTTTTCCGGTTTTTGGGTCAACGGGTGTTGTCATTTTTCCCTTTATGAGCGTGTACCAGTCTGGATGTTCTTTCACCCAGACATGATCCCAGCCCGTATGGTTAGGCACCCAGTCTAAGATCACCCGCAGACCAAGTGCATGAGCACGTTTTACCAATGATTTAAAATCGGCCAGTGAGCCGTATTCTGAATTCACGGCTTTGTAATCAGCAACGGCATAGGGACTGCCAAGGGTGCCTTTTTTGTTTTTCTGGCTAATTGGGTATATCGGCATCATCCAGACGATATCGACACCTAATTCTTTTAAGCGGGGAAGTTGTAATTCAATGGCTTTGAATGTGCCGGCGGCAGAAAACTGGCGGGGATTGACTTCGTAAATAGTAGCGTTTCTGGCCCAGTCGGGGGCAGGTGGAGCGACTACAGTTGTGGAATCAGTGGGATTGGAAGCTTCAGTTTGCGATTTTTTAGTTTCGCGGCAGGCCATTGTCAGCAACAGGGTGCTGAGTGAGATGGCCATGTATAATTTCTTCATAAGTACAATCGTGCGGTACGTGTCGGTTAAGTGTTACGGGTAGCCTGGGTTGATCAGGCTATGATGGGTTGATGTCCATCTTTTAATGTCCTGATGGCCTCTAATGGGTCAGGGGCTCCAAAAACCGAACTGCCAGCCACAAGTATATCAGCACCTGCTTCCAGTAAAGCCGGCGCATTTTTCTGGCTCACACCACCGTCAATTTCAATTAGTGCAGAGGAGCGGTTTGCAGCAAGTAATTGCTTTAGTTTTGCTACTTTTCGGATGGTATTGGGGATGAACGACTGCCCCCCGAAACCTGGGTTGACAGACATGATCAGCACAACATCGATTTGTTCCAACACATCTTCAAGGCCAGCAACGGGTGTGTGTGGATTGAGGGCTACTCCCGCCCGACACCCCATCTGCCGGATATGTGTAAGTGTCCGGTGAAGGTGGGTACAGGCTTCGTAATGGACATGAATCACCGATGCACCCCCTTCCGCAAAAGCATCAATGTAACGATCGGGTTGAGTAATCATTAGGTGTACATCCAGTGGCTTCTGGCAGTGCCTGCGAACAGCCTCCAGAATCGGAAAGCCAAACGAGATATTCGGAACAAACACACCGTCCATTACATCGAAATGTAAATAATCGGCTTCGCTGCGATTTATTAGTTCGAGGTCCCTTTGCAAATTAGCAAAGTCGGCGGCTAGTAGCGAAGGTGCAATGAAAGGCTTATTCATAGTTGTCCGGGAACAATAGAAAACCAATCGTTTGAAAAGAAAGGCTTATTCAACGGTTTTCGTAAACGGCTTACTTTTTTATCCTGTAAAACTAAGTTTTTTTGCTTGAACAAGGAAACAAACCCAATATTGGGTGTTCGTTTATTAGGATAATTTAGCAGTTGAGTAGTTGTATCCGTAGAGAATTTGGCTAATTGAGCCTGCTCAGTCGCAAAGAACAAATTATCCGGATAACCCAGTTACATCTATTGCCAAATTACCTTCTTTGCCAAATTGGATTAATCGTCAATTATAACGTATCGTATGACACCCCAGGAGCATATTGCTGAATTAACTGACCGTCTGAACTATTATAACCATCAATACTACCAGAATAGCGTTTCTGCAGTAGACGATTTTACGTTCGATCAATTGCTGGCCGAATTAGCTGCTCTGGAGACCCAGTACCCCGAATACCGTCGGCCAGATTCGCCAACCGCCCGCGTTGGTGGAACCATAAGCAAGGAGTTTTCGACGGTTTATCATCGGTTTCCAATGCTTTCGCTGGGGAACACCTATTCGGAAGAAGATCTTGTTGAATTCGATAATCGCATTCGGAAAGGCCTGAATGGGCGAGAGTACGACTATGTCTGCGAACTGAAATTTGACGGTGTGGCCCTAAGTATGACCTATGAGAATGGAGTTTTAGTGCAGGGCGCAACGCGGGGCGATGGAGTTCGGGGTGATGATATTACCAATAACATTCGCACCATCCGAACCGTACCCCTGCGCGTGCCACGAGGAGGGGGTGAAGGGCAGGGGAGGGTGGATGCTGACCATCCAGTACCTCCGGCTTTATTTGAAGTTCGGGGAGAAGGTTTTTTGCCACTGGCTGAGTTTGAGCGGATCAATAAAGAGCGCGAAGACATTGGGGAACCGTTGCTGGCCAACCCCCGAAATGCAGCCTCAGGTACGTTTAAACAGCAGGATTCAGCAGCTGTGGCCAAACGGCGACTGGACTGTTACCTGTATTCTTTTCTATCGGACTCGGACGTATTCAGAACGCATGAGGAAAGCCTGATTGCCATGAAAAATTGGGGATTCAATGTTTCCCAGACCTGGAGAAAGTGTGCCGATATTAAAGAGGTTATGCTCTATATCAATGAATGGGAAACCAAACGGTTCGACCTGCCATTGGGTACTGATGGGATCGTTATCAAAGTAAACCGATATGATCAGCAGCAGGAACTGGGCTTTACGGCCAAAAGTCCACGCTGGGCTATTGCCTTTAAATACAAAGCTTTAGCGGCCAGTACCGTACTAAATGGTATCCGGTATCAGGTGGGTCGAACGGGAGCCGTTACGCCCGTTGCGCTGTTAACCCCTGTATTGCTGGCCGGAACCATTGTGAAACGGGCATCCCTGCATAACGCCAACGAAATCGAGCGGTTAGGCGTCATGTTGAACGATACCGTTTTTGTAGAAAAGGGGGGCGAAATCATTCCAAAAATTACGGGTGTTGACCTAAATCGGCGTACCGATCAAAGCCACCCTATTGTTTACCCGACTACCTGTCCGGCCTGCAACACACCGTTGGTTCGGAAAGAGGGTGAAGCCAATTTTTATTGCCCCAATGAACAGGGGTGTCCTCCGCAGCGTCAGGCTCGATTTGAGCACTTTATCCAGCGTCGGGCCATGAATATTGAAAGTCTCGGCGAAGGGAAAATCGAATTACTTATCGATCGTGGACTGGTACAAACACCCGCTGACCTATACGCACTGACCTCTGCTGATTTACTGGGTATTGAAAAAGTGTTCGAAGATGAGGAAACCGGTAAGCGCCGGGTCGTTAGTTTCCGGGAAAAGACCGTTGAGAATATTCTGACAGCTATTGAACGCTCAAAAGCGCAGCCATTCAGGAATGTGCTGTTTGCCTTGGGAATTCGCTATGTGGGGAATACAACAGCAGAGAGGCTAGCCGATTATTTCGGCTCGATGGATGCCATTATGAACGCGAGCCAGGAAGCCCTGCTGGCCGTTCCGGATATGGGTCCACGCATTGCCGAGAGCGTTGTCGAGTGGTTTGCCAACGTCGGGAATCAGGGCTTTGTCAATCGATTACGGGCGGCAGGTTTGCAATTGGCTGGTGAGAAAAAAGAGGTCGAGCGTGAAGGCGACACGCTGGAAGGGAAGACATTTCTGTATACTGGCACATTTGCTAACTTCAGCCGGGAAGACCTTGAATCCCGAATTGCAGCCAATGGTGGGAAAGTGCTTAGTGGTATTTCCAAAAAGCTCAATTATCTCATCGTTGGCGAGAATGCCGGGCCGTCGAAAGTGGAGAAGGCGCAAAAACTCAACGTACCCATGATTAGTGAAGATGAGTTTCTGGCGATGCTGACAGTATAAATGCCATTGATAATGAATTTATTACTTTTGTAGATGCAGGTCTTTTACAAGGAATCGAACCTCAAACTGAAAGCCCTGAAACTAATAAACCCACCGAACTATAAGCTATGGAAACAACAACTAATTTTGAGGATATTCGCCAGATTCTACGCGAAGTGGCAGAAAATCAGAAAGAAACAGATCGAATAACGAGGCATAATGCCAAAATGATTGGCGATTTAGGGAACAAGTTTGGTTCGTTTACGGAAGGTATGGCGTTTCCATCAATGGAAAAAGTGCTTCGAAAACAGTTCGGAATAACAACCATTACCACCAATTATAAAACGGAATATGGGTCTGATTCGCTGGAGGTTGATGTGTTAGGTATCGCTAATGGAGATGTCAATACCGTTGTTTTAGTGGAGGTCAAAAGCCATCTGAAAGAACGTGATATTGAGCAGTTGCTTAAAAACCTGGATCGTTTTCGGCGGTTTCACCCCGAATATGCCCGTAAAAAATTATATGGTATTTTAGCCTGCGTGCAGGGGGCTAAAGAGGTAAAAGATAAAGCCATGGATGCAGGACTTTTTGTTGCGTCTATTCACGATGAAGTATTTGAACTCAAAAGTCCTGCTTATTTCATCCCAACGAACTTCTGATTCAATTTAGGAGAATAATCGCGGGACTGCCGTACAATTTCCCGTAACTTTGTGGTAATAAACTTCTGTTTCCGATAATGGACACTAAATTCCACGGCGTCGGCGTCGCCATTGTGACACCCTTCAACGCTGACTATTCAGTCGATTTCGACGGCTTCGGCCGCATCATCCGGCACATTTCCGATGGGGGTGTCCGTTACATCGTCCTGCAGGGCACTACCGGCGAATCGCCAACGGTGACTAAACAGGAAAAGAAACAGTTGTTGCAGTATCTCAAGGAAAATAATGCGAAAAACCTTCCGATAGTATTTGGGGTCGGCGGCAACGTGACAGCCGATGTTGTTTCGGGAATGAAGGATATTGATTTTGAGGGCGTTGACGCGATTCTGTCGGTTTGCCCATACTATAACAAACCCGGCAAACGCGGTGTTATTGAGCACTTTACGCGCGTTGCCGATGCTAGTCCGGTTCCGGTTATCCTGTATAATATTCCGTTCCGGACGGGCATCAATATGAGTGCAGAAACAATCTGCGAACTGGCCCAGCACCCGAACATTATCGGGGTTAAAGAAGCATCATGTGTCATTGAACAATGTATGGAAATTGCCCGCGACAAACCCGATGATTTTCTGCTTATTTCGGGCGATGATGTGCAGGCCGTTCCCATTATCAGCATCGGTGGCGTGGGTGTTATGTCGGTTATTGCCAATGCATTACCGGCCAAATTTACGGCTATGATCGACGCGGCTTTGCAGGGCGATTTTGCGTTTGCTCAAAAAGAACTTGGCCATTTTCTGCGAATCGATCCACTGCTTTACGAAGAGGGTAACCCAGTTGGTGTCAAGAATATTCTGGAGATTATGGGTTTAATTTCAGCCGAAGTCCGGTTGCCCTTGATGAAAGCATCCGATGATCTGAGCGAACGCCAGAAAGCCGTGCTTCAGCGAGATCGGTTGCTGGAACTGGTGGCCTAGATTACATAAGGTTCCATAAAGAAAAAGCCGACTTCAGTGCTGGAGTCGGCTTTTATGTTTGTTAACGGAAGCGATCAGGATCGGCCTCCGCCAAATAACCTCGAGACCAGCCAGATAACGAGACCGATACCGGCAATAACTAATATCACGCCCGTCCAGACACCGGTTTTGAAAATATCACCGATCGCTTCGCAGCTAGTCAGAAACAGGGTCATAAACAGAGCCACCAGGGCAATCGGAAAAAAACGCAGCAAAGTTTTCATAAACGTTGATTGGTTTTGTGTAGTAAACTGATCACCCTGTTTTAGGTGATTGCTCAAATAACCGGCATTTAAACACTTTGTTTTAAAGCCTGTAAATCAGAGGTTCCACCAATAGGTCCATTTGAGAACCAGAGCCCGGTTCTTAACCGAAAGAAAGCCCGGTACATCCTGTCCGATCTGCGCCGAATTGGGTAAATAATTGTCGGTATAAACCAGGAAAAAATCGGATGCGGGCTTGTAACGCCATTGAACGCGTGCATTGACGTTCATGTTTTTTTGCTGTTCGTTGTATTGCACAAATGTGGTTAAGTAGAGCTTGTTAGTGAGCGTCAGGTCGAAACGGGGGCCAACAAGCCAGAAGGTAGTATGACCCCAGGGCTGAGGCAGGCGAATGTCGTTGTAATTCGCACTTGCCGCCAGACTGACGTACGGTTGAAACCGATAGCCTATGTCAGCAGTCAGATTCAGCCGGGTTCCATCGGCATAATAACCACCGTAGCGTGACGAAAACCCGTAGGTGAATACACTTTGTGGTTTCGACACAAACTGAGTTCCCCAGGCTGTCCAGTAATGTTCGGTTCCGGTCGATAGCGTTTGCTGTCCTGAATTTGTCGGATCGAAGGGCTGCAATAAACGGACATAATCGGTTGCAATCCAGCCAGTAAAAACACTTTTGCTACGGAAGGTTACTATATAACTCAAATAATTTTCGTTATCGCTCTGTCGCCCGGCCGGGTCGAAAAAATAAGTCGATGTTAGCGTTGGGCCATGACTAAGTACACCACTCCTAGTTGGCAGGAATGTGTAGCCAATCGTTCCCATTAAACGCTCATAACCCCGGCGAGGCACATAGCCCGCTTCGGCGGTGTAGTTCTTGCCCACAGATTCTACCTGCCCGCCAATGAGCCAACGGCGCGTATTGTATTGCAGGTTGGCCGCATAAACGGCATCGTTACCTGATTGTTCAGGATCATTGGTTTCTGGACTGAACGATTTGACATACAGTGCTTTGCCCGACCAGAAGTTATTTGCCGACGCCAGATTGTACTCCAGGCCAATATTGCGGTTAAAGCGGGTGTAAGTAGGCTTATCAGTGACTGGTGTATGGGCTAGCGACTCTTTGTTAACGAACATAAGCCCTATGTTGGAGCGGGCAAAAATGCGTCGCTGGAGGGCAATTACGGCAAAGTTCTGAGAAGGTAACCCCGTTTCATCGACCCGGCCCGTCTGCATATCCATCAGCCCGATTCGCCAGTCTTTATTGAGTTTGCCGCTCAATCGGGCGCCAAACCGAATGGGAACCCCACCAAGGCCGATCCGGCGACTGAAAAAAGGGCGGATTGTTGAATAGCCAAAGTTGGTAAACTGATCGCCATTTTCCAGGAAGAACTGACGCTTTTCGGGGAAGAATAGTTCATACCGGTCGAGGTTCGTAACCTGCTGGTCAACATCGACCTGCGAAAAATCGGGGTTAACCGTCAGGTCCAGATTCAGCGATGAGGTAACGGCCACCTTCGCATCGAGACCCGCATCAAAGCGACTATGCGTCGGTGTATTTTCCTCATAGTTTCGTGTCAATCCGGTTAAGGCATACGGAATGATTGAAATATTGGGTCCGGGCTGTGGTGGTGGCTGATCCCATACTAAAACGCCGGTTAAAGCCAGAGATGCCGTCGGGAACTGACGCTGGATGGGCGTCCAGGATGATTTTTCGGTCGTTTTCAAATCCTGTCTGCTGAAGTTGATTCCCCAGCGAGAAATTCCCCGTTTATACCGAATCGTTTTGAACGGTATTGCCAGTTCGAGTACGTAACGGTCAGGGTAGTTTCGTACCACTGATGTCCATTTGTTATCCCAACTCAGATTCGCTTTACCGCCTTCATACAATAAACCATCCCATTGGGCTCCGGCTGCGTTAGTCCCGAATGTAAAGCCATTGGTCTGATCATCGAAGGTATCCATGAAGAAGATAAAATTGTCATTCTTGGCAAAGGCCCAGTCGCGCCGGAGCGATTCGACAATGTAAGGACCTTCGATGTTACCGTGATAGCAAACAGCGCTCAGGTAAACATTTTGGGCATCATAAGTCATCCGAACATCCGTGCGAACTTTACAGCGACTCGTATCCATCGGGAGGACCATCCAGAAATCGGTGGCTACTTCGGCTGCCTGCCAGGCCAGTTCATCAACTACTCCATCGACGACAATAGAAGACGTAGCCCGGCTGATGTGCAGTTGGTAGGATTCGTTTTTCTTCTGGGCATGTAGCGACGAAAAGCCCATCAGAAAAAAGATGATCAAGGAAAGGAGTAAAGGTTTCACCAGGAAAATTAAGTTATGGAGGGGCCTAGGGGTGAAAGTAAACAAAGTCGCAATTTATCCTCCTAAAAGTCAAATTGTAACTATACGGGAGTCATTTTTCCGAATTTATGGACAGGAAAGTACGTAGAAATTGATGAGTCCACATGTGAGGTATGCGTTACCGGGCATTTACATCAACATGTTGATTTGCGGAGAGCCAAAACATATTCCATCGCTCCAGTAATCAGCTATCAGAAGACCTCTCCTAAGTTGAAAAATAACCCACTGGAACCATCGAAGCCGAAGCCGTAGTCGACGGAAAGGTTTGTACGGGATATCTTGTTCATTTTCAGGCGCAACCCCGCGCCTACGGCCGGAACAATTTTTTCGAACTGCCCACTGGTCTGCTCCGTTACGGTTTGCGCATTGGCAAAGACAACACCGCCCAACAGTCGGTCATTCGTTATGTGAAACCGATATTCACTTTCGGCATAAAGCAGTTTCTTGCCCCGAAAACGGCCCTGAATAAATCCCCGCCCCACATTGCCACTATTATCCCAACCTGTGCTGGGCAAATCCAGAAATGGAGGATCACCATCCAGCGTCAGTGCATTATAGGACCAGAAAGCTAGAATATTATCTGACCTCGATGGCAGATGAACGTATTTACGGGCCTCAACTAATAATGATTGATAGGTCTCATCGCTGCCCAGGGCACTCATATTAGCCCGGAAAACAGCATTGACATACAAGCCACCACTCGGGTTAATGGCGTTGTGCCGGTTGTCGTATAAGAGATGCAGGGTTGGCCCTGACGATATGGACCGGCCAACAACGCCAAACGGATACCGCGAAATGCGCGTAACTTCCCGGCGACTATTATAGCTGTCGATATTCCAGTGGAGGTCCAGATTGTAGCCAACTCCGGCATAAAAATTTTCGGCAAGCCGTCGTAATAGACTCTGATAAAGTCGATTGTAGGCGTAGTCCATATTGATTACCCGATCCGTGGAGGTGAACATGCCTAATCCGTAAGTCGCCTGAGGGTAATGCATCAATCGCCAGTCATTGGTCCACAGGAAATGGTTATCGGCACTCCATATCGCTGAATTGGCCATCAGAATGACCTGATTGTTTTGCGTATAGGATAGATTGACCGTCATGGATGACATGTTGGCACGAGGTTTTCGGAAAGCTGCGTTAACCACCACAGCTACCAGTCCTCTCGTCTGAAGGGTATAGCCGATTTGTGGAATGATCAGCACAAAATGCTTCCCCTCCTGCAACGATGACGAGTCATGGGGAGTGATCGGTAAACGCGGGAACCAGTGCTTGAAAACATCGGCAATGTCCTGAAGATGAGTTGCCGGTCTGATTTCGTCTATGCCTGTTGTATCCGATAAGAGTCCCTGGGCGGCATAACAATTAGCTCCCGATACACCGATGATCAGCAGGCTAAGTACTAAGCCTGGGATAATAAGGCTATGCCGAACAAGATAATTAGCTAAGAAAGACACTGACTTATAGCAGCTTGGAGTCGTTGAGTCGACGTCCTGTTCATCCAAACGCGAAAAATTACCTGAATGTTGCAAGGCATCACCAGGTAGTTTGGCGCATCGGGTATCCGTCAATTTAAAGCCCTGCTGCAACGGTTATTGGATTATAGGCTGTTATAATAGGTTACTAAAGCCGCCATCCCTGATCGGGTTTTCAGATCAGGTTTTTCTTTTTTTAGGAAGGCTTCTATCTGGTCTTTTTTATCCGCCATTACGTCAAGAAGCGCTTTTTTGCCGGGCGAGAATTTGGCCGCTTTCGTATTCTGGGCAATATACCAGTCCATTTTTTTTATCAGCTCATCATCCTTGGTGCCTGTATTCATGGCCACGTTATAATTGGCTCGCCGGATATATACCGACGGATGCTGGAGAAGCTGTAATTTACCGGCTGTGATCTGCTCGAAAAAACCCGTCAGATTTTCGGCATCTCCTTTATACTCCATGACATTGATGAATCGGCTGGGCGAACCCGTTGCGGTATTCATAACGATGTAGCGAACAGCAGTGGCTTTGACGGCCCGAATGTCTTTTGCTCCAGCTCGTATCTCTACCTCATTGGTGCTCAGATCCAGCCGGACCGGAACACCGGCTAACGAGTCATTCGTCAAGGATACACCCAGCCGATTATAAAATTTTACATTACCTGCCTGCCAGGTGGTATCGAGGTAAGGGTCACCCAGTAATTTACCGGCTGGGCCTTTGATCGTGAACAGGGAATTCGTGATGGGAATCGTAACGGTCGTATAATTGATTCGATCGCGGGTGGTTTGGGTCATGAACTGCTCCTGCTCCTGGGCGAAAGCAGCAGTTTTTACACTAAGAAAAGTGAGTAAAACGAATAAGCGCATAGTTCTGAATAGGGATGATTTCGTCCTCAAAATAACAATTTTTATTTTAACTATAAGCTATCTAAGTTTTACAGGTTTGACAAAATCTTCTTTGGATAAACTGATCGAAGGCACGTTTAATTCTGTATTTTTGGCAGTTAACCCCAATCATCAACCAATCAATCACTTTCATGAGAAGACATTTCCTGACGGCACTTTTTGCGGCTGGTCTGGCCTATTCTGCTGTGGCTCAGACGACCTTCCCCCGCAACGGTGTCTACGATGAACGGCCAGGACTGTATGCGTTCACCAATGCCACCATCGTTGTTGATCCACAAACGACACTGCAAAATGCTACGCTTCTGATTCGCGATGGTCGCGTTGAAGCGGTTGGCAGTAACGTTAGCTTACCTGCCGGAACGGTTGTTGCCGATTTGAAAGGTAAGCGTATTTACCCGGCTCTTATTGACATCGACTCCGACTATGGAATGCCCGAATTGCCGCCCGCCACGGGGCCCGGTGGTCGTGGAGGTGTTCCTCAATTAGAATCAAACAAAAAAGGAGCTTATTACTGGAACCAGGCGGTTCAGCCCGAGAATAATGCGAGTTTATTATTTAAGGCAACACCCGCCAAAGCGGATGAACTCCGAAAACTGGGCTTCGGTGCCGTATTGACGCATCCTCATGATGGTATTGTACGGGGTACGGGTGCTTTAGTGACACTGGCCGATGAGCGTGAAAATACGCTCGTACTGAAGTCTACCGCAACGGCGCATTATTCTTTTAACAAAGGAACATCACGGCAAAATTATCCGAACTCCATGATGGGTGTCGTGGCACTGCTGCGGCAGGCGATGTATGATGCCGACTGGTATAAACGGGGTGGTAGTAAAGAACAGTCCAATCTGTCGCTCGATGCCCTAAATCGTAACCAGTCGTTACCCGCCATTTTTGATGCTGGCGACAAACTAGGCATTCTTCGAGCCGATAAGGTGGGCGATGAGTTTGGTGTTCAATACATTATCAAAGGATCGGGGGATGAATACCAGCGTCTTGACGAAATTAAAGCGACGGGCGCTTCGCTGATCGTACCGGTTAATTTTCCCCAACCGTACGATGTTGAGGACACCTGGGATGCCGACAATGTGGCTTTTTCGGAGCTTAAACACTGGGAAATGGCCCCAATGAATGCCGGACGACTTGCTGGGGCCAACATCCCGTTTGCGTTGACAACGGCCGGACTGAGAACCAAAACCGAGTTTTGGGCTAATCTGCGTAAGGCCATCGAGAATGGACTATCGGAGCAAAAAGCGCTGGAAGCCCTGACCACCGCTCCGGCCCGACTCATGAAAGCCGAAGACCAGGTCGGAAGCCTGCAGAAAGGAAAGGTGGCCAACTTCATTATTACATCGGGCAACCTGTTTAGCGCCGACAATGTAATCTATGAAAACTGGATCAGTGGCAAACAATACATCATTAATCAGAAAGACGCGGCTGATTTGCGCGGGATCTGGCAACTGACTGTAGGTGATCGAAGCAACATCAAACTGACGATAACCGGAAAATCGGCCGATAAGCCAGAGTATCAGATTCAGGTCGATACAACTAAAATTACTCCCAAAGTAGCCGTTAGTGGCGATATTATTTCGATTCAGACCCAGTTGGATCGGCGTCCCGGCTCGGGCACAACCCGGCTGACAGGTTATCGCACGTCGCCGACCACGCTCAAAGGTGATGGAGAAACTCCCGATGGTAAACGGATAACCTGGTCGGCAACGAAAGGGACCGATACGCCACAATCGGCAAGTGCAGTAACGGCCGCACGATCCACATCGGCCACTTCGTCGACAGCGGTGATTTATCCGTTTGTGGGTATGGGCAATTTGCAGAAACCCAAATCGGAGACGGTCATGATTCGTAATGCAACGGTCTGGACCAACGAAAAAGATGGTGTGCTGACCAATGCCGATGTTTTTGTAACGGATGGTAAAATTTCTAAGGTTGGTAAAAACCTGCCCGTTCCGGCCGATATCAAAGTATTCGATGGAACCGGTAAGCACCTCACCAACGGAATCATTGACGAGCATTCACACATTGCCCTATTGACAATCAATGAAGGCGGGCAATCGAGTTCGGCCGAAGTGCGCATGGCCGATGTTATCAACCCAGACGATGTAAACATTTATCGGCAGCTGGCCGGTGGTGTTACGACGTCCCAATTACTGCACGGGTCCGCGAACTCCATCGGTGGTCAGTCGGCCATTGTCAAGTTAAAGTGGGGTGAGTCGCCGGAGAGTATGCTGATAAAAGGTGCCGACGGCTTCATCAAGTTTGCCCTGGGTGAAAACGTTAAACAATCCAATAACCCAAGTTCGGGCGTCCGTTTCCCGCAATCGCGGATGGGAGTGGAGCAGGTCTATATGGATCACTTCACGCGGGCGAAAGAATATGCCAAAGAATGGGCCGCCTATACTAAACTGGGAGCCAAAGAAAAAGCAGCCGCGATTCCTCCCCGCCGTGACATCGAACTGGATGCACTGGCTGAAATTCTGTCGGCTAAGCGATTTATCACCTGCCACTCTTACGTGCAGTCGGAAATTAATATGCTGTTGAAAGTGGCCGACTCGCTGGGCTTCAAAGTCAATACGTTTACGCACATTCTGGAAGGGTATAAACTGGCAGACAAAATGGCGAAACATGGTGTTGGCGGTTCTTCATTTGCTGACTGGTGGGCCTACAAAATGGAAGTTCACGATGCTATTCCGTACAATGCGGCCCTCATGCACCGTCAGGGAGTTACGGTATCAATCAACTCGGATGATGCCGAAATGGCCCGTCGATTGAATCAGGAAGCGGCCAAAACAGTTGAATACGGTGGTGTTTCTGAAGAAGATGCCTGGAAAATGGTGACGCTAAACCCGGCGAAACTCCTTCACCTGGATAACCGGATGGGCAGTATTAAAGTCGGTAAAGATGCTGACCTGGTACTCTGGAACGCACATCCGCTGTCTATTTATGCCCGGCCCGAATTTACGATGATCGAAGGAGCTATTTACTTCAGCCTCAAAGATGAAGACGCCAAACGGGAAGCGATGCAGGCCGAACGTGCCCGGTTGATCCAGAAGACTTTAGCAGCCAAAGCTACCGGAACACCAACGCAGCGGCCCACCTTCCGGCGGTCGCGGATGTGGCATTGTGAAGACATTGAAGGTGTAATGGCCGAAGGTGAAGAAGAAGCACAGAAATAGCAACGACCTAACTGAGAACATGGAGACCTTTCTTGATTTGGTGAAGGGATCTGTGCTTAAAAACACTATGAAGAAAATACTAACATTAATACTAACACTGGGCGTACTCACGAGTTATGCCCAGAACCCTGCTCCAGCTAAGCCACAGGAGCGGGCTATCGCCCTGACCGGGGCTACCATTCACGTCGGGAATGGACAGGTGATTCAAAATGGCGTGGTTGTTTTCGACAAAGGTATTATCACAGCCATTGGCGACGGTAGTACGCCTACGGCTGGTGCGGAAGTAATCAGCGCTGCGGGAAAACACGTTTATCCCGGTTTTATATCTCCAGCCTCAACGGTTGGTTTGCAGGAAATCGGAGCGGTAAAGGCAACCGTCGATAAGCAGGAGATCGGCGATCTGAACCCGAACGTTCGGGCGTTGATTGCCTACAATACAGACTCGGAAATTATCCCGACCATTCGCAATAACGGCGTTTTGCTGACACAGGCCATGCCCCAGGGCGGTACTGTATCGGGGAGTTCGAGTATCATGATGACGGATGGCTGGAACTGGGAAGATGCGGTTCTGAAAAAAGACGATGGGATCTGGCTCAACTGGCCAAGCTATTTCGCACGCGATTTCAATCTGGAAGATTTCTCGCTGACCATTCGGAAAAACGAAAAAAGGACTGCCGCTATGAGTGCGTTGCAGGCCACGTTTGCCGATGCGAAAGCCTATGCTGCTTTGCCAAGTCCGGCTTCGATGAACCTTAAGCTGGAATCGATGCGTGGGTTATTTTCGGGTAAACAGAACCTATATATCCGGGCTGATTATGGCAAAGACATTATCGAATCGGTCATGTTTGCCAAGTCACTTGGTATTCCCAAAATCGTGATCGTTGGGGGCGAAGAGGCACACCGGGTTGTCACGTTTCTGAAAGAAAACAACATTCCGGTCATTCTGAGCGAACTGCATCGGTTGCCAAACCGCGAAGACGAAGATGTCGATTTACCGTATCGTATGCCCGGTATACTGCACAAAGGAGGTGTTCTGGTTGGATTGAGCTACGCTGATGGCTGGTGGCGGACGCGCAATCTGGCGTTTTTAGCAGGAACGGCTTCTGGCTTTGGCATCACTGATAAGGAAGAGGCCTTAAAGTTGATTACCTCAAACAATGCTAAAATTCTGGGGATCGATGCCGTTGCCGGAACGCTCGAAAAAGGCAAACAGGCCACCTTGTTTGTATCGGCCGGAGATGCGCTCGACATGCGGACAAACGTTGTCGAACAGGTGTTTATCCAGGGCCGTAAGGTGAATCTGGACGATCGGCATAAACGCCTGTATAAGACCTATAAGGATAAATACGAGCAGAAGTAGCCAATCGTAGGTGATCTTACTTAGCTAAAAAACGGAGCGGCTTTTTACCGCTCCGTTTTTTTATGAACTTTGCGCGCCGATAAACCGATAACTGCTTCACTCAACTTCATGATCCGTATCTTTCAGCTTGACGAAACGTCCGTTCGCAAAGTCCGCGATATTGAATCTTTTTCGAATACCGAACGGACACTTTGGGTCGATTTGCAAAACCCGACGCCTGCCGAAATCAAGAGTGTAGAGGAAAAATTCGATGTGGATTTTCTGAGTCAGCAGGAGCAGCTGGAGATCGAAAGCAGCTCCCGGTATATTGAGGAAGATGATTTTCTGATCGCCAACTCCAATTTTTTAATTCCTGATAAAGAGCAGCGATACGTGACGGTGCCGGTGAGTTTTCTGTTGAAAGATGACACGCTGTTTACCTATCGTAACGCAGACCTGAAATCATTCGCCGATACAGTTAAGCGAATCAAGTCGCGCCGGGCGGTATTCAGCGATGGGGCCCAGATCCTGATCTCAATTTTTGAATCCCGGATCGATTATGATGCCGATCTGGTCGAATTGGTATCGGGCGAGATTAAAGCTATTAATCGCCTGCTTGATCTGGATGCCAATCTTGACCGGGAAATGCTGCTGAATATCAACGATTACCAGGAGTTGACGATGTCTATTCGGGAAAATGTGGTTGATAAACAGCGCGTTATTTCGTCCATGATCCGTTCCGACGGCTGGTTCAATGAGCTTGAACAGCAACGGCTTCGAACGCTCATTAAAGACATCAATTCGCTGATCGACCATACGAACTTTATTTTTGAGCGACTTGAGTTTCTGCAAAACACCTATCTTGGTTTAATTGACCTGGAGCAAAACCGGGTCGTTAAAATCTTTACGGTTGTTTCGCTGGTATTTCTTCCACCAACCTTGCTGGCAAGTATATGGGGTATGAACTTCGATGAAATGCCCGAAATCCACTGGAAATACGGATACATTTTTGCGCTGGCTATGATGGTTTCCGCGTCGGCCCTGACGGTTTGGATATTTCGGCGAAAAAACTGGCTCTAGTAAGCGGGGAGTGAGAAAACGTAATATACAACTAACCTTTTGGCCAGTTACTTTTACGTTTATTCACGTCAGAGTTTCAAACTAATCCCCATTCATTACTCATGGAACAAGCGCAGACCAATGCCCAACGCATCTACGACCAGGTGCTAACCTTTGCTACGCTCTACGGCGGCCGCATCCTGCTGGCTATTCTGACACTCATTATTGGCCTTTGGGTAATTGGCTGGATAACCAAGCTGTTATCCTCCGTGATGACGAAACGACATGTTGACCGTGATGTACAACCGTTCCTGCTATCATTGGTCAATGCCATCCTGCGCGTGCTGCTGTTACTGAGTATTGCCAGTACACTGGGTGTCGAAACCACATCGTTTGTTGCCATTATTGGCGCGGCCGGTTTAGCCGTTGGGCTGGCTTTGCAGGGTAGTTTGGCCAACTTTGCCGGGGGCGTTCTGATTCTGACATTCAAACCTTTTCGGGTAGGGGATCTTATTTCGGCGCAGGGATTTACGGGGAATGTGGAGGCTATCCGAATTTTCGATACCATTCTGATTACGCTGGATAACAAAACCATCATTCTGCCAAATGGTCCGTTATCGACAGCATCCATTACCAATATCAGCACGAGGGGTACGATTCGGGTCGATCAGGTGTATAGCGTTGGGAGTCAGAATGATTTGGATGCGACGAAAGCATCAATTCAGAAGGCTGTCGATAGCTGTCCCTATGCTCTTAAAGATCGGACGCATGATATCTTGATTGCCAAGCTTAATGCCAACTCGCGTGACTATGATGTGCGGGTATGGACAAAGAGCGAAACTTACTGGGATACCTATTATTACATGCTGGAAAGCATTGCCCGGCAATTTGCCAAAGATGGTATTGAGGCTCCTAAACCAAAAATGTTTATTACAAACGAAGAATAGCCTTTATGATCAGTATCATCACCCGAAACTGTGTTCTGGTTTTCGATAACTATAAACGAGTCGCATCATAGTTAGACGAAGAGCCTTATGGAACAAAAAAAGCCCGATACAATCTGTATCGGGCTTTTTTTGTTCTTTGCATGGTGCGAGGTATAAATAGCTGTTCCTGCACCAGTTTGTAAGGGGTAGGAGATGCTCTAAAATTGCTAACTAAACGGTCCGTATTAGAGTCTGACCAGCTTTAAAGAGACAGCCCAGTCATTGTTCAGCATACCTCGGGCCACATACAACTGACCTAAAGGCTCGATCGCGCGAGCTGCTTCGGCTTTGCCAACATTTTCGGCTTCCCAGCCAAAACTTTCCAGAATTTCAGAAACTGTGGCTTTGGCTTCCTCGTCATTACCCGCAATAAATACCGTGCCTTTCCCGCCCTGAAACGTTGGTTTGTACATTAAGAATGCACCTACATTGTTCAGCGCCTTAACTACTTTAGCGGTTGGCAGTAATTTCTGGATGCTTTCCAGTAAGGATTCATCAGAGGTTGTAAACAATTTGGGAACACCATTGACAGGTGCTTCGGCAGCTAAAGGATTGGTGACATCGATTAAAATCTTGCCCTCGAAATTCGCTGGGCCAGCCTGTTGGAGGCTTTCCAGCGCGGCCGTTCCGGGAACGGCCAATACCACCACTTCACCGAAAGCAGCCGCCTGGGCGGGCGTATCAATGGTCAGCGAAGGGTTTTCATTTTTAAGGGTCACAATATCTTCTTTATTTGGATTTCGAGTACCTAAAATTACGTCATGACCTTCTGATACAAATGCTTTTGCCAGAGACTGCCCTACAGTTCCTGAACCAATTACGCCTACTTTCATACGCCTATTTTTTAGTGTTAAAGTTGAACAGTTGATTTGGAGCAAAAGTAGAATGAAATTACTTAGTATACAGAGATCATAGACGCAAAATAAGCTTAAGGTGTAACTCGAATGCCCACTTGGTCTAGGCCATACGCATACTTCTAAGTGTAGCTGTCCATTTAGTGAGCTCGGTTAGCATATCTTCAGCCGTTTTGGTGAGCGTTTCATCGGCCTGAAATCCATCCTGGTCATCAAGGTATTTAGCAAAGAAAGGGATATTGACCGCTTCTGTAAGAGGAGTCATTTTCAGGCTCGTGAGTACTGGTTTGAGCAGTTGCACGGCCCGCGTACCACCCGCTATACCACCGTAGCTGACAAAGGCCACAGGTTTATAAGCCCACTCTTTAACCAGATAATCCAGCGCGTTCTTTAGCGGGGCCGGAAACCCATGATTGTACTCGGGAGTGACGAAAATGAATGCATCGGCAGCATCAATTGTGGCGCTCCAGTCTTTTGTGTGCTGGTGTTCATATCGCTGTAAACGAGGATGATTGGGCTCATCCATAAAAGGAAGGTTTATCTGGGCTAAATCAAGTAGTTCAACCGTAAATTCCGACCGCTGGCTGGCTAATTCCTGAATCCATGCAGCCATAGCGGGACCTTTTCGGCCTGGGCGGGTGCTGGCAATGATGATTTTAAGCGTAAACATGAGCGTGTAAATGCGATAAAAAGTCAGTTGAAATTAAACTCCGAGGGAGTTGAAAGGTCGCCATTCATGCAATCAATACGATTTTCTTTTGCTATTATTTTTCAAAAATTGCCGGAAGTGGTACTGGCTTTTGGTTCCCTTGCCTGACTAATCGTTATCAACGCATTTAAGTTTCTGGATGTGTTGTTGACCGAAATTCTCATTCTTCAGTGATAGTTTACGAATAAATAATCTCACAAATTACTGGAATGGTCTGAAGAGGGCAGCCCGTAAAGTTGACAATCGGTAGGGGCAATTGCCGGTGCAGAAGCAATCTGTTTCGGGAGACTTCACGTATGTAACTGAGAGTTAGATCAAAATAATTGTCTGGCTGCATAGTCAATACTATAAATATCTGATTATCTTTGCTTCATTGTGGGTAAGAAACTTACTAGTATGTAAGATAGTTACCTTTTATATAGTGGCACTCACCTTCTAATCGCTCTCCACAGTTAGTATTCATTTGTGTCAGCTTTGGTCACCACAACGATGCATAAGCTGCAGATACGCAAGTTAATTAGGCCGGGGTTTTCGTGAATCTGTGGATACCCATCTTTCTCTCTTCCAATTGAGTATTACGTCACTTTTTTAATTCGCTAAATCTATCGAGCACGTTTAAGGTTTTTCTGATTTTAACGCCATAAGCAGGACTGTCTGTAAGCATCTATTTTTTGCTTACCGGCACCAGGGACCTCTTGCAGAAGATTCCCCTGCTTTAGGACTGTCTTAATTTAGTTGATCTCGCTGGTTCGGTGCAGTTTATTACTACCTATCATGAGTAAAAGTAACCGAAGCGAGTTGTCTTCTGATCCAGAATTCCAGTTGATTACTAAAGCGTTAGGGGTGATTTCTGGAAAATGGAGGCTCTACATTATCCTGCTATTGGGTGATCAAACGCTTCGTTATCGTCAGCTCAGTGAGATGCTGCCCGGCGTGAGCGAGAAAGTACTGGCCAGCGAGCTAAAATCTCTAGTGGCGTTAGGTGTTATGAAACGAACGGCGTATGCCGAAATTCCTCCGCGCGTAGAATATTCATTAACGAGAAAAGGCCAATTGGCCTTACCGATTCTAAAGAAAATTCAGGAAATCGGTCAAATCTTTAACTGATTTTATAGGTGTTAACTCAAGTGAAATTTAAAAATACAAACCGCTCACAGTTCTTTGTTACGGTCCGAAAACGGGTCGACACGTATTTTAGTGAGCAGGCTATTTCTCCCCATGCCAATGGTGCCATGTGGGCGAAAGCAATATTCTTTCTGGTAGGCTATGCGTCATTGTATGGCCTGATCATGTCAAATCAATTTGGGCCCTGGGCAATGCTCGGACTGGCTGTTGTGCTGGGTATGTTTGCCGCATTTATTGGCTTCAACGTATCGCATGATGCCCTTCATGGCGCGTTTTCGGCTCACAGCTGGGTAAATCGACTATTAGGGAGCAGTTTCTATCTGCTGGGAGCGAACCCGTATGTGTGGAAAATATCGCACAACATTGTTCACCATACCTATACTAATATCCCAGGCCATGACGAAGACATTGAGTTAGCTCCCGGCCTGGTCCGGCTCGACGCTGGCGATAAGCTTCAGCCCTGGCATCGCTTTCAGCAGTGGTATACGTTTCCGCTTTATTCACTGGCTTCGCTTTCCTGGGTTTTTCGTAAAGACTACGTAAAGTTTTTTAAGAACCAGATCGGCCATTATGATACCTCGTCGCATCCACGGAAGGAGTGCGTCAAGCTATTTGCTTCCAAAGCGCTCTATTATACCTTTTTTCTTATCCTGCCTTTTCTGGTGCTTGATATTACCTGGTGGCAATTGATTATTGGATTTGTGTTAATGCATCTGGCAGAAGGATTGGTACTGGGCCTTGTTTTCCAATTGGCGCATGCTGTTGAAGGAACCGCTTTTCCACTTCCAGATGAACAGGGTGATATACAAAACGCCTGGGCTATTCATCAGATGCAAACCACGGCGAATTTTGCTCCCCAGAGTGCAATGGCTGCTTTTCTTTGTGGAGGCTTAAATCGCCAGATCGAACATCATCTGTTTCCTAAAGTCTGTCATATTCATTATCCCGCCATTACTAACATTGTCAGGCAAACAGCCCATGAGTTTGATCTGCCATATCTGGAGAACAGAAGCTTTGGCTCTGCGCTTTATTCGCACTTTCGACTTTTAGAGAGACTGGGTCGACCCGTGCAGGTCGATTCTGCCCAAAAAGTAAGCATCACGGCCGTTGAGACTGGTTCGGTCGTGCATGAGTTCACTTCAACTGGTAGTTTATAAATTCCTCTTTCAGGCAATGGCATCACAACAGGACCTCGATTTCACATACACGACCATTGATAAAATTTTTCGCCTGAGCATGGGCCAAACCGGCGATTACAGCGGTGCTATGTATAACGGTGATTTTTCATTGACGCTTGAGCAGGCACAGGAGCAGAAACACAAATTCATTGCCGACAGCTTACGAGTGGGGAAGGGATCGCGAGTACTTGATATGGGTTGCGGCTGGGGTCCATTCCTAACCTACATTA
Organism: Spirosoma aureum; assembly: GCF_011604685.1. Taxonomy (NCBI): domain Bacteria; kingdom Pseudomonadati; phylum Bacteroidota; class Cytophagia; order Cytophagales; family Cytophagaceae; genus Spirosoma; species Spirosoma aureum. Next base: position 6,497,234 of record NZ_CP050063.1, on the reverse strand, counting down.
AAGGGCGTGGTGCTATTGGACGTGGTGTAACGCTCTCGCGGGGGCAGGCCGAAGCGTGCCGGGCCAATGGTCTTGATGTAGAGATCAAGGATTGCCGACACATTACTCCGGCCGATTATGGCACCTTCGATGGCGTTAGCTGCATTGGAGGCATGGAGCATTTCTGTTCGGTTGAACAATACCAGGCAGGGCAGCAGGACCAGGTATACTCCGATTTTTTTGCTATGCTTAACGATTTGTTGCCTGTAGGTGGCCGGTTCTACATGCAGACAATGGTGTTTGGCAAAAATATGATTCCATTTGAGGAAATCAGTGTGGATGCACCCAAAGATTCACCATCCTATGCACTGGCTCTGATGATTGCGCAGTTTCCGGGTTCCTGGTTGCCCTATGGGCCTGAGCAGGTTATACGAAACGCACAACCTCATTTCAAACTTATTTCCCAAAGCTCCGGGCGGCTCGACTACATCGAAACCATCGGGCAGTGGCGTAAGCGATTCCGGGCGTTCAACCTTAAAAAGTATTTTCTTTATGCGTCGTTGCTGCCAAAGCTATTGACAAATAAAGCGTTCCAGGACTTGATCGCCGTATTTAGGGTTAGTCCAAACCGAGTATGTTTCCAGCAGGAAACAATGGAACACTACCGACTGGTGTTCGAAAAAGTATAACCTGACCAGTAAATCAACTTCATCGCTTCTTATGTCTATCCGCATCGCTATTCTTCATCAAACGCATTACGAATACGATCGGATGGTTTTTCTGTCTCCCCATTTGATTCGGCTCAAGCCAGCCGCTCACTGTCCTGCGTTGATTGAGTCGTATTCACTAACCATCGAACCGGCCAATCATCTTGTACACTGGCAACAGGACCCATTCGGTAATTTTATTGCCCGCATCGATTTTGCAGAGGCTATGCAAATGATGTCGATTAAAGTCGAAATAGTTGCAGAGCTCGTACCGGTTAATCCGTTCGATTTCTTTCTGGATACCTATGCGGAATCCTTTCCTTTTCGATACGATGACCAGCTCCAGAAAGACCTCGCACCCTATCTGGAAATTGCAGAGGAGGAGACTTACCTAAAACAGTGGATAGAGCAGCAGGTCGATCAAACCAAGCAGGGTACAATTGACTTTCTCATTAACCTCAATAAAAAGGTTAATGAGAAAGTCGCTTATAACATCCGCTTACAACCCGGTGTACAAACACCCGAAGAAACATTGGTAACGGCAATCGGCTCCTGTCGCGATTCGGCCTGGCTGCTTGTACAGATTTTGCGCCAGTTCGGTTTAGCGGCTCGCTTTGTGTCTGGTTATCTGGCTCAGGTATTTCCGGATGAAAAGACCTCTGATGATTTGGCCGAACAGCCAGAAAATTCACTCGCTTTACACGCCTGGGCCGAAGTGTATATTCCTGGTGCTGGCTGGATTGGGCTTGATGCTACTTCGGGCATGCTGGCCACGGAAGGGCATATTCCGTTGGCTTGTACCTCTAACCCGGCTAGTGCGGCACCACTAACGGGTACGTCGGGTCTGAGTGAAACAACGCTGACCTATACCAATACGCTGGTTCGTCTTAACTGATTAGTAATTAGGAATATTAACAACTACCTTTACCAGGCTACGATTGGTTAACGAAACAAGTGCTTAATGGTAGAACTATTAATACGCTTTTCCCCGAATATAGCGTTTAGCTAGTATAACCTTGATGTGTGCGTGCTTACAGGCAATAAAATGCCGTTTATTATGATCGACTGCCCCGATGCAGTAAGAAAGAGAGAGCAACTTAATCAAAAGCATATCTCCCCACACTCAGGTCATCAATATCTCTTTCGCTCTCAGGCAGCTTTACGGTCCGTTTTTTTTGACAAGGACCTTTCCCTGTTTTAAAAATGATGGTAAACCAACTATTTAAGTAATACGGCGATTGCTGTAGCTGTGCCTAAACGCTTCCTATAACCTATTCCTGAAGTACTGTAAGACCGCTGCGAAAATGGGACTGGAATAGTCAAGAGGTGAAAACGCTTTCCGGTTTCTTAGTACGCCCAACGATTTGTCAGCTTGCCTCAGTTCACGATTTATTAACGACTAACAGAATGGCTAACAATCAGAAATCGACGAAAAAAGTAGCAACAAAAGCCGGTAAGGTTCATGGAAGCCCTAAGGTACCTAAATATGAGCAGCGTGAAGCGGCTTCGGCCCTGGCATTATCGCCAGCCAAACCTGACGCAAAGGGACGGAAATAAACATTACCGACCCGAAAAATGGTCTCCTGTGTTTAGTTAGGGCGTTTATTTGTAAAATCAAGGCAATTATGACTATTATTTTTAATTATCTCTTTACCAAGTCTGATGATGGTTTCATTTGTCGCGTCCCTGTGCGTATTCTAAACAAAGGGGTGTTACTAAAAGGTGTACGCCTGAATACGGTCAATTCAGAAGGTATTGATATTCAGCAATGGGTGGGTAAAAATCTGGACGTAACGATCAAAGATGGCGTATATTCAATTACAGGATTAGCGAGCTAAATGAACAGTAATAAAGCGTTGATTTAGAAGTAGGTTTCGTTGTTTGGAAATAAATAATTCGTTTCTGTAACATAAACTGATGCAGTAGGGTTAATTAGCTACCTGTTCCTCCTTCATTGGTTCTGCGGTTGTGATTAATCTACATCGGATAGATTTCTTGCTTTTCCAATCGGTTACCTAATAGTTGCAATAAGCATACTTTGTTTAGTAGTCCAGCAGGACGAAATACACCGATTAGATTCTCGACTTTTGCTGAATATCAGCGCAATACATTCTCCTTAAAACAAGCCCAAAGTTATGCAAAATGTTGTTAATCAGATCGCAAAGGGGTTCACTCGGATGATTGAAATTGTGAACTGGAGTGATTTGCTCGAACGCGCATTCCGTCCACTGATCAAATCAAATTCATTGATGGTCCAGCCGATAAGAGCAGGGTGGATTCGCTCAAGGGAAGACCAGTAAAAAAACACGAGTACATATATTATGAAAAGAACAAGTTTTAGCCGTATTGATGGTGCCGTAACAATAGTGGATAGTCTACTTAAACTGCAACATCCATTGGCTGTTTTGCCAACAAAAGGAATCAATCCGCGATTTCGAACCTTTCTGATCGATTGCGGATTGATTCTGATGACGGCTCTGGTATTAATTCTAATCCGCCGATTCAGTGGATTATGGCCAGCCTAAGTAGCTGGTTTTTTTATTCTCAGGCAGGCATACTGAGTAAGTCAGTAAACAACTACCCAATTAACGGGTTCTTGAATTAATTACCAGATCACTCAACGCCTATGTCTGCTAAAAGTACTTCTACCCTGTCGAAATCTCTCGGCAGTGGTCTTGCCGGAGCTGTTGCTCTAAACGTACTGCACGAAACTGTTCGTCAGTTTGTGGCTACTGCACCTCGCGCTGATCTTCTCGGAATGCGAAGTATTGCCAAAGGCTATCGGGCTATCGGTGAACAACCTCCTCGGGGAAATAAACTTTATTCCATGGCTATACTCGGTGATGTTGTTTCTAACGCGCTGTATTATAGTCTGGTAGGTGTTAATAAAGAACAGTCTGTATTGACCGGAGCCGCGCTGGGTGCCTTAGCTGGAGTTGGTGCTGTTACGCTCCCCGGCCGAATAGGATTGGGTGAAAAGCCAACAAATCGTACCACCGCTACCGCTGTTATGACGATTGGCTGGTATTTGTTTGGTGGACTGGTAGCCGGGGCTGTATTCAAGCAGATAAAATCGTAGTAACTCGCACTATAATATCTTTTGGAAGATGGATTAAACGTTTACGGGTCCTGGCAATCTAACCTACGATGGGTTTTGAAACTCAGCACGCAAACGATTTAAATCATGACTATCCTGAAAACGATAAAGCTGCTTGGTCTGGTAATGATACTGGCCTTGAGTCCGTCTTTCTCTCCGGAAACGATGGCGCAGCCAGGTGTCAGCTTTCCGGTCGAGTCTTTCTATGATGAACTGGCTCCTTATGGGCAATGGACACAGTATCCAGGCTACGGAAATGTATGGATTCCAAATGCCGGGCCAGATTTTCAGCCCTACGCCAGTGCCGGCCACTGGGTTGTTACGGAATACGGCAATACATGGGTTTCTGATTACGCCTGGGGGTGGGCACCTTTCCACTATGGCCGCTGGATTTACGATCCGGCCTATGGTGGCTGGATCTGGATTCCGGGCACTGACTGGGGGCCAGCCTGGGTTTCATGGCGTTCGGGTGGTGGTTATTATGGTTGGGCACCTCTGGGCCCAGGCATGAATATCAACATAAATATTAACATCCCGGCTCCTTACTGGACTTTTGTACCTCAGATTTATATCACAAGTCCGCGCGTATACAGCTACTGCGTGCCCCGGCCTAATGTGATCAATATCTATCAGAACACAACAATTATCAACAACTATTACCGGACCAATAACCGGGCTTATGTGTACGGGCCACCACGTGGCGATATTGAGCGTGTTACGCGCCGTAGTGTGCCGGTTTACCGAATCGATAACATGGATCGACCCGGTCGTTCGGTTGTAGGAAATGGATCGGTAGGCTTTTACCGCCCTGAGCATTCGCCCAATTATCGGCAGGATTATGGTCGTAATGGTCGGTTAAATAATGCTCCCCGACCCGATTACAATGGAGATAATGCCTCAGGTCGAGGATCTTATAACGGTGATAATTCTCCCAATCGGGATTATAATGGAAACAATGTCCCAAACCGGGGTGCCTACAACGGGAACGTAACACCGAGTCGGGATTATAATGGCAATGGTGCCCCCGGCAGTCGGGAATATAACGGTAATTTTTCGCCTGATCGACGCGGTTCGTATGCGAACCCTTCGCCGACGCCTAATGTACCTGCCCCTACCAATAATCCGGTACCAAATCGGTCGTTTGAGCCTAATCGGGGAGGTTACCAGCCCGCAGAGCCCGGAAACAGCGCTCCGCAGCGGAGTTTTCCTCAACATCCCAACCGTTCGTTTGAGCGCCCTAACTTTCAAACACCGTCTGGTGGAAGTCAGCCAACGCCGAATGGTCGCGAAGGAGGATTTCAGCGGATGCCCGAAAATAGGGGTGCCCAGCCCCAACTTCAGCCACGTTCATCTGAACCCAGCCAACAGGGCCGGGGTGGATTTCAGGGCGGTGGTCGTGGGCCGCGCTAAGTTTTAGAATGACTTTTTGAGCGAAGCCGCTTACCCAACGGGTGAGCGGCTTCGTCGTTTTGAGCAGTTTGGGCGTATTTTTGTCCGATATGCGTTATTTTATTGAATTATCGTATCGGGGAACAGCCTATCATGGCTGGCAAACTCAGGCAAATGGCAGTAGCGTACAGAGTACGCTGGAAGCCGCATTGACCCAACGACTTCGAAAACCTGTGTTTGTTGTTGGGAGCGGCCGTACCGATGCGGGCGTTCATGCCAGACAACAGTTTGCCCATTTTGATTTAGTAGAGCCGATTCTGTTGTCAGATGCATTGATTTATTCGATCAACTGCATTTTACCGGAAGACATTGCGATTCGAACGATCTTTCCCGTACGCCCGAATGATCATGCCCGATTCTCGGCCGTTTCACGCTATTACCAGTATCACATCACACGGTATAAAAACTCCTTTGAAAACAGCCTGACGTATCATTTCAGACCAGATTTAGAAATTGATCGGATGAACGAAGCCTGTCAGATTTTGCTCAAATACACTGACTTTAAAAGCTTTAGTAAAGCTCGGGCTAATGTCGATCATTTCCGCTGTCGACTCGATTTTGCCTACTGGCAGCGTAGCGAGTCCGACCTGCTGACGTTTCATATAAAAGCCAACCGGTTTTTATGGGGAATGGTCCGCACGATTGTCGGAACCATGCTTGAGATAGGGCAGGACCGAATGAGCCTGGACAAATTCGAGCAGTTGATTGTGGCACAGGATCGTACCATTGCCGGTCGGGCGGCTCCTGCCAACGGTCTCTACCTGGTTGATGTGGGGTATCCTGCGGAATTGCTGGCTCAGCGGGTACTGTTTGGGTAATCTATAAAAACAACAGGCAGCGATGATTTTACGATCGCTGCCTGTTGCCCATTGACTAAGCTGTTCGCTTTGCTTTTACACCTTCACCAATCAATTTGATTGTTTCCCGATTGAAGGCAGGTATATCGTCGGGTTTGCGGCTGGTAATCAGATTACCGTCGACAACCACTTCCTGATCGACCCAGTTAGCGCCTGCATTTTTGAGATCAGTCTGGATAGAAGGGTAGGAGGTCAGTTTTCGGCCATCAATTACATCTGCTTCAATCAGCATCGTTGGGGCATGGCAAATAGCCGAAACCGGTTTTTGGTGGTCAAAAAAATGCCTGATGAACTTAACAGCCTGGATTTCCATGCGGAGTTTGTCTGGGTTCATGACGCCCCCCGGCAGAAGCAAAGCATCGTAATGGGCCGGATCTGCTCCTGCCAGTGGCAGATCAACATCGAATGTATCACCCCATTCGGTTTCATCCCATCCTTTTACGCTTCCGCCTTTTGGAGCAATAATGTGAACCGTTGCGCCAGCTTCCTGAAGCGCCTTCCGGGGCTCGGTCATTTCTACCTGCTCGAACCCATCCGTCATCAAAACTGCAACTTTTTTCCCTTTCAGATTTTGTTGATTTTCCATAATCGTTGAATTGGCATAATGCCGTGTTGTACGATTAAATTAACTCTGTGTTGGTCGTATAGTTATAAGAAAAGGCAATTTTAACCTTCTCTGAAAGCTCCAGAATCAGGTGTCAGATGAATCCCATACACTCAAAGATGCCAACAATCGGTTCCTGCGATGGTTGAATATCCTGTGCGTACAAAACAGCAACAGACAATGAACACCTTACTTAATCATGGATTTTGGTGGACGCTGGCAGGCATCGGAGCGGTGGTTGCAGCAAAAACCTTCCTGAACAAAAAACGAACGATTGACTTTCACGATAAAACAGTTGTCATTACTGGCGGTTCACGCGGATTAGGTCTTGAACTGGCGCGAAAATTTGCGCAGGAAGGTGCTAATGTGGCCATTTGTGCCCGCGATCAGGCTGAGCTGGACCGTGCCCAGTCAGATTTACGAATGCGCGGAAGTGACGTATTTACCTATGCATGCGATCTTACCGACAAAGCCCAGGTAGAGCAATTTATTACAGCGGTTGGGCAGGTGCTGGGGCCAGTGGATGTTTTAGTCAATAATGCCGGAACGATCATTGTAGGGCCGGTCGAGCACATGACCGAAGGTGATTTTCGGGAAGCGATGGAAAGTAATTTCTGGTCAGCGTTTACCATGATCAATGCCGTATTACCGCAGATGCGGGAACGCAAAACGGGTCGTATTGTCAATATTACTTCGTTCGGAGGGAAAGTAGCTGTGCCCCATCTGGCTCCTTATTCGGTTAGCAAATTCGCCTTTGTGGGCTATTCAGAAGGGCTTCGATCAGAACTACTGAAGGACGATATTCTCGTTACGACAATCTGCCCCGGCCTGATCCGCACTGGTAGTCCACGCAATGCGATTTTTAAAGGGCAGAACGAGAAAGAATACACTGTATTCAAGATCAGTGATTCGATCCCCCTGTTCACGATAGCCGCCGATGACTGCGCCCGTCAGGTTATAGATGCCTGTCGTACGGGAGAAGCAGAGCGGATTATTACGCTCCCGGCCAAACTAGCGGCTGCTATTCATGGTTTTGCGCCGGGTCTGGTAACCGACACACTGGCCTGGGCTAATGCGTTTCTGCCAGAACCGGGCGGAATTGGTGACCAACGTACGGTTGGCAAAGCCAGTGAAACCTGGCTCTCAGAATCAATACTAACGCGCCTGACCGATGAAGCGGCCGTGGAAAATAATGAGATGGGTAACTGAATAAAACGCAGTGATACGAAGCCGGTATAATTCAAACTATTGATCCGTGAATTATACCGACTTCGTGTTGCTGTGGTTTGACTTATAGAATTACTTCTTCCCAATGGGCGAGCCTGTCGTTTTATCAAGCCCTGCTTCGGCCAGCAACAAAAGTAATACCCGCTGCATACCCAGGTAGCCCTTGTCATTGAGCCACCACTCGTTCAAGGCATGTTCACCTCCACCTATGCCACCACTACCGATCGTGACGGCGGGTATACCCAGTGCGATTGGCGTATTGGCGTTTGTTGAAGATACTTCGAGACTGGGTTCCGCGTTCAGGTATTTTGAAACCGCCATGGCCCGTTGTACAATAGCGGCTGTCGCTTCTGTTTTTCCGGATGGCCGATCACCGATTTTTTTTACGTCTACGGTCAAATCAGGCCCCTGGCGTTTTATGCTGTTTTCATCTTTCAGGGCTTTCTGGACGGCTGCCTGCAACAATTGATCGACTTCATTGAGCTTCTGGGGACTTTCTGAACGCATATCAATTTCGGCCCAGGATTCGTAAGGAATGGCGTTTACCGACGTTCCACCACCAATAACACTGACACTATAAGTTGTTTTAACCCCTTGCCGTGTTGCCTTGTCGGCATCGGCTGTAAAGTAATAAATGGCTTTCCCTAACGCGCTGTGTGGGTTGACAATCCCAAACGACCCGTATGAGTGACCACCGGGGCCTTTAAATGTAACGCGGTAGCGGTGCGAACCCAGGCCACGGTGCGTGATGGAGCCAATACCATCGCCATCGACGGCAATGTATGAATCGGGTTTGAAACCGCCATCTTTGCGTAATAAGTGCTTAACTCCCCGTAAATCACCCAGACCTTCTTCACCAACGGCGCCTACAAAAAATACGTCAGCGTCTGTTTCAATACCGGCTTTTTCCATGCCTTTTAGAACGGTCAGAACAGCGGTCAAGCCACGCGTATCATCCCCGACGCCGGGTGCGTAGAGGGTGTCGCCTTTCTGCTTGACCTTCACATCGGTTCCTTCGGGAAAGACTGTATCCAAATGCGCTTCAACGATGACCGTTTTTTTGCCGGATTTTCCTTTCCGTTTGGCGATCACGTTGTTAACCTCATCGATCCAGACCGAATCAGCACCCGCTTCTTTCATCATAGCCGCATACTTTTTCGATCTTACCTGCTCTTTAAACGGTGGAGATGGAGTTTCCGTTAAGTTAATCAAGTCCTGTTTGGTTTGCGGTTCCAGATCGATGAACGTCTGAAAAGCTGTTTTCACCGCGGGCTGATCGGCCAGTTTTTTTATTTCGTCCACATAGCGTTTGTCAATAGCCGGTGCCTGCTGGGCCTTGAGAAGTTGGCTAGTAGAGCCGATCAGCAATAGTGATAAGGCGGCCGGAGCGAGTAGTCGATACATAAATGAGGTTGTATGGAAAACGTGTTGAAAAGAATATGAACTTGTACTTTTTGTGGGAGGTTGTTGATTGTTCTGCTTCAAGGCTTAGATTTATAGTAAAAATTTGCTGAAATAACTGTAAAGTTATAGCTTATTCTGTTGACTCCTGCCAAACTGCTCTGTTAACCTACACGATTCGCTCTTACATGAAGAAATTTGTACTGCCTCTATTAGCCTGTTTACTATTCCTGACACAGATAGCCCGCGGGCAATCATTTAAACCGGCACAACTGCGCGAGGCAACCGTAAGCAGCCTGCATGAAGCGATGCAGAATGGCAACCTAACGGCGGTTCAACTGGTCCAGATGTATCTGGATCGGATCGACGCATATGACAAACAGGGACCGTACCTGAACACGATCATAATGGTCAATCCAAAAGCGCTGGCTGAAGCCAACCGGCTGGATTCGATCTATAAAGTGACGGGCAAGATGGTTGGCCCCCTGCATGGTATTCCGGTCATTGTGAAAGATAACTACGATACCTATGACATGCCGACTACCAATGGTACGCTGGCCATGAAAAAGTCAATACCTCCCGACGATGCCTTTGTCGTAAAACGAATTCGCGAAGCCGGAGCTATCATCATTGCGAAATCGAATCTGGCCGAGTTTGCCTCATCTGGCCAGTTTTCCGTCAGTTCTATCTTGCCCGGTTATTCGCGGAATCCGTATGATATGAAGCGCACAACAGCGGGTTCCAGTGGTGGTACGGCCGCTGCCGTAGCTGCTGATTTTGGTGCAATTGGGCTCGGAACCGATACTGGAAGTTCGATTCGAGGTCCTGCTTCTCACCAAAGCCTGGTTGGGTTCCGGCCTACGCTGGGACTCATTAGCCGGGACGGCATCGCACCACTGGCAATGACCAACGATACGGGCGGTCCCATTTGCCGAACCGTTGAAGACGCCGTACGCGTTCTGGAAGTAATTGCGGGCCATGACAAAGCGGATACCGTGACTCGTCAAAGTGAAGGTAAAATCCCGGCAGGTTATCGGCAGTTTCTGGATAAAAATGGACTGAAAGGAGCACGGATTGGTGTATTTCGTCAGTTATGCACGCCGAAAAATTCTGATCCGCAGGTCTATGCACTGTTCAATAAAGCGCTGGATGAACTGCGGGCCGCTGGAGCTATTGTGATCGACTCTGTTCGGGTGCCTGAACTGGATACGATCAACAAATCGTTCGATACCATTCCACAGCTACGGCGTGATTTTAATCTGTATCTCGCTAATCTGGGGCCGAATGCCCCGCATAAAAGCCTGACGTCGATCATTAAATCGAAACAATTTCACCCCTATCTCGAAAAAACGCTGCTGGATGCGAATGCCGATACACTGGCTCCCGAAGCGCACAAGGGCTGGAAAAAGAACCTGGCCTTACGGGCCCGGCTGCGTCAACTGTTACTCCGGGCAATGGATTCGACACAGGTCGATGTGTTGGTTTATCCATCGTTCAGCTATCCACCCCGACTCATTGGCGATTTAAATACACCGTCGGGGACGAATAATAATGCCCTGTCGCCACCAACGGGTTTTCCAGCTTTTTCGGTGCCAATGGGTTTTACTTACGATGGTTTACCGGCTGGTTTACAGTTTTTTGGACGGCCTTATAGTGAGCCAGTACTCATTAAATTGTGTTATGCCTACGAACAGGCTACCCATCACCGGCGACCGCCCGAGAGCACACCACCGCTACCGAAGAAGAAAAATAAAAGCGTAATTGCGCTTCGTTAAATTCGCTACATGAAACCTGTCTCTTTGCCATCTAACGCTTATTTTCTTCGACTGGTCAGTCTGAGCTGGGGCGTAATAAACCTGTTGTCGGGTTCACTTTTTGCTCAGTCTAAAGTCTCGATGCTGACTCCTTATGAGCGCGATACGAACCAGACGGCCACCTATCCTCAGATTATCAGTTGGTATCAGCAGTTAGACAAGCAGTATGAACAAGCGAAACTTGTTGAAGTTGGCAAAACCGATATTGGAAAGCCACTTCATCTGTTTTTGCTGGCGGCCGATAAGCAGTTTACGGCCCGCCCCGACCGTGTCACACTATTGATTAACAACGGCATACATCCTGGCGAACCCGAGGGAATTGATGCCTGTATGATGCTGGCCCGCGATCTGCTGAAGGCCAGTAAGCTGCCCAAAAATGTGCTGTTGGCAATTGTTCCGGTCTACAATGTCGATGGTTCTCTGAATCGGGGTGTATCGAGAGTAAATCAGAATGGTCCTGTATCCTACGGTTTCCGGGGGAATGCCCGAAACCTGAATTTGAACCGCGACTTTATCAAAGCAGAAGCTGAAAATACACGTTCATTTCAACAGATGTATCAGTCGTTGAAACCACAGGTATTGGTTGATAATCATACGAGCGACGGGGCTGACTACCAGCATGTATTGACGTATTTTTCGACGCAGAAAGACAAACTCCATCAGGCTGTGTCGGGCTATATGACGCAAACGTTTCAGCCTGAGTTAGACAAAATGCTGGCGGCTAAAGGCTTTCCCTCCGCGCCCTACGTGAATCACATGGGTGATACACCTGAAAGCGGTCTGATGGGCTACAATGATTCTCCCCGGTATTCAACGGGCTACGCGGCCTTATTCAACTGTTTCGGTTTTACGCTGGAAACGCACATGTGGAAGGCGTATCCAGCGCGTGTAAAGGCATCGTATGTTTTCGACGAGGCCGTTCTGAGACTCTGCGAACGCGATGCGCAAACAATTCTGGCGAATCAGCAGCGGGCCGATAAGGCTGTTCAGCAGCAGACTAGCTTTCCGCTCAGCTACAAATGGGATCGTAGTAAAGTAGATTCCATTACGTTTTTAGGATACGAAGCGGTCTACAAACCCAGCGAGGTGTCGGGCCTGAAGCGACTTTATTATGACCGGACAAAACCATTTACGAAGCGTATTCCGTATCGAAACACTTTTGTCGCTGACGTAGAGGTCGACAAACCGGGTGCTTACATTATTCCGCAGGCCTGGCCTGAAGTAATAATGCTCTTAAAACGAAATGGTGTAAAACTGCAAACGCTATCAAGAGACACGGTGATTACCGTGTCGGCCTACTACATTGCCGATTATAAAAGTCCACAACGACCTTATGAAGGCCATTTTATCCATTCTGGGGTAAAACTGAGGACTGATCAGCAATCGATTCAGTTTTACAAAGGTGATTATCTGGTTAAGACTGATCAGGCAACGAATCGATTTATTGTCGAAACGTTGGAGCCGCAGGGCATCGATTCGTTTTTTGCCTGGAATTTCTTCGACAGTATTCTCGATCAGAAAGAATATTTCTCCGACTATATTTTCGAAGATACCGCTGCTGATTTAGTGAAAAACAATTCGGCCCTGCGCAAACAGTTAGATGAGAAACGGGCTTCTGACAAAGCGTTTGCCGAAAGCGCCGATGCTCAGCTGGACTTCATTTATCGGCAGACACCTTATTACGAAAAAACGCACAACCGCTATCCTGTTTATCGACTGAAGTAATTCAAAACCCAAACCTATAAGGTCTTTGAGACCTTATAGGTTTAGTAGCTATTGCCTATGATCCGTTCGTTGCCTTCTTTTTTTATCTATATGCTGATGCCATTTTATCTGTGTGCACAATCTGGCCCAATGAAGCTTACCCGAGCAACAGATATTTCTGCCATTCGGGCATTGCGAGCGCAATCGAATCGGGCCATTCAGGCTCGCGATCTGGCAGCTTTCGGTCAAACGATGCTACCAGATATTGAAGTAACACGCGGAAGTGGCCCACATGTATCGGGCCGGGATTCGGTGCTGGCGTCGGTTTCGGTACAATTCAAAGATCCTGACTTTCTGGGATATGTCCGCGATAGCGACAGTATTCAGGTCAGCACAGCCACATCATTAGCGGCCGAACATGGACACTGGACAGGTCGTTTTCAGCGACCCGATGGAATTCAAACGCTGACGGGTGTTTACCTGGCAATGTGGCGCAAAACCGACGCAGGCTGGAAGATTCGCTCCGAGCTGTTTGTTAACTTAGGCTGTACAGGGAGCGCGGCTTGTGGGAAGTAAAGGGTACTTATCAGTCTATGGATTTGGCAAATTTTCCAGATCGATTAAATCCTGAGGACGACCGATTGCCCGTAAACATAACACCACTTAAAACTACGTACTCAACGCCATCTTCGTTAAATAGGCTTATTAGATTTAAGTACTTGTCCTCCATTGCTTAAAGGGGGATTGTTGGGATTTGCATAATAAATGGCTTTTGCTCTACAAATTAGCTTCAGTGCAGCCACCAAACGCTCTTCCGGCGTTTTAGACCACCAATATTCTTTGCCGTAAGCCTGGATGTCGTCGGGGTTGCTGGATTTTCGGATGGGAGGCATGGGGAGTTATCGTTAGAACTGATCAAACCAGTCCTTTCTAACGCTTGCATTGAAAGATAATATAAAAACTCAGAAATCCACCTATCCTAACGATGCCTTTACCGTCAATACCTCCATCTCCAGTTTTTCCAGTAACCTCTACCTGAACAAAACCACTTTCACGTAGCAATTAAAGCCTGAACAACTCATTGAACTTTGGTAAAGTAGTATGCTTTTTGGTTTTGGTCATTCGGATTCAGGTTCTTAAAGTATGAATACAAAAATGGTCTTTAGTTGGCAACTACCTGTCTACTGACAGTCATTGCAAATAAAGACCATTTTTATTGGTAGGTATACTCAAAATTTACCCCCGCTTCACCTCTTTCGCCCAACTGTCTTTCAGCGTGACGGTACGGTTGAAGACAGGCCGCTCGTCAGTAGAGTCCTGATCGAGAATGAAATAGCCTTTGCGCATGAACTGGAAATTACTCTGGGCGCCAGAACGGGCTGCTTCCACTAAAGCCGGTTCAACAAAAGCGCGAACGACTTCCAGCGAAGCTGGGTTCAACAACTCCCGGAATTCACGCTCATCGGCCGCTGGGTTCTCAACCGAGAACAGGCGGTCATAGAGCCGAACTTCAGCCTCAACGGCGTGTGGCACCGACACCCAATGGATTGTGCCTTTTACGCTGATGCCCGATGTATCGGAACCACTTCGGCTTTCGGGAATGTAGGAGCAATGCAGTTCGATGATTTCACCGGCGTTGTCTTTTACTACCTCATCGCACTTGATGATGTAGGCACCTTTCAACCGCACCATACCACCGGGAAACAACCGGAAGAACTTCTTGGGAGGATTCTCCATGAAGTCATCGCGCTCGATGTACACCTCGCGGCTGAATGGCACATTACGTTCGCCAGCCGTAGGATCTTCAGGGTTGTTTTCAATGGGCATGACCTCTTCACGGCCAACTTCATAGTTCGTAATGACCAGTTTCAGCGGTTTTTCGTCCAGCACGGCCATCACACGGTGGGTCGTCTTGTTCAGTTCCTCACGGATGCAGAACTCCAGCAGGCCCACGTCGATCAGGTTGTCGCGCTTGGCAATACCAATGCGATCGGCAAACTCACGAATACTGGCAGGCGTGTAGCCACGGCGACGGATACCCGCAATCGTTGGCATACGGGGATCGTCCCAACCGTTAACATGGCCTTCTTCTACCAACTGCTTGAGCTTACGTTTGCTCATGACCGTATAGGTCAGGTTGAGCCGTGCAAACTCGATCTGACGGGATGGAAACAGGTCCAGCTTGTCGATAAACCAGTCGTATAAGGGCCGGTGAACTTCAAATTCCAGCGTACAGAGCGAATGCGTGATGTGCTCGATGGCGTCTGACTGACCGTGTGCGAAGTCGTACATTGGGTAGATGCACCACGTATCGCCCGTACGGTGGTGATGTGCGTGCTTGATCCGGTAAATGATCGGGTCGCGGAGTTGCATGTTCGGTGAGGCCATATCAACCTTAGACCGCAACACTTTGGCACCGTCGGGATATTCACCGGCTTTCATGCGACGGAACAGATCCAGGTTTTCGTCTACGCTCCGGTCGCGATATTGACTCATGCGTCCCGGCTCGGTAGGCGTACCTTTCTGAGCAGCAATCTCTTCCGCGCTCGAATCATCGACATAGGCCAATCCTTTCCTGATCAGCGTTTCTGCCAATGTGTAAAGCTGATCGAAATAATCGGATGCATAAAACTCGTTTTCCCAGTCAAACCCCAGCCAGCGTACGTCGTTCTTGATCGAGTCAACGTACTCGGTATCTTCCGTAACGGGGTTGGTATCGTCGAAACGGAGATTCGTTTGCCCACCATATTTATCGGCCAGGCCAAAATTGAGGCAAATCGATTTAGCGTGGCCAATATGCAGGTAGCCGTTCGGTTCGGGCGGAAAACGCGTATGAACGCGACCTCCGTTTTTACCGGCTGCAATATCTTCTTCGACAAATTGTTCAATAAAATTCAGAGACCGGTCAGCTGTACTGTTCTCCAAAGAGTCTTTCGTTGCTTCCGCCATGGCGCATATGTACTGATAAAGTCCCGAAATTACAGTGATCAAATGGGTTTGGCAAACGAAAAGCAGCATTATAGAGGAAAGCTATCTTATATTTTAGAGTATAAGCGAACAAAATGATACTTGTAAATAGTTGTAGATAGTACACGCCGTTGACTATCTGCCAGGGGCGGTTTAATTGCCCTTCACGATGTTATGAAAAATAGTTTTATTAGCTTCCTCTTAGTATTTGGATGTTTATTGTCCGTCAGAATACAGGCTCAGAAAAGCAACGATTCTCTAGCGAAACAGGCTTATCTTCCAGATTGCATACAATATGCATTAAGCCATCAACCCGTTGTTCGTCAGTCGGTTATTGATCAGGAAGTTGCCGAACGAACTGTTCAAAGCTCCCTGGCCGCCTGGTACCCGCAGATCGCTGCTGGTTATAACTTACAGCACTACCTGAAACTTCCGGTTACGCTCATTCCGAACGCCAATGGTGAGCGTATTCCAACGGCGCTGGGCGCCCAGAACACCTCGACTGTCTCGTTTTCACTGTCTCAGAGTATTTTTAGCCGTGATTTGCTGTTAGCCAGCCAAACCGCTGATGCTTACCGCCTTCAGGCTGCCCAGACAACGGTGAATAACAAAATCAATGTTGTCGTGAATGTGAGTAAGGCGTTTTACGATCTGATTCTGACGCAGCGACAAGTCGATATTCTGAGCGAGGATATTACGCGCCTGCAACGGAGTTTGCAGGATGCAACGAATCAGTATCAGGGTGGTATTGTGGATAAAACGGATCCTCAGCGGGCGAAAATAGCGCTCAACAATTCGATTGCCCAGCGAAAGCAGTACAATGATCTGATTGGGTCAAAATACCAGACGCTAAAGCAACTCATGGGTTATCCGCCTAACTCCCAACTGACCGTTACCTATGATACGTTGCAACTGGCAAACGAAGTGACGCTGGATACGATGCAACTGGTTAATCCGCAAACCCGCATCGAATACCAGCTCTTACAAACGCAGGGACGGTTATTAAACGCTAATGTTCGATATAACCGTTGGGCTTATCTGCCAACTGTATCGGCGTTTGGTAACTACAATCTTCTCTATCAGAACAACGCTTTTGGGCAGTTGTATACGCAGACATTTCCGAACTCATTGATCGGTTTGTCGGTTGCACTACCCATTTTTCAGGGTGGCAGGCGAATCCAGCAACTAAAGATTGCCGAACTACAGGTTCAGCGACTGGATTGGGATTTAGCTTCCCTGACGAGTGCCGTCGATGCAGAATACGCTCAGGCGTTAGCAACGTATAAAGGCAATCTGGCCAACTATCTGGCTTTGCGCGAGAATCAATTGCTTGCCGAGGATGTCTACCGAATTATTAACCTGCAATATCGATCCGGTATAAAAACATACCTTGATGTGACTATTGCTGAGGCAGATCTACGCACGTCACGCCTGAATGTGTTCAATGCATTGTATCAGGTGTTAATCAGCAAACTGGACGTTCAACGGGCATTAGGTGTCATTCGGTTTTAAGTTTTTGGAAGTGATGTCATTGTCTAAACCATGACATCCTGATATATTATAAAATGTTGGGTTTGAGCTGGTAACAGTTGCCCGCCCGACAGCACACAACGTACAATCTACTATGATCAAACGCTTTCTTATTCCAGTTATAGCTGTATTTCTCACTGCTTGTGGGGGCAATAAAAACAATCAGCAACAAGCTCCACCGCCACCAACGGCCGTTACGGCCTTGTCAGTATCGAAGGGGAACGCGACCTATTATGACGAATTCCCGGCTACAGTTACGGCCCTGGTTCTGGTTGACATCCAGCCTCAGGTAGCTGGTAACATTACAGGAATTTTCTTTCAGGATGGGCAGCCTGTCCGGAAAGGGCAGAAGCTATACACGATCGATCCGCAACAATACCGGGCTGGTTATGATCAGGCGGTGGCGAACCTGAACGTGCAGAAAGCAAACATGAACCGTGCTCAGAAAGACGCTGACCGGTATAATACCCTGGCTCAGCAGGACGCTGTTGCCAAGCAACTGGTCGATAATGCAAACGCAACCCTGGAAGCAGCTAAAATGCAGGTTGAGGCTGCTCAGGCGAGTATCCAGCAAGTGGCAACGAACCTGAAATATACGACGATTTTCGCGCCACTTGACGGCACGATTGGTATCTCGCAGGTACGATTAGGCGCGGCCGTTGCACCTGGGTCAACACCTTTGAATACCATTTCGTCGGATAATCCGATTGCCGCTGACGTTCAGGTTGATGAGTCAGAGATTTCGCGCTTTCTGCAACTCCAGAACCAGAAATCAGTCGCCCGCGACTCAACCTTTATTCTGATGCTTCCCGATGGTAGCCGTTACCCATATCCTGGTTCGGTTCGCATTGTCGACCGCGCTGTCGATCCGCAAACGGGCACCATTCGCATTCGAATTGCCTTTCCGAATCCTAAAAAACAGCTTAAAGCCGGTTTATCCGCCAACGTTCGGGTTAAAAACAGCACAGGCAAGCCACAACTGCTGATTCCTTATCAGGCCGTGACCGAGCAGATGAGCGAATATTTCGTCTGGGTAGTTGGCGATAGCAGCAAAGTGACGCAGAAAAAGGTAACCCTTGGGCCACGTATCAATGATAAAGTTGTGGTTCGAAATGGGCTAAACGAAGGCGAAACAATTGTGACGGAAGGAACGCAGAAGGTTCGTGAAGGAGCTGTTGTGAAAGTAACGTCTCCGGGGCAGACAACGGCTGGACCGGGTGGAGCGAAGCCTGAATCGAGTAGCAAGCAGGCTGCAAAATAATAAGTATGGCGTAATCGGCATGGTGATCTATTGAAGTTCCTTTAATCAATCACCCTGTTACCCCTGACGGGACCGTTCACTCAACAATTTAGAAAATTATGTTTGCAGAAAATTTCATTAACCGACCGGTAACTGCCATTGTTATATCCGTCGTGATTGTGGCATTAGGTGTGCTTGCTCTGCTGAGTTTGCCGGTCAGCCAGTACCCCGATATTACCCCCCCGGTTGTACAGGTAACGGGCACCTATACCGGAGCTGATGCGCAGACGGTCGAGCAAACGGTTGCCACGCCCATCGAGACACAGGTGAACGGTACGCCCGGCATGAGCTATGTGCAGACAAATGCCACCAACGACGGCCGGATGACCATGAACGTAACCTTCGACGTGGGCACGGACGTAAACATTGCCGCGCTGGATGTTCAAAACCGCGTTGGTATTGCTCAGCCGCAATTGCCCGAAGAGGTTACCCGCCTGGGTGTAGTAGTTCGGAAAAGGAACCCATCGCTGTTTATGCTGGTGGCCATTTATTCGCCCAAAGGCACGCACAATGTGTCGTTTCTGGATAACTACACAAACATCTACATCCGCGATGCGCTGTTACGCGTACCGGGTGTGGGCGACATTTTTAGCCGGGCCGATGACTTCAGTATGCGGATCTGGCTCAAACCCGACCGGCTGGCACAGCTTGGCCTGACACCTGACGATGTCGTTGGCGCTTTACAGGAACAAAACCTGCAAGTAGCGGGTGGTTCGGTAGGTGCTCCGCCACAACCTGGTTCACAGGCTTTTGAATACACCGTTTTTACGAATAGCCGACTCAGTAAAGAGAGCGAATTCAACAATATTATTGTTCGTAGTGATCCATCACGCGGGTCGTTAGTATACCTGAAAGATGTAGCACGGGTGCAATTGGGTAAATTTTCGTATGCCAGTAATTCGTTTGTCGATGGCAAACGCGCGGCTTATCTGCTTGTTTATCAGTTGCCGGGCAGTAACGCGCTGGAGACGGCAGAGGGTGTCTACGCAGCAATGGACAATCTGAAGAAGACGTTCCCCAAAGATATTGAATACGTAGTGCCGTTTGAGTCTGTATCGGTCATTCAGGTGTCAATTTCTGAAGTGGTCGAGACCTTGCTCGAAGCCCTGGTACTGGTTATTCTGGTCGTATTTCTGTTTCTGCAAAGCTGGCGTGCCACGCTTATTACGCTGCTGGCTATTCCGGTGTCTATTATCGGTACGTTTGCCTTGTTTGTGCCACTTGGGTTCACCATCAACACGTTGACTCTCTTTGCGTTCGTACTCGCGATTGGTATTGTGGTCGATGATGCCATTGTGGTGGTGGAAGCCGTGCAGGTAAATATTGACAAGGGCATGTCGCCGAAAGAAGCGACAGTAGAAGCGATGCGGGAGATTTCGGCCCCGGTTATTGCCATTGCCCTCATTCTGGCGGCTGTGTTTGTACCGGTCGGTTTCATTCCGGGTATTGTTGGGCGATTGTATCAACAGTTCGCCATCACCATCGCCGTTTCGGTATTGATTTCGGCGTTTGTGGCCTTGTCGCTGACCCCCGCTTTATGTACGCTGTTGCTTCGCCCGATGCACATCGACGAAAAGGCAACCGGCTTAAACAAGTTTTTCTACAAATTTAACCAATGGTTTGAGCGGGTTACGAATTCGTACTCAAACGGGGTGCAACGGCTTATTAAAGCCACACCGCTGGTTATTGTGGGCCTGGTTGTCTTATACATCGGAACGGGCATGATGTTTCGCTCGAAACCAACCGGGTTTATTCCAACCGAAGACGAAGGTCGACTGATTGTGACGTATGAAATTCCTGAAGCGGCTTCTACTACCCGCAGTCTGGAGGTACTCAACAAAATCATGGCTATCCTTAAAGATCAGCCTTATGTCGATCACTTTGCGGCTTTGGGTGGCCTGAACGCGGTTACCTTCGCGTCGAAGTCAAACAGTGGGACCGTATTTATGAAACTGAAACCCTGGGACGAGCGTAAAGAGCGCAATATGCAGGCCGACTCGCTGGTGGTGAAGTTGCAGAAAGCATTGGCGGGTTTGAACGATGCCCGACCGCAGGTTTTGCAGCCGCCCGCTATTCCTGGCCTTGGGCAGTCATCGGGTTTTACGTTTGAAATTCAACAGCGCGAAACCAATGATGATGTTCGGGCTTTCGATAATGTGGTTCAGAATTTTCTTGGCGAGTTAAACAAACGGCCAGAAGTTGGCCGTGCTTTTACGTACTTCACGGCCAAAACCCCAGCCTATCGGGTTGAGGTTGACCGCGATAAATGTAAAAAGTTAGGTATTTCGGTTAGCAATGTGTACCGAACCATGCAGACGTTTCTGGGTAGTCAGTACGTCAATGACTTCATTATTTATGGTCGGAAATTCCGGGTGGTAGCCCAGGCCGACACCATGTATCGAGCCGATGTCAAGAACTTGGGGCAATATTATGTTCGAAACCAGGCTGGGCAGCTTGTTCCCATCAGTGCTATTATCAAAACCACCGTCATCGAAAATGCACCTCTGATTTCGCACTTCAATCTGTTCCGGTCGGTTGAGCTAAATGGTTCTGCCAAGGAGGGATATAGTAGTAGCCAGGTCAATGATGCGCTCCGTGAAGTGTCAGCTAAAGTGCTTCCGGCGGGATATGCCTACGATTTCGGAGGGTTGAGCCGTGAAGAAATAAACGCCGGTAGCAGCTCGATTTATATTTTCATGCTGTCGGTGGGGTTTGTGTTTCTATTCCTGGCTGCTCTGTATGAGAGCTGGTCAGTGCCGTTCTCAGTGTTGCTGTCGGTACCGATTGGCGCATTTGGCGCTATTCTGGCCCTGATTCTGTTCCCGTATTTAAGCAATAATGTGTACGCGCAGATTGGGTTGATTACGCTGATAGGTCTGGCTGCCAAGAATGCCATTCTGATCGTAGAGTTTGCCAAAGAGCGCGTTGATAGGGGAGAGGATCTGCTGGAATCGACAATCGAAGCGGTTCGTTTGCGGTTACGCCCGATTCTAATGACCTCGCTGGCGTTCATTCTGGGCGTATTTCCGCTGGCTATTGCCAGTGGTGCAGGCGGTGTTGCGCGGGCTACGATCGGCCGGACAGTACTTGGCGGGATGTTGGCCGCTACCTCGCTGGCCATATTCGTCGTACCAGTGCTTTACGTGGGTATAACACGACTGGCTTATGGTAAAAAAGGTCTGGCGGCCTTAAAAGCAAACGCAAAAAAAGGTGAACAGCCAAGTGAGCCAATGACACCCGCAACGCAACCAGTTTCGGCAAACGGGAAAAGTCGCAACGAAACCAATCATGAAGCTTAACCTTTAACAAGCAGTAAATTTGGTAGGTGGTGCAGGATTTCTCAATCCTGCACCACTTTTTTATGCCGATTGAAGCTTTGTCTTTGTCGGAAAGGTTGCCGATTGAGGACTGGTCAGGTAAAGCATTACTCCAATGACGAACAGCACAGATTCAGTGACTAGCCATTGCGTACCGAAATCTCCCAAAGACCCTTCCGTAAAGATGGTAACTACACGCGACAGCGCATAAAAGCCCCAAAGTAAGCTTAAAAAGGCTAATCCTTTCTGGATGTCGTTGATCATCAGGTAAATGAGGCTGATAAATAATGTTAGGCCCACACCGCCATAAACGCCCCTGATTGAACTAAAGGCATCCGTGTTGTTCAGTTGAACGTGAACAAGGTCCATTACCGATTGTGGACTGGAAAAGGCCATGATGCTGACCGATAAAAGAGCTACTGCTGATAGAAGGATATATCCCTGCGAAAGTCGTTTTAAAATTGCTTGCTTTTTCATTAGGCTTGTTTGCTAGTTGACGGGCAAAGTTGTCGCGCCCTGACTCAAATAATCTTGGTATTTTTCAAGATTTTGGACGTTGCTTTCGTGTATGTATGTGCTGAAATGCACTAAATTTTTCTCATTTATAAAAAGCAGGAGGACAATTTTATGGTAATTTTTTACTTTTGCTGAAACATCAGATGATCCGATGAATGGGGACAAAATTAATCGCCTTAGTTTACCCGACGAGGTAGCTCGTAAACTGCAGGAACAGATTTCATTAGGCAAATGGGGGCCGGGTGAACGATTGCCCACCGAACCAGAACTGATGAGCTATTTTGGTGTTAGCCGCTCCACAATTCGGGAAGCCGTACGCATTTTATCCAACACGGGCTGGATTCGGGTACAACAGGGCGCAGGAACATTTGTTGAAACCAACAAGCCACAGCAGGAGTCCTTAAGTCAACGATTACAACGGGTCAATACGCAGGATCTGGAAGAAGTACGCTTGATGCTTGAGCACAAAATAGCGGGCAAAGCGGCTCTCAATCGTAGCGAGGAAGATATTGAGAGAATGACCTTTTTTCTCAGCGAACGACGGAAATATGCCGACCTAAATCAACCCAAAGACTGTATAGCTGCCGACATTCACTTTCACACCCGGATCGCTCAGGCATCGGGAAACTCCATTCTGGCCGATTTGTACCAGGCCTTTGCCACTCAACTTACGAGTTCGTTTCTGGAAAAGTTTAAAACCACGGACGAATTTAAAGCAACTCAACTATTGCATGAGCAACTGCTCACCAGCATTATCGAACAGAACGCCGAAGCTGCCTGGCATTTTGCTGATAAGATTGTCAACCATTAATTGATTTCTATTTATTGTTAAACATCAGATGATCTGATCTATTATGGGACAAGTAACAGCACCTGCCCAGGCTACACTGACCGTTGAAAAAACGGTGTTTCCGATCTTGTTTGCGATTAGTTTTTCGCATCTGCTGAACGATACTATTCAGGCAATTATACCCGCTATCTATCCTGTCATCAAGCAATCGTTCCGCCTTAATTTTACGCAGGTGGGTCTGATTACGCTTGTTTTCCAGATAACGGCCTCACTTCTTCAACCATTTGTTGGCTTGTTTACCGATCGAAAACCGATGCCTTATTCACTGGCAACGGGCATGAGCATTACGCTGATTGGTTTGCTAAGTTTATCAATAGCAGATTCGTTTCAGTGGTTGCTGGTTTCAGTAGCGCTGATTGGTATGGGTTCGGCTATTTTTCATCCAGAGGCTTCCCGACTGGCCTATCTGGCATCCGGGGGAAAACGGGGTATGGCTCAATCGTTATTTCAGGTGGGAGGCAATGCCGGGAGCGCTATTGGCCCTCTACTGGCTGCCCTGGTGATCGTTAAGCATGGGCAGTCATCGGTTAGCTGGTTTGCTGCCATTCCCTTGCTGGCCATCGGCATACTGGCGCTATTAGGAAATTGGTATAAAAAACATAGCGTTCGACGTCAGACTAAAGGCCAGGGGCTAGAGCTGATGCCTGGCCTGTCTAAGAAACGGGTAATTATATCGATTGCTATTCTGCTGGTGCTGGTCTTTTCCAAATACGTGTATATGGCCAGTATGAGCAGCTATTATACATTCTATCTTATCGAAAAATTTCATTTATCTGTCCGGGAGTCGCAGTTATATCTCTTCGTGTTTTTGTTTTCCGTTGCCGTCGGCACCTTTATCGGTGGGCCTATTGGCGACCGGATCGGACGTCGGTATGTAATCTGGATCTCCATCCTGGGAGCCGCCCCGTTTACCTTGCTCTTACCGCACGTGAATCTGTTCTGGACCAGCATTATCACCGTGTGCATTGGCCTGACGCTCTCTTCTGCATTTTCGGCAATTCTGGTCTACGCTCAGGAACTTGTTCCCGGAAAAGTGGGGATGATCGCAGGGCTATTTTTTGGGTTTTCATTTGGAATGGCAGGCATTGGCTCAGCCGTTTTAGGACGACTGGCCGATGCTACCAGTTTGGCTTACGTCTATAATGTTTGCTCTTTTCTTCCCTTATTGGGCATACTGACTGCCTTTTTGCCCAACCCGCCAAAGGCTAAGTGAGGTATCAGAAAAGACTTGGTAATTAAGGTCTATGTGTTTAATTACTCGATTGTTAATCCGCTCTGATCGGCAATGATTCCCTGTATTCCCCAGCCGCCAAAGGTTTCCGAGACGGCAATCCAGAGTTCATTTTTGCCCTTCTTCAGATCCAGATAGGTGTCATCGAAATAACCAATTGTACCCAGAAAACGATAATCGCGTGACATGAACCCATCTTGTCCGCTGTAGAGCAGTCGGCCATTACAGTAAACTTTAGCCCGATCGCTGAAACCAAACTGAAGTTTCTTGATTTGGGGCTTGTCTGACACCAGAGTCACTTTGGCAAAAACCGTATTGAGGCCCTCGCGTAATTTGCTGATCTGGGAAAGGTTGACAACACCCGTATTTTCGGCCGGGAGGGTATGCCACATTGCCTGTTTAGCCAGATCCTGCGGAATTTCATAGCCGTTGTCGAGCCGCTTTTCATCGAATGTGTTCGAAATGTGCCAGCTCATTATCGTTCCTGGCTTTGCGGGTGCTGCCTGCTTATACGTGCCCAGTAAAGTAGGGTTATCTGTCTTGGTATACTGAAAATTTGCATAGCGGGTAAATACGGGCGCGCCATTATCCAAACTGATCTTTCCTGGCTTTGCTGCCCGTTTTAACTGGTGAATCACCAGAGCAGGCTTACCTTGATCGCCGACATAGACCTCTGCCTGCGTACCCAGAACCACCAATCTGATATGGACCCATTCGTCTAACGGGTATGTCACCGCAGTCGAATAGCCATCGCCATAGTAGAGTTGCCAGGCTTCCTGCCGCTTGAAAACGGGCATATATTGAATGGCATCGGGGTTCCCTAATTGATGGGGCCGCAAATAGATTTGTTCAAAATTTTCCTTGTCCTGAATTCGGAATCCGAAACCTGGGAAATAACGATTCCTGGAAAGGGTCATATCGAATTCAATAATTCCATTCATGAATGTGCTGTCCTTGAGGTAAATAGCACCTCCCATGAGCCGGATGCCCTCTTTCCCCTGAAAGGTTTCTTTTTCCATCTTACCCTCAATAGTCCAGGTAGACGCATCGAAGGGGGCTGTCGTTTGAGCAAGAACGTAATGACCCGTGACCAGCCAAAAGGCCAATAAAAGGAATTTCATTGTTTTGTGGTTTTGATTGATTCGTTGATAAACGGGGAAATGGCTTCCCAAACCGCCAGGAAGTTGCAGTAAAGCACCACATGGCCACAGTTCGGAATGAGTGAGAGTCGCCCGGTATGAAGTAACCGGTAGGTTTCGAGCAGTTTTTCCGTTTTGAAATAAGGATCTTTATCGCCAGCCATGAGCAAAACCGGGCATTTGAACTGCTGAATAGCCTCATCGGTAATGAATGTTGGCTGATTCCATAGCACATCTAACTTATCCAGGAACTCATTCCAGCGGGCAGGTTCGGGCATGAGCTCCTTTCTGGATTTTACGAAATCGGGCGCCATCTTATCCAGCCGTTCTGCTGTCATTTTACCCTCTTCCTGTGTGCTCAATGCCCGATCGGCAGGTCGTCTTGGTGTACCCATAGCGATCAGTTTTCGGACCAATTCGGGGTGTTTTGCGGTAAGGTTGTAACCCGTAATGCCGCCATCGCTAAAACCGACCACGATAACGCTATCCTTAGTTAAACTACGAATTACCTGATAGGCATCGTCGGCCAGTTGTGCGTATGAGAATGCTTTCGTGCCAATCTCCGACCTGGCGTGACCTCGGGTTCCAATCGCGATCACCTGATGGGTTTGGGCCAGTTTAGGAATCAGGAACTCGTATTCGTCGATATAGCCGAACAAACCGCCATGTAGCAACACAACAGGCTTCCCTTTTCCGTAGATCTCATAGTAGATTTTGGCATCGCCCACGTTATAATAGTGACCCGTTTGCGGGTTATTGCCGTAGGGAATTTTGGTTTGTGCATTGGCTGCGTGAGCAGTAACGATAAGCCAATAGACAAAAGCGTATAGCCTGATTATCATGGTTTGTTTCAGTACATTTGGTCGTAGTGAAGCAAACCTGCAAATTCGATGGGAAACGGGCGATTCAACGCCGTTCAACTTGCGTTCAAGTTTGTACAAACTCTCAACTGGTTGATATAGAGGATAAATGGTGACTCAACAGGAAAGCCAGGAGCTCGACCGTTGCCGTAAACTGATTGAAGAAAAAGTAGGGTGGGGTAGTGGTGGAGGCTGGGCAACGCAGGACTTTGAACGACTCAGTGAACTGATCGCCGGGCAAACAGGCGTATCGTTGAGCATAACAACACTCAAGCGGGTATGGGGGCGAGTGAAATACGAATCGGCCCCAACGACAACGACGCTTAATGCATTGGTTCAGTTTGCGGGTTACGAAAACTGGCAGCAATTCAGGAATACATCACAAGTTCAGCCAATAGCACAATTGGTACCTGTTGACAATGTTCCCTCACCAAAGCCAGTTCGTCGGGCCACGAGAAAGCATTGGTGGATTGGCGCGGGTATTCTTATTGGTTTGATTGGTGTATCAGCCTTTTTTCTAAATTATGTAAGGCGTAAATCACTTTCGCCTGAACGTTTTTCGTTCAGCAGCCAACCGGTAACAAAAGGTATTCCCAACTCGGTTGTGTTTCACTACGACGCCACAGCCTCACCAACTGATCAGGTGTTTATTCAGCAATCATGGGACCCCAATCGCCGTCAGCCAGTTCCAAAGAACGGACATGAATACACGTCAATCTATTATCATCCGGGCTATTTTCGGGCGAAGCTGGTTATTGGTGATCAGATCGTTCGGGAGCATAATCTGATGATTCCGTCGGATGGGTGGCACATTGCCGTCATGCAAGAGCCAGTACCCGTTTATTTTCAGGAGAACGATGTGATTAAAAACGGCATGTTGAGCTTATCGGTAGCTGCCATTCAGCAGCATAATATTCAGATGCAGCCTAAGCCACCGACCGTTCGTTATCGCTACGTGCAGGAATTAAAGAACCTTCGTAACGATAATTTTACGCTGGAAACAAGAGTGAAAAGTGATTTTAAGCGGGGTTCCTCAATCTGCCAGAACGTTACTATTATGATTCTGTGCAAGAATGAGTTTTTCTCTATTCCACTGTCAGCAAAAGGATGTGTAGGCAATCTGGATATCTACCTGGCAGGCCATTATGCTGACGCCAGGAACACCGATTTATCTGCTTTTGGAGCCGATTTATCACAATGGGTCGACCTTAAGTGCGAAGTTCGAAATAAACGAGCGCAGGTGTTTATCGGCGGGGAAAAGGCATATGAAGCCCTTATTCCAACAGACGCCAGAGATATTATCGGTATTAGCTACGATTTCGAGGGGACTGGATCAGTAGATTTTACACGCTTTACTCAGTCGAATGGTCAGGTTGCTTTTGAAGACAAGTTTGATGCGCCCCGTAAGGCTACAACTGCTGTGCTAGTTGATAAAAACCTGAAATAAGCGAGCCTACTTCACTGTCGCGACTCATTAGTTTACCATAGAATTCAGGCGTGTTAAGTCAAAAAAAGCGGGCTCAACACGCCTGAAAATTATTGCGCATGTTGTTTCATGTATTCGTCCATAGAAAAACGCCCGGAGCCGATCACCAAAAATGTCAGCAACAAAGCCAGCACGATCAGCGACAGCCAGAGTTCAGAATTTAAGGCAGAAAAGCCCTGAGTGATATTCACGAAAAAAACCGCCCCGATCAGGATTGGAAGCTGCAACAGGATCATCAGGCGGGTAAGGCACCCCATCGCAATCATGAAACCGCCCATTAAATGCGCAAAGGCAACGTAGTGCACCAGAATTACTGGGAATAGCCCAAAATGCAGACCACCCACCAGTTGGGACAGGTAAGTGGTGTCGCTAATAAAACTGATTCCTTTCAGAACCAGTATCATGCCCAGCATAATCCGCAAAGCGTCAGTCCAGGCGGGGTGATGTGTGTCTCCCCAATGCTCAATGCGATGTAACAGATTCATAACTGTAAGCGGTTTAGTGAAAATCAACCGAATATACAGAGCTGGTTATTACAAAGCAAGCTGATTGCCAGAGAGTTATTTTATACCTTTCCTCGCTACAAACGTGTATTCCCTAAAGCCTGGAAGCAAATTCAGGAACCCGTTACCACTTTTATGTCCATAAGACACGAGATTTAAAAGTTATACTCCACTCCTAATTGTACGAAAAAAGCATTAATTGAAAGTTGGGTACCTCTCAGGTGGGAATAAAAAGAAATCTGGCCCTTCAATATAAGGAGTCAAGCAGTCAATGGGCTTCAAACCTTTGTGTAAACACCGAAAAAGGTCATAATCTCGTTGATAGGCTTCATCGATTGCTTTCCATCTGCCACTAGGGCTAGGACTGTCTGGCCCCATCACATAGTGACGATAAACAAGCCACTTACTCGGCACTGACTTTCCGTCTGTATACTGGGGCTTCCACTTCCCATTTTGTTCAACTAACTGCTTCTTTAGGTTTTCATAATAATCCTTAGGAGCATTTGAAGACACAGACAGGGTATCTAAAAAGCCGGTTTCAGTTAGTTTGAATTTAACCGTTACGACAGTAGCACTGTCTTTCTTTTGGCGAAACCCTGCATAAAATGACATGCCAGGATATTTTTTATTCTTCAACTGAGGAGGGCTTGACTGACTCAACGCAGGGAGCATACTAATTCCCAGTGAATAAGTAATCAGCAGATACTTAATTACAGATTTGACCTTGCAGACCATTTTTGTATTGAGAATTAATATAAGCGATTGACCCTGTTACACCTGTATTATTAGCTTGATCGTTTGCGATCATTGTTGCCCAAGCTGTTGTATCACTTAAGCCGCCCCAACTCAATGCCGTCAATTCATTTTGGTTCATAATGAATCCTGCATACAGCAGCGAATTTGCCATAGTCTGTATATAGTTGTTAGCCATTTGGTTGTGGTCAGAGGTATTCTGACCAGAGCCAAGGATCACATGCATTGCCTCATGTATTATCGTAGCTGCAATATAGTCTCGACTCGCATTCGCTAATGCGCCACTATTTAGCGTAATAACCCAAGAGTTATTTGTTTGGCTATTCATTCTCGTGTCAGCATCAACAGCGGAATCTTGTAAGTCTTCCCACAGGAAAGTTATTTGGATATTATTAGCCTGTGACCAACTTTTTAATGCACCAATAATATAATCACCTACCACGGATGAATTAAGGATTTGTCTAACTATATTCTGACTACAGCTTGGTAACGAATTGATATTAAAATTTGGATTAGGAAACTCCGATGGTCCTCCACCTGTGGGCCCTCCTCCCGGAGTATTGGGATTTCCATCTGGTGGACTACCTGCACCACACATTGAAGCATCGTATTCTTCTTCTTGTAAACTATAGCTTTCCCCATTATAGTAAGTAGTACCTCTACATGATGTTGATTGATATTCGGTATACCCTTTGATAACCCACTCGTTGTTATTATTCCAATAATAGCCGCTCGTATAATAACAACGATACGGATTACACTCACTGGCTATATGATATACTTCTGGCGTAAAAGGTGGTTTGGGTGCAGTTATTTTAGGCTTTTGCCCATGTGCTATATCTATTTCTGGTATATAATTACCCTTAAGCCAAAAGAAGCTCTGGTGGTCAATATTTTGAATATCGTGAAGCTGGCTTGAAACTAAAACGTTTCCTAGAAACTTTAACGGAGGCTTAACTTCTGAAATGGCTGGTTGTATGGAATACACTCTTTTTGAATATTCACTATAATCAGGAAGGAATTCCATACAGGTAGCTGAAAAATCAGACCTCTGTTTAAGTTCATGGATTGTTGGTGCAATTGGTAAGGACTTCACCTTTTTTTACCAAAAATCTTCCATGTTGGAATAATTACAGCTACTCCCCAAAAAGGAATAGTAGATTTCTGTGTACCTACATTAGAGATTTCGGGTAAGGATTTCGATAATGGTTGTGAGAAAGTGCTAGTATTAAGCAAAATCAAACTGGCTAATAAATATAGATAGCGATTCATAGCAAGGGGTTTAAATTAAATATTTATCATGTTTTGCTGTAAAAAATTCTGGTCCTGCTTATGAATATGACGTTGCTGAGGCCTATATGTAACTAATAGAGTGATAATTTTATAATAAAATAAAACAGACTAGACAGATGGTGCTTCGATTTTCAGCATCGAAGCATTTGGAAGCGGTCACAGGAATTGTCAGCCCTAGCTTTAAATACAGTCGTTTTGGGAGCCTCATTGCTTCTGATCTGGCAGCTGAAGCTTTACAGTCGTATATATCCATTAAGCGGACTGAATGATCAGCTGTCAAAAGCGTCTTAAATTCCGGTCAGAACTGGCTCGCCGAATGGGTAAGGATACAAGCAGTACGATCATTTCAGTTGGGCATGGTTTTACATGCGCTCACAAACTGTAGTTCATAAACCTTAACTTTTTTTCATAATTAGCTATCTTTGGTTAGTTATGACTACAAAACCATCTTCAAACGCTGTCTTTACCAAGGAGACATTTGATTTTCTTCGCGATCTTGTTCAAAATAACCATCGTGACTGGTTTCATGCCAACCGGGCTCGGTATGATGACGCCAAAAGTGAGCTATGTAGCGTTGTCGAGCGTGTACTGGCTGGCATGAGTCCGTTTGAACCGTTGGCCAATACGGCCGTGAAGGACTGTATTTTCCGGATCAACCGCGACATTCGGTTTTCGAAAGATAAGGCACCTTACAAGTCTAATCTGGCCTTTGCCATTGGCCCTGGGGGACGGCACTCGGGGCGGATCGATTATTACGTACAGATTCAGCCGGGCAACCAGTCGTTTCTGGGCGCTGGCATGTGGCAGCCGACACCCACTAATCTGGCTAAGTTTCGGCAGGAAGTAGACTATAATGTCGATGAGCTAAAGAATATTATTGAAGCCGACGAATTTAAAGCCTACTTCCCTGAAGTGCAGGGCGAAACGCTGAAGGTTATGCCCAAAGGGTATCCTGCCGACCATCCAGAAATCGAATTACTGCGCCGTAAAGAATTATTTTTCGCTCATCGATATACCGACAAAGAAGTTCTGAAACCTAACTTTGCTGATGAAGTGGTGCGTGGCTGCCGTATCATCAAGCCATATTGTGATTTTCTGAATTATCTCTTTTTCGATGAAAAGGAGGAACCCGTTATGCTTTAAACCAACGATATACGAACATGAAAATCCATTTCACTGTGCTGCTGGGCGTTCTACTGGCGTCGTTCGCCCAGGCACAGACAACAACGAAATTCCCGTCCGGCTACCTCTATAAGATTGAGGCAGGAGCTATAGGAAGGCAGGTATATGTCTGCAATCAGCGCCCATTCAATACTAGTGGTGAACTGGTTGGTGTGGGTGACCTAACCGCTCAGACTCAGCAAGTGTTTGAAAATCTGAAAACAGCATTAGGCACTGTTGGTATGACGCTTCGTAACGTAAAACAGGTGACCTATCACGTTAAAGGTCAAACAAGTCAGGTTAATTCGACTATATCGCAACAGGTTAATAGTGTTAGCGCTACGTATTTTACGCAGGGAGCACCGGGCATTGCCGAAATAAAAAGCATCCCCAAAATTGCCAGTGATGATATACTAGTTGAAGTGGAAGTGATTGCTGAAAAGTGAGCGTTTTTATTTTCTGCGTATAAAAAAGTACAGCAGGAGACCAATGATTCCACCAAGAACCCAAAGCCATTTGGAATAGGATTTATCTTCTGAAGGAGCCGGATCTGCGACTATACCATGCGGGTTTTTAGTTGTTGAATCGGCTTCCTCAAAATCCCTTGTGGTTAAAAAAACCTTTATTTTTCGCAACGATTGTAGGTCTGATGATTGGGCGCTATCGGAGTTATGGCTCGTTATAGCCATAAGATGTGGGGCGTGCGCTATGGCTAAAGGAATTCCGACTTTTAGTTGTAACGAATAGTCAAGGGTAGTTTCCGTGATGCCTGCCAGATCCTCAAAAACAGCAGGAGGATTAATGTTCCTGAAGTATTTATTGAGAGACGCATTGTTGCTGGTATTGGGTGTCATACCGCCCGAAATTGCGGGCATTTGTGCGGTGCCATGACAGGACAGGCAGGATGAACTAGGGTTGTCGACTGGTCCATTTAACCGATTTTTATAGCCTGTGTGCATTTTCCAGTCGCCAACCGTAAATAAAGTGACAAACTGAGGATTGATCCAGGTTTCAGTTAAGGGAGCCCCTGAATTGATGCTGGCCGGGTCATTGCCCCATTGGATCCCTACCGGTACTAATCGATCCCAGGGAGTTGCTCCGGGCGCGCTATCATTATAGGCGAAGGTTATCATGACCCAGTCTGTAGTTGTCCCGGCGCGGCTATCCTTAACGGCTATATCCATTTGAAGTAAGCGTAAGGTAGCAGGACCGCGTGTTGTTCCGGATAAGGTGGTATGTATATTCCCCTGCCAGGTAAAACTATTTGCCAGGTACGGTACTTCGGCAATGCTGGCATTCGTAAACAGGAGTTTCGCAGCAACAGTACCGTCGGGGAAAACGGCTTGTGTCGCAGACGGATTATTCGGATCGGCATACACTTTTCCAAGCGTGTAACCGCCTTTGTTATTATAAAAGCCTACCGCCCAGTTCTGCCAGCGGGTGAGTTGTAAAGGGTGTAGTTCTTTAGGCTGACTGTTTCTTTCACGAGTCATTCCATTGATGAACTCCCGACCGTTTGTTCCCCAGATCATGGAGGGAGCATGATACCATTTGCGGGTAGTATTATTCTGCAAAACCCAATCTTTGCTGGTATTGCCCGCTAAAACATAGCTTTTAACCGCGTTAATGTACTGTAAAGGTTGAGTTCGAAAGTCGAAGAGCGTCCAGGGTTTAGCCCCAACGGGTAGGCTGGTTGGGTAGTTTTTGCTAAGCGCGAAGACTTTGCCTGTCCATCCCGCCGGGATCGGATCAAGCGAACTCGACATAACATCCTGACTATAACTAATTGGAGCGCACCAACAAAACAGGGTCATTGATGCGACTAAAAGTAGAGCAGTTTTCATTGAAAAGTTGTTTAGGGTGGAAATAGATGACAAACGATTTTGCGCATAGAACTATCAAAACTGGTTGATAATGAGCCGGAAAGCTCGATACTGGATGCAACGTAACTAATTGAATGTGTCTTTACAATAAAATAAGTTACCGACTTAGTTAACGGTAATCTGAATTGATAAAATTGAGATAGGACTTTCACTAAGATGCGTGCCACGGTTTCGGATAAAGTTCCTAATAACCAAAGCACGCTTCTTAGTGAAAGTCCTATTAGAGTGGATTCAATAAAAAAAGAGCCACTAGTCTAAAGACCAGCGGCTCTTTTAGCCCTTAAGAATAAAACATTATACTTCAGCTAACATCGACACAGCTTTCCCTTCGAGCAATGACTCTCCCATAAGGTAAGTATCAGCAGCACGGGCCGCTTCACGACCTTCAGAAATAGCCCATACAACGAGCGACTGGCCACGGCGCATATCACCAGCAGCGAAAACTTTCGGATTTGTCGTTGTCTGATAATTTGTTGCTCTAACATTTCCCCGTTCATCGTACTCAATGCCCAGATCGTCCAGCAGGCCATTGTGTTGAGGATGCAGGAAGCCAGCGGCCAGCAGAGCCAGCTCGCACGGAATGTCGCGTTCTGAATTGGGAACTTCAACCATCTGCATTCGGCCGTTCTCGTTTTTCCATTCCAGATCAACGATTCGGAGCGCTTTCAGATTACCCGCTTCATCACCTACAAACGTTTTGGTATTAATAGACCAGTAGCGTTCGCAGCCTTCCTCATGCGAGGTACTGGTACGAAGCATCATTGGCCAGTTCGGCCAGGGCGTGCTGGTTGCCCGATCTTTCGGGGGCATTGGCATCAACTCAATTTGCGTTACGCTGGCAGCTCCGTGACGGTTCGAGGTTCCCACACAGTCAGAGCCGGTATCACCACCGCCAATAACAACAACATTTTTATCCGTTGCCCAAAGATCACTGTCTGTGTAGGGAACACCCTGATGATCAACGACCAAGGGACGGTTTGCGTTACGTTTGTTCTGCTGGCTCAGAAACTCCATGGCCGGATAAACGCCTTTCAGGTCGCGGCCAGGAATGGATAGATCGCGTGGAACGGTAGAACCACCCGTAAGCATAATCAGGTCGAACTGATCGAGCAAATCCTGAGCTTTTACGTCTACACCAACATTTACGCCAGGTTTGAACGTTATGCCTTCTGCCTCCATAACAGCCAATCGGCGATCGATGGTCCATTTTTCGAGTTTGAAATCTGGAATACCATACCGCAACAGGCCACCAATCTGATCGGCCCGCTCAAAGACGGTTACCGTATGGCCAGCCTTATTCATCTGAGTGGCTGCGGCCAGACCAGCAGGACCAGAACCAACGACTGCCACTCGCTTCCCTGTACGAACCTTTGGTGGTTTTGGTGTAATATAACCCCGCTCAAAAGCCACTTCAGCTATCGATTTCTCAATAAACTCAATGGCAACGGGTGGCTTGTTGATACCCAGAACGCACGAAGCCTCACAGGGTGCAGGGCAGATCCGGCCTGTAAATTCCGGAAAGTTGTTGGTCGAGCTTAGAATCTCGTAGGCATAGGCCCAATTCTGTTCATAAACTGCGTCGTTAAACTCAGGAATAATGTTGCCAAGGGGACAGCCGCTATGACAGAATGGAGTGCCACAGTCCATACAACGAGCTGCCTGCCGTTGGGAGTCCTGCTCCGAAAACGGCATCTCGATTTCTTTATAGTCGTGAATCCGCTGTTGCGGGTCGCGCTTCTTAGGCAATTCACGCGCGAATTCTAAAAATCCGGTAGGTTTTCCCATAGTACTTCGCAGTTACCCCTGCGTCACATCTACCACTATATCTTGATAAACAACATTTTTGTCCCGAATCTGCTCAGCCAGCGAGATACCACGTCCAGCCAGGGCATTCCGGAAGTCACCCGGCATCACTTTCACAAACCGACCAATCTGTTCGTCCCAGTCCTGAATCAGAGCCAGGGCTACATTACTGGTCGTATACTGGAAGTGCTTGTCGACATATTCTCGAAGGATACCCTGATCTTCGTCAGTCAGGCTTTCGAGATTTACCATTTCTGGGTTCACTTTCGAAGCAAACGTACCATCCTGATCGTATACGTAGGCAACACCACCCGACATACCCGCTGCGAAGTTGCGGCCAGTTTGTCCAAGAATGATAGCCAGCCCACCAGTCATATACTCCAGGCCATGATCACCAACTCCTTCGACAACGACCTTCGCACCGGAGTTACGAACACAGAAGCGCTCCCCTGCCATGCCGCGAATGAACGCTTCGCCAGATGTCGCACCGTAGAACGATACGTTACCAACGATGCTGTTTTCCTCTGGCTTGAACTGAGCTGTTCGATCCGGATAAACAATCAGTTGGGCACCACAGAGACCTTTACCGAAATAATCATTGGCATCCCCTTCCAGCTCAAGTTTGATCCCGCTCGTGCCGAATGCGCCAAAGCTTTGACCAGCCGTACCACGTAATTTGACGTGGATTGTACTTTCCGGCAAACCTGGCCCACCATATACTTTGGAGATTTCGTTGGACAACATCGTTCCGATGCTCCGATCGATGTTCTGTACCGTAAATTCGGCGTATACTGATTCGGATGAGTCCAGTGCTGGTTTGGCAACTTCGATCAGTTTCCGATCAAGTACATCGTCCAGATGGTGATTCTGCTCTTCCTGCTTGTAAAGCGCAACATCCAGATTGGTTGGCTCTTTATAGAGCAGGGCATTGAGGTTAATATTTTTGTATTTCCAGTGTGGCAAATCCTCGCGGAGTTCGAGCATCTGAGCTTGCCCCACCATTTCATTAACCGTACGGAAACCCAGATCGGCCATGATCTCCCGTAGCTCCATCGCCAGGAAGGTAAACATGCTCACCACATGTTCTGGCTTACCAGTAAAGAGGGCACGAAGCTCCTTATTTTGGGTTGCCACCCCAACCGGACATGTATTGAGATGACACTTACGCATCATGATACAACCCGTTGCAACCAGCGCAGCTGTAGCTACGCCAAATTCCTCGGCACCAAGCAAAGCGGCAATGGCCAGATCGCGACCTGTACGCATTTGCCCATCGGTTTGCACCGTTACGCGGCCACGAAGTTTGTTACGAACCAGTGTTTGATGCGCTTCGGCCAATCCTAGCTCCCAGGGCAGACCCGCATGGCGGATTGACGAAAGGGGAGACGCTCCGGTGCCGCCATCGTGTCCGGAAATCAGAATATGATCGGCGTGGGCTTTGGCAACTCCGGCTGCAATTGTACCTACGCCTGCTTCTGATACCAGTTTAACACTGATCCGAGCGGCACGATTGGCATTTTTCAGGTCGGAGATCAACTGAGCCAAATCCTCGATCGAATAGATATCGTGGTGAGGAGGTGGCGAAATCAGTCCAACGCCGGGCGTTGAGTGGCGGGTGCGACCAATCCAGTCATCGACTTTAAAACCTGGCAATTGACCACCTTCGCCGGGTTTTGCACCCTGCGCCATTTTGATCTGCAACTCCTGGGCATTCGTTAAATAATAACTCGTTACGCCAAACCGACCCGAAGCTACCTGTTTAATAGCCGAGTTCATGCTGTCGCCGTTTTCGAGTGGTTTGTAGCGAAGTTCGTCTTCGCCACCTTCGCCCGAGTTGCTTTTGCCGCCAATGCGGTTCATGGCGATGGCCAGTGTTGTGTGCGCTTCCCAAGAGATCGACCCGAACGACATGGCTCCTGTGGCAAACCGCTTGAAGATGCTTTCAATGGGCTCGACCTCATCCAGTGGTACAGGTGTTGCTTTCTTGAATTTCAACAAGCCACGCAACGTAATCGCCTTCTGCGTTTGATCGTTAATGAGTTTCGAATACTTCTTGAAAATAGAGTAGTCGTTCCGCTGTGTAGATTGTTGCAGCAGGTGGATTGTATCGGGGTTAAAAATATGTTTTTCGCCCCGCTGTTTCCACTGATAAATACCCCCTACTTCCAGTCGCGGAGCCGAAACCGGCATATCCGGGAATGCAATACAGTGCCGAATAAGAATTTCGCGGGCAATTTCATCCAGGCCCATTCCGCCAATACGCGAAACGGTGCCGGTGAAATAACGGCTTACAACATCCTGATTCAGGCCAACGCACTCGAAAATCATCGCCCCCTGATACGATTGCAGCGTCGAAATACCCATCTTCGAGAAGATTTTAAGCAATTCGCCGTTTACAGCCTTAACGTAATTTTTGTAGAGCTTATCGAGGTCATAATCAACCTGTAATAAACCCTTTTCTTTCATGTTGGCAATCGTTTCGAATGCCATGTAAGGGTTTACACCCGATGCGCCGTAGCCAATCAGGGTAGCAACGTGGTGTGTTTCCCACACATCGCCGGCTTCAACGACAATCCCCACTTTACCACGCAGCCCCTGACGAATCAGGTGGTGGTGAATGGCTGATGTAGACAACAATGACGGAATGGGCGCATGGCTCGAATCGATCGCCCGATCAGACAGTACCAGAATCGAATAACCATCTTCAATGGCATCTTCAGCGTAGCGGCAAATCCGTTCAAGAGCCCGTTCCAGCGATTTGCCTTCTCCATCGGCTGTAAAGAGACAGTTGAGGGTCTTCGCCTGGAAATTTGGTTTATCGATAAACCGCAGTTTGTCAAACTCCTGCGTCGTTAATACGGGTTGTTCGAGTTCAACCTGACGGCAGTGTTCAGGCGATTCGCTCAGCAGATTATAGGTAGCACCAACGAACGAAATAAGCGACATAATCGACCGCTCCCGAATCGAATCGATCGGCGGGTTCGTTACCTGCGCAAATAACTGTTTGAAGTAATGACTCATGTGCTGGCTCTGCTCCGACAGAATTGCCAGGGGTATGTCGATACCCATCGATCCAAGCGCTTCTTTGCCTGTTTCGACCATTGGAGCCAGAATCATTCGCAAGTCTTCGGACGTGAAGCCAAACGCCTGTTGCATCCGCAACAGTTTCGCCGGATCATACTTGTGGTACGCCCGAACGGGTGCTTCAAGGTCCGAAATCCGTATTTTATTTTCATCCAGCCACTGCTGATAAGGCTTGCGGGTCGAGATCTCTGCCTTGATTTCTTCATCGGCTACAATACGGCCCTGTTCCATATCGACCAGGAACATTTTGCCGGGTTGCAGACGACCTTTTGATACTACTTTAGCAGGGTCGATGTCGAGTACTCCAACTTCGGAGGCCATAATGACCACATCGTCGTTGGTGACCCAGAACCGCGAAGGGCGCAGACCGTTACGGTCAAGTGTAGCACCAACGATGCGGCCGTCGGTAAATGAAATCGATGCCGGACCATCCCAGGGTTCGATCAGAGCCGCATGGTATTCATAGAATGCTTTCCGGACGGGGTCCATATGCTCGTTACCATCCCAGGCTTCGGGAATGAGCATCATCATGACATGCGGTAGAGAACGACCGCTCATCACGAGTAATTCGATGGCATTGTCGAGGTTGGCCGAGTCTGATTGCTTGGGATCGCAGATGGGTAACAGCATATCCATCTCATCCTTTGTGAACTTCGATGTCACAAGCAGACCCTCAGCGGCTTTCATCCAGTTAACGTTACCGCGTACTGTATTGATTTCGCCATTGTGAGCGATATACCGGAACGGTTGGGCCAGTTTCCAGGAAGGGAACGTATTGGTAGAGAACCGTGAATGCACAACACCCAGCGCCGAAACTACTTCTTCCTTTTGAAGATCAGGGAAGTAAGGTTC
Organism: Spirosoma aureum; assembly: GCF_011604685.1. NCBI lineage: Bacteria > Pseudomonadati > Bacteroidota > Cytophagia > Cytophagales > Cytophagaceae > Spirosoma > Spirosoma aureum. The sequence goes on along the minus strand of NZ_CP050063.1, from coordinate 6,457,867 downwards.
AAGTTGTAGCGTTGTTAGCTGACCCTTATACGTAATCGTACGGCAGGACAACGACGAGAAGTAGAAATGATCAACTCCGGCAACAGTCTCGTTGATAATACGGGTACTGTAATTACGCAAAATGTAGAGTTTACGCTCAAAATCGTCGGCGTTTGTAATATCGGTTGGGCGTTTAATAAACACCTGTTCCATTTGTGGTTCGGCAGAACGCGAGCCATTTCCTAAATCGCTGTTATTGACTGGTACTACACGATAGCATAGTAATTCCAGCCCGAGCTTTTTCATGTTCCGGTTTAGAATGGCCCGGCACTCTTCGCGAAGCCAGACATCTTTCGGAAAATAAACCATGCCAACGCCATATTCGAACGCTGGAGGCAGGTGAACGCCTAGTTTACGGGTTTCATCCAGAAAAAACTCGTGCGGAATCTGAATCAATAAACCTGCACCATCGCCAGAATTAGGTTCTGCACCGACCGCTCCCCGGTGCTCCATTCGGCGGAGCATCTGAAGGGCATCTGATACGATTTGGTGTGATTTTCGACCTTTAATATGGGCCACAAAGCCGATACCGCAATTGTCGTGTTCGAACTCAGAACGATAGAGTCCTGGACTGGATAGTCCCTGATTGGTGGGGTTCTGTAAGGCTTGATCCTGACAGTCCGCGAATTGGTCAACCTGATCAGACATGGTCGTAACAGCGTTGGGTTATGCTGCCGTTTTTAGCGTCCTGAATATCAGAATCGTAAAAAAAAGCAACTTTTATTGGGAAATTCTAAATTATTTAACGTACCGGCCGGTATTTTTATTCGAAGTTGATGGCCGAGTTGACGGGCGTTTGCGACAAAGTCACGCAATATACTACTAAAAAAATTTGGTAAAAATCAGGATTATCAGAATTTAATAGTAAACGGGGCTAATTGTAAATTTGATTATAGTTCTTCTTGAAAAGAGAATATATAGTGTTATTTTTTTGGTTTAACCTGTGCAAGTTAAACGCAGTTAGGGCTTTGGCTTAGAGTTGTACGGTTGCACGACTCTAAGCCAAAGCCCTGGTAGTAAGGAAAAGAATAACTGGTCTATAAATTAGCTACCAGATGTTGTCCATATCCTTTGGTGCATACGTGTGGTTTCGCTCAACAAAAAGAGAACCCGTTTGGCGACCATTGCGCAAGGACAAAGGATTTCGATTGGCTAACCGATAGAGAAGAGCTATGGGTAGCAGGAAGATAAAAAAAACAATACTCAATAGAATCCGTGAATTAACATATCCTAAACCTTCGGCTAGCTTAAACCAGCCGAAGCTGATCCAGCGAGCCAATGCGGGTATGAGCAGGGTTAGTGCACCTACGCTTAACGAGATGTATAAAAGCCATGCCTTATGTCCGAAAAAGAAATAGAGTGCTAAAAAACCGGTTGAAATGGCCAGATTGGCCTTGTACATGTCGAGATCCGAAATGCGTTTTTGCATAGTTAGGGAAGCGTTTAATCAAACACATGTCGGTCTGGAATAATCAAGCCAGACCGACAAGGTGAAAAACATCAAAATAGGGTGTAAATGAATGGTGCAATTGCAGATCCGCCCCCTACAACCAGAATAATTCCTAACAGCAGCAGAATGATAATCATGGGTGCTAACCACCACTTCTGGCGTTCCTTCAGAAAGAGGAACATGTCTTTAACAAAGTCCATAATTTGAGTAAGCGTTTACAACGTGTGGTTTAAATAGAAAACAAAAATTAAATAATGCAATATTTTTTTAGTACGAGTTAATTCGATTGTGTGAACGGAATTAATCCAGAACAAACTCTTCTTTCCAATTGTCCTTTTCCTGCCAGTCAGGTTGAGCTGTTTTTGCAAACAGGTAATTGCCTACAACCAGGTAATCCATTTCAGTGCGCATAAAGCAGCGATAAGCATCTTCCGGAGTACAGACAATGGGTTCGCCCCGAACATTGAAACTGGTGTTGACAATGACGCCATAGCCAGTCAGCTTTTTAAAGGATTGGATAAGCTCATAATACCTAGGATTCGTTTCCTTGTGAACCGTTTGAATCCGGGCCGAAAAATCGATGTGAGTAATCGAAGGAAGATCGGAGCGTAGGTAGTATAGCTTGTCGCGAAGGGGTAGTTGATGATAATCGGCTGGAAGATCTTTATGACGGCTGGTGGCAACCGGATGTACTAATAGCATATACGGTGAAATGCCGCGATAGTTAAAGTACTGATCGCAGTCTTCGGCCAGTACCGACGGCGCAAATGGTCGAAATGACTCCCGATATTTGATTTTCAGGTTCAGTTTTTTCTGCATTTCCGCGTTGCGGGGGTCACCCAGAATACTTCTCCCACCTAAAGCCCGGGGGCCAAACTCCATCCGACCCTGCACCCAGCCAACAACATTGCCTTCCGCCAGAAGCCGGGCCGTTTCGGTGCATAATTCATGAATATCGTTGAAATAGGTATAAACGCCTTTATAGCGCCGAACAACGAGTTCAACGTCCTGATCTGAAAAGTCAGGGCCGAGATAGGACCCGGTCATTTCGTCCTGACGACCACTAAGTTTTCGTTCCTGCTTAAAATAAATATAGTAAGCGGCCAGGGCTGCTCCCAGTGCTCCGCCTGCATCGCCCGCTGCGGGCTGGATGAAGATGTCGTCGAATACGCCCGACTCCTGTAGTTTACCATTAGCGACGCAATTGAGTGCTACCCCACCCGCTAAACATAAGTAACGTGACCCGCTAAGGCGTTTCGCTTCCTGCGCCATCCGAATGACGATGTCTTCCGTAACGCGCTGAATGGCCAGACCGAGATTACAATGTTGCTCCTGTAATTCATCTTCAGGACGGCGTTGCGGAAATCCGAATAAAGCTTCCCACTTGGCTTCGTGGACCATTCGTAATCCGGTTGCATAGTTGAAATAGTCCTGATTGAGCCAGATCGAACCATCCTCCTTGATGGATACCAGTTCATTTTTTATGATATCGACATACCGCTCAACATCGGCTGAGGCTGGGTTACCGTAGGGGGCCAGGCCCATCAGTTTATATTCGCCTGAATTGACTTTAAAGCCCAGGAAATACGTGAAAGCTGAGTATAGAAGCCCTAATGAATGCGGAAAGCGTAATTCTTTTAGAATGGAAAGTTCCTTGCCTGAGCCTTTGCAGATAGAGGCTGTTGCCCACTCGCCCACTCCATCGATGGTCAGGATGGCGGCTTCTTCAAATGGTGAAGGGTAAAAGGCGCTCGCTGCGTGTGATAAGTGATGTTCAGGGAAAAGTAATTTTATACCAGCCGCTTCATCGCCATATATCTTCTCTAGTTCCTCACGAAGAAGCCGTTTTAAGAACATCTTCTCTTTTATCCAAACTGGAATAGATGTTATAAATGATCGTACGCCCTGTGGCGCAAAGGCATAATATGTTTCGAGCAGCCGCTCAAATTTTAGGAGGGGTTTATCATAAAAGACAACAGCATCAAGGTCTTTTAAATCAAGTCCATTGTAATTCAGACAATATTGAACTGCCTGGGCGGGGAAAGCAGGATCATGTTTACGTCGTGTAAAGCGCTCTTCCTGAGCGGCTGCGATAATCTGTCCATCGACAACCAATGCAGCTGCCGAATCGTGGTAAAAAGCTGAAATGCCAAGAATTTTCATGTAGTTATGTATGACTACCGGGTAAATATACAAATTAATGACTTTATATTGCAAAATACAGTCAGCCGCCGTTCTCTATACGCAATAGTGGAAAACTTATTGAGGACGCTGGCCTTCATGTTTTCGATCATTCCTTTTCCCAGTATATGGAGGAACCTATTATTTTGTGAATAACCTTTTCTATTCTTATGACCATTTTTCAACGTACCCTTATTAGTGTCTTATCTGTATTTCTACTGTTTACTTTTACCTTATTCCGCCCCGAACTATTTGTCAGACATCCATCGGGAGTTTGGCTGTTCAAACTTATAGTCTTCGCACAGTTTTTTCTACTCGTTTTTTTATTTGGGCGTCGCCAAAAAGTATATTTCTGGTCTTTATTGCTGCTGTTGGGAGTGGGCGAACTGGCCATTTGGGCTTATGCTCATCGATTAGCTGATGGCCAGCGTCGGTATGCACGCGGACACCATTTTTTTCACGAAGTAGTGGATGGGTGGGACAAAAACCTGATTCAATATGATCCTGAACTGAGTCGATTCGACTCCGTATTATTTTATACCCTAAAGCCAGGTGTACAGAATGTTACCTTTAAAAGCGGCTTTGAAGTAGATACGCCGATTCGAACGAACAGGCTAGGCGTACGGGATGATGATAACTCGCTGGATAACCCAGTCGTAATTGTCCTTGGCGATTCGTTTACAATGGGATGGGGTGTGCCGGATTCAAGCTGTTTTGCTTCTGTTCTGGAGCGTAAAGTAGGCCGTAAAGTGCTTAATGCAGGTGTTTCTTCGTTTGGGACCGTCCGTGAATATAATCTCTTCAAGCGTACTAAACGCGATTCTTGCCGGGTGCTGGTTATTCAGTACTGTATCAATGATCAGCCAGAGAATAATCAGTTGAGAGCCGGAACCTTTAAGCCTTCTTCCCGGGAGAGCTATTACGAAGCCGTTCGGTACAATGCGCTGACGGCAGATTATTACCCGTTTAAATACCTTCATGCCAGCTTGAAGGCCTATGTGCAGCGTTTATTTGTGTGGTCTTCTCAGGCTGCTGCAAAAAACTCGAAGCCAACGCAGAAAGTAAGCCGGCAATTCCCGTATGAAGACTCTTTTTTCTATGCCGTTCAGCAAATTCGAAAAGAATATAAAGGACCAATTGTTATTACTTGTCTAAATCCCGATACAACCAGTCCCGAAATAATGGATGGATTTAAGGCCTATCTAAACCGCCATTCTCTGTCAGGTATTTATTTAGCGGACGTCTCTGACGTGCTCACCCCCGACGACTACTTTACGCTGGACAACCACATTAATGAAAAAGGGCATCGCAAGGTAGCTGACCGATTGCTTGAAGTAATCAATAAATATAAATTGCTGTAGATAGCCGAATCACAAAAACGCAAAAAGCCGCTTAATTAAGCGGCTTTTTGCGTTTTTGTGATTCGGCTGGGATTCGAACCCAGGACCCATACATTAAAAGTGTATTGCTCTACCAGCTGAGCTACCAAATCATTTCCCCAGTCAGCAAACAGGTCGTTGTCGTTTGGGAATGCAAAAGTAGAGGTTTGATTTCCTAAACGCAAGAAAAATGTCAAAAAAAAGTTAACTGCTGGGTGAGTTTTACCGTTTCAATAGCCTCACGAACGTCATGAACACGTAGGATAGATGCCCCTTTTGTGAGTGCAATCGTATTCAGAACTGTAGTGCCATTGAGAGCTTCATTGGCACTGATGTCCAGTGTTTTCCAGATGGTACTTTTGCGTGATAAACCAACCAGCATTGGTTCGTCAAACAACCCAAAGGATTCAAGTTGATTTAACAGCAAAAAATTTTGCGCTGGTGTCTTCGCGAAGCCAAATCCCGGATCAAGAATGATATCTTTTTGGCCCAAGGCGCGAAGTTCGGTAAGTCGTACCGCCAGTTCATCGATCACATCGGTTACCAGATTTTGATAAGCGGTCATGGATTGCATCGTTGCTGGAGTGCCTCGCATGTGCATCAACACATAAGGAACGTCGAGGGAAGACACTGTTTCGAACATGGCCTGATCGAGCGTGCCACCCGAGACATCGTTGATAATGGCAGCACCTGACTCAACCGTCTGCCGGGCGACCGACGCCCTGAAGGTATCCACTGAAATAAGAGCGTGAGGAAAACTTTTTAAAATCGCTTCAATGACGGGCAATACCCGATCTGCTTCTTCAGTAGGGCTAATGTCGGCCGCGCCGGGTCGGGTCGAGTAACCACCAACATCGAGAAAGGTAGCACCATCGGCCAGCATTTTCTGCGCAATTTCAACCGTTTTTTCGAGAGGGATCCGGCTCCCGGCAAAGAATGAATCAGGGGTGATATTTAGAATGCCCATCACAACAGGCGTTTCCAGCGAAACAAGTCGCCCCCGGCAGTTCAGTGTTTTTTTCGTAACTTTCGGCATAAAAATAGGCGATAGGCGTCAGGCATAAGTGTTCGTTGCAATGAATAAACTCACTGAAAACTGTTGACTATTGACTGAGGACTATGCAAAATACTGAAATCGAATATCGGCACGTCATTCAACGCTGCAAAGATTTGTTTCTAAAAAAAAATAAAGACTATGGCACAGCCTGGCGAATTTTACGTTTGTCCAGTATCACCGATCAGATTTACATCAAGGCCCAGCGTATTCGCACTTTGCAGGAAACGGGCGTAAGTCGTGTTGGCGAAGGCATTGAGCCAGAGTTTGTTGGTATTATCAATTATTGCGTCATGGCGCTGATTCAATTGCAGTTGGTCAATGACCCACGTACCGACATTCCAACTGATGAACTCGAAACACTATACGATGGGCAGATAGGTCGGGTTATTGACCTGTTATTTGCCAAAAACCATGATTATGGCGAAGCCTGGCGTGAGATGCGTATTAGCTCGATGACGGATATCATTCTGATGAAACTGCTCCGCACAAAGCAAATTGAGGATAATCAGGGAAATACATTGGTTTCGGAAGGAGTTGAAGCCAATTATATGGATATGATAAACTACGCCGTTTTTTGTTTGATAAAAAGTAACGCGGATACTCCGTTGTTGCGGTGAAAGCCCGCTATGAAGAGACTGGATTTCGGATCGCCCCATACTGGCGGACTTTCCAACTTACTTGCATGACCACAGCAGCCACTCAACCCAAAGTTAAAACCGGTACACCACCGATGCTTATTGCCGCCCGAATAGCCCGCTTTCTGGTCGGTATCGTTTTTGTGTTTTCGGGATTCATCAAACTGAATGACCCTGTTGGTACGCAGATCAAGTTTGAAGAATATTTTGAAGTTTTCGCGGTCGACGTTCCGTTCCTCCACGATTTCTTCATGGCGCTGGTACCATTCACACTGGCTATGTCGGTGCTGTTCTGTGCGGCCGAAATAATTCTGGGCGTCGCACTGCTGGTTTCTTATAAACCCAAGGTTACAACCTGGTTACTGTTTTTCCTGATCGTATTCTTCACGTTTTTGACATTTTATTCGGCTTATTTCAATCGCGTAACAGATTGTGGTTGCTTTGGCGATGCCATCAAACTAAAACCCTGGACGTCGTTCAGCAAGGACGTTGTGCTGACGATTCTGATTTTGTTCATTATCGGGCATCGTAACCGGATCACTCCCCGGAAAACCGGCTGGGTCGTGGCTTTAACGACCATACTGACGCTTGGTTTGGGCGTTTATGCCATTTCGTTTCTTCCACCAATCGATATGCTGCCTTACGCTGTCGGGAAGAGTATTCCGGCCCAAATGAAGCCATCCGAACCATTACGGTATAAATATGTCATGGAGAAGGACGGGAAAACGAGCGATTTTGATCAGTATCCGACCGATCAGAGCTATAAGTTCAAGGAGATGGTTTTGGTCAATGAGAGTGCGAAACCGAAAATCACCGATTATCGGGTCTGGAATGATGAAGGCGATTTTACGCAGCAGACCTTTGAAGGGGATAAACTGTTCATTATCGTCAAAAACATAAAGGATATTGACGCGGGGAGTCTTCCCGCGATTCGGGCACTGGCCGAAGGATTACAAGGATCAAAGGTGACGCCTTACATACTAACTTCGGCCAGCGACGATGAGATCAAGGCCTTTCGGCAGGAGTTTCAGCTCAATAACGTGTCTTATTACAAGGCCGATGCTACCGTTCTGAAAACAATTATGCGCTCGAATCCGGGCACATGGCTGCTCCATAATGGCGTTGTTCGCGGAAAATGGCATTACAATTCAACCCCGGATGCGGCTGAAGTACAATCTTTGGTTAAATAGTTTTTCGCTTTCCTTTTTAGTTGACTGAGGCCGACAAAGAAACGGTATGCACTGTAAGGGGAAAACGGAAAACGGAAAACTTGTTTGCTTGAAAAATATTTTCCTGATCGGAATGCCGTCCTCTGGCAAGAGTACGCTGGGTAAGCGCGTAGCCGACGCACTTCACTACCGTTTTATCGATACGGATAAACAGATCGTTCGCGACGAAGGACGATCGATTCCTGACATTTTTGCGCAATTCGGCGAAGCCTATTTCCGGGAAGCCGAACGTCGGATTTTACGAACCATCCGACCGGGCGATAGTGCAGTCGTTTCGACGGGTGGTGGAATGCCCTGTTTTCACAACAACATCGAATACATTAATGCGACGGGTATTTCTGTATTTCTGGATGTGCCAGTCGAGATATTAGTCCGGCGAATCCAGGCACATGCTGCCGATGACCGTCCGCTCAATAATCCGAGCGACCCTGAATTGTTCAATACACTGCAACAACGGTATATAACGCGTTTGCCTTTCTACAGTCAGGCAAATATCATTGTTTCAGGGGAGACGAATGAGGACGAAGTGCTCAGGCGGATAGGAGCCTGGATGTAATGGTATCAACGCCAAAGCGGCCATGAATGAAACGTTTCATTCATGGCCGCTTTGGCGTTAAATCGATTTTTTTAGAAAAATACGCCGAACGATAGCATCAGATTGGTATTGCTATTGTTCGTTGCGACGGTTGGCGTATCGGAACTGCTAGGCAGTTGAAATGGCGTAAAGCCCGTTTTGTAGGTGAGATACGAACCCGACAGATCGGCGAAGAAACGCTCGTTTCTGACGCCTAGACCAGCCGACAACAGTAATTTATCCCGGTCTCCCCGCGCTACCCGATCCAGGTCGAGTTTGTAGGCACTTGGCAAATAAGCCACCCCCGCGCGAAGCCGAAGCAAGCCTGCCCGAATTTCGGCACCGGCCCGCAAATTGACTACGTTCTGGTAACTGGTCTGAACAACCTGCTTGACATCGTTCTTGAAATCGGAGTTGTCCTGCGTCGTGTTAAAGTACGAGGTTCGAACCCGCATACCGCCATAACCAACATATTCAGCCGTTGCCGTAATAAACCCGATCTTCCCTTTTCCCAGAAAGTAGGTAGCTCCACCCGATGCCCGCAGCGGTGTTTGCAGGGAATAATCGAAGTTGTCGTAAGGCGAAACGACATCAATTTGGTTTGGCCCATTTAGCTGGATTGTGGATGTGGTGTTAACCGTTAAGGTTTGCGAGAACGCTTCATGCGCGCTACTAAATGTTGGTGATGTTAGTGTAGCACCGACCTGTAAATCATTACTGAGTTTGTAAATCAATCCCAGGGTAGCATTAAATCCATTCCCAGTTACGTCGAAACGGTTGATCTGACTATAATTAACTAAGTCACGCCCATTAATTGGTGCCTCCAGGAAAATATATTCCGATGAATAGCGAAGACGGGTCAAGGCAATCGATCCACCAATGTAGAGCTTATCATCCAGGTTACCGGCGTAGGAAATCGTCCATTGGGAATGTGTACCGGAACGGCTCAATGTGGCTCGCTGATCTTTCGCCGTTGTCGCATCAAGTCGAGTGTATGGGGGGCCTGAGCCATTTGCCCCTAAATCTGTGGGATTAATTAAATAAAGCCGATAGGCTGCGGCCTCCCGGAAACTGACTGTATTTGATGTAGGATCGTAATCATCATTTAAATCGGCTTCACTATAATTGCCTGCATTGGCCGCATTGGCGTATGTCTGGGCAATGGATGAATTGGGGTTTCTGTTTACGCCACGCGCATCAATTTTATCGAAAAAATTGGTCGACTGCGAATATGTCACGCCAAAAGCAGTCCGACGCCAGCGCCGGGTATTATTGGAGCTACCAGCCAGAATAAGACCCAATTGGCCAATATTAAACTTACCACCGTTAATCGTAGTCTCACTACCTAAAAATGTGCTCTTGTTGTTGACCAGATTAAAGGAGGGACTAATGCTTAACTCAGAGCGGTTATAGAATGCTAAACCTGCCGGGTTGCCAGACAGATTACTGGCATCACCGCCAAGGGCTGTCTGATTGCCGCCAAGTCCGCGAAAACGAGCGGTACCACTCTGTGAAAAATCAGAGAATCGAAAGGCATCATCGGCATAATCGGCAGCAGGCCCCTGCCCAAACGCCAGCCCCGTACAACTCAGTAAGATGGCCGAAAGAAAGAACTTTGTATTCATATGCATATGCGATTAAACCAGCGAATGGCACTTTTGTTGTTAGAGTTCCATGGCTGTAGAACGTTTAACCAGGTTGATCAAAAAACTGGTGGTTAATTAGCCAAAGTAACAACGAAAAATCCCGCCGATTGTCTGTCAGCGGGATTTAAAATTTAAGAAATAAATCTTAATTATCTTGGACCACGGCCACCACCGCCACCGCTTGAGTGACTGGCACCACCGCCGGAGAAACCACCGCCCCCAGAACTGGGAGCACTGTAGCTGCGGCTAGGAGCACTATAGCTCGGTTGCGACTGCTGGTAGCTAGGCTGGCTGAAGTTGCCACGGCTTTGGCTCTGGTAAGAAGGCTGTTGGTAGCTCGGCTGCGATTGCTGGAAGCTACCCCGGCCACCACCAGAGTTTGACGGTGTATAGCTACCCCGGCTGTTTGTCCGTGGACGAGCGTAGTAGTCGTTACCACTATTGTATGATGGGGCTGGACTTACCGAAGTACCTGAAGGGTTACTTCCTGCACGACCATTACCACTTGTGCCATTATCATAGTAATAGGTGCCCCGGCTGTTATTCCCTGGGCGAGCATAGTACCCATCGCTGGTTGAGCGGTTACTGGCTGATCCTGCGTTATAGCTACTACGACCTCCATTGGGATTGTAGTTGCGGGGAGAATTATCGAAACCAGATGCGTAGTTGCCAGACGAACGGGATGAACTCCGAACGTAATTCCGATTCCGATAGGGATCAGCTCCAGTCACGACAACGGCTGGGTAGCCACCATAATAACCGCCATATCCGTAAGGAGAGTAGAATGAATTATAGAATCCACCGTACCCACCATAACCATAAGCATAAGGGCTGTAGAACGGATCGCCAAAGCCGCCGTACCCGAAGGGCGAATAGAAGGGGCTGTAGGCAAAAGCACTACCGTAGCCATAACCAAATGGTGAATAGAAGGGACTGCCGAAACCATAGCCGATTGAACCAAGGCCGATGCCAAGTCCTAAACCGCTATAGAAGCCAGTATTGTTGAAGCCCCAGCGGTTCCAGCTGTAAGCCGAGGTCGAAGCAGCATTGTAGCCGTTTACGAAACCAGAGTTATAGCTGTTTGTGCTATTATCGCCCCAGCCCGGATCGGGAGACATGCCCCGATTTAATTTACGGGTGCTTAATTCAGAATAGTATTCGTCGGTATTGCTGGAGTAACCTTGCTGATCATCGTTATAATCAGGGTTCGCGTTGCGAAGCGAGCGTTGTTGTTGACGTTGCTGACGCGAGGTTTGTGGAGCAACCGACGAAACGTCAGATGAGTTGTTGGTATATACGGCAGCATTGCCGGAGTTGCCATACAAATCATCCACTTCACCAGTATTCTGGGCGGTCTGGCGACTGGAGGAACAGCTCCAGAAACCCATCATCGCGGCCAGTGCCAGGTATCGGTACATGCGTTGCGTTATCATTTGGCCAGGGAATTAAAAGTATAAAGGCTCATATTAGTAAGTGCCACTTTAGCCTATAACAAAGGATTGGCACGATTGATTACAAAAATAGAGCAAAAACCTATCTTTGCAAGTTTTCAATATATTAGATTCCATTTTATTCATCAAGGTTTAATCACGTTGGAAAAAAAGATGTAAAAGTTTCGGCAAACAATACACTATGAAAGCCGAAAGGCAGACAAAGGGCTGAAGTACAGGTCTTTCGTCATTACTAGGTCATCGTTTGGCAACCTTCTTTTTCTTCCCTCAGCTCATCATGGCAAAAGCAATTCCGTCCCGCAGTGAAAACTACTCCGAGTGGTACAATGAATTAGTTAAAAAGGCCGACCTGGCCGAAAATTCGGCCGTTCGTGGCTGCATGGTTATTAAACCATACGGTTTTTCGATTTGGGAAAAAATGCAGCGCGCCCTTGACGATATGTTCAAGGAAACCGGTCACTCGAATGCGTATTTCCCGCTTTTTATTCCCAAATCGTTCCTGAGCAAAGAAGCTTCACACGTTGAAGGGTTTGCGAAAGAATGCGCCGTTGTGACGCACTACCGGCTCAAAAATGCGGAAGATGGTTCTGGTGTCATTGTCGATCCCGAAGCTAAACTTGAAGAAGAGCTGATCGTTCGGCCAACCTCCGAAACGGTAATCTGGAGTACCTACAAAAACTGGATTCAATCGTATCGTGATTTGCCCTTGCTGGTAAACCAGTGGGCCAATGTGGTTCGGTGGGAAATGAGAACCCGGATTTTTCTGCGTACATCTGAATTTCTGTGGCAGGAAGGACATACTGCCCATGCAACAGCGGATGAAGCCGAAGCAGAAACCCGCCAGATGCTCGACATCTATGCTACGTTTGCTGAAGAATGGATGGCACTTCCAGTTGTGCGTGGATCGAAAACGGCGAATGAACGCTTTGCCGGTGCTGACGATACGCTGTGTATTGAAGCCATGATGCAGGATGGAAAAGCGCTTCAGGCTGGAACCTCGCACTTTTTGGGGCAAAATTTCGCTAAAGCCTTCGATGTGCAATTCCTGAACAAGCAAAACCAGCTTGACTATGTTTGGGGAACATCCTGGGGAGTTTCAACGCGATTGATGGGTGCTCTGATTATGGCCCACTCCGATGACGACGGTCTGGTATTGCCACCAAAACTGGCTCCAATTCAGGTAGTTATCGTGCCAATTTACCGGACTGAAGAGCAGTTAGAGCAGCTTTCTGCCAAAATAAAACCTTTGGTGCAGGAGTTGCGTAAGGCTGGCGTTTCGGTTAAGTACGACGATTCGGACGCTAACAAACCAGGATGGAAGTTTGCCGAATATGAATTACGGGGCGTTCCGGTCCGGCTGGCGATGGGCGGACGTGATCTTGAAAATGGCACAGTCGAAATCGCCAGGCGTGATCTGAAAACCAAAGAAACGGTTCCATTTGATGGACTGACGGAACGGATTAAAAACCTTCTTGATGACATTCAGCAGACGATCTATAACAAAGCGCTCAAGTTTCGTCAGGAGAACACATTTAAAGTAGATACGCTCGAACAATTTCAGGACCAACTCGACAAAGGAGGCTTCCTGCTAGCTCACTGGGATGGCACATCTGAAACCGAGGAAGCAATCAAGGAAGCGACCAAGGCCACGATTCGTTGTATTCCATTCGATCAGGAGCCTGAAGAAGGCGTCGATATTTTTTCGGGTAAGCCGTCGAAAGGACGGGTAGTTTTTGCCCGTGCCTATTGATTTTATGACTGTTTCTCCGGGACTTAAGCGAACTGCCGTTATCTACTTGCTGCGTAACGGCAGTAACTTTTTGCTATTAAAGCGCCTGAAAGAACCGAACAAAGACCCGTATACGCCCGTTGGCGGAAAACTCGATCCATTCGAGAGTCCGCTACGGGCGGCTTATCGGGAAACCTGGGAAGAAACGGGTATCAAGGCCGAAAAAATGACGTTCTGCGGATTGTTAACCGAGAGTTCACCGACGGCCTACAAATGGACGAGCTATGTCTATGTCGCAGAAATTGATTTTATACCCGCTCCTCCCTGTAATGAGGGCGAGTTGAGGATGATTGGGTTTGCGGATCTTTTAACCGTGCCAACCCCTAAAGTAGATTGATATTTCTACGACTATTTACTGAAAATAAGCCGTTTGCATTTAGTGCTGAATACGATGAACAACTAATCCTGCTTGTTATGCACGATGAACTGGAAGATGTTGTCGTCTATCAGGCATGATCGGTTAATGTTTCCCGCATAGGCACCTGTTGCTGACGCGTATGGTGCAGATACCAACTGATAACCACGAACGTAACACCACACAGGCCAATTAGCCAGGCTACGCCCCATGGGCTTAGGTATGACCAGGTTCGGCGATTCACGGCGTCCATCATGGCCATCAGCATCATGAATAAACTAATGGTCATAATAAAGGCATTGCGCAGGGTAGTCCGATACGCCCGTCGAAGGTCGTAGGCGCCATACGATTTATTCCGAAACTCAAACACAATATCGTCCAGACTGGCCTGTTGAAGCTGTTCGTCGGTCATCGCCAGTTCTGAATTATAAGTATCGCGAAGATGTCGGACAGCTTTCAGATTCGCTTGTTCGAGAACGGTTTTCAACGCTCCGTCAAAGGGCAAACCGATCCACATATAATACTCCACCTCACAGGCAAGGTGATCAAGTAATTCATCAATCAGTGCGTCGGTGGAACCGGTATGGATCAGGTGGTTGTGCAACGTAGCTAGTTGCTGTGGACTGAGTTTTTCCATGGCACTAAAGTTATCTGTTGAGTTGGTTTAGGAATTCGTTAGTGACCGGTAGCCAGGCTGGGCAATGGATCGAGAAGGGCTCGCATTGCTTCCATAAAGCGCTCAAAATCGGAGACTTTCTGTTCGGCAACCTGGGTGCCGGTTGGCGTAAGCGAATAGTATTTTCGCAGCCGTCCCTCCACTTCTTCGGTATCTGTAATGAGAAAACCTTCCTGTTCCAGTTTATGCAGAACAGGATATAAAGCGCCGAACGATAAGGTTATCTCGCCTTTAGTTCGCTCTTTTACGGCCTGCGTAATTTCGTAGCCATACATTCTTCCCTGCCCAGAAGGAGACCGTTCGGCCAGTAACTTCAGGACGATCGTTTTGAGCGTACCTCGAAGAAATTCATTGCCTGTTGTATCCATAATAATAAGCAGAATTAGTTTAACATAAGTTGGCGTAAATATATGTAAGAAACCGATATATACAAGCAAACTTTTTATCAATTTTACGAAGAATAATCAGGTGTTAAGTTGGCGAACGAAACAGTGCACCCAACTTGTTGCGGGATAGAATGCACCCTTGTATTTATGACAACACCATCTTCTATCATTACACCGGAGCTAGTTGCATCGGCGCTCACTTACGATCAATACATTGCTCTTTCTGTTGACTTGCTGGCCAAGGCGAGAACAACGTCGGATTCCCCAAATTATAACACCCCCGAAATTCTGGGTTATGCCAAACTCAATATTCATCGGATGAACCGGTTAGATAAAGTAACCGCTATAAATCCGGAGTTAAAGTCAGTTCTTGACAAGGTATCGGAACCCTGGACCTGGCTCGTTCTGACCGAATCGTGGTGTGGCGATGCAGCCCAGTCGATCCCTGTATTGCATCAGATTGCCGAACAGTCACCCCATATAGCCATCCGGTTTTTGTCGCGGGATAAAAACCCTGATCTGATGAATGCCTATCTGACCAATGGGGGTAGGTCTATTCCTAAACTTATTTGTGTACGTACCTCCGATCTAAACGAATTGGGTACTTGGGGACCGCGCCCAACTGAATTGCAGAAATTATTCTGGGAATGGAAGCCTTTAATGCCTTATGCCGAGGTTACGGAACGGCTTCAGCGATGGTATAACACGGATCGTACCCAATCGATACAGCGCGAATTCGTCGACCTGGTGACCGTGTGGAATCGCACTCGGGCTTAGGTAGGTATGGGTTGTTCGATGTTGGAGCTGGGTGTATCGATCGGCAACCTAGGCCTGTCGGTTAAGCTCGACACTATGAAACGGGTAGTTGCAAACAACACTTCTTATTTATAGTTCATGAGAATTAAGGAGTGCATTGAACGCGATTTTCAGATGGATAAGTTATCCGTAAAACGGGCGAACAAATAAAGGATCGCTCCAAAATATGCGTTTAAAAGCGAACCGTTCCATAACGGTTCTGTACTTTTGAGGGAATATTCACTAAACAGTGGTGTAATTATGGCACAAGCAAAATCCGGCGATACCGTTCAGGTGCACTATACCGGCACTCTAACCGACGGAACCGTATTCGATTCATCAGAGGGGCGTACCCCGCTGGAATTTACGGTTGGTAGTGGTCAGGTCATCAAAGGCTTTGACGAAGGAGTAGCTGGGATGAACCAGGGCGAAAAGAAAACCATCAATATTCCGGTGGAAGATGCCTATGGTCCAGCTAATGAAGAAATGGTTTTTACGTTAGATCGATCCGATATTCCTGCCGACATCCCGCTCGAAGTGGGTATGACGCTTAATATGCACGAAGATGGCAATCCACGCCCTATTCCAGTGATTGTTCGCGACTTGACCGATACGAATGTTACGCTTGATGCGAACCACCCGCTGGCGGGACAGGACCTGGTATTTGAGGTTGAATTGGTTGGGGTAAAATCACCGTCAGGTTTGATTCTATAACCGGCTAATTAGTAAGTAAATACGATAAATGGGTAATTCGTTGATGAGGGCCTTTGCGCCAGCCAACGAATTACCCATTTATCGTATTTACCGGTGAGGTTCTATTCCTGTTCCTCTTTATCCAGTGCCAGTAAATCGCCTAATTCTCTGAGCGCAGTTTGAATTCCCCTAAGATTGGCCCGAGCAACGGATGCTGCCAGAGCGACAGTGATGGCACCGATATTTAGAGCTACTGTAATCGTATGAATATGCTGGAGACCGGCTCTGGCGTCGTCCGTTGCCTGACGAATAGCTGCGGCTATTTCACCCGCCTGATTGAAAGCTGGACGAACGGCCAGGGATTGCAAATCCTGCGCCCGATTGAGCAGGCTATTCTGATAAGCGTTCAGATCGAGCTGTTGTTCGTGGGTAAACGCGGGCCAATGCATCACCTGAAACTCGTTCAGGGCGCGGGCCATTGTTCGGTAGCCGTTTGCGATGCTGACGATTTGCTCAAAGGTGAAGTCTTCCATGAGTATGAGTTAATGGCTCCAGACTGGACCAGAGCTGTTGTCTTGTAAATCTGTACGCGCACAGGCTGGATAATGATGCTTTTCTAAACCATAATTGACAATAATTGACAATTTTCATATAGACTGTTAGACACTACACAGCGATTATTAATTGTGCCTGCCTGAATTAACAAGGCTCGGTATTTAAGTACATTAGCCTTTAGTTGAAAGCATTGACGTGATTCGTTCGGGACATCTCGGAAAAAATCAATTTGACTGAAATTAGCGTAAATGCGGAACGTTTGAGAGCGCCATACTGCACCCATTGCGTATAAATTGGGGTAAATGTTGAAAACAATAGGTTGAATTGGTGTAAGTTTCGGGTTGTTCCGGATGTATTAACGGTTTAGTTGAAACGAAACTGTTTATCCATAAAATAGAGGCAGAAACAAATACTGATAAAATCGTATCATACAAATACTCCACACTGATGCCGTAAAATAAAACGTTGTAAACCGATTGTTACTATAAATCGCTGACTTTTGAACGAACGGTCATTCGCTGAAGGCCGGAATGGGTTAGTTGACGTTATTTCAGGATGATTCTTGCCGACCAGTTGAGTCGTTTTGCCTGCACTAAGTGAAGCTCTCGAGTCAATAAGATGCCGACAAATTACTGGAATGTAACCGGAAATATGATTTTGGTGGCTGAGCCAGGGATTGACCGCAGAGCATGACAGCTTCCAATTTACCTAAACAAAAAAGCCCGCTGTATTCGTAAGAACACAGCGGGCTTGGGGAATTGGGTGTGTAACCAGACTTGTCCGAAAAGTCAGATCACTTGAGTTGTATAAAACGTACTAATCTAGCCAGTGGCTAACCGCGATTACTCATCAGCAACTTAATGCTTAATGTCGACACGGGTCGTAAATTGCTTCTGGTTCGGGCCAACCACGAACGTGTAGGCGCCATCGGGCAAAGCCGACAAATCGAACCGGCGAACTGCACCTTTAAATGAATCTACCTGAACAAGCACGTTCTGTGCATCGTAAATAGCGACATTAGCCTCATCTACATTCTTAGCGGGCAAGTTCACTTCAAACTTGTTCTTTTCGTAAGCCAGAACCGAAGGCTCCATCACCTGTTGCAGGTTACGTTCGTCGATGCTCAGGGCGTTTCCTTTGATGGTCAATCCCTGCGACAACCACCACGAATTGTTACCAGCTGTCAGAAAATACTGACCATCGGGCAAGCCGTTCAAATTGAACGAGGTGGCTCCTTTTTTATTCTTGCTAATAAGACCACGGTAGAGCAGGTTGCCGTCGGCATCGATAATGGCCACGTCAATCGGCGATGCCGTTTGTGTATAAACGCGTACTTTCTTTTGTTCGGACTTCTCAATTTTCACCCCATTCGCTCCTGCACCATTGTCGGCTTTAGCATCTCCCATGCCAGCCAGACCCCATACTGAAAGTAGTACAGCAATTGATAAACGGAACTGTTTCATTTGGTTTGAATTTTTTGTTTTACCGTGACAAAGGTGTGCGCTAAACACTATTTATTGCAAGAGGGGCAGTGTTGATTATCAGGTATTTAAGAAAAATTCATCTAAAAAGACAATCGAATATAGGTATTTTAGGCTGATTATTGGAAAAGTACAACAAGTCCATCTAAATTGCGTATGGTTTGTATTTTTCTAATAATTCTAATTTTTAGGACTATCTATTTTTTGATAACTAATTTTCATATGCATAGTGCAATTATCGCAAAACCAGCCAAATCGATATGCGAATAAACAGGTTGGTTTTACAGACACTGTCGGCTGCTCAGATTCTGTTTCGACATCAAAAGATCTCTTCTATTATGGAAGTATAAGCAGAAATATTTGCTCTGCCTGGTTGCAATTGTCCAGGCGAATCCGATTCGAGATGCTTTCCCCAAACGAATGCATCAAATAAAAAAGGATTGATCTTACTACAGATCAATCCCAAAAACAATGGAATAAAAACGGATCACATCAGAATATTGTCGACCGCCTGTACGCGCTTAGGCAGATCTGTTTCGCCGAGCATGTCGCGCAGATCGATCTCGATGTTTCGACAGATGGCCGTCATGGGAATATCATTGATACTATTTTCAAACGGATTCTCGCTTGTATCACCAACAATTTCCATGGTGTTGAATATCCAGGCGATAACGGTGAAAAAAGGAACCGTCAGCCAAACGTGCCAGCCGCTTACTTTTGCCATTTCGGTTAGTAAACCATAGGGGAGCACTGCAATGAACACCCAGGTAAAAACATAGCTGAAATAGGCATATTGGCGCGGAAACGGGAAGGATTTGATTCGTTCGCAGGCTCCCTGCTGATTGTAAAATTCAACCAGCATTCGCTCCAGATCGACGTGATAATAGTCGGTAAGGTAACCGGCTTCCCGAAGTTCCCGAAGTTGCTCTGACTGCTCCCGAAGCAGAAACGTAGCTGGATTTGGATGCTTTATAATCGCTTCAATATCCACGTCAGACAGGAAGCGGCTTAGTTCCTTATCTAGACTACACTGCCTGAATGCCGCAATGCGTTCGATAACTTCAGAGGCAGGATTATGGTGAAGCTCCCAGACGGGCTTTTGCCGGAGCTGGACTCGTAGCGAAGTTATATAGGCTAGGTGGCGATAAATGAGCGTTTGGTGAATTTGTTTTAATTCACCTTTGGCCAGTGGATCGTTCGCATGTTTGGAATTCAGGTAATCAAGTACCATAATACTCCATGAACGGCTTGCATTGGTAATACTACCCCAAATCCGGCGGGCTTCCCACAACCGATCGTAGGAGGAGTTGTTTTTAAAGCCAACATAAAAGGCAACTGCCGTTCCGATGGTGGCAACCGGCACAAACGGAATGGCAAGAAATCGCCATCCGGCAATGGAATAGAGCAGGCAGATGAGGGTTGAGTACCCTAAAAAAAGGAGAATGGCCCGCCAGGTGAACGGAAAAACAATGTGAAAGGGGACGCGTTTGGTTGTAAACATGATCAGTTGGAATGAGGTAAGATGAGGATGGTAAATTCTGTAATTCTCTAAAATAAGGGGAGAATTGATAAAAAAATGTAAACGGTGGCAACTGGCGCTTGGCAAGCTTAATTTCTTATCTTGCTGCCTGCAAAAAATCTTATTTTCTTCATGGAGAGCGTACTCAAAGGCCAGATTGCCATAATTACCGGAGCCAGTAGCGGCATCGGTGCAGGTGTTGCGAAGTCGCTGGCAGCTGCCGGGGCAACCGTAGTAGTCAATTATCCGGTCGAAGCTACAAAGCCGGCCGCCGATGAGGTGCTGAAAGAAATTACAGATGCAGGCGGCACCGGTATTGTAGCCCAATGTGATGTCAGCAAAGAAGATCAGGTGATCAAGATGTTCGCCGATGTAGTCGCTCAGTTCGGCACCGTCGATATTCTAGTCAATAATGCTGGTCTGCAACGCGATGCCAAGTTTGACGAAATGACACTCGATCAGTGGAATACGGTCATCAATGTTAATCTGACGGGCCAGTTTCTGTGTGCCCGCGAAGCCATCCGCGAGTTCCTTCGTCGGGGGCCACGCCCGGAGGTTTCCGTCGCAACGGGCAAAATTATCTGCATGAGTTCAGTCCATGAGCTGATTCCGTGGGGAGGTCATGTAAATTATGCTACCTCAAAAGGCGGCATTAAAATGCTGATGCAATCGCTGGCTCAGGAATACGGTGATCGCAAGATTCGGGTCAACAGCATTTGTCCCGGCGCTATTCAAACCCCTATCAACCGGGCAGCATGGGAAACACCACAAGCCCTGAATAGCTTAATGACATTGATTCCCTATAATCGCATCGGACAACCACAGGACATTGGGAACCTCGCCGTATTCCTTTCGTCCGATCTATCTGACTACATAACCGGAGCCAGCATTTTCATTGATGGTGGTATGACCGTATTTGAAGGGTTCTCAACCAATGGGTAATAGAAAATTTACGATACAGGCTATACGGTTGCGAGCAATCGTATAGCCTGTATCATAGTTAATATCTCATAGACAATACATTGACCACCGAACAACAACGTTTAGAAGATCCCGCCTGGCGGCAATGGGGTCCCTATGTATCAGATCGCCAGTGGGGTACCGTTCGTGAAGATTACAGTGCCAATGGCGATGCCTGGAATTTTACGACTCACGATATGGCTCGCAGCTATACCTACCGCTGGGGCGAAGAGGGAATTGCTGGCTTTTGTGATGATAAACAACAGTTATGTCTGGCACTCACACTCTGGAATGGCAAAGATCCGATCCTGAAGGAACGCTATTTCGGACTCACCAACGGTGAAGGGAATCATGGTGAAGATGTGAAAGAACTGTATTATTATCTGGATAATACGCCAACGCATTCCTACCAGCGAATGCTCTATAAGTATCCACAGGCAGCCTATCCCTATGAACAGCTGATCGTTGAAAACCGCCACCGGACGCGGCAGGACCCCGAGTTTGAACTGCTCGATACGGGCTTGTTCGACCAGGACCGTTATTTCGATGTGTTTGTAGACTATGCGAAAGCAGGGCCACAGGATATATTAATGACGGTGACTATCCATAACCGTGGCCCTGAAACGGCTAAATTACATGTGTTGCCTACTCTCTGGTTTCGGAATACCTGGATCTGGGGCGATGACTCCGACGGTGTGCCAAGCCTGCACCCTCAACTATCACTTCTGCCAGATGGAACCGTATTAGCCGAGCAAACGCAGTTGGGGCGCTATTTCTTCCATGCCGAAGGACAACCCGACTGGTTATTCTGCGATAACGAAACCAACCTGGCCCGGCTTTATAATACACATATCGGCTCCCGCTATCCGAAGGATGGCATCAACGATCATGTATTATACGGAGCTAATACCGTTAATCCAAAGATGATCGGCACGAAGGTGGCCGCCCAGTATAAGGTAACACTCGCGGCCGGAGCGTCGCAAACCATCCGATTGCGGCTAAAATCCGACGATGCGACCAATCTTCTGGCTGATTTTGACGATATAGTTGCGAAACGCAGGATCGAAGCCGACGAATTTTACGCCCATATTCACCCGACTAAAGCAACGGATGATGAGAAAATGGTGCAGCGACAGGCATTTGCCGGAATGCTCTGGAGCAAGCAGTATTACTACTACGATGTATCGCGCTGGCTGGCTGGTGACCCTAACAGTCCTCCTCCGCCCCCAGAGCGGGACAAAGGGCGAAACCATACCTGGCTTCAGCTCATCAATGCGGGCGTGATTTCGATGCCCGACAAATGGGAATATCCGTGGTATGCGGCCTGGGACTGGGCGTTTCACTGCGTCACGTTCGCGGTTATCGATCCGGGTTTTGCCAAACAGCAACTGATGCTGCTCACCAACGAGTGGTATATGCACCCAAACGGGCAGTTACCTGCCTATGAGTGGTCATTTAGCGATGTAAATCCGCCCGTTCATGCCTGGGCTGCGTGGCGGCTCTACCATATGGAATTGGAGCGAAAGCCACCCGGTGAGGAAGATATTCGATTTTTGCGGGGTATTTTTCATAAGCTGATGCTCAACTTTACGTGGTGGGTGAACCGTAAAGATGAGTCGGGAAACAATATTTTTGAAGGGGGATTTCTGGGCCTGGATAATATCGGGGTCTTTGATCGAAATGCCGTTTTACCGGATGGAAGCCACCTTGAACAGGCCGATGGTACAAGCTGGATGGCTATGTATGCGCTCAACATGATGCGTATAGCGCTCGAACTGGCTCAGCACGACTCGGTATACGATGAATTGGCCACAAAGTTTTTTGACCATTTCCTCTACATTGCGGGTGCTATGACCAACATCGGAGAAGGCAATATGGGGCTTTGGGACGAGCAGGATGGGTTCTTCTACGATCAAATCCGAATGTCCGACGGGAACGTTAAACGAATGCGGGTTCGAACAATGGTCGGGCTAATTCCAATGTTTGCCGTTGAAATTCTGGATGATAAGATCTTGAAATCAAGACCCGCATTTCTGGATCGCATGGAATGGTTCCAGAGCCATCGCCCCGACCTGTATAGCCAGGTTTCGCGTTATACTGAAACCGGGAAGAGCGAAAAACGCTTACTGAGTTTGCTTCGGGGCTTTCGGCTTAAATCATTGCTCAGTAAAATTCTCGATGAAAACGAGTTTCTGAGTCCGCATGGCATACGGGGCGTTTCGAAAGTATATCGTGATCAACCATATGAGTTCACGCTGGACAACACGATTTTTCGACTTGTTTACACGCCTGCCGAAAGTGATAGCGCCATGTTTGGCGGGAATAGCAACTGGCGAGGGCCGGTCTGGATGCCGTTAAACTACCTGATGGTAGAAACGATCCAGCAATTCTACGACTATTTTGGGGATGAGTTCACGGTCGAATATCCGATCGGATCGGGAACACAGATAACCCTGAAGGAAGTCGCCCGTGAGCTGACTAACCGGCTTATAAGCCTGTTTATTTTAGATGAAACGGGCCGGCGGACTACGTTTGGCCAACACCCTAAATACCAGGACCCTCACTTTCGTGATTACGTACTGTTCTACGAATATTTCGATGGCGATAATGGCCGTGGTGTAGGAGCCAGCCACCAAACGGGCTGGACGGGTCTGGTAGCTGAATTGATCGACCGAAAATATGATAGTTTGCAGTAAGCGAAACCGGATAAAATCAGGCGAAAATGATTTTTGATGCTATTGTTGTTGGTTTGGGAGCCGTAGGAAGCGCAACGCTTTATCAACTGGCCAAACAAACACCACATGTGCTGGGATTAGATCAATTTAGTCCTCCTCACACGATGGGCTCTACGCATGGTGATACACGTATTACGCGGCAGGCCATTGGCGAAGGGGCTTATTTTGTGCCACTAGCCTTGCGATCATATGAGATCTGGCAGGAGCTTGAAGAGCTAACGGAGCAGCAATTATTGACGAAAACGGGCGGCCTTTTTATAGGTAAAGAACAGTCTGCTGTCCAGACCCACAATAAACCCGGTTGGTTAACAAACACCATCGAAGCCGCAGAACAGTTCGGAATTACGCACCAGATTCTGGATAAAACGAGCCTTCGGGATCAATACCCACAGTTTCGCTTTCGCGACGATGACATTGGTTATTACGAACCTGATGCGGGTTTTCTTAAGCCGGAATTATGTGTTTCGGCACATTTGGATCAAGCCCGGATAAATGGAGCTTCCATCCGAACGAATGAGCGAATGCTGTCATTTACCGAAACCGCCACTGGGGTTACCGTTCGAACGAATCTTGGAGAATATACGGCTAAAAAACTGGTGCTGACTACCGGTTCCTGGGTAACAGCGTCGCTTTACGATACGCCTTATCGTAATTTACTGACGGTTTATCGACAGGTTCAATACTGGTTTGACGTTCATGAAAACCACGCTGCGTTTACGTCTGATCATTTCCCGGTGTTCATCCTGAGTGATCTGGATGTGTATGGATTTCCGGCCATTGGCAGCCCCAGTGAGGGAATTAAAATTGCTATGGAAACGTATGCTAAATCCACAACGCCCGATGCCGTAAATCGTGTCGTTTCTGAGGCTGAAACAAGATCTATGTATGATCAATACATAGCGCCTAACTTTAGTGGAATTGGCCCTAAATGCATCAAATCCGCCGTTTGCCTGTATACGATGACCCCCAACGGCGATTTTGTGATCGATAATCACCCAAACTATCAACATGTATTGGTTGCCTCCGCCTGCTCGGGTCATGGATTTAAACATTCGGCCGCCGTGGGGCAGGTTCTGGCCGAGCTGGCCTTACAAAATCGAACGGATTTCGATTTAACGTCTTTCAGGCTGGATCGCTTTGCAGTTTGAAAATTACTTTTCGTTTAAGCCAGCAGTACAAAAATTAGTGCTATAAGAGCTGGTAATGCCTGAACGAAGAAGATGGAGCGTTGAGCCGTGGCGGCTCCATAGACACCGGCAACGATAACGCATCCCAGGAAAAAGTAGCTCACGTTTTTGCTCCAGACGGGATCGGTAATCAGTAATGACCAAAATAGGCCAGCTGCCAGAAAACCATTATAAAGTCCCTGATTAGCAGCTAGTGCCTTTGTTGGCTCGAACAAATCGGGTGATAACGATTTAAACGTTTTTCGCCCTCTGGTCGTCCAGGCGAACATCTCAAGCCACAAAATGTAAAGGTGTTCGATGGCTACAAACCCGATTAAAATCTGAGACAGTATGGTCATGGCTGGTGGGTTTAGTCGTTGGGTTATGGGTGTTTTCGTAAATGTGCTGAAATTACCGATAGGCCGCCCTACTGTACTGGTGCTATTTTTTAAACAAGCGGTGTTAACCGCGAGTAGTGAATGGAGTCGTGAAACTGACCTTTGTAGAATTGATTTTCTTTAAAATGGGCTTCTTTTTGAAAACCAGCCTTTTCCAGAACGCTGGCTGAGGCTGTATTCTGAGGATCAACTATGCCTTCAATAGAGTGAAGTTTCATTTGCTGAAAACCGTAATCGACCACGGCCGAGAGCGCTTCCTGCATAATGCCCTGTCCCCGAAAATCCGCGCTTAACAAATAGCCAACTTCAGCCCGATGGTGTTCTTTTGCCATTCTGACATACCCAATTGTGCCAATTACAGTAGGGTTATGATGCAGCGTAATACCCCAGGTTATACTCTCATTTTTTCGGATGCCATCGTTTATGGACTGAATCAGTTGAAAAGCATCAGCGATGGATTGAGCAATTGGGCGGGGGATAAACCGCATGATTTCCGGGTTGGAGCGGAGGGCGAAGAAATCGGTTTCGTCTTCTCGTTTCATCTGCCTTAAGATCAGGCGATTCGTTGTTAATTCCGGGAAAGGAGTAAAGTTGATAGCAAGCATGCCGTTTTCTGACTATTGAACCTGTATGTGCCGTGTTGCGCCGAATATACTAAAAAAGCCTTCCGATAAATCAGAAGGCTTTTTGATTGTTTTTGTGGATTGACTCACGCCCGAACAGGCCTCAATACGGTGAACCGTTGCTGAAGCAGATAATAACCACCAAATAGAACGGCACTAAAAAACAGATCACCCAATAGCCCATTCAGGAAAAAAGATGTACCGTTGTAAAACGCTAATCCGGCGGCATAACAGGTCATCAGACCAGCCGGCGTTTGCGGATAGAATGAACTGCCGTACCATACGGCAAAATTCGTAATCAGAAAAAAGAGAACTGACGAGGTAACCGAAGCGGCAGCAATACGGACCGCAGTGGGCTGACGGAGTGCCCACAGACCAAGTAGCCATGTCAGACCAAAACTGACGTAAACGGCCACCATGTTGCCGTGAAAACCAATTAGGGCATCACTCAGAAACATAGCCACTGCCGGGGCTACCAAACCAAGCCATTTCCGTTCGAAGGTGGCCGCTCCAAAAAGCGCCAGTGCGGCAATGGGCGTAAAGTTAGGCCAGTGTGGCAGCAAACGGAATAAGGCCGTTGCCAGGACAATCAGGCTAAGTGTAATCAGACGAATTTGTAGCGATTTCATGAGAATCTATCAGCGATTAATGAATTGAATCGTGTATGAGGACTCTGTAAGAGTCAGTTTGGTAACCGCGCCATAATCGAGATTAAGACGATAGGCATTTTGCAAAGATAAATCCAGAAACAGACACAGCAAAGCCCTGATTACGCCACCATGTGAGACAATGAACACCGGCTGAACGGTTTGAGTTTGGGCAAGCGGCTGAATTGTATCGCGCCAGAATGATCCAACCCGTTCGAAAACATCATTGAAATTTTCACCATTGGGTGTTCTAACGTTCACGAAATCGGCCATCCAGGGGTCCAGAACATCACGGCCAATATCGGCCCAGGGCGTCATTTCCCAGTCGCCAAAAAAGAATTCCTTGAGCCGGTCGTCAAACTGTACGTTCAGTGGGTGAGGGTCTACCACTCTGGTTTGGCCGGGCGCAGTTTCGATCTGGCTCGTATGGGCAAACACTGACGCCAGATCGTTGGCTAACCGCTGGCAACGGCGCAGGGGCGATGAGAAAATAGCGATAGGATCGTCGGGCAAATTGGCCAGCAGCCGATCGCGTTGTTCTTCATAGGTGTCGGCTAAGTCTACGTCCGACTGGCCGTAAGCAACACTTCGGCCAACGGCAACTTCAGTATGGCGAATCAGATAAACATCCATGAGGTGTATGTTGTAGCACGTAAGAGAGTAGGAGGAAAGCTATGGTGTAGGAAGCTTATCGTCTGGTTAAACCGAAACCCATAAGAGTGACACAAACGACAGATAGACAACAACTTCGGTAATTTGCTGGACGGCTCCTAAACAATCGCCGGTGTAACCACCGAGCCATTCTTTGAAAAACCAGATGAATCGCCAGCGAACCAGCGCCAGCGGAATCAGGAAAAGTAAATAAATCCAGAGTGTCGTGTATAGTACTAAAGCCACTAACGGAACGAGCCCAAAAAAAGCAGCAACCGCCAGTTGTCCAGCTGTAATGCCCTGAGCAATGGGTTTTGCCTTGGCGTCGAGGTCTTCACGGGCATAAGGGAGTGCACGGATAACCGTTGCGGCCGTTAACCGACTCAGGCTATGTGCCGAAATGTATTTCAACGCAACGGCCAAGCCGAATGTTTCGGCACTCAGCATGGATTGCAGGGCAAAAAATTTAACTGCCAGCAGGAGTCCCAGGCCAATGGTTCCATAGGTTCCAAGGCGGCTGTCTTTCATAATCGCCAGGATTTTCTCTTTCGTCCAGCCACCACCAAAACCGTCGCAAACGTCGGCAAAACCATCTTCGTGAAAAGCCCCTGTTATCCAGACAGTTGCGATCATACTGAACAATACGGGCAGGTAAGTCGGCGGAAACAGTGCCGTACCGAGCCAGTACAAGCCAACCCCAATTGCACCCACAATCCAGCCGATAAGTGGAAAAAACACCGTTGACCGATTTAACGCATCGGCTGAATGGTCGATGTTCTTCGGAACCGGCAGGCGGGTATAGAACATGAGGGCAGTAAAGAAGAGTCGCAAGGGGAGGGTGTCGTTTTTGTTGGGCAGTTTGCAGTAGGCAGTACTGGTCAGTTGAACTCTTTCTCAACAAGGCGTGTCAGAGTCCTTTTTTATGTTACGGAAAATCGTGGCATGGTACACCTCGTTGACAAAGTCCTGTTAGTCTAAAATGTCCATCGTTGCCATCTCGTTCAGCATGTTGACAGCAGCCTCTACGATTGGATAAGCGAGTGCGCAGCCCGTACCTTCACCTAACCGCAGATCAAGATTGAGCAACGGCCGAACGCCCAGAAAGCGAAGCATTTGCTGATGCCCGGCTTCGTCGGATTGATGGCAGAAAACACAGTTTTGCAGCACCGCTGGGTTGAGGGTGTGAGCGACCAATAAGGCTGATGTAGCAATGAAACCGTCGACCAGGATAATCATACCGTTTTCCGCGGCCTGTATCATGCCACCCACGATAGAGGCAATTTCCAGGCCACCCATTGCCGCTAAAATTGCCATTGGATCGGCCAACGCTGTATAATGGGAAGCCACTTCCTGCAAAATGGCGAGCTTATGCGCCAGTCCGGCATCGTTCAGTCCGGTACCGCGCCCAACGCATTGTTCGAGTGGTAGACCCGTCAGACGGTGCATAAGTAGGGTAGCGGGAGAAGTATTCCCAATGCCCATTTCGCCAAATCCAACGATGTTGCAGCCGCGATACTGAATCCCGTTCACCAGCGTTTTTCCAGCGTCAATGGCCGCAGCACATTCGTCGGGTGTCATGGCAGGTTCATAACGCATGTTTCGGGTGCCCGGCCGGATCTTGTATTTAACGAAGCTGGGCGTATTCTCGTCAAACGATCCATTTACGCCAACATCACAAACCAGTAACGTCAACCCATTTTGGCGACAAAACACATTGATGGCGGCTCCGCCTGCAATGAAGTTTTTAACCATGCCATAGGTGATATCGGCTGGGTAAGCGCTAACGCCCTCAGCTGCCAGCCCGTGATCGCCGGCGAAAACAAGCAGGTGTGGATTGGTCAGAACAGGAGTCTCTGTTTGCTGAATCAGCGCGATCTGAAGAGCCAGTTCTTCCAGTCGCCCCAGCGCACCCAACGGTTTGGTTTTATTGTCGATACGCCGACGAATCGTTGTTTCGAGCGTCGTGAGTGATGAAGTGAGTGTCATTGTAAAGTAATAAGGCTTGATTCCGGTATTCGGCTTGATCAGCAAATCGAATACCGGAAAATTGTAAATCAAAGGCCGTAGGCTAGGTAAGAATTGTCTCTAAATCGGCAGGTGAGTAGTTGATGCTCTTGAGGGTTTTATGATCGGCATCGCGATAAACCAGGAATTTTCCATCTGATTCGACAAAATGGCAATCGACCCCTTTGGCCTGATACTGGGCTACCGTTGCTTCGGCCTCTTCGACTGTCAGACAGGCTTTGCTCATGTTAGACCGTTGAACTTCGTCAAACAACGCCTTGAATTTATCGCCCAGGCCAAACTCCAGAACAGCTCCTGATAACACATACTGTAAATCGCAGAGGGCGTCGGCTACACCAACGAGGTCGCCTTCGGCAATGGCTTCCCGGAATTCGTCGAGTTCCTCGGCCAGCAGCGACACCCGAAGTTTACAGCGGGCTTCAGATGGAATCTGGGGTGTATCGAGAACGGGAGCATGAAACGTGCGGTGAAATTCCGCAACCTGGGTAAGTGAGTCTGGTGAATTCATTCTGAACTATGATTACGTTGATTAGATGATTTCGCTGACCTGGGCGTTAATGATCAGCTTGATTTAGGAGGAGCTATTGAGTTAGCGACTCGTTTAAACTGGAGGCTTCGGGCACCAAAATTGATTAATAAACCAATTCTGAGGTGATAGGCTTCAAGGTAATTGATAGCCTGGGCGAGATGAACATCCTCCAACTAAGTGACTGCTTTTAATTCGACTGCGAGAAAATTGTTGATCAGAAAGTCTACCCGGCGTGCTCCGATTTGCAACCCTCGATAGAAAATGGGCATATCCACTTCTCTGGCAAATGAGATTTGGGCTTGGCCCAATTCAATGGCTAAAGCTCGCTGGTAAATAACTTCCTGAAAGCCATTGCCTAATTGACGGTGTACTTCCATAGCGCACCCTATTATTCGGCTGGTCAATTCTGAATGTTCGTAACGATTATCGATCATATCACGGTACGATGGTTAATTACTGCAAACTAATCAGTGAAATCAATTGATCAACGTAATCACAGTTCAGATAGCAGGTTCGTTTTAAATAGCTTAATGGCGATTGCCAACAGGATAATGCCGAATATTTTGCGGAGTACGGCCAGGCCGCCCGATCCCAACCGGGTTTCGAGCCATCCTGATGACTTCAGAACGGCATAGATCAGAAACAGATTCAGAATAATACCGACAATGATATTCGCCGTTTGATACTCCGCGCGTAGGGAGATAAGGGTCGTTAGTGTACCGGCACCGGCAATAAGCGGAAACGCAATGGGCACAATATGTGTTGCTCCACCCGTACTGCTTTCATCTGGTTTGAAAATCGTGCGACCCAGAATCATTTCCAGGCCAATCAGAAAAATGATGAGGGCTCCGGCTACGGCAAATGACGCAACGTCAACGCCAAACAGTTTCAGGAGACGTTCGCCAACAAATAAAAATGACACCATCAGGGCGCCCGATACGAACGTTGCCCGTTCTGACTCGATCTTGCCGACTTTTTTTCGGAGATCGATAATGACAGGCAACGAGCCAATCACATCGATAACCGAAAATAAAATAAGCGTGACCGAGGCAATTTCTTTTATATTAAACATGGTATTCTCTAGTCATTCTGAAAACGTTACTGTTGGAATGACAAAAGGAATTGTTTTAAGGTTTCAATCTCATCATCCGTAATGGCCGGGAAGTTGGCAATACGGAACGTCGTTGTTTTCCAGTCACCATACCCGTTGCCAAGGGTGATCCCTGCCTGTTGAGCTGCTTGTTTTACGGCCTTGATAGCCGCTTCCGACCCTTCAACGGCAATGACCGTATCGGATCGCTCGGCCGGATTGTCGATCAATAACCGAAAGGGCGATTTGTTCATTTCCTGCTCAAAAAACGAATACAAGGCCGCACTCCGCTTTTTGGTGACAGCGTCTACCTCAGCAATAGGCGATACTTGTTGTAATACGCGCATCAGCAGGTAGATACCGAGGCCGTTGGGCGTATAGGGCGTCTGGAATTTGGCAAAATTTTCGTGGATGAACAAAAGACTGTTGTAGTGATCGTTCTCGCCGATTTCCTGCGCCCGCTTGAGTGCAGCAGGCGAGTAAACCAGCACGGCCAGCCCGGCTGGCAATCCGAAACATTTTTGTACGGACGCAAACCAGACATCGGCCAGCGTCCAGTCGAATTGGATGCCCGCCATGGATGAAACCGCATCGACGGCAATCAAGGCAGACCCCTCATTACTCGAAAAATCCCGCCGGAACTGAGCGAGTGTTTCCATCGTAACCTGAGTTCCGTTGGACGTTTCATTCTGAACGAGGCAAAGCACATCGGCCTGATTGAGTTCGATCGGCGGTTTAATCTTGTAAGCATATTCAGCCCATTTTTTGCCGAATGCGCCACTGTATGGATGTAAACTAGCCTGAACCGTCAGCGACTGCGCCACAATCTCCCAGCATTCCGTTGCCGAGGATACAAGGGCGATATGGTAATTGGCCGGAATGGCGAGTTTTTCGTGTAAAAGCCGGACCGTTTCTTTCACGATCTCCATAAACCCCGCGCTACGGTGGTTCAGACTAACAATACCTTCGCGTACGGCTTCGGATGCGTAGTCGGCTACCTGCGGATAAACTTTCGACGGTCCAGGATAAAAGGTGATCATTACAGGGAGTAGCTGGCAATCAGTAGCCAACAGGTTTCTACGAGTTATAAATTATTTTGGGCTGTTCGCTGATGGCTGCTCACTGAGAAGATAGCGCACTGCCATTTCATATCCTTTCAAGCCCAGACCAACGATAATTCCTTTGCATTTAGCCGACAGATAGCTGTGATGGCGAAATGATTCGCGGGCATGAACATTGGATATATGGACCTCAATGGCTGGTGCTGTAACCGCAGAAAGCGCATCGGCAAGGGCGATAGACGTATGGGTGTAAGCACCAGCGTTGATCACGATTCCATCGATCGTAAAGCCCAATTCATGGATTTTATCCAGGAGCTCACCCTCATGATTCGACTGAAAATAGCGAAGTTGCACATCGGGAAACATTGCTTCCAGCGTTTTCAGGTAATCCACAAAGGAGCGGTTACCATAAATATCGGGTTCGCGTTTGCCCAGCAGGTTCAGGTTGGGCCCGTTAATAATAAGAATCTGTTTCATAAAAATGTACAATGCATCATAAATAGGAGGTGATTGTGGACTTCATGTCGTGCTACTTTAGCCGCTATTCATTCTACATTGCCTCGTATTCATTCAACCTCTATGTGGCAAAGTTATATAAACGCCTTTAAGAACTACCTTAAACTCGAACGGTCGCTGTCCGAAAACTCAGTTGAGGCTTATCTTCATGATGCCGAGAAGCTCTATCAATACATGTTATTGACCGATCCGGCGGTATCGCCAATGGAGGTAACCGAGAGGCAGTTAATGAACTTTCTGGTCTATCTGGGTGAATTGGGACTTACGGCCCACAGCCAGGCCCGAATACTCTCCGGATTGAAGTCATTTTTTAAATACCTGCTGCTCGAAAATCTGATTCAGCGCGATCCAACCCAGTTGCTGGAAGCACCCAAACTCGGTCGTAAGCTCCCCGATACACTCAGCTTTCCGGAAATTGAAGCCATGCTGGCGGCCATTGACCTCTCGACACCCGGCGGCACCCGCGACCGGGCAATGCTCGAAGTGTTGTATAGTTCGGGTCTGCGCGTATCGGAGTTGCTCAATTTACGGCTGACCAACTGTTATTTCGATGCCGGATTTGTCCGGGTTCTCGGTAAGGGTGATAAAGTGCGGCTGGTTCCGATCGGCGAAGACGCCATGCATTACACGCGCATCTACGTCGAGCATGTGCGCTCGACGCTTGATGTTCAGAAAGGAGATGAGGACACGATCTTCCTGAATCTACGCGGCAAACAGCTTTCGCGGATTTCGGTCTTTACGACGATTAAAAAGCTGGCCGATGAGGTCAATATTAAAAAAAACATTAGTCCCCACACATTTCGGCATTCGTTCGCAACGCACCTGATCGAAGGGGGAGCCGACCTGCGGGCAGTGCAGCAGATGTTAGGCCACGAGTCGATCACAACCACCGAAATTTACACCCACCTCGACCGTGATTATCTAAAACAAACACTCCGAGAGTACCATCCCAGAAGCTCGAAGCGGAGTTGACTGATTTTCAAGACGCTATTTTATGGCGTTCGGTTATGTCCGTTGAGGGACAACGATTGTCCATTTACGGACAAACTTTCTTCACAAAGAACGATAAAAGAGCCATTTTAAGCGGTTTTAGAAACTGTCGACGGTTTGGCCGCAGATTTGTACGATAAAATATAAACTAATAAATCAGACGGTATGCGTCGAACGTATTTAGGCGAATTTGAAGAAGTGGTTTTGATAATGGTAGCTATTCTGGATGGTGAAGGCTATGGGGTTACTGTTAGCCAGGCCCTCGAAGAACATACGGGCCGAATCGTCACCTTCGGTACCGTCCATAATACCCTCATCCGGCTCGAAGAGAAAGGCTTCGTTAAATCGGAACTGGGTGGAGCTACCGCCGAACGGGGTGGACGACGTAAGCGTCTGTTCCGGGTTACGGCCCTGGGAAGCCGGGCGCTACAGGAAATACAACAGCTTCGGCATGAGCTCTGGCAGATGGTTCCACCTCATACGCTTCGGCTGAGTGGCTTATGAACTCCGTTTCTCAACCACCCCGCTGGGCAAGGCGGCTACTGGCCTGGTTGCATCCCTGGGACACCCTGGAGGAAGTCGAGGGCGATCTGGACGAGCTATATACCTATTGGTATAAGCGATCGGGTCCGCAGCAAGCTACCCTGCGTTATCTGCTCAATGTAGTATCGGTATTGCCGCCTTTTGTGCGTCGACGACAGCGTAAAGAAGAGTACAGTCAATTATCAATCCTGAAACCCATCATGATCCGTAATTATCTAAAAATCGCCTGGCGAAACATCGCTCATAATAAATCATTTTCGGCCATCAATATCCTGGGTCTGGCGCTGGGTATGGCGTGTAGTCTGCTCATTTTTCTGTGGATTCAGGACGAATTCAGTGTCGATGCCTATCATGCCAACGGTCCGCAACTCTACAACGTCATGGAACGTCAGTTCTACGATGGAAAAGTTGAAGCCAGCCCAGGAACGCCCGGATTACTGGCCGATGAGTTGAAAAAAGAGTTTCCCGAAATAGCGTATGCCGCTGGTCTGTCATGGGAAGAGGAACGAACCTTTTCGGTGGGGGAGAAACTGAACAAGGAAAAAGGGCGAGCCGCCGGGGCGGATTGGTTTAAGATGTTTAGTCTTCCACTGCTGGCCGGTAGTGCCGAAACTGCATTGAATGCTCCGGCCAATATTGCCATCTCACGGAAATTGGCAACAAACTATTTTGGCAGCCCGCAGGCGGCAATGGGCAAAAGTATCCGGATCGGTAACAAGGAAGATTATCAGGTAAGTGCCGTTTTTGAGGATATACCGAAAAATGGATCGGTAACTTATGATTATCTGCTTAGTTGGTCAGACCTTCTGAGACACAATGAATGGCTGAAGGAATGGGGCACCAACGTACCCGAAACCCGAATTCAACTCCGGGTCGACCGTAATGGTGTGTCGGCCGATCCGGCCCGGCTGGAAGCGAAAATGAAGTCGTTTCTGAAAAGCCGTAATCCAGGCATGGAAAAGCGCGGTTTAGACGTTCAGCTTTTTTTGCAACCCTATCAGGAAGCCTATCTGTATTCCAATTTTAAGAACGGATATCAGAATGGCGGTCGCATCGAATACGTGCGGTTATTTGGTATCGTAGCGGTTTTTATTCTGCTGATTGCCTGCATTAATTTCATGAATCTGGCCACAGCACGTTCCGTCAAACGGGCTCGCGAGGTGGGCGTTCGGAAAGTGGTTGGCGCGGGCCGGAACTGGCTGATCGGGCAATTTATTGGAGAAGCTATGGTCCTGACCGCTCTGGCTTTAGTAATCGCGCTGGGTCTTGTCTGGGTGCTGCTGCCTACCTTCAACAGCCTGACCGAGAAGCACATTACGTTTCAGTTTGCCACTGCCTCATTCTGGTTCATGTTGCTTGGGATGACGCTCGTTACCGGATTGATTGCCGGCAGCTATCCGGCCCTTTTCCTGTCGTCGCTGAACCCGATTCGGGTATTGAAAGGCACCATTCGATTTGGCTCTGGTGCGCGACTTTTCCGACAGGGTCTTGTGGTTTTTCAGTTTGCCCTGTCGATGTTGCTGATTATCGGAACGATCATCGTATACAGGCAAATTGATTTTATCCAGACCAAGAATCTTGGTTTTGATCGGGAGGGGATGCTTTACGTTTCCTCGGAGGGTGAGCTGGCTACTAAATACGGCACCTTCAAGCAGGAACTGTTACGAATGCCTGGCATTCAGGCAGTAACCAAAATGGATGGAACGCCAACCAATGGATTTGGAAGCACGGGCAACGTTCAATGGCCGGGTAAGGATACAACAACCAGTATCCAGTTCCAATTCTCGACGGTCGATTATGATTTCACGAAGACGCTGAAAGTAAACGTTACCGGGCGGGATTTTTCGAGCGATTTTGGTGCCGATTCGGCCAATTTCCTCATTAATGAAACCGCAGCCCGGCGGATTGGCTATAAAGACCCGATTGGTAAGCCCCTGAC
This sequence comes from Spirosoma aureum, assembly GCF_011604685.1. NCBI lineage: Bacteria > Pseudomonadati > Bacteroidota > Cytophagia > Cytophagales > Cytophagaceae > Spirosoma > Spirosoma aureum. The sequence goes on along the minus strand of NZ_CP050063.1, from coordinate 6,422,104 downwards.
TATGTGGGGAAAAAGAGGGACAATCATTGGTGTCGTTGCCGACTATCACCAAAGTTCGATGCACACGCCCATTGAACCGTTTATTGCCAAACTGGGCCAGGGGAAAATTATCATTGTTCGCATCAAACCTGGCCAGACCAAGCAGGCACTGGCGAGCCTGGAAACCCTGGCGCGTCAAATGAATCCTAAGTTTCCGCTCACGTATCGGTTTGCCGATGAGGCTTTCCAGAAATTGTACCATAGCGAAACCGTAGTTGGGGCGCTGGTCAATTACTTCGCGTTTCTGGCCATCTTCATTTCCTGTCTGGGGCTGTTCGGGCTGGCGGCTTTTATGGCCGAACAACGGACGAAAGAAATCGGTGTACGCAAAGTGCTGGGCGCTTCGGTGACGAGCATCGTTGCCTTGCTTTCGGAGGATTTTCTCAAGCTGGTATTGGTGGCTATTCTCATTTCATCGCCAGTTGCCTGGTACGGGATGAGCAGCTGGTTGCAGAATTATGCCTACAAGATTGATATTGAGTGGTGGATTTTTGCGCTGGCTGGGCTATTGGCGATTGGAATCGCATTGCTAACGATCAGCTTCCAGAGTATCAAAGCCGCATTGATGAATCCTGTTCGCTCACTACGGTCAGAATGATGACTGGCTAATGGACTATGTACCGCTCGGGCGTTTGCGGATTTAAAACCTGTAGCGATAAATGGCCTTTTCAATGCATTAATCCCTGCACCTTAGCCATTACTCTTTATGAAACCTCGTCCCGTCGAACCGCCCCGCTGGGCTCACTGGTTGCTCACCCGGCTACACCCTAAGGACACTTTGGAGGAAGTGGAGGGGGATCTGGATGAGCTGTATCGGTACTGGTATGAGCGGTCGGGTCAAACGCACGCTACCCTGCGTTATGTGCTCAATGTGGTGTCGGTGCTGCCGCCTTTTGTACGGAGGAGGAAACGACAACCAGAATACGATCATAAACCCTCAAGCCTAACTCCTGACATGATTCGGAACTATTTCAAAATCGCTTTTAGAAACCTGCTGCTCAATAAAGTCTATTCAGTCATCAATATTGCTGGGTTAGCTATTGGCATGATCGGCTGTCTTTCGATCGGTCTGTTTGTATGGGACGAATGGAAATTTGATAAAACGATTCCAGACGGAGAGAACATTTTTCGCATTTATACGAAAAGAACCAAAGATAATACGACCACGAAGCAAGCGGTTGTTGCTCCGGCTTATGCCAGCTTTCTGCAACAGCAATATCCCGAAGTAGATACCTCTACCAGGATATTGATGGCTCCCGACCGGTTTTTGATGGAAACAGGCAGTCAAAAAAACTATGAAGACAAAGGCTGGTTTGTGGAACCGTCGTTTCTACAGGTATTCGCTTTACCATTGGAAAAGGGGACGGTTGCAGGCATTCTTGATATTCCGAAAACAGTTATTCTTTCCAGCGAGCTGGCCAAAAAGTATTTCGGCCGTGAGAATCCCATTGGTAAAACCCTCAAAATAAATACGTTCGATTATACCGTAAAAGGCGTATTGGCACCGTTGCCGGATCATTTTCATTTGGATTTTCATTTCCTGATGTCTTTATCCAGCGTGGGTATACCACCAAGTCGAATGGAAAGATGGACCTGGAACCAGTTTTTTACCTACATAAAAGTAAAGCCCGGAATTGATATTGAACACCTACAAAACAAGTTCCAGGCGTATGTAAAAGCCGAGATTATCAAACCCGGCGACACCGTTATGCTGCCTTTTTTTCAGCGACTCGACGATATTCATCTTGGCTCGGCTGATTTTACATTCGACAATGCCATCCGTGGAAATGAAAGTTATGTAAATGCCTTGATGATCATTGCCCTGTTTGTACTGGTCATTGCCTGTTTCAATTTTATTAACCTGGCTACAGCCGTCTCGTTCAGGAGAGCCAGAGAAATCGGTGTACGGAAAGTAGTTGGCGCAGGACGCAGGCAACTCGTTTTTCAATTTCTGGGCGAAACGATTTTGATATCCATGATCGCTATGCTCATCGCAGTAATCGCTTTGTTTATCGTCGTTCCGGCATTGAATCGCTTCACCGATAAAACGATAGCCTTTAACCCACTTACCAATCCGCAATTAGGCTTGTTACTCCTGGGTACAACCCTGTTGGTGGGTATACTGGCGGGTAGCTATCCGGCCATTGTCGTATCTGGTTTTCAGCCGGTGAAGGTGTTGAAAAACATACAGCTATCCGTCAACGGCAAATCCTGGTTCAGACAGGCCCTGGTCGTTGTTCAGTTTGCCCTTTCTTCATTGCTAATTATTTCGACTATTGTCGTGTTCCGGCAAACCCGGTATATGAACAATAAGGATCTGGGGTTCCATAAAGAACAACTGATCTATTTTCAGGCACAGGGTGAGGTAGCGGGGAAAGGGCTCGAAACGTTTAAGGCCGAACTGAGACGCTCTCCCAATGTGCTTGCGGTTACCTCAGGTTATGGTCTTCCGGGCGACCAGTTTGCCGGAGATGGCGTTACCCTTCCAGGTAAGAATGCAGAAAAGGAATATTCGGTAAACATGTTTATCGGCGATCATGGCTACGTAAAAACACTAGGTCTACAACTAATTGCGGGCAGAGATTTTTCAAAAAACATGTCGACTGATGTGCGGGAAGCCTTTATCATCAACGAAATGGCGGTGAAAGAATTCGGCTTTGGTTCTCCTGAAAAAGCGTTGAGCCAACGGATAAATTGGCATGAATGGGTGCCCGCCGACACGTCAAATCCGATTAAAAAAGGAAGGATAGTAGGGGTAGTTCGGGATTTTCACTATAAAAGCCTTCATGAGAAAGTCACGGCAGCGGTAATCCACATGGTACCGCAGGAGGTATTTAAAGTGGCTGTAAAGGTCAGAGAAGCTGATATACAGCAAACGATAGCCTATATCAATACGGTATGGAGTCAGTTCTCGCCCAACTTCCCTCTGGATTATAAGTTCATGGACGATACCTATGGGAAAATGTATAGCACCGAAGAAAAACTAAGCGAATTGCTCTGGGTGTTTGCCGTCCTTGCCATTACCGTAGGCTATATGGGCTTGTTCGGACTGGCGACCTTTAGTGTAGAACAGCGTGTCAAAGAGATCGGAATTCGGAAAGTATTGGGCGCCAGTGTACTTACCATCATGGGACTAATTTCCAGAAATTTTATCGCGCTGGTTTCCCTGGCTTTTATGATCGCCACACCAGTAGCCTGGTGGACGATGGGCAGTTGGCTGAATGAATTTCCGTATCGGATTGCAATTGACTGGTGGATGTTCGCTCTGGCAGGTGGATTAGCTATAGGAATTGCATTGTTGACGGTGAGTTCCCAGGCAATCAAAGCAGCCCTGATGAACCCGGTCAAAAGCTTACGTAGCGAATAAGCGATGACGGCTGATCAATCTCCGCCCCGCTGGGCCCATTGGCTACTGACCTGGCTACACCCTGGAGGAAGTGGAGGGGGATCTGGATGAGCTGTATCGGTACTGGTATGAGCGGTCGGTCAAACGCACGCTACCCTGCGTTATGTGCTCAATGTGGTGTCGGTGCTGCCACCGTTTGTGCGCCGGAGGAAACGACAACCAGAATACGATCATAAACCGTCAAGCTTAACTCCTGACATGCTTTATAACTTTTTCAAAATTGCCTTTCGCAATCTGAAGCGGTAGAAAGTTTCAACTAGCATCAACGTGATTGGTCTGGCTATCGGATTGGCCACCTGCATATTGATCATGCTGTATGTGCAGGATAATTCATCCTGCGACTGTTATAATCAGAAAGCGGATCGAATTGTACGCGTGAGTATCAATTTACGATTGAACGGCGAAGATATTAACGGCCCAACGCTGGGGCCAAGTGTTGCGCAGAACCTACGTAGTGAGTTTCCCGAAGTCCTGCAAACAACCCGTATCCGGAATCAGGGAGGTGGGTTTGTGAGCTACGGAACAACTTCTTTTAAAGAAGATAATTTGCTGTATGCCGACTCATCTTTTTTCGATGTATTCACCATTCATTTCCTGAAGGGAATTCGAAGCGGGCGTCGACGAGCCAAACACGGTGGTACTGACTCAGGAAACCGCCCGGAAATACTTCGGCAATCAGGACCCGGTTGGGAAGTCTTGTCATTTGGTAGTGAGAAGAGGCTCTATGGGATTACGGGCGTGGTTCGAAATGTACCTACGAACTCCCATTTTGGTTCGATATGCTGGCAACGCTAGTTGGTCAGGATCAAACTATTTATAAACCAAAGCGCACTTGTGTCCAATGGATGCCGACTGTTGATGACCAGGTTACTCCGGGTTTTCTGCCTGCCGCATCCGCGGACTTTTTATGTCCTTTTTGCCCAGCTTATACGAGACCGTAAATCGAAGATTCTGGTTCTGATAACGACTGGTTTGTCGTTGATAGAAGGATTCAGACATGGTTACTTCGTCGATAAAGGTGTAGGGCGTCAGGAACGTTTCCATGCGCAAACTCATGTTAAACCGGTCATTCGTCGATTTTTTACTGAACGTCATGTTGTAAAATTTCCAGCCGGAACGATAACCCTGTAACTGGATCGTAGCCACATCGAAAAAGCCGTAGAAATCGATGCTGTAGCCTTTGGGTAGTTTATAGCTGTAATTCAGAACTAATTGCCTCATCAGGCCGCTGTTACGCAATTGCATAGCCGGACTTTCCAGTTGAACATACTGCATGGTCAGCGTACTTCCCAGACTGATGTTTGGGCTGGGTTTCCAGGTCAGATTTGCTGAAAAACCTAGCCGTTTATTGCGGCCAATATTTTGCCAGGTATTTTCAACAACGCCATCAGACCGTACGGTTCGGATGCTCTCAATACTGTTTTGGTTGTGGTTGTAAAACAGAGCAATGTCAGTAAATAACCGGGCGCCATTCCGGGAAAAGCTAAGCTGGTATCGGCGGGTGATTTCTGGGCGCAGATAAGGATTGCCAAATTGATTAGTGAGGGAATCGCTGTTGTTGATCGTTGGATTCAGATAGGAAAAGTACGGGCGAACCAGCTTCACGGTATACCCCAGCTTTACTGTGCTTTTCTGATTCAGATTTTTGCTGATTAACAGGTTGGGGACCAGATTCTGAAAACCGGGTATTTGCAATAAATTGCCCTTGAAGTTGGCATTCAGATCTGTTTGTTCATAGCGCGTCCCAGCCATAAATTGCCATTTTTTTAGCTGAAAACTAAAGTTGGTATACACCGCATAAATCGTGCTTCGATACGAGAATGCATTTGTCCGGAGCGGGTCGTTATTGTACGAATGAGTGCCAAAATCATAGATCCCAAACCGGCTGTCGCTATTGAGATTTTTTTGCGTGAGTTTTCCGCCGATTTCCCACTTCAGGTTGTTCTGAAACGACTGCGTATAATCTGCCTGAATCATCAGATCGCGGTTTAGGGTTTTACCAGAGAAATTCTCTTTGTTAGGCGTTTGGTCATTATTGATTTGTTCCATGTCGTAACGGCTTGTGCCGTTGAACAGAAAACAGGTACCCAGCAGCGAAATTTCTTTCTGCTTATCCCGCGAGTTTCCTGTGTATCCGGCAGTAAATGCATCCCCATCGTTGGTAATCGGCGTATCGATCTGCCGCCGAAAGGAGGGAAGTACTGTACCATTTTTGGTATAAAAATTATCTGAAATTACATACGTCTGGTAGGGTGACCAGCGATGTCGGTAACCCACATTGAGCGTATTCAGCGAATCGAGGCTATACAGAACATTGGCCCCGCCAAAGAAGTAATCGCCTGATTGTCGGGATTCATTTTTCTGAACGACCTGAACGGGCCCTGTTTTTCGTTCCAGTACCGATCCATTCTGATTCCAGTACGTTTGGTAAAATCCGTCTAGTTTCACCAGCCATTTATCGTATTTGCTTTGCACATTTCCCATCAGGCTTTCACTTCGATTGCCCAGAACGCCACTCACATTACCATTTGTGATATTCGTTCGAATTCGCCGGGTAATGATGTTCACTACCCCGTCGGTGCCTTCTGCATCGTACCGGGCCGATGGATGGGTGATTACCTCAACGTTGACAATGCTTTCGCCAGGAATTGATTTCAATGCATCTGCCAAAGACGAAGCATAGATTTCGGACGGTTTACCATCGATAAAAACCCGGATATTCGAACTTCCCCGCATCGACAGCCCACCGTTCCCATCGACCGACAATAGCGGTACTTTGCGCAGCACATCTGACGCATTGCTACCGGCAATGGCTGGCAGGCTTTCCACGTTGAAGGTAATTCCATCCACCCGTTGTTCAATCAAAGGTTTTTGCCCTCTGACAGTGACGGCTTTCAGGTTTTTTACATCCTGGCCGATGGCAATGGTGCCCAGATCGAAAGCAGGACTTTGGCCATTTATCATCCAGACCGGCGTTTGGAATGCCCGATAACCGACTGCGCTAAACGCAAGAGAATACGTACCATAGGGCAGATTATTTAACGAAAAATGCCCCAGACTGTCTGTAAGTGTACCCTCAGCCAGTTTCTTCTTCGGACCGCCGAGCGATTGAAACAGCTTCACAGTCGCAAATGGAATGGCCTTCCCCGTAATAGAATCTGCAAAAAATCCGCTTGCCGAGCCCAGGCTATCAGTGAGTTGGGCTTTCAGTTGGCATTGGCCAAAAACAGATAAAAAAAGGAAGACGAAGTAACGTTTCATAACGATTGGTTTTGTAACAATCGGGCTGTGAGCTGACATTCAGGGCAATAGCGAAGCCGTCCTCGCCCAACAGAGGATATCATGTTCACGACAACAGGATAGACTTTACTGATTTATGGGATAATTCGGAATGTTTTTTCCGAGGATGATGTGTCGTTCGGCTTTGAACATATTGCCGACATCCTTGAGCTTCAGGATGCCACTACCACCCCGGTTCTCCAACTTCTGCCGCTTTTCGGCAGTGAGCAGCGGGTCGTCATCAAACAGGTACTCATCAATGTAGTATTCGTTGATTCCCGGCTCTTTTAGGGTGATATGAATATGAGCAGGATCAGTACGACCGGGGTAGGGGGCTGGGCGGAGTGTAACAAATTTGTATTCGCCTTTATCATTGGTACGCATCCAGCCGCGTATGGACCCATGCCGTTTCTCCCAGCCTTTGGCGTCTTTTTTTGCGGTATAATGCCCAGTTTCGTCGGTATGGTAGATGTATAAAATGACACCCGGAGCTGGCGTTTTTCCATCTGCCTTATACACAATGCCATTGATGCCCAACGGTTTTTTACCATCCCATGTAGCATCGGGTAGTTTTGTAAGCGCATCCAGCCTGTCGAATGGAACCAGACTCTCATGGATCGCTTCACAGCCTTCGCAAGGGCCGCCTACTTTTTTGTCCTGGGCAGACGCATACAGCGTAACGGCCAGAGTGGCGATAAACAGAATGATTTTTTGGGGTTTCATGATCTATAGTTTTTGCTGTCTGGTTACTGACTGAACAAAGCAACCGAAGCCGTTCATTATTCCAAAAAATAGTAGACCAACGGTCGGAAAAATAGACGAGCCGCATGGGCGAATTCCTTTCCTCTACTTTTTTGGTCGTTGGTCGATATAATTTTCAGGACGTTTTTCTTTTACGTTCATTTACATCGGATTACAAACTGTTTTTCGCATGGACTTTCTGGATAGACGCGTAAAAATTCCGCTTTCCAACCGAACTATCCCAGTCAAGTACGCGCTGGTACATACGGCCTATTGGGTGCTTATAACCGGGTTTTTCCTCTATGAGAAGCGATACCTGATTTATAAGGCCGGTTTGCCTTTTTTTGCGGCCTGTGTGAGTATTCGAATTGTTCTGCTGATTGGCATTGCTTACCTCAATCTACACTATCTGTTACCCCGCTATTTGCTAACCGGGCGTTATCTCCGCTATTTCTCATTGGTATTCCTGTCAATCCTGGGCTATCTGTTCGTACAGACTCTTTATGACTATTTTTTATACGGATTCATCATTGCGCCAACCCTAAACCGGAATTGGTACGAAACGTTATCCTACAATTTCTTTAGCACCTTGTGGTACCTGGGCCTGATGGTTCCCCTGAAACTGAGCATCGACTGGTACGAGCAGCAGCGTATGCTCCAAAAGATTGCGGTTGAAAAATTACAGGCTGAGGTGAATTTTCTGCGGTCGCAGGTGAACCCGCACTTTTTGTTCAATATCCTGAACAACCTCTATGCGCTGACCCTCAAGAAGTCCGATCTGGCCCCGGATATGGTTTTGAAACTATCCGAAATGATGGAGTATATGCTCTATGACAGCGATGATGCACGGGTGCCGCTCGAAAAGGAAATTGGCTATTTAAAGAACTACATTGAGCTGGAAAAAATCCGCTGTGGTGATCATTCCGACATTGCCCTTCAAATCAACGGTAACCCGAACGGGCAGGAAATCGCTCCACTTTTGTTGCTGCCGCTGGTCGAAAATGCGTTTAAGCACGGCGTGGGCAAACAGGCCGAAAAATCCTGGCTTCATGGCACGTTGACTCTGAAGGCAACAGCGATGGAAATGACGGTTGAAAACAACAAACCGACAGCACAGCCTAAGCAACAGAAAGGTGGTATTGGTCTGACCAATCTTCGGAAACGACTGGAATTGCTTTATCCAGGACGCTATACGCTTCAAACGGAAGACAGGCTGGATACCTACAAAGCAGCTTTATACATCTCATTTGCTGACTGATAGGGAAATGTACCTGTGCTTTCGACACTAAACACGAACGAGCCATGGATAGCCTATTTCGTTATCTGCTGATCACCTTTCTACTACCATGGGTGATCAATTCTGAACAGTTGAGCAAGTACACAGATGGACTTGCCCCGATTAGCAAGCCAGACTATAAATGGACAAAAAAACTGGAGGAGGGCCCCTGGAAGAAGAGCTATAATTTCCAGATGTTCAGTCATCGGGATACGCTTTGGGTTTTTCATCCCGATGGCAACTGGTTCTCTATTGATGGCAGGGACTGGAAAAAATCAACTTTGCCCAATGTCATTTCTAACCTGGCATTTCTGGATTACATCCAGTTCAACGACACGATTCTGGGTCTTGGCCACTTTACGGGTAATATCGAACGATATACACTTAGACCCGAAATTTACCAGACTCAGGACTTGAAGCACTGGAATCGTATCGCCGGACAAAGCAATCTGCCCCGGCGATTTTTCTATCACCCCTTTGTTTTTCAGCATAAGATCTGGCTGATCGGTGGAGAAAACAGCCAGACGCAATTCGCCGATATCTGGAATTCGCCAGATGGTGTCCATTGGCAGAACGTAAAAGACAATCTCCCATTTGGTAAGCGAAGTGGTAGCCAGATCGTAACCTTACGGAATAAATTATACCTCCTCAATAACGACGTCTGGTCGTCGGAGGATGGCGTAAACTGGAAGCTGGAAACGCCCGAAATTGCCAAAGGCATACAAATTTTCGGCTACGCGGCTGTGGTGCTGGATGGGCAGATCTGGCTATTGGGCTGTAACCGAAATGGGCAATTCAGCAGTCAGGTTTTAATCAGTTCGGATGGGCGCAACTGGCGCGAACAAAACGCACCCTGGTCACCGCGCGGAGGTATTGCAGCCTGTGTGCATCGGGGAAAAATCTACATGACGGGCGGAAAATATGGTGGGCAGGATATCCGCCATCCTGACTTCGATTACAGCAACGATGTATGGACGCTGGAACGGAAATTACGTGTGAAAAATACAGCCAAATAGACCCTTATTGACTATGAAATTCGCCAAAATCAGTATGCTTGTCCTGCTGGCAATCTGGTTTGTCCAGGCCAGTCGAACATCGTCCGAACCAGCCATTTTTGTGGCCAGCAGCCCCTGCGACATGATTCCGAGAACGATGCTGTCGATTCCAGCCAGTGCAGATTGTGAGTTTATAAAATGGAACGTAGCCCTCCAGCGGGACCCTCGAAATCAAGCGCCTACCGTCTATAAAATTCGGTATACCTACGGCATGACACAACCGAATACAACCGGCTTCCAAAATGGTGGAACCAGCCTGGAGAAGGAAGGGAAATGGGTAATTCTGAAAGATGCCCAAAACAGGGAGATTTATCGATTAAATCCGGATACACCCGAAACGGCCATCTCCTTTGTCAATCTGGAAGGTAATGGCTCAGGGAGTCGGCTGCTCCACTTATTGGATCAGCAGGGCAAACTAATGATTGGTCATGAGGGCTGGAGCTACACTCTGAACAGAAAATAATCGTTGAACGCAATGAAAATCAGAACTATATGCATCTGCCTGATCGGTCTTTTTCTCTGTACCAATCGGGTCAACGCGCAGGATGCCCGCCTGACGAATGTTCCCTCGAAAAAAAACTACCGCTCACCCATCGCCAGTGGACCGGAAGTGGTAGGCGTTTTTGGCGGCAGGTTCCCTTGTTCCGAAATCGCCAAAGACTGGAAAATTTCTGTTAGCCCTGAGTGTTGGAAAGTGAAATGGGGGCTAACGCTCTATCAGGATCCGACTACCCATCAGCCAACGACTTATCGACTATTGGGAACGTTGAATCGCTCGGCGGCTCGGGAAGGAAAATGGGCAATTGTGCACGGTATAAAAACTGATCCAAACGCTATTGTTTATCAGTTGGATTCCGACAAACCTGAGGTTTCCATTTATTTGCTGAAGGGTGATGATGACGTATTGTTTATCCTGGACCAGGAACGCCGATTCAGGGTTGGCGATGAGAATTTAAGTTATACGTTGAACCGGGTTGTCAATTAATAAGCGCGATTTTTGGAAACCACCAGGCCAATGATGCTAAACTGCGTAGTCGTCGATGACGAGGCCCTAGCCCGTGAAGTGCTGGAAGGATACCTGAGCCGATTCGATTTTACCGGGACCGTGCACCCATTCGGCAATGCCCGTGAGGCCCTTTTGTACCTGGAAAATCATGAAGCCGATGTGTTGTTTCTGGACATTGAAATGCCCGGCATGAACGGTATTGATTTTCTGAAATCGTTACCTCGTCCACCCATCACGGTTTTTACTACCGCTTACCGCGACTATGCATTCGAGGGCTTTGAGCTGGGGGTCATCGATTTTTTGCTAAAACCCATTTCCTATCCGCGATTTATACAGGCAATCGAGAAAATCCGCGACTTTTTGGCCCTGAAAGAGCAAAACGCCAATCTGGAAGACGGCCCGGCCGAAACACGCCCCGAGTCAATCTTTGTAAAAAGTGGCCTACAGCGTATCAAGCTGAATTTTGATGATGTGATTTATATTCAGGGACTTAAGGATTACGCCATTATCTATACAACTACCAGCAAAATTGTCATAAAAGGCTCTATCAAAGCCATGCACGAGATTTTTCCTCAAAGCCAGTTCATGCGGGTACACAAGTCGTTCATTGCGGCTGTATCGAGAATTAGTCGAATTGAGCGAAATCGGCTGATCATCGATGGGAGCCAGATTCCAATCGGGCGTAATTATAAAGAAGAGGTTGAGAAAGCTCTCTTCGACCGCCGACAGTAAGAATCACCAGCGACGAATTTGGGAGGTCCAACAAAAAAAAGTCCCCGTTATCGAGCCGATAGCGGGGAGCTTCAAATCTACTAACCCAAAACTACATGAAAAAATATTAGGCTTCGCTAAGGACTTTCTCGCCGACAAACTGCTGATTCTGGTTTTTAAAGAGCAGGTTGAAGGAGGTAAGGCTCCCGTATATTTTTGTGATGTATTGCTGAATATTCACTTTCTCTTCATCGTCCAGATTGCTGGCATTGATACGCTGTTCAAGTACGCGAAGGCGGTCGCGGACCATGACAATTTTATGGAAAAAGCCATCGATCGGCATTTCTTTCGGCGTCAGATCAGTCCGGCCGGGTTTCAATATCAATTTGCCTCCTTTCCACTTATCACCAAGTGGAACGACTTCGGTTTGGTCCGACCAGCGCTGTAGCACCCGCGCTAAAGCCTGTTCGACGTCGAATAAACTAACAAGATCGCCATCTGGCTCAATGGCCTCCAGAATGGTCATGGGTGTGTCGAATTTGAGTACCTTCACGCCATGTTGCAGAAAAGTGATGGTGTAGCCTGTAGCTTTCAGGTTGATTACCACACCATCGCCAAACTCTGTGTGGCTAATTCGGGAACCTATACCCAACAGTGTCGTCATAGAAGTTACGATGTTTAGATTTCATAAGAAAAATAAACAAACCTCGTGCCAGACTAAACTAATTACGAGTTAAATTACGTCATTCATCAATTTAGTATGCTGATAGAGGGAATTACTCCACTTACTACACAGAAAAGCAAGTTTAGTCTGCCTGAGGGAATTCATTACCTGAATTGTGCTACTCGTGCACCCTTAAGCAAATCCGTTGAACAGGCTGGACATGATGCTATCAGTCGCGACGCTAACCCATTTGGCCTTCGCCCCGACGATTTTTTTAGTGGATCGGTTCGTGTTCGTGCGTTATTTTCCGAGCTGATCAATAACCCCGACCCTGACCGGATTGCCATTGTTCCATCAGTTTCCTATGCGATGGCCGTGGTAGCCCGTAACCTGCCCAACAAGCCAGGAATTCGGGCCGGGCAAACCATTGTTCTGCTCGACAGTGAATTTCCGAGCGATGTGTATGCCTGGGATCGTGTCAGTAAGGAATTGGGATTACGGATAAAAACGGTTCCAATGCCCGATGAATTTCCGAGAGGTGCACGCTGGAACGAACAAATACTGGAGGCAATCGGTCCTGACACGGCCTTGGTGCTGGCACCACCTGTGCATTGGATGTATGGTATTCAGTTTGATCTGGAAGCAATCGGTAAGCGGGCCCGAGAAGTAGGAGCGTGGTTTGCCGTGGATGGCACGCAGGCAATTGGTGCATTACCTTTTGATTTGACCGCCTGCCAGCCCGACGTGGTCGTGTGTGCGGGTTACAAATGGCTCATGGGGCCATATTCGCTTGGGTTGGCCTATTTTAGCCCGGCCTTCGATGAGGGCATTCCGCTTGAAGAGGGCTGGATGAACCGCTTGGACAGCAATCAGTTTCACCGCCTGATGGATTATCAGCCGATCTATCGGCCCAAAGCGTATCGCTATAATGTAGGGGAGCAATCGCATTTTATCCAGATGCCGATGCTTGAGGCTTCCCTGACGCAACTACTTGACTGGCAGCCGGAACGAATTCAGTCCTATACCGAAGAACTGACAAAAAACGCCTGGCCCGCTCTGGAACAACTTGGCTGTCAGGTCGAACCGATAAACGGTAGTAAGGGACGAAGTCATCACCTTGTTGGTCTTTGGCTACCCAAATATGCCGATGCACTGGCTGTTCAACAGGCGTTACTAGCTCAAAAAGTAGCTGTCTCGCCCCGCGCCCGCGCCCTGCGTATTGCCCCTCATGTCTATAATACGCCTGCTGATATTGATGCGCTGGTTGGCGTATTGACCGAAGTGCTTTAAGGTCAACAGCTTCACAATACATTTCGTAAACCACATTTGCCGCCGACCATTTTGCGGTTCCTGGCGTTCGTGAAGCCAGGCATATTGGCCAGAGGTCAGGTTCTTCAACCTGACCTCTGGGTTTCTCCAAACCTCGCCGTGCCGGTTTCTTAAAACCGACACTACATCCCTTTTTTTTTCGCCAATTTACGGATTTATAAATCGCACTGGAATCCTTCAGCCGGATGTAGGAAATACGGGTGTGAAATCACCCTATGTCATTATTGAAAATTATTTGGTCATAATCGATAAAATACTGAGTTCTGCCCTTATCAGATAGAAATTACGATGGTATTAACTACTAATAGCAATTGAAATGGGCTGCCAATGACAAAACGAGTGAACAGACTGATTGCTTGTTTATTTAGACTTTACCGGCATTTAAGAACTATTATATCAGCTTAATACTGCTTAGCAAACTCTATCTTTTCTAGAAAAAAACTTCACAAATAGTGTCTTTTATTTTTACTAAAGTATATAAAAGCACTGGGTATTATAGCAATAAAAACAAACTTTCGTAAAATTGTACAAAAAGTGTGATATGCCATATTAATTATTGGATCTTAAGGAATTTTTAATAGAATATATTGATTTTGTCTGGAATATGGTATTTTTGGGGTTTCAATTAAAAAATGGTTAAAACTTTTTACTGGTTACACTTCATGAGAAAACTTTTATTATGCATTTGGTTACTAACTGCGTGCATTTGTCTGCCTGTACTGGCTCAGGAGGTTACTGTGAGCGGTCGAGTTTCGTCTTCAGAAGACGGAACGGCATTGCCGGGAGTGAGTGTGCAATTGAAAGGAACAACCCGCGGCACAACCACCGACGCAGACGGGAACTATCGATTAAGTGCTCCAGCTACTGGTCGATTGGTATTCAGCTTCATTGGGTTTAAGTCGCAGGAAGTTGCGGTGGGCAATCAATCGACGATTACCATTAGTTTGTCGGCAGATGCGGCTAATCTGGATGAAGTCATTGTCACCACATTTGGTACCGCCAAACGGACATCATTTACCGGTTCGGCTGGTACGCTCTCACCCACTCAATTTCAAGACAGAGGAGTAAGCAACATTGGGCAGGCGCTTTCGGGGGCCGTATCAGGCGTTCAGACGACGGCCAGTACGGGCCAGCCCGGTGCCTCTCCTGATATTCGAATCCGGGGGTTTGGGTCAATTTCGTCAGGGAACGATCCACTGTATGTGGTCGATGGAATTCCCTATTCAGGTAATATTTCTAACATTAGTCCCAATGACATTGAGAGTATTTCTGTCCTGAAAGATGCTGCTTCAACGGCTTTGTATGGCTCTCGGGCCGCTAATGGTGTGGTTGTCGTAACGACGAAAAAAGGGCAGAAAGACCGGAGTACGATCAATGTTCGTTATACAAAAGGATTAAGTACACGCGGCTTGCCAGAGTATGACCGTGTTGGCGTAGGTGAATACTATCCGTTAATGTGGGAAACCTACAGGAATAGTATTGCTTACCGCGCAACTAACCCTGTACCATTGGCTACGGCAAACGCAGATGCAACAAGCCGATTGATCAGCCTGGTAGGCTACAACGCTTATAATGTGCCTGATAATCAGGTGGTCGACGTGAATGGCCAAATGAATCCGAATGCTCAGCTTCGGTTTTCGGCAG
The DNA here is from genome assembly GCF_011604685.1 of Spirosoma aureum. Classification (NCBI taxonomy): domain Bacteria; kingdom Pseudomonadati; phylum Bacteroidota; class Cytophagia; order Cytophagales; family Cytophagaceae; genus Spirosoma; species Spirosoma aureum. The sequence continues at coordinate 6,406,954 of NZ_CP050063.1, read as the reverse complement.
ATGATCTGAACTGGGAAAAGCCGATCATGCGCCAGGGAAATCGGGATGAGCTGAACGTTAGCTTTGCGGGTGGACAGAACAAGTCTGATTATTTCCTGTCCCTGTCGTACCTGAATGATAAAGGGTATTTGATTCGCTCCGATTTCGAACGCATTACGGGCCGACTCAACATTAACTCCCAGATGAAGCCCTGGCTCCGGACGGGCGCTAATTTAGGCGTAACCCTGACAAAGTCGAATCAGGCCGATGCAGGCGGTACGGCTGGTAGCACTACCTTTGTTAACCCGTTCTTTTTCTCCCGCAACATCGGCCCGATTTATCCGGTCTATGCGTACGATCCGAACAATCCGGGCCAGTTTCTGACACTTCCCAATGGAAACAGACGCTGGGACTACGGTAACCTGACTGCTCTGGGATTACCAGCCCGACCTCAGTTTGGTGGCCGCCATTCGGTTGCCGAAACAGTTTTGAATCAGAACTATTTCCGCCGGAATGTACTCAGTGCCCGTGGCTTTGCTGAACTTTCCTTTCTACAGGATTTTAAATTCACCGCCAACATTGGTACCGATATTACCAATTACAACGGCTACACCTACGGAAACCCGGAAATTGGTGACGGAGCCCCGGCTGGTCGTGCTAACCATGAATTTCAAAACATTTCCAGTTATAACCTCAACCAACTGCTGAACTACAACAAGTCGTTCGGGAAAAATAACTTCGATGTTTTATTGGGGCATGAAAATTTCCAGGTGGGCGATAACAATCTGGAAGGGTCGCGCTCACAGCAGATTCTGGACGGTAACTATGAACTGGTTAACTTCACGACAACAACGAACCTGGCTTCGGTAGCCTTCATGCGCCGGGTAGAAGGTTTCTTTTCGCGGATCAATTACGATTACGACCAGAAATACTTTCTTTCAGCTTCGGTCCGGCGCGATGGGTCCAGTAAATTTTATCGGGATACTCGCTGGGGAAATTTCTATTCCGTCAGTGGTGCCTGGCGTTTAGATCAGGAGGATTTCCTGCGGGCAATCCCGACAATCAACGCCATGAAACTGAGAGCCTCCTACGGCCAGACAGGCAACGATGGTGGCGGGAATACAGGACAGAATGCGCAGGATAATACGATCAGTTACTATGCCTGGCAGCCCCTGTATGGTCTGGGATGGAACAATGCATCGGAGGCTGGTATTTTACAAACAAGCCTGGGCAATGCGAATCTGGAGTGGGAGTCAAGTAATGCGTTTGACGTAGCGCTTGAGTTCAGCTTATTTAAAGGCCGGGTGTCGGGTACATTCGAGTATTTCGATCGTCGGTCATCCAACCTGATTTTTGCCGTACCACTGCCTTTGTCCGCGGGTATATCAACCGTTACCCGGAATATTGGTACGATGTATAACCGGGGCATTGAAGTCGAATTGGGACTCGAACCGATCCGTACGAAGAATTTTACCTGGCGTTTGGATCTGAATGCTACCCGGATTAAGAATAACATCACCAAAATGCCGGACGAAAATCCAGAAATTATCGACGGAACCAAAAAACTTGCGGTCGGCCGATCAATCTACGATTACTGGCTGCGCGAATTTAAAGGAGTCAATCCAGCAAATGGTGAGGTTGAGTATCGGGCGGCCAATTTCGTAGCGACCAACTCCCGTATCACGGAAGCGGGTGATACACTCACCAATAGTATCAACAATGCTCGTTTCCATTACAACGGAACTGCTATTCCGGCTTTGTCGGGTGGCTTTACCAACACGTTTCGCTACAAAGGTCTTTCGCTGTCGGCGTTGTTCGTCTACCAGTTAGGCGGCAAAACGTACGATGGAGCGTATGCTGCCCTGATGAGTTCGGGCGGATATGGTAGTGCAAAATCTACCGACATCCTGAGACGGTGGCGCAATCCCGGCGACATTACGGATGTGCCACGTATGGACGCTGGCCGGACCGGTGATTTCGATGCCCAATCGGATCGCTGGCTGATCGACGCCAGTTACATGAACCTTCGTTCGGTAACACTGTCCTATGCGCTGCCCAATACACTGGCCCGTAAATTATTCCTGGAGAATGCTCAGGTTTATGTGAGTGGCGAAAACCTGCTTATCCTGTCGGGTCGGAAGGGGATGAACGTTCAGCAACAATTCAATGGCGTAACCGGTAACGTTTTCAGTCCGGCCAAGACCCTCGTACTGGGTGTTTCCTTTACACTTTAAGCTTCAGACAACTCATGAAAAAAAGATATTTGACGCTGGTATTGGCTCTGGGCCTGCTTACAACAGCGTGTGAAAAAGAATACTTAGAAACATCGCCTACCGGTAGTATCGATGCCGGAGCGGCCTATTCAACCACGAAAAACGCTACGGCGGCTATTAATGGCATATACCGGGCTATGGTCGTACGGTATTTAAGTTCACAGGGGCATTTTGGGCATCCGGCCATGATGATCATCCTGGACGTAATGGGCGAAGATGTCATAATTGCTAATACATCGAACACCTGGCACCTTCCCGAAACACGCTGGCAGGCACACCGCTCCGAAACAGCAGTAGGCAACCAGTTGCCTTACGAACTGTATTACCGACTGATCGGGAATGCCAATATCGCCATTGCGAATATCGATAATGCAGCGGGAGCCCAGTCGGAGAAAAATCAGATTAAGGGCGAAGCGCTGGGATTACGGGCTTTCTCGTATTTCAACCTGGTACAGCTTTTTGGGAAGCGATATAATGCCGCTGCAAAACCGAATAGCCAGCTTGGTGTACCGCTGGTGCTGACACCGACAACTGAAGGGTTGACCCGTGCGACTGTTGAGGACATCTATACGCAGATTAATAAGGATCTGGTCGATGCAGCTGCGCTCCTTACATCGACCCGTAGCTATAAGTCACACATCAACCTTGAGGTAATTAAAGGCTTTCAGGCCCGCGTAGCGCTCACCCAGCAAAACTGGGCAGATGCCGCCAAGTTTGCCGCTGAAGCCCGCAAGGGGTATGCGCCAATGAGTGTAGCCCAGTATCAGGATGGTTTTTCGGATATCAGCAATCCCGAATGGATCTGGGGATTCGATCACCTCGAAGATCAGTCGGAGTTTTTTGGTGCTTTTCACTCCTACATCTCCTGCAATTATAATTCCACAAACATCCGCGTAGATCCCAAACAGATTAACAGTACGCTGTATGATCAGATTCCAGCGACAGATGTGCGCTCGAAAATGTGGGTTAAAACACCTACAGCGACTAATTCGGTAGTACCGACGGGCGGAGTTCGGGTGCCTTACTTAAACCAGAAGTTCCGGTTGCCGGGTACACCATCGACGAGCGCTATGGGCGATATTCCCTATATGCGTTCTGCCGAAATGTACTTGATTGAGGCCGAAGCCCAGGCGCGCCTGGGGAATGCAACGGGTGCTGCCAGCGTATTATTTGATCTGGTTAGCAAACGTGATCCATCCTACAAACTATCGACCAAAACGGGTACTCAACTAATGGATGAGATTCTGTTTAATCGGCGTATTGAGCTGTGGGGTGAAGGGTTTCGGTTTACCGACCTGAAACGCATGAACCTTCCTCTGAACCGGAATGGAGCTAACCTGAGTAGCGCCGTAGTGGTTCTCTTCGACGTACCGGCGGGCGATAATCAGTGGGAGTTTTTGATTCCACGACGGGAAATAAATGCAAATAAGGCAATTGTACAGAACCCACTTTAGGAGTCCTGTCTTTTTATACCAAACGCGCCTGACCGGATAACTGGTCAGGCGCGTTGCTTTTTGGTAAACATAGCGTGTTTTCCTGGAAAGTGTTTAATCTGTTCAGGACTTTGGCTCTTCATACAGTTCCAGTGGCAAGCCGTCTGGATCGGCAAAAAAAGTAAAGCGACGGCCCGTGTGTTCATCAATTCGGACAGGTTCAGTCACTACGCCCTGCTGAGTCAGGTGTGCGATGGCCGTATCGAGATTGTCGACGGCAAAGGCCAGATGTCTCAGGCCAGCAGCTTCGGGTTGGGAAGGGCGTTTGGGCGGACTCGGAAACGAAAACAGCTCAATCAGATACTGGCCATTAAGGGCTAGATCAAGCTTGTACGATTGCCGCTCAGAACGATATACCTCTCCCAGAATCGTTAGTCCTAGTATTTCGGTGTAAAATCGTTTGGACGTTTCGTAGTCCGAGCAAATAATAGCAATATGGTGTACGGCAGCTAAGTTTAGCATGGTCACTAACGGGTAAGTAATGTATCGTCGTCTGTGATAGCGGTGTCAATTGCCGTACCGTCTTTTCCGGCAGGAAAGGCCCGTTCAACTTCCCGGCGCTTGTTCCAGGGTGCAGTTGTCCGGCGGGCCATGTCAATGGCAAACAGAGCTACAATAGCCGTAAAGGCAATGAAGACAATGATAAAAATTCGACGATTGCGGTTCACGTAGTACGTACAATTTTTGATTTACGCTGACTAATTTACGTAAATCGTTTCTCACAAATCTTTTGGAAGCTGCTTGGGAGCTATCTCGAAGCCTATGCTGCCCGTTCGACCCGATACCTCAGCCCAGCTAATGCCATCAAAGGTAACAGCTATTACGGCTCCCTTGCTCATAGAACCAACACTTTGGTGAGTCAGAAATTCGGCGAAGTAAGATACATCAGGATTATGCCCGACAATCATTGACGACAGTGGCCCCTCGGGCAAGGCGTTTATAGCAGCAAGGTACGCTTTAGGACCTCCTTCATATAATTTATCGTCCAACTGGATCTGTGATTGATCAAAGCCAAGCTGCTCGGCAACAACTTTAGCGGTATCTCTGGCGCGTGGCGCTGTGCTGCTGATAATTACTTCGGGGTGAACGCCTTTCGTATGCAGATAACGACCGATACGGGCAGCCGCCATAATACCATCGGAAGTTAATTCACGGCTATGATCGGTCATGAAAAGAGATCGATCCTCGGCTTTGGCGTGCCGAACAATATAAAGTGTAAGGGGCATCGGAAATGTAAATAAAAAACAAGAACTATGACGGACTGACAGAGCCGAAAGTTAGCGAACAGAACGAAATACTGGATGCTGATTAATAAATTACCGGTCACAATATCTTTTATTTTTTGCCAATACCGAGCCTATTGCATCTAGTAAGCGATCGAATACTGAGGGGAGCGATTAAGAGAAAAGAGGACTATAGCGGTAGAAATTGTTCGTTCTGGTGGCAAGGAAACACTCCATTTAAGCTGATTTGAAATCAGAATCGACGTGATAAAAAGTCTTATATTCAAAATAGTAGGTGATTTATACTGCCCAGAAGCCTTATAAACGTTTCTGTTTAATGTTTTTTTGTAATACTTAAACAGAATAGCTCGTAAACTGAAACTAACCGGTAGCTACCCCTATACGCACAAAAAGTCTGTTTTGTTTAACTAAACTTCACCTTATAATTACAGTGGGCTATTCAGCCTACAATCTGTATTTTTGCGGACCGAACACAATCCGGTTGTCGTTTCAGCATGAGTTATTTACCCATTCAGCAAGTTTTAAAAACATTACCCGTTGGCACTGATGTGACCATCAAGGGTTGGGTCCGCACCAAGCGCGAAAGTAAAAACGCCGTATTTATTGCGCTCAACGACGGCTCAACGATTAATAATATACAGGCAGTTGCTGAGGCAGGTCAGCTCTCTGAAGACACGCTGAAACTCATCACAACTGGCGCTTGTATAGCCGTTACTGGTCCGTTAGTTGAGTCGCAGGGAGCAGGGCAGGCTGTTGAGGTCAAAATCGTTACTGTTCAGGTTTATGGCCCGGCCGATCCTGACAAGTACCCATTGCAGCCCAAGCGACACTCGCTGGAGTTTCTGCGAGAAATAGCTCACCTGCGTCCACGCACGAATACTTTTAGTGCGATTCTGCGCATTCGCCATGCGCTGGCTTTTGCCGTGCACAAGTATTTCAACGACAATGGGTTTTATTACCTCAATACGCCCATCATAACCGCTTCTGACGCAGAAGGCGCGGGCGAAATGTTTCGCGTTACAACGCTTGACGCCACCAAACCGCCCCTAACCGAAGAGGGAAAGGTTGATTACAGTCAGGACTTTTTTGGTCGTGAAACCAACTTAACGGTTTCGGGCCAGCTGGAGGGCGAACTGGGCGCCATGGCGTTGGGTAAGATTTATACGTTCGGTCCGACGTTCCGGGCTGAGAACTCCAACACCACGCGGCACCTGGCCGAATTCTGGATGATTGAGCCGGAGATGGCCTTCTACGAGCTGGAAGACAACATGAATCTGGCCGAAGATTTTGTTAAGACGGTTATTCGGTACGCCCTTCAACACTGCGCCGACGATCTGGCTTTTCTGGACAACCGCCTGAAAGAGGAAGAGAAAACCAAAAAGAAGGAAGAGCAAAGCGAACTGGGATTGCTGGAAAAACTCCAGTTCGTGATCAGCAATGAATTTGTCCGGCTTACCTATACGGAAGCTATTGAGATTCTGGTGAATTCAAAGCCTGCCAAAAAGGGCCAGTTCCAGTATGAAGTTAGCTGGGGTGTCGATCTACAGTCAGAACATGAACGGTATCTGGTGGAGAAGCATTTCAAAAAGCCGGTTATTCTGACGAATTATCCGCGTGAGATCAAGGCATTCTACATGAAGCAGGATGAGGATGGTAAGACGGTTCGGGCTATGGATGTGCTCTTTCCGGGCATTGGCGAAATAATCGGCGGTTCGCAGCGCGAAGATGATTTCGATAAGCTCGTTGCCCGGATGCATGAAGTAGGTATCGAGCCAGAAGCCTTATGGTGGTATCTGGATACGCGCCGGTTCGGTTCGGCACCACACGCGGGCTTTGGCCTTGGTTTCGAACGATTGGTGCTTTTCGTAACAGGCATGGGCAATATCCGTGATGTAATTCCATTTCCACGCGCTCCGAAAACTGCTGAGTTTTAATTAATCCTGAAGCGTGTCGAATAAGCTATTCGCCACGCTTCAGGATTAATTCCTTGACTTTCGCCCAAAGCTGTGCCACGGTTTGATTTATCCCGATAGGTAACCGTGGCACAGCTTTGGGCGAAAGTCATGAATTCTTTAATTCTTTATGCTGGCTCTCCCCATTTTTCTTGCCATAGCGTCCGGCTTTGTAGTTGTCGGCGTATACACAGAGCGGAAAGTATCCGCGTTCATGCAGGACCGTCTTGGCCCCATGGAAACGGGTAAGTGGGGTTTGCTCCAGTTGTTTGCCGATCTGCTGAAACTGCTACAGAAAGAAGATATCGTGCCAACAGCGGCCGATCGTCGGCTTTTTCTGCTGGCCCCGGCGGTCATCTTTGCCTCAGTGTTTGCCGGTTTTGCCGTACTGCCGCTTACGCCCGATTTACAAGGGTCCAATGCGGCCGTTGGAGTGTTTTATCTGATGGCCATCGTTTCGTTCGATGTTGTCGGTATCCTGATGGCTGGCTGGGGTTCCAATAACAAGTACTCGCTCTTTGGGGCCATGCGGTCGGTGGCACAGATTATCTCCTACGAAATTCCGCTGGGGCTAACGATTCTCAGTGTGGTGATGATCTGTCAGACGCTTAACCTACAGGAGATCAGTTTTCAGCAAGGCATATTCACGCACGAAACGAATTATCTCTTTGGTCTGAAATCAACGGGTATCGACGTAACGGGCTGGGGCGGTATTTTTTCCTGGAACATCGTCCGAAACCCGTTTTTACTGGTAGCTTATGTTGTGTTTTTTATCTGCACACTGGCCGAATCCAACCGGGCGCCCTTCGATTTGCCCGAAGGCGAATCAGAGATTGTTGGCGGCTTTCATACCGAATATTCGGGAATGCGTTTTGCGCTGCTCTATCTCTCCGAATATGCCATGATGTTGCTGGTATCATTCCTGGGCGCGGTATTGTTTCTGGGTAGCTGGAACACGCCCTTACCCAACATTGGGCCGGTTCGGCTGGCTGACTGGACAAGCGGTGCCCCCGGTACGGTTTGGGGAAATCTGACCGCTGCTTTCTGGTTGCTTTCTAAAGTATTTCTGGCTGTACTGTTGCAGATGTGGGTTCGCTGGACATTCCCGCGCGTTCGGGTCGATCAGATGATGTTTCTGTGCTGGAAAGTGTTGACGCCGGTTGGATTGTTGTTGCTCTTGATTTCAGGGATTTGGCGACTGCTGATGGTGTAAGGCGATGAACTACACGATGAACTGGCTGCTGGAGAAGTGCGAGCAATCAGCACGGCTTAAATACCTATTTTTCTGGGGGCATCAACCACGTAAAGACGGACGAATAGGAGAGGCCTGCTTTAGCCAGTGGTGGGTCGCTCCGTTTGACGTAAATGGAGTACAGTATCGTTCGGCTGAGCATTACATGATGGCTGAGAAAGCGAGATTATTCGATGATACCGACGTTCTGGAGCAAATTCTAAGCTGTCAGTCGCCAGCTGAGGCCAAAAAATTAGGCCGTCTGGTTCGAAATTTCGACCCGGCCGTTTGGGATTCGACATGCGTGGCAATCGTTGTTGCGGCCAATGAGTATAAATTTTCGCAACACCCAGACCTGAAGGCTTTTTTGTTAAATACGGGGGAGCGGGTTCTGGTCGAAGCCAGCCCTGTTGACCCAATCTGGGGAATTGGCTTAGCCAAAGACCACCCTGATTGCGAAACACCACAGAAATGGCCTGGGAAAAATCAGCTTGGATTTGCGTTAATGGAGGTTCGGGATCGATTAAGAACAGGGCATCTACAAGCTGAATACGTTTGATATAACCACGCAGAGCCGTTGGTCTGATCATCCATTTCACCCGAATGGTAATGGATACAATCCTGATTGAACGGTCCCTAAAAGGCCACTTGATCAGTAAAATACACTCATCCTGCAACTATTACGGCCTGATTCTGGTAGAAAGGAATAAGTAATCAGTTGTTACAGGAAACAAACCAATAGAATCATAGGGCTATTTGTAGATTTGCGCCCTTTTACAGTACTAATGTCGATACTTTCACCTAATCCGACCGGCGACCTGGTCTGGCAAGCGGCCTGGCGATCTTCCGTATTTCGTTGGAAATTTATAATTGGACTGATCTGCACGCTTGCCTTGCTGTTTACATTTCCAGTCTTTTTTCAGACCATCGAGCGGCACACAGGCCCCGTATTAAACGACTGGGTACTCAATCAGCTCCCTCCGCGCGATGTATCGCTGTGGATTTTTTTGATCATCTGGGCTACGGCTTTACTCTTACTCATTCGTGCCCGGTTTAGTCCGGCCGTATTCATGATGTTTGTGTATGGCTATATCGTTGTCAGTCTGTCACGGATGCTAAGCATAAACTTATTTCCGCTTAATCCGCCCATTGGCCTGATTCCGCTTATTGATCCGCTCAGCAATGCGTTTTACGGCAAGACATACATCACCAAAGACCTGTTTTATTCCGGACATACATCGTCCATCTTTCTGATGTTCCTATGCCTTCGTCGCTGGTGGGATCGGCTGTTTGCCTTTGTTGGGTCACTGCTTGTGGGTGCACTGTTATTGGTGCAGCATGTTCATTACACAATCGATGTGCTGGGTGCGTTTGTGTTCACATATCCATTGTATTGGCTGGGCAAACGGATCGCGCTAAGCGGGTGGAATAATGTAAGCGAGCCCGTGGATCAGAAGGCTTCGCCCAATTGAAAATAAAGACCATGAGAAGTGCTTTCGCCAAATCCCCAGCCATAGTCAACGCGTAAATTAAGCCGTTCTTTTCGGTTCAGAGCCACGCGAAGGCCACCTCCATAGGAAAATTTAAGCTCCTGAAAATTCAGATCACGCAGATGGTCGCCCACGTTGCCAAGACCCGCGAAACCGACGGCCCCCAGTCGCCAGATGATCGGTACGCGATATTCGGCCTGTAAAACAAGCTGGTTTTTACTCCGAAAGCGACCGTCATAAAAACCACGCATACTGTTGGAGCCGCCAAAACTGGCCAGACTGCGAAGCGGTACATCGCCCGCATTAAATTGCGCATAAGCCTGCACGGCCAGCACCTGATCGCGGTATAGGCGCATAAATCGACGCAGGTCGATGACATAGGCGGTATACCGGAAACTGGAGCCTAGCCAGGGTGTAAAATGATTGAAAAATACCTGCATCAGCGATCCCTGGTCGGGCGCGAAGGCATTGTTGCGCGTGTCGTAAGTGAGGCTAAGTCCGGCACCGGAAATATGATACGGATCACGCCCGGCTACGTGCTGCTGGTCGAACAGGCCACCGGCTATATGATCGACAGCCAGGAGCCGCTGGTATTCATAAAGAAAGCCACCAAAAAAACGTTCTTTTAGCTTGCGTTGTAAGTGCAGATACACATAATATTGCCGGAACGTGTACGGTTCTTCATTGTGATCAGGAGCGATTTTTCCCAGTCCCCAGAACTTATCGGGGAAGTAACTGTACGACAGCTGGTGATTTAAGATATAGCGTTCTCCCGGAAAATAAGTCGTTCCGTTTATGGCTGTAATAAATTGTTGACGAAGTGAGTATAAAACCAGCGCTTGTGTGTTAGAGGTTCGAGTGACCGTATCGAATCGATTGAATCGGAAGGTGAATGAACCAGCTACACCCACCGACCAATCTGTCTCGATTGATCGAGCGACTAATGGTAAAATTAGGGTATGGCGCGTTTTGGGGTCTTTTGATTTGAGAGCCTGAACCGGTAAAGTAAGGCTGTCTGATTGAGCCCAAACTTCACCTGAAAGGGTGGATAACGTGCTGATTAACAAAAGGATCAGGAGCCTGAAACAGAGTAAAGACACAAGGATTGAATGAACCGTTAATTAAAGCCTGATTAATTAAATGTCAGCAAAGTAATCTGAAAATTGTAAATTTAGTAGATTTGGGGCTTAATAAACCATTATGGTTATTCCTGATTGACAAGGCGTAGCCACCGGTTGGCACCTAAAGCGGAGACCCCGAATTGTAAACCACCGATATGAGCAAAATCGATTTACCGCCCTTTACGCTGGGCGAAACTATTACCCCAGAACAACGTCAGTTTTTCAATAAACACGGCGTTATCGTTTTTCGTAATTTTATTAATCCCGAAACGGTCAAAGTATTCATTAGTGAAGTTGAACGAATCGAGAAGGAGTGGCTTGCCGAAGGCCGTGACAAAGTAAACGGAGTGCCGTTGAAGTTTGGTCAGGACGAAGCCGGTAATCCGATGATTCAGCGGATGTGCTTTCTCTCTCAGCACAGCACGGCCTTACATGAGTTTTTGCAGGATCCTCGCCTGCAGGCCGCTGTTGATTTACTCCAGCCCTACGAAGGACGAATTGCTGAAATTGAAAAAGACGGACTTATTCTTAATCACTACATTCGGAACCCGAATAGTAAATTCTCGCAAATGGGCTGGCACACCGATAGCCCCCGCGATATTTTCCTCGGCCAGCGTATCATGCCGATGTTGAATGTAGGCATCCACCTGAATCCGACCCCCTACGAAAATGGTGGATTGCGCGTTATTCCCGGTACGCACAAGCAGGGCTTATTTAAAATGCTGTTCCGTAAGCGGTACTTTGTTGATAACGACCCCGATAAACATGAAATCGGATTCGATATCAATGCCGGTGACCTCAGCGTTCATGATGGTCGGCTTTGGCACCGGGCACAGCAGTCGCCCTTTACAGGTGAGGCTAGCCGCCGTCGTGTTATGTACGTGCCAGTCGTAACGGGCAAGTATATGCCCAAACACGAAAACAGCAAGACACCGTTCTACCACCGGTTTATTTCAAAAGTTAATATTTAAGTTTTCAGTCTCCAGTTTTCCGTGTAGCTCAGCTTGATGTAAAATCACCCGACACACCGAAAACTGGAGACTGAAAACCACAACCCATTTATGGCTTACGCGCTTATTACGGGAGCCAGCAAAGGCATCGGATTGGCGATTGCTGAAGAGCTGGCTCGCCGGAAGTTCGACCTGCTGCTGGTCGCTCGTTCGAAAGCATTGTTGCAGGAGGTATCTCAGCGATTGGCCGCGACTCACGGAGTCAAAACTGATTTTCTGGCTGCCGATCTGGCAGAAACTGGAGCTGCCCAACGGGTAGTTGACTGGTGTCAGACAAAGAATTACGCCATTCAGTTTCTGATCAATAATGCAGGATATGGCCTAAGCGGTCCGTTTGAAAAGCACTCGCTGGCCGAACATACCGATATGATGCGGGTCAACATGACCACCCTTGTTGAACTGACCTACCTGTTTTTACCACAGCTTCGCCAGCTATCCAAAGCTTATATTCTGAATATTGGCAGCTCCGCAGCCTATCAGGCAATACCGGGGCTGAGTTTATATTCTGCGTCTAAAGTATTCGTGCTTCAGTTTAGCAGGGGTCTGCGTCTGGAATTGAAACGGTCGTCGGTTTCGGTTACCTGTGTTTGCCCCGGTGCTACCGACACGGCCTTCGTTGATCGGGCGCAGATTGGCGAGAAAGGGCGTAAAGCCGCCGAGCGTGTTAATATGACGCCTACCGAAGTTGCCCGTCAGGCGGTTGAGGCAACACTGGCCGGAAAGGCCGAGGTTGTTACGGGCGTACTGAATAAACTCGGTAAACTGATGGCCTGGTTGTTGCCAAAAGGTATTGTCGAGACAGCCGCCGGGAGCATCTATGAATAAACACTACATCTTTTGTAGGCTAATCTTGGCGGCTCTCATCGAGTAGCCAAACATATCACCAACAGCAGAAAAGCGCAATCCATAACCGTTAAGCTTATGGGTTGCGCTTTTCTGCTGTTTGGTGATAATGGCACTTTATTTGCCTTATTGCAGTTGTACAACTAAATAACTTCAATTTAGACGTTGGCCGTTGGAAGCGGGACTATAAGTTTAGGCACCCTTGCTTACCGTCAAAAACATCCGGCATTCGACGTCCAGCCAACACATGCAATTTACCGATTTATTATTAATTGATCCGATCCTGAAGGCACTTGCCGAAGAAGGATACACTACCCCGACACCCATTCAGCAGCAAGCCATACCCATTTTGTTGAGCCGCCGGGATTTGCTGGGATGCGCCCAGACTGGTACCGGTAAAACGGCTGCTTTTGCGATTCCAATTCTGCAATTGCTTAACGAAGAGCGTAGCAAAAATCCAGCTGCCCCCCGTCGTATTAAAACACTGGTATTGACACCAACCCGCGAATTAGCCATTCAGATAGACGAGAGCTTTGCTGCCTATGGCCGCCATCTGAACCTTCGTCATACGGTTATTTTCGGCGGTGTTTCCCAACATTCGCAGGTAAATACCCTGAAAAGCGGTATCGATATTCTGATCGCTACGCCTGGTCGTTTGCTCGACCTGATGAGTCAGGGTATCATTTCGCTCCGTGATGTGCAGTTTTTTGTCCTTGATGAGGCCGACCGGATGCTCGATATGGGTTTCATCCATGACGTTAAAAAGATTATCGCCCGTTTACCTGAACGTCGTCAGTCGCTGTTTTTCTCGGCAACAATGCCGCCCGATGTGGCTAAACTGGCAGACACAATCCTGAACAAACCGGCTAAAGTTGAGGTCACACCCGTATCGTCTACGGCCGATACGATCCAGCAGGCCGTTTATTTTGTTGGGCGGGAAGACAAGCGGAAACTGCTTGTTCATGTGCTCAACGATAAGCAGATTGCATCAGCTCTGGTCTTTGCCCGCACCAAGCACGGAGCCGATAAAGTAGCCAAAGACTTGCTGAAAGCCGGAATTCAGGCCGAAGCCATTCACGGTAACAAATCGCAGAATGCCCGTCAGAGGGCTTTGTCAAATTTCAAAAGCCGCCAGACGAGAGTGTTGGTCGCTACGGATATTGCTGCTCGTGGTATCGACGTTGATGAGCTCTCTCACGTGATCAACTATGAACTGCCGAATATTCCTGAAACCTACGTTCACCGAATCGGTCGGACAGGTCGGGCTGGTAATGATGGTATCGCGTTGTCGTTCTGCGATCAGGAAGAAACTGATTTTCTGAAGGATATTCATAAGCTGATCGGTAAACGCGTTCCGGTTATTGAAGACCATCCGTATGTTCTTGATATATCGGTCTCTACTGTAACGCCCGCGCAACCCCGGCAGGGGCAAGGCCGGAATGGTGGCGGTAATCGCGGTGGTCAGGGTCGCGGTAATGGCTCATCGAATAACAATTCTTTCCGGCGCGGTACGAGCAGTGCTGATAGCACGAACAGTCGCAGTGGAAGCAATAACAACAGGCGGTTTGGTAACTCAGGTCGGAGTTAGGCCAATTGTTCGTGCAGATTGATCCGCAGACATTCATAAATACACTGGAATAACGCAAAAAGGGGCTCAAGAGCCCCTTTTTGCGTTATTCCAGTGATGAGTGCTATGCTAGTTACAGATAAGGTCTTCCTGGCCACCTGGTATTTCATTGGGCGTTACACTATGAAATGGACACTTATCAATGGGGGTGGGTAGGCAGGTTCCCCTGTTCGTCCGTAGGTATCAAATTGCTTTATTACGTGTTGCATCATGGCTTGATACCCAATCGAGAGACGAAATAGCTGCGGCCAGCGATAGCTCTCCGGCAGCGATGACCCCAGCTACAATTTCAGCAAACTTATTGACCTTTCCGGTTCCATAACAGCCCATCAGTTCCAGGCATTCACGCTGGGTGGGCAGTCCGGTTCCGCCCCCAACTGTCCCGACAACGAGCGAGGGTAAGGTGATCGAACCGTAAAGATCCCCTTCCGGGGTGATTTCGGAGTATGTAATCGCGGCAGACGATTCTGCCAGACAGGCTACATCCTGACCGGTAGCGATAAAGAGCGCAGCCAGCCCGTTGGCCGAATGAAGCCCGTTGTTATTCGTTCCGGCCAAACGGGCGCCAACGTCGCCGATGCGTGCATGATGGACCAATTGTTCGGGTTCTACCTGCAATTCCCGAATCAGTAATGCCCTTGGAATGCGAACTTCAGCCGTTACGCGCTTGCCTCGAGTACGCAGAATGTTCAGTTGGGAGGGTTTCTTGTCTGTAGCCATGTTCGACTCCAGAAAGAAATGTTCAATGCTACCTGGTGACAGAAGTCCGTATTCCTGTAAAATGTAATTACAGGCGGCCAGCGTGGCTTTACTCACCATGTTTTGCCCGGCAGCATCGCCGGTTTCGTAGCCAAATCGAAGAAAAGCCAGCTTACCGTTCAGGTAAGTGTCCACATAGCGAAGTTTGGCAAAGCACGAAGTCGCTTCGGCTTCAGCGGCCAATTCGCGTTGCTGACCTTCCAGCCAGTGTACAAAAGTACGGGCCTGCCGAGCGTCGGCAAACTCAAATACAGGCGCCCGTTGCATCGCGCCATCCTGAACAGTGCAGAGGACACCACCGCTTAGGTTGATGAGTTTTATTCCCCGATTATAGCTTGCTACCAGCGTTCCTTCCGTAGTGGCCAGTGGTATCAGGAAGTCGCCCTGGGCCTGTTCGCCATTTACGCGTAACGGGCCAGCTATACCAATAGGAACCTGTGCTACTCCCACAAAACTTTCGCAATTCTGCTGGACACGAGCCGGATCGAACGAGTTCTGAATGAGATGTTCAGGAAGCGTTTGAGAGAATTCAGTCAGGAACTGGCGTCGTTGGCTGATCGCATCTGTTGAATAATCATTGACCCGGTCACGCGGAATAGCGGGTTGCGACTGGTTGCCAGTGGTCGGTTCGTCGGGTTGTAATTCGTCCTCGACAAGCAGTGTAATGGTTCCAAACGGTTGTGTATGGAGCGTGATTTCGAGTGTATGTTTGCCGGGTTCCAGCGGTTGGGTAATCGCCCGAACCTGCACGGATTGCCGTAGCGGGAAAGCGAATGGGTTCTGTGCAGAAATACTAGTGAGTGCCACGGGTAGGGCACCATCAGGCTTTAACGTAAACGCTTCGGCTGGGTACTCGCGTCCGTCGATACGTGCTCGTTGCAGACCCGTAAATTGCTCATCAGCTAGACGATTTTTAAGCGAAAACGTAAAACCATCAGGGGTATTGCGGAGGCTATTACGGGTAAATAACTGTTTTAGAAGAATAGTAGGAATAAACCGGAACACGATAGGGAAGGATAGGGGATGAATGATAGATAGATGATTGATATTTCTTATGCCAATCGATAAACTGTATTGCTCAGGATTGGTTTAGTAAGCCTATGCCCAATGTCTCCATCATCATTCCAACCCTTAATGAAGAAAAGACGCTACCACGCACCTTGCGGCT
Source organism: Spirosoma aureum (assembly GCF_011604685.1). NCBI lineage: Bacteria > Pseudomonadati > Bacteroidota > Cytophagia > Cytophagales > Cytophagaceae > Spirosoma > Spirosoma aureum. The sequence goes on along the minus strand of NZ_CP050063.1, from coordinate 6,390,764 downwards.
GTTGCAGCGATTGTGTCCGGAGCCGCTCGAAATCATTGTCGTTGATGGAGGCAGTACGGATCGAACCCGCCAATTAGCGGAAGCCACGCGCCCCTGCTTCCGGGCGTTGCGTGTGCTCCAGAGTACGCAGGTAGGGCGGGCTCATCAGATGAATATCGGTGCTGCCAAAGCATCCGGCGATATCCTATGCTTCCTCCATGCCGATACAACCTTACCCGACGATGCGTTGCGAGTCATTCTGCATACACTAGCAGACCCAAAAACGGCTGCGGGTGGTTTTATTTCCATCATGCGTGGTCCGACGACAACCCGTTGGCTGACCTCGTTTCATAACTACATCAAGACTTACTACGCCCCGTTATTATTCCGCCCCTACCTCTTCTTTTTCAAGGGAGGACGGTTGCTTTTTGGCGATCAGGTTATTTTTTGCCGCCGTGAACAGTTTGCCACTGTAGGAGGCTATTCCGACACAATGCCCATTATGGAAGAAGCTGATCTGTTACTGAAACTGGTGCAGTTTGGGCGCGTTCGTCAGGTGAATCGAATCGTGGAATCGTCGGATCGGCGTGTAGCTAAATGGGGCTTCTGGAAGGCAAACAGTATTTTTCTGGCTATTGGGTTCCTATGGGGAATCGGGTATTCGCCTGACAGGCTTAAACGATGGTTTGATGACATTCGATAAGTTTACGTTTTGATGTAGCTTTGCTGAACTACTCCTGCTCCTACATGAAACGACTGCTTTTACCTCTTGGTGCACTGGCTGCACTTGCGTTTGGCTGGTCCCATTTTAAGCCGAACCTGACTGACGATAAGCCCAACGATAATACAAACTGGAGCGAATACCTTGGCGGACCTGATCGAAATCATTTCTCGGCTCTCAGCCAAATTACCCCCGACAACGTTTCTAAGCTGAAAGTAGCCTGGACCTATGCAGCCAGAGATAGTGGTCAGATTCAGACCAATCCGATTATTGTTGATGGGGTTTTATATGGCGTTACGCCTACTGTTCAGGTTTTTGCGCTTGATGCGGCAACCGGCAAAGAAATATGGAAAGCTGGTGACCCCCTCAAAACCTGGTATAGCACCTGTCGGGGGGTTACGTACTGGCAGTCGGGTGATGAGAAACGCATACTATATACGGTCGGACCGTTGTTGTATGCACTCGACGCCCGAACTGGAAAGATCATTCCGAGCTTTGGCGAGAATGGTCATGCCGACCTCCACGAAGGCCTGGGAGAAGCTGCCAAAGATAAGTTCGTGATCTCAAATACACCCGGTACACTTTTTGGCGATTTAATTGTGATGCCGGTTCGGGTTGCCGAAGAGGTTGGCGGTGCACCAGGTTATATTCGGGCCTTTAACGTTCGGACCGGCAAACTAACCTGGACGTTCCGCACCATTCCGTATCCTGGCGAATATGGCTACAATACGTGGCCTAAGGAAGCCTATAGAAACCCTGATATTGGTGCTGCAAACAACTGGTCGGGGATGGCCGTTGACCGTCGCCGGGGAATCCTGTACGTGCCAACCGGATCGGCTTCCTATGATTTTTATGGCGGAAACCGACTGGGCCAGAATCTGTTTGCCAACTGTTTGCTGGCACTTGACGCCAAAACAGGTAAACGACTCTGGCATTTCCAGGCCGTTCATCATGATGTTTGGGATCGCGATTTTCCGGCTCCGCCCAACTTGATTACGGTAACTCAGAATGGCAGGAAAATAGACGCTGTTGCACAGGTCACCAAGGCCGGTTTTGTTTACGTTTTTGACCGGGTTACGGGTAAGCCACTGTTTCCGATTAAGGAAGTTCCTGTACCTAAATCGGATATTCCCGGCGAAATGACCTGGCCAACCCAGCCCGTTCCGCAAAAGCCAGCCCCGTTTGCGCGGCAGACTATGACCGAAGCAGATATAAATCCGCATTCGGGCGACCGCGATTCGCTGTTGACCGTTTTTCGTTCGGTAGGTAAGCGCTTTTTTGAGCCGATTAGTAAACGAGGCAGTCTGATGTTTCCGGGCACCGATGGCGGTGCCGAATGGGGTGGGGCAGCCGCTGATCCGGATGGTATTCTGTACGTCAATGCCAACGACGTTCCGTGGATTTTTAAGATGATTGACGCGCCTAAGAACGATGAACTGGCGCACCTTAGTCCCGGCCAGCGGGTATATTCCCAGAACTGCATCAGTTGTCACGGTCCCGAACGGAAAGGCAACGCCCGTAGCGGCTATCCGTCGCTGATTGATATTGGCCAGCGACGCGACCGGCCTTATGTGACCCAGATTGTGAGCAATGGCAAAGGGATGATGCCTGGGTTTACGGCACTATCGGCGGAGGAAAAGCAGGCATTACTGGCGTTTTTGTTCGGTGATGAAAAGCAGGAGGTGGGTAGTTCGGCTGCTATGCTGAAAGTAAAGCAACCTTACCTGCCGTATAAAATCACAGGGTATAACAAGTTTCAGGATAGCAAGGGATATCCGGCTATTGCACCACCCTGGGGCACGCTTAATGCAATCAATCTTAATTCAGGAGAATACTTGTGGAAAATTCCGCTGGGGGAAGACAAAGACTTAAAAGCCAAAGGGATTCGCAATTCGGGTACGGAGAACTATGGGGGTCCGGTTATAACGGCAAGTGGCCTGTTGTTTATTGCGGCTACAAAAGACGAGAAATTCAGGGCTTTTGATAAGAAAACCGGCAAGCTACTCTGGGAAACTGATCTGCCAGCTGCTGGATTTGCTACGCCCGCTACGTATCAGGTGGCCGGAAAACAATTTGTAGTAATTGCCTGTGGAGGTGCAAAACTTGGGGCAAAAAAAGGAAACCAATATGTAGCGTTCGCTCTGCCATAGTTATAAAATACCTGAATGCATCACCACGGTCGGCCGTTGCCGTGCCACGATTTTATGCACATCATTAGTGACCGTGGCACGGCAACAGCCGACCGTGGCGATGCATTCATTCTGTTTTACTACTCGAGTTATGAAGATGATTTTGGTACTGTCTATTGATTGGGAAAAGATGTTTGTTCCCAGTTTGTCGCTCTGGGAGATCCTGTTGCGGGGCACACTCACATACTGGTTCTGTTTTCTGTACATCCGGTTTTTCAGGCGGGGTGCTGGTCAGCTGGGCATTAGCGATTTACTATTAATCACACTTATTTCAGATGCTGCGCAGAATGCGATGGCGGGGGAGTACAAGTCAGTAACTGAGGGGTTTGTACTGGTCGGTACGCTTGTTTTCTGGGATTATGCCATCAACTGGTTGGGATACAGGTCAATATTCTTCAGCAAGATCGGAGAACCTGATCCTGTTTTATTGATTAAAGATGGGGTTATGTTACGGCAAAACATGAAAAAAGAACTCATCTCAGCTGAAGAGTTAACGGGTATGCTGCGGGAACAGGGCATTGATGAAGTGTCAGCTGTGAAAGCATGTTACATTGAAGGCAGCGGCAATATCAGTGTGATTAAGAAATGACGATTGCTTTAAATACCTTCCATTCTTTATAAGGACCGATCATCATTAATTCTGCACATTTTTTTGTGATTAGATAGTTGGCTAAATAAATAATTAGATATTTGTCTAATTATTTAAGCTCTTGCTGATGAATAACCTCTTTAAAGCCCTAAATGATCCAACCCGCCGACAGATACTGGATCTGCTACGCGAAGGTGATCTTAACGCAGGTGAAATTGCCGAGCGATTCGATATGACTAAGCCAAGCATTTCGCATCACCTCGACTTGTTACGTCAGGCTGGCCTCGTCGAATCCGTAAAGCAGGGGCAGTTTATCACGTATTCGCTGAACACGACCGTACTCGATGATTTATTGGCCTGGCTCATGAGTTTTCAAAAAAATGAATCCCCGGCTTCCGCTACCAATGCAACTGAACAAGCACCTAAACAGATTCGTTAAACTCCCTTATCAATCATGAAACCAAATTCCACAGTAACTGAGCTTATTCTGATTCTATTGTTGATAACACCCTTTATCTATCTGGGCATCATCTGGAATCAATTACCTGCTGAAATAGCCATACATTATGACCTGCTCGGAAAGCCTGACGACTGGTTGCGAAAAGAAATGGCTGCTTTATTAATGGGCGGGATTTCTGTATTGCTATATCTTCTATTACGCTTTCTACCAGCGATCGACCCTAAAAGGCAACTTCAGTCGTCTAACTTTCAAAAAATACGCATTGTCATCACCCTGACAATGGCTGTCATTACGTGTTGGCTGTGGTATATGGCCGGTCACCAGACTAATCAGAAAATGCTGGTGAGTTTATTGCTCGCCCTGATTAGTCTGATGCTGGCTGGCATCGGAAACTACCTGACCACGATCAAACCCAACTGGTTTATTGGTATTCGTACACCCTGGACGCTTGGCAATGAAATTGTCTGGCGAAAAACGCACCAGATGGGTGGACGACTGATGGTTGCTGGTGGCTTGTTGAGTGCCGTGATGGTTATCGTTGTGCCAATGCCCTATACGGCAGGCGTAGTGGTTGGTATTATGATGATTACGCTGCTCATTCCTGTAGTGTATTCCTACATCTACTTTCGGCAGGAAAAGACCCGTCAGCTTAACTAATCAGTCCTACTAATTTCTGAATCCATGAATCGTTTAGTGCTTTCCACCATTTTTCTGATTCTTACGGCCCTGCGTGTACTGGCTCAATCCGAAGAACCCATTCAACTCAAAGCAGATTCATTCACACTTGGAGGTACACTAGCACTTCCGGCTAATCTCAAAATCCCAATACCAGTTGTCTTGATCATTGCTGGTTCGGGGCCAACAGATCGAGACGGTAACAGTCCAATGCCGATCGCCAATCTGGGGACGATAAAAGCAGGAACCTATAAACTGCTTAGTGATAGTCTGGTAAGAAAAGGAATTGCTGTAGCACGATATGATAAGCGTTTTTCGGGCAAGAGTATCCTCTTGACGGCAAAAGAAGAGGATTTGCGCTTTGATACATACATCACCGATGCGGTGGGTTTTCTACAGCAATTGAAGTCGGATAGACGATTCTCCAAAGTAGTCGTGCTGGGACATAGCGAAGGCTCCTTAATTGGTATGGTAGCCGCAAAAAGGGCCAATGCCGATGCGTTTATATCTGTAGCCGGATCAGGTGATAACATTGCATCCAAGCTGAAAACACAGCTTGGTCTGCAATTGGGTGCTGTTGATAAAGAGCAGACGTTTAAGGCACTTGATTCGCTAAAAGCGGGATTCACACTGTCGACGCTGCCAACCAATATTCCCGCAGTGAAGCAAATGTTCCGACCCAGCGTACAACCCTACATGATCGCCTGGATGAAATACGACCCCGTTGAGCAGCTCAAAGCATTGACGATACCCGTTCTGATTATTCAGGGTAAACGCGATATGCAGGTGAAAGTAGACGATGCCGAAAAGTTGAAAGCAGCCCGGCCAACGGATAAACTAGTACTATTTGATCAGATGACCCATACGTTAAAAGACATTTCAGGGAATGACCAGATGGCTAATCTGAAAACCTACACTGATCCCGATTTACCCCTCACTCCGGGTTTGGCTACGGCCATTGCTATGTTTGTGAAGCCGTAAGCTACAGGAGCTACTACAGCTTTAATTGGCCGAATAATGCTGTAAATAAGAAATCAGTCGCTCAAAGTGTAGTTGCTCATAGGGGTTCTGCGTCTGGCGGATGAGCAGATGACGGTAACTGTCAATAAGTCCGTCGAAGTGGGGATTATGATTGAGTTGAGCAGCAATCAGGCCTTTATAGCACCGGTGCGCCTGATTATAAACATAGTGGCAGGGCTGGCTGGGGTGTTCGTTCAGCAACCGATCAAGGGTAGAAAGCGTACAGGCATTGTCCAGAAAATTAAAGCCCTTTGTGGCAAAAAACTGCTCGATCTGATCACAGATGTCGACAAGTTCCTCATCGGAATGGACTTTGTAGCGGAAATACTGAAATCCGTTAAACTTACCAATAGAAACGATGAGCGTATTGGCATCGGGCCGATAGTCGGGCAGGTTATTGAGAAACTGCTGGGCTATCTGTTCAACCTGGTCATTTCGACACCCAAAATTAACCTCCAGCATGGTTTCTTCGCCATAAAACGATGGCGATAAAAGGACGTTCTGAAACCCAATGGCCGTTGTTCGGCGATACTGTTTTTTTTCAGGCAGCAACGCATATGCATGCTCCGCAAAAAACGGGGTCAGATGCTGATAGAGGTTCGTTTCGAAGGGCGTGGTAGTCATTAGAATTTGTACATACGGATAGGAAGAGGAAGTCGGGTAGCGGCATAACTAACTAAAGACGAATTAGTTTAATAAAGTTAGCATAAAAGCTATAGATTATTGTATCGGAGCCAGAACTAAATTGCCCACAGAGTAGTTTAATGATACACGCCCATAGCGGGAGTCATTTGGGGACGACCGGAATTGACAGCTTGCTGAGGTCGCGGGTAAGCATGCCGGGAGTTGTCGATAGTTCCCGACCCAAACAAATCGTCACAAGAATAACTGGCGAATATAACTACGCCATGGCTGCCTAATCCGGAGGATTAAGCAATAGCCATTGTCTCCCCGGCCTACGTGCTGCTGGCTGGATCAGGAGGCATCGACTCGCAGCGCTGGCTCGGTTTATGGTGTTAACGGCCGAGTAAGACACAAGCACCTACGGATGAGGCTTGGTCTGGTACACACCGGGTTGATTCCCGACAATCCTAAGAGTACCTAAGCATGTAGAAAGCACGTTGGTTTCCTTGACTGGACGAGAGTTCGAATCTCTCCGTCTCCACAGAACTAAAGCCCTGATAATCAGTATTTTATCAGGGCTTTTTTTGTGACTTGGTTCAATGTGACAACTATGCGACAGGTTTGTGACAACAAGTACAGAATGAAAATGGGCGTAAAATCAGCATATCCCTACAAGCTGGCCCGGCTGATGGATCACGATGACGACCTGACCAAACGCTGGTGGGTCGATTACTACGCCTGGTCTGAAGCCAAGGAAAAACTCGTCCGCAAGCGGGTCGAGGTAACCGGGCCAACCCTTAAACTTCGTCAGGAAAAGGCAACGGCCATCATCCGGGAAGTCAATCAGAAACTCAAGAAAGGCTTTATCATTAACGATGGTCCGGTTGACGAACCGGTACCGATCGCCAAAGTTGAATCTACAACCCATATCGAAGCCGCCATAGCCCTCTACTTGTCCGTTAAGGGCAATACGTTAAAGAAGAACTCGAGTAAGACCTATAAATCAGCCCTGAACCGGTTTAAGACCTATCTGAAACAGAACAACCTGCTGCGATTGAAGATCGAAAAGTTTACGCCTGCACAGGCCTTCGCTTACATTGATGGATTGACGGTCGAGCTGGCCAATAAAAGCGTTAATAATCACCTGGGCGCTGTCGAATCCCTGTTTAACTTTTATCTAGACCGTCAGCAGATCAAGGCAAACCCATTTATTGCGGTCAAACGCCTGCCCGAACGACCCGGCAAACACATGGCCTTTCGGCCGGAGCAGATCACCCGCATCAAGGAGGCTTGCGAACTGACCCAGGATCATCAGCTCTGGCTGTTTCTCAACTTTATGTACTTCACCCTGGCACGCCCCAATTCAGAGCTACGGTTGCTCAAAGTAGGCGATATCGGGGAGAAGGCCATTCGCATCGATGGCGAAAATGCCAAAGCCAACGGCACCGGCTTTGTGCTGATTGCACCTGGTCTGGAGCAGCTCCTGCAGAAACATAAGATCCGGGAGTATCCAGCCCATTATTATGTATTTGGCTCGGATGGCACACCGGGTGAGAAGGTGGTTTATGAAAAGTATTTTTATAACCAGCACAGGCGTATTCTGACATTACTCAAGCTGCACGATTTGAGCTATGACCTCTACGGTTGGAAGCATACCGGTGTGATCGCCTTATACCGAGCCACCAAAGATGTCAAGCTGATTCAGCGCCAGTGCCGACACAAGAACCTCGACCAAACGGATAAATATTTACGGGATCTGGGGCTGTTCCTGGATGAGAATCCGCTGAACGGATTAGCTGCACTTTAAATAATGATATTAAAAATGGACACACCATCTTTTCAGGAACGATTTGGATTACCTAAAAAGGGATTACAAATAAATTCCATTGATCTAAGGACGAAGACTAGAATATGGAATGAACTTAACCAAATATTATGGGCTGCGATAATACCCGGAGGCGATTATACTTCATTGCCTGAGACGGGTTCTGTTAAAAAATATATCTATTCCTTATGGTCTGATGTTTTAGGCTGGGACTACCGTATTATGCCTAACACTCGTGGTTCTCTAATTGATAGCTTTAAAAGCTATGCGTTATGGGAAAAGTTGAAATGGAGTAGTTTTTTGCTATTTATAGAAAGAGCATTAACAAATTATCTAAATATTCTTGACACGCAAGGTGGATATATAATACAAGGCACTGTATTTGAAGAATATATAGATCGAGTAAATGAAATATTTACTGAGGAGGCTTGTGGATATCGCTTTGTTGGTGTGTATATAACACCCATTATTGACGAAGTTGAGATAAGTGAAATTGAGCAAGCTTTTACTAATACAGAATCGTTAGTCACTGTAAAATTACATCTTAAAAAAGCATTGATATTACTGTCAGATCGAGAGAACCCTGATTATAATAACTCAGTAAAAGAATCGATTAGTGCGATGGAGGCTCTTTGTCGTTTAATCGTTAAGAAGCCTAGTGCAGTAATGTCACAAGCGTTAGATGAGGTGGAAAAGAAGTCTAAAATTCATCCTGTCTTAAAGTCGGGGCTGAAAAACTTATACAATTGGTCAAGTGATGCATCTGGTGTTCGGCATGCCAATAAGGGTGGTACAGGTGAAGATTTCAACAGTGCCAAACTTACCTTAGTACTTTGTAGCGGTCTCGTAAACTATTTAATAGCCAAAAGCGAAGACGAAGGTATTAATCTTCAATCCTAATGAACAAGTGTCTATAGCTGTATTTAACAGAATAAAAGGAAAATTCCCGTGTACAATTTAACAAACAACAAGTAAAAGAATATGAACAAAATATACGCCAACTGCCCTATCCACGGTCTTTTTGAATTTAAAGGATTTCACATTGTTAACAGCCGTGCGACATTTTCTGGAAATACAGTAAGTTGCCCAAAATGTGGTAGCCCTTCGAAAATGTTAGATGGCGAATTTGATTTTGATGGGACTGGAATTCCTGAATTTATTTCGGGTCCAGCTTTTACTCGGGCTGTTTATGATCAATTTAAAGGTTTAGTCGAAACAGCGCAGAAAGAGGAGTTAGATCAAGAAGAGTTTCTAAAAAGAGCAGAAGTTATCTCACCAATATTAGCTCAAGGGGCAAGTCAGATTATTCAGAGGGCTGGCTTAACTCACTCAGAAAGATCAAATTATTTAAGCGTGATTGTGGCTTTCTTAGCGGTGTTACAATCATTTGTACAGACCTTAAAAGAAGACGATAAAAAGCCCTCAGTTCAAATTACAAATAATAATACTTACCAAATGGTTCCTCCGGGAGCAAGGCCAATTCAAGGTTTTACCCCTCCTCACAAAGTAAAAGCTACAGTTCCCGAAAAGAAAGCTACAGTTGAAAAATCAGCCTTACCGAAGGCAAAAAAGAAAAAAAGAACTAAAAAGATAGAGGAGATAGTTGAGGAAACCATTGTTATCCAAACCGACAGTACCAAAAAAATAGTATATAGATTAATTCGAAAGCGATAGAATCTCTTAAATATAAATAGATCATTGGTTAACGGCTTTGTAATATATTTGTATTGTATATACTAAAGTTATATTATAGCGGCAGAATCTTATACGACACGCTATGATAGACACCATTGATCCGATTCCCCCCGGTAATATTTGGCTGGTTGACCCCGAAAAACGGTTGCCCATTCCCTTATATAGCTCCACCGTTCAGGCAGGCTTCCCAAATCCAGCCGAAACGCACATCGAGACGCGCCTGAACCTCCAGGACCTCTGCGTTCAGCATCCCGACGCTACCTATTTCGTGAGAGCTGCCGGAGAATCGATGATCGATGACGATATTTTTCCCGGCTCCATTCTGGTAGTAGACTCCGCCATTCCGATCCGCACCGGCTCCATTGTCGTCGCCTGGGTCAATGGTGACTGCTGCGTGAAGCGATTTGTCAGAGTTGGCAAAATGATTACCCTGTTTCCCAGCAATCCGGCCTTTACGCCCATTTACGTCCACATTGGTGTGGATCAGTTTGATACACTGGGCGTGGTAATTCACGTCGTATCGAAACCCAAAAAGTGGAATCAGGATCAACTTAACACCGCTGTCGAGCATGTTCGCACTCGTAGACGTAAACAGCATGTACGTGAGCTGTGAACGCAGCTTCAACCCTCGCCTGAAAGGTGTCCCTGTCGTTGCTCTTGGCAATAATGATCATTGCGTGATCGCCAGGTCCGACGAGGCTAAAAAATTAGGGATAAAAATGGGAGCCGCCCGCTTTCAGATTCAGGACCTAATTGACCAGCACAACGTACAGCTGTGCTCGTCAAATTTCGCTTTGTATGGTGATATGTCGGCACGATTTCAAAGCCTGATGTACAACTTTGTCGAGGACGTGGAGCCCTATTCGATCGATGAGGTGTTTCTGAAAGTTGATGGCAGTTACGATACGCTGTACCCCAGTTATCAGGGATTGGGGGAGAGTATCCGGAATACGGTGATGCAATGGTTGCGCTTACCGGTGTGCATTGGTTTCGCTCCGACGAAAACCCTTGCCAAAGTTGCCAACCGGATCGCCAAGAAAAACCCTGAATTGGAGGGGATCTGTGTACTAACCAATCAGGCTGAGGTGGATACAGCACTGGAGCAGTTTGAGATTGAGGATCTGTGGGGCGTCGGTTATCGGTACGCCAAATGGCTCAAGAATAATGGCATCACCAATGCACGCCAGCTGCGTAATGCTGAGATCGAATGGATCCGCAAGAAAATGACGGTTCAGGGTGTTCGCCTGGTCTATGAGCTGCGGGGCTATCCGGCCCGGCTCCTGGAGGATAACCCACTACCGAAACGGACTATTTCCGTTGCACCCAGTTTTGGCAAGCTGATTCCAGATCTGACGAACATTACCGATGCCCTGACTACGCACCTGGCTCGATGCTGCGAGAAGTTACGAAAACAAAATTCGATCGCCCGGCACCTGACCATTTATCTGCATACGAATCGCAACCGGAAAACACCGGGCCGACCGGATCTGGCTTCCAAACAGTATTCGGCCTCACGCACAGTCAAGTTGCCTTTTCACAGTAATAACCTGATCGATTTTCTCCCTTATGGTATTTCGGCGCTCCAGTCGATCTATCAGTTCGGCTATCCTTATCAAAAAGTGGGTATCATTCTGAATGATATCGTCCCGGAAGACAATCGCCAGGCAGGAGTCTTCGCCGATGCACCGACTCCGGAACAGTTGGAGCTGGGCCACGTCATCGATGGGCTCAATCGCCGGTTTGGTCGTGACGCGGTTTATGTAGCCTCACAGCGAAAGGACCGGGAGTGGGAGATGGTGCAGGGTCATTTATCTCAGCGCTACACAACTAACTGGAATGAGTTGTTAGTCGCTTACTAGTCGGTATATCAGCCGTGAAACTTAGCCGCTAGGTAAGACTATGGCGCTTCACTTTTGAAAACTTTTGAAAACCTTTGATTCTAAAGAATTCTAATGTGTAATTTGTGGTGTGTAAATTTGATATGCAAAAACTGCATATCAACGTTATTAAAACAAAAACCGGCACCTTTCAGTACCGGCTAATTGTTAGTAATGTAGCAGATTCAGGAGTTTGATCGCCAAATCTAGGGCTCCTTGAATCGCTACCTCTACGCTGATCAGTAGTCCCACTACCTCGGCAGCTCCGCGCAACCAGACTAACCACTGGTTGCGCTTTTGCTTTTGTTTCAGCACAATAGCGAAGTTCTATTGAAATAGACGGAAAAGCAACCCCGAAGGTTCGGGTGTTTTCGCAATTCATTGAAACGTGCAACTCTATCGGACAGGTTAAGAAATTGTTAAGCCGTAATGCTTAGCGACTTAACAATACCCGATAAGAGAGCTATGCTAAAAAAAATAAAAGAGCGATTTTACTGACCGGTTCACGCGTATAATACAATTCTGGCAACTCATTATTTATGAGTTATTTTTGCCTATCATATTGACTTACAAGATGTCGTGATCGCAAACAAGGTTTTGATACTTCTATCAATAGTATAATTGTCTTTTGAGAGTACTTGTATGGTGCACAACATTTATGAACAGTTGCATGTACTTAAACTGACATTAAAGAAAATACCAACCATTTGTGATGGAAATTACGCATGATCTGCTACTAAGTCTGGGATTTGTGAAAGATTCTCCAAATCGCTACCACTATAAAGCATTCGAGGGCACGCACGATGAGCAGGCCGGGGTATTTTTCTTCGATGGGTTTCGGTTCGGTGTCGCCTTCGAGCACGACATGCGGTTTCTGCTTAAACTGATCGACTATTAGTAGTAGGCAAATATGGTCCCTTTCCTGGCAAAAGGCTAACAAACAAGCCCGGATCACTCGATCCGGGCTTGTTCGCTTCTTCCACACCATATAAATATGATTCGTAGTAAAGAAAGTCAATAATTTGAATTGTATGAAAATGCTGCATCTCTTTTCAAACCATTATATCCTGAAATAGACGGCTGTCCATAGTAAATGGATAAAACTCCCGAACAAAAACTCGTCTAATGTCCGAATGTAAAGGGTTGATTAAGATGTTGCGCTCAAATGGATTGACCGCTGAGGGAACGCTAAAGGCAAGTTTATTGCCAGGCTCCAGAAAGGGTGCTAAAAATTGCTGACAACAATCAGATGCGGGTACTTCATTCCAGTCATCTGGTAAATCGGATGGGTAGAATTCATAAATGCACTCTTCAGGAAGTTCGATAACAACCATATTAAGTGGTGGATACTTTGTAGTGGGCAGGATACCAAGATGAACCCGTACCTCCAATATGGCCAGTGACGTTGAAGCAGCAGTGTAAATAAGTGGCGTACCACAGACATTCCACCGACCACCAGACAGTTTGGCACCAGTTCCTAATAGAGTTGTTGAATTATGTTTTGATTTTTGTAGTCGATAGACTTGGATTGTTCCCATGACCTTATGCTAGGGTCTAGGCTCAACTTAGCTGAATACACCGTAGTCAATTCTACCCAAAATGGTTTTAATGCGGGCAATTCCAGTGGCAGTATCCAGTAAGTTAAGCGGTGAATTATTGCTTAATTCTTGCAAAGGGAAACGTAACCACTCGTTGAAATTGCTTTGATCCTCAAAAACCTCTAAACCATATTCTGCCAAATCTTTCAGCATTAATAGTCGTTCGGAAGCAACAGGATTCAATAGCCCCTTCTGTTTTAAGCGGTGATACGTCCGTATTGATATGGTTAAGATTGTTGCCATTTCCTTGTCGGTAAGGTCAAGTACATCGGCTAAATCTTCGGCCATCGATAGCGGAAGCTGGTCACGCTTAATGTGATCGTCGTCAGGGGCTGGCATCTTATTATCCTTAACAAAGTTTGTGGGACTGGGAGGTTGGCAATTAGGTAGACGAAGCTTTACCAATGTGCCCAGCACTTTATTTAAGCCAAGTAATAATTCCTGAGCTGCCAAAATTTCTAATTTAAGGCGAAAGCATTCAGCTTCGGCAGCTGAGTTATGATCATGTGCCTTAATTGAAAAATCAGATAAATGTTTCGCATAGCCAAAAGCATTGCCAATATGGGTCAGTAGCTCATCATATTGATTTGGTTCAGCTGGTTGGCTTAAAGTATTCGGAGTTGATAAAGCAGACCATTTTATACCACTCAAATTGCTAAGCCCAGTTAAGTCAGGAGCCTTGACTGGTGACAAATCGAAATCAAGAATATCAAAATCACAGACTAATCTATGGATTGACCTAACAGATGAATAGGACTTAGCCGTTAAATTGAAACTGCTAAACTTGGTCAAACGACTTTGGCCAATGGTTATACATTTATCAATTTCAAACTTTGGCCACTGATAAATGGCAAAAGATTTATCAAAATCAACTTTTGGCCATTTATCAGGGTAAAGATTTATATTTAAAGCTTGAATTTTGGCTACTTGACTTTGAATTTGAGCCAAAAGTTTCGTATTAAGTACAGCAAGGGACTCAAGAGATTCCTGGATTTCCTTAGTTCTACTATTAAATTTAGACATAGCCTCCATATGTGCAGAAGCAACATCGAAGGGCTTGACGGCTGTTTTATCTAGCACTTGTTTTCCGTCCATTTTCTTACTTATTAGTTCATGACAAAGATAAGTGCCATTTGGCACTTATGCAACTGAATAATATATTTAATTGCGTAGTTAATAAATAGTGCCGATTAATTTGCATGGTATAGTGAAAATTAATTATGCGCTACATGATCGATGCCGGGTTGTGTGTCTAACAAAACGGCCGTTTTACCTGACACATTCTAGCTACGCTTGATTTGCGCTTTATGTGTGAAATCTGTCCAATATACCTGTCTAATATTGCGTGTCTAATTTAAAGCGTTATTTTAGACACTCTTGATCAAGACCCTTGTAAAATGGGTAACTTGGGCAAGGGAAGAGAAATTCGCTTTGCTAATACTATGAAGATCGGCTACGCTCGAGTGTCAACTATCGAACAGAATTTAGATCTCCAGTTGAATGCCCTAACGGCAGCTGGTTGCGAACAGATCTACCAGGACAAAATTAGTGGCAGTGGTACGGATCGTCCCCAGCTACAGCTCATGATCGATCGGCTCCGGGGTGGAGATGAGGTTGTAGTCTGGAAACTTGACCGACTAGGCAGATCGCTTCCACACCTGGTTGAATTGGTCAATGGTTTTTCGGATAAGGGCGTTGGCTTTACCAGCCTGAATGATCAGATCGATACCAGTACACCCTCCGGTAAGTTGATCTTTCATATTTTTTGCAGCCTGGCTGAATACGAACGATCGTTGATTCGGGAGCGGACAACGGCTGGATTAGCAGCTGCTAAGCTAAAAGGAAAAGTTGGTGGCAAACCAAAGGGATTGAGTGACGAAGCAAAGAAAACTGCACGTGTGGCAGAATCTTTATATAAAGAAGGGTATGCCATTAAGTTGATTGCAGATCAGCTGAGTCTATCACGCCAGACCGTCTATACATATCTGAAATTTCGTAGAGTTGACTTAAACAATTAAAAAAAGTTTTATACCTAGTTATAGCAATCTGTATGATTATTAAGACTATAGAACCATCCGCCGCTTTCGATATTCATTTTTCCAACCCTTCCAACAAACGAATATTATTTTCAGGTAAGTTTGGTTCAGGTAAGACTTATTTTTTAAAAGAATACTTCGAGGCAAAAAAAGATCAGTTAAATACATTTTGGCTATCTCCCGTAAAATATTCCGTTGGGCTAAATGAAGACATCTTTGAGTATATAAAATTTGATCTGGCTCTTAAATTAATTGGAATGCCAGAATTCGCGCCAAGTTTGAAAAGTAGGTTTGGCGAGGATTTGTATATGTATCAATTTTTGAGCAATCAGCCACAGGCTGCTATTGATACATTACTACTTCTGATAGAAACAATGGCTAAGGGCACAATTGACGGAGAGTCTATTGAGGCAAAAGGACTATCAATAGTAGCTGGAGCTAAAAGTGTAGCCATTGGTTTGATGGATTATTACCAGAAATACAAAAACTTTAAAAACAGTATAGACAAGGCTTCCGAAACACATTCAGATCTATTTAAAAGATATTTAGAAGATAGCGTATTAAAAAAAGGTTCAATATTTGAAAATGACCTGATTACTCAGACGATAAAGTCAGCAATAGAAATATGTAAACAGCAAGGCAAAAAAGAGAACGTACTGATTATCGATGATTTCGATCGACTTGATCCTGAACATGTCTTCAGAATTTTGAACATTCTGAGCGTTCACAATGATATGTTTGATGAGGATAATAAATTTGGTTTTGATAAGATTATTATTGTCTGCGACTACGACAATATTGCTAAAATCTATGCATATAAGTATGGAAGTGAAACAAGCTTTTCAGGATACATTAGTAAGTTCTTTTCAACGGAAGTATTTCATTTTAATAATAAGCTGGCTATTCAACAATTCTGTCGGCTAGATTTAGGCGGGGTAATTCCAGATAAGGACTCGCAAGATGTACTAGGAATGCTACTGGCCTACTTTGTTGAAAAAAATATATTAACAATGCGTGAAATCATTAAGGTTAAAATACCTACGAATCTCACCTCTTATCAATATGGCCCCTATAATATTTTGGAGAATTTTCCGACGGTATACAAGGACAGCCGACCACACTTTAGAGATAATAAATACTTTATTGGAGAAGGTGTTAAAACTTTTTTCGTAACTTCAGAAGACTACCCATTTATTCATGCTATAAGAGTTTTGTGTTTAATATTTGGAGACTACGATTTGCTAAAAAATAGAATCGAAAAAATTGACCATAGCAAAGATACTGGCTATGATAAAGAATATGTACCTAAATTAATAAAAACCTTAATGCTTTTACTTCATCACGCCTCTAATCAGTCTGAATTGAGTAGACTTTGTTTTACTATAGAATCGGATAATCATCGATATGTAGTGCTTAGCCGACCATCTACTGTTTTTTTACAGAAAAAATTCTTTATTGAAACTGGCTGGAGCGATGGAAACCAATATACTGGAGATGTTAGCTATTATAAAAATGTTAACAAATTTTTAAATCTAAAAGATGATATAGATATTACTGGAACAGCTTATGGTAACTTCAAATCGCTTTTTAATGAGTTAACGATAATACTTAATTTTCTCGACGGATCCGGCACTCTTCAGCATTTTGGTGTTACGAAGTCAAGTATTTGATATTTAACAAAAGAGCCCTACTGAATAGTAGGGCTCTTTTGTTAAGCGGCAGGTTGTTGATCGTGGATCGCTTCAAACATATCCTCCAGCCTGTGCAAATCCTGATAAAGATCGACCAGCGTACCCGGAGGTATTAAAGCCGGGTTGTGCTCTGAGAGATTCAGCGTCCGGATCGTGCGCCGGATTACATCGGTAGCTCCGCTGGCAAATGGGGCATCAGCGGGAGCATCGAAAGTACCAAGCGTGCTGAAAACAGGGGCAACGTCAACTTGAAGGTCAGGTCGTTCTGGGTGAGCAACCCAAATGGACGCGGATGGTGTATTCATTGAAAGAAGCTACTAGAATTAAAAAAAGAAAATGGCTACGAATATAGTAACATGTAGTAACATCTAATTGGAGGTTAAGCAATTTATATACAACAATTTAAATATATCGTTTGATACGTTTACCTATATACGAAACTATAAAAAATAACCTGTTAGTTTGGTGCTAACAGGTAAGTAAGTGTTACTCTATTTTTAAAATTATTCCATCTGTTCCAGTTTTTACTGGCGGGTAGGCTCGATATTCCTCCCCAGTGTTTTCGTCGACCATAATTCGCCCTTCATAAGGTAAAGATTTTAGAATCTCCTCCTGCTGTTTTCGTCGTTCAATAGCGACTAGAACCGTTCGGTTTAACTCCTGCCAGATTCGGTCGCCTGAATAGTCATAGCTTACACCTACTGGTTTAATGGTCATACTAACACCTAGCTTGCTAACACCCTCACGCCCGTAAAGGCTTACTTCGGTCAGGGCAACCTCTTTGGCTTTCTCTTTAATCCGAGCGGCCAACAGCTCCAGCTTGGCAGATTCTGCCAGCAGGCCCAGAACGTCATAGCCTTCTTCATGATAGCCAGCCACCAGTGTATCAGCATAGGCCAATAAACGGGCTTTCCCCGCTTCGGTGAGTGATTGAGTAGGCACGGTAATGGTAGCGGTAATCGTGTTCATAGTTGTTGTTTTCTGTTGTTTGATTACGTAACAAATATACAATCTGTTACGTAATCAAACAAATCTTTTCTCTGATATATTTTAGAAAAAATAATTAAAAATAATTGCCGTAATACTTGTTTGATAATCAAACAGGTATTATTTTTGTTACGTAATCAAACACAAAAAAAAGAACATGGTAGAAGGACACATCAAAAAATGGAAAGCGACCATCGCCCGGCTCGAATCCATCATCGAAAATGAAAACCTGACGGTTGAGCAAGCTAAACAGGTACGAGAGCAATACGAATTAGCCCACTGGATGCTCGACCAGCTAATCGGAAGTAAGGGCGACAAAAAAGAAGAGTAACACGGTGGGGGAAACCCCACCTTAATCCATATCTATATGACGGCACAAGAAGTAATTAAGCTCATTGAATCAGCCCAGACTCCAGAGCAGATCCGGGCTGCCAACCAGACTACGGCTGAGTTTCAAAAAACGGCAAGTCCTGAAGACAGTCAGGCAGTGCGGGATGCCTTCCATCGTTATGTCGACCAGTTGATTGATGACATCGATGTCGACGCTGAGGAGACAATGCGTTTTCTGGCATTAAATGGAAAACAGTACAAGCTGGAGGACTGGTTAACGCCAGCGGAATATGCCCGTAAGTATGAGTTGAAGACCCCCAACATCGTATCTAACTGGATTGTACGGGGTATTATACCGCAGGAGGATGTATTGACAGTACCTGAATTAAACGGGATGCGCCTGGTGCGCAATCGCAATTATAAAGAAACCTCTACCGAGGTGGGCAGCTAAGGCTGCTCAATGTGTTTGATTACAGAAAACCCCGACTGCGCTTGCGGTCGGGGTTTCTTATGTTTAAGAAAAGGAGGTGCTGCTCTGACCCGCTGCTCAGTTTTCCTGCACGAGGGAAACTACCTGAGCCATTACAGCCAAAGCAGGTACGGGGGAACAGCACCGCCTACTCGCTAGACCGAATAGTGCGGCACCGCTCCCTCGTGCATTTAAAGAAAACTGAGCGCCACAAAAATATGAAAAAGCCTGACCAATCTGGTCAGGCTTTTTCGGCTATAATTTATTTTCAATTCGAGCCGCTTGCAGATTATCTCGATATTGCTCAAACAGCCGGTAGTTGAGGGCGACGTTCTGATTATTTTTCGATTGAGTCGATGATCGGTTCAGTCTCAGTTCAGTCAGAATGGCCATACCCAACTCCTGACTCATACCCGTCGCCTCTTTGGTATCACTGCCGATGCCAAAGGCACCGGAACTGTAGTCACCGCCAGATCCTCCCAATTGCGAGTAATTACCCGTCTTCTGGGCGACGTCCATCATGCGCGTAAAATCTGCCACCACTGGGTTCTGGAGCGCACGATTCGAAATGACAAACTCCCGACCGGCTTCGCCAGCGATGTACCGACGTCTGCCCATGGTAAACAGGGTTGGGCTATTGACATAACCCGATGGGCCGTCACCGGATCCGGTGAAACCACCGTCTGCAAAGCCGGGTGTCGCCATGGTGACGCCCAGTACGGCCCCCGTTTGGACAGCAGCCTGACCGACCGCTTTGGCAATACCGATTACTGCAGTACCAATTCCTGAACCCGGAATTACGGAGTTCATGACCGATGAAGCGGTCAGGATCAGTGAAATCTGGCGAGCCAGGTTGATGGCAATTTCCGCAATGGCCCAGGCTTTCTGGGCAACCAGAGCCGCCTTTTGAATTAGCGATGCCTGTTTCCAGTAATCCTTATAACTGGCAATGGTTTGTGACCAGTTGTTGCTCATCAAGGCCAGTGCCTGGTTAGCCAGGTTCACCCGAAATTCTTTCTCTTCCTGCGCATGCTGCTTCTTTTTCTCGGTCAACGCCAGATCATTCTCCAGATCGGCCTGCCGAATATCCCGACGAGCCGTGGCCTGATCGCCTTCGTTTTTGGTTTTGCCCGAATCAATATCAGCCGACTCTTTAGCAGCATCCCGAGCCATATCGGCCATTAAATCTTTGTTGCCGACGGCCGCATTCGCGAGCGCTTCAAAGTGCTGTGAGTACAACAATTCGCGGGCTTTCAGATAGGTGGCCTCAACCTGTAATTCAGCCTGCTTGCCCTGCTCTTTGGTCAGACCACCGGCAGCAACGCGACTTTCAATTTCGGATTTCTTCAGATCACGCGTAACCCGCAGTTCTTCCTCGGCAGCGGCCTTAATATTTTTTAGTCGTTCAGCTTCTTCCTTCTGCCGCTTCTCTTCATATTTTTCATAAATCTTATGTTTCTCAACAGCGAGTGCATCTTCGATACCGGCAATCCATACCTTTTTCTTCTCCGCATTAGCGGCTGAGGTACGTACTTCCTCTTTCTCGCGGTCAGCTTTTAACTGGACTTGGGCCAGATCCCGTTTTTCTTCGTCCTTGATCGCATTGACCTGCATCTCTTCGATCGCCAGATCGGCCCGTTTATTGGCCGTTACCTTCGCGTCGGCCAGCCGCTTAGCTTTCTCCTTTTCTTTCGTTTCTTCTTCACTAGGGCCAGCCGGTTTGCCACCTCCCTTACCATCCGGGCCACCGGTACTAGTAGCTTTGGGTGTTCCGGATGGGGTGATGGTCGGCACTTTCAGGTTTTCGCCCGACAGATCCTTGAGCAGGGCCTTGCGTCCTTTGATCTTTTCCGCTAACTCCGCATTCTGGTTATCCAGCTCCCGGAGCTCATCCTGCGTCGCCTGAATAACGTCCCAGGCTCCTGTCGTTGCCTTTTTGCGGTAAGCCATGTTTTCAGCCAGTTGCTTTTCGTCATCTTTCAGGGCATCGGTTTGCGTGCGGATCGCTTCCTCATTTTTGACCTTCAGCATCGCCTGCTGCACACGAATGAACTCGCGTGCCTTCTCGGTATTGATGCCCAATGCGTTTCCGTATTTATCGAACTCGGTAACGGCAGACGGCACGATGTTGGCGACCTCACCGACGATCTTTTTCAGCTCAGCCTGTTCCTCTTTGGTCAGAATGGTTTTAGCGGTGAGTTGATCATGCCGGGTCAGGAGCGGGCTTAAGCTCTGATTCAACTCCATGACCTTCGTTTTTTGATCCTGAAAGGCCATAGCTGCCGCATCCGATGCGGGCGTAACGGCTGTGTTGAGGACATCGGTGAGGGTAGTTGCCCACTCGACCACTTTGGTAAATGCAGGAATCAGGGACGTGCCCAGCGAAACGGCCAACCCTTCTACTCGAGCCCAGAAAACTTCCAGCTGATGATCGAGCGATTTGTTGTTGGTCGCGGCCTGCGAAAAAGCCTCCTGCGAGCCGGTGACTTTCGTGGTTAACTCCGCGATTTCGTCCCGGTGAGCAATGATGTGCTGAGCGGCCGTGATATTCTCTTTGCCAAACAACTTGGTCATTTCGGCAGTCGAGAGGTTCTTTTTGCCCAGGTTCTCCAGTGCTTTCTCCAGTCCAACAACCCGTGGATTGGTATCATCGGAGCCAGCACCGAGCGTTAACAAGACGTTCCGCAGTTGCGTACCGGCTTCCCCACCTTTCAGGGCGATGGTGGACAGGCTTTGCAGGACCGCATTGGTCTGCTCAAAACTGACGCCCTGGGCAGCGGCTACCGTACCGGTGTTTTTCAACGCCACACCCATGTCGGCGATCTCGGCCGAGCCTTCTTTGGCTCCCGCTGCGATGACATTGATAAACCGATTGGCCTGATCCGCACTGGCCCCGAATTCATTGAGCGATTCAGCCGTCACACTAGTTGCTTCAGCCAGATCAATTTTACCCGCCTGCGCGAGGGTCAGTGCGGCCTGCGTTGTTTGAACGAGTAGCTCTTTTTGAGCCAGCAATTCTGGCTTTGCTGAGGCCATGAGCTTGTAAGCCTCCAGCATCTCAGCGCCCGATTTACCGACAGACGGCCCTGTCCGGGCAGCTTCCTGATTGAGGTAAGCGAGATCCTTGCCCGTGGCACCGGTGACAGCCGATAGCTCCTGACTGGCCGCATTAAATTCCCGGTAGCTGGTAATGGCTTTGCTGATGCCCCCAGTGACCGCTGAAAAAGCGGTGCTGACCAGGTCGCCCCCAATAACACCCGCCATCGTGGAGGCCGCATTGGTTTTAAACCGCGACCAGGCAGTTGAGGTCTCATTAATGCGGCCCGTCATCTCGCGCTGGGCCTTATTGAGCGCCTGATAATCGCGTAATTTTTGCTGGTAAGCAGCCGGATCGTCGGCCTCCTTCATTTTCAGGAGTGCTGATCGAGCACGGGTAGCCTCTAGGGTGACTTCCTTGAGGCTGGCCTTTGATTGTTGACCATTAATGACCAGGTCGATAACGGCGCGGTCGGTCTGTGTTTTTGCCATGGTCGGATTCGGGTTAGGTCTCCGCCAGGCACTGATGTAAGAGAGAGAAGAGGTTGTTAAACGTGAATCGTTACCGATCCATCCAGATAGCTTTCCAGGGCATCCAGGGTTGTGTTGACATAATGCCTGGCCAGCAACTCACGTAGCCGATGGGTTTCATACCCTTTCCGTTTACTGTACCAGCGTTTGGGTCTGCGCACCATGGGTTCCCCGTTTTTGCGCACCCGGTTGTATTTAGCTTCAGCCGCATCGATCCCATTGCCGACGCCCATATCGACAAACCGACCACGGATCAAAAAACTAATCTGTGAGCCGAGCAGGCCACCTTCGGAATCACCATAGACCCGGCTCCGCCAGTCACGCATCAAGGCACCGGTGATCCGACGGCGTTTGGCCCGACGACGGCTGGAGCGGATCGGGGTGGCATACACTTTCTCGGCCAGCTCGCCCTGAAACCGCTCGACGGTAATGCCATTCCAGCCCTGAAGGATGCCCTTCAGGTTAATCTTCTGATTGATATCCAGATCCCGATAGGTCAGCTCCGTATTCGTCATGTCAGTAGGTTATAGCCATCTCCCGGATCGAGCTGGAGCGTTTGGCGGAGCGAGTTCGGTTTGGAGCCTGTATCATTAATGACGGGTCTGACCTGCATAATGATGTAATTGGTTTCCAAAATCTGCGTGGTGCCATTGGCGGTATAGTGGAGCTGTCCTTCATCATACACTTCGCGGAACTGATTGGTCAGCGCATCGTAGCCAATCCATCGTTTCCGACGAATGGTCAGATCCAGATTATTGACGACAGCTGGCGTGGTTTTGGTCTGATCGGCCCAAAATTTGACCGTGTAGGTTTTCACCGTCGTCTCATCGCCAATACTGCCCGTACGCGTTTCAGCGCTGGCGATCCATTCGATCCACACGATTGGATCATCGACGTCCGCTGATTGATCGATGCCGGAGGGCAGACTGAGTACTTCGAGCCGAACCATCGATTTTCCATCCAGACCCGGCGAATCGGCCTGCAGTTTCGATACCAGATAAATTCGGCGGATCTGATCCTCCAGGCAGAGTGCCACAGCCCGGTGCAACTGGAGCTGAGCTAGTACCGCCACGGGCAGCAGGAGCGGTACCGACACTTTCTGGGTGTTATCCCGGAAATAATAATAAGCTCTCAGAAATTGCCGCCAGGCTCCATACCAGCCCGATATCGTCAGCGCCTGCGAACCGGTTATGATCTGTCGGCCGTCACGCACATCATTGGTGGCCAGTGGGTAGGCATGCCCGGCGCTGTCCTGGGTCATACCCCGGTAGGAGAGTAGTTTCAGCCCGATATCGTTTTGCCGTTTGCCCTGATCGTTCAATGAGCGCTCGGATACTTTGTAATTTAAATCGAGTGTATTGCCCGCCTGACGCAAGGTAGGAACCTGCCACTGCGCGGTCTGACCAGTCGGAGCCAGCGGTGATGGATCGATGATCATCTGGCAGGTACCGACTTTCAGACTAATCGGCTGTCCACCTTTACCCGAAACATAAGGAGCGGGCTGGATGAGATTGCCTTTCTGATCTTTATACAGGTCGTCTCCCGAATCGATAAACTCAGCGACCGAAAAACCTTTCAGATCGGGCTCGTCGATGTCGTAATTGCCGGACTGATATTCGGTCAGATCGATAGCCGCTCCCGCCCGGACCATATCCACAAAGCGTTCCATGTAGCAGGTGCGGGTATTGGAATTAAATCCAAACACCAGCCCGAATCGCCCTTTGATGGCTTTTAAAAAATCGCTTACACTCATATCGGGCAGGTGCATACCAGCGGTCACCCGGTGGCCCTGTAGAATCCCAGCCGGATCGGAAAAAATTGGCCCGATTTTACAGTTCATGGCTGTTTGGTTGACGATCACTAACCGCTGCACTTCTTCACTGGCCAGCCAGCTCGATTCGATCCGGTAGCCAGCCAGCGCCATGATACGCTCCAGCACCCACGATAAATAAAATTGGGGTACGACCGTAAAGCCTTTTTCATTCGGAACAAAGCCACCATCCTGATGAAAGCCTGGTTGACCAGTGGGGAGCCGCTGCCAGACATTCACATAGGTTTGTTTAGTGAAGCCAGGCAGCTTGACGTTATCGAGCGTGTCTTCCCAAAAGCCTTCGTTACGAATCGGAAAAAACGTGAGTGGAAACTGCCCCGGAGGCATGGCCGCAATCGCTTTCATCCGATCAGCCAGAATGGGCGTCACGGTATTAACCGCATCGATAATACCCGTTCCTAACCGAATCACGTCGGGCAGGGCTTCGAGCAGCGTAAGCCGCCGGAGTTTGTCATACACCTCGGCACTGTCGATTTTCAGATACCCATTGAGTTTGCCGTTTTGTACTTTGAAGGCAAAGATGCACCGGCGATACAGCACGCCCTCCATCTGTACTGTCACCGGCATGGTCTGGCGAGGCAGAGCCGCATCTACCCGGTAGCCATAGCCCACAAAGCGTTTGTTGGCATCGTTTAACGGCGCATCGATCGGATACGAAATCTCAGCTGGCAGCTCATCATCCGTCAGCCAGGCGACGGCCTGCTCGGTGATCAGATTCTGATCGCCGAACAGCTGAAGTGTTTCGCCCGCTTCGTTAGTGATGGCAATCATTAGAACGATGAATAAAAGGGTGTTGTCTTGATGATGGCGTAAAGTCCTTTTCCGATGAGCGTACTGCCAATGCCCGACGGATGTACGCGGTTGGTAGCGGTGCGATCGGCACTGGAAATATTCACGTCCGCTGTTGCGGTGGCATTCAGGCTATAGGCTGTACTGGCATCATAGTAATAGACTCGGTTGGCTGTCGAGACCAGCGCACTCATGGCCGACCGGTAGCCAGCTACGTTTGAGACATAGGGCGTCTTGTCCGTGACGGGCATTCCAATTAGTATGATCGATGGTTTGGGGACCGTTGGGTCATCGACTAAGCGGATATTCCATTGCCGGTTCCGCCAGCGAATGATCTCGTTGAGCTCATCGGTAAACTGCTGGTTGACCGCCGATGAGCCGGCATTGTTAAAGCCCACAAACACTGTCAGCAAATCAAAGGGAATGTCATCGAGTGTACCGTTCCGGATGGCTTCCACCAAATCGGTGGATGTTCCCGAGTCGAGGTGTCGATTGACCAGGCGGGTTATTTTTCCTTCAGCGATTAAACTGTCCACCCCCACGAACGAATAATGCCAACGGCCCATGTAACGTTTACCACCGGCATCATTACCCATCGCATTCGCCCCCGACATGCTATCGCCGATATTCAACCAAACCTTACGGGCATTCCAAACCTGGTGATTGGTGAATTCGGTGCCATTGACCATGGCCGTGACGGCCGCAGCCTTAATGGAATCACTGACGATACGTGGGGCTAAATATTGGCTGAAAACAGTGATCTGGGCACCTTCATAGAGGTATTTGGGCAGGGTAGCCCGGTATGTATTACCTGGTGCTGCAATGACATTCAGCGGGATCGAAGACCCGCCTACCGTATTGGAAGCCGAATAGTTTCCATGTTTGATGAAGCCCGCAATGGCCAGTGGTTGATCAGATTGGATAATCAGTTCGCCATCGGCCAGTACGCAGCCTGGCGTTACTATAAATGTTGTCGAGGGGCCAGAACTGCCGGGTGTTCGCACTGTACGACTAGCTCCCGTCTGCGTACTGGCAAACGACATATTAGGCAAATGGCCCTCCTTCAAAATGCGGTAGGCCCGATCATCCACAGAACGGATGTGCAGGTCATTATTGGTTACCTTAACCGGAGGCAATACGCCAATATCAACCTGACGGTTTGGAATGGATTGTGCCAGGGCAGTACTGGCCAAAAACAGGAGTGCGAGTATCGTTTTCATCTTAAAAAAGAGGGTATTGCAAGGGTTGATTGTCGCCGTCATAGATGTACTTATTGGTTCGATTGCCGTCTGATTCATCCGTGGTGACTGTAATGATTTTAGGCTGGGGGCCTGCTGCGGCTGCATTGGCCAGGGCTTTTGTAGCGACCGTTACGCGCAGGTAATAGCCCTGTAAAAGCGTAGTAACTTCAGCTTGCGTGTAGGTCTGACTTTTGGTGTACGCATCTGTAATACCATAGCCTGCCAGCGTTCCCGGATGGCTGATCAGATCGGCAAACATCAACTGGACAGCGCCCTGTCGACCGGCCACACTTTGCACCAGGTTGCTGGCTGGATCACCCGTGTCACCCTTGGGGCCAGCCGGACCGACGGGGCCTGTATCGCCCTTCAGGGTGATGTACTGGACCGCCGTTGGCGTTCGGGCAGACGTTGGCGTTTTGCTGGCCTGCAACCAGCCCGCATAGCGAATCAGGGGACCAATTTTTACCTCAACAAATGCCCGGACCAGGTTGCTGGCGGGAAAGGTGATTTTCAGGTTCAATCCGTCCCGACTCAGGACGGGCTGTGGACTCACTTTCCCGGCCTGCAGTAAATCACTCTCCAGCGCTCGAGCCGTGATCACCTGGCTTGTGTCGGAGGGAGCCAGGTTGATGGTTGCCTCAACAGGGTTGCCTAGATAGCCCGAATAGTTCAGCTCCAGTGGGCGGTTTGGAGTCTGGGCCAGTGCCGATACCGACACCAGCCACAGAAACAGCAGTTTTTTCATGGAATCGATTACGGAATTGAAGGGCCACCACTGGCGCGAACCCAGACGATTGCTTTGGTCACATAATTATCCTGACTATCGTAATAGTCATGTTCCCAAACCATTGTGTTTCCACCATTCTGGAAATACACTCTGTAATTTTTATCGACCATACCACGGCCAAAGCTGAAGGGCAACGAATCATCATTGCAATACCATTGCACCTGCTCACCGCTCATGTTGGTCATTGTCTCAAACTCGATTGAGTTAATGGCAGCAGCGGCATTGATAGAGCTGGTCGAAGTCGCTGCACACTGCGTGAGGTTGTTAAACGTCAGGGTGCCATGTCGAAGATCTGGCCACTGTTCGACATAGATCCAAGAGTTTGAAATGGGGCACGAAGGGTGAGCCACATTCCAGAAGTAAATGGAAAAATAGCCAGAACCATCGTTGTAGAAAGCATCCAGTTTCCACTGGCCAGCCATGGCTGCTAATTCACTTGTTGTCATTCTATAGGTAGTTGAAATGGTTGCAGTTAATAGATGTGATGGGCTGGCGTTACCGTGTGCCGGAACGCCTTGACCACCGCGATCAGGATGTCGAGAATGGGCCGCTCTGAATCCTCGGCAAACCGGAGCTCACTCTGATACTGATAGATCAGCAGTTGATCGGTTGTGGCCGAGGGGTTATTCAGCACATAGGACAGCTCCAACGCATAGGGAGGCAGATGGTGTCCCGCGCAGTGCTCCGATATTTCCTTCTGAAAGAAGGGCTCGTGCGGCAGCAGAATGCCGACCGCTGCATAAAACAGTTTAGCCAGGTTGATGTAGTCCGCATGCGTGCGGAACGGCTCTAGATTCGGAGTTGGATTAATTAACATGGCGAGTTGATTTAGTTGCCCAGGTGAGTGCCGAAAGACCAGTAATAGATTTCCCATTTCTCGTTGGTCACGTCCGGATAGGGAGAGCGGTGCGAAATGGCCACGCTGGCCACGTTGCCCGACCAGTTGGGATCACCTGACATGTCGATATCGACCACACCAACCTGACCCGTGATGTTGGGCAGGGTGAATTCTTTATAGAACTCCTGTCCGGTACCGGGGCCAGCTTTGCGGTAGCGGAGCCACATCGTGTTGGTGGTTGATGTGAAGGCTCCCTTGATGTAGATGTGCTTATTGTTGGTCGCATCCACCCACACTTCAGGCGGGCCGATGTTCATATCCTTACCGTTGTTCTCGTTGTTGAACATCGGGGTAATCACCAGCTTGTTTGTGATATTACTTTCCCGCTGATCCTGACAATTGTGATAGAGAAAACCACGACGTGAAGGCGTATTGAACACAAACTGCGGATGACCATCCCAGTGCGGCTGCGCATTCACCCAAGCCCGCGCATCGGATTCATTAGCAAATTCACCCACGGCACTGTCAAAGTCATAAACCCCGTTGGGATCGAGCGAAAGCTGCGGAGTTGCCGAGATGTAGTAGGAAGGAAATTGAACGCTCGTCGATGTCGTAAAGCCTTCGTTGTTGAACTTACCGGCGGTCCACCGGCTGGTGTACATCATCAGCACCAGACACCGACCATTCATTGGGTTTTTGGCCAATAGAAACGGTTCTGATGTCAAAACGGGCTGCTGAATCCCTTCCGAATTAATCGGGTAATTGGTCAGCGGTGCGTTCGTATAAGGCGTGCCGGCACAGTAATAGATATCGCGGTAATCGACTACCTGATAGAGACAGGGAGCCTCCTGCTGGCGGGGTGTTGGGAATTTAGAAGCCCACGGATCATCCCGGAACAGGCTCAAACGCGCATGAATCCGGAAGGCTCGATTGCTCGTCGGATCTTTACTGATCCAGTTTTCGGTGTAAGCCTTGGCGAAAATGCCCACCATGTCCCACTGGAGACCCTGCGATTTAATGTAAATCGTAGACCCATCGTTGTGATGTTTGTGGGTAATACCGTACGTCGGATTCTGACCCGCATCACCACCCATGACCGGGTTATAACCAATTGAACCCGAACCAGGCGGATGCATTTGGGCCGTCGACTGACCATTCTCCTCATAGTGTCCCTCGGTCTGATCCGGGTGAGCCGGATCATAGGCACCAGACGGGTTGGCATACCAGCTCCACATTAACTGGCGACCCGCATCGGTTTTGCCGTTGCCCCAAACCGGTGAGTTAACCAGGTTCTTGCCGGAGCTGGCATCAGGGAACGAGAGTAAGTCAACCACCGAACCCACCTGCGTATTGACCGCAATCTGGGCACCGATGCTGTTGGTTAAAAACGAACGCGGGAACTGATCAGCGGGGTTTGGCCGGGTGGTTTCCGATAGCTCGACATAGTTGGTATTGGCCCCCCAAATATTGCCATAGCCGCCATTGGTGGCAATCTGGCCACCGGTACCGCCACCAGGCTGTGTCGTACTGGTGGTTCCCGTTAATTGAGCCGCAATTCGGGCTGCTATTTCGGCATGACCCGCATCGTTCCAGTGCGACCGAATCCCCGCATCGGAATACGGAACACCTAAAGGGTCGGTCGTTGCCTGATAGGCTGGGTAATCAATGCGATCGCTAAAATTGACAAACTTGTAATTGTGCAGGCTCGCATACTCCTGCAGGGCGGCACTGGAGGTGGTATGACCACCCCAAAAGCTACTGCGTAAAACAACCGTATAGGTTGTCGATTTAGGAACGGTCGAGATAACCTGGTCGAGCCCCGCGAAAAACTCCGTTTTGTTAAACGTTGCTTCGTTAATGTTCTCGCCAATACTTAATACGAGCAGATCAAACTGGGGCGGACTGTTGTTAAAATTGTAATTCAGATTCCCGGTTATATAGTTGCTGTAGGGATACTGATTGCCCAGATACGAGCCTTCGAAAACGCTGCCTCCCGCTGTGACATACGCCGAAAAGTTGGGGTTCGCTGTCTTCAGCGCTGTCTCCAGCACATGGCAGTAATCGTGAGCCAGATCTGAAGCGGCCATACCCCGCTCAGCTGTCCACTGCGAATTGGGAATAACACCAACCCGGTTGAAGCTATTGCCCCAAAAATAGCCGTGCTGAAACGCTAAGAGACCAGTAGTGGAGCCAGGGTTGGTGGACGTGCCTGATCCCGGATTGGTAACGGTGGTCGAGCCCGCCCGACTGACCACGATCTTGTCAGAGGCAAAGTAGCCGTTCGGGGTAATTTTTACACTGTTGGTACCTGCCGTAAAGCCAGGTACCGTCGCTGAAACCGTACTTAAAACGCCCCCCGTGGCGTTCAGAGGAATCGAGGTGGGTGAGCCGTTATTGACACTGACCACCGCCGTGGGGGGCGAGCTGTTCGATTGATAGGTTAAGGTGATGGTATAACTCCCAGGGGCCGGAATGCTGGACACCGAATAGGTCAGCTCACCGTCTTTAATTTGCCCACCTTCAGCACCGGGTTTGTCGTACACCGCTCCGGAGCCGGCAGCCGCTTCGGCCTGAAACGTCTGGTTGTAGGCCACAGAAATAACAGTGGCACAGGTCGGTTTGGTTAAAGGAGCCCGGACGCCGATTGGGATGGGGCAACCATCCTCAGTATAGCGAACGACCAGTCCATTGGAAACGGCCTGACGAAAGGACTCATACCCCTGATCGTTACTCGGATAGGTCGAGACGTCGCGGGTGGCGGAGACCTTATAGAGGTCAATCGTCGAATTCTTTTTTCGGATGATGAAGTACTCAGTTTCCTGAGCAAACCCAGCCAGGGCCAGGCTCAACAGAGCCAATAAGGAGAGTAACTTTTTCATGGAGAAGTACTGTACGGGTTAGGGGCAATCAGGCACTAATTGGTTAGAGCAGCGGGGATGGTCTCGCTATTGCTGGCTGTGAACCGATAATCACCGGTCCAGGTGAAGGTCTCGGGTGTTTGAAGCAGTGGGGTGGTGAAGCGAAAGCGCAGGTGCTGGGGCAGGATGGTCGTCCCGTTCGGCACGTCGGGAATCTGCCAGGCATCGAGATAGGTATTCTGGCCGGTGATGTTAAAATGGGTCGAGCCCGACTTCCAGGTACCCGTATCAACCCAGACATCAACCCGAACCACATCACTGGGATCGAGCATGGGCCAGCAGGCAAAGAGCTGCACGTGATTGCCTGTTTCGGAAAGCCGCCCTCTTATGGCTGGCTCCTTCCATTTATCGGCATTTACATCGATACCCCGGTGGGGCCGGATCCAATACCAATTGCCCCAGGGACGGCCTTCAAATTCACTGTACCGATGCAAGCCCTTGACGATGTATTCGAACTGGCCTAGATTCGTTTTATAGCCGCCATTATTGACGGTTACGCCGGGCAATTGCACGGCCTGAGAGTCAAAATTGGTGGGGCCTCGCTGGAGATATTCCCCATGCCAGAGGAATTCAGCATCATGCATCAAGGCCCTAAAAATGGTGCCTCGCTCCTGAGCCGCCGGATCGATCGGCCGGGGATCGCCCTGGCCCGGCGCGTTAGCTTCCTCGGTGTTGGTCCTATACCAGTCACCGAGCATTACCCCCGTAAAGTCTGAACTCCGATCATTCTTGCGTAGCGCATACGTCCGGCCATTCATCCAGAAACGGTTGGCTTCTTCGCCAGCCATTTCCTCATAGATCCAGTTCGTATGATACTCGTATTCATTCTGATTGAAGTAATTCGGATCAGACCCATACACCGTAAAGGTTTTACCGAAGAGGGTTGTGGTTGAGTTATCCGTGCGCAGAACGCGTCGACCGGCAACCATTACATAGCCACCCTGGGGATCCTTCTTGTAGATGGTGGACATCGCACCAATGGTGGTGCGCCAGTAATGATCACCAGCCGCCACACCACCGCCGTTGGCTCGTAAAGCCACAGCCAGCGGGTTATTGACATCTAAGGGGGCGCTAGTGTTGCCTGTGCTCCACCAGAAATTTGGTCCATAAATGGGGTGCTCGGTGAATAAATACCCACCAATGCTTCGCCCCATGTCGGCATAGCCATTGTAGCCTGGTGCATGGATCGGCTTGGGGCCGTAACTAAACACTTTGCTGGTCGTGCAGACCTCCAGAATCCCCTGGTAGAGATAGCCCACAAATAGGCGAAGTGAGCCTTCGCCACCGGCATCCCAGTAGTGGGCGCTTTCCTCATCGATCGTCACCCATTTTGGGATTTTACCCCCACAGATGGAATTCTTAATCAAATCACCCATCCAGTGGCCCATTAGTTTGGCGGCGGTGGGGTCGGTGACGGGTATCAACGAGTTGATATACTGGCCGATTTTGTCCTTTAAATCACCGGCGGGTAAAGCGTTATACGGATTTTTTAAATAATCCGGCATCTGGCTAGCCGTGCCTGGCATGAGCACATAGCCCATGTAAGCACTGCCTGCATTGTTGAGAATGTCCTGATTATTGACGGCATCATTGCCGGTTCCGGAATAGTTCAGGTTGGGCACTAACTGCCGAAAACCATGCGTCAGAAAATCATCGTCCCACTGGCCGATGTCTCCGCTCCGCTTGACAAAACGTGGGCCCCAGTAGATCCAATCCTTATTAATGGAGAATCTGGGGAACCGCTTCCAGTTGACGACTGCCTTCGCTTCCTGAGGAGCGTAGGTATAGTCGTTGCCGTTTTCGCGCAGGGTCGGTCGGTAGGTCTGAGCCTGAAGGCTACTGCTGATCAGCAACCAGAGTAAAAGCAGCTTTTTCATGTTAGGGTTGTATTTGATCGATCAGGATAACCGGGTTGGAGAACGTGACTTTCGTGTTCAGATCGTCGTGATCATTGGGGTCGCCATTCGGCCAGGCCGAACCATCGGTCGGTAATGGATTATTGGTTCCGTTGCCATGTGGGTGCGCCGGATCGTAGATGGCCTCCGTTTCATTGGGATCGCCACAATCGCGGGTTTTTAACTGAAAGCCAGCGGGCGCATCAGGCACCACGTCCACCAGCACAAAGCCCGGTGGCAGGTTGCCCGATACTACCGCGCAGCCAGCGCCAAAGGCTACCTGGAGAAATTTGCTCATGCCGTTCACCGTGATCGGCACATAGTCGAAGTCAGTTACTGCCATAGTCAGGGTGCGGTATAGATGGTTTGGCGGGCCTGGCTACTGCTTGGCCGGTTGATGGTGAGCTGGAGTTCCACCGATGGATTATCCACTGTGCGCAGGTAGAGCTTGAACTGAGCGGGGGTGTCCCGGATCAGGGCACACACTTTCTGATAGCCTGCCGGATCGTTGTCAAAGTCAGCGCCATTGAGCCAGCCCCCGTTGGCTTTAATCTGAGCCGCATAGGAGCCCTGAGCTGGCCACTCGACCGTATACTGGACTCCAGCGGCTATATCGGTTTTGACATACCAGTGGAAGGTGGCCGATACATCGTGGAAGTAGCGGAAATCGACCGCCATGATTTTACTGGGCTGGGCCGGTGAGGCCACATTAACCAGCTGCACGGTCTTGGTAATGGTGCTATTACCGGGGAAGGTGAATCGCAGGGTAATATTCACATCCCCCGTGATGCTGTTAGCCGGCAGCGTCACGGTTCCGGTACCCGCGGAGCCAGTCGCATAGCTTAGTCCATTCGGATAGGCCGGATCCACCGAGTAAGCACCTCCGCCTGTGTAAAGTCTGGTGCTGTTATCGTCGTAGCGTTCAATAACCTGGTAGTTGCCGGTGACAGTCGCCGTGGCACTTTCATTCAGGGTCAGATCACCTGTTATGTCGTAGCCCGTGAAGCTTGGACCGGTGTCGGCTACATTGACCAGGGCAATCGTTTTTTCGATAAACCCACCGCCGGCCGGGAAGGTGAAGCGCAGCACACTGTTGAGATTCGCGGTGATCGAACCGGCTGGCAGGGTCACCGTGCCGATCGCATTGGCACCCGTAGTGGCCGTCATGCCATCGGGATAGGGAGCAATGATGCCGTAAGCGCCCGCCTGGGTGTATTGCTGGGTAGATCCATCCGACATTTCAGCGGTGATCTTGAAGGTACCAGCGGCTCCGCCCTCGGTGATAGTGGTTGAATCTTCGATCCGATCAATGCGGTAGCTCACGATATAGACCGTAATCGAGGCATCATAGACGTTGACGTCCTTGGTCGCTGACAGACCCAGATAACTGGCCTTCGGCGTCACCGTCCGGGTATCGCCTGCGGTGCTGTTGGTAGCCGCCGTCAACCGGGCCTGATTACCGACCAAGGCAAAACCCACATCCGTGCCGGTGATCGAGAGCGTGGCCAGCGTCGTGACATCTTCGGAATCCCCGTTCGTGTAGAACAAAAAGACCTGGTAGTCTTTGTTGGTCCCCTCGTTCATCCCCGAATCACCAAACAACACCAGCTTTTGGGGCTGACGGTTTTGTGCCGGGCCATCCAACGGTGTGAAGGTGGGAGCCAGCACACGAATTTCACCAAAGCGAACGTAGCCGCATCCGGAGCCGCCTGCCTCCAGAGCATTCCGACTGGTGACTAGTTTGACGTAGCGAACGGTTCGGTAATTGTTCGACAGATCCTTTTCCACCGGCAGTACGATTTCTGCCGATGTTCGGGACTGATTCAAGACCGTACACATCACAAACCAGCTGGTTCCGTCGAGCGATCCCCAAATCACATAATCGAAGGGTAGCCAGGTAGCGCCATCCCCGGCTGGATGCGGCATAATTGAGATCGTCTGGGGAGCCGCTGTCCCATTGAGATCAATCTGAATGGTAGACGGTGTCGTTTCAGCGATACAGGACGAAGTCCAGCCGGTTGCGTTATTGTCATCGGTCAGGTGGGCTGGTAGCCAGTCATCACTCCAGCCCACAAACTCAGCCGTGACGGTTTTGCTTTGAGCCACATTGAGCAGGTTCGATAGATCCAGACAAGCCTCAGCGGAGGTTTTTGGCGAGAATCGGAAGGCGTTGTTCCCGGATACCGGCTTCAGCTCGACGGTAATGGCGGTGCCATTCCGGAACGAACTCGGCACATTATACGAGAACCCATAAATATGGCCCGTCGTATTGGTTAGGTTGTTAGCCTGGCTGACATCGGAACGCGATTGAGTGGCCGTGATTGTCGTGGCCAGAATGCCATTAATGTAGATTCTTGCCTGCGCGGGAATGTTGGGGTGGTTGAGATCGGCCACCCAGCCCGTGATCTGAAAGCAGTTGACCACATCCAACGAGCCGTCATAATTGGGGCCTAAAAGACCGACTGGCTCGAAGTATTTCGGTGCACCCGCCACCGTAAAGGCGATAATTGGATCGGTCAGCGTGGTGCCTTTTGAGTGCGTTTTGCCGTTAAACGTGGCGGTAACGGTATAAGCTCCACCGACCTCGGCGTTGGGGCCGGGCGTCATCAAACCACTGGCAAAGTTGATGGTCGCATCAACCCCCTGTACGGTGAAGACTGCGCCAATAGCGGGTTTGCTGGTGCCATCGGTATAGTAGGCCGTGGCCACAAACTGACCCGTCTGATTTTTGGGAAACGCATTGGGGCCAGTCACCCGGATGTAGTCGAGGATTTTGCCTCCTCTGCGCCACATTTTACCCAGATCGTCAATCACCACCGTTGCATAATCCGCATCAGTCGTTGTCGGCAAATCCGAAATAATGCCGCCCATCAAACGCAGGATCTGATCGGTCCAGCCGCGTTTAGCGGGTGTGCCCCGCTTAGCGATCGTATCAAAGATGGCCTCGGAGGAGTCCTCTCCGAAGATGATGGTCACATCCTTGATGATGTTCTGCTCCTGATGTCGGCAATGGACTGTGTACAGCGTTCCGACCACGAAAGCAGAGCCATCGGGCTTGGTTGAAAATTTGGGTGAGCTCTGCCAGGTTTGCGAATCCAGCGAGTAGTCCCAGCCGTCCCCGATCGGGGTATCAATGCGAATGCCTGGCATAGCTTATTGGGGTTCGTCATCGCCAGTCCAGCTGCGGGCAACTGGGCGAAAGCCGACAAGTTTTTTGATTTGTGTAAACGCGTTCAGTAGAGCCAGATCGCCCGTTTCGTCTATGGTCAGCACGTCCGTCAGACCCGCCGAATCACGGCTGAAAGGCTTGTTGATCAGATCAGCCTGGTAGTCGATTTTGGAATCTTTTCTGTAGAAAAGCTGGGAGGCTGTATCCTGCTTCAGGTAGCCTTGAAGGGCATGATTCCCCCACGCATACGCCTGATTCCAGTTGCCCACTTTCTGATCAGTTATCCCACGCACCACATCCGGCACCGTATGGTCGACCGAATCGATCACCGTCGGTTGCTCGATGGTCACTGGCCCGGTTGGCGTATTTAAAGGGGGAGCCGGTTCACCGATCAGCTCAGGATCCTGCTCTTCAGAGAAAAACGATTCCTGCCAGCGGTAGACAAACTGAAACGTGTGCGCGTAGAGGTTATCCTGATCCTTCCCCTGCTTAATGCTTTTGGAAACAATGGCGATGGGCAGCGCTTTGGTCGCCTGCATGTGAAACAGGTAGGCTGATCGGTACACATCGTTCCAGCCCATCAATTCGGTGAATGTGCGGTAGCCGGTGGCCACCTCGATCTGCTGCTGCAGGGAGACATCGTACTGGACAAACTGGCCCAGTTCCGCATTATAATGAGCCGGTAAATACTGATTGGCCTGCTCGTAAAAACGGGTTAGCTCATAAGAGCCTTTGCCGAACGTCGTAACCGTATCGACGGCCCCCAGGCTATTGAGATAGGCAAAGTAGCGCGTGAACGGCTCATAACTGGATACCAGAATGAACCGGTACTTCTGCGAATAGTACGCCGTTGAGTCGGTATTGGCCAGCCAGACGGAGTACTCGACCACGGTATCGCCATCGTTCAGCTGATCAGCGATGTTAAGTTGAGCAGGCCCAACGGCATACGTAATTTTTGATCCTTTGGGCCAGGTTTGGGGGGCGTAGCGGGTGTTGTAGTAGAATTTACTGTTGTCAGCAAAGGTGAGCTCCACCAGCAGGTGCACATCGGCCCGATCAGCACGCGTATTGAGAAACGTCAGGAATTGCGGTTCATTCGATCGGACATACCGGGTAAAGGAACCCAGCCGCAAGGCCCGATCGGAACCGGCATCCGGCTGACGCACCACATAACTGGCCAGCTCAAAACCCTGTCCAGCTTGGTGTTGATAATCAACCCCGCCAAAATAAGCCTGGCGCACATCGTCTTTCTGGATCTTACCGACCTGCTGGGGTTGCCCAAACGATTCGGCATAGGTGACGTAGTAGCTGAGCTGCGAACGGGTGGAGCCGGTGGGTTGGTTATAGCTCCAGGTAGGCCAGTCAGGGCCTAACTGACCATGCAGTATTTTGCCCACGTCCATGGTCGCAATGCCCTCGGCATCACAGGCGATCGTCGGCGCAAATATTCGGGTGTAACTACTTTCGCCCGGTCGCTTGACCCAGATCTCGGCATAGACGCCATACTGCTCGCGAACAATCGGGTCAGCTCCCGGCGTACCGACCACCACTTCAATGGCATTACTGACGGCTGGTGCCGAGATATTGAACTGGGGGCCGGGCTGCTTGGCTGCCAGCAGGATCTGATGCAGGTTGATAAAATCAAGCCGCTCGGCGATAAAATCCTCGTAAAAGGGGAAATAGCTCTGAAAGAACTCCAGCAGGGAGTCTACATAAGCCGAAGAACCATCCCCAGCCGGAAATTCATTGGCTTCCGTGGGATTGGTGCGGGCAACAATGGGATGCTCGGTGCCATTCCATTTCAGCCGAATGACGGTGCCCGCCGGTACTGGTCCGGAAAAATTGATAAAGCTCTGGGCCGGTGTTCCGAGCGTAGCCTGCTGACCCGTTCCCTGGAACTGGTAGACCATGCGCCCTCCACGGGTGAGGGCGAAGAGGTCGGGAGTGCTGAGGAGGGTGACGGCCATGCCCGCGAAATACTCCGATCAGCAGGGAGCCAGCCGCGACACCCGCTAAGACGCGCACGAATGACGCGGACTATAAATCGTTCCAGTCATCGGTGTTGACCGCTACTGAAATGGGAAACTGCCACTCAAATGGATACGCCCATCCTGTTGCCGTATCAGCGACGACGGGTGCTTTTTCACCCGGATACTGCTGGGAGCTAACCAGTTTTTTACTGGCTAGAAAGCCACCCGGCAAACTATCCTTGCGGATCCGATTCAGAATGCTGCGGGCAATCTGACGAGCCTGATGACGAGCTTCCCGAATGCTAACGTCATTGCCCTTTTCTAGTTTGCACAAAATGGAAAAGCCACCATTGAGCTGCATGCGAAAATTATCCTGCTTGTAATCCTGATCGTCGAGGTACTCATCGAGCAGCAGGGCCGGAAATTTCAGTTTTTTGCGAACGACATTGTCCAGTTCCGTCATGTTGTCGTCGCGAACCGCATAGAAGGCAGGCTCGGCCTCCGAATGATTAATCTGCTTGTGACGGCGAGCCAGATTTTCAAAATAGTCGATGTATTCCTGTTCGTCCATGGCTTAGCGGCTTTTGTTTTTGGCTTTCTCCAGCTGTTTTTCCAACTCATCTGCCTGACGCATCTGTTCATTGAGCACTTTCAGGGCCAGGTACAGATTGAGCTGCTCGATTAAGCCCACTTTGGTGGCATCGAGCTTAGCCATGTTGATGGCCACATCGAGCCAGTTGCCAGCGGGTTTGTTCGTTTTGGGGACTTCGGCGCCCTCGATTACCTGTTTTTTGGGGAAAACGTACCGAAAACAGCTCTGTAAATACTGCAGGCTGGCATCAAACTGGCTGGCGATGAGCTGCAACAGCGCCGGATCCAGATCCGCAAACAAGGCGGTTCGCTCGGCGAGGGTTTTGCTGGAAAAGGCTTCCCGCTCACCCTGGCGCTGAGGTCGGTAAAGAACAGTCGCTAATTCGGCCAGTTTATCGGTTCTGTAGGCTTTTTCGGCGCAGATAAACTCCTCAAACGTGCAATCCCCCAGGGCTTCAGCCGGAGCGAAATACTGTTTCCGATACCATAACCGGCGGAGTAGCACACCCGGTGTACCATACCGAAAATCGAAGCGCCTGAATTTCTTAACAAGGAAATCCGCCCCCGGTTCGGTCTCTCCAGCCCAGCGAATCAGATCGATCACCGACTGGCCGTACTCTAAAAAGGTCGCCCGATCATCATCATCCAGACCCTGCTGGCGCAGAAACCGCTCATCGAAGAGCCAGCGTTGCTGTTTGGGTTTCATTTGATACAGCATTTGCAAAACGGCAAACTGGGTAGCCGGTTGACTATTGGCCACCGCCCGCCAGCGCATGATGGCCACCGCCTGTTTTACGCTCACTTCATCCCAACTGGAGGGGCCGGTAAACGGGAGCCGGAAACCAGCCCCACGCTGAGTTGAGATATAGAGTTCAAACGTGTTCATTAGGCCGCAGCTTTAGGGATTTCTACCGAAGCCGGTGTCCGACGGACAGGGCTACCATTACGGGGCAGGGTGCTTTTTACCT
Source organism: Spirosoma aureum (assembly GCF_011604685.1). NCBI lineage: Bacteria > Pseudomonadati > Bacteroidota > Cytophagia > Cytophagales > Cytophagaceae > Spirosoma > Spirosoma aureum. The sequence goes on along the minus strand of NZ_CP050063.1, from coordinate 6,351,435 downwards.
CGTCCAGTTTGTCGCTCAGATGATCTTTCAGATCGCCGATCGCGCTGGCCAGCTGCCGGTTGGCATCCGCTGAATTATTCTGAGCCATGATGTGCTTTTCCTGCATCTGCAATCCTTGCGCCTGATTTTCTTTCATGGAGGTAAACAAGGCATCCTGGGTCGCTCGCATGGTGTTCCAGACCGTCATTAGAAAATACAGTAGGGCCGCAACGAAAGGCGATAATTTCAATACGTCAGTGAACAACGCTGTCCATTCCATAGGGTTTAGGGGTTTAAAAGGGTGATTGTAGGCATTGCAGCAAACCGCTCGTAAGCAGCTGCCAGTTTCGTATCGTATTGGTTTCGCTTATACTGTTTGCCGTTATACAAGCGGGCTAGATCCTCCCAGCGGTGTTCGCGCAGTTCATCATCGAGGCCGGTTGTCAACAGGTAAATGACTGTCCGCTCCAGTTGTGAATCTTCGGATTTCTCCATCAGGGTGACAAACTGCTTGAGGTTATTACACCCGCAACTGGCGAAATTGAAGCCCATCACCTGAAACATGCCCCATGAGCTGCTCAGCACCGCTGCCGTCGCGTTGAGCGTACAGGCCTGGTTAAAGAGTTGATAGGAGTGCTCCGTATTCTTGGGAATCTTTGGATTCCACTCTTTGTAACTCAGATGCGGATACGTGACGTCGTAACGCCCAGCGGTACGCAGGTGAAAAATGTGCGGCTCAAAGCGGATCGTCACTCGGCCATCGTCCAGAAAGCCTTGCCCGTTCGATTCGACTGCAGCCAGTGTGCGTACTTCCGCAATACCCGTCCGCAGCGAGTGGGCTGCCAGCTGCAGGCCAGCTCCCGTGAGTGACTTACCCATGTTAAAAGAAACCGGTTAAGAGTCCGAGTACAAACCCACCACCCACACTCCAGCCCGCCCATTTCCATTTCCGCTTTTGCAGCACATGAATGTAGTCCACGGTTGCCGCAGCAATCTGATCGGGTGTGGCCTGCTCCAGTAGCTTACGAACCTTTCGGGGCAGCTCCTTCACGACGGCATCTCGGGCCAGCTGTGCCTGACGCAGCCAATCCTGTGCCTGGACGAGTTGCCCCTGCAGGATATTGAGCTGAGCCAGCAAGGTTTGTGCTTTGGCTTTGTCATATTGACCGAGTCGAAACTGATCATCGATGGCTTTGCGCGTAGCCAAAAGTTCAGACTGGAGTGTTTTAATCGCCTTCTCGGCAGCTGCTCGCAGCGAATCGGCAGCGATCAGCCTGGTCTTCACCCGGACATAGAGCACCGTGTCCATGGCTACTCCGGAATGGTACGGAAACGGCTGATTCCGTACCATGGCCTGCACCGATGGCGCGGACTGGGTCTGGCCATAGGAACATTTGCTGAGTAGCAGGCCGATCACCAGGCTAAGGAAGAGTAACCCGGCTCGTATCAAAGTATTGTTTAGCTTTTTCATAGTCAATGATTGCGGATTGAGACTGTTGCTTGCTGGTGGCCATGCCATTACCCGATGACCACTGGGCCTCCTGTTCAAGTTTTAGGCGCACCGAATCAATCGGGGGCATTGTGGGGATCGATTGAGCAGGAGCTTGCGGTTTGGATTTACAGCTGGAGATGACACCAAACGCCATCAGGAAGACGAAGATGATCAGCCAGTTTTCCAATAAAATGAGCAGAATCAGCACCAGTTTGTCGACGACGAACTCGAGCCAGGCGGGTATTTGCGGTTTGTTGGATTGAGTTGCCATGGGAAGCAGATGATCAGTGATTAAATCATGACAAAAGGGCCTTCGCTATCGATCAGGCCCAGGGCGTCGTCGGACAAATCAGGATCCGTCGACGGCTCCAGTACAGCGATGGCATTCTCGAAATTTTCCCAGAACACAGCGACCTGTCCTTTCAGATTGCCCAGCACCCAGTCGAGCAGCTCACGGCCAGGTGGCGTGTAGTAGCTTTCCTTACCCCCGTACTGGCTGGCATAATTCAGTTGCACGTTGGCACCCACCACTTCGATGCTCAGACCGGGCACGGCCTGAATCATCACCTCGTAGGCCAGTGCCCGTAGCAAACTGCGCTTCAGCTTGCCGCGAACCGTTTCATTGACGGTATTGGGCAGTGCCTCGATTCGAGCCAGTGCCGGTTCACCCATGCGATCGGCCACATCGGCCATGAAGGGGATCAGCGCCCAGTAGGTCAGCCAGCGGTCCTGAATCGGGTAGTATTTGCTGAACTCGACCGGATTGCCAAACAGAGCGTTTTGGTATTGGGTGTAGTAGGGGGAATCCTCCCAGCCGGGAAACAGAGCCGGGTTTTTGCTGATCAGCTTCAGCAACTCATCCAGTGCCTGCCAGCCCTGCTCCTGCAGGGTTCGCTTGAGCTCTTTGGTCTGGTAATCGAAAGCAGCCCGCCGACCTTCATTGGCCGATACGGTGATGCCATCGTTATCAATTTGTAGCTCACTGAAAATGAGATTCGTGGCAAATCCCAGCTTGGCAACGATCGATCGCGTCCAGAATAAGGCTTTATTCAGGATCAGATCATCGGCCGTGGGGTTTTCGGGTAACGGATTATCCGCCCGACTGGTAATCTGATCGGCCAGCTCGTCGCCTAAAAAGCGGGGCAACAACGTTTCAGCCGTCGCCTGGAGCGAGGGCAGTACGTCGGCCATGGTAAAGTTGCGGTTGACCGAAACGAACTGGCGAAACAGCCCTGTATCTCCGGTGAAGAGTGTCGTCATTAGCTTACCTTTTTAGCGGTACCGGCTCCGGTATCCAGGGTGGTCAGAATCGTATCACGCCAGCGAAAGCCCAGTTTGGGAATGGCCGCTTTCCAGCCGTTGTATTTGGCTGTGAACAGAACTGGCTGCAGGACCATATCCCGGAAGGGCTTGATCATCTGCAGGGCGATGAGGTAGGCTTCGCGTTTGTCGGATCCACCGGAGCGGGAGCCGCCTTTGCCACCACCCTGATAGCCTGAAATCGTGGGATCCCAGTTGAGGGCGTAGTAAATGTTGGCGGCAGCCTCCATGTTGTCATCGAGGAACTTGCCGTCTTTCATCGTATCGGTGATGGCTGTCACCGTGATGTGATCTTTAAAGAGCTTATTGACCGGATCCCAGGTGACGTCGGTAATGATCGAGTTACCCGCTTTACTGACATCAGTGAGCTGCTTGTTCATCTGATTCAGCCACTTCTGTTTGATGGCCCGCTTCTGGTCTGGAGAACCTTTGGTGTATTTTTCCCCATACATCGACCCCCAGTAATCCTTATCGACCTTCCAGTGATACTTGATGGTCATCTGATTTTTCATCAGAAATTTCTTGAAGGCGGGGATGGCTAAATGCACATCGAGCCAGCCTGATTCGACCAGGCTGTAGTGGTGGGGAAGCGAGTAAAACCGTTTGCCGGGTGTGGGGATCGATATCGGATAGACGCAGTTGTAAAAACTGCTTTCCCGGAGCCAGTCGACTGCGTCCCAGCGGTAGGGGTCGATGGCATTGATTTTGACCGTACTGGCGCTCTCGCTGTTATTGCGGGGATAGTTGGCGTTCAGATAAACGTGGGGCAAACTGCCATCGGGCCGCATCCGACACCAGCGAACCTCCTCCGCACTCAAGGGGTGCAATTGCACAATTTTCGTGCGATCCTTGCTGACCAGCATTTCAGGCCAGCCATTGAAGAACCAGGCGGCATCGGCGGCCATTTCCCGCAGATAAAGCTGGAACAGCTCATTGCTGATAAACTCCTGTATTTCGGCGACAATGTTGGCTGGACCGACCAGTGGCCGCACGACTTCTTTGCCATCGTCGCCGATATCCTCCAGCACAGCAATCAGGCCCTGACCCTGAATCATGGCCGATAGTTTACCCAGCGTGGCCGGGATGATCGGATCCTGATTGTAGAGGTCGACCATGCGCTGAGGGAAATCATTGCCATCTCCCCAGGACAGAATATCACCACCAATAGACGGGAACTGGGATTCATCCGGAACCGCGGCTGAGGGCTTGCCTTTGGGCTGAGAGGAGGGTTCAAAGGCCGATTTTTTATTGGCGGGACGGTCATGTTCCAGCGCTACTTCGACGCCAGCACTGGACAGGATGGCTACGTCGTGGTAGGCTCCCTCAAAATATTCGACAGTTTTGCTGTTCTTAGCCATCAGACTACCTCCTGATTGTTGAAATACAGTATCAGATCGAGGTGCAGCTTGACGACATCTTTCGTGCCCAGTGGCTGTACTTGCAGATAGCGTTCGGATTGACGCTTTTTGGTGAGCAGTCTGACCTTGGGCAGATCCAGTATTCGCCCGCCCGTCTTTTTTTGCCGGTTTGCCGTACAGACCAGCAGAGAAAATGCCCTGGGTTTCCCCCTGGCATCGGTTAGCCGCATCTGACGAACCATCTCCTGCACCTTGATCATAGGCGCGAAGGTGAACGGACCGCCACTGGCTAGCCGCGACACCCGCTAAGACGCGGGAGGCCTGTTTTTTGTAGATTTACAGAAAATAACGCCTGAAAAACGATGCCATTAACCACGGACGAAGCTTTCGAGACGCTGGTCAACAGCGAATACTACTGGTCACGGACGGGCCTGAGCCATCAGGACAAGCGCAACAACCGCTTCAAAGTCAATAAGGGGAAGTTTATTTCAACCGAAAAGAAGGAAGAGCTACTGGCCAGAGCCGGGTTTGCCGTCAATACGGTCACGACCTGGCAACTACCCAAGGCTACCTGATTCTGGAGAGCCTATTTGAGAAAAGAATAGGAAGTAGGGTCGTTTTACCGTTTCGTAAGGCAACGGCTGACCACCAGGCGGCCTTGCGTAAAACTGTCACTTGGGTTATATTTTATCCAATCAGGGCTTTAGCTTAAGATATAACAGATTATACAACAGGAAAACACTGAATAATGGAGTATAGAATAAAAGCTTATTTTCGTCAAGGCTCTACAAATGCTGGTGAACTGACCTTTAGAGGCCACTTTAATGAACTAGCCTATACTTTTGGCAATAAGGATGAGCTAGAAAAACTAGGACTTATTGTCGAAGGCATTGAAAAATACACTCCAGTAGCTAATCATGACCATATGCGAGAGAGAGGTTATACCCCAGAGGATACACCCAAATTCTTTCAAGCATATGAGAGTATCGATATACCAGCTTGGATAAACTTCTACACAAAGGTAAAATCATCCTTAAGGACATATGAGGGGAAACTAGCCAATTTCTATAATCAGGACAGCCGGGATTTTAGTACTGCATTGATTGATGAAATGTTAGCTGTCTTTCAAATGGCTGAAAGCAACAGATATGATATTGTCTGCACTATGGTTGTGTCTTAAATAATCTCAGCTTTACATAATGCCACTTATACAACAGAAAATCGTCTATTTTTCGAAAAGAAACACATGATTAATGGCCTCTAAAATTAAGATTATATTAACGCGAATCGGATATTTTCCAGCTACGTTTTTTTTGTTCTCATTGATAGGGTTAGTTTACGCTTTTACTTGGACAAATTACGAATATACTGTCTATCAGATGCCTAATTGTTCAAGCACTTTCTTTACTAAAATCGAATACACCAGAGTGTTTTATCGTGGGTTTGCTTTCACTTATGGAATTCGCAAACAAGGTGGGCTACCTGAATCAGAGTGTTTTGTGAGTGGTAAAATGACAGGAATGGATGCGATCTTGGAATTATGGGTAAGGTGCGAGAGCAAGAAAGTTGTACTATATTGTAATGATCTACGTAGCGTAGGGGTCAAAAACTCTAAAATTTTTGTAAAGGAAACAGACGCGGAACAAATAGACACTCTATCCAAAAGTCCCCAAACTCTGCATCTTCTAATAGAATGAGGGCATTTTATTTTCCCTAAAAAAATTAAACTTACCCAAGCTATTCATAAAGTCTAGTAAACACTTCAAATTAGTTTATTCCCTTTACATAAAATGAGTTATTCAACTTGACTAAAAATTGGTCAATTTTTACAGAAGTAAATCGAGTATCAAATTTTAGACTTTTCTAATGGAGCATCTGTCACTTATAGTATTCTGTGCTTTCATTGGCGTTATGCCATTTCTTACATTAGCCCAGCCAGTTCAGGTAATCAAAATACCAACCAAGTATCTTCAAGAAGGAGTGATTTTTGATGCCTCAACTGACAATGCTCCCATTCCCTTGGGCTCAGTTAGCCGATTTACTCCTTCTTTAGTCGAAATTACTGTTGCTGAAGACATTATTAACGCAGGTTATACGAATCAGCATATCAAGCTTGAGAACTGCTATAGACAGTATTTCGGCTACTTGGATGAACAGGGTAATAGAGTTGTGGTCGTGCAGTTAATCAACAGTCATGTAAAGAAAAAAGAGAGAGCAATTATTGAGGATTGGAAGACTGAAAGTATGAGTGGGTTCGGAGCATTTTTTGAAAAAAATGTAAGGAAATATTTTGTCGAAGTAGTACATAAAAAGCTTTTGTAGAATCTTGGTTAAATACTAACTAATTGTTCTTCCGCTTATTGCACTTATTTTAGGCGAGTTTATAACTAATTTTATGTAAAGAAAAAATTCAAAGAAAAGTTGGAAGGCTCCTTATTAGACAATATTGGAATAACACATTTATGAGCTTAGCTCCTTAGTCCAATACTTCACGTAATTATCGTGCGTAGTATACTTTAAAAAACTGCGAGTTAGATTAGGCATGAATGAATAGCTACGACCATCTTGTAGATTTATTCGCATTGGTCCAATGGCTGGTTGGCTAATGCTGACAAACTCATCTTTTTTGTACCGTTTGGTTCCATAATAAAGATGGGTTATCATAATGTCTTGCTCATTTATTCTAATCTCGTATAGTAAAGCTATATAAATTAAATACGCACAACCCACTAAGGGAATACTGATGAAGAGAAGGCTATTTAAATAAAATCCTAAGATTGAGATAAATGATAAGATAATAGAGACTATTATACACAGGTAGCTAAGGTTTATGGAGTTTAATGATATTAGCCTTGTCATCCTTTTGTTATATAAGTGCGTTTATGTTAGCTGCCACCATTTTCTAGGTCTGTCTATCCAGCTTTTTCCTGCCCAGAGGGGTAGGTCAAAAGCGTTCTCGGATATGCCGCCAGACTGTTTAAGTAAGTAGAGTAGAGTCACTTCTAAATAGTCGGTATTATCCAGTTCCCTGAATACACGAATGCACTGATTTTTATCCGGAAAAGGATACTCGTATGTATCACCAAGTATATCTTTAATGCTTTCATCATAACCCCGGCGCTTATTGATCCACTCAACTACAATGTCTACTTTTTGATTTTCTATACTAATAGATAGGCCGTTTTCCCCTAAGTACTCAACTGTTAATTCTTTCCCTGCTATCTTACTCAAAGTAGATAGAACCTCTGTTTGGGTAGGGTTAAAATCAAAATATACTGTACTTATCCGTGCACCCATTTCTGTTGTATAATCTGCTATATGTAAAGTGACTGTAATGATAAAGCATTACATGGATACGAACTAACTATTCTGGTGGTCAGATCTAAGTTAGATGACGCTCGATAGCGTAAACCGACCACCTGAGGGAACCGTGAGATAAGACTATGTCTTTCGAGAAGAAACGTTTATACTTACGCAGCCTTGTTTAAGCACTTATATAACAGGAAATTAGAATTGGTTTTACACGCTTCCATATACCGTGAAAAAAAACTGGAAATGGTTTATAGCTATCTCAATCGCCTTCTGCGTTATTTCTTACGCATCTTACTATATTCTTTGGGGAATCGGTATGGGGACGATACATAGCCCCAACCTAACTGCTAAGGAGCAAACTTTTATCAATGAGTTTGAGCGATTGCACCCTCAAATTGATTTCTATTTTAGTCATCATTTTGATATAAAACGCCTTCCTGAAAAAAATGCATCTGCTGAAATAATTCTTGAGCCTTTAAGTTTAGCGGGTGAGTTTAAGAAATGGCCAAAGGATAGTTTGTTAGCCTTTAGTGATCAAATCAATGACAATTTTCAAAGAGCGCTGAATTATAAACAGGCTTATGATTCGTTGCATATATTTCTTCTAAATTATGAAAATCGTATTACCTATAAAGAATTATCGTACCCTATAAAATGGCCGTAGGCAAGTATGCAAATGTTGTGAAAGTAGATATTGAAAATTGTATTATTATAATTTACGCTAAATTTATTCTTTTTGCATTTATTGAGTTAATTTCTTTACATGAAGTGAGTTATGTAGCAAAGAAGCAATGTATGAAAAGACAATTCTTTTACATTATTGGCTGCTTACTATTTTTTGTAAAGCCTTTTTAAGTGCCTTTACGTCAGTAGGGTCTTTACCTCTATCAAAAATAGCATCTACCCATTTGTCAAAATGCTTCTTTGCAAATAATTGATAGCCAAATTCTGTCAAGTCCGATTTACGAATGCACGTTTCATCTGTTACTATGCCATTATCGGGTAATATTACACGAGTAGTTAGTTCATTGTTCTGTAAAAAATTAATTAATGCTTTAAAATAAACTAGGGTCTTTGCGTTCTCTTCAGTTGCATCGTAATTCCTGATTCTCCTAGTACGCCAACTTACTTTGATGATTATAAAATCCTTTTCCATTTTTTTTAAGAATTTTTGACTTTTTCTAATCTTTAACTCTACAAAGATATATGTTACAACTTACTTCATTCATATTATATAAAGTTAGTTATAGAACGAGTCTGGTAATAGTATCAATCAGCTGTGTGGCAGTAGGTTATATTTTTTTTTCAGAATCCCCATATAACTACCATTATGTTATGATAAAAAAGACGTAAGATTATTTTGTACGTATATGCTTAATTAATTAGTAAAATACAAGTCTAGTCGATACTCGTTAAATGCGAGTTTAACCTTTGGCAACCTTTAATCGCCAAACTCCAATATAGATCTTTGCCCATCATTTTAGTTAGAGGCTTTCTATCACTCTTTAACTGCTTATAGTTTACTATCACACCTCTTATTATTGTGTCATTGACTACAGGCAATTTAATAGCTACATTGTTCAGAAGACGTGTAGTGCTATATGTATGCAAGCTTGTAGAATCATTTAGGTTAAAGAAGGCATCATAGTTTCCAATTAAGACCGTCATTTCCGGAAAGTCTGGAGTGATTAACTGCAAAGTGAGGTGAGCTGTGCAATCACTATAATTGGTCTTATAAGCAGCCTTTACAAGGGGTGATTGATTTATTAATTTACCAGCTCGATCATACTCAAAATACTCATTAGGGTACTCCTTCTTTCCTATTACCAAGTAATTAACCAAAAAGCGAACTTGATTACCGGTTGAGTTATAGTACTCTTTATACTCGCCACATCGTAAACCGTACATAAAATTTACCCTCTGCTTCAATCTTCCATTTGGATAATAATACAGACTTTGCCCATGCTGTTTATCATGCAGCCAGGTTGTTTTGGCTATCATTACCCCCTGCTCATTAAAAGATTGAGAAATACCTTTGAGTTGGCCATTGACAGCCGTTCTAACATTTTTAATCGTATGATTTTGGTAATAGTCAGTTATCAGAACGATACTATCCTCGATCGTTTTACATGTAGTCTTAATAGATCCATCCTTGAAATAGTCAATATGCGAGTAAGCTGAGTCCTTACAGGAGAATAATGTGCTAAACCAACAAATCAGCAATACGACAAAAGCAGGGATACCCTTAGCTGCGTTGATACAATACCTGCTGTCGTTTATTGGCATACGTTCTTTTGTATAAGTGTCGTGGTGGTTGTAAAAGTAGATGGATTCGCTTTGTAATAACTACTCTATTTTATAAAAGAATAAAAGAGCTTTCTCGTTATGCAAACAAATAGCTCTTCGTATGAAAACCACTTTAAACCAACTAGCGGTTTTATTTGCTCTTCTAACAGTTACTCAAGCTTGTCGAATTCGAATTACGCCCTTACCGCCCCCAAACGATCCACCTAGTACCCAAACCACTTGTCAAGCTCCACCGATTGAGCAAAATATCATTGGTACCTGGCGCTTTGAATCAAACCGCTCTCCTCCGGGGACTACAAGAACAGGAACAGTTACATTTACTGCCCAAAACCATATCATTGACCCTGATTCACTATTTGAAAATAGGATCGAGTTAGGCAAGATTGTTGACAAAATTTACAGTACAGATGAAACCAACTCTTCAGGCTTTGGGGGATACACTGGCAAAGTATTTAGAGTTGATTTAATGCTTTCAACCACAAGAGCGGGGGTGATTTGGCCTTGTTATGTAGCTAGTAACGAATGCAATAAAATAGTGATCTATCAATTGGGAAGTTATAATCATTCCCCAAAGTACGGATTTACACTGACCAGATAGAGTACTTAACATGGTCTCATTAGCTATCACCGAACATATTAGCAGACTGTTAAATGACAACAAGCCCGGCCAACATTGGCCGGGCTTGTTGTTTACATAATAGGAAGCTTAAGTCTGCTTACTACCAGTTAGTCTGATTTATTCGCTACCTAGCTCAATGACCTCAAAAGGCACCAGGATTTTATTTTCTCGCCGGGCGATCTGGCACATGGCCTTGAGGGTTTTATTGATGGCATCTTCGACCGACTTGGCTTTGATGATACCGCAATCACTAGGGTCGTGAAGCGCCCGAATCATAAAGCGTTTTGGGCTGGTGTTAAAGGTGGGTGTTAGCATCGTTTGTTTGATTTATAGGTGAGTAAAGCCAGCCGAAAGCCAACCGTATTTTTCCCGAAAGCCTGACAAAAGCCCTCTGAAAGCCTACGGTAAGCCTATATGGTTGTGAGTTATAGTGCCTGTAAACGCTCGTTAAAATCATTGTAATCGGCGTACAGCGTCGAGCGGTCAATGACTGTACAGCCGGCCGCCTTGATGTCGTCCAGCGCTTTACGCCCTCCTTTGTCATTGTCCAGGAAGGTGTACACGCATTGAGCCGCCTTGAGACGGTCGATTACTTTATTTAGATTGGTCGTCGTATTGAGAATGATAGCCGTATTGCGCATGGTCTTGACCCGGAAATAGACCAGCGCCGACAGGAAGTCAAAAAAGCCCTCAAACAGATTGATCGAAGTCGAACCCGGCGTTTCGAGGGTCGTTACCGACTGGCTACCAATGTGGGTTTTGAAGTTCTCCGAGCGAACCGCCCAACTGCCTTTATCCGTCTCGAAGCCAATACCGAAGTAGTGCCGACCATCGGCATTTAATCGGTAGTGGATCTCCTTCACGTAGTTAAAAGCCATAGCAAAGGGAATCGCCCGTTTTTCCAGGTACTGCACCAGGGCCCGATGTTGCAGGGGGCAAATGGCTGTTATTTCGTGCCGTTGCTGATCGGGTTGCAGAATGTACTCTTTCGATGCACCCAGGGAGAAGGGAACGCTTTCGTAGGGTTGCAAGCGTTGCAGGGTGCGAATGGCCGTCACAAAGTCCACCTGATCAATCAACCGTACCAGCCGGATATTATCGCCTTTCTCGCCAGACGAAAAATCGCTGAAAACGTTCAACTCCGGTTCCACAAAAAACGAAGCCGATTTCTCGTTGGTAAGTGGTGAGCGGTAGACGAATTGTTTGCCGGTACTGTTGCAGGGCGTAAAGCCTTTCGAGTACAAATAGTCCGTAATACGAACCGCCTGTTTCAACTGTTCGATGGTCTGTAATTCAATCATCGTTGCGGTAGGATTTTACTTTTCTTTTAGCGGCTTAATCCAATTTCTTAGGCCGCTAAAAGAAAAGGGAGTGAATGAAAAAAAAATAATTTTCAAAAAGTAGGGTACTACATCCTACATCCTACTACATTCGGCGGTAACTCACTGGTTTACCGCCCCTTACAACCCCGTTCTTCCAAAACCCTACTTACTACATACTACTTAAAAATCGCTGTTTTGTAGTAAGTAGTAGTAAGTTTGTAGTAGGTTAGTTCTAACAGAGTTACTACATATAATAGACTGATCGTCTGAGTGATAGGTAGTATGTAGTAAGTGTAGTAGGTTGTTTTTGAGAAAAGAGTTTTTTTTTAGAAAGGGATGTCAGACTTGCCTCCTGGCTGATCGGCTGCGTTCAGCAAGTTCTCGGTCAGGTAGTAGCCCCAAACGGGTAATTGTCCTATTCGGGTCTGTGCCTTTTCGACGCCCATTTTCTTTAACGCCCGGCCTATATTTTCGCTGGTGAGCCGGACGGTATTGCTGGCCAGTTGGGTTAGCCGCTCCACCAGCTTGTAGGGTTGATAAAACGTGCCGCCCTGCTCTTTGCCTACCGGCGTGAAGTATTGCAGCAACATCTGGTATTCGACACTATCGCGGCCATAGCGGGCATTGTTGTTCTCGCTGTGGGCAATCTCGTCTTTGTCGAGTTGAACCGGGTAATCGTTCTTAAACAGAAAATAGGCTTGCGCCCAGACTTTATTGATGTCAACGGCTTTGTAGCCATTCGGCCCCCCGTTGTCGTGATTAATGGAGAGCACTTCAAAGACGATCCAGCGCACGTTTCCCGTTTCATCGACCAGAAATTCGCGCTGGTTAGTCGAGCCCACGAACGACGCCCGGCGCGACATAATCGAGTCCTTTTTGTCGTAGGGAAGGCGCAATTTGATTTGTGATTCGGAGAAAAACGCCTTCGCCCGGTTGACATCCTGTTTGCTTAACCCGGCCAATTCATCGAGGTTAATCATGAAGTTTTCGGCCAGGGATCGCTTCGCATCTTTGCCCTCAAATTCAATATTCTTTTTGGCGTATTCGGCTAGGCCGGTGCCTTGCAGCAGGTTCTCAAAAAAGTAGGTTTTGCCGTCATTCTGATTGGAATAAAACGTAAAACAGTGCTTATTAAAGGCGATGGCATTGAGTCCTTGTGCCACCATGCGCACCAGCATTTTTTTAAACTGTCGGAGGTAAAATTCCTGATCGGTTGTTCGTACATAATTGGCTAGAATACCGATGTAATCGTTCTGATTATCCCAGGGGGGCAAACTCTCAAAGTATTCGAGAATAGGGTCAAAGCGGGGCACAAAGGAGGACTTCAATAAAGCGGCTAACTGCTTATCAAAGCCCGTAAAGCCTTCGCGCAGTAGCTCAACTTCTAAATCGGCGGGGTTGAGGGTTTTCCAATCGGTTTCCTGTTTGGTTTTATATTCCAGGTCAATCGAAACGGTGTTAAACCGAAAATCATATTTCTTTTCCAGGTAGTCCATAATCAGTAAAAATTTAATGGGTTTATCAGCGGCTTTGCTCATTGGAATTGAGTCAAACGGATTTAGGGGAACTCCACATAAAAAGTCCGAAAGCTTTTACGCTTGGTATTCTCAAAAAACAGGCGGGTCGCATCGGCGAAATTCTCAGCCTTGACATTGACCACGCCTTTAATCCCGCGCCCTAACGTGCGGTAGTGAAACCTGTACTTTTTCATAGGGGTAGCTCGGAGATAGGTTGATTCTCAAAGTCAAGCACTTCGTCGGCGATAACGACAATTACAAATGGCGCTTTCCCTATATACTCCGAATACTGCCAGACATCGCGGAAGGCGCGCCAATAGTTGGCTTTGTCTCGTTCACCAGCTTCTAACAATTCTGCTTTAAAACGTAGTTGATTTGCTACTGTAGCGTTTTTGTAAGCATATCCTAAAACGTTTAGTCTTTTAGAAGAGTGGGTTATTGTTTTGCTCATAATAAAAAGGGTTGGCTTATGGTTAAACTTTGCGTTAGTTTTACGTTCAAACGTCAGACAATTACGTTTAAATGTTCGCAACAATACATTATGTTGTAATATATGTCAACTAAAAATTGTAAATAATTTATTGATATGGAACATCACGGGAATAAGCTAAGGACAATTATTAAGGCTAAAGGCTTTAATATGAGTGAATTAGCAAGCCAATTTGGCGTAACCAGAGCCGCAGTCGATAAGCACATGAAAAGTGAGCGATTAACAAGAAAAGTACTAAGGCCGTATGCAGAAAAGTTAGACTTTTCGTTAGATGCTTTTTTTGGAGACGTTGTATTAAAGGAGCCGCAACCCGTAAAAGGAGGGGAGAAATTAACGGTAACAGACGGAACCGTACCGGCTGAAATACACTGGGAGTTACAGCAAAAGTATTTTGACCTACAAGAAAGGTATAATGATTTAGTAGTACGTTTTTTTCCGAACGCGGCTCAACTGGCTATAGCACAATCATAAGTGAAGCAGTTGGTAAACCATACAAAAAGTAAGGATTATTCGGCTAAACGGCTGAGTCGCAACTACATACAGATCTGAGAGTATCTCTCCGTCTCCACATTGTAAAGCCCTGATAGTCAACACTATCGGGGTTTTTTTTGTTGCTTTTTTTGATAATGGAAGTCTAATGGCAGTGGCAGTGGCAGTGGCAGTTTTGGGCCAATTTGGTGGCAGTTTAGTGGCAGTAACTTGTATGAAAAAAGCGAAAGAAAAAGCCTCATTCCGATTAGCTCGCTTATCGGATGCGGGGGGCGACCTGACCAAACAATGGGTGGTCGTCTATTATGCCTGGTCAGAGAAACAAGAGAAGTTGCTTCGAAAACGGGTGATTATTAAGGGAGACTCCATAGTTGAGCGAAAACGGGATGCGGAAATGGTCATTAAAGAGGTGAACAGACAGCTAAAATCTGGCGCTATCGTTGACCCTGAATTCCCTGTCGATCAAACTCCTGCTCCGGTTAAATTGGCTCTGGTGCCTGCCATTGATCCAACATCCAATTTGTCAGCGGCTATTGACTACTTCCTGGCCATCAAGAAGAACAGTCTCAAGGCTAATTCTCATAAGACCTACCGGTCATCGCTGAAGCTGTTTCGCACTTATTTGTCGGACAAGAGCTTGGTCCGTTTACGATTGAATCAGTTTACTGCCGCTCATGCTCACACCTATATGGATTATGTGCTGGCCGATTTAGGGCTCTCCAATAAATCGTTTAATAAGCATCTGGGTGTACTGGAGACGTTGTTTAATTTTTACCAACAGCGGGGCCAGCTCAAAATAAATCCCTTTGTGACCGTGAAGCCTTTGGCTGAACGACCGGGCCGACATACGGCTTTCCTGCCAGATCAGGTTGGACGCATTCGGGATGCCTGTGTGCTGACTCAGGATCATCAGCTATGGTTATTCTTAAACTTCATTTATTATACGTTTGCCCGACCCCAGTCAGAGTTGCGCCTGCTTCGAGTAGGTGATATATTAGACCGTACTATTCGTATCGATGCTGAAAATGCGAAGAACAACCGGACCGCTCACGTATTGATTCCACCACCGCTCGAGAAGCTACTTATACAGCATCGGATACGAGACTACCAGGCGAACCACTATGTGTTTACGATTGATGGAATTCCTGGTCCTAAACCAGCTTATGAGAAGTATTTCTATAACCAGCATCGGCGCATTCTGAACTTACTGAAAATGACGGATCAATCTTACGATTTGTATGGCTGGAAACATACAGGTGTTATAGCGCTTTATCGAGCTACTAAAGATGTCAAGCTTATCCAACGTCAGTGCCGTCATAGCAGTCTAGACCAGACGGATAAATACCTGCGCGATTTGGGACTGTTTTTAAACGAAGATCAGTTTGGGAAACTAGAAAGTATCTAAGTAGTTGGGATTCTACTCTTTGTTGATTTAAATGAATATATTGTTTATTTGAATGGTACAAATACCAAAGAAAACTCTTGCAAACAAAAAAGGGTGATTTCCCCGAGATTGTAGTCTAAAAAAGGGGGTTTTCCTCCTTTTTACTTTTTAAGCAATTGTAAAACTTTGCTGTTGGTAATTGAACCTGATCAAATAAGTAAAAAATAAGAATTTACTAAATTGAATACTTTATGGCTGTTTATAAAGTCGGATCAAGTAACGACATTCAAATAAGTGCATTTGTTGATACTGAAGGCATAGCAAAAACTTCGGTTTTTCAGAAAAGAGGTAGTGCTTCTAAAGTTGGAATTGCTGAGTCTGATAAAGATAGTGGGGGGAATATTCCTACTACCCACATAGGTAATTCCATTAGCCTTATTAATAGCTTTATTATTTTTATTACAAGTATAGATTTGTCTCAAATAGATAAAGATAATTTAGATTCTGTAATTGACGATACAGAAGTAATCTATACTTTTTCTGGTGGACCATTAGGGCAGGAAGATATTACGCCTACATCAAATGATATCATTTTGTCTGATGATAAAAGAGTAATGACTTTTATTAAAATTGTAGATATGCTTTTTTGAGGATAAAATTTGAAAATTTATGAAAAAACTAATACTAATAATGGTACTTGTTTATTGTAAGGCATTTGGGCAATCTCAATTTGCTGATACAGTGAAAATTTCAGATTTAGCACCACCTTCCTCTCCTGCATTTGTGTTGCTTGACGCTGCTCCAAGCAGTATTGAAAAACCAGCAACTGCAAAGGCTTTTACGGCAAGTGTAATAAATTTAATAAACAATAATGGTGGTGCGGCAGAGTTTACGCCATATTGGTTGGTGCGAAGAAGCAACATGACATCATTCAGATATCTTGGAATTAAGGAAGATAAACAGGGGGAATTGTACCAAAGGTCAATTGCTTCAGCTAAACTTATTTCAATTTCACTAGCAGTTCTGAATAAGAATAATACTGACGAAAAAGCTGGGAAATCTGTAAGTAATATTGTCCTTGGTGCTCGTACAAGGTTATTTCAAATAAATAAAAAATCTGCTATAGATACTGTAATAAAATATCATAGAATTATAGTAGATAGCCTTGCTAGGCTTAATAGTTCCATTGCTGATGTAGCTATAGAATATCAACTTAAGATGCGGGATATTAATGATAAGAATGAAATTGTAAAGCTTACAAAAGAGAGGAATAATAAAATAAAGGCATTACAGGCAGGGCATTTAAAGAATACAAAGTCACAATCCGATACAATAAGGAAATTTTTAACTGAGAAGCCGGCATTTACTGTCGATATTGCTGGAGCAGTTAATTATGCATTTGATACAACACGTTTAAGTTCCGGCAGATTTGATAGGGTTGGTGCTTGGGCTAATATAAATTGGATACCAATAAGGAATGATAAAGAGCAAAGGTTTCTTCATACTATTGGTGTTCTTAGGTATTTAACAAATGATAAATTAGTAATAGATAAAGAGCACACAGAGTACCATTCATACTTCGATTTTGGAGGTAAAGTAGAGGGCGAATTTAAAAGATTCTCTATTGGATTTGAATATGTTAGACGCTTAGATATAACTAACAAGGACTTGAATTCTGATAGAGCTGCGGGAGTTCTAAATTATAGAATTGCTGATAATGTCTTTTTAACTGGAACCTTCGGGAAAAATTTTGGCTTGGATAATTCACTGTTAACATTGTTTGGTTTGCAATTTAACTTTAGTAATGAGAAAGTTGTAATTAAACAATAAATGAAAAGTAATGCCTAATACAATAAAAAATGAACAGTTAGTACATTAAAAACTTAGACCCGAAACAGTACTACTTCGGTTGGAATCGTCTGTTGATTCATACCCAGGGCGGCTTTATTGATCCGTGAGTAAGTCTGTTATGTGAGCGACTTTTGCTTTCCATGGCAATCTACAAACAATCCGACTACGAAGCCCTTCGCCGACGCTGTGTTGAACTCAGCCAGACAGGCTGGCAGCAAGCCGCCATTGCTCAGGCCTTTGGACTCACTCAACCTTGGGTTAGTCGAACCCTGAAGAAATACAACCAGCAAGGACCAACCGCCTTGCAAGAAGGGAAGCGAACCGGTGCACCAGCCCGTTTATCGACTCAGCAACTAAGCCAATTAGTAAGTGAACTTAATAAAGGAGCCGAACATCACGGATTTAGCGGAGTAGTCTGGACCCGCCCCCGAATTAATGAAGTGATCAGGAAGTTATTTGGCGTCAGTTATGACCCCTCTCAAATAGGTCGTATTTTGAAGAAAGTAGGCTGGAGCAGGCAGTTGCCGCAATGCAAAGCCCGTCAGCAAGATGCGCAAGCAGTTGCTCAATGGCGATAGGAACGCTTACCGGAACTCAATCGGATCGCCGAAGCGAAAAAGCGAAGGATGAAGAGCGAGTTATTTTATATGTCGATGAGTCAGCCTGTTATTTACTGCCCTTAGTAGCTCATACTTGGGCACCTTGTGGGCAGACACCGGTACTGGTTGAACAAGCAGGACGGACCCACTTAAGCCTGATTGCGGCTATCGCCCCAAACGGTCGAATCTACGTGGCTGGTCAGGATCAGGCGTTCACGGGTGAGGACATAGTCTGGTTTTTAAGCCAACTGTGTGGGCGCTATCGGAAGCGGAATCTACTGATTATCTGGGACGGAGCCGCCATTCATCGTAGTGAAGCTGTTAAGCAGTTCCTTCGGGAGCGGCCCGGTCGGATTCATTTGGAACGCTTACCCGCTTACAGCCGCGCCACGGTGGCCCGGAACTGAACCCAGTCGAATTGGTTTGGAGTCAGTTGAAAGGCGACTTGAAAAACCGAGTATTTACTAGCTTAGAGGAGCTAACGGTAGCAGTTCTTGAGCAAGCCAAGCGGTTTGAAAATGACCCTAACTCAGTGAAGGCATTCTTCAATAAAAAAGAGGTGGCCTTCATTACGGAATAATTCACGTATCAATAATGATTATAGTACGACTAATTTATGTTAGTTAATAAATTTTTTCAACTGATAAAAGTGTTAAATTTTTTTTTGTAAAAAAACAATTGATATTCTCCGTGAACAGTAAGTAAAAATAAATCAATGAAAACTTTCACCCTACTTTTAATCCTGATAGTTGGAGTTGTTAGGGTACAGCATAATCCCTATTCACATTCAGTAGAAATTAAGAAGGGAGAATTAGTATTTCTTCCAACGTCTATTACTGAGTATGAAACTGTTTCGGTTCATTCATTTACGATGAAAGAAAATCCAGCATTATATTTTGTATGTCAAGGGCAATCACTAACTTGTGTATGTTTGACAAAAAAGGACACTACTACTAAACTCAACTCTTTACTGCGTATTAAAGGCTCGCCATTGATGTGTCCATGGCCTTGTACCAAAGTTCAAAAAGGTTTTCATTGATGGTTGTCTTGTCCTTATTATATTCGGACGTTTAACTGAACGGTTTTGGCCACTGTTTACAACAAGTTCAATTAATGCTGATAGTCGACCTTTATTTGGACGATGATAAATGAACTGGTTTATACAAATCAGCTAATATAAGTTACATTCCAAAGTCCGCCTTTATTTGACTAGTTACAGGTTTGCTAATGGAATGAATTAGGAACCTTCCTGCTGCCAGAGTCGACGTTCGATAGGAAAAGGCTCCTGGTGGACAACCCGGATTTGGCCAAAAGCTATATGAGCTGGATGAAGCAAATAATTGTAAGACATCGGCACTACCACGGAAGGAACAGCCGCCACTAACGTGGTGGGCTCATTTAGCCAATCCCCTAAAATCCATTGGGTACGTTCATAACTCTCCTCATTCCAATAAGCAGGCAAGTCATCCAGCGACCAAGTGGTCAACGAGTCATCGGGCACCTCCAGGGTAAACAAAATTAGCTTGGGCAACTTGTCGTACTTGACCCGAGGTTGGTGTACTAACGATTCGACTAAGGCCAGAGCAGGGGAGGAGGTAGTATAGAGTAGGGGGTACCCCTTTGGGTTCCACCGGCCCCCAAACAGCCGGGCCCCTTCGGTAGCCAAGGGTTCATGGATGTACTTTGCTTTAACAGTTCGGTAAACGGTTAACATCAAGGGAGCAGGATAACTAGCCGACAATACCGTGTTCGATGCGCCCCAGCACATCATCCACGAGCCCAAACCCAGTTGTGGTGTCTAGGAGCGACAAGGGGGATTGGGTATTGAGTTCACGAATGGGCGAACGAAGCCATTCGGCCAGTGTCTGGGCATCCTCATCGAAGACATCCAGCCCATGTTGCAACAAGTTGGTTAGCAACAGCAGCCGCTCAGAAGCGTCTCGGGCCAGTTTATCGTCAGCTTTGAGCCGATGTAGGTTGCGTACCGACATGTTCAGAATGCGAGCCAGTTCAATATCGGTCAATCCGGCTAACTGGGCTACCTGATCGGCTTCTGTACGAAGCATGCCCTGCCGGGATTTATCAATGACAGTGTACGGGGTATAAACAGCCGTCTGTGGAGGAAGTGTTGGGTATGCCATAGCAAGCAGTGCCTTTTTTCATCACTACAACTGCAATATGCCAAGAGTCGTTCATTTTTGCAACTGTAGTTACTTTCGTAGTATATGCCAGTACCTTTTCTCGAAAGCTATTGGAGGTTTTCCTAAGCGATTTGACATGAACGGGAAATTCATATAAACAGCTTGTTTGCAGAAGTTTATGAAGGTAATTCGATTTTTATTACCCTTTTCGTGGTCGAAAACGACCAGAAGGAGGAGACGATACGGTACGGTAATCAACAGGTTCTCACATAACGAAAACGCCCCCTATCGAAAGCCGGAAATTAGTTGCTAGATAAGCAAACGGTCAACTACAGGGTTCTGATTTTGTCTAGATTTAGGTAATAACTGCCCGGTTGAAGTGGAGTTTGACCAACGTCCCATTCTGGTTTTCGTAGGTGAGCGTGCCTTCAAGCTGGCGGGTAAGCAGCTCCACTAACTGGGTGCCGAAGCCCGTTTCATTGACGGCTTCCACAGGCTGTTTACCGATACCATTGTCAGCTACCATCAACAGCAACGAATCGTCGCCCATCCGCGTCAGGCTGATGCGGATAAGGCCGTTGTCCTTACCGACAAATGCATATTTAAGCGAGTTAGTGATTAACTCATTCGTTAGTAATCCTATCGAAATCGCCGTGTCAATATCCAGTACTAGCTCGGGCATTGAACAATCGATGGTAATGCGGCCGGCGGCATCGAATGAATCGAGAATGCTTTCGCCCAGATTGTTAAAATAATCG
The DNA here is from genome assembly GCF_011604685.1 of Spirosoma aureum. Classification (NCBI taxonomy): domain Bacteria; kingdom Pseudomonadati; phylum Bacteroidota; class Cytophagia; order Cytophagales; family Cytophagaceae; genus Spirosoma; species Spirosoma aureum. Next base: position 6,330,497 of record NZ_CP050063.1, on the reverse strand, counting down.
CGCATTTCAATCGCCCCTAATTGCTTGCCCTGGTAGAGTTTCTGATGAATGATGCCCATACTCTGCACCCGGTTTTGACTGGCCTGTATGGCTTCCTGTACGTTGGGGTCAGTCACTTTAGCCGACTGCAAGGCGAGCAGTCCCGACACCACGGACAGATTATTCTTGACCCGGTGATGAATCTCTTTCAGCAGCAGTTCGTTCTGGGCGTTTTTCTGAGCAATCTCGTCGCGCTGTTGTTTAATGACAACGGCTTCCTGCAGGGCCAGTTCGCGGGCCTGTTCCCGCAGACGGATCGTCAATAAGTACCAAAAGCCGAGTAACAGCAGCAGCCCATAAGCCGCATAGGCCCAAAGGCTTTGCCACCAGGGTGGGCTGATGTGTAGACGGAGGGGCGCTAGATTGGTCCAAATTCCATCGCTATTGCGGGCTTTCAGGTGGAACAGGTACGTTCCCGGCTTCATCTGGGCAAAATCAACGGTGTTATTGGGGCCAATGCTTATCCATTTTGGCTCGTCATTCGGTCCGGTCAGGGAATAGGCATAGGCACGACTGCTGGTGTTGCGGTAATCCAGTAGCGCAAATTTTAGTTCTAGGGTGTTTTCCCGGTGCGACAAGGCCAGTACATTGGCTCGCCAGCGATCCTGGGGCATGGGCCGCATGGTTTGCGTTCCGTCGGTGTCGAAGCAGGAAACGCTCACCAACCGCAGCGGTGATGACGCTTTAGGAATGTGGTGGATGGTATCGGTTGGCCCAAACCGCCGTAAGTTGTTCTGGCAACCGAAATAAATCTCGCCGGTAGTCGCCAGCGCTGTAATGGGCGTCGAGTAAACCGAGTTGCCGACAAACTGCGGAAAGGTGGTTACGCGCTCCGTAAGGGGGTCGATACAGGATACCACCTGATGCTGGTTGAACCAGATTTTGCCGGTTCTGTCGAGGGTAGCGTGGGCAAAATAATCGTCCGTGAACCCGTTGGCTGCACCATATTTTTTGAATCGCCCCGTTTTGACCGACAGTTTCTGTAAGGGAGCCGCATACCCACTCGTTATCCATACATCACCCTGTTTATCAATCACGGGCGCAAAGGTGTAGTTGCTGGCCAGTCCATAGAGGTCGCCTTGCCGGAGTACAAACCGCTGCACGTGCCGGGTTCGTTTGTTTACCCGACTAAGGCCGTGAGCGGCTCCGCAGACCCACACGGTGTTCTGGGCATCGACCGCAATTTTCTGGAGCGTATTGGAGAGTAAACTATTGGCGTTGGTAGGGTCGTTTTTCCATTGTTCATAAGTACTCACCAGCCCCGTCTCGACGGATAAGCTACCCTTTGGAATGCGGAAAAGCCCTTTCCCCCAGGTTGAAATCCAGAGGTCGCCATCCCCGTCAATAACCGAAGCAATGGCATTTTGGATCGTATTACGCCCCGTCTTATCTAAACGGACGGGTGTGAGACGACTCGTTTTTTTGTCGTAAACGAATAAGCCAGCCTCCGCGCCTACAAGCAGGTAGCGATTGGAGCTGGTTCCGGCCGCACCTGACAGTGGGCTGGTGAAATAGGTGAGGGGTTGTTTCAAGACAATCATCATTTCATTCTGGACCGGATTATAGCGAATCAGACCCAGATCGGTACTGATCCAAAGGAAGCCTTCCGGGTCGGGCATGAGGGACTCCGTTACGGGTCGGGTCGAAACCCCACCGGCCGTGTTCTTAAATTTTGGCAATGGAATGTTGGGGTGGCGTTCCTGACGGGGGTCGAAAAAAAGCGGATTTTTGTCGCTTGCTCTCTCCAGCCAGATTAACCCCTGTCTATCTTCGTACAGCGTTACCAGTTCCTTGAGCTGTTCCCCATTGCTGATGGCTACGGGTGTGCATTGCTCCACGACGGTCCGGTCGGCTGAAATGCGGAAGATGTCGTTATCGCTGCAAAGCCAAAGCCGCCCCGCGCGATCTTCCAGAATCACGTTTGGAAACGGAATGGGTTTTCCGTCGGCCGTTCGCCTATCGAACCAATTGATTTGTCCTGTTTTAGGGTTAAAAACCCGCAGCCCGGTTTGGTCCGGAACACCCATCCAGATCAGGCCGCGACGATCTTGGCAGAGGCCGTTAATCACATTGAGACCATCGGTAGCGTTGATGACGGGCACCCCGGATTTAGTTACCGTCGGAAAGCACCGCCAACGGTTACGGGTTCGGTCAAACTGCTCGAACCCAGCCGTTGTGCAAACGTAAATATAGCCCGGCCTGGCGTGGCCCGGCCTGGATTGGGCCACCGATTCAACCAGAATAGGCGACAGCGGGTTGCCCTGTAATTGCCCTGGCTCGCCTGGTTTGGGCAAAAAACGGACAGTACGGCCCGTTTTGGGGTCAAACCGATTCATACCATAATCGCTGCCAATCCAGAGAAAACCGGATTCATCGCGTTGAAGAAACCGAAGCTTATCCGACGATAAACTGGTTTTGTTGGTGGGTAGGTGTCGAAAATGGGTCACGTTGCCCGTTCGCTGATTGTAGGCATTCAGGCCCCCGTCGCGGGTGGTTATCCAGAACGTGCCTCGCTCATCCTGAATCATATCCGCCACCCGCGCCGAGGAGAGGGAGTTCAAATCCGCTGGATCAAAGCGCACCGTTACGATCTCATGGCCGTCGTACCGGCTCAGGCCACTGCCGGTGACGAACCAGAGAAAATCGTCGCGGTCAGTAAAGAATCGATTGATGGTTAATTGATTTCGGTTGCGACCCAGCGTCTCTTTGGGGGGTTCGTCGAAGTAAAGCACCGTGGATTGTGCCTGTCCGCGTCCGCCGGACAGGCACAATAGCAGGAGGAGCCACCTAAAAACAACGTATTTACCCATCTTGGGACAACCGGAATGCTGTAGCTCACAAGATACGAAAATAGGTTTTCGGAGCCAGTGAAAGCGATCTGTCAAGGGACGGGTGGTGCATCGGCATTCCACATACCCATGATGGAGACCCATTTCCCGTCTGTATTGCGTTTGAGCAACTCGGTGTACCGGCCCTGATCGACCACGACTTTTCCATCGGGCGTTTTTACATCCATCTGGAATTGACCCGTTTCCCACCCCAGGTTCCCGTCACTACCCGTAGCAACCGTTTTGATGGATACATGGGTGGCCCCCGCGTCAATAGCCCCCTTCCAGTAGTTGAGAATGGCCTCCCGACCTGTAACGGCAGGCTCATTGGGCGGATACAACGTAGCCTCATCGGCATAGCAGTTCGCAGCCGCCACGGCATCTTTGGCATTGATCGCAGCGGCAAAGTCCCTGTTCATCTGGGACAGTTCTTCGGTAGTGGTAGGCTTTTCGTTGGCAGTGGTGTTGCAACCGGCGGCAAACAGGAGAAGGGCAGCAAAAGCGGCCAAGATTCGTATAGAAGATTTGGTCTTCATGATTAAATTGAGTTTAAACGGATAGTCCGGTGAACTACCCAATATCTTTAAAAGCCTAGTCTCACTTGTGCCCCGGTCTGGTAAGTCAACTTCCCACCCGCGCCGTAGCGTAGCGTTTTGACCTGGGCTATATAGCTGCCTGGCAGACTGACAGCATGGTTGAGCTGAACCACATCCGTAAGCACCGGCACTGCCCCGCACGACCAGACTGTTGGGTCGTCCCAACTTCCGGCTTTAACGGTGGTGATAGGCCCCTGACAGGCACTAATCGGATACTCATACGCGCCCATGTCGATACGGCCATCCACAATTCGGGGATTGCCACCAAGATCCACACTCGTTCCTAACGTAGCGGTAGTCGAGGCTGGGTTGCCCGCGTTGATGGCGGCTGACCCTGTAGACAGTTGCGTACCAGTTGTGCTAGCGAAGGGTGATACGTTGGTTGAAATAGTACCTGTGCCAGTGGTATTGCCCGATTGGCTGTCAACGCCCGGCTCATACAAACTGTACGATAAGCTTACCGTAGCTCCCGACGTATTAGCGAAAGGCACGGAACCATTGTTGTTGAAGACGATACAGTTCACCAATGTAGCAGTGGCATTGGTGCTGGTGGCACTATTGATGTGGATATTCGCCATGACCGACCCCTGTCCGACAGGGGCCGAGTTGCCCTGAAACGAGCAGTTGATCAGAACCGGCTTGGCCGTACCCGTGTAACTTCCGGCACCGTCGTCACTGCCATTGGTGCAGATAGCTCCACCCCGGATGGTGGCTGAGTTGTTCTGAAACGAACTACCTGTAATGATCGGACTGGCGGTGCCACCATAGGCATAGTTGTAGAGGGCACCACCGCCATCAGAAGTGGCATTTCCGCTCGACGCTACATTGTTAACGAACAGGCAATTCAGGATTTTGGGGCTTGATTTAGTGTTGTAATTAAGCTGGCCGCTGGCGCTCTGGGCGCGATTATAGATGGCTCCACCGCTGCCATTTTGCACGATATTGTTCTGAAAACGGCAATTCTCAAGAATCGGGCTGGCATCACCTCCGTTGGAAGCATAATTGTAGAGAGCCCCCCCACCGGTTAAGGCGTAATTGTTCATAAACCAGCAGTTGCGGATGGTTGGGCTACAGACTCCTCCGACCGCTTCATTGTACATGGCCCCACCAACGGCTTTTCCAGCCTGAGCGCCAGTGTTATTAGCGAGGGCAAAAGTTAATACAAAGCCATCGAGAACAGCCGTGTTGGTCAGGTTGTTGCCGTTGCGAAACAGATTGTAGGCACTGACATTGACGTTGTTGGCAATATCGGCGCTGAGGGTCGTACTGGAGGGAACCGTGACGCTGATGGCAGGGCGTTGGCTAAGCGAGGTTTCGTTGCCGACAAATCCGCCGTAGATCGCTACGTTGGGGCGCATCGTGAACGTACCGTCGCGGTCGTTGGTGGTGGTTGGTTTATACGTACCCGCGGCCACCCAGACCGAGCCAATGCCAACGCAGGTAGCCGCCTGATTAATAGCCGTTTGTAGCGATGTTCCGGCATAGGCATTGCTCCAGCTACTGCCATTCTGTGAACCCGCACCAGTCTGTGTTACGTATACAGGTGTACACGTAACGCTTACCACTACGCTGGTTACGGAAGAGCAGCCGCCAGTGGTGCCGGTTACCGAATACGTTCCGGCTGTATTTATCGAAATGGACGGCGTACTGGCCCCCGTGCTCCACTGATACGTAGTAGCTCCGGCCGGCGCTCCGGATGATGCCGTCAACGTAGTGCTCTGCCCTGTGGCGATGGTTAATGACGGATTAGCCGCAATGTTGACAACCAGTAACGTAGCGTTCAGGGTTGTGGATACAGAGACAGTTTTGCTGCAACCACTGGCGTTGTCCAACACCGAAAAATAAACGACCTGACTGCTACCTGGCGTCTTGTTGATGGGTGCGAACGTATTGGTGCTCTGGTTGTAGGTCCCCGCTATCTGGGTCAACGCCTGATCGGAATACCACGTAGTGCCAACCGTTAGCTGATTGTTGTTGCCGCCCAATTGGAGGGCTGGGATGAAAGAGGGGCTGCAACTGCTAACAGGCGCGGCAATTAGTTTATTATTTGTTACGTTGGGAATGGGATTACCTGGCGGATATTCCAGAATCCCGTTGTTCGTCAACGTACCTGTGTTGCTATGGAGTTGTGAGGTTCTAAGGGTAAACAGGCCCGAATTGGTGAAACTGCTCCCGTTGGCTAGATTATCGAACACCGTCAACGTAGCACAGGAACCATTGGCGAACGTACCCGTATTGAAAAGGCCATCCGTTCCAATGCTGGCCGACGTACCGATGGAAATCGTGGCATTGTTGGTGAAACTGGCCGTTAAGGTGCCACTATTGGTATTACTAATTCCCTCCTGCCCCGTCCGATCAATCTGAATAAATCCACCGGTATTGTTACTGAATTGTTGGTTGTTGAGAATGCCCGCCAGACCATTCTGGACGCTGGCTCCGATCTGGATCAGTCCCACATTCTGAAAATTGGCGGTTCCGGTTGTTCTGGACGCCAGCGGTTCTCCCTTTATACTGTTCAGAAGCCCAGGGCCGAGATAGCCATCTATGTATATTTTACCGCCCGACTGATTGCTGAATTTATCAAGGTTCCAGATACCACTGCCTGGCTGCCCAGTCGTTTCCTGAAAGGCAAGCCGGATAGTTCCGTTATTGGCAAAGACCGCGCTGGAGCTTGTCGGAATACCATTATAAATACCAAAGTTGGTCCCATCAACCCGAATCAAGCCCGTAGCTGTGTTCGTAAAGGACGCTTCATTATTGATGCCAAATGAATACGTGGTTGATACCGCGCGGCCAATGACTAAGGTTCCACTGTTGGCAAACGTCGTCATACCCGCCGATGAAGTAGCATTAGCAAGCGCATCAGAGGAAGTCCCGGAAATATGGAGATCAACGAGCCCCGTTACGGCATTCGTAAACGATCCGCCGGCATAGTTTAGAATGCAAATGTTGCTGACCGTTGGCGTAGCGCCAATGATCAGGGTAGCCGAGTTGCTGAACACCCCCCCATTGTTTGATAAGCCAGTCAGTACCTGATCAATGCGAATAATCCCCCCTGCATCGTTTACGAACTGACCATTTATACTCGTAACACTCGTGACCTTAGAATTGTCGATGCCGGTCGTTAGGGTCGTCGTCCCACCCAGCGTGATCTGAGCCGTATTGGTCAATGAATTAAAGTTTCGAATACCCGTACTTCCCCCGTCAATACGGATATCGCCCCCGGCCGAATTGCTAGACGGCGCCAAATTGCTAATCCCCACCGGAGCTGTTTGCCCATTCAAACTGGCAGGGAGGGGGGCAATGGAGCCAATCTTGATTTGGCCTGTATTCTGGAATACACCTGTTTCGTGTAAAATTCCGTAGAAAGCGCCCCGATCAAGAATAAGCACACCCGTTGCAGTGTTGGTCAGGGTTCCCTTATTGCGAAGACAATTATTGAAATAACCGGCGACAGTAGTCCCGTTTCCGGCAATGGTACCAATGACAACCGAACCCGAATTGATCATCGTGGAGGAGGTCGCCCCTGTTAAAATGCCCGTCTCGGCTCGGTCGATCCGAATGTCGCCCCCTGCATTATTGAGAAAGCGACCCGACCCCAGAACACCGATTCCCGATGAAGCTAACCCCGCAACTGCCCCAATAACAATCGTACCCGAGTTGGTTACGGTGGCTGTCCCACTCAGAACGATTCCGGAGCTACCCCGATCGACCCGAATTTCGCCCCCTGCCGTATTGGTGAATGTTCCCTGTGTTTCGATACCATTCGTACCAACCGATGCGGTATTACCTACTACGAGCTTTCCCGAATTGGTCATCGTGGCACTGGCGACATTGGATATACCGAGCGTACTGGATCGGTCCGCGCGAATTTCACCCCCTGTATTATTCGTGAATGTACCCGAATTAAAAATACCAGCATTCCCACTCGTGGTCGATGCGCCCATGGTGATGGTCGCCGAGTTGATGAAGCTCGAATTCACATCATTCTGAATGCTGTTGACGCCCGACTGCTCAACCTGAATGATGCCCCCTGCCGCATTGGTAAACATGGCCGTGATCCCCGCGAGCTGAGTCCGGTTTCGGATGCCCTGCTGGGTAAGTGGCACTGCGGTTCCCATCCGAATTTGACCCGCGTTGGTAAAGGAAGAAGCATTACCAATGCCACCCGTAGCCCTGTCAATCTGAATCACTCCGCTACTGGCCTCGTTCGTGAACGTACCTGCATTCAGGATACCAAACCCTCCTAACGTAACGCCTGAACTGCCGATAATCAACGTACCGGCCTGTCTAACTATACCACTATTATTCAGCCCATCGTTCGTAGCGCCATTGATAGTCAGTGTTCCCCCGCTGGTGATGCTCAGCGAAGCCCCACTGTTGACCACCACAGATTTGGCTACCCCTGCCGTACTGAGAATAGGTTGTCTGGACGGGGCCGATGGAATGATCACATCATCGCTGGCGGTGGGCAAGTTGGCCGGGTTCCAGTTGCCAGCCGTGTTCCAGTCGGTACTGGTAGCGCCCGTCCAGGTTCGCTGAGCCTGAGCTGTCAATCCACCCAGTAAAACGAGACAAAACAGAATGATACATCCTACGGTAGTCGAAGAGCGGAGTGAGTATACGTCGGATGTGTAATAATAAACCATAAGTACAATTGAATTAGGTGGCTTGTCTCAGCATAGAGTCCTGCTACAGCTGCCAATTGCAGTGACTAAGGTCAGCGTCTTCGGACCTCGGCTATGGAACTCACTACTTTAGCACTACAGGTGCCGATGCAGACTCTTGGTAAAACGTCGCTTTCCACGCGCCATTGATTTTGGTGAAGAGCATCGTTCCGGAAACGTTTTCGTAGTGTAATTTCTGGCCGTTTTTGAGCGTAGCGTCCTGACTGTGGTTGAATGCGTAGAGAACCTGTGAGTCGGATAGTATCCGGATGGCTTCCTTTTTGGGCGTAAGTTTGAACGAAGCCATCTGGCTGAATCCATCTGCATTCAGTTTTTTAAGTGAGCCGTAGTCCCCAACGGTGCCATCTGGATTAATTGACAAAAAATCCGGTGAATCTTCGAAGAACGACATGCACGTCTCGATATCCAGTTTCTCAACGTTTTTAAAAAATTCTTTGGTGAGGGTGTCAATTTCCTTTTCATCTACCTGGACTGGTTGAGATGCCTGGACCGACGCGTCGGTCGTTTGGGTAGCCGTTTCTTTAGCGGGTGAATTGCAACCGGCGGCAAACAGGAACAAGGCCGTAAAAACGGCCAACATCTGGGATACTTGGTTGGTTTTCAATGGGCTATCTTTAAATAGGGTTGATTGGCTGTATTGACCTACTTAGCCGCAGGCAGAGGTAGATCGGAATTGGTTATGTCGCGGAAGGGTTTCCATTTACCAGCTTCCTTTTTCCAGAGGACGATGTACTTGTCCTTAATCACCTGAGTACCGTTTTTATCGAAAAGGCTTGCCTGGCCTTCCTCCGACACGAAATCGCCGGTTCCCCATACGTCGATAGTGGTAAACTCAGCTTTGGCGATTCCAAAACCGAGGACGTTGTGTATGGCCGTCTGAATATTTTTGCGGCCCACGATGGCTGGTGCATTTGAGAGCATCAGTTTGGCGTCTTCGGTATAAAAATTGGCCATACCCACCGAGTCGCCTTTGGCGATGAAGCCCGCGAACTCAATATTGGCGGTTTCGTTTTCTTTTTTGAGTGTGGCGTTATCGACCGTCACGGCACTTTCTTTGGCGGGCGAGTTGCAGCTAGCCGTGAATACAAGCGTAGCCGCAAGTGCAGCCAGCATCAGTGGTACCTGGTTGGTTTTCATTGGTGTAGTTTGATTGGTTTTGGGGATTTGGATTAACGGGAAAAACGGCTTCAGATGAACGTTAGAAGCCTGTATGAGGATCAAACGTCGGCTCACTCGCTAAGCGGTACGTGGGCGGTTTTGAACTGCATTCCCATCTCCTGAGAAGCCAACGCATAACTATACACGTTTCGGGTAGCGTTGACCGGGGCTTTGCCGTTCAGCATGAGCGTCATGTTCGGCGCCAGCCACAGGAAGCTAAAAATCGCTGGCGAACGAATAGTGGCAAACGGAAACGGCATGGTTAAGCCTAGTTTGGGTGTGGTCTTGAACGGAGCGGCCCTATCAGCCCGGCAGAGCGATTTGGCCGACAACGGATCGAAACTATCGCCAGCGTATTCCCCAACCAAGTTCGCCCGGACGAACGCATCCGTTTACTGTCCGAAGGGAGGGAATTACTTACCGAAGGAGGGAATGAGCAGCGTTCCGATTGATCAAGTAGCTGATCTTGACCCTCAAATAGTCTGGATTCGTTTCAGCAGTGCCTCGCGCAGGTTGTGGCTCAGAGGAATCGTTTTCCCCTTGATCCCGATATGCCCTTCGCCCACCTCATCAACCAGCGTCAGATTCACCAGATAGGATCGATGCACGCGTACAAAATAGGCCGCCGGGAGTTTGTCTTCCATCACCTTCAGGGTCGTTGTCAGCAGGTATTCTTTGTCTACGGTACAGAGGTGACAGTAGTTGCGGTCAGCTTCCACGTAGAGAATATCGGCGATGAAAATCTTGACGATCTTTTCGCGGTGCCGCACAAAAATCCGGTCACTGAGTACAAAGGGCGCATCGGGGGCAGGGTTGGCAGAGTTGGGCGACTCATCGGCCAGGCGGCTGATGGCCAGCTCGATAGCTCGTTGCAATTCAATTGCCCGGATAGGCTTGGAGATGAAGGCGTAGGGACGAGTTTTTTTTGCCCGGTTAAAGGTAGCTTCGTCGGTATTGGCCGTGACGTAAATAATCGGGATGTTCCACTGCTGGTGGATTGCGTGGGCTGTGTCGATACCGTCGAGTGCGCCTTTAAGACTGATATCGAGCAGAATCAGGTCAGGTCGGTTGGTTTCAGCATGTTGAATGGCTTCTTCGCCCCTAGGCATAATCCCACTCACCTCATAGCCAAGTTTAGTGAGTTGCAGGGCGATGGTGGCAGCAATGATCATGTCGTCCTCCACGACGAGCAACTTCAACGGGGTGTCCATTCTATTTGTTGATCACTCATCAAGAAATCAATACGCGCGTCCCGAAGGTTGAACTCGGTACCGCGTATCCTGGGTAGCGCAGGCCTTGTAATCAACACGGTAAATCCGCTACGAAGTAAACTCAAATTTTATAGTTATGAAAACCAATGACTTAATTAAGCGAAGCAATTCGGAAAAGAAGGATTTATGACATTCAGTAAATCTATCAAAAATACCCTGTATGCTACGGATGGCGTTGGACAGATATTAAAAAAATTTATGTCTCATAATTCGCTCCTAACTGAGACGAAGAAAGTCGAATGGATATGCTTCAAGAAATGGGCGTTAGGTTGATCACAACTAAAGCTTTTAGGCTATGAACCCCTCGCCCAATGCATTACACCGAGTTTATTATTGTCTGGACGCTGTCTGTCATAATTAGTCTCGCCTTCATGCTCTACCCTTTTTTTCAAAATAGGGCTTTGAAAAAAGCTACGAATCGCTTTAGCAAGCAACTCCAGCAAAATACGGCTCTGGGTGAAGAATTCGCTCTGTCGCTTTACAGACCCGTGGATAGGATGAACTTTAAAGCCGGACTAGAAATCAGCGAGTTGATGACTCACTTAAGCAGTTTACCTGGGCAAGTAGGCGGTTTTTTAATTTATTACAAGCAGTGGGTAGATTCGAACAATTACCTAGTCGTTACCACAGTGGATTATTTCCGACCTTACGAGACGGGGCATGAGTTTGTAACCAGGACTGGTCGGGGTGACCGAATAACCTACAATTTAAATTTTGTGATCCAGCTTGACACCGCCCAAAAGCAAGTCATTGTCCTGTCCGATTTGTACGATACACTGATTGACAAGAATTTACGAGCTGACTTTGCTCAGGCTGTCTTTACGCTACTTCGGGGATAAGTCGATCAAGAGTTGAACTATAGAAGCGGGTAATAGCCTGTTAAAAGGCAAAAACAGCTAGAACTTATTAATTCCCAGTCAGTAACCCCCTCTGGTTTTTCGGCAACTATCATTTTCAGATTAAACAGATTACCATTGAAAACGGGCGTTTAATTTGACGGGTTATTTTACTATTTGTCGATGACTATCCGTCGCATACGAGGATTTATTGCTGGATCAGCCCTTATGGAAGGAACGATCCAATCTTCTGAAGGGAAACGATAGAATTCTTTCGGGCGTGTTTTTTACTTACTGCCTTGGAAGCTGCTTTTTACAATCTGATCAACAATAAACTCCGCATCTTCTCTGATTCCTAGGATTATCGCCGATTTTCGTTTCCTTAACCAGGGGAGCCCGATAAAATAAAGTCCCTTGACTGCGCCAACTCCGTTTCGGTGCCTGGGTAACTTCTCCTCATTGAGCACGGGCAGTTTCAGATAGCTAAAATCGCCCCTAAACCCGGTCGTCCAGATGATTGAGGTAATTGTCTCCTTTACTAGATTCAGTTGAGTTAGATCAGACGCACAGGAGGCATCTTCATCCGGCAAATCATCCGAGTCAATCTCGGCAAGGGGAGACAACACCTTATTCGTTTGAATGTACTCATCGATGAGCTGTTTCACATGCCGAGAAAATTCGTCAGCATACCTAACGTTCTCAGCTGTATCGGGCTGAAAATAAATAGTATTTGCCTGGGCTCGGTCCGCTCGGCCCAGTATGACGGCTCCACTTCTGGCTAGGGACTGTAAGCTCGTGGTTTTCCCCCGCTCACCGGCTCCCGACACCTGCGGGTTTCTGACCTGTAACAAAGACGAGGAACTTATTTCGTCAGTAGGGGTATCATAAAACCCAATCTCAACCAACCAGTCGAAAATATCTTTGCCCCGGTAGCGTCTTGGAATCCGGCCAACCCGGGCCGTCGAGAGAAAAACATTCCGACCCGAACGCAGCAAATCCTGGGCGATCTGGGTTCCGGATTGGGCACTCCCTATCACCAGTACATTTCCGTCAGGAAGTTGATGAGCATTTTTGTATTCACTGGCGTGCAGTTGCACCACCGACTTGGGTAGGTGATGAGCAATATGAGGCAGTAGAATCCTATTCTGCCCACCCGAAGCGATAACAAGCTGCCGGCTGAAATAAGTTGTCTCTTTGCCCTCTGGAGAGACGGTAACCCGAAAAACAGCTCGTTTCTGGTCAGTATGCACGGCCACCACCGGACAGTATTCTTTGACCGGCAGATTTTTCTGTTGTACATAGGTCTCCAGCGCCAAAGCAAATTCAATTGCACCAGTAAAGGCCTCGGGGTTACCAAAATAGGGCTCCTGTTGGGGAAGCAGATTCAATTTGTTAGCCGAGTTCATCTTAAACGAATCCCAACGCTGGGAACGCCAGGATTCCCCGATTCGTCCCTGCTCAAAGACCAGATGGCTGACTCCAAGTTTGGTCAGATAATAGCTGACGCAAATCCCAGCATGCCCCGCGCCAACCACAATAACGTCCAATAGCGGCTTATTCATTGGCGAATCTAGTCAACGTTAACAGGGCTGGATAATGAACAGTCATTCCTTTGGCGCAAGTAGCTAAGATCACTATTTCTTTGAAGTTAAAAAAAGGGGCGTTTGACGAGACGGTCTTTAGGCTGGAGTTTCGTATACGCACTTATATAACAAGGGGATAATTTATTTTTTCATCATAAAAGCGTTTAAGGCTGTTCAGGTAGGCGCAGTCCGACTTGCTTAGCTATTGTGGCAAAAGGTTGAATGCCGTGATGCTCCAATACTTTCCCTTCTGAGCTCAACTTTAATATAGCCACATCATTGGTCTTAAAGGACTTACCTGTGGCTTTCTGGCCTAGGAAATCATTTTTCCAGGTACCACTCCATTCGCCATAAACTAGTACATCATCCCCTTCCGCTACGGCCATAAAATTGGTGCCCTTATAGTCGGGGAAAGCTTTCATCAATTGCAGTAAACCAGCTCGGGCGTTTTGAATCCCTTTTTTGGGAGCACTGCCTTCTCGACGGTCGATAAAATCGACGACCGTATTTTCGGCTCTGATGACTGAATCCACATTGCCTGACTCAAATCCGTGCATCCGAGCTAGCACAATCCGTTTGTTTCTTTCCTGCTTTGACTCTTGGGAGTTAGGATCGGTTGTAGTCTCGACCGAATTAGTCTTTTCCTGTTGACAAGCCAGTGCCAATCCTATGACAAAGGTAAAAAGTAGTGATCCTTTCATAAGTGCAACCTAATGGATGACATGCATCAGAGTTTTCAATAAGTGCCAATATGGTAGTCAATCTACAAAAATTTCAGATAGATTATCGCCAGCGGTAGGAGTTTCGCGAAAACGCTGGTTTGGGGAGTTGGTGTTTCAGGCTGGACTCGGTACCGCTACCATTAATCGCCATTTTCGCTGGTTCCAGAACCGGTGCCAGACGCCAGCTTCATCCGCCTTATAGAAGCCCGACTTGCGCTCAGGCTTACCGGGTGCAATGATTGTCCAGCAGTCCCCTTTCAGGAGCCCACTCAGCTTGTGGATCGTTCCCGCCTGGACATGGTGCGTTGTCCCCGGTAGGCGCTTGTGACTGGTCAGGGCTAACGTCCCGTCGCCTTTTGGCTCTGCTACTACCTCAATGTACCCCCCCGACAAAATGGTCGTGCGAAAAGACCATGGGTGATCATGAAACAGTTCGTCATTGGCCGCCGTAAAATGATGCAGCACCCGGCCATCGCCTAAGTGATATTTAGTGAAGGTTTTATTCATTCGCTCCAGGCGAATAATGTCTTTGGGGGTTGAATACGATTGCATAGATTTGGGTTGGCCTGAGCAGTAGCCGGCCGCTGCCGCTTTGTTGTCAACTGCAAAAATAGTAACGAAGTTAGTTGAGAGTTTATACCGTATTCGACTGTTAGCATTGGACAGATATTAAAAAGTAACCGTCTCCCTAAACGCTCGTGGCTGTTGCACAACCCCAACAATGCCTAAACCATAGCGATTTTCGAAACTTTTGACGTGTAAAACAGGCCATTTGGTAGTTCCTGACTGCCTGGCCTTATACTTTATTGGCTCCGTAACCCAGTAAATAGAGTTGTGCAACAGCCACGCTCCTACTGATAGATAAGCTAGACAGACTAGTCGATACTCAATTAATCGTTTACCAAGCTCAAAATGTAAGACGCTACGAAACAAATTAGGGCTATCGATACGCCTACCAAGGGTAGGGTAAACCAGTACCTTTGGGCTAACCAAACGTAAAAGCCAATCGCAAAGATTGTAGCAAGAAAAAAGAAAGGGTCGGACTGAACAGAGCTAAAGTAGCGAAGCGCTAAATAGAAATTAACCAAGCCAATAAACAATAGCCCACTACTGTGACTGGCATTAAACCCAATCCAGGCCTTCCACATGTTTATGGCTGGGTTTAGCATAGCCGAAGTGGCTTTCATCTGCTGAATCATCGGCTCATTTCTTGACGAAAAAGCAGTGGTAAAAAATGTCAAATACAGGTGAATACATCCTAATGTAATAATGATCAACGAGCCGGTCATCCAAAAGTATTTTGACAGCATAGGATTTAGGTTTTGACCAAAATAGGGATGAACAATTAGTATTTGACGGCTTGAGATCGAAACTTATTTGGTTGGCTTGTTGTCGAACCTATACGATTTAATTAATTTTATGTAGGTGCTTACTGAACTAACGGCATTTCATCCGGCTAATCAATTAGTAAGCCTATAGGCATAGTTTAGAGGTTGCTAATCTCAAATAACCCTCCTACGTGAGACACTGGTATTTCTCTGACTCAGGAATAGGGCATTTTTTGGAATAGACATAAACTCGTAAGCCCCTCTAGGCATTCACGCAGAGTTAATGCCTAGAGGGGTTAAACGACTCCAATTTCTCCTCTAGTCACTCCGTAAGCTTTTCACTGGATTCATTAACGCGGCTTTTATACTTTGGAAGCTTACCGTCAGTAAGGCAATCCCAACCGCCAGCAAGCCCGCCAGCGCAAAAATCCACCAGTCCAGCGTAACCTTATAGGCAAATTCGTTCAGCCAATGAGTCATCCCCCACCAGGCAATGGGAGAAGCTAATACCAAAGCGATCAGAATGAGTTTGAGAAAGTCTTTGGAAAGTAAGGCCACTACACTGCCCACCGATGCGCCCAATACTTTCCGTACACCAATCTCTTTGGTACGCTGTTCAGCGGTATAAGTCGCTAATCCGAATAAGCCTAAACAGGCAATGAAAATGGTCAGACTGGAGAACAGCGTTAACACCTGTTCTATTTTTTGCTCGGCTACATACACCTGCGCAAACCGATCATCTAAAAACGAATAACTAAACGGAGCAACGGGTGAAAAAGACGTCCATTGCTGCTTGAGGGAGGCCAAAAACTGCGGCAGATTATTTGCACGGGTCTTGAGAAGAATATTCCCTGAATTCCGACCCAAAAACATGACCACAGGCCCAATCTTCTGCCGCAGAGATTCGAAATGAAAGTCGCTGACAACCCCAACTACCCGGTAAATGGTATGAACCCCGTTATCATCCGTGTGGCCGATTATTTCTTGGCCAATGGGATGCTTCTGCCAGCCTAAGGCCTTGACCGCCGTTTCATTCAGAATAACACCGGAAGCATCGCTCGGGCTATTTTTTGAAAAATTACGTCCCTCTACGATACGCATTTCCAACGTAGGAATGTACTCGGGGTCAACGTAATAGAATCGACTCATGACACCTTGGTCCGGATTTTTCTTGGCCCGGACGGGGGTGTTATCCAGGTTTGTCCGGCCAACGGGGACCTGCCCAGAGATGCTTCCCATAACAACCTGAGGGGATTGAACGAGCTGGTCACGAAACACGCCTTCGTTAGTGCCCAACATATTCGTATCGTGAATCACCAGCACGTGTTCGTGGTTATAACCCAGTTTTTGCGCCTGCATGTACCGCAGTTGCCGATCGGCCGTTAGGGTGGCAATGATCATCGAAATGGTAATGAAAAATTGAAAGACCACCAAACCGCTTCTCAGGGTAAAGCTTCCACGTCTGGTTAAACTCGTGCCTTTCAAGACCAAAACCGGGGTAAAGGAAGCCAGGTAAAAAGCCGGGTAACTACCGGCTAACAGTCCTACCAGCCCTGTACTCGCTACTAAACCAGCGACCATGAGGGGTTGGGTCAATACCTGAAATGAAAGCGATTTGCCCGTTAGTTGATTAAAGAAGGGCAGCGCTAGACCGACCAACAGTAACCCAACCAGCAGCGCTATCATCGCTAGCAGGACCGATTCAAGTAGGAACTGTTGCTGCAATTGGCCCGTCACCGAACCCAGCACTTTCCGCACGCCAACCTCCCGCGAACGACGAACCGCTGTGGCCGTCGACAAGTTCATGAAGTTTACACAGGCGATCAGCAACATAAAGGCCGCAATAGCCGTCAGTACGTAGACGTACAGAATAGCCCCCCCAGCGCTTGACGCGTCCCTGGAATACAAATGAATGTCGGTGAGCGGTTGCAGAAACGCCCCGAAATTATCCCCCCGCTCGCGAAACTGTTTCGGCGTCAGTTTCAGAAATTTCTGGATATCACTCCCCATCTGTTTTTCCGCGAGTCTGGACAGTTTGGCCGCCAACTGGTTGTAATTGTAGTGCTCGGGCAGTAGCAGATAGGTTTGATAATCTATACTATAAAGCCATCCCGACCCATCTGTTTTTTCATCCCGGCCGACTAAGGTAGCCAGCATATCGAACTGAAAATGGGAGTTCGACGGCACATTTTGGACTACGCCCGTAATTCGGTAGGGTCTCTTGTCAGGACCAAACGACAAGATTTTTCCGACTGGATCTTGATTGCCGAAGTATTTGTGGGCCGTTTCTTCGGTCAATACCACTGTGTTGGGCTCGGTCAGCGCCCGCTTCGGATTCCCTTTCAGGAACGGGATGGTGAATACGTCGAAAAAAGAGGAGTCGGCAAGCATCAGATTATCCTGTCGGAATGAGGTTGTTCCGTAACTGACAAACTCACTCCACCCGCGGATGCGCGTTGCTTTTAGAACTTCGGGAAATTCCTGTTTCAGATCCCGGGCGGCATTCTGGCCTAAACTGGATCCGCCAATGTCCTTGCCGTTTAACTGGAGGTTAAGTCCGACCCGGACGATTTGATCCGCTTTCTCATTATAGCGGTCGTAGGCTAATTCGTCCTGCACATACAGCATGATCAGTATGCCCGTAGCCAGGCCGATTGCCAGACCAATCACATTGATGCTGGTTGAGACTTTTTGTCGCTTCAGATTGCGAAAGGCGATTTTGAGATAATTGCGGATCATGATCGTGCGTATTGAGCTATCAGTAGCCCTGGTTGGCGAGCTTCCCGAACGCAATACTAGCGGCTGTATCGGCGAGGGAGGTACCAATTCATGAATTGGTACCTCTTTTTTTAAGCTGTTTTTGTATTCGAAGGGGGTTTTGCCGGTCATCTCCTTGAAAACCCGGTTGAACGTCGTTTTAGAATTAAAGCCCGACTCATAGGCAATGCCCAACAGCGTGAGCCGATCGTAGGCTGGATCCCGCATTTTTCGCACAATTTCACGAACCCGACATTCATTAATAAAATCGCTGAAGTTCTTGTCTAGCCCTACGTTGATGATCCGCGACAACTCATGGGGATGCATCGCCAGTTTCAGCGCCAGCGTTGTCAATGTCAGTTCAGCATCCTCATACAGATGGTTTGCTGCCACCGCTTCCTTTAGCTTTCGGCCTTTTTGCCGGGCATCCGATCGATCAGCGATTGGCATGCCTAGTTTGACAGGGCTCTCCGATTTGAGGATCACCTCGACGGCCATGCCCATCAGGACAACAGCCATGGCCAAAAAGAACGACTCACTCACTAACGTTAACAAGCAGGACCAGCCCAGCAGGACCAGGGCTTTTTCCAGTCCGCGAAACGCAAAACGCGGCCTGTCCATCAGCACGGGTCGCAGTCGCCCATAGAACGCTTGTATGAGTCGGTGAGCGAAGTACAAATAGAGGGTGACCGACATGAAAACGAGCCAGACCGGCATCCAACATCCGACCAGCAGCGGACAAAAATGCAGCCAATCTTTGCGTTGAAACCGACAATCCGGACGAGTCAGGTGCTTGGTATAAAAAAACAACAGCGGCCCCAGGGTCGGTAAAAAAGCGGCTGAAAGTCCACTGGTTTTTACAACGATGACGCCAAGCGCTAAACTTAAAAACAGGTTAGCCCGCTGGCCAGGCCTGTTAGCGAATCCGACCAGTAGCGCGAGCGTCAGCCCTGAGAACAAAGTTCCCAGGGCGGCCAGATCGTAAAGGTTTCTATGAAAGAAATCGGGTCTCACGTGTTTACGAATTGCGAGGAGCAATGTTGTTGATTTTCTGGCTGACTAGTCTTTCTTAGAAAATCGTTTAGGGTAGTCTACTTGATCTTCTACAAATCATTTGTCAGGCTAATGTACGGGTCAACCTAGGCTTTATGGATACGATCTGCCTCAATTTTAGGGGTCATCTTGTCCACTTATGGACAGCAAATATCCAAAAATGGACTAAACACGTCTGAAGTTCCAGGTTGGCATCAGTCGGTACGCCGACCCGGAACTGCCCGTCAGTGGATTTCAAATCACCAGCCACTTCATTACGGTCAATAAGGGTTTATAGCCGATGGGTACTTATCTCACAAAATGCTCCTTCGTGAGACTATAGAATTTCCATGTATCTGCTTCAAGAAATGGGCGTTTTTTTGAGATACTCCACTGGCTTAACTCAAAGCCGGTAATTGAATCACAAACGAGGTACCTTCTCCTTCCTGGCTTTCCACTGTCAGGCTCCCCCTGTGACCTTTGGTGACAATATCATAACTCAAGCTCAAACCCAATCCTGTTCCTTCCCCAGTGGGCTTGGTGGTAAAAAAAGGCTGGAATATCTTGGCCTTCACCGACTCGGGCATGCCCGTCCCGTTGTCGCTCACCCGAATCTGTAGTTGCCCATCAAACTGATGGGTGCTGACCGTGACGGTTGGTTGATAGCCTGCCGGGGCGAGTTTCTGTTTCTCGCCTACGGCATAAAAGGCGTTGTTATACAGGTTTAACAGCACCCGCCCCATCTCCGCAGCGACCAGCTCAACCTTACCCAGATGCCCATCGAAGTCAGTGACCAGCTCACAATTGAACGTCTTGTCTTTAGTTCGTTGTCCCTGATAAGTCAGCCGTAGGTATTCATCAACTAAGGCATTCAGGTCGGTAGGCTCCCGGTCCCCCGTTGAACTCCTGGAGTGCTCCAGCATACCCCGTACGATGGCCGAGGCCCGCCCACCATGTAGGGTAATCTTTTGTAAGTTTTGGGTTAAATCCCCCAGAATTTCCGCTGCATACTCTTTTTCCGAATCGGGAAGTTTCTGAAAAGGCCCATCTTTTAGCTCATCGACTAATTCCGTACTCACATCCGAGAAGTTATTGACGAAGTTGAGGGGATTCTGAATCTCGTGGGCGATGCCCGCTGTTAGCTCACCCAGACTCGCCATTTTCTCTTTTTGGATCAGTTGGGTTTGGGTAGCCTTGAGTTCGGAGAGTGATTGTTCTAATTGATTGCTCTTCTGATTAATGACCGTATTGGCCTTTTGCTTTTGGGTATAGCCAAAGACCAGTAAGCCCAGCAACACGGCTAACAATCCCATACCTCCTAGCAGATAGATTCGTTGTTGTTGTTGCTGTTGAAGTTGGACGGCTGAGAGCTGTTGTTCGAATTTGAAAGCCGTTTCTTTTTTGTCGAACTCGTACTGAAGGGTGGCGACGGCTATTTGGTTGCTGTTTTGCTGGTTAATGACCAGGGCTTTAGTTTTGATAAAGTCTTGATAACTGGCCAAAGCGGCCTGTGGCTCACCCAGCGCGTCCTGAATCTGGCTTCGGGTTTGATAGGCTCCATACAGGTAGGGTAAATTGCCCAGTTCTTTGGCCAGCACTACGGCACTGTCGATATAAGCGTTGGCTTTATTTAACGTCTTGGCTTTATCACTCCTCAACAGTGTGGTTAAGAAAGTGGCGTTGCTGTCAATGGCAATTTTTAAATACAGTTGACTGAGATTGTTATAACTTCTTACTAATATTTTTTTGTTTCTATTGGCATTACTCAGCTTCAGCCCGTTTTGCAGATAGGTTAGGGCTTGGGGATAATCGGCCAGATTGAGATAACTCTGCCCCACGTTATCGAGGTTTAATTCCTTATCTACACCCCGAAACCCCATGGCTTCATTTAGTTTCAACGATTTTAGCCGGTAGTCTAGCGCTTTGGCATACTCACCTTGTTCGCTGTATAAGCCACCTATGTTACTCAGCCATAGTACCACTCCTTCTTTATTTCCTAATTCCTCATGCCCTTTCAGTGCTTTTTTATAATAGGCTAAGGCCTGCGGATAATTGCCTAGGGTACTATAAATGTTTCCCACGTTGCCTGTTATGCCAGCAATCAGGTCTTTATCCTTTAGTTCTTCGGCTATTTTCAAACCACTTAAATGAGCCGCAAGGGCTTTGGGATAATCAGACTTGCTTGAGTAACAACCTCCTAAAATAGTATAGGCAAAAGCCATGCCTTTTTTCCAGGTTAATTGCCGGGCCAGTACCAAGGACTGGTTGGCATAGTTGATACCTTCATTGGGGTTAATGCGGGAATAGTTAACACTTATCAGATTCAGCAGCTTAACCCGATTGGTGTCGGGTTTGGCCCGGGGCAGTTCGGCTAATAGCGAATCCAGCCGGGCTTGCCCTGTTTTTCGTTGAGCAAAAGCGGGGCTGTACGCTAATAAGAGCAGGAAAACCAGTAAAAGTCGTGGCATGGAGTTGGTTGTAAGAGGAAGGAGACAGCCAAGGTAGTCAATTATAGTCCCGTAAGCTGAAGTAACAATTTATGTGTTAGGTAAGGCCGGCACCTTCAGCGTAATTGATCACTCTTTCCAACCCCAGGCAGTAGCCGGATCTTACCCGCACGACCGTTTTTCTTACCAGCCCTTGATCCGCTTGTCGGGAGTCATATACATTTTCTTACTTGGTTGCACTGCTGAATCTCAGAAAAGGCTCCTTTTATTCGATGACTAGTTGCGCTTTGTGTGTAGGGCAATATTTTTCCGGACGATACGAAAAATAGACCGGTTCGGAAAAACGCTCGTATTTCCGAACCACCGGACGCTACGTTCAAACTTGCCAATTTTAAATTTTTACCGGTTTAGAAAAACGGTTCAATTAATTAGTTCAGATTTTTGTAGCTTGTCATGCCTTATCTGAACCGTTTTTTATGTCTGAGTACCATAAGCCAAGCGTACCTCAATCCTTCGATTCGTGGCTTGATGAAGTAGTCGATGAACTGCGCGAGCTGCACCATACGGATCCCCTCATCCCGTCTACTGAAGGTAGGGGACGTATTAGTCCGTACTATTCGTATCGATGCTGACAATGCCAAAAACAACCGAACGGTACAAGATCTGAATCCACCCCACTGGAGAAGCTAATTCAGCAGCACAGGCTCCGGGAGTTTTCTGCCAGCCATTATGTATTTACGATTGAGGGCATACCTGGCGAGAAGCCTGTCTACGAAAAATATTTTTACAATCAGCACTGGCGCTACTCACCTTATTAAAACTGACCGATAAACCGTATGAGCTCTAAGGCTGGGAGCATACGGGTGTTATTGCCCTCTATATGGCCACCAAAGATGTGAAGCTATTTCAGTGTAATACCTCCTCAAGTCGATGCAGTTTAGCATTTAGATTGATCAGGGTTATGGGCTCTATAAGTTCCAGAATGAATCAATACCTCATGCATGATCTCCATGTCGCTGCGATGGTTAAGAGCACAAAGGTAACTAAGGACCTGATGCCGGTCAGTGGTGTATTTAACCAGGCAAGTCGAAGTTAATGTCCTCATTGAATTTGAGCTAGTTATGGAATAAAATAAGTAGTATTACGCTAAAAGATATATATATTGAAACATACATTTGTCTCAGCATCAAAGTGTAGTAGCGTTTTTTGGCGATAAAATACTCTTTATAATCAACTCAAGCAGTATGAGAAATTCTACAGGTTGTAACAACTTATCCAGATCGCAAAACGTAGAGCGGACATCGCTTGTCCGAAACAGAAATTTTATAGCTGTTATCATTGCGATCGTACTTACGTCCTTTGGTTTACTAGATTCGCAAGCTCAACCGTGTAGCCTCACTCTGACGGCAACGAACATTAAGCAGCCCACCTGTGGGGGGAAAGACGGCTCTTTTAATATTAATGTCGAAGGCATTACGGCTCCCTACCAATATACACTGGTGAAGACAGTAGGGGGCAGTCCCGTAGTCCAGGAGAACGGTACACTGATCGCGGGAACTCCAACCTTTGTCTTTCTGGGGGAGGGTAGTTACCAGGTGCTCATTGCCAAGGGTGGCACCTGCACCGGGAATGTATCTGTAGAGCTCACAGCTGTTCCGCTCACTCTGACGGCAACGAACATTAAGCAGCCCACCTGTGGGGGGAAAGACGGCTCTTTTAATATTAATGTCGAAGGCATTACGGCTCCCTACCAATATACACTGGTGAAGACAGTAGGGGGCAGTCCCGTAGTCCAGGAGAACGGTACACTGATCGCGGGAACTCCAACCTTTGTCTTTCTGGGGGAGGGTAGTTACCAGGTGCTCATTGCCAAGGGTGGCACCTGCACCGGGAATGTATCTGTAGAGCTCACAGCTGTTCCGCTCACTCTGACGGCAACGAACATTAAGCAGCCCACCTGTGGGGGGAAGGACGGCTCTTTTAATATTAATGTCGAAGGCATTACGGCTCCCTACCAATATACACTGGTGAAGACAGTAGGGGGCAGTCCCGTAGTCCAGGAGAACGGTACACTGATCGCGGGAACTCCAACCTTTGTCTTTCTGGGGGAGGGTAGTTACCAGGTGCTCATTGCCAAGGGTGGCACCTGCACCGGGAATGTATCTGTAGAGCTCACAGCTGTTCCGCTCACTCTGACGGCAACGAACATTAAGCAGCCCACCTGTGGGGGGAAGGACGGCTCTTTTAATATTAATGTCGAAGGCATTACGGCTCCCTACCAATATACACTGGTGAAGACAGTAGGGGGCAGTCCCGTAGTCCAGGAGAACGGTACACTGATCGCGGGAACTCCAACCTTTGTCTTTCTGGGGGAGGGTAGTTACCAGGTGCTCATTGCCAAGGGTGGCACCTGCACCGGGAGTGTATCCGTTACTTTGGGTGGCCTCACCATACAAGCCAGTGCTCTAAGTACCAACCAACCGATTTCCGTTACCGCTTCGGGATGCACAGGTACTATTAACTGGAATCCAGTGGGCGGCACTGGCTCGGCCAATGGAAATATATATACCTTCTCAGCCCCGGGTAATTACACTCTCTCCGCTTCCTGTACGGTTGGTGGCTGCACTAGCCCATCCCTCACCCTGCAAATCCTACCCCTTGACTTTGCCATCACCGGAGCTACGATGGTGAATTGTCAGGTCGTCGATGAAACGCTCAGCAAACGCTATCAGGTCAGCTTTACGCCACAATACACCGGCCAGAATGCGAACCCCATCTCCTTCTCGGTGGTCAATGAGTTTTCCCCTACCACGAACCCTGGCCCCTACAGCCTGATGCTCTACGGGGATAACTCCACCATCACCCTGGTGGCTAACCAGAGTGGCAATCCCGAAACCCGCTACCGCTTCGAGTGGCTGGCTGCCTGTGGCACCGGCACGTCACCAAACCGTCCCCCCACTACTAGCGGTATTCCCAGCCAAACGATTCTCCAGGGGCAAGCCTACGCGCTCAATTTGGCCACCTATTTCAGCGATCCTGATAGTCAGCCCTTGACCTACCTGGGAACGGGATTGCCCGATGGGTTATCCATTAATGGAACATTACTGAGCGGTACGCCCTCGACCACCGGAGTGAGCCTGGTCAGCATCACAGCTCTGGATCCTGGTGGGCTGATGCTCCAAACCAGTTTTAATCTGACGGTGAGCCCGATGCCGACGGTGCCCTCGACCTTCACCATTATAGGAGCCACCATGGTTAATTGTCAGGTGGTGGACCCTAGCCTCAGCAAGCGGTATGAGATCAGCTTCATGCCTCAGTATGCGGGTCTGGACAATACGCCAGTCTCCTTCTCGATAGTCAACGAGTTTTCTCCGACGACCAATCCCGGCCCTTACACGATCCAGCTCTATGGGGACAATCCGGCCATCACATTAATTGCCAAACAGAGCAATGTGGTGGCGAGTTACAACTATAACTGGCTGGCAGCCTGTAATCTGGGGTCTACTCGGGTCGGCACTCAGGAGACAGGTAGTGGTTTAGCGGTAAAGTTACTGGGTAATCCAGTGGCGGGTAATTCGGCAGAAGTGGAGATTGGAGGAGTAGCTGGTCAGCGGGTGCAACTTAATCTGGTGGACCTGCAGGGACGAGGCCTTCATCAACAAGTTATCACTGAAGCCTCTGTTTTGGAGCGGGTGAGTGTTCCCTTAGGCACTAGTCGTGGACAATTATTCTTACAGGTAAGCAGTGGAACCCAGCGTAAAACCCTCAAAGTGATCAAGGCTGACTAATTGCTGTTTGTTTTCCCCAAAGACAAGCCCCTTTCTACTGGTTTGGGCTTTTCTTTTTGGGAAAAGAATAGGATTGACTTCTCCCAAAAAACCGGACCGCTCTAAAGCAGAGAGTTCGGGCGATTTTTCAGTACTTTAAAACAACAAATTATCGCTGAAGCAAAAGACAAAATTCACTGAAACGCAGACGGTTGGCCGCTGTCGTTGTAAATGACTAGCGAGTCCCTAACAGACGGGTTTGTGAAGTTGCTCTGTTACAAGCATTTAACATTCTTGATTAGCGTAGTACATAAAGGCAGAAAATGGTCATTTCATTTGAGGACTCAAATGAAATGACCATTTTTATTGAGTATCTCACCGACTGACCAGCCGTCAACTTTTCCAGGAAGATACATTATAAATGATCATAAAAGGTGTTACATTAACAAACAGCTGAATGAAGTACGAAAAAGCAAGCCGTCCAGTAAATATGTTATGTTACTAATATAAATTAATCGAAAAAATTAAGGATAATGAGTATATTTACCCAGTAATTCGTAGCTTGTAACTTGCTTTTTATGGCTTCTTATAAAATTAGTCATGGTTTTCGATTGTGGCTGCAAAATCTCCTGTTGAAAATTCCTGTTTCCGTACATCAGGTAAAAAGTATCCGCTTCCCACTACAATTTGGGTCACCCATTACGTATACGCAGGATACTTTTTTCTATTGGATTTGGAAGTGGAAATGGAAATGGGACTCAACTACGCAAGTATGGACGATCAGCCATCTTAAAGCCTACTGCCCCCAGTGTAAAAACGGGCTGGACAAATATGAAACTAGTTACAAAACGGTACTCCTATGTCCTAACTGTACTGATTCGAATATGCTGTTCGATCATGATCGTGAACAGGCAAATGAAATTCAGGAACATATTCTATTGAAAGCATCTCAGCAGTTTGATTTGACCGCTATGGCCAAACTGCCTATGCTTATGGTTAGAAGACATTAGCTCGAGACTGGCTATTGAACAAACTGCTGCTCTTTGGCATTGATGCCCAAAATAATTTATATAATTTTAGTCGATAACCACAAATATTGTCTTAGATATTACAAACATAGCAAACTTAAATCTTGCCTTATAAATGGTATCGCAGGCAACTGGGCTCTAAAGCTGCTGCCAGATTCAAACTTCTTCGCGATTGGTAAATGCAAATTTCTTCTGGATCGGGCCATATCCTTACTTTTTAAGACGAATCTGGTCGAATAGGGTAGTTCTGAAGTTTACGGCTGCAATTAAATAACGATTTAGACGTGATTCCAACAGGCCATACTACCTATGAGTATGGCCTGTTTTTAGCCAGCAATAACTGGAAGCCACATTCTCTTTTCAAAAATCTATTGCAATGGGACCTATATCTGATTCATGTCGAGCAGATGTAATGAGTTAGAAACCAAGAGGCAAGGGGATAGCTACACCGATTGCTGGCATGCCTGGTTTTCGTCATTAGAAGGATAAGTATCCCTATTCGGAAAACAAAAGTGTGAAGGGGCGATCAATGCTGGCGAAAATGATGTTGCTGGGTATTTGATTGAGGGCTTTATTTTGAGTATATTCCACACCATTACGGCCCGATTATTGTATAAAACCTTTTCATCTATATATTTCTATAGAAGCACGCCGTAGTCTTCGGTGATCACATCAATGAAAGGTCGTATCTGAGTACAGAAACATTAGTTAAGTCTTAAAATTTACCCTATTACGAACCCCATTTTTGTACTCACAGGCAAAAGAGAACCATTATTAACTAAAATAGATAAACTCATGAAACAATACCTGTATGTGCTAGTACTTGTTTGCCTGGTTTCTGAGATAAGTTACAGTCAGTGTAAAGCTTTACGCAAAAGAATGGATGCCAATTCATCCTACATTACGATCTGTTCCCCAATGAATCAATCAGTGAGTGCCTGTAAAGTAATTACGGGTGGGCCAGAACGCTACTTTTTAATCCTTACTGCGCCCGGAAGTCTGGCGTCGGAGCAACTGAAGGCGGTTGTTTTATTGACAAATGGGCAACAAATCGAGTGGCCATTTCAACCGCTTAGGGTACAGACTCAACATCAGCATGTGCTCCGACGATCGTCGGAGTTGGTAGCCACAACTCAGGTGGAAGTAACCGAGGAGCAAATGAGTCTCCTGGCCCAACATTCGATCCAACACTACAAACTGGGTACGTTTGAGCGACCTTTGACAGAAAAGCAGGGCAGTGAGCTACGGGACAACATCAATTGCCTGCGCATTGCAAAGCCAGTTGATATAAAACGTAGTCAGAATAGTTTGGCCATTCAGGCAATACATAGACGAATTTAAAAGCCTGCTAACTTTTACCGGGTTTAATTTACTGAGCCGCATAGAGAATCCTGGTCGGTTAGCTCACTTATTGTTTAAATAGGTTAGCAATTCCATTGCGAGCTGACCAAACAATAGCCAATCATATAGTACTATAAAAAAAGGTGAAAGGGCGGTGAAGTTTAGCCTGAACCTACTAACTAAAGGCATTATTATTGCTTTCCTTTACTGTATTAACAACTTTATTTGGATAGTAGTCAACTAACGCCGTGTCTAGTGCGATACGGCGTTTTTATTTTTAACTTCTGATTAGTGCGGCCCGATTATTGTATAAAATTTATCAACCTATTTATCCCTATAGAAACACTACGGTATTCATGAATCGACACAAAATAGGCCTTATTGATCGATGGAAATCACACAAGCTTGCTCCCCTGCAAAAGCTCATACAATCTGTTTGTCTGAACGTAGTCAGACCTCTTCATTTTCAACAGGTTCGGACATTGATTCCTGGTAGGTGGCGATTGTCGATCATACAAACTCTGAGCGAAATGCCCTTATGGTATGGGTAGTTTCGCCGAAAATTACCTGACATCGATGAATACGCTTAATCAATTCAGGGAAGGCATTAGTGGAATTAGATACCGTTATATAAGCTGATCTCCTAATAATGCCCAATCCTGATGCTCATTAAGTAATTTCAACCAATTGAAAAGCGAACCCTAGTCCTGAACTGGAGGAATAATCATCGACTGATTAGATCTTGTCATGAACGCCAAAGAAGTTTTATGTAAACCAACTATATACTGACTATGAGCGAATTGCTGCTGAGTGATAGCTCTACGAATAACCTTTCCATGGAAGGTCAACAAGGCCCCTCGCTGGGGAAGGTCTTTGCCGTTCAGATAGCCAGGGGATTGGCCATCACACTGGCTGCTATTCTATCCACCTATTTAACTGGTATAGCCCAAACTGTAACGCATAGCTTTATCATCTCGGTGAGCATGGGCGGGATTAGCTTTTGGCTGGTTTGCTCATTCTTGCTGTCTGAGCGCATTGAAACGCAGCTGGGTCGAAAGGTGGATAAAAGAGGACGAATGGCTCCTGTTGATATGGATTCCCTGTTAGGTAAAGCGATTCTTGACGAGCGACTCGCGTATTGCCAGCAACGGCTTCCTGGCAGTCAGGTCGTCTCCCTTAAACTAATTTACTGCGGTTCATATACGGAGCCGATCCAGCAATTTTATCAGCGTTCCAGGGTATTTACGTTGGACACGTTTCCGTTGGGTGCACCCGAATATCTTGCCGTATATGGTTTGATCGACAGCAAAGGGAATCGATTTGTATTTCTTGACGCATTCGCCGAAGCATCCACCCTGCAACGGGGTTATTTTCGCCAGGTTGATCAGTGGCCTGTTTTTGCTCTCTATGAAATCGAATAAGTCTGGTTAATAGTTAACATTATATGCCTGGTTGATAAACAATAAAGGGCGATGGTATGAAATCGACCGTTCGACAGGGTGAAACGATTGATCAATCGGGGAGTGTCGCCATTGTATCGTTCACTTAAGACGAAAAGATAAGCGAATGAAAAAAGCCTGATCACTTGATCAGGCTTTTTTCAGGTTCTGGGAAAAGATTGATCAAAGAGCAGATTAATCTACCCTTTTAAGAGTATACGAAAGCTCAGGGCTATTTTTCAACCGGACTGATACTACTCACTGCGGTGTTACTAATAAAAGCGACTCGTTTGCTATCGGGCGACCAGGAGGGTGTGTTTATTGTTCCCTGACCCCCGTAGATGTAGGCAATTACTTTGGGTTGCCCTTCGCCCGAAATGGGCAGTATACGCAGGTAAACGTGTTTATAGAACGGGTGATCATCGGGTTTCACTTCTTCCTTCAAAAAAGAAAGAAACAGAATCCATTTGCCATCGGGCGATATGTGCGGAAACCAATCGTGAAACTCCCCATTGGTAATTGCCTCCTGCTGGCTGCCATCGGCTTTCATGCGCCAGATCTGCATGGTGCCGGTACGGCTTGAGTTGAAATAGATATACTTACCATCGGGTGTATACTCCGGACCATCATCAAGACCTTTGGCATCGGTTAGTCGAACTTCATCACCACCGGCAGCCGGTACCCGATAAATGTCATATTCGTTATTGCGCGATCCGGTAAAGACTAAACTCTTCTTATCCGGCGACCAGCCGTGAAGATACGAAGGACCTTTTGGCGTAATCTGTCTGGGAGAACCACCCGTTACGGGAACGGTGTAAATGATTGAACCTCCCAACTCTTTTACGCCACTACTGAGTCCCAGCATCTTGCCATCAAAAGACAGCACGTGATCATTGTTGTTATTTTTTACCTCCCCCGTATTTAATGGCATAGACTGCCGTTTCGCTAAATCGAAGGTATACATCTGACCATCGCCATTGTAAAGTAACGTTTTTCCATCAGGCGTCCAGTTAGGAGCCTGAATCGATTTGGGGGCATTGAAAATCACCTGCCGATTACCAGTTGTTACATCCAGAATCTCCAGATTACTGGCCAGATAGTCGCGGTAGGGAATCAGCCCATCGTGCGCAGGAACACTAATGCGTACGTCGCGGAAGACGCCCCGTTCAAGTACATCTTTGTTGTGCGACCCAATAAATAATCCGACATAAACTTCATCGCCAAGATTCAGGTCGCTTACCTGTTCTGTTACAAAAGGTTCGCCAAACTTAGCTACCCGCATTGTATAGGTATTCCCTTTCCGTTCCAGTTGAATCACGTCGGCGCCCGTTAATTTAGAGCGAACTTCTTCGGTATTGGCTCCACTGGTCCGGCGGAATTGCAGCGATGTAAGGCCATCGCCATGTTCAACGGCGTTGATGTGGGCCGATTTCCCGTCCAGACTACTACGAACCATCCAGCCAACTTTGCGGTGGGGGTCTACGCCTTTACCCAGAAGCGAGGCTCTAGTATACAGGATAAAGTCGCCCTTTAAACGTTTCCACATAAAATGGAACTCATCGTGGTCGAACCAGACATTGTAGCCTGAGCCTGACAGTTCATAGGTGTGATTCTGGGTATTATAGACGGCGGACCCCGGTTTCAGAACGTCGCCAATATCACCATGGCCGTCAAACAGGCCAAGGTTCTGTTTTTGCGCCAGAAGTGGAGTGATGGTTAGTAGTGATAAGCTGGCAACACATGCCAGTAAAATCAGGTTTAGGGTTTTCATCAAAATCGTTTATCTAAATGATTGATTAGAAATGATTTATGTTTTCGAATCCAAGAGGTAGAAAGAATAAATCAGACGTGTTTTTCTGAACGGAGAGCCGACATTCATGCTCCAGACCTGCGTGAGATTTTCGGAAGGAGCAGAGTTTTATACCTTTGGAAAAGGCATTGATACGCAGTTTTTACCTACTTCGGCAGTAGAGTTATGCTGAAACGGAAGCTAGTAAAGGCTGAAGTATTAAGCGTGATCAATTAAAGGACTTTCGCCTATAACGACCTGACTTTAATGTTTCTCAGCCACACCTTTTGCCCGTGGTGCTGAATCATGATAAGCCCGTTTGTCGATTTGGCAAATTTGGGATTGTTCTTGAACTTACTTTTACTGATCAAGTCAAGCAGTTCGGGCGATCCAATCTGATAGTCAACTACCTTAATGCCGTTCAGCCAATGCTCTACGTGATTGTTGTTGACAATTAACCGAGCCTGATTGTATTCGCCTACGGGTTTCAACTGTTTGTGCGTAGGTTCGATCAGGTCATAAAGCGACCCCGCCGACCGTATTGGCGCTTTATCGTTAAAGTTGATATCGTCCAGTATCTGCATTTCGAAATTATCGAGCCAATTCGAGCTGTTTCCATTGCCAACCTGCTTATCGGCTTCTTCATTCATGTAATAAAATATACCGCTATTGCCTGCTACCGATACTTTCCAGTCGAGGGTAAGTTCAAAATTTTTGTAGGGTTGTTTCGTCACCAGATCTATGTTAGGCACACCTGTCTGAGCTACCAGGGCTCCGTCTTCTATTTTCCAGGATTCGGTCGGAAACGAGCTCATCCTGTAACCTCTTAAGGGTTCAACTGATTTGCCATCAAACAAATAAGTCCATTGTCCTTTTGGCTGAGCGCGAACCAGGGTGCTAAATGAAATAAATAGGGTGATCAGATAAAGAGGAAACGGCTTCATGAAAAATAAATTAGTAAGGGTATAGTGATTGAGAAAAGAACCCTGTCCAGTAGTTGTAGCGACCATGTCGGAATTTACCTCAATTTGGGTGAGTCGTATTCCAGTGTTTTCGGAGCTATATGAAGCGGTTCATAGTCTGCTGATTTTTAGAAGAGAAGCGATTGGCAAATGGCACCAGAGCGAGAACCACCGGAACGTTTTAACCTAACCAGGTCTCGATTGTCACATTCCCGGCTACTTTAGCTTTGCCATGTCCAATCTGTTTGGCCGATGTTGCAGCTACCCAAGCTCACTAATGATGTACGGGTAGCTGCAAGTTAACTAACTTAGATGTTTTTAGTTGTTGATGAAGAAATGAGTTTGTAAGGGTTGATTGTCAATTATTTGCAAAATAAACTTCCAGCTTGACAGACTTACTTACAATACTCAGGTCGCAAATGAACGGTTAAATCTAAATTTGTTCAATAAGTCCACAAATTGTTAGTTACTACTAAAAAAATTAGTTGGCAGGAGGGGAAAGTTGACTCTATCGATAGGAATAGGATCTTCTTATGGAGGTGAGCCGTGCCACGGTTCTAAACCGTGGCACGGCTCACCTCCATAAGAAGGTATAAACTGAATCTTAAACACAAGCGGTAAAATTGTTATTCGTACAAGTATTCGGCTTGGCAGCTTTGGTAGCTATAGAGAAGATAAAACGTTAATTTGTTTATTACCAGGAGATTATACCTTTGTATGAATGTGGTCCATAAATTTGTCTGTTTACCTATCTATTCCTTATGTCCGAGTATAGTAAACCCATCGAATCGCAAACCTTTGAGCAGTGGCTCGACGACGTAATTGATGAATTGACTCAACTGGGTTATTCTGATCCGCTCAGTCCCTCTGATCGCGATTGGCTGTATACTGTCTGGGATAATTATGACCTGTCTTCAGCCGAAGCAGCCTTATCCTTCATTAACGAAACCCCGGCCTGACATTTCTATGCGGCTCACCTGGACATTTTACCCCAAAAGTCAGCCAAGTGTAACCCTCTCTGTGGTCTATTTACCTCAACTCGACGCGGTCAAAACACCCGGCTATCTGGAGATTGAGAGCAACACCGCTTATGTAAGCTGGGATAGCTTCCGAATCTTTAATAATGGCAGTCAGACCGAAAAACGATCGCTTTTTGGATCGCTGACACGCGTTGATCACTTTAATCCACTAGCTCCTTAACAATAAATCACCTATACCAAAGAAAACTTTACCACCATTTATCTACGCTTTCCCTGGAGAGAAGACCCCTGCTGCGGATTTACAACAGCCAGGTAAGAAATCAGGCCTGATAAATGGGTAGACCCATTGCCTGATTGATCAGAGAAACCAGCTTGATTCGTCGGATTTTACAGGTTTAGGTCTTTCGCTGTCAGGCGTGCCACGGTTGCTGATGATGCTCCTGATAACCGTGGCACGCCTGACAGCGAAAGGTCTTAGGCCAACGAATCGGCTGCACATCTAACTCTTTGGCGACCAAATACATTGGCCGGAATCGTGTCTGTTGTTCAATTCTTTTGACCAGATACCGGCAACTTTGTGTTATTTTACAGTCCATTCGCTGATTTTACGGCAGAATGTAAACATTGAGCTACTTTCGTTTCTTCGCATAATGACATCTGCTCAGGTCTGGTATCGGTTCATTGGTGTTCGCTCAACGGAAGCGGCAACAGTCTGGCTCTTTTTTCTGCATAATTTCTTTTTAGGCATTGGCACCATCCTAGTGTATGTGGCGGCCAATGTGATTCTGCTCGAAAATCATCCTCAAACCAGCTTGCCGATTGCGTATGTAAGTGCTGCCCTGGCCATGATGGCTATCGGTCGGATTTATACGTACTTCGAGCATCATCTGTTATTAAAACGACTCGCTTTCCGGGTGCTGCTGGCTGTTTCTGTTCTGACCTTTATTCTGGGTTTGTTTGTGCTTTTTGGCCATTCCGTAGCATCAGCCGTGGCAATTATGGTTGGTTACCGGATGATTTATCTATTGACAAATCTGGAATTCTGGGGTGTTTCGGCGGTTGTGTTCGATGTGCGACAGGGCAAGCGATTATTCAGCATTATCAGTTCGGGAGACATGCCCGCCAAAGCACTTGGCGCTTTGCTGTCGGTCGTGGTACACGCTCATGCCGATCTGGTTTTATTGCTGCTTACCGCATTTGTGGCCTTTGGCGCGGCCATGTATGTACTAAGGCTTACGATTAAGTCGCATGTCGTTGATGTAACGCCAGCCCAAACCCGAATCCATCGACGCCCGACGCCACCACTCATCAGCCAGTTGTTTGGCGGGAGCGAACTTGTCTTTACCATGTGCCTGAGCCTGGCCGCGATTGCCTGCGTGGTAACGAGTGTCGAGTATTTTTTCTTTGTCAACGTCAAACAAAAATTTCACCACCAGGTCGATCTGATGCAGTTTATCGGCTTCGTACTTATCCTGACGTACCTATCGGCCTTAGCGTTTAAGTTGGTACTGTCCTGGAAAACGTTCGAGCGGATTGGCATTCGCTGGTCGCTGGCGATGCTGCCCATTGTCGCCTTAGTTGGCATAGCGCTGTTTGGTATTCTACTGGAATCGAATGTAAGCGAAACGGGTCTGCTGGTCTATTTTTGTGGCTTGTATTTGCTTCTGGAAGTGCTTCGCCGGGCCGTATTCGATCCGATTTTTCTGGTTCTGTTTCAACCCCTTACACCACATACCCGGCTAAAAGGGCATACATTGGTTAAAGGCTTTTACGAGCCGCTCGGAATGGCATTGGCTGGCGTATTGTTGTATAGCCTGCATTACTTTCCGCAGCTTCCGTACTGGATTCCTTTTGTATGGATGGCGCTGTTTATGGGGCTTGCCCTGTTTTTTTTGAATCGGACGTATCGCCACTATCTTGATACTCTAAAAAATGCATTGGAGCGCCGTTTTCTGGGTAACGATGATCTGCTGATGCCCGTAGCCGCTCGCAAAGCCATTATCAGCAATCTGCAAAGTGATGATTCTACCGATGTGCTGAATGCTATTGACTGGCTACAACAGCATGAACCGGCTACATTAGTGGCGCAGTCGGCAGCGTTACTGCAACATCCCGACGGGTCGATACGGGTCAGGACATTAAGTTCGCTACAGATTCAAACGGACCCTACTTTGTTATTCGCTCTTGCGACGACAGATACCGAACCACTTCTGCGCCAATCGGCTGCTCACTGGCTAGCGCAACATCCCGATGCTGGCAGTCAGCACCTGACCGACCTCTGGCAACAAACCGATCTGTCAACTAGAATAGGAGCCATTCAGGGCCGATTAAAAGCCAATCCTGATGATCAGACTGCTCGTCAGCATCTATCCGACCTGCTCAAATCCGATGATATATCACACCGAAAAGCCGTTCTGACACTCCATGCGTTTTTTACGCAAAGTCAACAACACCTCATGGTTGATGAGGCATTGACTAGTCAGGACGTAGCGTTGCAACAGGCTGGTATACAGGTAGCCGGGAGTTTGATTGGAAATAGATTGACACCCACGGTTATTGGTTTACTGACGAGGCCTTTACTTTGGCGGGCAGCAATGGAGAGCCTGATCAGTGGAGGAGAAGCCGTCGTTCCCTATCTGCGGATGGCGGTGCAGCCTCAGGCAAACCGGATACTGATTCAACGTATAGCCCGCGTATGTGGTCACATTGATGCGCCCGAAAGCCGGGAGCTATTGGTCGAATTAGCCGAATTGCCCAATCTGTTCTGGCGGGCTGCTGCACTAAAAGCCCTGCGAAATTTTGATCCGCTGACAGCTGATTCGGCAAGGTTTCAGGCTATTCTGGATGAGGAATGGCAATTGGCGCAGCGCTTATTTAGAAGTCTTGCCGGTGAACCGAACGTTTATCTGGCTACGTGTCTTGAGTATGAATTAACATTGCTGCAACAGCGCGTTTTTGGTTTGCTGATGCAACTTTACGATCCGCAGCCAATTGCCGATGCCCAGCGGGGTGTCGCCAACGCTACCCGCGACCGCAAAGCCAATGCACTCGAAATGCTTGACAATCTGATTCCTCAACCGGTCTACCGCAGTTTGCAGACGCTGGTCGATGATCTGCCCGTTGACGAAAAACTACGATTGTTAGCTAAACTTCTGGCGCCTGTTCCCGATTCAGAACCGATAGAGGTTTATATTATCCGCCAGGGTGAAGCTTATTTTTCTGACTGGACAATCAGTGTAGCCCTGAATCAGATCAAGGCCAGTGAAGGCATACTGACTTACATCTACCCGCATCTGAACTCAGCTAATTTACTGATTCATGAAAGTGCACTCAATGCACTTCAACAACTAGCCGCTAATGAAGCCGTTAGCCAGCAAAAGCTGGTCGCTTCGCTGAATGGATACGACTATATGAGCATCAAACATTCTCAAACCGCCCAGGTTTCGGCAGTGGATCGCGTAATTGCGCTTAAACGAACAGCTCTTTTTGCCGATACCCCCGAAAATGTACTAAGCAGTGTAGCGCAGATCATGAATGAGGTAACGTTTCATGAGGGGCAGGAAATTTTTGCCAAGGGTGAAACGGGTACCAGCCTGTTCATTATTTATGATGGTGAAGTCGGAATTTTTGATGGGTCCGAACAGTTGGCAAAATTCACGAAGGGAGGCTTTTTCGGCGAACTGGCGCTGTTAGATGCTGAGCCCCGTTCGGCAACGGCAATAGCCCATTCAGATACCCTGACTTTCCGGATCGACCACGACGATTTCTACGACCTGATGGAAGAGCGGGGCGAAGTCCTGCAAAACATTATAAGGGCGTTGTGCCAGCGGTTACGCCGACAGAATGAACTCCTTCGGGATTTATCCGCGTCGGCCTGATTGGTTGCCCCTGATACAAGTACACTTAATTAGCCAGATTCGTTTCTGATTCGACAATGGTTCGCAATTTGTCGAGCCATTGCTGCTTGGTAGCCTGACGCCAGGCAATAGCAGTCGTGGTCCAATAGTGGTGTTTTTCCAGAAACTGAACCTGTATGCGGTTCCAGGCCGGCTTGCTGGTCACCATATTCCGGGCCTGGAGTTCCTGAAAAAGCGAATCGGCAATGGGTTCGAAGTCGTCGCGACCAAGATAATCAAGATCGGCATCGCATATAATTCGCTCTAGCTGAGTGAGGGGTGTTTGTGGAATTCGGGTGGCCATAATCATTCCACAAATAATCTCGATCTGCTGGGGCAGGTAATTATAACGCGGCAGAACCTCCCTGGCAATCAAGCCTCCTTTTTCTTCATGTCCCTGATAAGTAGTCAGAAAACCGGCATCGTGAAAACAGGCCGCTGTATGCAGCAACTCGACGGACTCTTCGTCATCAATTCTTTCCGCTTCGGCCAGGCGACGGGCCGCCTGTACTACGTCCAGTGTGTGATGAACACCATGATAATAGAGTGTTGGCGACAGGTTTGTCCTCAACTGATGCAGGATGTAGTGTTCGGCAGCCTGGTAGTTCATAGAATAGCCGTTTTCCTGAATGATCGATACCGTACTTGGTCACAAAGCTAGGGTTAACTTTATAAAAAATGTAACCTTTAACTAAGCCAGTACTTCGTAAATAGTAACGGGGTTGGCTTTGTTTTTCAGGTTTACTTCGCCAACTTTTTCGCACTGAAACGATTCCTTAATGCGCTGATAGGTAGACTCGTTGATTAAAATCTGATTGGGTTTGGCCACTGACTGAAGCCGCTGCGCCAAATTGACCGTATCGCCGATAACCGTATAATCCAGCCGCCGGAGCGATGCCGATCCAATATTTCCTGAAACCATCTCTCCTGTATTAATACCCGTAGACACGCTCGGTTGAAATTGAATACCTTCTGATAGCTGTGCCTGATTGGTCTGAATCTGTTGCCGCACGGCCAGAGCCGCATCAATGGCACGGTCGAGGTGGTGAGTTCCCCGGAAAACAGCCATCACGGCATCACCCATAAATTTATCGACGTAGCCGCCCTGGGCAATGACTCCTTTTACGATCTGGTCGAAATATGTATTCAGTAAGTTAACGACCTGATCGGGAGGTAGCTTTTCGGAGATTGCAGTGAACCCACAGATATCAAAAAAAACGACTGTGGCCTCAACGATTTCGCTCACCAATAAGCTATTTTCGAACTCGGGCCGGGCCATAAAGTTGATCACCGTTTCGTCTACATACATTTTCAGGATATTGTTTTCCTGAATGGCACGAAGCGTTTCGCGTACCTGCGCGACATAACTTATGGTTTTTTCAATCGTTATTTCCAGGTCAGAAAAATCAACCGGTTTCATGACAAAATCGAAAGCCCCCCGGTTCATGGCAGTGCGGATGTTATTCATATCCCCATAGGCTGATACAACAACTGCCTTCAAAATTGCATTCAGTGCCGGAAGTTTTGTCAGCAGCGTAAGCCCATCCATAATTGGCATGTTAAGGTCGCTTAAAACGATCTCGACATCAGGGTGTTCTGCTAATTTAGTTAGTGCTTCCTGACCATTGCTGGCGAAGATAAATTCATACGCATTCTCACGAATCTTACGTCTGAACTTCTGTTTGATCAGCAATTCGAGGTCAGTTTCGTCATCGACCACCAATATTTTTGTACTCATAACGGATTCAACTGGCTGAGTTTATTTTTCAACTCGGCAAAATCGATTGGTTTGGTTAAAAAATCATCGGCTCCATCGCGTATGGCCTGATCATGATTCTGCTGGTCGCCGTAGGCCGTAATCATCATGACGATGGGTGATGGAACGACAGGGCTCTTCCGAATCCGGCGCAACAGTTCCAGACCACTCATGCCAGGCATGTTGATATCGGACAGGATAAGGACAGCTTCGGTTCCTTTTTGCGCTAAATAAGCCAGGGCAGATTCGCCCGAGTTGGCGAACGTAAATGTCATAGTACCGCTTCGGATTTCCCGTCTGAACCGTTGCTCAAACAATGGTTGAATATCCGTTTCGTCATCGACCACTAATATCTTCATGTAAGGCGATTTTATGATCTAAGATACGCTGATTCCGTCAGATGCCGGTAGAGTAATCACAAATTCGGCAAACTCGTTTTCACTTGTGTTCACCTTAAGCGTGCCATTGTGTCCCTTCGTAATGATGTCATACGAAAGAGATAACCCCAATCCAGTACCTTCTCCGGTTGGTTTGGTCGTAAAAAAAGGCTGATAGATTTTATCGAGGACCTCCTGCGGAATGCCAAGCCCATTGTCTCTGACCCGAATCTCGATCTGATCAGAAAGGCGTTTCGTACCAACCTGTACCAGAGGCATGTAATCGGCTGGCCCGATTTTTCGTTTTTTCTTCTCAGAAACAGAATAAAAGGCATTGTTGAACAGATTGAGCAACACCCGGCCCATTTCTTGCCCGGCGGCCATTATCTTATCGGCTTTAGGGTCAAATTGAGTAACTAATTCGGCATTGAACTCTTTGTCCTTCGCCCGCAATCCATGGTAGGACAACCGAAGAAACTCATCACAAAGCGCATTGATGTCGATGAGTTGACGTTCATCGGTGCTACTCCTGGAGTGTTGGAGCATGGCCTTCACAATGGCATCGGCCCGACGGCCATGATGATTGATTTTCTGTTGACTAAGGGTCAGGTTATCGGCTAAATCCAGAATGTAATCTTTATCTATTTCAGGTTTTGCCAATTCTTCCTTGAGTTCGTCGACCAATTCGACGGAGACTTCGGCAAAGTTGTTGACAAAGTTCAGAGGGTTCTGAATCTCATGAGCAATACCGGCGGTAAGCTCTCCCAATGACGCCATTTTTTCGGACTGAATGAGCTGATTTTGTGCGGCCTGCAAATGGACAAGTGCTTGCTGTAGTTCTTCCTTTTGCCCCATTAGTTCTGCCGTACGGGCCTGCACAAGCTGTTCAAGGTCAGCGTTCTGCGCTTCGATCATCCGGGTGCGTTCGGCTTCTGCTTCCTGCTTCAACCGATCGGCCTCTATTGTTTTTTTCTGATTACGGGCAATAATAACGAACGTAAATAACCAGATACTGGCAAATACCTTCGACGAATCAAGCAAATCACCGTATTGTTTGGCAAATGAGGGTACAATACTTTCCAACAGTGTAGAAACTAAAAAGCAGAACATAAACGGTATGACTGCCAATAATAACGTTCGGGCCGGTCGATAGGAGCGCATCATAAACAGAGCGACGACCACGCCACTGAACGTGATAAAAAGATACCAATCATTTAAATGGCTGTCCTTGATCGAAAACAATTGCCCGATGACAATAAAAACAATAAAAACTAGCCAGCTTTGCTTCAGCACATTATCCCACTGGGGAAGGTAGGTGGCCGTATTCATAAATCGACGAAACCACCGCACAACCAGAAAGGCAATGACGATACTTATGACAATGCTACCATCCATAGGGAATTGAAGTTGAATACGATAAGGTTCTTATGGGGTTAGATTACGCAAAATAATACTATTATTAACGTGAGTTATGAATTCGAAAATAAACACCGTAGAGCTTGTATGCTGGAAGCATGTGTGTTTAACAGCAGACCGATCGTTTTTACCTGCGATTTTCAAGTATACACGACTTTTGCCAAAAGTCGTGCCACGGTTACTACTGATGTAAAAACTAACCACGCACCGTGCGGTGGCATGGCTTTGGACGAAGTTCTGTAAAGTCTAGTTAATCTTATCGGCTTAGTTGTACTGCATCGCCAGCGACTGAATTCGGCTACTGCCTTTCTGTTCGCCCGAAACACTAATACCTATGCGTGGTGCCCGGTCCCAACGGGGTAAAAATGAGCCATTGGGTTGATTATCAATAGGCAGCTGGTTCATCGGGCCTCCTTTGGCTGCCCAGCCGAATTCATAAGACGAGCCTGAACGGCTGCGTACCTGTAGCTGAACAGCAGACGTGTTTTCGGGAATTGGCTGTGTTTTCAACACCGATCGAACCCCCTCTTTGATTTGCCAGAGTTCGAGTGAACCTTTACGAACCCCCAGGCCCAGCGCATTACTGGCGTCTCCATACAGGCATATGCTTTGGAGCAAATCGGCTTGTGGATTAATGCCCGCAGAAAAGGTGTATGTCCCTTTTTTTAGAACCAACCCCAGAAAACTGCCCGATGTGCCCGGTGTCGAGTTGGCCAGTTGCAACTGACCATCTCCGATAGTAAATACGGGTTTAGGACGGCTTACATCCCATACCCAGGCTATATCTGCCGTATTTTTACCAAAATCAATTGCCAGATCAGTGTTCTTTTTCTGCAAGGCTCCCGTGGGTGATTTGGCTTCGGTGGGTGTGGCGGTCCCGTTCAGGAACGAAGGCCAAAGGGTCTTTTCATCCCAAACCAATTCACTGAGTACGCCCTGCCGCCCGGTGTTGGTAAAATCGACGCCATTGTAGGCGTGATGCAAATAGAAATACCGATTGTCCGGCGTCGTGACGACCGTTCCGTGACCAGGGCATTTCCAGCTGTCGTTACTGACCAATACGGGATTGCCGGCGTATTTTTGCCAGGGACCCTGAAGCGTTTCGGCGCGGGCAAAACCCACCTGATAGTTGCACTGCGCACCACAACACGCATTGCCCGAATAGGTCATGTAATAATAGCGACCTCGCTTAACGATTGCCTGCCCTTCGGCTCCGCCAGCTTCCCAGGTATTTCGATCAGCCTTCAGGAGCGTAAATGCTTTCCCGGTTACGTTAAGCCCATCGGGAGCCAATTCGGCACCGAGAATTTCGATGTCTTTTCCTTTGTCGAGACCGTAAGCTTTCCAGGTTATGTACAATTTAGCGCCGTCTTCAAGCACAAATGCGTCAATGGCTTCCGTAGTCCATTCGATCAGTAATCCGTGGTCTGTGAATCCCTTACGAAGGTCGCGGGTAGAAGCGACACCGATATACGATCGTTTGTCTGATTTTCGACGGGCCGTATAGTAGCAATAAAATGAACCATTCCGATAAAAAAGCTCGGGCGCCCAAAAGCTGCCCATTGTCCAATCGGGCAGGGTTTTAAAAACGGGTCCTACATAGTCCCAGTTGACCAGATCTTTTGAGGTGTAAATCGGATAGGCGGGTCCCCACTCCGATGAGGTGCCAGCCGCGTAATACGTATCGCCAACGCGAATAACCGATGGGTCGGCAAAGTCACCGGCAATGACCGGATTGCGATACGTGGCACCTGATCCGGGTGCCCGACCCGATTGCGCACTGCATCGTAGGGTCATCAATAACAGTATCGCAATGGCCAGGGTAAATTTCATGAGCTACTTTTTTCTGAATGGTTTTTGCTGATTGTATCCTTTGTTTTTATGAAACCAACTGGCTGCCTGCCCTGTGAGCCATAAATAATAATCAGCATCCAGATCAGCTTCAATACCCACAAAGTTACCATTGCCATTCAAAGGTAGTTCATCTTCTTTTTTTGTTTTAAAAATAGCCGTTCCCTCATCAATCTCATCGAACATGGCTACATACAGGCTTTGAGCGCCAGCCTGCTTTGCGCCAGCGACTTGTTGCCACAGGAAATCGCCCTTTAGTCGCGGAATCTGATTATAGACCGCAGGATTATTTTTTAAATTTCCCCAACTGAATCCCGGAAAAACAAGTGGTACATAATCGACTGAATGGGTTTTGCACCAGGCTATGTCATCGGCCAGGGTATTGCCGGCGACAGAAGCGTACGTACTGGCATTGTAACGACCGACGGCCCAGGGCATAATAATGTCGGCACTTTTGATGAGCGGGTGGAGCGATTCAGATGGTTCCGTGTCTTTCGTCATTGTCCGCCAGTAATACGGCACGCCCAGCAGAATCGAGGTTTTCTTCGTAGGGCCTTTTATCGAATCAACTACGGTTTGGATGTCGGCAACGGTGTATTTACGGTTATCATTGAAACCAACACCCCAGATAGCCAAAAGCGGTTTACCATTGTGGTGCAGGTAGGTCGGGTTTTCATTCGTATCGAACAGGGCAAAACGTTGCTGCAACTCATTCCAGTCACTCACTACCAGAGCCATGTCGGCAGAGGTTGATCCGCTTAGATCGTACATAATGCATATGGCCCGCTTGTACTTTTTGGCCGCTTTGAGCGCATTGGCCAGTACTTTGTTGAAATGCCGTTTCCCACTTTCGGATTTTATTTCGGACAGGAACCGCTGCATGAATACCCCATCGATACCGTAGTCGTTCATCCACCTGAAGTGTAGATCGACGCTGGTTTCGTCGTAGGGACTATAGACATAAGCGGGGCTGCCATTGGCGTATTGAAATGCCGTTTTGTACGTTTTCGGATAATCTTTCACATCGGGCCAGAAGTCGATGGAAGCAAACCCCGGCTCGAACCTGCCCTTTTTCTGATAGTGATGCCATCCTCGGTTCGACTCGTCTCCCTGTGCAGCAAACCAACCCTGATACCCAGCCATAACCAATCCTTTGTAATTGGTGTATAGGCTGTTGCTCTCACCGTCGTTTACTTTCGCTTGCTGGCTTCTAACGCCAATCGAAATCAATAAAAAAAAGAGCAGGATAAGGGAAGGCCGTGTTTTCATTCGGTTTGGTGCCTGCCGAAAGGTCGAAACGTTCGGCAGGTTTTCAGGAAAAAGATCCAATACTATCGATTACGGCTTCAAAATTGTGCCGTCACTCTTGCGAACCGTCCAGCGCGATTTGGTGCCGATCGGATATTTGGCCGCTTCCTTTTCGTTGATGTCGATGCCCAGGCCTGGCGATTCACTGACATGGTAGTAACCGTTTTTGATGGTAGGACAGCCCGGAAAAACTTCCTTCACCTTGTCGTTGAACATCTGCGACTCCTGAATTCCGAAATTCCAGACCGCAATGTCGATGCTGTTGTTGGCCGCATGTCCCACCGGCGACGTGTCTCCAGGGCCGTGCCAGGCTGTTCGCACATTAAACCACTCACCGAGCCGAGCCACTTTCATGGCCGGTGTGATGCCCCCAATCTGCGAAATATGAATACGGATAAAGTCGAAAAGCTGGTTAGCCATAGGCTCTTTGAACTCGTTCACATTGTTGAATAATTCACCCATGGCAATCGGTACTGACGTGGTGGCGCGGAGTTGCTTAAACCAACCCATGTTTTCCGGTGAGAATGGGTCTTCGATAAAATAGGGACGGTATTCTTCCAGACCTTTAATCATGTTGATGGCATCGATGGGTTCGGTCAGTTCGTGCATGTCGTGCAGGAGCTGAATATCCTCACCGCATCGTTTTCGAACGATATCAAACATTTTAGGGACCCGTTTCAAGTATGTCCGCTGGTCCGAAAAATCATCAGTTTCGCGGGCAAAGCCAGCCGCTTTGAAATCAGGTTTGATATCGGCCATTGCACCAACGCCACCATAACCACCCTGCTGGATACGGATGTGCCGGAACCCCATTTCCATGAATTGCTGCACCTTATCGGCTACCGCTTCGGGTGTAGGTCCGCTGGCATGCGTATATGTATCCACCGCAAAGCGGGCTTTGCCGCCCAGGAGCTGATAGACAGGCATATTCGCCCGTTTTCCTTTAATATCCCACAAGGCCTGATCGAGGCCGGAGAGCGCATTGTTGAGGTCTGGTCCGTTGCGCCAGTAGGAACTGACATAGGCCGATTGCCACATATCTTCAATGTTATCGACATCCTTGCCGACACAGAATTCATTGAGGTAGACATTGATGGCGGGCACAACGACAAGGGCTCGCTGGGTGAAGGTAGCGCATCCAAGGCCATATAGACCGGGTTCGGAGGTTTCTACCTTGACGATGACCAGGTTAGGGCCTCCGGGTGCTGTGGTAATGGCCCGAACGCTTTTGATGGTAACGGGAGCCATCCCTTTGGCGTAGGCAGGAGTCGTACGATTTTCGGCTCTTGCCTTAGGACTGTCGAAGAGGCCGAAGAGTCCGGCA
This sequence comes from Spirosoma aureum, assembly GCF_011604685.1. Classification (NCBI taxonomy): domain Bacteria; kingdom Pseudomonadati; phylum Bacteroidota; class Cytophagia; order Cytophagales; family Cytophagaceae; genus Spirosoma; species Spirosoma aureum. The sequence continues at coordinate 6,285,978 of NZ_CP050063.1, read as the reverse complement.
GTGGAGCCAAGTCCCAGCATTTTAAGGGCGTTCCGGCGACTGGATTCTGAATGTAGGTCTGGGTTTTTCATAGCAGGTTTTCGTGATTTTAAGGGCAAAAGTTTGTTCAGGTTGTTTGACTACTTATAGCTTATTTGGTGTAATACTGATAGGCAATCTGCCAGCTAAATGACTTTCCCGGTTCTACTTTAATATCGATATAAGGTTCCGGGCATACGGTGGTCGACGATGACCAGAAGACTAATCGGGCGATATCCCGATCACCGGTCACTTTCACTCCGGCTCCTGTTTTGGTATTATCGACATTGATCGCATAAGGAACCGGTTTGCCTGCCGCCAGATTGGGGAAATAAGCCTGTTCGCGTTTGCCTAAATCACGCAGGTAGACAAGCTGATTGCCCTGAAGATTGACGACCTCACCAACTCCTTTTCCGCCTTCTGCCGACAGACCGGCAATCGGGAACGTAACCGAATACGTCGGGCCGGTAGGTTGCTGATCGATCACGAAAAAATTGTGGTCGTAGGCCGTAGTCTCAATTGGGCGAATACCTATGTTTTTCAGCGTATGCGTTATTACCAATTCGGGTTTGCCTTTGGTCAGTTTCAGTGTTTTCTGGTACGCATAGCCATAATTGCTATCATTCAGGGTATGCGTAAACTGCACCTGATCGGCTTGCTTTTTCACCGACCAGCTACCCGGATTGGCAATGGCGTATGTTTTGAAAGAATTGTAGGGCTTTTCGTCGGGCCGGGTGAGACCGCCGATTCCGATTTTAACGAATGTTTCGCCCGCTTTTGCATCGCCATAACCTAATGGACCAAACTCTTCGACCGGGCCAATAATAGCGTCGTGCGTTGTTGGATTGTAGTTGTCGAACCACTTGCCATGATACGTATGCCCCTTGTAGTCGAGGTTGGCGACAACCCCCGACCAGTCGAAGCGAGTGCCCCGGTAATACCCATTTTGTGCATCGGGTAGATACAGTTTCGCCCGAACAAGGCCGTTTGTGATATCAGCTTCCGGCACCTGCAGGGTAGGTTTCATGCTGATGATTAAACCCGCCAGTAGGATAAATAACGAGCCGGGGAGCGAACGAGTGAAAAGGCGTTTTTTGCTTGTCAAAATCAAGTCTGTTTTATCGTTACTTAAGCGCAAATGCGACATAATTTCCTCCTGCCTTCTGGCCTCTGCCACCACCGGCAGCAATAACCACATATTGTTTACCATTGACTTCGTAGGTGATGGGTGTAGCAAAACCACCCGCAGGCAGTTGATACTCCCAGACGACCTTCCCCGTTTTTTTATCGAAAGCGCGGATTCTTTCGTCTTTGGTGCCCGCAATAAACACGAGCCCGCCCGCCGTGGCCAGTGGACCGCCATAGCTATCTGTACCTGTAATAGGAACTCCTTTTTTTGTCAGTTCGGGGTATTCGCCCAACGGAACCCGCCAGAGGTAATTTCCGGTGTTTAAATCGATGGCGTTCAGCGTGCCCCAGGGCGGTTTAATGCCCGGATACCCATCCTTATCGGTAAAGCGCTGCCAAACCTTGCTCACATAGGCTGGTACATATGGAAAGCCGTTTTTACTGGTTGCTGCAGGAGAGGCAGGTGGCGTACTGGCAACTTTTGCCGAGGCCGTTTCGGTATTTAGCAGAAATCCGACGAGCGCATCCCGGTCTTTTTCAGACAGGTGCTGGAAGGATGGCATTCGCCCGCTCCCTGTTTTCAAAATGGCTTTAATCTCGTCCGAAGAGCGTTTTTTGCCGATATCGATCAATGAAGGAAGTTCGGGGCCGCTTCCGCGCCGATCCTGCCCATGACAGGCAGCACAATTGGCCGTATAGAGCGCGTTACCAGCCGTAAGTGGGGTATTTTGCTTACTCAGACTTGCCCGTTCGGTCATGATCAGCTCCCAGGGCTCTTCATTGACATTCTGGTAGAGAATACCGCCAGGATCGATGGAGTTGCCGCCCCATTCGGCACCACCGCTATAGCCAAAAAGCAAGGTGCCACTCGTGCTCGGCGGGGCAAACTTATTGTCGGTGCGAATTTTTAAATAACGTTCCTTTATGTAGGCGTGGGCCTCCGGTGAAATGTTTGTAATGTCGGCTTCGGTATAAACCTGTCGGGACAAGGGGAGGGGTTTAAGCGGGAATTTCTGCGTAGGCCAGGGATGTTCGCCCGGCAGACCATTGACTGGAACCTTACGCTCTTCAACCGGAAATAACGACGTTCCTTTGTCGCGATCCAGTACGTAAACCAGGCCATCTTTGGTAGCCTGCACCAACGCGTCGACGCTTTTTCCGTTCCGTTTCAGCGTGATGAGGTTTGGTGGGCTGGGATGGTCGCGATCCCACAGATCGTGGTGAATGGTTTGATAATACCACTTCATTTTGCCGGTTTCTGCGTCCAGCGCCATAATGCAGTTGGCGAACAGGTTCTGACCTTTTCGCTCACCACCATAAAAGTCAGAAGCGGGTGAGCCTGTGCCAAAATAAACGACTCCACGTGTTTCGTCGAGCGACATGCCGCTCCAGTTGTTGGTTGCGCCAATTTTCTTGTAAGCATCTGGTGGCCAGGTATCATAACCAAACTCGCCGGGCTGAGGAATGGTATGGAAAACCCATTTTAGTTTGCCCGACAACACATCGAAAGCCCGGACATGACCAGGAGCTGCATCACCGGATTCGGATACACTTGAACCGATGATGAATGTATTTCGATAAACAATACCGGGCGATGTGGCATTAACGGAAAGCTTACTTACATCATGATCCATGTTGGTTTGCAATCCTTCATGCAAATCCGTTTTTCCATTTGTGCCAAAGCTGAGAATGCCCTGACCGTTTTCTGCATTGACTGCGTAAAGACTAGAACCAACGGTATAGAGTATACGTTTATCGTTCCCGGACTCCCAGTAAACAACGCCCCGGTTTGAATTCAGTCGATCCGATTTTGAAGGTTCAAACTTCCAGAGTTGCTCGCCCGTTCCGGCTTTCAGTGCAAATAATTTAAGTTCAGGCGTGGTTCCATACAGAATCCCGTTGACCACAATGGGCTGACACTGAATGGCCCGATCTCTCCGTCGACCAGGATTATTGGGGTCCTGTTTTTCGGAGGCATCATACATCCAGGCAACTTGTAGGTCGGTAACGTTTTTGGTATTGATCTGGGTGAGTGGCGAGTACCGATTGCCTGCTTTATTACCACCATAATTTGGCCAATCGCGCCCTGTTGGCAACTCCCCATCCCGTTGTTGCATGCTATAGATCAGGCAACTACCGGCAAGCAATCCGCCAATGGCTATCCGGCGTACAGGTACAGTTGTCAACGTCGATTTAAGATTATTGGCTCTGTTAATTCGTTTTTTGAGCATGCTCATCGTACACAGGATTTTTTACTTAATTTGCGCCATCAGCGCCAGGGCATTTGGGTTATCAGCGTCTATTTTCAGGATTTTCTGGAGATACTTCGACGCTCCACTTTTGTTGTCCATGCGGTAGTAGGCATTGGCGATTTGATTTAGGGTAGTCAGATTTGTCGAGTCTGCGGCTAAGGACTGCTTCAGTTGTACAACCTGTTCCGCATAAGCTTTCACCGGGTTCAGATTGAACTGAGAGGTGTTGTTCTGGATGGCATAATCCAGAAAGGGTATGGCCTCGGTTGGTTGGTCAAGCCTGAGATAGAGCACAAAGAGGTATCTGGCTTTGTCAAAAGAAGGCGCCAGGGCAAATGCCTTCTTAAAATAGAAAATAGCCTTCCTGTCGTCTTTTAATTCGCCACTTAACATGGCTGCCTTTTCGTAGTAGCGTGCATCGGTTGGGTATTCGAGGACCAATGTTTCAACGACCTTTCGCGCTTTTTCTAATTCATGGTTATTGATATAATAGTCATATAGCTGGCTGATGGCATCTGGCCATGCCAGTTGCTGAGACGTTACACCATAAGCCAGCTTCTCTTCCACTGTTTTAATAGTATAGGGGTTCGATGTCATGACCTCACGAAAAGGCCAGTTTCGCTTCAGATTACTCACCTTATACAGCCCCGCTAATGAATCCACTTTTGTTATGGGCATTTCCTGAATCAATTGAGAAAAGCTCATCTCGTTCTCTGTATTGACCGCGATCAGCTTTTCTTTTTTCATGGACTTGTAAAATGCATCGGCCAATAACGCATAACCCATTAAGTCAGGGTGAACGTGTTCCAGAATTAATTCGTCGCCAATTATTTTATTTGCCGACTTTGCTTCAAATTCGGTTTTTGCATCGACCAGATGAGCATCCTTATATTTCTGGCACAGCTGGCTAATCAGCTCATTAAGTTTTTCGGGTGCTCTGAATCGTAAACCATCCAGATCTTTCGCTTTGGTAAAATAGGTTTTAGCCAGACCGAAATTGCCTTGCTCGTAGGTGATTTTTCCTAAATAATAGTTGCAAAGTGCATGGGTGTTATTGATCTGGTTTGCCGCCTGATAATATCTATGGGCTCCAGCGTAATTTTGTTTCTTTAAGGCTTCTAAACCAAGTATATAATTTCGGTTAAAAGCCGGAAATTTAACGTTGTCGGAGGGGAAGCTGACGAACGGTTTCAAGTCCTTTTCATTACTAACCAGATTGCTGACGAAGACAGGAATATTTCGTTTAGAAAGTAATTTCAGCGTCTCATCTATGTTATGATGGAACTGTTCAATACCCTTCTGGTAAAGTTTTGACTCATAGGGGATTTTTTGTTCAGAAACCATGAGCTTCATGCGGGTTCCACCGGTGTCGGCTGTATTCCCTGCAATGGCCTGTTGTATTTGCTCGTAGGTGTTGGTCAGTAGCTGCACAAGGCGGAACTGGCGCAGGTAAAGGATCAGGTTTACGAGTTTAGGGTTACTCCCTATCTTTTCGGTTGAGCCAACGCCTAAGGCTCCATAGTATTCGTTGTGACCGGTATAAATTAATACTGCATCGGGTTCATAATTAACGACTTCTTTTGCAAAACCAAAAACCGTATAGGAGTTAACAGCTGTTAGCGAAAGATTAATAATTTCAAAATTTCGATCGGGAAACGTATGGCTTAATCGATATTGAAGCCAGCGATGAAATGACCCGTTGTGAAAATAAGGATAGCCAATTGTAGTGGATTCACCAAGGATGAAAATTCGTAACGTATTCGCGTCTTTATTCTTCTTGAATAATTCGATATTTCCAGTCGTTGCTATTTTCTGGTTAGTAAAATATTTCTTCGATGCATCTGGATTTAACTGTAAGAAATTTTTGTTTTCAGGTGCTTCAATAAATAATCGTAAATCGTGCCCATAACGAAAAACTTTAAGTGAAAATTCGAGAATATAGAGTAATACAATTGAGGATAAAATACTCAGTAGTTTAAAGAATATAATCCTTTTTGCTGATTGCTTTTTGACTGCGTTATATTCTTTTACCGCGCTCATTTGTAGTAAATCTATGCCGTATTAATTTGCCTGTTCGTTGGAATCATATTTTGTAACTTCCCAAACGTTTCAAACATTCGGGAAGTTGAGTTATAGCAAGCTAGTTAATACCCATCATTCTGCGTCCAGGCTGGATTTCTGGCCATTTCATTCACAGGAATGGGAGCTAAATACTTCTGACTGACATTGGTGTTTGCCGGAATCGGATTTTCTAATGGACTTCGGGCTGCAATAATCTTCGGAAGTAGTTGTAACCGTACGATATCGAACCAGCGTACGCCAAATTCACCCGCAAACTCGTAAGCTCGTTCATACACGACCGAATCCCGAAACGCCTGAGCCGACAACCCTGATGTTAAATTGGGCAGGCCGGCACGCTTTCTGACCTGATTGATAGCACTATAACTCGCAGCGGTTGGCCCACCGGCTGCCATGGCCGAGGCTTCGGCATAGGCTAACAGAACAAGCGGATAGCGAATCACATCATAGACCTTGTTGGTACTTGGATTGATGGCGTTAATGGTCGTTTCAGTTTCAGAGACTCCGTCGCCATTCAGACCGGCCCGAAACTTCTTGTAATAAGGATGACCAGCATGGGTTTCGGGCGAATCCCAGGGAACAAGCTTGAACGTTTTGCCGTCGGGCTGGCGCAGCTTGATCGTCGTATAAAACGTTGCATCGGTCCGGTTACATTTTGGTGCGTTCTTGTAGAAATTGATCTCAGGATAATAGTCATCCCAACCACTGGACCCATTCGTGGCTACCTCGTCGAGTGGTACAGAAGATGAGCCGGCACTCCGTAGGGGCAGGCCGCCACTTACATTGTACTGAAAACCAAAAATAGATTCGGGGCTGTTGTTTGTAGAAAAAACGGTGGCATAAGGCGTATTTACATTGAATTGTCCCGATTGCATCACCGAATTTGCTTCGTCGGCTGCCAGCTTGTAATTGGTTTCCTGATTCAATGGCCAACCCGTCATGTTTAAATACACGTCGGCCAAGAGCGAACGTGCGGCCATTTGATTCGCCTTGCCCGGCTGACCTGGGAATGATACCGGCAATAACTCTTTCGCTTTCTGCAAATCGCTGATGATGGCGGCATAAACTTTATCGACAGCATCTCTGGGAGGTCGATCATTTACGTCAATCTGCGTCAGAATGATCGGTACGGGCCCAAAGGTTCTCACTAAATAGAAATAGCCCAATGCCCGCAGGAAATACGCCTGACCCGCAGCCTGATTTTTCAACACGTCGGTTGAATTGACTTTGGCATAATTGGCAATCACGTTGTTAGCCTGGTAAATTCCCTGCCAGGGCCCTTGCCATTGCGCCACCAGACTTAAGTTACCACTACCGCCACTCAAGCGATCGAATAGCCGAAAATCTTCTTTATTGAGGCCGGGATCAGTGGTGAAATCATCGGACCCGAAATAGGACGTACTTCGGTTCGTAAATCCCCAGGCACCATCGCGGGCAAACTGGATATAAATGGCCGAAACAGACGCGTCCAGATCCGCCTGCGTTTTAAAATAGGTTCCGGGCGTTAAACTGCCTTTGGGGTCTTCGGTAAGACTTTGACAGCCGCCAGTCAGAATCAGGACAAGCAATACGAGAATAAGTGAATATTTGGTGTTCATGATTATGTCTCTTAGTCGGGTTCTAAAACGGACAAACACTGATTACAGACCAAGCCGTAAGCCTACCGTATAGGTTCTTGGGTTGGGGATAACGCCCATTTCCAGGCCTTGGGTAATGGCATTGGTACCATTCGATACTTCCGGATCATAGCCTGGGTATTTGGTAATTGTGAAGAGGTTTTGACCACTCACATACACTTCGAGGTTACGCATCTTTGCCTTGTTGAGCAGGTTGTCGGGAATACGGTACGTCAGCGACAGATTTTTCAGTTTCGTATAGCTGCCATCGTATACGTAGCGGCTGCTGTTGTTGAAATTCTTGCTGGTATTGCTGAACGCCGGATTATCGGTCTGATTGCTGGATGTCCAGATATTCAGCGCGTCGGTTGTGGTAGCGTTCCGTTGATCGCCCAAACCACCCCACAAATAAGCCAGAGTCTGCGAGTAAATCTGGTTGCCGTGCGTGCCCTGGAACATAAAGCTCAGGGTAAAATTTCCATAGCTTACATCGTTGATAAACCCGAATGAATACTTGGGCGTACCGTTGCCAATGGGCATGCGATCGGCAGCTGTGTAAGCGTGGTCATTATTCACATCAACGTATTTGGCATCGCCCGGTTTCATGCCAAACTGTGCTGCCTGATCGGCTTCACTCGTTTTCCAGGTTCCCAGGAATTGATAGCCATAAAACTCACCCAGCGGCCGGCCGACCCGCAGAATAGAAGCACTGTTCAGGGCAGAACCGACACCGTTTACGATAACATTATCGAGACCTCCCAGATCGATTACCTTATTCCGGTTAAAGGAGATGTTGAAGTTGCTGGTCCAGCGTAGTTTACCCACCGAAACCGGGGTGCCACTAAGCGAAAATTCCAGCCCTTTATTCTCAACACTACCAATATTTCGGAGGTAATTGCCACCACCTAAGTAGAACGGTGCCTGGTAGCTGTAGAGGAGGTTTGATATATTTTTCTGATAGACATCCGCCGTGAACCGTAAGCGACCGTTTAAAAACGAAGCATCGATACCGGCGTCATACTGCGTTGTTGTTTCCCATTTCAGACTGCTCGATACCGGGGCTCCCAGAGGTGTGGCAACACTCGGAGTCGTGCCATCATAATAATAAGCTGGTTGGGTGCCACCGGTCGTAACCTGGGCAATAGTAGCGTAGGCACCAACGGCCTGGTTACCGGTTTGCCCGTAGCTGGCCCGTACTTTTAAATCAGAAAACAGCTTCGAGTTCTGCATGAAAGCCTCTTTGGATAAATTCCAGCCCAGAGCCAGCGAGGGAAATGTGCTGTATTTCTGCGTTAAGTGAGACGAACCATCCGTACGAACGCTGGCCGTGAGCAGGTACTTGTCTTTATACGCATAGTTGACCCGACCCATGTACGATTGCAGCGCATCGGCCGAATAGCCCGATGAGGTTTGCTGCGTTGTTCCCAGACTTAAATTATAATAGCCCAGTGCATAGGTCGATAAACTATTGGCTCGGGCATTCACGGACATTCCCTGTCCCTGCTGCTGTTCATACAATGCGGTTACGGTCAGGCCATGGTCGCCAAAATTAGCCTTGTAGGTCAGGAAATTACTATTCTGAAAATTCCAGTTTCTGGACGCATTTACCTGTGCATACAATACGCCGTTACCCGTTCCCGGACCGAACAGGGTCTGATTAAAGGGCGATGATACCTGGTAGGTCGTGTTTGTGGTAAACGTAAGACCGTCGAGAATGCGGTACGTCAATATGCCCGTTCCGGCAAGGTTGGTATTCCGGCTTTCATCGAACTGACTGGTTGCGCGCGCTACCGGGTTAAACTGAATAGAGGCATAGGGGGCAGTGAGGATAAACGCGCCAGTCTGATCGCGAACAGGGGAGGTCGGGTCCCATTCGGTTGCCTGTGTAAATGGGTCCGTCAAGTCGCCGGAGTAGTTGGTATTCCGGTTTTGCGGCAACACCGCAGCCACGTTGAATTTCAGATTTATCCGGTCATTGATCTTGGCATCGATATTGGCCCGTAAAGTCGTTCGCTTATAATACTGATTGAGAATTAAGCCGGGTTGATCGAGATAATTAGCCGACAGCAGGTATTTGACATTGGCAGATCCACCCGATACATCGAGCTGGTAATTCTGTAGCAACGGTTCCTGATGCAATTCGTTTTGCCAGTCGGTACCACCATTTGCCCTCAACGTCTGAAGTCGATCATCCGAAAAAGCGGGTGGATTTCCGGTCGATGTAAACTGCGTATTAACGGTACGGGCGAAATCGTAGGCATTCATCAGGCTCAGTTTTTTGGGCATACTGGCTCTGCTGAACCACGTGCTGAAATTAACCTTTGCCTTTCCTTCCTGACCCGATTTTGTGGTAATGAGCACAACGCCATTTGATCCTCTGGAGCCATAAATAGCGGTTGCAGAGGCATCTTTAAGGATTTCCAGCGATTCAATGTCATTGGGGTTGATGGATTCGATGTTCCCGCCGATAAACCCGTCGATCACATAGAGCGGATCGTTGGAGCCCGTGATGGAGTTTGATCCCCGTATCCGAACGCTGAGGCCACGGCCTGGCTGGCCACTGCTGCTGGCCACGACTACACCCGATGTTGTGCCCTGCAAGGCCTGCTCAACCCGCACGAGTGGCCGTTTGGCAATCTCCTTAGCCGTTACCGTACTGGTTGCACCCGTGACATCACTTTTGCGTTGTTCGCCATAGCCAACCACCACAACTTCCTGCAAGCCACGTTCGCTAACCTTTAAGGTCACGTTTAGGGTGGTCTGTGTTCCGATGGGAACCTCCTGACTTTCGTAGCCGACAAAACTAAAGACCAGGGTTGCTCCTCTATCGGTCACATCAAGCTGAAACTGCCCTCTGGTATCGCTGGTCGTTCCTTTTTGCGTTCCTTTAACAACAATGCTTACGCCGGGCAGACCTTCGCCTTTTTCGTCGGTGACCCTGCCAGTAATAGGAGCCAGCGCACTCTTGAAACTCTGGACTTTGTCGGTCAGTATATCCGACGTTTTTCTCACAGATTCTGCCCCTGACTCCACTTTAAGCCCCGTTCTTACTTCGGCCGTTTGTAGCGTAAACGCATTCGCTCTGGTATCAAGCAGCGCTTCTTCTTTTCGCTTGATAACAATCGTTTTACTAATGATGGAATAACTCAGCGGCTGGTTTTTGAATAGCTCATCCAGTACCGTTTCCAGGGTAGCATTTTTCAGATGGATGGAGACCTTATTGCTTTTCGTCAGCAGCTCCGTTTGTAGAAAGAAGGAGTAACCACTCTGTTTCTCAATCTTATCCAGTACTTTTTCGAGCGGAGCATTCCGTTCATTAATAGAAATACGTTGACTATAACCGGCCGCATAGAGGTGCAGACAGGCGGCTAATAAGAGTATGCTGGTAAAGTTGAGTCGCATAATCCATTTTCGTTTCATTCCCGGACTATTATCAAGTAGTCGGGAATTGATAAATTCCTTAAGTTGCCCCCACGGATCCGTCATGCATAGCCGTAGGTAAAAAGTAGAATAGTTCATACTTTTGTAAGAGTTTGGGGTTTAGTAAAAGCTTGTACGTCAATCGTTTTACATATCTTCCTGTTTTTTACAGGCAGGTTATCCTAAGCTTCATGCCGGAAGTGCTCGCAACACGTTCCGGCTTTTTTATTAAGATAGCCTGTGGCTACTCCAGGCCTTGCCCAGACTGGCCAATGTCGATCAGGATTTAACCGTGATTTTGCGTCCGTCCAGTTTAAAGTTTACACCACTTAATTGCAGAATCTGAAAAATTTGAGACAGAGGCACATCTCTGGAAATTTTACCTCTGAACTTTTTGTCTGGTAATTTTCCCTGAAAAGCCACCTCTACATCGTACCAGCGGGCTATCTGGCGCATAATCGTCGGTAAATCAGTGTCTTTAAATTGAAATTGCCCATTCTTCCAGGCCACTGCTTCTTCCAGATCGGCGTGGTCAATTCGATTAAGTCTGGGTCTCTTGCCTGATGCCAGCTGTGACTGTTCGCCTGGTTTTAGAATTATGGCCGATGCGCTTCCCTCGCTGACCGTTTTTGAAACATTACGCTGTGTTTTGATGACTTTTACCTTTCCTTCGAGCAGCGTGGTTTTTATACTGCTCTCATCAGCATAGCTATTGATGTTAAAGTGGGTGCCTAATACCTCCACAACCTGTCCGGCCGAACGCACCCGAAACGGTATGGCTTCGCTAGAGCCACTGGTAACGTGTGTTATTTCAAAATAGGCCTCCCCATTTAACGCAACCGTTCGTTCTCGACCCCGAAACGTGGTCGGGTATTTCAGTGACGAAGCAGCATTTAACCATACTTTGCTACCGTCTGGGAGAATCACCCGGAATTTTCCTCCGCGTGGAGTCGTAATTGTATTATAGGATAGATCCGGTTTTTCGTCGGGAGAGGATTCCGCCGACTTAGAACCATCGTAAACGATCTGACCGTCAGCGGTTTTGGTGATGACCATATCATCCTGTCTCGCAATTTCGCCATTCGTTGCATCGTCCAGCACTATTTGTGATGCATCGTCCAGGGTTAATATTGCCTTACTTCCTCCGGGCAGAATGTCGGATTGTTGGGCAACCTGCCTGGCAGGCTTTGACCGGAAGGTTACCTGATAAACAAATACGCCCGATACAATAATCACCAGGGCTGCCACGACAAGCCTGGTGAAACGATTACCTATATACGTAATTCGCCTGGATTTAGTAAATCCCGTTTCATTGGCTACTCTTTCCCAGGCTTCTTCTTTGCCTGATGACGCAAACTGGTCGAACTCGTTGTTGAGACTCTCTTTTTCGGTCAGCTTTTCGAATAGCGCCCGGTTGTGATCGCTTTGGGCAACCCAATCATCCAACTCCGCTTTTTCCTGACTGGTTAGTTCGCCTTTAAGGTGCTTCGCAATCAGGTCCCCTTGTCTGAAATAGCCGTTATAGTCTTCCATAATGCTGCATTACACCATAGAGACACGCGAAGGAGGAAATAGGATAAAGGGGAGATAAATTTTAAGGAAATATTTTTTTGGATCAAGAAAAAATCAATAAAATCATAGTATAATGATCTGATTTTCAGAGCTAATTAAAATGAATGACTAAGGCTGAATTTTAATTATTTTTTCTCAGCGCTCCTGTTTGCTCTAAAAAGAAGCCGTGTCCAGGAGGAGCACCACGCCGAATAGTTCTGGCGAAAGGCTTACTTTTAGCAATTCAAGTGCCCGGTATTTTTGCTTTTTGATGGTATTAATCGAAATGCCTAATTCATCGGCTATCTCCTGGTTCTTCTTTCCTTCCAGATAGCTCATTACCGAAACGACGCGGTAGTTTTCTGGTAAAGCGTCGATGGCTGCGTGAAGTTCAGCGATGACTTCAGAGGAAATGATCGCATCCATAATGCTGTGCTCCTCGGGCTCGTCCGTTCCCTGTTGCAGGAGGTAATCATCGACTACCTTACTGTGGCGTATGACATTAAGGCTGGCATGGCGAACGGTACTGTATAGATAGTTTTTTACAGCTACTTTATTGGCGAGGACGTAGTCTCTTTCCTGCCAATACTTGATAAATGCATCCTGTGCAATGTCTTGAGCCTGGGCCTGGTCTCGAACTAATTGAAGGGAAAAATAGACAAGGCGATCATAGAATTCTTTAAACAGGGCATCCAACGCCAACTCCTCCGGCTTTTCTTCCGGATTATTGATCATTGAATACATTTTCCTGATAACACCCATCTTAAGAAGGATTCATATTTAAGAATGACTTGGTTGACAAAGACAATCAGCACAATCTGTTGCTTCTATTCACGCAACCACAAAAACTGAAAGAGTTTTAGGTATTCTGTTTAACCATTGCCTCCATGCCAAAATTGATCAGCTGGAAGAATTAGACAAAATGAGTATTTTTCTAGATTAATCTGGCGCAAATTAAATAAGCTCCTCTTAAAAAAATCTTAATAAATGCTTAATTTGGAAGTAAATCGAGAGATTATAGGAAAAAAAGACGAAAACTGGCAATAAGCTTACAGAAATAGGCCTTGAGACGGAAGTAGATAGCCTAGTCCATAAATGCCGAAAAAGACTGTTTATAGTCTTCGCCATAAATGATCTTATAGTCTCGGGTGAACTTTTCGAAGGCATTCTTGGCTAATGTATGCTTTCCCATTAATGCCAGTGATTTGCATTTCAGGATAATGGCATCTTCATTGACGGGGTCGTAGTAAAAAATGAAATTGGTCAGCTGAATCAGAAACTCAGGATCGTCATTGATACTCAGTTTGTCCGCATATTGAAGAAACGTGTTGATGATGTTATTTGAAATATCCGCCTTGAAATCGTCCAGCCAATAATATTCAGTATTCAGTAAAAAAGGCCCCCGTTTGGTGATTTCTTCCAGTTCAATAATCGTTTGTTTCGTAAGCGTTGCTTTATTGTTGATGATGGCCATATAGCGCTCATAATCAACGTAAATCTGGCTAGAATCAAACGAAACGTTCCAATAGCCCGACTCCTTTGAGAGCGAGCAGGCTCCCACTTTTTCGAGTATACTCCTCAACTTGGCAATGTTGACCGATCGGTTGTTGCTCGCATCCCGGCCTGACTTGTCGGGCCACAGTATTTCATTGAGTTTTTCAGAAGGCACTCCCCGTTGCTTGCCAATATTATTTAACGCCAGCAGCAGAAAAAGCTCCTTAAGCAGGGGCGTAAACAATTTAGTGATATCGGAACCCGTATGATCAAATACCTGAAAATTACCAAAGAGAAAGACACTGGCTCTGAAAACGGGCTTGTCAACGAAATCGCTGGCTGGCGAAGGTTCGTCAACAGGCACTCCTCTGGCTGATGATTGCTCGGACAGCAAATTTGTGTGAGGCTCCCTTGATTCGAGCTGTCGACGCCGACGGGCATAGATGACTATAATGCCTCCTGTTATGAGACCAGCCAGAATCCAGAGCCAATACGTCTTGAAGGGTTGCTTTTCCGCAGAAGGGGTAGGTTCCAGAGCATTCGGGGGAAATGAAATCGTATAGAGTTTTACATCTGTAGTATTTTTTATCGCAGCAGTATTCTTTTCATTTCGGTAAAGTGTGACTGCAACTAACTGATGGCTGGTCGGGCAATAATACAGGTCTGAGTAGGAATGCGTGTCGTGAAACTGATACGGAATGGAGGTGCCTGCCAGCTCATAGACCGGTTTCGATAATGATCCACGAATGAGTTGAAGGTGTGATTTGAATTGTTGATTGGGGAAGATGAGCCCGTAGAAAAGGTTTGATTTTGAATCAATAATCAGTGAGTTGGCAAACGCAAAGTCAGCTTTCGGAACGGGAAGCTCATAAAGCTTTCGGAATGTGTTTTCCTTAACTACATATTCCAGGAGGTCGTAAGCGCTTTTGGGGTTAAGCATTTGCTCACCCGTCAGGCTACCATACCCACCAATCAGATAGGCAGTATCAGCTCTGGGTGTTGTGCCTAATGCCGCCAAATAACGGGGAGTATAAATAGTCCCTTTGGTTGGGATCGTTTCCCACTTTTTGGATGCAAAGCGATACCGATGAATGCTGTTTTTATAGGTCAACTGGCCGTATCCGCCCAGTATGTACAAGTCCGAACCAGAACCCGCAATGAACTTATTGGCCTGCCAGTACTCGGTTGCAATCGTATATTTAGGGGTAAGGGTCTCACTTTTCCAGCTTCGGGAAACGAAATCGAAGGCAGCTATGGATTTTTGATCTACGTAATAATTATAGAGTTTGTTGGTAGCTGGATTGAAAATGGCCTGATTGCCCGGCAAAAAGCTCGGAGGGGAGTTTTTTTGAGGCAACGCTTCCCCCTGACGACTCCGGACAGCGTATCTATATAGGATGTCGGAGCCGATTACATGTACTGTTTCAGAAGCAGGATCAAACGCTACACAGGCGCTGCCATTTACCGTAAATTGTTTGGCTAATTTCCACTCATTATGCAGCGATTTGATCCAGATGGGATTTTTAACGGAAGCCTTTTTTTCCGCGAGTTCATCGATTGCAATAGTGCCTTTCAACTCGTTTAATGGCCAATGATACATCCGTTTGCCATCTTCCGACAATGTGATGTCTTTCAAATTCATGGGGGGTAAATCTTTGGATTTAAAATTCCTGAATTCATTACCCCCGAAAAAAATTGTAAAGCAATCGCCTTCGCCGAACGGAACCTGATCGCTGATAACCAGCTTGTTGTTGATGTAGACGAGTAATTTGCTATTCTTTAAATCGATCTGTATTCTGAACTGATTCCAATGGTCGAACAATTGAGCCGAATCAATCTTTATAACGGATTTAGAAAATCGCTCACCAATAATAATTTTAAAACTCTTCGATTTTTGTTCGTACAGTAAGTCAAGGTTTTGCTTTTCATTCTGGATGATTCTGAAAATGTACCCAAAATAGGTTGTATAGCTTGAGGCCAGCGATAAGTCAAACGTAATGTCAACCGTTCCGTTGAGGCATAAAGGCTTTTCTGGCGTAAGGTTCAGCGACGTACGATTATCCTGTATTTCTTCCTGCCCTGCAAAACGCAGCCCATACGATTGGGCTTTGAGGGTAATGGAAGCTATACAGAGCATAGTTATCGTATAAAAGCATAAGCGAAGTAGTATGCCGTAGTTTGATATAGTAAATCCAAATACCATTTTAGTTGTCAAGCCTTGACCGATCAGCAGGATACGGTAATCTACTCATTGCGTATGGCTTACTGCCTGTTCTGCAAGGTTAGGTTATTGGGGCTAATAATTTACCGAACGCTACTTATCTGACAAAACAGTAATTCATTTCGCTCTTGTGAGCAGAATTGGGGTAAATTAACAAGAAAACAGCAAAGGATTGAACAAAATGATTGATATGAATGCCAATAGTTAAGTACTTGCTATACGCTAAATAGCTTTACACTGTAATCGAAGAGAAGGCCATCGTATGTCGGCCAGAATGCCTGAATTTAAAATGGATTCGGCCTATTCGTAAAACTAGGTTATAGCATATGAGTTGAGGCAACTATAGGAGTCGATTTCTGGTCTTTAGGAAAGCATTGCCAGTCAAGTGGGTGTAGGCCACCAGAGCTGGGTTCCTGAAATTCAGGAATTGACCTTGGGGTCATGACCGATAAACGTGATGATATACGAACAGATACCACCACCCGACTATCTTAAAAATTATGTCCGTTATTTTTGGCGCCTGGAAAGTTTACCGACCGATACTGAGCCCAAAACTTTTAAGACGATTGTCGATGGATCGCCCGGTCTGATGTTGCAGCATGCCGGTAACGGAACACTCTATCAGTTTGACAAGCAATTGCCCGACATTTTCCTGTATGGGCAATCCACGTTGCCTACAGAAATCTCCTCCACCGACGCGTTCAGGACAATTGGGGTCTATTTTTACCCGAATGCGCTGAAATCTATTTTCGGCCTCGATGCCCATGAATTGACCGACTCCTGCGTTGATTTACGTTTCCTGACTAAAAAAGAGGCTATTTTTTTGTCAGATAATGTGTTACCTGTCTCCTCAACAGCCGACCAGATTGATTGGCTGTCTGCCTATTTATGGCGACTGATCGAGCAAAATAAAACGCAACAGGATACCATAATGGGTTATGCACTAGCCCAGATAGCCCATTCAAAAGGCACTATTTCCCTGAAAGAATTACAGGAGAAGCTGAATGTTACAGAAAGAAGTTTTGAACGAAAATTCAGGCAGTGGGTCGGCCTTTCGCCTAAATTATATGCCCGAATCTGCCGTTTCCAGGCATCATTAGACCAGATGAGGAATAATGACTATGAAAAACTTTCTGACATAGCATTTGACAATGGCTATGCCGATCATTCTCATTTTATCAGGACTTTTAAGGAATTTGCCGGATTCTCACCGGATCAATTCCGAAAACAATCGAATGAGGTTGCTGAGAATTTCCCTGAACTGATTAAATAGCCGCCTGTCGGTTTTGTTCTATTTCACCGGTTGCCGCCATCGTAGTTTTGATCCGAAAACTCAAATGAAATTCGCAGAAACGGAACGAAAAATGAACAACACACAGGGAAGTACAGAGAAGAAAATCCTGATTTTAGGAGGAACCGGTAAAACAGGAAGCAGGGTT
This sequence comes from Spirosoma aureum, assembly GCF_011604685.1. Lineage (NCBI taxonomy): Bacteria > Pseudomonadati > Bacteroidota > Cytophagia > Cytophagales > Cytophagaceae > Spirosoma > Spirosoma aureum. The sequence continues at coordinate 6,268,760 of NZ_CP050063.1, read as the reverse complement.
GCGCATCGGCTCACGCAACGCAATTGGCCAATTCGAATCGGGTCGCGTTCGGGAGAGCCCGCATTCGATTGGCTGGATCAGGCGACGTGGGAGTCAGCGCTTCAGGATATTCATACCGTTTATATCACATTTCAACCCGATCTGGCTGTGCCTGGCGCAGCAGAAAGCATTCGTTCGTTTACCGAAACTGCCGTAAAAAGCGGCACGCAGAAATTAGTCCTATTGTCGGGCCGGGGCGAGGAAGAAGCGGAGGAATGCGAGCAGGTTGTAATGAATTCCGAGGCTGAGTGGACGATTCTGCGAGCGAGCTGGTTTTGCCAGAATTTTAGCGAAGGCTACCTGTTGGACCCGATTCTGGGCGGGTATATGGCGCTTCCGGTCAGAAACATTGGCGAACCGTTCATTGATGCAGACGACATTGCCGACGTTGCTGTTACCGTATTGACCGAGGCCGGGCATACGAATCAACTTTATGAATTGACTGGGCCACGCCTGCTGACGTTCGAGGAGGCTATTCGGGAAATCGCTACTGCTACGGGCCAACCGATTCAGTACGAGCAGATTTCTGACGAAGCATATGTTGCTGCACTCACAGAATATGGTGTGCCAAACGAGTATATAACGTTACTGACTTATTTATTTTCCGAAGTCATGGATGGCCGGAACGCCACAGTAGCCAATGGGGTAGAACAGGTTCTGGGCAGGAAGCCAACCGATTTCGCCGAATTTATTCATAAAACAGTCGCCAGTGGTATCTGGGCCACTCATTAGATTCTATTCGCTTATGCCAACCTTACAAACGATCACCCTTGCCAGTGCCGCAACAACGACTGCCCTGATGGGTGGCCTTTTTTACGCGTATTCCTGCTCGGTCAATCCCGGACTGGGTCGTTTATCCGATGTCGCGTATCTGTCTGCCATGCAGTCCATTAATCGGGCTATATTGAATCCAGTCTTTTTTATTGGCTTTATGGGAGCGGCCATTCTGTTACCACTCAGTACCTGGAGTCATTATCATCAGCCTGTTTCAGGTCGTTTCTGGCTATTGCTGGGTGCTACCTTTGTGTATCTGATCGGTACGTTCGGCGTAACTATTTTAGGCAACGTTCCGCTGAATGATGCACTGGATGCGTTCTCTATACAAACCGCTTCGGCTGAAGAGATTACGGCGCAACGAGCCAGGTTTGAAGCACCCTGGAACAGGCTGCATGCGATCCGGACAGTGGCCGCCGTTCTCGCTGTTATTCTGGTTATCATTGCCTGCCTTACTGACCGGGAAACAACCAGTGCAGCTACTGATTTAAATTGATCCTGTCGCTTTATTCGTCTGAGTCGTCCCCATCTTGAAAGCCTTCTTCTGGTTTTCTGAAGAAAAGCTTATTTTGCTGGCTGAAATCTATGGGCAGTGTTTAGATTCATTGTCAATAGAAAATTAGCCCTTGTTACCTCTTTATGAAAAAACTCCTCACTCTGGCCGGATTGCTGTTGATGCAAGGGCTGCTTCTGGCGCAACAGCCGTTTACCAATGGTCGACTGAAAGTATCCGACAATAAACGATACCTGGTTCACCAGAACGGAACGCCATTTTTCTGGCTTGGCGATACCGCCTGGGAGTTATTTCACCGACTCAACCGCGAAGAGGCCGATCAATACCTCAAACGGCGGGCCGAACAGGGATTTACAGTCGTCCAGGCCGTAGCGCTTGCTGAGTTCGATGGGCTTAAGGAACAGAATCCTTACGGTGAAGTACCGCTTATCAACAACGATCCGGCAACGCCCAACGAAGCCTATTTCAAGCACGTCGATTACATTGTCGATAAGGCGGCCCAGTATGGTATCGTCATTGGGTTTCTGCCGACCTGGGGGGATAAAGTATTCAAAAACTCCTGGGGCCAGGGGCCGGAAATTTTCAATCAGGGCAATGCTCTGGTATATGGTCGCTACATTGGTAATCGCTACAAAAACCGCGACAATATCGTCTGGATTTTGGGTGGTGACCGCAATCCGCGTGATGGCTCGCAGGATGTTGCTATCTGGCGGGCAATGGCCGATGGTATTCAGGAGGGCGTTGGTGGAACCGATAAAGCGCTAATCACCTACCATCCCCAGCCGAATGGTATGGAAGGGGGGGCGTCGAAATGGTTTCAAAATGAGCCGTGGTTTGACTTTAATATGCACCAGAATGGTCATTGCCGCTTTACACCCATGTATGACCACATCACGGTGTCGTATAACAGCCAGCCAACCAAGCCCACTATGGACGCGGAACCGATTTATGAGGACCATCCGGTTTGTTTCAATGCGAAAGATCTGGGTACGTCCAATGCCTATGATGTCCGCTTATATGCTTACCTGGACCTGTTTGCCGGTGCACATGGGCATACCTATGGCTGCCACGATATCTGGCAGATGTACAGTGCCAAACGGCCTGCGGTTAATAATCCGCATATTTTCTGGCAGGAGGCTCTTGATCTGCCCGGCGCGAACCAGATGTCGCACGTTAAACGCTTGCTAACGGCCCGTCCGTTGCTCGACCGGGTTCCCGATCAATCGCTGATTGTAGAAAATGACCTTGGCGCTGCCGAACGGATTCAGGCTACAAGAGGGAACGATTATGCGTTTGTTTATACCGCTATCGGAAAGCCGTTTACCGTCAATCCCGGCAAAATTTCAGGCAAAACTATCAAGGCAACCTGGTTTGATCCGCGCACGGGCAAAACCCAGCCTGCCGGTACGTTCGATAACCAGAAGCCGCAACAATTCGCTCCTCCATCAAAGGGTTATGGACAAGACTGGGTGCTTGTGCTGGATGATACGGCCAGGAATTACACGGCTTTATAAATCTAATCAAATTGCACCGCCGGTGTTGAGGCAACCTGATGCCGGGCTGCCAATGCTTGTGCGTTATTTTACTTTAACTATTTCGCCAAAGTAGTTCATATACACGGTGTAGTCCATTGTCTTCTTACTGCCGGGTTCCTTCAGTCGCATAGTCAGGGTTATGTATTTCTGTCCATTGAAGGTTGGCTTGTAGAAGGCATTTTGCAGGATAGCTTTCTGAATGGGTTCGTCGATTTTGGTGAAATACAGTAAGTCATCTTTTAGTAAGGTCCGTTTAAAAACGCGACTCCCCGACTTTTTTGTAGCCAATACCGTAACGCTGTTATTAAAATAACACCCCTGAGCAGTTGGCATGGTGCTGGTATCCTGATCTAGTGTCAGCGTAACTTTTATCGATTTCGCCGACTCCTGATACTCGTTCGATTTGCCTAATTTGTCTTTCTCGATGATCGACAGGCAATTCTGAGGTTTAGGAGCCGGTGTTGATTCGGTTGCCGCAGTAGAGGAGGGTGAGGCTTCATCCTGTTTTTTTTCGGTCCGCCCACAGGCGGTTAGCAGACTGACGGCTAAAAGTGTTACGTAAGCGTTTTTCATGCTGTAAATTTCGCATTTATCCCGTTTCTGAACATGCTTATCGTCATTTCCTTTTTCATAAGGACAGCTATGGAGGGTTGGTTTACCAAAATAAGATTATCGTTTTGATCCGTGCCACGGTTTAAAATCGTGGCACGGATCAAAACGATAATCTTAACTAAATAAAATCATGGGTGTTAATACGCCCTAGTACAGCCAAGTCTTATTTCAGGAAACTCAATACTGCCTTTTTGAAAGCATCGATAGCCTGAACATGCGGGATGTGACCCACATCTGGGAGTTCCAGTAATTGACTGCCCGGTATTTGTTTTTGTGTACGTTTGCCCAATTCCGGATATTGGCCATGCTGGTTGACCAGCGCTTTGGGCACGCGAGCCTTACCAACAATAGTACGGTCGGCCTGACCGATGATCAGGAGGGTCGGAAGGTTAATCCGGTTGAATTCATAGCACACGGGTTGCTCGTATATCATCTGGTAGGTCAACGCATTTACCCAGGCAATTTGCTTGAATCGCGGATCAGTTAGAGCCGCAGCCTGTGCCCGTACCCATTCTTCATAAGCAGGTTTCCATTCAGGAGAGTAACTCTGCTGATACTTTTTATAGGATTCATACGTAGCTGCTAACTCTCCTTTATATAAACTGTCAATAGGCGAATAGGGAACAAAGGCCCGGTAATCCTCCAGTCCAATCGGGTTTTCCAGAATTAGCTTACTGACGCGGTCTGGATAGAGTAGGGTAAAACGTGTTGCCAGCATACCGCCCATAGAGTGAGCGATAACAATGGCTTTGTCAATTTTTAGTGAATCAAGTAATTGTTTGTTGTTGGCTGCCAGCGCGTGAAAACTATAATGCAGATCTGGGTAGTCCGATTTGCCCCAGCCAACCTGATCCGGTACAATGACCCGATAGCCTGATTTACTCAGAAAATCGATAACATCCCGCCAATAAGTACCCGAAAAGTTTTTGCCGTGAAAAAGAATGGCTGTTTCTGCGGTCGACTTGCCAGCTGGGGCCACATCCATATAGGCCATTCGTATGATTTTTTGCTCCTGTCGTATTGATATATACTTCACAGGATACGGATAGGAAATACTCTGGGCAAAAACGGGAATTGTGCTGATCCAAAACAGAAGCACACAATAGAAATGATTTTCCATAACGATTTATTCTGACTGGTGAGCGGGAGGTTTTCGAACAATCCCTTGCCTTCCTTCTATCGTTTACAACGGCAAAATGGCATTGTTGGTTAATTGATAAATAACGGCCCGAAATCGATTTGCAGCCGTGCCTAACCGTTGCGCCACTCATTTCTAAGGATGATGAGTACACGCCAGATTTTACGGGTTTCTAGAGTGAATTGTACTTTTTGTATGAAAATTAGTCCTGATAAAACGGATAGTCCTAAAAATTAGAATTATTAGAAAAATACAAATCATGAGCAATTTAAAGGGACTTGTTGTACTTTTCTAATAATTAGCCTATTTTGCCCATAATGAATTGACTTTTTAAAAGAATTTTGCCTTTAAAGGGCCTTCCTAGCCGCTGGCCTATTGCATTAGATAGGCCGATTATAGCACCTTTGTCACGGAAAAATATAAATTAAAGTCCAATGAAACAGTTCCGTTTATCAATTGCTGTACTACTTTCAGTATGGGGTCTGGCTGGCATGGGAGATGCTAAAGCCGACAATGGTTTGGTCGTAAACGGGGTCAATGTTGAGAAGTCCGAGCAAAAGAAAGTGCGTTTATATACCCAAACGACAGAGCCTGTTGACGTGTCCATCATCGATGCCGACGGCAACCTGCTCTATCGTGGAATTGTTTCCAAGAGCCAAAAGGGAGTTACTTCATTCAACCTGAACAGACTGCCCGACGGTCAGTATTTTGTAACAGCCACCAACGATACGTACTGGATGTCGCAAGTATTGACGATTAAAGGAAACTCGGTAATCATCGATGAAAGCAACCAGAAACAACTGGTGCAGCCTACCGTATCGTCTTACGGCAAGAATAAGTTTGAAGTCAATCTGCCTGCCAAGAATGTAGAAGAAGCGAATGTCGCTATCTACGATGCGCAGAACGTTCTGGTTCAAACCGATTCGTTCAAAGGTTCAGTTCGTCGGTTCGATCTGTCGTCTCTGCCCGATGGTGCTTACACGTTTATCGTAGGCCCGGATCAGAAGCAATTTGCAACGCGCATTGACATTAAGCACTAAGCCTCTGGCCAGTGCATGTCGATAGCCTCAGGGTTTATTGACTTATAGATTCTCAACTTATGCGATAAGATTTTTCGGACAAGTCTGGTCGCACCCCAATTCACCGCTGCGTTTTCACAAACGCAGCGGTTTTTTTATGGATAGACCTTGATTATACGCGTATTTTTCTGCTGAAAAGGAGTACGAGGTTGAATAACAGGCAATAAAAGTAGATCATCGTATACGCAGAGGGGCTGTTTTTTTTCTACTAATTCTGTTTTGGGTTTTTCTTTAGGGTTGCAATCCCTACCTTTACAGGGTCAAAAATGGGTAAAACCCCGACGGCTTGCCGTTGAGGTTTAGCTCTTAGCCCAGCTGGTCCGAACAGCTGGGCTTTTTTATGCCCTGAACCCAAATCGATTCATATTGTCCATTCAACATCGAATCCTGTTCTGGCGGCTCGACTGAGGGGTGTTTATTCACAAATGAATCGGCAAAGGACGGCCAAACCATGTTGACCGTAACACAGGGTGATTATTCAACCGTGGCCGATGGCGAGAACAGATACAACGATACCATCAACGACAAAGGATGGAGTTCCGTTTTGACCGAATTTAAAAATTTAGTGGAAGTCTGCTAAAAGGTAGTCTCACGTAAATGAGCGCAAAAAAGAGCTGATAACCGCGGAGATAGGGCTGTTTAAATTTCTGCGGTTATTAGCTTTTCCGAAAGTCTCTTCGAGAAACGGGTTAGTGTATTGTTGGTTTTTCTTACTTCACACGAGTCCAGGTTTTGGTTTTCCCTAAAAACGGTATGCCCATTATATAACCATGTAGATCCAGTGAATTTGGGTCTTTGAGGGTTAAATCACAGCTGTAAGTCTTTCCATCTTCCGGATTATAAATCTGGCCATCGCTCCAGACATTATTGCCTTTATAACTCAGATTGGTCACCATGACCAGATTAAGCAGTGGTCGATTTCGTAGTTTTTCGTCCGGATTCTGGCTATCCAATTTCGGCTTATTGGTAGCCGGATCAGTCGGTTCGGCCATCCATACCAGTCGGCCATAATATTTATTGCCCTGCTTATAAATCTGAACCTGATTTTTCTTTCTGGAGCTAAGCCATTTTCCAACCAGGAGGTCGGCATCATCGGATTGGGGAGCATAGGCCGATAACGTCAGCAAAAGCATTAGGACTAAAGCGGTTAAGCGATATGCGTTCATAGAATGATAGGTAGTCAGTTTTGTTGTATAAACTCAAATAGGGGAGGTGTAGTCAATTATTCGATCCTAAAGTAGTTCGACAAAATAACCGACGCCCCTCCTGGACGTAATACCTCACTGATTAGAGTAGGTAACTACCGAAAAGATTAAACTGATTTTATTCGTTTATGGAAAAGAATACTTATTTACCTGTTCAGTTCATCCCCGGCTATCGACGGTTGATACGGGATTCTTCACAACTCAATTAGTAACAGGTGGAGATTCGCCCTTAGTAAAGCGAAGTTTGGACCTGAAAATGGAGTTTGGTTTATCCCGAAAGATTCAGGAACAATCCCTGGTCCCCTTGCCAGAAGGTTACTCCACGGGCCATAACTTTTAACAGTCATGAACATCGAAGCCGTTTATTATGTCTACAAAGTACATCGTGTACTAAACGAAGAGCCCCGCGTTACTGGCCCTAAACTGTTCGACCTGCCGAAAACAGAGCCTAATCCACACAAGTCAGAGCAATCGGCCATTGATTACATTAAACGACAAAATGAAGCATTACACGCGTTCACCATCGTGAAGGTTTACGAGCCAAGAGGCTAACTGCACTAAAAGTTAAGGCTAATGTGCGTCTGATAATCTGGCAGTTTATCTTTACTGTTTTTTCTCCTGCCAACACCCCTCCTTTTTTGTAGCATCTTTATGCGATGCGACTAATTTGCCTTTACCAACGTTCCTGCCAACCTTTGCATGTAGTTTCTTAAACTATGTCTACAGGCATCAGGTTGCTCCGTTTGGGCTGGATAGGCTGGCTGCTAGCGGTCTGGCTATCGGTTGGGTTGCATGCTCAATCGGCGGAGGTTCCCTTTGTTCGCTACACCACCGAACAGGGGTTATCAAATGATGTGATTACGGCCATCGCGAAAGATCAGCGCGGGTTTATGTGGATCGGTACGCTCAATGGGCTAAACCGCTTCGATGGTCTTCAGTTCAAGATTTATAAACGGACAGGTCAGGCCAAAGATTTGCCGGGTAACTACATTGTATCGAATGGGATTACACCTGACCGTAATGGTTATCTGTGGGTATCAACAAACCGTGGCCTTTACCGATTTGACCCGCTCCGTGAACGGGGACAGACCATATTGCTGCCACAACTCCAGGATAAGCAGGCTGATAATGATTTTATATCGCCCGTTCGTTTCGATCAGGCCGGGATGGGCTGGTTTTCCTCCGTCGATCGTTTGTATCGAATTGATCCCCAGACGCTACAGCTAACGGCCTATTCATTGCCCTATGCGATGCCAACGTCCTATGCCACGCCAGTGCCTGACCGACGCGGACAATTATGGCTGTTTATGCCAGGAACCATATATAAGTTTGATCAGGTGACGCGCCAATGGACCTATGTCATTGGTAAAAAACCGCTTCATGCTACGGGTGCAGTTGATGTCATTGGGTTGTTTGAGAGCCGGAACGGTCAGCTTTTTGCCCAGCTAGAGCCGTGGGGTCTGTTGCACTATGACGCTAAAACGAACCGTTTTGTCAAGTACCTTGACCGTCAGCTACTCGTGACCGAAATGGCAGAAGCGAAAGGAGCCGATGGTAAACCAGTTTTCTGGCTGGGTGGACTCTCGCAACTAACCCGCTATGAGCCCGATAAAAATAAGTATACCGACTTTGCCCGAATGACCGATGATCCAAATAGCTATCCTGGGGGAATAACTGGCCCTTTGTATGGTGATTCATTGACAAATGCACTTTGGGTGGGTACCACACATGGCCTTGCCATAATTGATCCACTGGCATTAAAGTTTGGGCGGCAGTTGGTGCGCGTTGCCAACGATAAAGAATTGATCGAAAACGTGCAGATTATAAAGCAGGATCGACATAAGGACCCAGTCTATTGGGGCATCACCGATAAAGTAAACTTGTTTCGCTGGAATCGACAACAGGCTGATCTCAAGGCGATTCCTGTGCCAACTTCTATTGCGGGGAAAAAGTCCTACGCACTCACACAGGATTTGACTGGGAGGGTTTGGGTCGGCCTGGAAGATGGGGTTGGAATCTACAATCCCACCACTAATCAGTGGCAGTATCGTCAGAATTTTTTGTCTGACGAGGCCAGCTTTACTACAGACAAAAGAAAGCTGAGTGTGCCAAATAGCTCAAAAAGCTACCCAAGAGTAAGTGTCAGGCATCTATATCATGATCGTCGGGGGCGTCTCTGGTTAGGTTCTGTCCGACAGGGTTTATTTTGGTACGATCCAGCGACCGATCAGATACACTCCTGGCCGATTAAAGGCGACTCTGGGCGACATTTGGGCGTGAGTAGGATACAGGAAGATGCCCGTGGACGACTGTGGGTGCTGACAACACGAGGCTTATTTCGGATCAGCCCTGAACGTAATCATACTGTACGATTGCAAATCAAGACGACCGGGCGTACGGTTCAACCGTCAGATCAGTTACAGAGCACATTTCTGGTCGATAAAGCTGGTAACGTGTGGTTATCGGGAATTGATTTTCTGGTGAAGGCTGACACAACCGGGCGGGTTTCCCAAACATATACGTTAGCCAATGGACTATTAGCGGACCATATTTTCGGGATTGCCGAGGACAAACGCGGCCACCTCTGGCTGGCAACCGACGAACAGTTGCACGAGCTTGACCCAGCAACGGGGCGTTTTCAGTATTACAGTAAAGCCAGCGGATTATTAACGAACAGTTTGTTTCAGCCGATCACGCAAAATCGGCAGGGCGAATTATTCATTGGGGCAGAAGGCGGCTTTACTTACTTTCGACCGGAGCAACTACGACAGAATCGAGTGCCGCCCCCGGTTGTCATTACAGAGGTTCGGGTCAATAATCATCTGCGTACGCTTGAACCCGCCCAATCAATACAACTGGCGCCCGGCGAAACGACCCTTACGATCGGCTTTGCTGCGCTTAACTATAGTCAGTCTGCAAAGAACCGATATGCGTATCGACTGGTGGATTTTGACGACGAGTGGATTACCACCGATGCCCGCACGGCAACGTATACCAATTTAGCGCCCGGTAATTATCAGCTGCGCATTCGGGCAGCCAATAACGATGGCGTATGGAATCAGACCGGCACGACCTTATTGATACGCGTTATTCCGGCCTATTACCAGACACTATGGTTCAAACTCTTGATTCTGGCTGTCATAATGGGAGCTTTGTGGGGAATCTACCGCAATCGACAGAATCAGCAGCAACGAGTTAACCGAATCCGTGATCGCATCGCCAAAGATTTGCACGATGACATTGGGTCTACGCTAAGCAGTATTCGTATTTTTAGCGATGTGGTTCAGGCTCAGATTGCCGATATTCGTCCAGAGTCAGTGCCCCTTTTACAGCGAATTAGTGCCAATGCTACTACACTGGCCGAGTCGATGCAGGATATTATCTGGACGATTAAAGCGCGTCATGATGGTCTGGACGATGTGGTAAGCCGGATGCGAGAGTTTGGCTTACGACTCACCGAAGCGAAAGGAATTACATTCACAATGACCGTAGGTGAGCCTTTCCCGGTCCTGAAACTGAACGTCGAACAGCGACGGAATCTGTACCTGATCTTCAAAGAAAGCGTCAACAATGCCGTTAAATATGCCGATTGTATGCGAGTGGACGTGACCCTAACTGTGACAGGTCGCCAACTCCACGTTCTGATTCAGGACGATGGGCAGGGCTTTGATACGGGTACGGTTCGTTCGGGCAACGGGCTGGCAAATCTGCAGACAAGAGCGCATGACATTCGGGCTAAACTCAACATTATATCAGCACCAGGCGCAGGCACATCCATTTCATTAACGGCTACTCTATCCTAACGGATCATGACTGATATCGGCATTATATACTATGAAGATAATCGCGAACTACGCGAAGGATTGTCGTATTTGATTCAGGCAACACCCGGCCTGTCACTACGCGGAGCATTCGGCAACTGTCAGCATCTGCCCGATGAAATTCGGTCACTCCACCCGGATGTGGTGTTAATGGATATCGATTTGCCGGGACTGAGCGGAATTGATGCCGTACCGCTGGTTAAAGCCATTTTACCTGCCACTCAGGTGCTAATGCTGACCGTATTTGATGATGAAGACAAGATATTTCGGGCCATTCGCAACGGAGCCAGCGGCTATTTGCTCAAGCATACGTCCCCGGCAGAACTGATAGCCGCTATTTTCGATCTGTACCGGGGCGGATCACCCATGACGGCGAGCATTGCCCGAAAAATTTTGCAGCACTTTCAGCAGCCTAAAGCACGGCCAACGGAAGAATATAATTTATCGGCTCGTGAACTGGATATTGTAAAAGGGTTGGTTAGTGGATATAGCTACAAACTGATCGCCGACGAATTGCATATCAGTATTGACACCGTTCGGTCGCACATCCGTAGCATTTACGATAAACTTCAGGTCAACTCCAAAACCGAAGCCGTTTTAAAAGCTATGCGGGAAGGATTGGTGTAAAGACGCAACCGGGCGTCTTTATGCTTCACCTCCTATTCGTATGGGCGTCAGGTGGTTCATCTCGTTTTCCCCGAATAGCCGGGAACGGATCAGGAAACGGATGCCCATCGGAATCTCCAGTGAAAAGCTGGCACCCCGTCCTCGCGTGACATCAACGGTGAGGTGGGTATGCCGCCAGTACTCAAATTGATCATCCGACATCCAGAAGTCGCAGCCATTAATCTGGCCCAGCCATACATCGGATGACCCAATAATAAAATCGCCCACGGCATAGCACATGGGCGACGAACCATCACAGCATCCTCCGCTCTGGTGAAACATTAGTGGCCCGTGTTGAGCCCTAAGTTTTTCGATAACGTCTGCGGCAGCCGGAGTGAGGTCTACGCGCGGGATGGTTTGAGTTGTCATAAAAAATCAATAAAGAAACACCTTTAGCTGTCAATAATAAACGTCTTTTCGAGAAAGCAGAAAAAGGAGCGAATGAGTCTGCATGTGCTCGCTCATTCACTCGCTCAACCCCCTATCTACACCCACTTATCAATAGGGCTTTAGCTTCGAGCCGTGCCACGGTTTGGAACCGTGGCACGGCTCGAAGCTAAAAGAACCCAAGTTTGCTCTTGCTATACGAGATAAGAATGTTCTTGCTCTGACGATAATGGTTGAGCATCATGTGGTGATTTTCCCGACCGAAACCCGACTTCTTATAGCCGCCAAAGGGAGCGTGTGCCGGGTAGTTATGGTAGCAGTTGACCCACACACGACCTGCCTGTATCTCCCGCGGAACCTGATACAACTCATGGGCATCGCGCGTCCATAGGCCAGCACCTAAGCCATAGAGGGTATCGTTCGCCATAGCAATGGCTTCGTTTCCATCTTTGAAGGTAGTTACGGACACCACGGGACCGAAAATCTCTTCCTGAAAAATGCGCATTTTGTTGTTGCCTTTGAAGATCGTCGGCTGGATGTAGTAGCCACTTTCCAGATCATTTCCAACCAATCCGGCGGGGCCACCGCCAGTTAGTATTTCGGCTCCTTCCTGCTTGCCAATGTCGATGTAGGAAAGGATCTTTTCGTACTGATCATTACTGGCCTGGGCTCCCATCATCGTTTCAGGGTCGAGAGGATGGCCGAGTTTGATGGCTTTGGTCCGCTCGATTACCCGTTCGATAAACCGGTCATAGGCCCGCTCATGAATTAAAAGTCGGGATGGACAGGTACAGATTTCCCCCTGGTTCAGCGCAAACATGACCGCACCTTCTACGCACTTGTCGAAGAATTCATCGTCGGCGTCGGCAATCGACTCCATAAAGATATTCGGCGATTTTCCACCCAGTTCCATCGTTACCGGAATCAGGTTTTCGGATGCGTACTGCATAATCAGGCGCCCCGTTGTAGTTTCGCCCGTGAAGGCCACTTTGGCCACCCGCTTCGATTGAGCCAGCGGTTTACCTGCTTCCGGTCCGAAGCCATTAACGATATTCACCACACCCGCTGGAATCAGTCCTTCCAGTATTTCCATCAAAACCAGAATGGACGTGGGCGTTTGCTCGGCAGGTTTCATGACAACGCAGCAACCCGCAGCTAAGGCAGGAGCCAGTTTCCAGGTGGCCATCAGGAGTGGGAAATTCCAGGGAATAATCTGCCCAACAACACCAATGGGTTCTTTAACGATCAACGAAACGGTATTGGAGTCGAGTTCGGCCAGACTGCCTTCTTCAGCACGGATTACACCAGCAAAATAACGGAAATGATCGATAACCAACGGTAAATCAGCTGCCAGCGTTTCACGAACAGCCTTCCCGTTTTCAACTGTTTCGACACGGGCCAGAAACTCCAGATTCTGCTCTATTTTATCGGCAATGCGAAGGAGAATATTACTGCGTTCGGTGGCTGACGTGCGCGACCAGGCCGGGAAAGCTTTGTGAGCGGCATCAAGAGCCAGATCGATATCGGCGGCTTTCGAACGCGGAACACGGGCGATCAGACTGTCGTCGATTGGCGATGTATTATTGAAATACTCACCGTCTACTGGTGCTACCCACTTGCCACCGATGTAGTTTTCGTATTGGCTCTTGAACTCCGGCCGGGGTAGAATCTTACTGGGGGCTTCTAAGACTTCCATATTTGTTGCTAAAAAGTTAAATTGGATTTGTTACAAAGTTTGCGTGAATTGTTCAAGAATAGTTTATCAATCGTATCGTCTGCTAGCACAATCCTATCAAAGTTGCGTCTAACGCCGAAGCTGCTATCTGGATAAAAGGAGAATTTACAACTATTGATTACTTTACAAATTACTCGCCGGGAGGATCTGCTCTGTTCGGGATAGCAGGAGAAGAAAAGCCAGAATCAGCTTGGTTGATAGAATCGTATATTCTTTTAATCACAATAAAATATATAACAATAACACTAAACGAACGGTTTTAAATGCCTAATTTGCAGATGAGTAAGCTGCTTTCAGTCAATTAAAGCCTGCCTAAATAGCCCATTCCTCATGAAAAGCGTACAGACAACTCCACTTGACATTTCACGCCATTTACAGTCCCGAAGGCTGGAACAGGAAGTAGAGAATCGGACTGCTTATACGATTGATACGGCAGAATTAAACATCTACGAAACGCAACATATCGCCGAGAAAGTCGAGTTAACATTTAGCAGCCCTGTACTGGCCAGTATGATACGGGGAAAAAAAGTAATGCATTTGCCGGGTACGCCCTCGTTCGATTTTCTGCCCGGTGAGTCGGTGATTGTGCCCGGCCAGGAAACCATGCGCATCGATTTTCCGGAAGCGCAAAGGCTGAATCCTACGCAGTGTCTGGCACTGGCCATTGACCCCGGAAAGGTGAAACAGGTAACGGATCTGTTAAACGACCGGGCACCCCTGATCGACAATTCGAATGGCTGGCAATTTGGTCAGGCGAATTTCTTTCTGACAAATGACGGGCCAATTCACCAGCTTATTGCCCGACTCATTTACATTTTTACCGAAAATAATAAGGCTAAAGAGGTGTTCGCTAATCTTGTTTTACAGGAGCTGGTCGTACGATTGATGCAAACCCAGGCCCGTACGCTGCTACTGAGCGCAGAAACGAACGTTGCAAATGTGAATCGATTAGCTCACATCGCTCAGTACATCAATAAAAATCTGAGCCGGAATCTACCCATTAAGGAACTGGCCGACGAAGCGTGTATGAGCGAACCCAATTTCTACCGAACCTTCAGGCAAACATTCGGTATGACACCCGTAGATTTTATTAACCAGCAGCGTATTGCGCTGGCGTCTAAATTGCTGCGCACCACCAATCGCTACTTAGCCGACATCAGCATCGACTGCGGCTTTAACAACCTGACCTATTTCATGAAACTGTTTCGGCGGGAAGTGGGCATGTCGCCAGCGCAGTATCGGAAACAGGTGTAAGGTACTATTTCGAGCTGGTCAGAAACTATCCGACTCGCATGAATAGGGTATTGCTGGCAACCAGCGGCACAAAATGGGCTCTATTTCACATGTTTGTGCGATTGATGGGCGTCGGTGAACCCGCCAACTTTGCAGTGTTAAACAACAACTGCAATGAAACGCCAACCTCTACTACACAATTGCCCGGTTCCCAGCCCTTCCGCTCAACTTATTTTAGTACAAAGCCTGCTGCTCGTTATGAGTACGCTGCTCTCAATCAGTAGTTATTCCCAATCGCCTGTCCGCGCTACGATACGTGGCTCTATCCATACTGCAACTGATAAACCGCTCGAATTTGCCACGCTTATGCTGGTAAAAGCCAGCGACTCTACGTTAGTGAAAGGGACTATCGGTGATGCAGAAGGTCATTACGTTTTTGAGAATATCACTCCGGGTACGTATCGTGTATCGGCTCAGGTAGTTGGTTTCCAGAAGAATACATCCCGCCCGTTTACACTGACTCCCGATCAGCAACAGCTTACCGTACCAACGCTTGTGCTCCTTCAGGCGACCAAAACATTAGGCGAAGTGACCGTTACGGGCCAAAAGCCATTTATCGAACAATTACCCGACAAAACAGTCGTCAACGTCGAAAATAGTATCGTTTCGGCGGGAGGAACGGCACTCGATGTGCTCGAAAAGTCACCGGGTGTTGTGGTCGATAATCAGAATGACCGGATCAGTTTCAAAGGGCGCGAAGGCGTTCTGATCATGATCGATGGGAAACCAACTTATCTGTCTGCGCAGGAAGTGGTTAATCTGTTACGGAATACACCCAGTAACAGCGTCCAGACAATTGAACTAATCACGAATCCCTCCTCTAAATACGATGCCGCCGGAAACGCCGGTATTATTAACATCCGGCTCAAACGCGGTAGCCGGAATCTGACTGGCGGAACGGCCGGTAGTGCTACGTTCGGGGCTGGATATGGCCGTTATCCGAAAGCGTCGGCTGGCGTAACCGTCAATCATAAGTCGGGCAACTGGAACCTCTTTGGGAACTACAACTATGATTATCGCAAACGCTATGGTTCGGTGGACGCACTTCGTCGGTTCGGTTCGGGCGATTCGATGACAACCGTCAATAACCTGGGGACGCGTACCAGCACCGAGCGGGTCCATACCTTTAAAGTAGGGGCCGATTATACGCTCAGCCGAAAAACAACTTTGGGTTTCATGGCGAATGGATTGATCAACGAAAGTCAGGCAGAAATTGACAACAAAAACCTGATTTATGACGCTACGAGTCAACTTCAGCAAACCGTAACCATGATTAACACATCGACCCGGCCAATGCAGCGGCTGTCGGCCAATGCGAACCTGAAACATACATTCGATACGTTAGGCCGGGAACTGACGGTCGATGTCGATTACGCACAGGTTCACGTAAATGGGCAGGACAATATGCAAACACGTTATCTGAATGGTCAGCAGGAAGAAATTCAGCCAACCCTGCTTCAGCGTAACCAGACTCCTTCCGATATTCTGATCCGGGCCGCGAAACTCGATTACGTTCAACCCTTTACGAATGGCATTAAACTGGAAACGGGTGGCAAAGTCAGCTATGTTACATCGGACAATGATGTACGTTTCGGCACGCTGACCGAAGGTGGATACGTACCCGATCCGCAGCGAACGAACCATTTCCTATATAAAGAAACCATTGGCGCTGGGTATCTGAACGGAAGCCGGAACTGGACAAAATGGTCGCTGCAGGCTGGCTTACGAATGGAATACACCCGATCGATCGGGAATTCGGTAACGCTTCAGAAAGTTGTTGACCGCAGTTATCTGAATGCCTTTCCCAGCCTGTTCGTAACTTTTAAAGCCAGCCCCAATCATCAGTGGACGAGCTCCTACAGCCGAAGAATCGACCGGCCCAGCTACCAGGATCTAAATCCATTCATTTACGTCATGGACCCATATACTTATGCGCAGGGAAATCCGTTCCTTCGGCCTCAATATACGAATGCACTACAGTTGGGTTATACATACAAAAATGAAACCAGTGTTAGCCTGGGTTATAACCATACGACCGACGTGATTACGGGCGTCAACGAGCAGGAAGGGCAGGTATTAAAAACGACTACGGTCAATCTGGCTGCACTCGATAATGTCGTGTTAAGTTTGAGTTCACCGCTGAAACTCGCGCCCTGGTGGACTGTTCGGCAAACGGCTGATATCTTCCTGAATGCATATAATGCTGAGTATTTGGGTCAGCGGTTAGATTATCGACGCGTATCGGCCAATTTCACGATGAACCACCGCTTTACTCTCACCAAAGGATTTACTGCCGAACTATCGGGTTGGTATAATACGGCTTCGATATACGGTCAGGCACGATTCAGTGGTTTGGGCCAGGTAAATGTAGGGCTTCAGAAAACGATGCTGAACAAAGCAGCAATCCTGCGTCTGAATATCAGCGACATACTGGACATTACCCGCAGCCGGGGCACTATCCAGTATGCTATGACGAATCTAACCTTCACCAATCGCTGGGAAACCCGCGTTGCCCGGCTGACCTTCACCTATAATTTCGGTAATCGCAACCTGAAAGCGGCCCGCCAGCGGCAGTCCAGCGTAGAGGACGAACAGAATCGGGTAAGGTAGAATCCATCGGATTACTTCGCTTTAATCGCCTGTCCATCCCGGATTTCTTCCGAAGCTGCTTTCACGATGGGTTCGCCCTGCTTCAGATCGCCGAACACTTCCACCAGGCTGTCAATGACATTCCCTTTCTGCACCGATACCCACTGTGCCCGATTGTCATGTACCCGAATCACGAACATTTTTTCGCTGGAACTCACCACCGATGATGTTGGAACGAACATCGTTCGCGCGGAGCGTTCAATCGGAAGTGTTACTTCGGCATACATACCAGACTTCAATTCATGAGCCGCATTATTGACGTCAAATTCGGCCATCATGGCGCGGTTTGCTTCTACCAAACTCTCGGCGCTACGGGCTAATTTGGCGTTAAAGCGTCGTTCAGGAATGGCGTTTACTGTAAATGAAACTGCGCTTTTTGCGGCTAGCTGATTGGCAAACGTTTCTGGAATAGCCACCGTCAAACGAAGCGTATGGCTATCTTCCAGTACAAACAGCGGCTTTCCGCTATCACCTGCACCAACCAGTGCGCCAGGGCTGATATTCCGCTCGATGACCATGCCGTCGAACGGGGCCGTAATGGTCAGATATTGCCGAAGTTCGGTTTTTGCCTGATAATTCGAGCGGGCAGCCTGCACCGTACCACGTGCCACCGCGACCATAGCACTATCGGCCTGCATTTTCGCCTGGGCCTGATCCAGTTCGTTGGCCGATACGGCCCCCTCCATTTTTGCCGTTTGCAACAGGCGCTGATAAGTTAGTCGACTGGCCCGCGAACGGGTTGTTTGCTCGACCAGTGTTGCTTCCTGAGCCTGTACCTGCGCCTGCGCCTGACTGAGCTCCGAAATGACTTCGGGGGCATCGAGCCGGGCCAACACCTGCCCTTTGCGAACGAACGTGCCCCGATCGACCGGAATATCACGGACAAATCCTTTCACTTTTGCGTAGATATTTACCCGGTTCCAGGGTTTTAATTCACCCGGCAGAGTGACACGTTTGCTGGGCTGTAACGCCTGAACCGTTGTCATTACTACCTGCGGTGTTTCCGGCTCTTTGGTGGCCGTCGGTTTTTTGTCGTTGCCCGAAGACGAGCAGGCTGCTATACCGGCCGCAACCGATACCGGCCAGACAAATCTCAAAAATGGTTTCATATGGAGCGGACTGCCGGAGCAGGAGTCAGTTGTTTATCGAAAAATTTGCTTTCCGGATCTTCCGGGTCGAGCGATACAGATTGAGTCGTAGCTTTGGCCTGAAGCTGGCTAAATACACAGGGAAGAATGAGCAGAGCAGCCAGGGTTGAGGCAATCAGACCGCCAATAACGGCTTGCCCAAGTGGTGCAATCTGGTCACCGCCTTCGCCTAGACCCGATGCCATCGGAACCATCCCCGCAATCATGGCGATACTCGTCATCAGAATCGGCCGAATCCGGCTGTTGGCGGCCAGCACAACGGCCTTTAGTGTATCACCAACTTCCAGCCGGAGGTTTTCGGCATTGGTAACCATTAAAATCGCATTGGCCACTGACACACCGACCGACATGATCAACCCCATGTAGGATTGCAGATTGAGCGTGGCACCGCAGGCCAGGAGCATCAGCAGTGCTCCGGCAACCACAGCCGGTATTGCTGACAGAATAACCAGCGAGAGCTTGAATGACTGATAATTGGCGGCCAGCAGCAGAAAGATGATCACGATGGCAACCAGAAGACCCGTTTGCAGACTGCTCAGCGTGTCGGTGAGCAGATTCGTTTGTCCGCCCATCTCAACAATTACACCGCGTGGTGCTTCGCCTGCGTTGCGAATGGCCTGTTCTACGGCTTTCTGGGCCGTTCCGAGGTCTTTTTTCTGTAAGTTAGCCGTAATTGTAACCAGCCGGTTCGGTCCGGCGCGGTCATATTCACCGGGCGTTGTTCCTTCCGAAAAGGTGGCTACGTCCGATAACAGTGGTTGCATGTTGCCGCTTTTCAGCGGAATATTTCCGATGTCGCTGGTACTGCTCATCTGATATTCAGGGATCTGGACCTGAACCTGATACGCCAATCCTTTCGACTCATCGAGCCAGAGGTTTTTATCCGTAAAGCGACTTGATGACGTAGCCGCCACCATCGACCGGGCCACCTGCGTGGAGGTAACGCCCAGTTGTCCAGCCCGTTCCCGATTCATCGTTACATTCAGAACCGGGTAGGCCAGCGGCTGTGCGATTTGTACATCACGCAGGAAATCGATTTTGGCCATCTGTTCCCGGATTTTGTTGGCAAACCGACCTGCTTCGGTCAGATCTTTGGCCGCTACTGTTACCTCGATGGGTGTGGATGCGCCCTGACTCATGATTTTTTCGGTCAGCTCGATCGGCTCGAACGAGATGTTGGCCGTTGGTAAGGCTTTGGCGATCCGCGTCCGCAACGACTCCTTCAGATCATCCATTTTCACAGGATGCTCTTCGTTGAGCGACACCTGTAAAACGGCTTCATGCGGTCCGCTGTTAAATACGAAGATGTTCGATGTTCCGTAACTGGACGGAACTGTTCCAACATAGGCTGATGAAATCTCAACGTTGTCGGCGCCAACCTCATCCTTTATAATATCAAGCACTTTTAGGGTGGCCAGCTCGGTACGTTCTACCCGTGTGCCGTCGGGAACGCGTAGCCGCATCTGAAACTGGTGGCTGTTGCCATGCGGCAGAATATCCGTTCCAATGACCATGAAACAAACAACAATGATTGCCAGCGTGCCAGCCAGATAACCCCCGACGACCAGACCCCGACGATTCAGTATTTTATCGAGCAACGAGGAATACCGCTGTTTGAACTTTTCGAACCCTGAAGCATTAGGAACAGGGTGGGCGGCTTCGTCGAGGATCGCGTGCCGTTCCTGCGCGTCGAGAGCCAGTGTTGGGGCTTCGTGGGGCGGGTGGCTTTTCAGGAGCCAGTTTGCCAGAACAGGTACGAACGTCTGCGAAAGCAGGAACGAGGCAATCATCGCAAAACCAACCGACAGCGATAACGGCAGGAACATGGAACGGGGAACTCCGCTCATAACGAACGCAGGGGCAAATACGGCCAGAATCGCCAGCAGAATCAGAAATTCAGGGAAGACGATTTCTTTACAGGCATCCCAGATCGCAACGGCTTTGGGTTTGCCAGTTTCCAGATGCTGGTGAATATTCTCGATCGTTACTGTGGCCTGGTCAACCAGAATCCCGATGGCCAGGGCCAACCCAGACAGGGTCATGATGTTGATGGTCTGTCCAAACAGGTTGAGCATAATCACCGCCGATAGAATGGAAATCGGGATGGTTACCACCACAATAATGACGCTCCGCCAGTCGCGCAGGAATAACAACACCATCAATCCCGTTAGTACAGCTCCCAGAATGCCCTCCGTAACAAGGCTTTTGAGTGAATTTGTTACGTAGACCGACTGGTCAAATTCGTAGGATATTTTTACATCTTCGGGAACGGCCGCCTGCAATTCGGGCATGGCTTTTCGGATGTTGTTTACCACATCGAGCGTGGATGCATCCGACTTTTTAACGACCGGAATATAGACCGCCCGACGACCGTTCACCAGTGCGTAGCTCACCGTTACGTCGGCTCCATCTTCAACTGTACCAATGTCGCGCACAAAAACGGTTGGGCCAGAGCCAACCCGAATGGGAATATTCAGAAAATCCTCGGGCCGTTTGACGAGCGAGTTTACCGGCGTCATCAGGGCTTTATCACCGATCCGGATGTTTCCGGCGGGTGAAGGCTGGTTGTTGGTGATAATGGATTTAATGACTTCTTCCGGCGTCAACTGGTAACTGCGGACCAGTTGCGGATTTACCTTGATGATCACCGTCCGTTGGTTACCGCCAAAGGGAGGAGGGCTCGATACGCCCGGAATGCGGGAGAACATCGGCCGCACTCGTGATGACGCGTAATCCTGAATTTCGTTCAGGGATCGCCCCTGACTTTCGAACACCAATTGACCAACCGGCACCGAACTGGCATCGAAGCGCACTACCTGGGGCGGAACGGTCCCTTCGGGCATGTAGGCTTTCGCACGGGAGACGTTATTGGCAACTTCGGCAGCCGCCTGAGCCATATCGGTTCCCGGATAGAATTGCAGTTTGATGAGCGATAAACCCTGAATAGTTTTTACATCGATGTCACGAATCCCCGATACATACAGGAAGTGATCCTGATAACGGGTAGCGATGAAACCGTCCATCTGGTCGGGAGCCATGCCGCCATAAGGCTGAACGACGTAAATGGTAGGTAGATCGAGGTTCGGAAAAATATCGACGGGAATGGTAAACAGTGACATCACCGAAAAAAACAGGAGTCCCAGAACCGCTACCACCACCGAAATCGGTTTTCGTAAGGCAGATCGAATGAGTTGATACATAGTAGTTTCCAGTATTGGGTAGTTGGTTCACAGCTCAGGCTTTAAACCAACTACCCCGTAACAATAAGCTTTATTGAACTTGATTCATGAACAGCGACAGATCGCCATCGGCAGCAGCTTTCAGAAGCAGGAATCGCCAGACATTGCTGGTGGCTACGTACCCGTCTACTTCAGCCCGATTGAGCGTAACAACGCTTTGCAGCAGTGTAGGCAAATCAGTTAAACCGCTTTCATAGCGCGATTTTGCCTGATTATAAGCCTGCCTGGCAGCCCGAAGTTGAATCGGTGCCTGACGAGCCTGTTCGAGCGCGACCTGATACTGCGTTTCGGCTTCCTGATACTGGCGATTAATACGCAGTTGCTGTTCATTGTACAATTGCCGGAACCGTTCTACCTGAAAAAGCTCGCTTCGGTAGTCGTGCCGAACGCGCAGAATGTTGGTCAAATTCCAGCGGGCAACCACGCCAACCAGGTAGTTGGATACCTGATAACCAAGGCCGTTTATCTGGTTATTCAGAAAGATATCGCCCTGATTAGAAAAGCCCGATCCGCGTGCATTACCAACCCCAACCAGAGAAATGACGGGCAGGCTGGTTCGCTGGGTAGCCACGCTGCGGGCCGACGATAGGGCTATCTGGGATTGAAAGAGCCGCAGAGCCGGATTCTTAGGGGAGATCGAATCTGACAACGGAGCTCCTGTTGGCAAAGCGGTGTAAAAACGCATACTATCAACCTGAATATTTCGCTGGAGCTGGCCAGTCAACTCGGATAACCGTAACCGCTGTACCTGCTCCTGCTGCTGGCTTTCCAATAGCAGAATCCGGGCTCGAACGGCTTCGGCAGTTGCCAGTGAACTATCTACGCCAGCGCGCATACCCGATTGTACGCCCGAATCGACTACTCGTTTGAACGTTTGCGCACGATCGAGATTACTGCGTTGAATCTGTACCAGTTTCTGGTTGATCAGCAGTAGCAAATAGGCATCGATAGTTCGAACCTGGTGCTGAAAAAGTTCATTGTCATAATCGATGCGGCTGCGTTGGAGTTCGGCATCAGCCACGGCTACATTGGCTTTAATCCGTCCGAATGTGATGGCTCGCCACTCAATAGCAGCGCTGGTATAACTACCGAAACTGGCCTTTGAAACAGCGGTAGGACGAACCCCGCCGGATGTAGAAATGGCGGTTCCTTCGTTCGGGAAAAACGAACCATTCAGACTGTTGCTGGTCGCGTAGTTATACTGATCCTGAACAATCAGGCTTGGCAGGTATTCGACACGACTTGCCTGAAGCCGTCGTTCAGCACTACTAATTTCGGCCTGTTTGGACTTCAGAAATGGATATTGCCGGGTGCTTTGTTCAACAACCTGGCTCAAATTCAGCGATTGTGCCTGTGCCTGAACGGTAACGAGTCCGGCTCCTAGCCAGAGCAGCCAGCCCGTTGTTCTTCGGTACTTTGCAGAGGCTGGAATCTTTAGTACAGACTCCTGAAAACGCGGGTAGATCATCGGCTAAACTTGCCCGGATATGGTCTGGCTCACGGACAAGTGTCTGCAAAACACGATCTCAATTTTGGAAACATTTGGGAAAAGGTGCGTTTCGCCAGAGATTTGAGTAGTTTTTTGCCAGATAGTACAGTCTATTGCCAGTTTTTGTAAGATTGATCAGTGAAGCAAACAGGCTGAGCCAGGTATAACCGGCTGTATGCTAATTAGATGTGTACAATTATAAACGATAGTCTTCATGATGACGCTCCTGCCCATTCGACAGACAATTGAGGAAAATACCCAGTTCCTTCAACATCCGGACAGTGAACCCGGTCTGACGATGACAATCGAGTTTTTTAACCGGATCGGGTATACCCCGCCCTGGATTGGCTATTTTGTTCAGCAAAACGATACGTTCGTGGGAAGCGCAGGCTTTAAGGGCAAGCCTAAAGAAGGGCGGGTTGAAATTGCGTATGGCGTATTTCCGCACTTCCAGAATCTGGGAATTGGCGCAGAAATATGCAGGCAATTGGTACTACTTGCTTTGGAAACAGATCCTACCGTTATCGTCACAGCCCGGACTCTGCCAGAAGAAAATTACTCCACACGCATTCTGAGAAAAAATAATTTTGACTTTTCAGGAGATGTTTGGGATGACGAAGATGGTACGGTATGGGAGTGGGAATACAAAGGGACGATACCTGTAATAAATCTTTGATTTAGTTAGTAGTGATGTCGGTTTTGCAAAATCGACATGGTGAGTTGAGGACTGTTCGCCGTGATGACTCTACAATAGCATTCAGAATATACACTCAGTTTTATGAAAACGCATTGGCAGGTTCTTCAATCTGCCAATGCATCAAGAGCCGACAAACCTAGTCAGCTATTCCAGCAACTTTACGGTGTTAGTCGCCTACCAGTAACGTATAACAGTGAAAATTTATGCCTCCTACACTTCCAGAATCTTTCCAAAATTGACGGCTATTTTCGTATATTATTTGATCTGGCAATGATATGAAAGTATTGGTAGTTGAAGATGAAAAGGGATTGGCTGAGAGTATCACCGATTACATGGTGAAGGAAGGATACATCTGCGAAACGGCTGCTACTTTTCAGGAGGCCGACGAGAAAATATATCTCTACACGTATGACTGCGTGATTGTCGATCTGACGTTACCCGGAGGAGATGGTTTTCAGATCATCGAGGCTTTAAAACGGCTCGTTGCCACAACTGGAATTATCATTATTTCAGCCCGTAACGCCCTGGAAGACAAGTTGCGAGGGCTTGAAATTGGCTCGGATGATTATTTGACCAAGCCGTTTCACCTTTCCGAATTGAATGCCCGCGTTAAATCATTGCTGCGACGCCGACAATTTGGCGGGCATACTGAAATCCGTTTTCAGGAAATTGTGGTTGTACCTCATAACCGGAAGGTCTACGTGAATGGTCAACTCACAACCTTATCGCGGAAGGAATATGATTTGCTGTTGTATTTTTTATCAAATATTGATGTAGCCCTGACAAAAGCGTCGATTGCGGAGCATTTGTGGGGCGACAACATCGATTCGGTCGACTCGTTTGATATCGTGTATTCGCATATTAAAAATCTGCGCAGGAAATTAATTGAAAAAGGTGCCGCCGATTATGTACAATCGATTTATGGCATTGGATATAAATTCAGTCAGCCTTGAAACTGCTTGCCAAAACCAACCGCATCTATCTTACATTTTCACTAGTAATTTATCTGCTAACAGCCCTGGCTTTTTATCAGATCGTTCGCTTATTGATTTACGACGAAGTTGAAAGTAGATTACAGGTAGAACGTCGTGACTTTCAGGCATATGTGCGAGCGCATAACACATGGTCGAGTAGCCCTTATTTCGTTGAGAATAAAATCGATGTTGTTCCAATCAGTGATAGACCTAAACAAATACGCGAATTTTTTACGGATACGCTGATTCGAAACCGCTATGACGATGAACTGATACCTTTTCGACAATTAACCTTCTATGAACCCATTCAGGGTAGGATGCACCGGGTATCGATCCGAAAATCGCTCATTCAGACTTATCGACTAATTGAAGCAGTTACTTTTACAATGGCCACATTTCTGGGGCTGTTGTTATTGGGTACATTCTGGTTTCAGGGTAAATTATCGGGGAGGTTATGGCATCCTTTTTACGATACCTTATCGCGTATCAAGAATTTCGACCTGAATAGTGGATCACCTTTACAACTGTCTAAACCTGAGATTACTGAATTCTATTCGTTGAATGAAGTGCTGCAAAAAATGGCCGATAAAATGCAGCATGATTATAAAAGCCTGAAGGAGTTTACCGAAAATGCTTCACATGAAATGCAGACACCACTGGCGCTCATTAATGCAAAAGTCGAACAATTGATTCAAAGTGAACAACTAACCGAAGCGCAAACGAACTGGATCGAAACAATATACGAAGCCTCCCGGCGTATTGTACGATTGAATCAGGGACTACTGTTGTTGGCGAAAATAGAAAATCACCAGTTTCAGGACGTTCAGCGTGTTAATCTATCGCAACTTTTTATGGAGAAATTGCAGGATATGGAAGAGGTATTAACTTTTAAAGAACTTTCTATTCATGTTCATCAGTCGATATCCTTTGAGGTTATATTACCGGTTGCTTTAGCCGATATTCTGGTAACAAACCTGGTAAACAATGCGATTAAACATAATCAGCCAGGGGGTTCTATTGAGTTGGATTCTACTAAAGAAAGGCTCTATCTGAGAAATACTGGCGGCCCGCTTATCTCAGCACCTGAGCGTCTTTTCGAGCGATTTAAGAAAGAGGGTACAGGAACAGACTCAATAGGGCTAGGTTTGTCAATTGTCAAGCAAATCTGTGATAGTTATGGCTTAGATGTAACTTATCATGTAAATCAGGAACGACATCAATTTTGTATTTCACAAATGCCGGTAGATAATGCAGATGACAATTTTGTCAGTTAATCAAATATTAATTAAAATTGATTTAAAAATTGGCGTCAATTTGGCTGATAAAAAATAGAAACCATTGTTAGTAAAAGTTATAATTTAACGGCAAGTTGCTTTTGATTAAATACTATTTTTTCAGCAAGGTCATTAAAATTTCCTTTATGAACTTCACCTTTTTGCCGCATCATTCAATAAGTAGGGGCGCATAGTGACTTATGATACGAAAACAATAAATTAGATTATCACTTAAAAGCTGAAGCAGGAATTAGTGAATTATGTCACCGTTGTTTAAGCACTGTCTATTCAAATAGCTAATAATTGCTAATGTTTCTATCTGGTTGGTAAATAAGAAAATCCATCCGCCAAAATATGATGTACTACTGTTTGGCTTACACTGGCAAGAGTGGATTCTAGACATTATGTAATGAAGTAATACTAGTTAATTTGGTATATTTCACTTGCGGTATTTCGGCCAAAGTATTGAAATTTATACGTGATTTGAGTGCTGGAGAGACAAGGTATAGTCTTTTTTTAATTTCCAAACGGAAATGGATTGACTTAAATTCGATTTATTATTTATGACTAAAACCATAAATCTATTTTTATATATTAAATTGATTAAGTTTTTTTTGTGTCCGAATCAATGATTATAGTCTTCATCGTATCAAATATTTTCTATAATTGATAACCTGAGATATTAATATATAAATAGACACAGTATATTCGCACTTGGGTTTCATTATACTCATATAAAACAGACTGTCTTCATGAAAGCAACGCAAATTCGGTTCTTCTCTCCGCTGGAAAATAATAAACCTAAGGAGAAAAAGGCTAAAAAATCGGCGCCTGTCACGGGCTATATTTCTTCGGCAGGTAAGCTTGTTTTTCCAGCCAAATCCGTAGCACAATTAGCTTTCGATCCCGAAAATACCAAGTTTAAAGTAGGTGTTCAGGAAGGAAAGCGAAAAATAAAGTCGCTTTATGTTATTCCTGCTACTGATGGTCAGGAAGGTGCATTTGAACTGGAAAAAGCTGCTAAAAGTTACAGCGTTTCACTACCTGTTATTTTGCAGAAAAGCGGAATCGATTACGCAGATTCGAAATACGTTTTTACAATCAAACCATTCGATTACGAGGATGGGGTCGTAGGTTATGAATTACTGCTAAACGATCAGGCTCCCAAGCCAGCTTATACAGGAAAACCACGTGGTCGCAAACCTCAGAACAAGGCTGCTGAATAGTAGTCTGGTTATAACAAGGTGAATTTGTAACTGTATATAGCATATGCTAGACTCCCCCGTAGCCATGCCGCTTATGGGGGAGTGAATAAACCGAAACGAACAACCGGATCAATCCCATTTCGTGTTTTGGCCCGTATATAAAATGTAATATTTATATCATAAATTGGTATTTTGTTTATTGTTAATTCCTAATAGTAAATTTAATATATTCAATAAGTAGGTATGATAAATAAATAGGTCCCGTACGATAACTTTACGTTATTACCGGTCTCTTATAATCCCTACTATGAAACTTCTTATCTTGATAGGTATTCTACTGGTTGTCTTTATATTAGTCAATCTTGTTTATTACCGGGTTACATTTAGAAGCCAGTGTCCAGTTTGCAAAAAAGCCACTGCCTTAGATCGGACAACCCGCCCAATCATCTTTAAAACTTTATTGTTCTTCCTGTCAAGCAAAGGATATGTCTGCTATGCCTGCATGAAGCACTTTGTTCGAATAGGTTAATTCGTTCGGCAAATAAATTAGTTAAGCATGTTTCCTGTTTTTATTGAAATTTTCCTAATTTCATCTGGGAACAGAAGGACTGCTTCTGTTAGGGAATAAGCAACAGCAATGTTGCCTGGACGAAGGGGTTGTATTAACTAATTTATACCAATAAACTATGATTGAATGTAGAGTAGGCGAGTGGAATGGACAAATCGTTGATTTTCTTGTTATCCAGTTATGACTCGAAACAACCTCGACGATCTGATTACACAGGGTGAAAACACTCGTTTAGAATTTAAACGCTCGATCTCATCGGCAAACCGTATTGCCAGAACACTGGCTGCTTTTGCCAATACGTCGGGTGGTACCTTATTGATAGGCGTTGCCGATAATGGGAAAATTGTCGGTGTCCCCTCCGAGTTTCGGGAAGTCCATAAAATTGAAGATGCGACGGATCAGTTCGTCGAACCGGCTTTAACGGTTAGTTACGAAACGTTAACGCCCGATGGTCGGATCGTACTGGTCGTTCATGTGGCTGAGAGTACAGAAAAGCCCCATTATGCTGTCGACGAATCGGGGCAGCGAACCATATATGTCAGGGCAAAAGATAAGTCGGTTCCTACCAACAAGCTGATTATTACGAAGGAAAAGGCCGATGTCCATGAATTAGTGAAATCGCCTATGACGCGGACATTAATTCAATACCTTCGGAAAAATGAGTATGTTACTCCTGAACGGTTTGCCAAACTAATTAACATCTCGGATTATCGGGCGGGTAAAATGTTACGCCTGTTAGCTGTTCAGGGATTGTTGCTTATGATTGATAAACCACGACCGGTGCGTTATGCATTGAAGCTCGCCGAATAATCGTGTTGTATCTTTGCGTGCATTATGACGTCGGAACAATTTATTACGAAAGATACGATTACCGCTTTTTTTGCCGACCTGCAGGACCGGATTTGCCAGTCGCTGGAGGTAGCCGATGGTACAGGCCAGTTTCGGACCGATGCCTGGGAGCGGCCGGGTGGGGGCGGAGGGCGCTCGCGAACGATAGTAGACGGGGCCGTCATTGAAAAAGGAGGTGTTGGCTTTTCGGCAGTCCATGGTGAGGCAACCGAAGCCACATTGCGTTCACTGAACCTGACCGAACCAGCCGAGTTTTATGCTACAGGCGTTTCAATTGTACTCCACCCACGCAATCCGATGGTGCCGATCATTCACATGAATGTCCGGTATTTTGAGATGAGTAGCGGACAAAGCTGGTTTGGCGGAGGCATCGACCTGACTCCTCATTATGTTGTTGAAGAAGATGCGCGCTGGTTTCATAAAAACCTGAAAATGGTGTGTGATCGGCATGATGAGACTTATTACCCCAAATTTAAAACCTGGGCTGACGATTACTTTTATATTCCGCATCGGCAGGAAACGCGAGGAATCGGGGGTATTTTCTTCGATTACCTAAAGCCAGTCGATGCTGCACATAAAGCAGATCTCTTTGCATTCGTACAGGATGTCGGAAATGCGTTTGCACCTATCTACACGCACTTCATGCACCAGAATCGCGATCTATCATTTGGCGATCGCGAAAAGCAATGGCAGTTGCTGCGTCGTGGACGTTATGTGGAGTTCAATCTGGTCTGGGACCGGGGTACTAAATTTGGCCTTGAAACCAATGGTCGTACGGAGTCTATCTTGATGAGTATGCCGCCCCAGGCGAACTGGACCTATGATTTTCGTCCGGAATCCGGTAGTCGCGAAGAAGATACGCTGAACTGGTTGCGGAAAGGTGTGGACTGGGCCTGATGTTGAACGTTCAGGCTTTGGTAGGCAAACTGCTTCCCAAAGCCTGAACGCTGCCAAGTACCTACTGACGACTTAGTGAATGGATCAGCAGAGCAATCAACTTGAACTGTATGCCCGACCAGCCGCTGGTGTACGGTCGGCAATTCGGCACATCTATTCATTCTGGTCGGGAATCGAGCAGCCGGTAGAGCGCGTTTTGCTGCCGAATTTTCAGGCTAGTATTATCTTTAATTTCGGGCGGCCTCATACAATGCAGGTCGGTTCAAATCAGAATTCGTCGTTTACCCTGAATCGGGTTGCTATCATAGGGCCCATAAAACAGGCAATACGCTTCCAGAGCGAAGCAGGGGCAGATATGCTGTCTGTCAATTTTTCTTTTGATGGATTCTATCGGTTTTTTAACCTGCCCGTTCAGGAGCTTAACGGTCACGTGATCCATCCCGACGATCTATTGGTTAAAAAATGCTTCAACTTACTTTGGGAGCAATTGATGGAGGCCGCTGATCATCAGGATCGGGTAGCAATTGTCGGCAAATTTGCCGACCCCTATCTGAAGACTGGGGATAATTCCCTGAACCATGTGGCTGATCTCATCACCTTGTGTCAGAAGCAACTGCACCTGAATCCAGTCAAACTGATGGCTAACGAGCAACGGATTTCGGAGCGGACGGCGCAGCTTCGATTTCAGAAATACGTTGGATTCTCACCGAAAGAGTTTGCGCGCTTTGTGCGTTTTCAGCGGGTACTAAACGAACTTCAGACAACTTCCCGGCTTCAACCCGACTGGTATGATTTTGTTGAACGAAATGGCTATTATGACCAAAGCCACCTGATTCATGATTTTGCGCATTTTGTTGGACAATCACCTACGCACCTCCTTCATGAGTTGGGCAATGAGCGGTTGTATTGTGCCCCCTATGCGTTACCGTGATTGCATGCTGCTGTTGGCCAATTGAGTGAAATCCCAGGGTTGAGCAGGATCATAGCGTAAGTGACCATGCTCAATTGCGAGGGGGCTGTCGACGTTATTGAAGTAAAGTTGCCCGGTTCCCAAACCCTGCGGAATGAGGTTTTTAAACTGGGCCGTATATTGAGCAATCGCATTCAGGCCAATATTCGATTCCAATGCCGATGTTAGCCACCAGCCAATATTAAGCCGACCGGCCACCTCGACCCATTCGTCGCAATGACGCAGCCCACCCAGCAAGGTTGGTTTAAGAATGATAAACTGCGGTTGTATTTTTTTTAGCAACCGAAATTTGTGAACATACTCCATCTGGCCGATGAGTTCTTCATCGAGGGCAATCGGTAGGGGCGAATTACGGCAGAGTTCGGCCATGAGATCTGGTTGGCCGGCCCGAATGGGCTGTTCAATAGAATGCAAACCATAGCTTGCTAGCCGTTCAAGCTTTTTCATCGCGTCGTCGGGGCTGAACGCGCCATTGGCATCAACACGCAGCGTAATCTGTTCGGGTGTAAATCGCTCCCGAATCATGGCCAGAAGGTCACATTCCTGTTCGAAATCGATCGCGCCAATTTTTAACTTGAGTGTGGTGTAACCGTCCCGCAATTTATCATCGATTTGCTGGCGCATGAATTCCGGGCTACCCATCCAGATTAACCCATTGATCGGCAGAGTGCGATGCCCATTTGTGAATTCGGTTTCGTGAATGATCCGTCGGCCACCAGCCAGAAAATCGAGCATGGCGGTTTCAAAACCAAAAAGTATACTAGGAAATTGAGGGCTGATCAGTTGGTTTAGAACAATGGAGACATTCCAGCTAAACAACTGCAGATCGAGGTCGTTAAATTCCTGGCAGTTCAGGGACAACTGCTCCTCAAAATCCGGGCGGTCATCGTAGCTCAACCCTTTTAGCGGACCGCACTCGCCATAACCAATAACCGAGGGATCTTCATCGTCGGTTAGCCGAATAATATAGGATGTTTTTTCCGTAAGAATACCACGCGACGTACCCGCTTCGAAACGAAAATGCAAGCTGTATTTCAGGTAGTCGGCTCTGAGACTCATTGTACCAGACGGTATGGCGGGGGTTCACAATCCTAAAAGTACTACTTTTGGCTGCTCAATAAAGTCAATGTTACGAAATTATTAGCGAAGCAATTGGTCACTCTTATACTACTCCTGCCATTTAGCCGAATCTATGGGTTAATTACCGATATCCGTAATTGGTTGTATGATAGGAAATTATATTCAAGTTATGAATCCAGTTCCTGTGTAATCGCGGTTGGGAACCTTACCGTTGGCGGTACAGGAAAAACTCCCATGATTGAATATTTGATTAAACGGCATCTGACCCCAGGCTCAATTTTACTCCCTGAGGTGGCCACTTTGAGCCGAGGTTACGGTCGGCGCACAAAAGGCTTTCGGGTAGCTACTGATCTCGATACGGCCGAAACCATCGGCGATGAGCCGTTACAGTTATACCGAAAATTCAAACACCGGGCACGGATTTTCGTTGGCGAACGGA
The DNA here is from genome assembly GCF_011604685.1 of Spirosoma aureum. Taxonomy (NCBI): domain Bacteria; kingdom Pseudomonadati; phylum Bacteroidota; class Cytophagia; order Cytophagales; family Cytophagaceae; genus Spirosoma; species Spirosoma aureum. The sequence goes on along the minus strand of NZ_CP050063.1, from coordinate 6,236,484 downwards.
GGGCTGAAGCAATCCGGCAGATTCTGGAAACATATCCTGAAACGAAACATATCCTGCTGGACGATGCCTTTCAGCACCGGGCGGTTCGGCCAAATCTGAATCTGATGCTAACCGATTATAGCAGGCTTTTTTACAACGATCATCCTTTTCCGGCGGGCCGTTTGCGTGAGCGACGGCATGGGGCGCAGCGGGCCGATGCGGTCATTGTAACCAAGTGCCCTGATTCATTGTCCGCAACCGAGCAAGCGGCTATTGGGGCAAATATTCGTTCGTATATTCGTGAAGATACGCCCCTGTTTTTTGCCAGATTGCAGTATGGGCAGCCCATGTCATTTGCCGACAATAAACCGGTAAGCAGTCTTTCATCGGTGATCTTGGTATCGGGTCTGGCCAATGCTGTTCCGCTGGAGGACTATGTTCAGCAAACGTTCTCGATGAAGAAACATCATCGCTATGCCGATCATTATGCCTATACCCGTACCGATCTCGATCAGTTGTTCGATACGCTAAGTCCGGATGATTCGTTACTGACAACAGAAAAAGACTGGGTAAAGATTGATGCCCTGCTCACAGCCGACGAGCGACTTGAGCTTCCGATGTATTATCTACCGGTCGAAATGGCATTCTTGCCTGGCTATGAAGCCGAATTTGAAGCACTGCTCGATGGTTTTCTCCTTAAAAATACTTAATCGATGGCCTTCTATTCCGGGCATCCGGCTGTTTTGGCGTACTTTTGACTTGATGAATCGAAGCGTACTTTTTCTTTTCTTTTTTATAAGCCTGATGTTTACCGTTCGGGCGCAGCAGTTTCCGGGGACAACGCAGCAGCTACCGGGTGGTTTTGGCCAGTCAAACCGCCCAGGCAGTACCTCCAGTGCTAGTTTTGGTGGTATCGATGATACGACGAAGGTCATTTATGGGCCCAAGTCGACCCGTTACATGCTGGAAGAGGATATTTTTAATAACCGAAAGAAACTCTACACCATGGATACGACCATGGATAATGTTCATCAGTTTCTGTATGTTCAGCGAAGCCAGAACCAATTTCAGGATTTAGGCAATCTGGGTACACCCATGAAGGATGTGTTTGTATCGGTGCCCCAGCAGTTAGGTGCCCAGACAGGCTATTCGGTTTTTTCGCCGTATGCCTATCAAACGATGCAGGTGAAATATTTCGACACCAAGTCGCCGTTTACGGATATGTATCTAGCACTTGGCGGACATAATCAGAACATCCTTCGGTTTGATTTCTCCCAGAATATAACGCCCCGCTGGAATGTAGGCTTTAATTTGCAACGCTTTACGTCCCAGAAGCAATTTGGTACCAGTGGCGCGAATGATCCAACTAAATTGCTGGCGCAAAACTGGGGATTTCTGGGCCATACGAACTACCGATCGAAAAATGACAAATACACCCTGCTGCTGCATTTCATAAATATGCACCATACTATTTCCGAGCAGGGGGGCGTATTGCCAGGTACTAATCTCGACGGAACGAGAAATATTTATGCTTACACCGGTGATGCAATATTGACGGGTGGCGCTTTAAACCTGCCGGACCCGCAAGGCAGCGACATTCGGAATGACTGGCATATTTACCATCAGTACGTGCTGGACCAGGGGTTTCAGGTGTATCATCGACTCGATTATAACCGGCATAAAAACTATTTTCAGGACGATACACTGGCGATTAACAAAACTTTTTACCCCGCTATTCTGGGCGATACATCGCGTATCGAACAGGATGCCCGCTTCCGGTTACTCGAAAACCAGTTTGGGCTAAAGGGAGTCTATAAACGGGGCCAGTCGGCGTTTAACTACCGGGCTTATCTCCGAAGCCGGGTATATGGTCAGTATACACGCTATAATACCGCACGAACCAATTATAACGAATACGAAACCCGCCGGGTCGAAACGTTTCTGGGCGGATGGTTAGGCTATTATTTCCCCGACAGTTTATCGCAGGTAACGGCTGAGGCTGAGTACCAGGTTGGGGGTGGGTATCGGCTACAGGGCCAGTTTGAGAGCAAGTACCTAACGGCTGGCTACTCGTCTATTTTTGCCAATCCGACGCTGTTGCAGGAGCGTTTTCAGAGCCATATTTTCTTCTGGCGTAATAACTTCAGCCTGCGAGGTTATAACCACGCGTATGGGAAGCTTAATCTTCGGTATAAGAAATTACAGTTGCAACCGGGGCTGGATTATTATTTGCTCAGTAATTACGTCTATTTCGACACGGCCGCTGTAGCCCGGCAGTTAAATGGATCATTCAGCGTACTGCGAACGGGGCTGGGTTATCGCTTTGAAATTGGTAAGTTCCTGGCATCCGGGCAGGCGTATTATACGGTTCAGTCAAGGCGCGATGCCTTGCGGACACCACCGTTTTTTATGAATGCCCGCTTTCAGTATGAGTTGCTGTATGCCAAAGTACTCTACATCCAGGTAGGGATTGATCTGCATTACAAGTCGCCCTATTATGCCGATGCCTACATGCCTGTCACTCAGCAATTTTATATTCAGAATACAAAGCAGGTAGAGGGATATGTGCTGGCTGATGTCTTCGCCAACCTGCGTGTCAACCGAACCCGGTTGTTTGTTAAGTTTTCTCATGTCAATCAGGGGGTGTTTCAGCCGGGTTATTTTGTTGCTCCTGATTTTCTCCCCATGCGCCGGAGTTTTGCTTTCGGCGTCGATTGGTATTTGTTTGATTAAGTAAGTAGGGTAGCAACTGCTGGTTTCTCTCTTTAGCTAGTATATTTAAGCTTATTTTTAAGAGTACTCATAATAATCTCAACTTTTTGCATGGACCCCTTTCAGATTAAGAAGGCCCCGGCACAATTCGATGTAGTCGTTGTCGGCTCTGGCGCTGGGGGCGGTATGGCCGCCTACACACTTGCTAAAGCCGGTGCTAAAGTCGCGTTGCTGGAGGCCGGTGGCTATTTCGATCCCGCTGATCCTAAGTATATTACGCAATTGAAATGGCCCTGGGAGTCGCCCCGTCGTGGTGCTGGAACGACGCGTGCATTTGGCGATTTTGATGCCGCATGGGGTGGTTGGCAGATCGATGGTGAACCCTATACGACTGCAAAGGGAACTGAATTCCACTGGTTCCGGTCGCGGATGCTTGGTGGGCGTACGAACCACTGGGGGCGTATTTCACTCCGGTTTGCACCTGATGATTTCCGGCGTAAAAGCATGACCGGCGTTGGTGAAGACTGGCCAATTGGCTACGATGATCTCAAACCATTCTACGACCGCGTAGACCGCCTTATTGGTGTTTTTGGCTCGGTCGAAAACATGCCGTCTGAACCCGATGGTATTTTCCTGCCCCCGCCTAAACCGCGTTTGCACGAGCTGATGATTCGGAAGGGAGCACGAAGTATTGGTATTCCGGTCATTCCGTCTCGTTTGTCCATTCTTACCAAACAGATTAACGAAGAGCGAGGCCAATGTTTTTATTGTAGCCAGTGTGGGCGGGCCTGTCAGGCTTATGCCGATTTCTCGTCGTCGTCGGTACTGGTAAAACCAGCGCTGAAAACCGGCAATGTTACCCTGATCAACGGGGCTATGGTTCGCGAAGTGCTTACCGACACCGCAACGGGGCTCGCAACGGGCGTTAGTTACGTGGATACGCTGTCGTTGCAGGAAAAAACAATCATGGCGAAATCGGTCGTGCTGGCTGCCAGCGCGGGCGAAACAGCCCGCTTGTTGCTTAACTCGAAATCAAGCCGTTTCCCGCAGGGGCTGGCCAATACGAGCGGTGTTGTAGGGAAGTATATCAACGATTCGACCGGTGCCAGCCGATCGGCGTTTGTGCCCGCGCTGATGGACCGTAAACGCTACAACGAAGATGGCGTTGGCGGCATGCACGTTTTCACGCCCTGGTGGCTCGATAACAAAAAACTTGATTTCCCGCGTGGTTACCACATCGAATACTGGGGTGGCATGGGTATGCCCGCTTACGGATTCGGCTGGGGTGTTGAAGCGATGAATGGAATGATTCCTGGCCGCGATGGTAAAATGAAACCCGGCGGTGGCTATGGTGCCAGCCTGAAAGACGATTACCGTCGTTTCTATGGTGCGTATGTTGGTATGGCAGGCCGGGGTGAACCAGTCCCGCTTGAGAGTAACTACTGCGAAATCGATCCGAACGTTGTCGATAAGTACGGTATTCCGGTGCTTCGATTCAACTATAAGTGGTCAGATTATGAGGTGAAGCAGGCCAAACACATGCAGGATACCTTCGAAGAAATTATTCATTCGATGGGTGGTATTGCCCTTGGTAATAAACCCGGTCCAGAGAACAGTTATGGACTGGAAGCACCCGGCAAGATCATTCACGAAGTTGGTACTGCCCGCATGGGTAATGATCCAAAAAATTCGGTTTTGAACAAATATCAGCAGGCTCACGATGTGAAGAACCTATTCGTAGTCGATGCTGCGCCATTCCCGTCACAGGGCGATAAAAACGTAACCTGGACGATTCTGGCCAGTTCAATGCGTACATCGGAATACTTAATTGATCAGGTAAAGAAGAAGAATATTTAAATTTTCGGTCATGAAACGCAGAGACACCCTTAAAGCCTTTTCCCTTGCCGGCTTCGGTCTGGCAGTTTCGCCAGTAGAAGCAGCCGTGCCAGCACCGCCTGACGTTAAACCGCTCAAAATTCCGGGCGGACGGCAGAAGTTCGAAGCTGAGCGCGATGCCAAACTGAATGCCGAAAAGTTTTTTACACCCCACGAATTGCAAACCGTTACGGTGCTGTCGGATATCATTATCCCTGCCGATGAACGGTCGGGTAGTGCGTCGCAGGCGGGTGTTCCCGCTTTCATCGAGTTCATGATGAAAGACCAGCCCAGTAACCAGACGCCAATGCGGGGTGGTATTCGCTGGCTCGACAATACCTGCGTCAAACGCTACGGTAAACAGTTTGTGCTGTGTACGAAAGCGCAGCAGATCGATATGATTGAGCAGATCGCTTACCCCAAACTGGCTAAGCCCGACATGACCCAGGGCGCATCGTTTTTTTCGATGATGCGGAACATGACGGCAACGGGCTTTTTTACCAGCCAGATGGGCGTTAAAGACATCGGTTATGTTGGCAACGTTCCGAACCAATGGGACGGCGTACCGGCAGATGTTTTGAAGCAATACAACCTGGCCTACGAAGAGCGTGAGCTAACGCAGGGGAAATAGAATCAGGTGTTAACTTGGCGCGGCCTCATTCATTGAATGAGGCCGCGTTTTTTATAAGGGTCAGCTGATTTCTCCCAGCTTTTTTACCGCAGATAGGACAGAATTCCTTTTGTCATCTCATCCAGTTTTTTGCTTTCTACGTTCATGCAGATGACGACGCACAATTGTTTATCCGGGAATCGGGCAAACCAGGTTTGAAATCCCGGTTGCCCACCTGAATGCATAATCTGCTGGCCCAGAACCGGATGCTGCCGTAAAAACCAGCCAAAGCCATAGGTTGTGCCGGACCTGAACTCAATCAATTGCCCCTCAGGAGTACGGGCGGGCCGAAAGGCTTCATCCTGAATCGCTTTGGGCAGGAGTTTATAATTGCTCAGGGCATCATCCCACTTTTTCAGATCACCAGTAGTTGAAATGACCGACCCGTCGCCGTAAAAATCGCCGAGGTAGAATACAAAATTCTGGTCAGGCTCGAGGTGTGCTGGCTTGAGGGTGTTGTTTCGGCGCAGATAGCCGGTTGCCAGATTCTTTGCCTTTATGCGTCGAATATCCGTGACCAGCAGGGCCTCTGTATCGTTCATGGATGCTGGTTCGAACAGGTATTTGCGCAAAAACGCCTGATAAGTCATCCCGGATAGTCGTTCGATGATAGTTGCCAGTAAATCGAATCCGATGTCGCAATAAATCCATTTTGTGCCAGGAGGTGCCTGAAGCGGCAGCTTATGTTCAGCTAAATAAGCCAGCATTTCTGCGTTTCCGTTCGATTTTGAGGTATCCAGCTTCGGCCTGATCTGCGTCCAGAAGTCAGGCAGCCCTGACGTGTGGGTGAGCAAATGACGGATTGTAATGTTCGGATACGGAAAGGTGGGCAGATAGGTCTGAACGTTATCATCGTACTGGAGCTTTCCAGTTGCTTTTAAGTGCATAATGGCATAAGCCGTAAACTGTTTTGACACCGATGCAATTTGAAATTGTGTCAAACTGGTAAGCGGGTGCTGTTTATCAACATCTGCCATGCCATAGCTTCTGGAAAGGATCTCTTTTCCATGTTGAGCAATCAGAATGGTACCATTAAGCTCCTGTCGATTGTAATAAGCCTGTAGCAGTGAGTCAATTGAGGCTACATTCTGTTGAGCCTGACTGCAAACCAGTGGGGAAACCACAAGAAAAAAGATAGTGTAAATGCGTTTTAGCATAATCGTGATGGTGTGAAACTCAACTGGATTTCCGTGAACGCTACTTTCTAGGCTCAAGCAAATCCCATAAGTTGCCATATAGATCTTCAAAAACGGCGACTGTGCCATAAGGGTGCTCAACAGGTGGCCGAACGAATTTGATGCCTGCCTTCTGCATGGTCTCATAATCGCGCCAGAAATCATCAGTGTACAAAAAGAGAAAGACACGCCCACCCGTCTGATTCCCCACCCGGCTTCGTTGATCTTCACCGTCTGCTTTGGCGAGTAATAAGCAACATTCCGACGAACCTTTGGGGGCTACCCGAACCCATCGTTTTGTTTCACTTAAAATGGTATCCTCCAGCAGGTCGAAATGGAGTTTATTCGTGTAAAAATCAATCGCTTCGTCATAGTCATTGACAACGAGAGCAAGATGGGCAATGTGTTGTTTCATGGGTAATTCGGTTAACGATTGAGGGGTGCAGGGATTTATCGAATCAATTCGTAAATGCGGCAATATCGGTTATCTCATCGTTCCGGCCATGTGCAGGGTCAGTTTTATTCGTAATTCACTTCCCCTGATTATCGTCTCGCGAATCACCAGCTATTGCCATAAAAAAGCCGGTTCATCGACCGGCTTTAAAAATAGTATTCTGTTTATAAGCTAGAGCATATCGACAGCTTCCGCAACCTCCATCAGACCGACGGCGTTGACGGCGGTCAGGTGAACGGGTAGCGTTTCATTAATTAGCAATGGGTCATATTTTGCAACCACACGAACGTAGTTTTCGGTGAAGCCCTGCATCAGACCGTCGGCAATGTCTTCTTCAAACAGAACCGTTGCGTCACGACCCACCTGCGAATCATAGAAAGCACGACGTTTCTTATCCGACAGAATATGCAGCATTTTCGAGCGATCAGCGCGAACATGGCCTGGAACTACCGGCTTGATCGATAACGCGGTGGTATTGGGCCGTTCGGAATATGTAAAGACATGCAGGTATGAAACCGGTAATTCGTTCAGGAACAGGTATGTCTCTTTAAAGGCTTCTTCAGTTTCGCCGGGGTGGCCCACAATCACGTCTACACCAATGCAGGCATGTGGCATCAATTCCTTTATTTTCTGAACCCGGTCAGTATACAGTTCACGCTTATATCGACGGCGCATCAGGCCCAACACCCGGTTGCTTCCCGATTGTAACGGTACGTGAAAATGGGGGACAAACCGCTTTGATTGGGCTACAAAGGCAATAATCTCGTCGGTAAGCAGGTTCGGTTCAATGCTCGAAATCCGGAAACGTTCAATACCGTCGACCTCGTCCAATGCCTGTACTAAATCAAAAAATGTCTCCTGGCGCTGGATTCCCAGCCCGGTGCTATTGATTAGCCCGAAGTCGCCGATGTTAACGCCTGTCAGTACGATTTCCTTCACTCCACGTTCGGCAATTTCATAGGCTGCCCGCACCACGTTAGCAACTGTGTCGGAGCGGCTTTTTCCCCGTGCGAGCGGGATCGTACAGTAGGCGCATGGGTAATCGCACCCGTCCTGTACTTTCAAAAACGTGCGTGTCCGGTCGTTGAGCGAATAGGAAGCATGATAGTCGATTACTTCCTCAATTGGCGAGTTGAAAATCTGGGCGGTTTGACCCGTTGGCACCTTCTCGAATGTCGGCATGAGTTCATGGAGCCGAAACTTCTCGGCCGCACCGAGTACAGCATCAACACCCGGAATCTCTGAAATTTCTTGTGGTTTCAGCTGGGCATAACACCCAAGAACAGCTACATAGCCATCGGGATTGATTTTTTGCGCTTCACGAACAATTTTCCGGCATTTTTTATCGGCATTGTCCGTCACAGAGCAGGTATTGATGATAAATATGTCAGGCTGTTGATTAAACTCCACCCGTTCATACCCATGCTGTTCCATCAAACGGGCGAGGGTAGAGGTTTCTGAGAAATTCAGCTTACAGCCAAGCGTATAGAAGGCGACTTTTTTCACGATACGTAATTTCCTTCGTTGTAGCAGTGGTTGGTATGCGTGCCACGGTTCCAAACCCACTACTACAACGAAAACACACTGATTCTGCAAAATTACAAAAAAACAGCGGGGTGGGTTCCGTATTGCTAACTGAAAGTCACCCGATTGGCAAACGATCCGGTTCGGAGCCGTCGGTATCTTTCAGGGAAACACCGGTAAGTTGTAGCCGAAAGGCCGAATCAATCAGCCTCATCAACTTGCTGACGGCCACGGCAGGAGGGAGGCCCTGATCACGGATATTGGAAAGACAGTTCCGGCGTTCATCCGTCAGACCCGGTTGGGGAGCGTAGGTAAGATAAGCGCCCATACTGTCGAACGAACTAAGACCCGGCCTTTCGCCAATCAGCATAATAACCAGCTGAGCCTGAAGAATATGGCCTATGTCGTCGCTGATCGCTACACGGCCCTGCTCGACCAGTGTAATGGGAGCGAATGTATAACCTGCCAGCCGTGCCGCATCGATCAGGTTGCGAATAACCAAGGGGGCATAGGTATTAACCGCACTAGCCGAAAGCCCGTCGGCAATGATGATGCTCAGCTGGGAAGGAGATGCGTTTAGATCGTGAAGCTGACGGGCCGATTCCTCCGATAATAGCCTTCCCAGATCAGGCCGTTGTAGATAAATATCCCGGTTTGCCGCTTGACTATAAACACTGTAGATGGGTAATTCCGTATCAGCCAACGCTTCCTGTAAACCACTATTATCCAAACATGAATAAACGGCGTCTTTGGCGTGGGCGTGAGCCAGTTTGAACTGGAGAGACTCCCGAAGTGGAATTGAAACGCCTGTTCTGCCCAGGGCAATTCGGGCAGCTGTGTACGATTTCAGGGCTTGCCAATCGTCCGTTTCGGTCGCTATTTTCTTCGGTTTATTCATCCACCAATCAACTCCGCGTAAAATTGTTTCTGTACACTTGTCGACAGGCGATTTCCAGATGCGTCCATAATTCCCTGCCCAAGTAACCAGGCCTCAAATTCAGGCGCGGCACGTAGCCCTAGCACCCGACGCAAATACAACGCATCATGGAAAGACGTAGACTGGTAGTTGAGCATGATGTCGTCGGCACCCGGTATTCCCATGATGAAATTAATACCCGCCACACCTAATAGCGTCAGAAGGGTGTCCATATCGTCCTGATCGGCCTGTGCGTGATTGGTATAACAGATATCCATTCCCATAGGTAATCCCATCAGTTTTCCGCAGAAATGATCTTCAAGTCCGGCGCGAATGATCTGTTTTCCGTCGAATAAATATTCTGGCCCAATGAAACCGACAACCGAGTTCACCAGAAATGGGTCATAATGACGGGCAACGGCATACGCGCGAACTTCGCAGGTTTGCTGATCGACACCATGATGCCCGTTGGACGATAACGCACTTCCCTGGCCTGTTTCGAAATACATGATATTCTGGCCAAGCGTACCCCGCTTCAGCGACAATCCGGCTTCGTAGGTTTCCTGAAGTAGCGACAGACTCACGCCAAAGCTGGTATTGGCTTTTTCGGTGCCCGCAATTGACTGGAAAACCAGATCAACGGGTGAGCCCTGTTCGATCAATTGCAGTGTGGTTGTAATATGGCTCAGCACGCAGCTTTGGGTTGGTATCGAAAATCGCTCCCGTATGCCGTCGATCATGTGCAAAAGGCGAGCGGTCACGGCGGGACTATCGGTTGCTGGGTTGATCCCGATCATGGCATCACCACTGCCATACAACAGACCGTCGATCATGCTGGCCGCTATTCCTTTGGCATCATCTACAGGGTGATTGGGTTGTAGGCGGACCGATAAATGCCCTCTCAATCCAATCGTATTTCTAAACTGGGTCACCACTTCACATTTCTTCGCCACCAGAATTAGATCCTGATTGCGCATAAGTTTCGACACGGCGGATACCATCTCAGGTGTCAGACCGGGTGCGATTTGCCGGATCGTGGCTAAGTCGGCCGCGTCGCTCAGGAGCCAGTCGCGCAGATCGCCAACGGTAAAATGGCTGATCAGCGAAAAGGATTCTGTATGATGGGTATCAACAATAAGGCGGGTAACCTCGTCGGATTCGTAGGGAATGGGTACCTCATTCAGAAAAGTTGACAGGGGCACATCCGCCAGCGCCAGTTGGGCAGCCACCCGCTCTTCGTAACTCTCAGCCGCCAGCCCCGCCAGTACGTCACCTGAACGCAATGGACTTGCTTTGGCCAATAGCGTTTTCAAGTCCTCAAATCGGTAGGTGAAACCCCGGATGGTGTACTGATAACTCATGAACGTGGTTTTCGGCTTATGATTTTTCAGATATGGCTGGCTGACGCGACTGGTTAAAGAATAAACCCGTTGCTCGTCAGATTTGCATCAGTTCCTTGCTTTTTCGGTGTTTACCAAAGGCGTAGAAGAGAACGATAATGGCAAATAATCCGGCAAGAAACAGCAGACACAACCAACTATAAAAATAAATCATTGCGGCCAGAGCTACAATGGCCAGCAGCAGGGCAAGGGCAGGAAATACCGGGTAGAAAGGTGCTTTGAAGGGTCGACTGAGAGTTGGTTCGCTCCGGCGAAGTTTAAATAAAGCCAGCATACTGACAATATAGACGACTACAGCGCCAATTGTTGAAAGTAAAACCAGCTTGCTCGTATCCAGCAACAGCAACGCTAAAACGCCCAGAGCAGCACCCGCCAGTAAGGCCCAGTAAGGCACCTGCTGACGAGGGCTAACTTTTGACAAAATAACGGGTAAATAACCGCTGCGGGAAAGTGCAAAAATCTGCCGGGAATAGCTGATAATAATTCCATGAAAGGACGCAATGAGGCCGAAGAGTCCAATACTGGCGAACAGTTTCGTCCACGGATTCGTACGACCTAAAACCAGTCCAATCGATTCGGGAAGAGGATAATCGAGCGTAGCTAGCTTTTCCCACTCAGCAATACCCCCTACGCAAATCATGACCGCCAAAGCCAGGATCGTTAGCGTCAGCAGCGCGGAAATATACCCTTTTGCGATAGCATTTTTCTCGTTTTTGACCTCCTCGGCTACCATCGCGACGCCTTCCAGACATACATAAAGCCAGATCGCAAAGGGCAGGGCGGCAAAGACGCCCGACCAGCCAAATGGCATGGGGTTATGCAGAAAATTAGCCAGTTTGAAATCAGGTGCAACTACGCCGATAAACAGAAGCAGTTCGGCAATAGCAAGCAGCGTCATAACCAGTGAAAACCAGGCCGCTTCTTTGATTCCGAGCAAATTGATCAGTGTGAATAAAATGTATGATCCGACCGACACACCGACCACTGAAATGGATGGGTACAGAAAGTGAACATAGCTCCCCAACGCAAGCGCAATAGCCGGGGCGGCAAACAGAAACTCGATGAGGGTTGCATAACCTGCCACCAACGCTCCCAGCGGGCCGAACGCTTTGAGTGCATACGCAAAGGGCCCGCCCGCATTGGGAATCGATGTGGTTAGCTCCGTAAAGCTGAAAATAAAGGTGAAATAAAGGAGCGTAATGACAAGAGTTGCCAGTAAAAGCCCCACGGTTCCGGCCACCCCCCAACCATAATTCCAGCCAAAATACTCACCGGATATGACCAGCCCAACCCCAATTGCCCATAAATGAATCGGTTTTAATGCTTGTTTTAAGGCTGGTTGTTCGTTGGCCATGCTGGAAAGAGGTAATTTGGTAAGGAGGTTACTTGAGAAATAATAGGTTAAACGTTTCCAGACTGACCCATCAGAGGATCACTATAACCCGCTTTTCCGGTCTCAACGCGACCGGCATACCGTTGCTCAAAGGCGGCAAAGCCGGATACTTGCAGACTAAAATCATACCAGTTGTGGCTGTTTTTTAAATTCAGTACGATAGTAGTTTGAGCGCCTTTTGCGCCTGCTTTTTCCAGCATTTTCTGCTCACCTTTAGTCCGATAGGCATTATCGGTAAGTTGGATCGAATAAGACCGTTGTGCGTCGGCGTTTTTAATTTTTATCAGCACATTGCCCGTAAATTGATTTTTCGCATCCCGTTCATACTGGCACGAAACCTCAATTGGTGGATTGCCCGTTGCCCCTTTAAACTCGCGAAGGAACCCATTGGGACCGTAAACGCGCAGGTGATAAGGTTCGCTGAGTGGCCAGGAATCACTGAATTGATCGCCGGGGGCAACTGTGTAGGAACGAATCGCCACGTTATCGCTCATGATCTGGTAGACCTGAAAAGGCGATCCAACCGCTCGTTTCCCGAAAACTTCGTTTTTAGCAGCCAACGTTAGCATGAAGCGGTCATTGACTGTGCGACCATCTGCATACAACTCGTAGGGCAACGCATTGGCAGGCCGAACACCTTTTTCCTGACGGGGCCAGTGTGAAAAAGTCATTGGGTCTGCATTGATCTGGCGAATCTCATCCGGGCTAAAGGCTTTATAACCAGTTGGTACGGGCTTGAACTGGGCCTTGTGTATGCTTTCAATGAACGCTTCTTTGGCGACGAAAGTGGGTAATTTAATTTTTTCGCCCTGATACGGCCGGAATGCCGACGTCAGATCGCCACAAACAGTGCGACGCCAGTCGCTAATATTTGATTCCTCGATTTTCCGGCCTTTTTTATTGCTCAGGAATTTTTCCAGAAACTGAAGCGTCGACGTATGGTCGAAAATCTCCGAACAAACGTAACCACCACGACTCCACGGAGAGGCAATGACCAGCGGAACCCGGTAGCCGAGACCAATAGGACCGGTGCGCCCCTTGTTCTGACGTTTGATCTCCTGTTCTTTGGTAACAAACTCCAGCCTTGTATCGATGCCTTTACTGGTTAAACCCGTCTCAGGCTGGTCGGGATGGGCCGGTACGTATGGCGGAACGTGATCGAAATAGCCATCGTTTTCGTCGTAGGCCAGGATGAAAATAGTTTTCTTCCAGATGTCGGGATTCTGAGTCAGAATGTCCAGAACCTCCGAAATATACCAGGCACCATACCAGGGCGCGCCAGGGTGATCGGAAAAGTTTTCGGGCGCTACCAGCCAGGAAACAGTGGGTAGTTTTTGTTTTTTTACATCGGCCCGAAATTGATGCAGAACATCGCCTTTGGGTACCTGTATCTCCCGTTTCGTCGTTCCATCCTGATAATCTAATCGGGTCAGTTTATGGTAATCCGGATCGTTGGCGTTGGTTGTAAATGCTTTTTCGCAAAGGTTTTTATCCCGCTGGGAGAGTTGCTTAAACTTCGCTGGCGTATACTTCACCAGATCCTCCTGAATGAGTTTCTGAAAGTGTAGCTGATTCGTTAATTCGCGTTTCGTTTTTGCATAGTCTTTATCCGTTTCGGTCAGCGTTTTTAGTTTGTCTTCCAGTGCCTTGATTCGTTCAGGTATGATTTTTTCCTGTTGCTGAATGAACGGATAATAGGCCGGGTGAAACCGAACGCGATACTGCGAAAACCACTCAATTGGGTTGTCGGTGAAGTTACTCAGCCAGGCATCTTCTTCACCTTCCAGACCGGTAGGTAGGCTGATTTCATTTTGGTAAATTTTCCAGGAAATGCCTTCATCTTCAAGCCGTTCGGGGAAAGTCGTCCAGTTTACCTCCGCTTCATAATCGACGTTTTCATTGCGGACGTTGGCAATTGCCTGCGGGTTCTTTGGATCGCGAACGGTGCCCGTCCAGAAAAATAACCGGTTGGGAGTCGTTCCGGTCAACGAGGAGCAGAAATTCTGATCACAAACAGTAAAGGCATCAGCCAGTGCATAATAGAAGGGGAGGTCGTCGCGGTTATAATAGCCCATTGTTAGGGGCATGTTGGCATAATCCTTATTGCCCGACTTCTTGGAGTCCAGCCATTTATCCAGTTTTCCACCATTACGCGCATCGACCTGATCGGTCCAGGAGTGGGGGAGTGAGCTCATCCAGGTCGCTTTTGTATCCCGGATATTAAGCCGGAATGGAGCGTAGGTTTCGTTGGCCGCGTTGGTCTGAAGCCACACTTTGTTTTTGTTCGGCAGGTCAATGGCTCTTGGGTCATTAAAACCACGAACGCCCTGGAGCGTACCGAATGTATGGTCGAAGGAGCGGTTTTCCTGCATCAGGATAACCACATGCTCGGCATCCAGATAGGTGGTGCCGGGTTGAGGATCAATGGCAAACGCTTTTTGAATCGAAGCGGGCAATACGCCCGAAAAACCGGCTACGGTTGACAGTAGAGCAGCTTTCTTTAAAAATTCCCGTCTGGAATCCATTACGTTCAAAGGATGATTGATGGACAAAAGAGGCTATCCTGATTACACGGCTGACTTGTGGGGCAATGCAAAATGATAGCTTGAGGTCATAAAAGTAAAGAAAGCGATCAACAGACTTTCGGGTTTCTTTTTACCAGTATGTTAACACTGTAAGCCTCTTGCCGGGAACCGTGCCATGGTTACTGATACTACTCCTGATAACCGTGGCACGGTTCCCGGCGAATGCCCTACAGCGGTTGGTCAAAAGCAGAACGAATGCGCAAAATAATGCAGATATGACTTCTAGAGAAAGATCGAGTGTAATTTATTCCTGCAAGCTAATTGTCAATTTAGGTAAAAATGGGTAAAAAGCTATTGTTTAGGCGCTATCAGGTTCATTTTTAAAGATGTAGTGCTTCTAACGGATGGTTTTCGTCATTCGAACTCCAAATTAGAGCTTCATTAATTTTTCTAATGAAATATGGCTATTTTCTGTACCAAACGAATTTTAATTATAATAATTCCATAAAATCCGTAAGAAATACCGTCTGGGAGGGTAGATGCATTAATAAATTATTGTTGCGTCGTTCTATATTTGCTGAAAGTATCGTAACAAAACCCGTATCTCAATACAATCCACCTGTATACCATGGCAAAGTCGAAGTTAGAGTACATTTGGCTCGATGGCTATAAGCCCACCCAAAGCCTGCGTTCCAAAACAAAAATTGAAGCTGATTTCTCGGGTAGTCTCGAAGATTGCCCGATGTGGTCGTTCGACGGCTCTTCGACCGAGCAGGCCGAAGGCGGTTCATCGGACTGTTTGCTGAAACCAGTTTTTATTGTACCAGATCCGCAGCGTAAGAATGGTTACCTCGTGATGTGTGAAGTGCTGAATGCTGATGGTACTCCTCACGTAACAAACGGACGTGCTACGATTGAAGACGACGATAACGATTTCTGGTTTGGTTTTGAGCAGGAATATTTCCTATGGGATTTAAGCATTGATAAACCACTAGGATTCCCGGCCGAAGGTTTCCCAACGCGCCCACAAGGCCCATATTATTGCTCTGTAGGCGCTCAGAATGCCTATGGTCGCTATATTATTGAAGAGCATCTGGACGCTTGCCTGGAAGCTGGCCTGAACGTTGAAGGTATCAACGCCGAGGTGGCAACAGGTCAGTGGGAGTTCCAGATTTTCGCTAAAGGAGCAAAAGCAGCTGGTGACCAGATTTGGGTTGCCCGTTATATCCTGGAGCGTATCGGCGAGAAATACAATATTGCCATCAACTGGCATTGCAAGCCGCTGGGTGCAACTGACTGGAACGGTTCGGGTATGCACGCTAATTTCTCGAACACGGCTCTGCGCACGTCTGGAAGCAAGGAAGTATACGACAAAATCTGTCAGTCTTTCTCGCCTGCCGATGTTATCAAAGCGCACATTGCCGTATATGGTGCTGATAACGAGCAACGTCTGACAGGTAAACACGAAACCCAGTCGATCGATCAGTTCTCTTACGGTATCTCTGACCGGGGTGCTTCGATCCGTATCCCTATCGCTACGGTAGAACGCGGCTGGAAAGGCTGGCTCGAAGATCGTCGTCCGAACTCGGCCGCTGATCCTTATAAAGTAGCTGCTGTCATTATCAAAACCGTTAAATCGGCTGAGATTCTGGAAACTGCTTAATAACAGGAAACTGGATTAAAGACGTTAGTCCTAAGAATGCTAGCTCATTAATCGAATATCCGTAAACGATAGAAAGCCCGGCTACGCAAGTGGTCGGGCTTTTTTGTTGCTAAATGGGAACCATACAACTAAGTGCTGAACCATGTCCAGGTTTATAAAGACTGAGAGAAAAGTAGGCCTGACTGATTCGTTGAGGGTTACCAGTCTGGTGCCTTTTTAAGGTAAAAGTGATTTTTATTGACTGTGTTATCTGCTGTGTTACAAAATCGGGGAGAAATCAGCATTCGGATTGACCACTAGCGCAGCGGCCCGTGACTGACAAGGGTATTGGGTGATTATGGTTAATAAAGTATACATATTTTCCATAATTGCCTGATAAATATATATAATAAATTAAGAATATAGTTTCGTAAAGAATTTATAAATACATACTTTTTGTAAAAAAGATTATTTATGTTTATGACCAAATCAACCTTAATAGATTCTCATCATGAAATCAAATCAACTACGAAGCTTGGCCACGGTAGGCCTGCTGTGGCTGGGTCTGAGTGCAGGCTGTAGCCCACCTGATCCTTGTAAAGATGGCGAATGTTGTATGCCCAATACGCCCAACTTATTTGTTAAGCGATTGGATGGTATTCGGGTGGACTATATTAATGTAGGATTCGTCTTGAAAGAACCTATTAAAATAATGGGGAGACGTGATTCACTAATTGATGCGGCATTTACTTGTCAAGTTCAAGAGGATTTGATAGCGGGCATGCATCTGAAATCGAATACTATGATTGATAAGGATGGCAAGAATCGTCCGATTGATTCGACGCGTGCATACCCTTATCGGCTCTGGGGTACCTTCTACGAAACTCCTGGCATACATCTACTTGTGTATGATGCTTATGCGATTAGAGTCGAAAAAATAGAAAACGTTTATTAGATTTTTTATAACCACCCTTCAACTTGTAAACCATCATGACCACCCTATTTTTTCGTATTTTTTTTATGTAACCTAATACTTTTTAGTATTAGTAATGGTTCAATCGCTCAGCGCTACAAACCTAAGTATCTCCGTGAAAATGATAAAACCCTGCTCCAACTGACCAGTCGCGCCACTGATGATGGCTGGCTTAAAAGCTAGAATGAGATACGTAGAATTGTAGCCAAATCAACCTAAATAAATTCTTATCATGAAAATTAAGCAATTATCAAGCCTGGCCACGGTAGGCCTGCTGTGGTCGTGTTTGAGTGCAGGTTGTAGCAAAAAACCACCTCAACCTGACTGCAAGAATGGGAGCTGTTGTATGGCAGGCTATCAAAATACCGTTGTACGGACCTATGTCAATGCGCCAGCTTATTTTGGCGGCTCCTCATTTACCTTCCAGGATTCAATTACTTGGTTTGGGTCCCGACTAATTCGTACAGCCTTTATTTGCAGTGTGCAGGGTGAACAGATTCAGCATATGAATCTGACAAACAGCATTGTAATCGACCCGGTTACACTCAAGGCTCGTCTAGTTGATTCGACCAATATGTACCCTTATCGTGTATGGGGTACCATTTATCGCGTCCCCATCTATGCCTTTGATGGAGCTCCAGTCCATGCAGTGCGAATTGATAAGATCGAAAAGGCTAATTAATCTCTCTATTTCTTATTCAATCCCTTTAATCCATCCCATTATGCAAAAGTATCTAATTTTCTGGCTCTTATTTTGTAGCCTATTGTTCCAAAATGACATCTTATATGGCCAGAAATTTGCACCTAAATATTTAAGAGAAAACGACAAAAGTCTATTATCCCTAACCAGCCGAGCCACAGATGATGGCTGGCTTGAGTTCCGAAAGGATAAAGATGTCGATGCAGCTTTCTTCATTATCAGGTCCGCCCAAAGCCTTGACCTTATCCTACAACATAGTGGAGCAATAGGCTTTTAGATTAAAGGCTACCATCTCAACATGGGAATTGAGAAGACATTGGTTATTTTTGTAAAACTATGGATAAATATAGTATATAAATTTAAATACTTAATCGAGTAGAATTGTATCAAAATAATGTAAATAACTATTAAAGACAAAAAAGATTACATATAATTGTGAGCAAATCATTCTAACTAAAATCTCACTATGAAAACAAATCAACTACGAAGCCTGGCTGTGGTAGGCATGTCATGGCTAGCACTAGGCGTGGGTTGCCAGAAAGATCCACCTAAACCTGGTCCTGAGGTAGCCCACTCTTGTAATGATGGTACGTGTTGTATGCTAGATGCTCGGTACTATGATTATGTGGAGACAATTGCAAACGAGCCTGCAGATTTGAGCGGATCAAGCTTGACATTTAAGAATGGTTTCCCAAGTAAAGCTGTGTCTGAGACTTTTAAGGCCTATTCGTTAGGTGTCTGTGATTTAAGCCATGCAAAAATCGTCGGCTTATTAAATACCGTCTCATTAAATGCAAAATCTTGGGAGGATTACCCATTTCGCTATAGAGTATGGGGGAAAGTTTATCACGACCGCTTGACCCAGACAATAATAGCCTCACCAATTTTGAACGTTTACGTTGACCGCATTGAAGAAGTTAAATAAAGAGTTTACCCACCGTTCTAACACATAATCATGAATATAGTGTACCCCATTGTCTGTACCACTGTTCGGCCAAACGAAATGGTTAGTTGACAGATTTGTATTCGTTTTTCTTCCCTTCCATTAGTATCCTTGCCGGGGGGCGGTAGCCCAACGACTGATGAGGACGTTGATTATTGTAGTACTGAAAATACTTAACCAAACCCGCCCGTAACTCACTGCCTGTTTGGTAGTTTCGCAAATAAACATCTTCATATTTCAGGGTTCGCCAGAACCGTTCAACGAAGATATTATCCAAAGCCCGCCCTTTTCCATCCCAACTAATAGCAATCTGATGATCTTGTAGCACAGCCACAAAATCGTCGCTGGTGAATTGACTGCCCTGGTCAGTATTGAAAATCTGTGGTTTGCCCCACTGCCCTAAGCTTTGCTGTAAGGTAGCCACACACCAGTCCGCTTCGAGAGTATTGCTCAACTGCCAGTGCAGGACATAACGGCTGTGCAAATCTAAAATGGCCATCACATAAAAAAAGCCTTTGGGCATGGGAATATACACTGATATCAGTGGCCCAGACCTGATGGATGCGGTCGATTATCAACCCTCTCAACAGATAAAAGAATCGTTGCCGGGGCACTCCTGGTTTGGACAGGTTTGGTTTAGGAAACGGGGTCTCTAATCCCATCAAGGCTCTTAATCGGCGAACTCGCTTGATGTTAATTTCCCAGCCTTCCTCTTTGAGGAGTACTACCAGACGCCGATGACCCAGGTCAGGATGCTCCACATACCACTCATCAAGTCGGCGCATTATTAGTAGGGTTTGCTCATTGGTCACTACAGGCTCATAAGACAGACCAGTTCGGCTGACACCCAACAGCCAACATTGCCGCCGAAGGCTTAACTCAGGATGGGATCGTTCGATCATGGCGCGTCGTTGGCTTAGAGGTTGATTCCCAGTTTTTTTTTTGAGCCAACTCAACTCCATCTGAAGTCGTCCGATCTGCTCATAAAGTGGTCCCTTTTCATCGGCGACGGGTTTTTCTGCCCCCTTTTGTTGATCAAATACTTGTGGGGCAGCAGCCATAAACGTTTGTTTCCAGGTTTGCACCAACTGTGGATGCAAATCGTAGTCGCTGGCGATCTGATTGAGTGTTTTGTCCTGACGCAATACTTCTAAAACGACCTTCACCTTAAACTCGGAGGTGAACTGGCGACGGCTTTTTGCTTTCATGGTTAACTAAGTTAGCAACCATTCCGACAAGCTTAAAGGGTGGTACAAAAAAGCGGGACCACTATATGAAAATAACTCTAACCTGATACCTATTTATTTGTTGCTTAATTTTTGAAGCGATAACTAGCTCCTTTGCCCAGAAATTTAAGCCAAAGTACCTTCGCGAGAACAACAAATCCTTACTCCAACTGACCAGCCGCGCTACCGATGATGGCTGGCTAGAATTCAAGTCAGATGGTGAAACCATCGAAGCGGCTTTGTTCCCTAGTAAATTTGCTAAAAATATCGGTATTCAGGATGGCTACCAGCTTAGGTTAGTACGCGACCGAACCGATGTGAAAGAAACCCGTCACCAGCATTATCAACTGTATTACAAAAACATACTCGTTGAAGGTGGTCATTTGACCCTACACTCCCGAAATGCTCGGCTCAAAGCGGCTCATACTCGCGTTGTAGAGGACTTAGACATTGATGTCGACAAGCCCATTGCCGAAGTTAAAGCGTTGGAGGCTGCCTTATCAGATCGTAAGCTGAGTAAAGACAAGCTTAAAGGTCAGAAATTACCCAAAGGCGAGCTAGTGCTTACTAAACTGGGAGATGACTATATAAAAGATAGCTACCGTTTTGCCTATGTGTTCGATCTCTATAGCGAAACAATTCTTGAGGCTAACCGGGTGTACGTCGACGCAGGATCAGGCGTGGTACTGAAACATCATTCGCTAGTCAATAAGTGTTTCAGTACCGAGCATGGACATGCTGCCAAACCTTTCGGGTTTGCTCCAAAGCCACAAATTGCATCAAACTCTGACAGAGCTATGGCGCCTATGACAGCAGCAACCTTCACTTCGATTTATGCGCGAAGCAATCCAACCCCCACTTTTGAGGTAGAATCTGCTTCTGGTGGTGGGTATCAACTGACCATGAGCACTAACGTGCCGCAGGCATTGGATACCCGCTGGGATTGGAATGGTGATCTTAACTGGAATGATGCTCCATTAATCAATCCTACCGTGAATTGGGGCAATAATGTACAGAGTGCTACATTAGCCCATTGGACTGTCTGGCGTTCTTATCAATATTTTCTGAACCGGTATGGGCTGAATGGTACCGATGGCCAGGGTAGATTAGGGCGTATTTTAGTTATGCCTAACTATCAAAATAATGCTGGTTGGGACCAAGATGAAAGAATGATAGTAATTGGTTCACATAATGGCACTAATTTATCTACAGTTGACATTGTTGGTCATGAATATGGGCATGGTGTGTCCAACCATTTGGTGGGTGGCTGGACAATTTTTAATGGCGAAACAGGCGCATTAAACGAAGGCTTCTCCGATATTATTGGTACGGGCATCGAACGGGATCTTTATCCCGCAGGAGGTCCGAACGATGCCTGGAATTATCGGCTCGGCGAAGATGCCTGGCTTAGTCGAGATATGGCTGCCCCACATAGTATTGTCGATGTAAATGTATTCCCTAATAGAGCCTATCCACAAACCTATCAGGAGCAAGGCTTTTGGGATTTTAATAATGAAGTGCATCATAATGCAACTGTTCTGGGTAAATGGTTTCATACATTGACAACAGGTTCGGGCCCCAATGAGAACCATATCTCACCCATTGGTTTCGACGATGCGATGAGCGTCGTGTATTGGGCGCTTGAAAATTACATTTATGGTGATTATAACTACGCTAATACCGCCAATGCCCTTCGTATCGCAGCTGGAGCCGTTTTTGGCGAATGTTCTCCTCAACAACGCGCCGTCGCTGCTGCCTGGGGAGCGGTGGGTATACCCACTAGCTACGTCTGTAGTCCAGATTGTAATTTTACGGCTACGGCCATTACACCAACGAGTGTCAATTGTAATCAGGCCATGACTCTCAGTTCGGGCTGTACGGCTGGGCCCGGCAATTCAAACGGTTGGGAATGTCAGGGAATTACCTATACCTATAGTGGCCCTAATGTTCCTTATAACCCAAGCTCGAACCCAAGTTTGAACGTAACGGCTCCAGCTTCTGCAGGAACATATCAGTACAGTCTGGCCATGTCCAAATCTGGCGCTGGTTGTTATACACCAACTTTTAACTTCAACGTCAGTGTAAACTGTGGTTCCACTCCCACCTGCGATTTCAGTAACGGCCCTCGTTATGTGGGCACCTGGTCGAATCTGAACGACCAGATTCGCTCGATCTCCGGAAGAAATGTATTAGTGACGGCCATTCCAGGCTCCTCCGATGACAAATACTATCCGCGTGGCGATAATTTCTGGGGAAGCTTTAATCAAGACCCCAATGCGGCTGGTTTGCAAAGCTGCCTCAATGCGGGTACTACGGATTGGGGTGGCATGACTAACCCCTCCAGCATTGCTCCGCCAGCCGGTTATTATCAGGGTACAGAGCAGGATGGAGCCGTTTATTATGCACAGAATGGTACCAATCCGCCTAATCCCTGCGATTTTAGTAGCGGCCCCCGCCATGTGGGCTCCTGGAATAATTTGAACGTCGAGATTCGTCAGTTTCCGAATGGGAAGCGGGCCTTGGTAACCGCTGAGCCGAACTCATACAATGACAAGTACTACCCACGCGGTGATAATTTCTGGGATAATTTCACCAAAGATTCCGGTGTGGAAAATCTCCAAGGGTGCCTCAATGCAGGAACTACGGGTTGGTGGGGCCTTGAATTCCCAACAAGCATAACCCCTCCATCGGGTTATCAACAGGGAACGACTCAGGATGGAGCCGTTTATTTCTCAACGAATGGGTTACGAGTGGGCGCCAAACAGGAAACTATAGAGGAGGTAAGCTTAGTGAAAGTGCGCCCGAATCCGGTTCATAATGAGGTTATAGTAACATTTATACTAAAAGAAGCCAGTGATGTTCAACTGCGTTTGCTAGACGTACAGGGCCGTGTTTATCAGCAGCATACGCATAAGGGTATAGCTGGTAAGAACGAACGTGTTCTGACTGTTTCGTCACTGGCTACCGGCGTCTATGCGCTGGAAGTAATACTGGAGCGGCAACGAATCATTCATAAGCTGGTGAAAGAATAGGTCCTTGTTACCCCTCTTCCACGCCCGGCTACGCAAGTGGTCGGGCTTTTTTTGGTTGCCCGTTGGAATATGCCCGAAGGCGTGTATGTTTGGCAAAGTTTTTCAACCCAAAACCACGCATAGTAGAGAATGAGCAATTTTCGGTTTAAAGCCCTCGAAATCGCCCAAAGCCGTCAGGCTATGGCCGTTGCCGCTCCCACCGAGCGCGTCGCCGATTTCTTTGGCAGCTACACATTCAACAATGAAGTGATGCGAACGCTTCTTTCGCCCGAAGCGTATATTAAGGTCACAGAGGCCATTCAAACAAATGGTCAGATCGACCGGAACATTGCCGACGAAGTGGCCGGCGCCATGAAATCCTGGGCAACTTCGAAAGGCGCCACCCACTATACCCACTGGTTTCAGCCGCTAACGGGTGAAACTGCCGAGAAGCACGATGCCTTCTTCGACATTACCATCGACGGCAAGGCTATCGAAAAATTTAAGGGTAGTGCCCTGGTGCAGCAGGAACCCGATGCATCGTCGTTTCCAAATGGAGGCCTTCGGAATACCTTCGAGGCTCGCGGCTATACCGGCTGGGACCCCTCGTCACCTGCCTTTCTGATGGATAATGGAGCCGGTGGAAAAACGCTCTGCATTCCATCCGTTTTTATTTCCTACACTGGTGAGGCACTCGATTATAAAACCCCGTTGCTCAAGGCATTAAATGCTCTGGACAAGGCGGCAACGGCTGTTTGTCAATACTTTGACCGAAACATTACCAAGGTTACGCCAACGCTTGGGCCTGAACAGGAATACTTTGTCGTTGACCGGGCGCTGTTCTACGCCCGACCTGATCTGGTATTGGCGGGCCGTACGGTATTTGGCCATGCACCCGCACGGGGTCAGCAACTGGAAGACCATTATTTCGGCTCGATTCCTCCCCGGATCAACGCCTTTATGGTCGATTTTGAGTTCGAGTCCATGAAGTTGGGCATGCCCGTTCGGACGCGGCATAATGAAGTCGCGCCAGGGCAGTTTGAGGTAGCACCAACTTTTGAGGAAGTAAACCTGGCTATCGACCACAACGCGCTGTTGATGGATCTGATGGAAAAAATTGCCGAAAAGCACAATCTGAAGGTTCTTTTCCACGAGAAACCATTCGCAGGTATCAACGGGAGCGGCAAGCATAACAACTGGTCGATGGGGACCAATACAGGCGTTAATCTGTTAGCACCAAGCACCAAGCCCAAAGAAAGCCTTCGGTTCCTGACCTTTCTTGTCAATGTGGTGAAGGCCGTTCATGATAATGCCGATCTGTTACGGGCCAGCATTGCCTCTGCCGGAAACGAATACCGGCTGGGAGCAAATGAGGCTCCGCCAGCCATTGTCTCCGTTTTCCTGGGCGAATCACTAACGCAGGCTCTTAATGATCTGGAAACCAAGTCGGAGGTTACGGTAAATAAGGGTGATAACGTGTACTATAAACTCGGCCTGAACCGCATTCCGAGTCTGATGCGCGATAATACGGATCGCAACCGAACATCGCCGTTTGCCTTTACGGGCAATAAGTTTGAGTTTAGGGCAGTAGGTAGTTCGGCTAATTCGGCCTCTACCATGACCGTGCTGAATGCGATTGTGGCCGATCAGTTGAACAAATTCAAAACAGACCTTGACGAACGATTGGCGAAAGGCGAGAAGAAGGAACTGGCGATTGTCGATATTCTGAAAGCATATTATTCTAACACGAAGCGAATTCTGTTTGAGGGCAACGGCTATTCTGACGAATGGGTCGAAGAGGCTGCTAAACGGGGTCTGTCGAATATCAAGTCGTCGCCTGAAGCGCTGGGTGTTTATGTGCAACCCGAATCACTGGCTCTGTTTGAACGAACGGGCGTACTGAGCCACGCTGAGGTGGAATCGCGCTACGAGATCGAACTTGAGAAGTACATTAAAAATGTACAGATCGAGTCGCGGGTTATGGGCGATCTGGCCATGAATCACGTCGTATCAACGGCGCTCAAGTACCAGAATAAGCTGGCCGAAACCGCCCGAAATCTGGTGGAGTTGGGAATGGTTGCGGAAGCGGAGCCGATTAAAGACATTTTGCGCGAAATTTCGACCCGCGTTCTGGTTATCAAAAAAGGAGTTGAAGCGATGATCGAATCGCGCAAGAAAGCGAATAATACAACTGATACCGCTGAACGAGCTAAACTATATGCGACGGAGGTTAAAGATCACTTTGATATTATCCGCTATGAAGTAGACAAGCTTGAAGAAATTGTCGATGACGAAGACTGGCCGCTGATTAAGTACCGGGAGCTATTGTTTGTTAAATAAGTCTGAACCGGGATTGAACGGATTGAAGAATTAAGCCGATTTTGCTTTATTCCTGCGCTTCTTCGAAGCGAAATCAAAATCAGTTAAATCCTTCAATCCGTTCAATCCTGGTTAGTAATTAGCGAAAATATCTTCCATCATATACGCGTGTGTCCCCAGCCATTTGGCGGCTCCATTCAACTGGGTTATTTCGATGGTCAGGTCGTTGCGGAAATCACTCAGGCAGTATTTACTAATTGCCTGCTCAATGGTGTTTAGAATGAAAGCCGCGGCTTTGGTTAGAACACCATCAACGATTATCATTTCGGGATTGAACAGGCTGATCGCAACCGCGAGACCTTTCCCCAATTGAAATCCCGTTTCGTGTAACATGTCAATCGCATAAGAATCGCCCTGGTGGGCTGCGTTGATCAGTTCATCAATATCGATCTGCTCAACCCGGTCCCGGAAAACGGCTAATTTAGAAACCTGTCCATTGGTAATATCGCGTTGTACCCGCCGAACCAGCGCCGAGGCCGATGTAATGGTATTGAGACAGCCTATTTTACCACAGTAACACAATTCTCCCTCAGGGTCAACCTGTATATGCCCCAATTCACCGGCAAATCCACTGGTACCCTGAAAAACTTCGCCATTAACGACAATCCCCAGACCAACTCCCCAGTCAATATTAATGGCCAGTACCTGTTTTTTACCCTGTGCTCCACCAAAACGGCTTTCTCCAAGTACAGTAGCTTTGGTGTCGTTAATTAAATAAACAGGTAAATGGATCTGCTCTGAAAACCAGTGAGGAAGTGAGATGTTTGACGGACTAAGATTCTTATAGGTCAGATTGGTGCCATGCCGGGCATTGACTAATCCGGGCATTGAAATGCCAACCGCCCTGATTGCTTTGGGATTGATTCCCGAATCAGTCAGGGTAGTTTTGTAATGATGAACCAGCGTCGATAGAAACGTTGGGTTATCTTCAAGGCGAAGATCAAATTCACGACGGAAGACGATCTCACGGAGCACATTCATAACTAACAGTTTGGTGTCGTGCGTGCTGACATCGATCACAACCACATAATGCTTGGTTGTATCAAGACTAAACAGCGCTGGCCTTCGACCATTGTTACCCATAGCGGTGCCCATGGCTGTTACCCATTTGTTACTAACCAGATCATCGACAAGACTTGTCACGGAGGGTACACTGCTGTGTAGTAGTTTGGCCAGATGCGCCAGTGTGCAATTACCTTCTGCATATAGATAGGCAAGCATCTTTCGCTGCTTCTGTTTCTTCTTATAATCTACAACTGATTGGGAAACAGGCAGGTCCTCCTCAAGAAAAATAGCTGAATTCATTTTACTAAGACGAATGATTCTATCGTGCCGTCATCTGGACGAATAGCAAGTTACTTCAAAGTCTCAAAGACAACTATGCTTCGGAGTTACTTAAAGGTTGGTGAAATTTATGGGGTTTTGTTCAAAGTTTTTAAAAAATTATATTAACTGGGTATTATTTTTAAATTAAATTTCTTAGGATTGCAGAACCGTTAGAATTTCTAGGTAATTCCTCTAGGCAGCGGCCTCATTTTATCACCTACTTAATTAAATGCTCGGATGAAAAAACTCTTACTGTTAATGATGCTGATCCTGGTTCGGTGTTTACCGACTCTGGCTCAGGCCAGGGCCACCGTTACGGGTCTTGTGCGCGATAGCCAAAGCAATCCAATTCCGGGGGCTACCATTCAGGTAAAGGGCTCTACAACCGGAACAACAGCTGGCGCTGATGGCACTTTCCGGCTGAGCCTGCCTGCCAATGCTTCTACCCTGGTCGTATCGGCCATTGGGTTTGTTACACAGCAAGTAGCTATTGGGAATGCGTCTGAATTTACGGTTACACTGGCAGACGATTCCAAAACACTGGGCGAAGTTGTTGTAACCGGTTTTGGTATTAAGCAGGAGACCCGCAAACTTTCCTATGCTGCACAGGAGGTCAAAGGAATGGATCTGGAACGGGCCAATAGCGCTAACCTTGTCAACGCCTTACAGGGTAAAGTGGCCGGAGTACAAATTGATCAGGGGTCGGGTGGTCCGATGTCGTCTTCGCGGATTCGTATCCGGGGTAACGCATCGCTGAGCCCGAATACGCAGCCGCTTTTTGTTGTCGATGGCGTATTGATTCGGCCAACCACAACTGGTGCTGACTCGTGGGGAGCCGCACAGGACTTTGGGAACATCATGAAAAACCTTAACGCTGATAACGTTGAGACCATGACGGTACTGAAAGGGTCTGCTGCCAGTGCCCTGTATGGTTCGGAGGCTCTTAATGGAGTAGTAGTTATTACGACAAAGCACGGTCGTG
Source organism: Spirosoma aureum (assembly GCF_011604685.1). Lineage (NCBI taxonomy): Bacteria > Pseudomonadati > Bacteroidota > Cytophagia > Cytophagales > Cytophagaceae > Spirosoma > Spirosoma aureum. The sequence continues at coordinate 6,208,679 of NZ_CP050063.1, read as the reverse complement.
AGCAAAAAGGCCTTGGCGTTACGTATAATCATACATCTTCGTTTGAAAATGCCTACCGGTTTGTTGATGTGCAGAATCAGTATGGAGCCGGTATTGCACCGACCTTTAGCAAATCGGCTACGGGTACTGACCTGGTTGATACGCAAAACTGGCCATATTCATTCGGTCCCAAGCTGGATGGTCATATGGTGCAGGATATTGATGGGCGCATGATTCCCTGGAAAGCCAATGACCCCTTGAAGTTTTTCCAGACAGGTAAGTTCATCAATCACAATGTAGCCGTAGAGGGCGGCAATGAACGCTCCTCGTTCCGGGCGTCGTTCTCGAATCTGTATAATAATACGATTATGCCGGGTGGTGCCGAAATGAAGCGGAATAACTTCAATGTCCGGGCTACGCAGAAATTGGGTAAAATCTTCAGCCTCGATGTTTCGGCCGATTATACCGACAATAATAACCTGAACCCAATTCGGCAGGGTGGTAATTTTAATCCTGTTTTCCGGTTTGTCTATGGTCGTCCCCGGAGTTTTGATATTGATTACTGGGCCAATAATTATGCGTCACCCGTGGGTGGTCGTAAACAGGGCGCGGCTGATCCATATAACATTTCGACGTTCATGTGGCAGACTTTCCAGTGGAATACGACCCGTAAGGAGAAGATTTTCCGGGGGAATATTGACGTAAACATGAATTTCACACCCTGGTTAACGGGCCTGGTTCGGGCTAATATCCAGAACGAATTATACCAGACCGAGAACAAGAACCTGGGCGATGGCGTAGGCTTTGCCGGTGGTGAGTATTCGCAGTATTCGCAGGCCAACAACCAGTCGCGGATTCAGGCATTGCTTACATTCAGCAAGGATTTGAGTCCGTTGTTTCATTTGAATCTGTCGGCTGGTGGTGAAACGAACCGGATCAACGGCGGTCGGGACTACCGGCTCCGTACGGATGGCGGATTGCGCATACCCGGCCAGTTTGCCCTTCCGAATTCCATCAATCCGATTGTGGCTGATATCAGTGGCGACCGGCTGGCTCCATCCAAGCGGACGGATGCAATCTACGCTTATGGCGATCTGAGCTATAAGGACGCGCTGTTTTTAAACTTCACCAACCGGATCGACTATTCCTCGGCGTTGACCTACGCCAATGGAAGCGGACAGTATTCGTACTATTACCCGTCGGTGGGTCTGGCCTGGGATTTTACTCAGTCAGTAAAAAATCTGCCAAAAAGTCTGTCGTTTGGTAAGTTACGGGCTAGTTACGGATTTACCGGGGGCGATACGGATGCCTGGCGGACGAACCAGACGGGCTTCTACTCGGCTGGCAATATCTTCACGTCGACCGGCGGACAGATTCAGCAGTATGGTTTTCGGGATAATATCCTGCCTAACTACAACCTGCGGAACCGGTTAGCCCGTGAGTGGGAGGTAGGAGCAGACCTGCGGTTCTTCAACAATCGTTTAGGCATTGATTTCGCAGTTTACAACAAACTGACGACCAATGAAATCTTTACGTTGCCGGTGGCTACGGAGTCGGGTATTGCTTCCCGATTGGCCAACGGTGGTAAAATTCTGAACCGTGGTGTGGAGATTTTGCTGACCGGTACGCCGATTAAAACGAATAAATTCCAGTGGAATACGGCGTTTAACTTCAGCCGCAACCGCAACAAGATTCTGGAACTGATCGAAGGCGTGGATACCTACCAGTTGAGTCTGGCTTTCGGGGCTGACATTCAGTCAATTGCTCGGGTAGGCGGAGATTATGGCACCATCAACACCTCCTATGCTTATGCACGTGATGACCAGGGTCGTAAGCTGATCGGTGCGGCCAGTGGCACGACCGGTGGCTATTTGACGTATCTGCGGAGCGGAGCTGCCGGGCAGGGGTCGAAGGATATTGGGACCATGCTGGAGAAGTTTCTGTTGAGCAACACCAACAATTTCCGTTATGGTAATTTCTCGGCTACGTTGCAGGTCGATTCCAAAATTGGCGGTGTGATGGCATCGGCAACCCACGCCTATGGGTCGGCTTTTGGTAGCTTCAAAAATAGCCTGGCCGGTCGCGATGCGGAGTCGGGGGGGATCGCTTTCACCGATGCACAGGGCAACAAACGGAACGATGGTATTATTCCCGATGGTGTCCTGAATAAAGGCGTTACGGCAACGGTCGATGGCAAACAGGTTGATCTGGGCGGTATGACTTATAAGGATGCTGTCGATAAAGGCTATCTGACACCCGTTCCGGCATATGCTTATTACGATAACCTGTCCAACTGGGGATCGGGAATCCGCGAGTACTCGGTTTTTGAAAACTCGTGGGTAGCTCTTCGTGAAGCGTCTGTTAGCTACGACGTACCGGCTACACTCCTGAACCGGGTTAAAATTCAATCACTGCGGGTGAGTGTAGTTGGCCGTAATCTGGGCTATCTCTACATGACAGCCAAAGATGGTATCAACCCGCAGTCGCTGAAGAGTAATAATGCCGGCGAATTTGCTGAATACGGCGGACTGCCATTCAGCCGCAACATCGGTGTAACGGTCAACGTAGGACTCTAATTTCGGCACGTATCTCAATCGAACTTACGCATATGCTTATCTCCTATAAAAAATATTTCTCCGGACTGCTCATGGCAGGGACGCTGGTATTCAGCGGGTGCCAGAAGGAGGCTTTCGTAGAAACCAACATAAATCCGGAAGGGCTAACGAGCGTTCCGCCCGCCAATCAGTTCCTGAACGCAACGTTGTCGTTACACAGCCAGGATTTTGAAGCGTTTTATGACCTTTACCAGCGGATCATGCCCTGGATGCAGTATTCGACGGCTGTAAATGGTAATGGACAGAATTTTACGCAGGTATACGACAACTTCTCTCAGCGGTATGGACGCCTGTATAATGGCGTTGGTAATACGCTGGTAGATCTGGAAAAACTGGTCGCGAATCTGCCCGCCGAAGAGCAGCCCCGCTACGTACATATGATCCGGATTGCTCGGATTCTGAAAGCGTATTACACGTTTTACGTGAGTGATATTTACGGCAGCATTCCTTACTCGGATGCTTTTCAGGCCCGTTATGGTGGCACATTGACGCCAAAGTACGACCCGCAGCAAACGATTTTCGCGACGCTCGATACTGAACTGAAAGAAGCGATCACAACGTTGAAAACGGCTCAGACGGCCACACAGGTGGCGTTGGGTACCAGTGACCAGTATTATGCCGGTAACACCCAGCAGTGGGTTAAAGCGGCTAATGCACTACGGCTAAAAATAGCGATGCGTCTGGCAAAACGCGATGCCGCAAAACTTAAAACGATAGCTCAGGAAGTACTAAGTTCTCCGGCCGCCGATCTGATGAGCAGTAATACCGATGGGTGGATGTTTATTACGCCAGCCAGCTTTACGGGCGGTAGTGATTCGAACTGGAATCCTGCCAATTTGCGGGCTGCCAAGCCGCTGGTCGATTTCATGTGGGATACACAGGACCCCCGGCTTGATGCTTTCTTTACGCAAAACGGCTATTCTCAGGCCAATATCGATCTGCTGATTGCCGATAAGCAACTTCCGGCTGGTACCAAAGAGTCGCGCCGTTATCTGGGTGGGTTTACTGGCCCGGATGCTGCGAAAGTGGCCCAGAATGTACAACGTTTTTACACTCCGCGCTATCTTACCTTGAATGGCAATCGTACGGCCATCGATACGCTGTCGTATGTGCAGCCACGCCTGTTCCAGGCAGGTTTTGCCGATGCGAGTGGTACCGCCGGAACGGGTAAAAACTACTTCCCTGTTATCACTTATGCTGACTTCTGCTTTATGAGGGCTGAACTGGCAGCACAGGCCATTTCGGGTGAAAGTGCCAAAACCTGGTATGAAACGGGAGTGACCGCATCGTTGGATTGGTACGATATGGTGGCCCAGGGGGCGCAGGTGTTCAACTATACACCCATGACTGCGGCAGAGAAAACCGCTTATCTAGCCAATGCCAAAGTGGCCTTCACTGCCGCCAAAGCGATGGATTTAATCGCCAGCCAGGAGTACATCAACTTTCTTCGTCAGCCAGCCGAAGGGTGGGCAACCTGGAAAAGAACCGGACTGCCCAATACAACGTCGACACTGGTTTTGCCAGCGCTGATTTCGAACGGCGCTACGCTGGTGGTGCCTCGGCGGGCTCCGCTTGGTATTCCGAATGTCAATGATCCGAACTATGCGAATCGCAAGGCGGCTCTGGACGAAATGGCTAAAATAACCGGTTTCGGAACCGATCCCCAGGATGCTACGGGGCGTGTTTGGTGGGATCAGCTTTAGTGTATACCCGCTGAATTTTTCATAACTTAATGCCCAACCCGTCACCTTGACGGGTTGGCTTTTTTCGGATTGTTTATGAAGCAGTGCCTGGCACATGGATTAATCTGGTTAAGTTGGTTTTTAGTAAGCAACACTGTTTATGCGCAGAAGCCAACGTTTTACCGGGATGTCCAACCGTTGATTCACGCTAAATGCGCGGTTTGCCACCGGCCGGGTGAGGCTGCTCCGTTTTCACTGATTACCTACGAGGATGTAACGAAACGGGCGAAGTTTATCCGGAAAGTGGTGAATACGGGCTATATGCCGCCCTGGCGGGCTGATGATCATTATGTTGAATTTGCCAACAAACGCAGCCTGACACCCGAACAGATCAAAATACTAACCGACTGGATCGATGCAGAAATGCCAAAAGGCAAAATCAATACCGATGCCGAAAAGGAATTGCTAACCCGAGCGCAGGCGGGTACGGGCTATAACCGGGTGCCCGATCTGACCTTAAAAATGCCCCAGCCCTTTAAGGTAATCGGCGATGGAGTTGAGCGATTTATGGTATTCAAGATCCCGTTCGAACTGGCCCAGGAAGCGAACGTAGAAGCAATCGAGTTTACGTCAACAGACAAAAAGAGTATCCATCACGCCAACTTTGCCATTCACCCGGTCGATGATCCGGGCATTGATTTGAACAACACGGTCGCGCAGGTTAACCTGAATGGCGATGATGCGTCGCGCTACAGGGAGTGGTTGCCTTACAAAAAGCAACTGACCTACTACAGCGGCTGGATTCCCGGAACAACCGTCGAAACGTACCCGGCCGATATGGGCTGGGTGATGCCTAAACGAGGAGTCGTACTGCTGACTGTTCATTTTGGCCCGGCTGCCAAAGACATCGAGAATGTAAGTGGCATCAATTTTTTCTTTACGAAAAAGCCCATTCGACGAACAGTAAAAGTAATAAGTTTAGGGTCTGGGGGTATTGGTGAGAAAGAAATTACACCTCCGCTGCTGGTATTTGGTGGCGATAGCCTGACAACCCGACTGCGAATCGCATATCGAAATCAGCCTATCACGCTATTGTATGCCTGGCCCCATATGCACCAGATTGGCAAGCGCTTCACCGCTTTCGCTACCCTGCCCGGTGCCGATACGCTGCGGCTGGTACGCATTCCGGACTGGGACTTTCGCTGGCAGGAAGTGTATCGCTATCAGAAACCAGTCATTCTGCCGACAGGGGCGGTAATTAACGTGATCGGAACGTATGATAACACCGAAGGAAACCCCCAGAATCCAAACAAACCACCTAAGCTGATCACCTCAGATGGTCAGATGCGTAGCGATCAGGAAATGCTGACACTGCTACTGCTGTACGTAGCGTATGAACCGGGCGACGAAAACCTTCGGCTTAACTGACCTGTTATGTGGACTCCTCAATTAGTGCTGGCGGCTGTCTGTTTAGTTGCGGGATTACTCTGGCCCGAAACAAGTTCAGATCCAGCTCCGCTCTTTACGGTGCTATCGCCCGAACAAACCAATGTGCGGTTCATCAATAACCTGACGGAAACGGATTCACTGAACATTTTTCGGTACGAATACCTCTACAATGGCAATGGGGTTGGTGTCGGCGATTTTAACGATGATGGCCAGCCCGATTTGTTTTTTTCGGGCAACACCGTTCCGCATAAATTGTATCTCAATCGAGGCAGCTGGCAGTTCGATGACGTGACCGGGCGGGCGGGTGTTGCAGGGAATGGAACCTGGGCGACGGGCGTGAGTGTGGCCGACGTAAACGGCGATGGTCGATTGGATATTTACGTCTGTCATTCTGGAAAATACCCCGCCGAAAAGCTGGTCAACGAGTTGTTTATCAATGAAGGCGTTCGCGATGGCGTGCCGCAATTTAAGGACCGGGCCAGCGAGTTTGGACTCGATTTGCCGGGTACTCAATCGACGCAGGCTGCTTTTTTCGACTACGACCGCGATGGTGATCTGGATGTTTTTCTGCTGAATCACTCCAACCATACCTACAATCCATTTCTGAATACCCGCAAAATCAGGGCAACCCCCGATATGCGGTTCGGGAACCGATTACTGCGCAACGATAACCAGAAATTTGCCGATGTTACGCTGGCTGAGGGCATTATCAACAACCCGCTCAATTTCGGCCTTGGCGTGGGGGTCAGCGACCTGAACGCTGATGGCTGGCCCGATCTATACACCACCAGTGATTATACGGAACAGGATTGTCTGTATCTCAATCAGCACGATGGCGCTGGCCACCATACCGGCTTTAAAGAATCGTTACGAACGGCTATGACGCATACATCGCGGTTTTCGATGGGGTGCGATCTGGCAGATTTCAACAACGATACCTTACCCGATGTAGTAACACTGGACATGTTGCCGGAGGACAATCACCGCCAGAAAATGCTGAAAGGCCCGGATGAATATGACGCCTATCAGATGCTGATCGACAGCGGATATTTCCGGCAACAGATGCGAAATATGCTCCAGCTCAATCGGGGACTGGAAGACAAAAAGCAAATCCGGTTTAGTGAAATAGGGCAGCTGGCGGGAATAGCCGCCACCGATTGGTCATGGTCGGCTCTGTTGGCCGATCTGGATAATGACGGCTGGAAAGATCTGTTCGTAACAAACGGTTATCTGCGCGACTTCACGGATCTGGACTTTATGAAATACACCGTTGCAGAAGCCAAACTGCAGGAAGCGGCCAAGGGAAATCTGAACTTTCAGACCATTGATCTGGTGCGGAAAATGCCCTCGAACCGCCCCACTAACTATGCGTTTCGGAACAACCATGACCTGACTTTCAGCAATCAATCAGCAGCATGGGGCCTGACGATACCGGCAGTGTCAGGTGCTGCGGCTTATGCTGATTTCGATGGAGATGGCGACCTGGATCTGGTCGTCTGTAAGCAAAATGAACCGGTAGGCATTTTCCGGAACAATGCCGAACGGAACCGTGCCGACGCTCATTTTCTGCGGGTTCGCCTGCGGGGGCAGGGACCCAATTCGCAGGCAGTCGGGGCGAGGCTAGTGCTCGAAACCACCGACGGACGGCAACTACAGGAGGCTTATACTGTGCGGGGTTATCAGGCGTCCGTCGAACCTACGCTTCATTTTGGCATAGGAAAGCAAACGAGCATTTCCCGATTGACGGTATACTGGCCAGACGGTACTCAGAGCCAGCTCGCCAATCTGCCCGCCGATCAGACCATCACGATAAAGCAAAATGAAGGTAGCAGGCAAACCGTTCAGCAAATGCCGGAAGTCGCCTGGTTTAAGCCATTGGCAATGAATCAATTGTTGCCTTATCGGCACCGCGAAAACGATTTTATCGACTTCAAGGTAGAGGTGCTGATTCCGTATGAACTGTCGCGGCTGGGACCAGCCTTAGCCAAAGCGGATGTAAACGCTGATGGGTTGGACGATGTTTTTCTGGGTGGTGCCGTCGGGCAACGGGATGAATTGTGGATTCAGCAGTCGAATGGTTCGTTTAAACGTGCTGATTCGCAGCCCTGGCTCGCCGATGCAGCCAGTGAGGATGTAAACGCCCTGTTTTTCGATGCTGACCACGATGGTGATGCGGATTTATATGCCGTAAGTGGAGGAAATGAATACGAAGATGGATCGCCGGAATACCAGGATCGTTTTTATGTAAACGATGGGAAAGGGAATTTTACCCGCGTCCCACAGGCTCTGCCACAAATGCGAAGCAGCAAACTGGCCGTAGCAGCTGCTGACATGGATCAGGATGGCGACCTTGATTTGTTTGTGGGTGGCCGGGGTAAGCCAGGCTCCTTTCCATTCCCGTCGGAAAGTTATCTGCTGCGTAACGATACACCCTCCGGCGGATCTGTACGCTTTACCGACGTTACCGACCAGATAGCCCCGGCTCTACGGCATATCGGTATGGTTCAGGCTGCTGCCTGGACTGACTTTCGGGGGGATAAGTTTCCCGATTTGGTACTTGCTGGTGACTGGATGCCGGTTCACCTGCTCGATAACCAGAAAGGGAAATTGACCGATATTTCCAGCGGGGCTGGCTTTACGGACACAGAAGGAATGTGGGCGAGTCTGTTGCTGGCCGACATCGATCAGGATGGAGATACCGACATCATAGCAGGTAATGCTGGCCTGAACAATCTGTTCCGGGCCGACGCCCGTCAACCGATGCGGATTACCACTACCGATATTGACAATGATGGTGTGCAGGACCCCATCTGGACTTATTATATTCAGGGCAAAGCTTTTCCGGTGGCTTCCCGCGACGAATTGCTCGATCAGGTAGTGCCCTTGCGGAAAAAATTTACCCGCTACCATCAATACGCCGACGCAACCATCACAGACATTTTAAATCCTTCACAATTAACCCAGGCATCGGTCGTAGCAGTTCGGCAACTGGCATCAGGGGTTTTTGTGAATCAGGGCAATAAAACATTCCGATTTGAGGCCTTTCCAATGGAGGCTCAACTGTCGCGGGCCAGCGCTTTGCTGATCGACGATCTGGATGACGATGGTAGGACAGACTTGCTGGTAGCCGGAAATTTCTATCCCTATCGCGTACAGTTTGGCCCTTGCTCGGCAAGTTTCGGTTGCTTGTTAAAGGGCAATGGGCAAGGTAAATTTCAACCTGTGCCTCCGCATAAAACGGGAATCTGGGCCAGTGGTGATGTGCGACAGGTGGTTAGTCTGCGGTCGGGAGCCGGTCGGCGACGATTACTTTTTACGGTCAATGATGGTTCGTTAGTAGGGTTTGAGCGATGAAGAAATTACTACTGGTCATCACCGCAGGTTTAATGAGCCTGACAACACCCGCGCCGAATCGTTCGGTATCGGTAGAGACGCGCTGGCTGCATTCGGCACACCAACTGCTAACGACCATCATGGTATCGGATGTGTTTTCGCCCCCCGTTGCTGCCCGAATTTACGCCTATGCACACATTGCAGCGTACGAAACGCTTGTGCCGTTTCAGGCTGGACGTTATCGATCCCTGGCCGGACAGATCCCGTCAATGGCACCGATGATCAGCACACCACCAGTTGGCTGCAATCCGGCCCTGGCGGCTACCGAAGCGTTTCTGCGCGTTGGGCGCACGATGATTTTTTCGGAGAAAACCTTCGATCTGGAAACGACACAACTGTGGGAACAGATTAAAGCAGCGGGCTATTCTGAAGAAACGATTCAAGTGTCGAAAGCATTTGGCGAACAGGCCGCTCAGCATGTCATCGCATGGGCTAAGGGCGACAACTACCGGCAAACACGGTCGCTCCGTCGGTATGCCCCCGTGAAGCAGGCTGGTGCTTGGGCACCAACACCCCCCGGTTACATGGCCGCTGTTGAACCTTATTGGGGCCGCATCCGACCATTCGTGCTGGACTCGGCTGCGCAGTGTCGGACAATAGGACCTCCTCCGTTTAGTACAAGCGAGAAAAGTCAATTTCGTGAGGCTGCGCGGGAGGTGTATGAAACGGGTAAAAACAGGACGGCCGAACAGCAGCTAATTGCTAGTTATTGGGATTGTAACCCGTTTTTTCTGAATACGCAGGGGCATCTGAATTTTGCCAGTAAAAAGCTTTCTCCCGGTGGTCACTGGTTGTCTATTGCCGGACAGGTTGCGCGTCAAACAAAAGCCAATCTGATCACGACGAGTGCAGCGTACACAATGACCGCGATTGCGCTCTTTGATGGGTTTATCAGTTGCTGGCATGAGAAATATCGTTACAATGTTATCCGGCCCGAAACATACATCAACGCCCATATTGACGAGAACTGGCGGCCGTTGTTGCAAACACCCCCCTTTCCTGAATATCCGAGCGGCCACAGTGTTGTATCGACTGCATCGGCAGTTGTGCTGTCGGCTGTTTTGGGCAAAAGCATTTCGTTCGTCGATAGCACCGAAATGGCTTATGGCTTACCGTCGCGCCGGTTCACATCATTTGATCAGGCCGCCGATGAGGCTTCAATCAGTCGTTTGTATGGGGGTATTCATTATCGGGCAGCGCTGCAAAACGGCCAGGCTATGGGAAAAGCAATAGGGGAGCTTGTAATCCGAAGAATAAACCCGCGTCAGGCAGTATTGAGTCAGAAACCATGATGATTTCTCGCGGGTGTCAATAGAGTGATGTTAACGCCCTGTTTAGTGTTTCTTTACTTCAAATTGACGCCCGTAAATGTACCGTAGGGCAAGCCCGAGGCCCCAGCCAGAACCATTTGACGTAATCGTGGCCTGTTGTTGCGAACCATTGTTAACCGTATAGAGCAGGTCAGATTTCAGCGCGTCGCCCAGTCCCCAATATTTGCGGGCATAAAATCCTAACTCGAAACGAGTGGATAGCCGAGTGGCATAGTCGATCCCAAGCTCGGCAATCCCCGTAACGCTGTTAAAAACAGTGGTTGTATTGTTGAGTCTGAGCGTATCGATGCGATTTCTGCCACGACGACTATAGCCAATCAGCTGGAAATCGCCCGTTTGTCCGCTGCCGTTAGGGATAAGCCACGCGCCCCCTGTGAGCCAGAAACCAGTGCCATTTACTGACCCTTTCCCTGATCCAATGCGTCGTTTTATTCGCAGAGGAATGCCATAACCATTGTTCAGGTAATTAAAGACAAGCGGATCTGCATTGTTGGCAATCGTAATATTGAGGTGAATTGGCGAACGGGTGTATCCCGTTTCAATCGTCCATGAATTGTGGTATGTATAGCCTAGCAAAACACTCCAGTTAGCTTTCGTCAGGGTGGCGCTACTCACCAATCCGTCGAGTGAATTGCTCAGGATGCTACCATCGCTGCGAAATCCCCCTTCGGTCCCTATGTACCAGGTTTGTATTTCGTTAAGCTGATCCAGCAGCTCGCGTCGGTTATCGGCTCGCTTCGATTGCCGGGTTTTTAGATTATCGTCGGGATCAGCCAGAATCACCCGCCGACGAACAGGAGGGGGAGCGTAATAATTTGTATCGATCACGACCTCCTGAGCTTGTGCCGATAGTGACAAACCGACCAGAAAGGCAAGAAGCGAGATGTTTTTCATGGTATAGTGCCTGACCAAATAGACTCGTGTTTCTATATCGATTACGCACATTTCTTTCACTACGTTGCTTGCTGGTGAAATTCACCGAAAGAGCGCAAGTCGAATGTCTGATTAATTACGATTGGTTGTATAATTTCAGGATTGGCTCACTGATTGTTCGGCCGATATCGGATAAAACAAACGCAATTGTTTTGCTGATTGCTTCCGGAGTTACCCATTTGGTCGGATCGGCATCGGGCATCGCCTGTCGATTTATGGGCGTATCGATGGTGCTGGGCACAATGACTGTTGCCGAAATATGGTTTCCTTTTCCCTGCGCATTGACCAGATTCGCCAGCTCAAAAATCAGCGATTTGCTGAGGGCATAGGCAAACAGGTTTTTGCCAGCCTCAGGCACCAGGGCTGGACGGGCCCCAACGAAAACAAACTGACCATCTCCCTGAGCTTCGAATCGGGTCATTAGGGGCTTAACGAGGTTGAAGGCAGTTAAAAAATTAATCCGATACATCTTGTCCAAAGCTGTCAGGTCAGTTTCTCCGATGCTGCCAGCCATAAATCCACCGACCAGCAACGCGGCCGCGTGAATGGGCCTGTCGGAAATCCTGGCAAGAAAATCGGCTATTTTATCCTCATCCAGAAGGTCAACAACATAACTTTCTACATTGGGCAGATGGTTAAATAGTCCCGGCTCTTTTGCTGAGCCCAGCGTGGCTATAATGTGGTAGCCGTCGTTATGTAATTCTTCTACGAGGCTGGTGCCCAAACTTCCGGAAGCACCAGTAACAAGCACAGTTTTCATAGCTTAAGAATTGTCAGATAAACCAACGTGAATTGGCTTTTGTCCAGGAAAGTAGTGTTATCGGCAAGCTACCAATTTTTGGTTAATCTGCCGTGGGCGTGCCCGTCCCAGAAATTGCGAACGTGATCGACTTTCTGAATACCTTTACCGACGAGTCAATAACCCAGGCCCCTAAATTCTCGGATCCGTTTAACTCGGCCATTTGGTGCCGGACGCTAGGAAACGGTGAATGAACGCTACATCAGAGATATAACCGAATATGGTTTCTTGTTAAGAAATAGTAGTTTTGCCCTATGGCAAACTACAAAAATGAGGGATTTAATCCCGAAGAAATAAACGCACTCAAGGAAGAGTGCCAGCAGGAAGGTAAATCGTTTGTGTATGTTGAAGACGATGATCTCGACGTGCTGGAATCCGGCGAATGCGTTCATATTCAGTTTCCAGGGTCCTATCAGGGGCAGGAGGTGATCTTTGATGCACTGGTTTACACGCTGCGCCTGCACCACAGCAGCCTGGTATATGAAATGGCCGTTGAGGAAGTGCAGAAGACGTTTCCAGAGTATGTTCCACCCGAGGACCGTAAGCCAACCTATAAAATCGCTCCTGAACTGGAGGAGGAAGCTGAAACAGCTCTGACCGAAATAATTGAGGAAATTGAAGAAACTGAAACGGTAAAAGTACAGGAGCACGTAGAGGTTGACACTGAATTCGACTATGGTATCAGTCTGGATGTATGCCTGAACGTTGAAGAGATTACCGATGAAGTAATTGAGGACTTTGTCCGTAATTTTAAAGACAATAACCTGCATTTAGATAACACGCTGTATTCATTTACCAGCAACGGAGAAGAGTAGTAATAGCGTTCAGTCTACAGTTGGCAGTATCCGGTAAATAGGGGCGTAGTGGCCAAAGACTGTTCATGGAGAACTGCTGACTGAAAACTGCCTACCGTATACTGAACAGGCCAACTATGAAAACTAATTTTTCGGGCACCGATACCTACGTTGCAACCCGTGAACTCAGTACGGCCGTGAACGCGTCTATCCAGCTTCAGAAGCCGCTGCTGATTAAAGGTGAACCCGGCACCGGTAAAACGTTGCTGGCCTACGAGATTGCACAGGCGCTCGGTAAGCCGCTCTATACCTGGCATATCAAATCGACAACATCGGCACAGCAGGGGCTTTATGAATATGACGCCGTATCGCGGTTGCGGGATTCGCAACTCGGAAGCGAGCGGATCGGAGATATTGACGCATACATCAAAAAAGGAAAGCTTTGGGAGGCTTTCGAATCAGAGGAGCAGGCCGTTTTACTGATCGATGAGATCGATAAAGCCGATATTGAATTTCCCAATGATCTGCTTCAGGAACTCGACCGGATGGAGTTCTACTGCTATGAACTTCGCCGGACGATCTCGGCCAAACATCGGCCGGTAGTTATCATTACGTCTAACAACGAAAAAGAATTACCCGATGCGTTTCTGCGCAGATGCTTTTTTCACTTCATCCGTTTCCCGGACCGGGAGACGATGCAGCAGATTATTACGGTTCATTTCCCCAATCTGTCGCAGGAGTTGATGATAAAAGCGATGTCGGTTTTCTACAGCATCCGCGATGTAAAAGCGCTCAAAAAGAAGCCATCGACGAGTGAACTGATTGACTGGATTCGTTTATTGTTAGTGGCGGGTGTTACGCAGGATGATCTGACGGATCTGGATGCGCTTAATGAACTGCCTCCTTATCTGGGTTCATTGCTCAAAAATGAGCAGGATACCGACCTGATGCTGGCCCTGCGCAAAAAAGGTGGACGACCGTATTAAAACAATACGATTGGAATTATGAATAAATCATGAGCTTGATAGTTATAACTCCTCCCGTAGATCCTTCAAACTGTGTTTCTCGATTTCTTTCTCCTCCTCCGTAAACACGCTTTGCCGGTCACTTTGCCGGAATATCTGACGTTATTGTCGGCGTTGCGGAGCGATGCCGGGAGTACGAGCGTCGAAGATTTTTATTACCTGAGCAAAACAGCCCTCATCAAGCACGAACAACACCTTGATTTGTTCGACCGACTGTTTGGCGAGTATATTACCGGCCAACAGTCGACACCTTTGGAAAGTCTCCCCGATGTCCCCCCCGAATGGTTAAAAGATGCGATCGAAAATCAACTAACCGATGAGGATCGGGTTGATCTTGACGCTGCTGGTGGCGTGGATGCACTCTGGCAGCAATTTCGCGAATTACTTGACGAGCAGAATGCGACCGGACCACTATTCGGTGGTAGTCGTTGGATTGGAACGGATGGAACGTCACCGTTTGGAACCAATGGTATGGGTAGTTCGCAGGAAGGATTTAACCTGGATAGTGGTGAAAAATCTCCAACTGGCGGTAACCGCAGTGCATCGAAAGTTTGGGAACAACGTGACTACAAAAATCTCGATGACAGTATTGAGCTGAATACGCGCAACCTGAAAATGGCCCTGCGCCGGTTGCGAATTCTAACCCGTGAGGGAGTTGAGGATGAACTGGACATTGACGGTACAATCGATAGCACGAGCCGTAATGCAGGTCTGCTGGACATTCAGATGCAGCCATCGCGTAAGAATCGAGTAAAAGTGTTGATGCTTTTTGATGTGGGAGGTTCAATGGACGAGCATATCGAACTGTGTTCGCATCTGTTCTCGGCGGCCCGCTATCAGTTCAAGCATCTTGAGTTTATGTACTTCCATAATTGTGTTTATGAAACCCTGTGGAAAGATAACCTGCGCCGACGTGAACGCGTGCCTACATGGGAAGTACTACATAAATACAACAAAGATTATAAAGTGATTTTTGTTGGCGATGCGGCCATGTCGCCCTACGAAATTACAATGGCTAAAGGGAGTGTAGAACACTACAACGAAGAGGCCGGCATTGTCTGGCTCGACCGATTTAAGGCTCAATATCCGAGTTTGGTCTGGCTTAACCCCAATGTTGCGGCTTATTGGAAATATACACAAAGTACATCGCTCATCCGCGAGTGGTCAGGTAATCGAATGTTTCCACTCACGCTGAACGGCCTGGAGCAGGCGATGAAAAGTTTGAAGAATCCGAAAGTAGTGTTTGTGCCATAACGTACAAATGTTCTAAGGTTTTCTCTTCGGTAGTTTGGGTTCGTTCTGCCTTCTTGGGTTATGCTCTGGTCCGACATTATCAGCAAATGATGGCTCTCATTCCCTGAATGCGTATTTTTGTAATCTATGCATTTATTTTATCAGCCAGAGCCAGTTCTTTACCTCACCGAAGACGATTCCCGCCATGCTGTCAAAACCCTGCGTCTGGGTATTGGCGACTCGATTGCCATAACGGACGGACACGGAAACCGGCATTCGGCCGTTATTACTCTGGCCGATAGTCGACGGTGTACGTTTCGAATAATCGACACCCACGTGACCGCTCCGCGCCCGTTTTCGATCCGAATTTGTGTAGCGCCAACAAAAAATATAGACCGTATTGAGTGGTTTATCGAAAAAGCTGTCGAAATTGGTATTGAGCGAATCAGTTTCTTTTTTGGTCAACATTCAGAACGTCGGGTGCTGAAGCTTGATCGGCTTGAGAAAATTGCCATTGCTGCTATGAAGCAGTCGTTGCAGTCGTTTCGGCCCCAGCTGGATGATGCCGTTTCGTTTAGTGATTTACTAAAAACAGTAGGCGGGCCGACCTTTCAGGAAGAACAATTGTACATCGCTCACTTACCCGAAAATGAAACTGTCATACAGTTGGCCAGGGCAGCTACAACTGCTGGCCGGTATGCGGTTTTGATTGGGCCCGAAGGTGATTTTTCGGAAAAAGAAATTCAACAGTCTGTTGCCGCTGGCTTTCAGATGGTGACGCTTGGTCCTAACCGACTGCGTACAGAAACCGCTGCACTGACGGCTTGTCAGTTATTAAATTTTATAAATACATGAAAAAGCTGCTGTTCATCTTAGTTGTTATTCTTCAATCATCATTCTTTGCTGCGCATGCGCAGTATGCTTATAAAGTTGCCAAGTTGAAGTACAACGGTGGGGGCGACTGGTATGCCAATAAAACATCAATGCCGAACCTGATCAAGTTTGCCAATGCCAATCTTCGGATGAACATCTTCCCCGAAGAGGATATTGTTGAACCCGGAAGCCCGGATATATTCGGATATCCATTTGTTCACATGACTGGCCACGGTAACGTCACGTTCAGTGAAGGTGACGTACAAAATATGCGCCGATACCTGATTTCGGGAGGATTTCTACACATTGACGACAACTATGGCCTGGATAAATTTATTCGTCGCGAGATGAAGAAAGTCTTTCCTGAACTTTCGTTTGTGGAGTTGCCGTTCAATCACCCCGTCTATCAGCAGAAGTTTAAATTTGCCAGTGGGCTGCCTAAAGTGCACGAGCATGATGGAAAAGCTCCGCAAGGATTTGGCCTGATCTATCAGGGCCGTCTGGTCTGCTTTTATAGTTACGAGTGTGATTTGGGTAATGGCTGGGAAGATCAAAGCGTTTACAATGATCCTGAGCCAACACGGCAACAGGCCCTTCGAATGGGCGCCAATTTGCTTCAATACGCTACAACAACGAACTAAGAATTTGTGAAAAAGTAAGTTGTCTCATCGGTTCTCGTACTATTTCACTGGTACGGAATTGCCTACTTTATAACCACTCTCCATTCGCTCTAAAGGCCTGAATTTCAAAATAATTAAAGTATTATTTGGAGACGGCAAGCCAAAACGGTTTAAATTTCGTTAGTTTTGTAGGAGTATTCTTATGTCACTCGGTTGTTCACCTTTTAATCAGTCATTATTGTGATTGTACTGGCCGCATTCATCGGACACTGGTATTTGTCCCTGTTTTGCCAAACATTCTTTCTGCATCGCTACTCAGCCCATAAAATGTTCGCCATGAGCAAGTTTTGGGAGCGGTTCTTCTATTTCCTGACCTATCTATCGCAGGGATCATCCTACCTGAGCCCACGGGCTTATGCCGTATTACACCGGATGCACCATGCGTTTAGCGACACACCCAAAGACCCTCACTCGCCCCATCATACAAAGAACGTATTCACGATGATGTGGCAGACCAAAAATATTTACAATGCCGTTCTGCATCGTAAACAGGTTATCGAAAAGCAATTCGACCGGAATTATCCAGAGTGGAATTTTATCGAAAAGCTTGGTGATTCCTGGATCTCAAGAGCCGGTTGGGGGGTGCTTTATAGCCTGTTCTACGTCTTTGCTTTTATTTATCTGGATATGCACTGGGCGTTTTTCTTCCTGTTGCCTGTTCACTTCGTCATGGGGCCCGTACACGGTGCAATCATCAACTGGAGCGGCCACAAGTATGGCTATGCTAACTTCGATAACCATGACAAGTCGAAGAATTCCCTGATTCTGGATGTTGTGATGATGGGTGAATTATTTCAGAATAACCACCACAAACGCCCTAACTCGGCCAATTTTGGAGCCAAGTGGTTTGAATTTGATCCAACCTATCCGGTTATCGGTCTTTTACATAAGCTTCATATTGTTCGTATGAGGCCTTCAGCAGAAAGCAAAAAGGCTCAGTTCGAAGTTGGGCATGACCGACGGGTTGAAGACGAAATAGAAGCCTGATCAGCCCAATATGACACAAACAAAAAGTCCCGGCATATGTCGGGACTTTTTGTTTTGGTAGTTATTCTAAAAAAATGCCGACAAATTGTAAGGCGTTATAGGAGCGCTGTTGCTACATCCTGCCAGGACGTTACGCGCCGAAACTGCTGGTCATCCCGATTATGCAGGGCATCGAACAGCAAGCCTTCGCCCTGAAACGTACGCAGGTTGCGCGGCAGATCGTCGATCAGAAAGTCAGTATTCAGGACGCTCTTATCGCCCAGAAAGATGTAGTTGTGCCAGGAGAGAGCCGGAAAATGTTCCTGTAGCCAATCCCACTTTTCCCGTAACGAATTAGGGAATTCCTGAGCAGCCGAAGCAACAAAAACATCATATTTCGTCATCAGATCGGCAATAACATCCTGAGCCCCTTCCATTACCGGAATATCACGGAAGAATCCCACTTCATAAACACGCTCCGATATGGCCTTGTACTCGTGTTCATCGAACAATTCATGGAATGATTTTTCTTTTAATTCTTCGAGCGTATATCGAGGCATTTCGCCTTCCAGATAGAGCTTAACAAATTTGGCGTGAGTGTCGGCCATGACATCATCCATGTCAATAGCAATGCGTTGTTTCATACACGTTTTGAACCAGGAATGATCTGATCCAGGGATTTACAGGATTTCTTCCAGCAGAAAGCAAAATCCCATAAATCCCTGGATCAGATCAATCCCGGTCAGATTTTTCGATTAATATCAAATTGTTCCAGATAATCGGCCACGCGCCGGACAAATTGCCCACCCAACGAGCCATCGACAACGCGGTGATCGTAGGAGTGCGACAGAAACATCAACTGGCGAATGCCAATAAAATCGCCCTGGGGTGTTTCAATAACGGCGGGTTTTTTCACAATGGCCCCGAATGCCATAATGGCCACCTGAGGTTGTACAATAATGGGCGTTCCCATCAGGTTGCCGAACGTACCGATATTGGAGATCGTGTACGTGCCACCGGCCAGATCGTCGGCAGAAAGTTTGTTTTCACGAGCGCGTTTGGTCAGTTCGTTCACTTTTTTAGTTAGGCCAACCAGATTATACTGATCGGCATCGTGAATGACCGGAACGATCAGATTACCACTGGGTAAGGCGACCGCCATCCCTATATTGACCGATTTTTTTACCAGTATCGAATCGCCCTCTACCGAAATGTTAATCATCGGAAAGTCTTTAATGGCCTTTACGATGGCTTCAACCAGAATCGGGGTGTAGGTTAGGTTCTCGCCAGTCTGTTGCTTAAACTGATCTTTGATGCGGGTTCTCCACTCAACAACGGGCGTCAAATCGGCCTCAACGAACGAACTGACATGGGGCGAAATCTGCTTGGATTCCACCATCCGCTGGGCGATCATTTTCCGCATCCGGTCCATCTGAATGATGTCGGTATGACCGTTGAGCGATGCGCTTTTCGGATTTGCCGGTTTGCTTGACGGTTGTATTGGGGGGGCTATAGGCTGGCCGTTGACTGCTGACTGCTGACTATTGGCTAAAGGTTGAAGCCGACCTTCAGAACGGTCGATTACATAAGCCAGAATATCTTTTTTCGTGACCCGGTTTCCGATGCCAGATCCCGGAATACGATCGAGTTCATCGCGCGAAACACCTTCTTCTTTTGCAATGTTCAGCACCAGCGGTGAATAGAATCGATCGGAGAAAACAGCCGTATTGCCAGCCAGTGCAGTAGCCGAAGCGGCAACGGCTTTTTCCGGGAAGGCAGTACGGCTACTCATGGCCGCAATGCTGGTTTCCAGCTCGCGTGCCGATTCAGAGACTTCACTGCTTTCAGGTTCGGCAGGAACATTCGCTACATCGCCAATGCCTTCTGGCGTCTGATTAGCCTCCAACTGAGGTTTATCAGGGATTGGTTGAGTGTCAGCTGCAATCTCTTCCTCAACGTCAATACGGGCAATGGGCGCACCAATCGCCACAACATCACCATTATTAACCAGAATTTCTTTCAGGATGCCATTTTGCGGAGCCGGAACTTCGGTATCTACCTTATCGGTAGCGACTTCCAACACCGATTCGTCGGCTTCAATACGATCACCGGGCTGCTTCAGCCAGGCAATAATCGTACACTCCATTATGCTTTCGCCCATTTTGGGCATAACCATGTCAATGAGAGCCATATTTCTCTAATGATGAATGACGAATGATACGTTCTGACTACTGAACAAACCAGCCGCTTGTTTCATTAGTCCGAACGTGTTATTCGGCATTAGTTTAAAAGTTCTTCCCGCAGCATGTTCAGCACATACGTTGAGGTGAGTTGAATGTTCTGGTCGCGATACTGGCCGAGCCGGAGTAATCTCGCCACGGTGCGTTGGTCGGTGGCGCAGGCAATCCAGATAGTGCCAACGGGTTTGTCGGGCGTGCCGCCATCGGGGCCTGCAATACCACTGGTTGCAATGCCAACATTGGTTCCAAGAGCTTTGCGGACACCCTCCGCCATTTGACGAACCGTTTCTTCACTAACGGCACCAAACTGCTCCAACGTAGCCGGTTCGACACCTAATTGATTCACTTTAACGGCATTGCTGTAACTGACAATACTGCCCCAGAAATAGGCCGACGAACCCGGCACTTTGGTAATCTGCGACGATACATAACCACCTGTGCAGCTTTCGGCGATACCAAGTGTCAACTGTTTGCCTTTGAGTAAGCGACCGACCACATCTTCCAGTTCATCGTCATCGTAACCAAATACATTTTTCTCGATTAACGGCAGCACTTTCCCGACCTGTTCATCGAGTTGCTGGTCAAGCAGGGCATCGTTATCGCCAGTCGTAGTCAGGCGTAGTTTGACCCCACCGAAACTGGGCAGATACGCCAGCTTTATCGGTTCTGGTAAAGCATCCTCCCAGGCTTCGATGCGTTCGGCCAGAAATGATTCACCAATACCTACCGTCCGAATCATTTTATGCTTGATGATCGGCGTCTTGAAATGTTCGCGCAGTTTGGGCAGAATCCGGTTCGACATCAGGTGTTTCATCTCGAACGGTACGCCCGGCAACGATACGTACACGCGTCCGTCATGTTCGAACCACATGCCCGGAGCAGTGCCCCAGTCGTTCTGAATGTACGTAGCGTTGGCTGGTAAGTCGGCCTGTCCCCGGTTGAGGTCAGTCATTTCGCGGCCCCGTTTTTCAAAGAAACTTGTCACCAAAGCCAGCGCCGTTTCGTTACGGACCAGATCGACGCCAAAATACGTACAGAGTGTTTTCTTGGTGATATCATCTTTGGTGGGGCCAAGACCACCGGTCAGAATAATAACGTCGGCACGTTGGTGCGCTTCGTGAAGAATTTGAAGAATGGCGTCGGCCTGATCGCCCACTGAGGACTTGCGGACTATGCGAATGCCGATGTTGGTAAGTTCAGTACCAAGCCAGGCAGTGTTGGTGTCGGTAATCTGTCCGAATAATATTTCGTCGCCGATAGTAACCACTTCGGCACGGATCGTGTTGGTCATAATGGATGCGGCCCGGAGGTCGCTGTAAATGGTGAAGCGGGCTATGCTTAAACCTTCGCTTCTGGCAGCGGTCAAAAGTACGAAAAAACGATTTAGAGCCGTTGTCCGTTATTTATTGGCAACCTGATTTACCTAACTAATGAAAAAAAATGTTCTTACAGCCACGTTGCTGGCTATGACGATCAGCGCAACCAGCTTCGGTCAGGACTCTACGCGCCAGAAATCGTCGGGTGGTGGTATTTTCGGTAAAATACTGGAGGCCGTTACCCAGCCATCTGCTGGTACATCGGGGGGGCTTACTACCAGCGATATTGCCTCTGGCCTGAAAGAAGCGTTACGAATTGGGGTAACGAATGGCTCTACGCAGGCGTCGCAGTTAGATGGTTATTTTAAAAATCCACTGCTAAAGCTCGCGTTTCCGCCCGAAGCACAAAAAGTGGCGACTAAACTTCGCCAGTTAGGTTTTAACAAACAGGTCGATCAGTTTGAATTATCGCTCAACCGGGCTGCGGAAGATGCCGCTAAAAAAGCCGCTCCCGTGTTCGTTAAAGCCATTACGTCGATGAGCATTCAGGATGCGGTTGGTATTCTGGGTGGCCCTAATGATGCAGCTACTCAATATTTACGCCGGACATCGGGCCAACAACTGGTGACTGAATTTACGCCTATCATCGACAGTACGCTGAAGAAAAATAATGCTACCCGTTATTATGGCGATCTCGTTAATACGTACAACAAGATTCCATTTGTGCAGAAAGCAAATCCTAATCTTACCGAATATGCAACGAATAAGGCCGTCGACGGTTTGTTTATTCTGGTAGCTCAGGAAGAAACGAAAATTCGCGAAAATCCGGCTGCCCGCGTAACCGATCTGTTGAAGAAGGTATTTTCGAAGCAGTAATTTGAGCCAGATCCAGTTTGAAAAAGTCTACCGAGCGCACAATACGTTCGGTAGACTTTTTTGCAAGTACACCTCCTTCGATTATCCGCCCATATAGGCATCGTTATTCAGGTACTCAAGCTTATTATTCCACACCAGCGCAATCTGAGTGGCCCGCTGCCGTACCTGCTCGGCAGTTTCGCCCGCAAAATTCTCCGTGAGGGTTGCCGAGAATAACTGTAGCCATCGCTCAAAGTGCTCAATGGTGAGCGTATGTTTCTGATTGACAATCAGGTGTGGACGAAATGGGTGGCCATCATAGGCATTGTTGCCCAGAATGATGCTTTCCCAGAACGCGTACATTTTGGGCAAGTGCTTCGAAAAGTCAACCTGGGCTACATCGGTGAAAATCGGTCCGATCAGCGGATCAATCTGCACTTTTTCATAGAATGAATCCACCAGAAAACGAATATCTTCTGGTGAATCGAGTGTTCGTTCAGGCATAACGTACCTAGTTGAAACTGACTTTTACACGAAAAGCTCTTCGTATTGGTCAGCCTTAAAGCCTAACGCTATAATTTGCCCATTTGATTCAATCAACGGCCGACGAATCACGGATGGTTTGTCGATCATCAGCGCAATAGCTTCTTCTGCATTGGTCGGTTTTTCGGTATCGGGCAGCTTTTTCCAGGTTTGCCCAGCGCGGTTAACCAGTTCAGTCCAGGGCTTTTGCGTAAGCCAGTGCTCAATTGTTTTCCGGTCGATCCCCTGCTTTTTATAGTCGTAAAATTGATAATCAATATTGTGTTCGGCAAGCCATGCCCGGCCTTTTTTCACGGTATCGCAATTCGGAATGGCATATAAGGTATACATAGTGATTGGTTTTGTGAGGGCGAATTTAGTAACACAGGCGGAAACCCGTACAGCCTATATTGGTGTTGGTAGTACATGTCTCCATCGCGACGGTGAACCGTCCACGTTACGTATATTTGCATCCATGAAAAAATCAGACATTCATTTCGCCGTCGAATTAGATAATCAGAATATTCCCGAAAAAATCTATTGGGAGGCTACCGATAACCCGAACGAGGGTCTTAGTGATACACGGGCCATTGCTATTGCGCTTTGGGATCAATACCACAACAGTACGCTTAAAATTGACCTTTGGACGAAGGAGATGGAAGTTGTAGACATGAAACGCTTCCTGATCGAGATTATGAGCGGCATTGCCGATACGGCGATTAGTGCAACCGGCGATAAGCGTATGGCTACCGACATCGAAAATACGTGCCGTGTTCTGAGTAAGCGGCTCGAAGAAGAAATTAAAGAGCAGCAAAAGCAACAGTAATCAACACCGAAGCGGCCTGATTGGTCGTTAGTTTGCTAAGATCTACCTAGCAATGATTGTCAATTTATGAAAAAGATTCTTCTGCTACTCGTTGTCGCTCACATTAGCGTTGCCCAAAAATCGGGTATTCAATTTAAGCCGACTCCCGTAGAAAAAGTATTTCAGGATGCCCGTAGAGCTGGCAAACCCGTATTCCTCGAAATTTACTCGCCCACCTGTCATGTATGCCAGAGTTTTATGCCAACTCTTGCCGATGGGCGGGTAGGGAAGTTTTATAACGACAAATTCGTTAATACTAAACTGGATATAGACCAGCCATCAACAAAGGCTTTTCTTGAAAAAAACCGATTGTTTGTGCCGTCGTTGCCCCTGTTTCTGTATTTCGATCCGCAGCAGAATCTGATTCACTTTGCCATGAGCAATAATTCGACGGATGAAGTCATTCGACATGGAACCAACGCACTGAATACCTCGGTTCGCAGTCAGAACATGAAGTCGCGTTATCAGCAGGGCGAACGATCGACCAATTTCCTGATTGACTATGCCATGTTTGGACGTATTACGCGAGACACAGTGGCAAATATGGCGGCCATGAACGATTATGCCCGTCAGCAATCGCCCGCAACGTTTACGAATCAAACTAACTGGCTGGCTTTACAGAAGCTCGTTCTGGATTTCGAAAACCCCATGTTTCAATACATGCTGGGGCATTTGGACGCCTATCGGAAAGCCTATGGTGCCGAGCCAACCCAGAAAGTAGCCGAAAATATTCTGATGTCATCGCTCTATAGTGGGCGAGGTGCACAATTTCCGGTGGCAAAAATTCTACAAATCCGTCAGGATCTTACAAAAATCGGTATTGACCCAAGGGTTGCCGCAAATCGTACATTGCTTCCTGAAGTAAACGCCTATTTCCGGGCCCGGCAAACCAACAAAGCCGTTGATCGGATGGATAATCAAGTCGCTTCTAATCAACTGACTGTACTGGAGTATCTGTATATTTCACGACTCTTTAACCGAGCCAGCCCTGATGCTAACGATGCACCAACAGTTGTGAAATGGGTTAATAAAGCCCTTGCACTAAAACCAACGCCAAAAGAACAGGCCGATCTGTATTTCGAACAGGCCGAAGCGTACCGCCGTGGTGGTAAAAGTACTGATGCTCAGAAAGCCGCCCAGAAATCGATGGAACTGGCCCAGACGAGCCGATTGGACACTCGCCGGAATGTTGAGCAGATGGCCAAACTTAAATAAGCCTCACTTGTCAGTCTTCAATAAGCCGTAAGCAATTCTCACAGGCAGTGTTCATGAACACTGCCTGCTTATTTTTGGTAAACTGGTTTGGTAAACGGGGGCTGGAGGAGGAGGTGAAACGAATTTTCGTCGCCCAGAGAAACCGCCCGGCGCAGATCACTTTCGGCCTGCGGTAGTTGCCGAACCTGAATTCGGGCTAAAGCACGCCAACGGTAGGCATCAGGCTGTTCATCGCGGAAATGCCAGACCGCTTTATCAAATTCGCGGAATGCGTCGTTAAACTGGTCAATCTTATAGTAGGCAATCCCCCTGTCTAAATAACAATCAGCCAGCGTATTATCACGACTGATGGCCTGCGTAAGGTCGTAGATTGCTGAATAGTAGTTTTCCTGAATGAGCTGACATTTTCCCCGATACGCGTAGGCAATCGCTGATTTTGGGTATTGGCGAACAGCCTCATCGAAGTAACGATGCGCTTCGGTGATTTTTCGATTACTGACCTGCTCAATCCCTTTCCGGAACCGATTCCGATCTTTATCAGACGGTGTGTCGTGATCCACAAGATAATAGCGAATGGTCAAATACACCACAAAAAACAGACATAACAGCGCGACTTCCATAACACAGTCTGGTTTTTCACATCCCTGCGAAATTACAACTTTTAGCCCTCTCAGGGCAAGCCAATCGGTCAGTTTAATTGGTCCCGAATGGCCTTTGGTAAACTCTTTCTGACCAATTCGTATGAATGATCAATCCACTCCTGCACTTCACTACTACGAACACTACCATCAATCGTGACGGTGTTCCAATGCGTTTTATTCATGTGATAACCTGGGACCACAGCCGGGTATTCTTCCCGTAACTGGACTGCCCGCTCAGGATCACATTTTAAATTGATTGTTGTTGGGCGACTCTCGGTATCTACCAGCGAAAATATTTTGCCGCCTACTTTAAACACCAGTGTCGTTTCGCCAAACGGAAACGATTCTGTAACGCCAGCTTTCGCCAGGCAGTAGTCGCGTAGGATTTCAATGTTCATCGGACGCAGTGGCGAACGGTGTAAACGATCACAGCAAACAAAAACATGACAATAGAAATCCGGTTGATGCCGTGCATCATACGCAGATTGACACTTGTCGGATGAGTTGGGTCAGGTTTGCGGAATACCCGAAGGAAATAAGAAAAAACAGGCCCTATTTTTAAATAATCAAGAAAACGATTCATAAAGTGTAACGGGCGGGTTTAAATTGATGGCACATGGGTTTAAAAACCTACCCTAATTGGCTAACAAAAATTATCGATTGTTTAGTCAAAATGTTTCAACTTTTTCGGGCTCAATCCAGCGACTGTCTTCCCGGATCAGGTCAATAAGCTCATCAACAGCACGATCGGCAGGTACCGATTTTTTTATCACCTGCTGTCCCCGGTAAAGCGCAATCTTATCGCGACCAATACCGACGTAGCCATAGTCGGCATCAGCCATTTCGCCGGGACCGTTTACAATACAGCCCATAATCCCAATCTTCACCCCTTTGAGGTGGTCGGTGCGTTGGCGAATGTGGGCCGTTGTTTCCTGCAAATCGAACAGGGTTCGTCCGCAGGATGGACAGGAGATGTATTCGGTTTTGGTAATGCGTGTGCGGGCTGCCTGCAAAATGCCGAAAGCCAGATTATTCAATCGTTTTAACTCGTCGGTTGTTGCCGCCCCTGGAGTCAGCATAATGCCATCGCCGATCCCATCAATCAGCAAGCCACCAACGTCAGTGGCGGCATAGAGCGGAACATCTTCTTCCGGAATGGTCGGGTAACCCCGCTGAATAACTACTGGTGTCGTGATCGGAACCCCCGATTGTGCCTGATTGATCAGCTCAACAACCAACCGGCGTAATTCGGGCATCGCGTGGGCATTTTCAGTGGCGATAAGGAGAACAACCGTTTTGTCAGTACCCAAAGCAGCCAATAACTCAGCGGATAACTCGCCCAGCGTAAGACGCACAAAATTTAACCGACTATGGAGCTTTTCGGCCTGGGCTGCCGACACATAATCAGTCGCACTCAACAACGGGAATATATTGACCTGATCTGAATTTGTCTGCCAAACGGCGAAGTCCTGAATTTCTTTCAAGCCGTTGGGGAGCATAAATTGCGCCGGATTCGACCCTGTATAAATGTAATCAGCGCCGAGGTCGTTCATGCGCCATTTGTCGGGTACGGGCAAATAGAAATGACCGATCGGATGGAGGCTGTCATGGTCTGTAACGGGTGTCTGGCTAAAATCGGCAATAACCCGCGGTACGTTTTGCCCGCCAAAATTGCCGACTTCATGGGTGAGTCGGCGAGTATACTGGAAGGGGTTGATCGGGTAGTTCGTGATTGCTGGAATAGGAGCACTTTCGGCGGCTCTGTTTGTGTACCGATCAATCAGCGCCTGTGCCACCGGAGCTTCCCGTTCTGGCTCTTCCGTCAACGATACGCGGACGGTGTCACCAATGCCATCTTCGAGCAATGTGCCAATACCAAGTGCCGATTTAATCCGACCATCTTCGGCCTCACCGGCTTCCGTTACGCCCAGGTGCAGGGGATACGGTTTTAGCCCTTCTTCGTCCAATCGCTGTACCAGCAGCCGATACGCCTGTACCATCACCTGCGGATTACTCGACTTCATCGACAGGACGATGTTGTAGTAGTTTTCGGCTTCGCAGATCCGCAGAAATTCCAGCGCCGATTCAACCATACCAACCGGTGTATCGCCATAGCGGCTCAGAATCCGGTCAGACAGGGAACCGTGGTTCGTTCCGATACGCATGGCCGTACCATATTCTTTACAGATACGAACCAGCGGAAGGAACTTAGCCCGAATCCGCTCCAGTTCGGCCGCATAAGCTGCATCGGTGTAATCAATGAATTCGAACCGTTTGCGATCGGCGTAATTGCCCGGATTGATCCGGACTTTTTCGACAATACGGGCCGCTAGCTCAGCCGCATTCGGGGTGAAGTGGATGTCGGCTATCAATGGCGTTGTATAACCCCGCGACCGTAATTCCTGGCGAATCGTAGCGAGGTTCTGCGCTTCCTTCACACTGGGAGCCGTAATGCGAATGTATTCGCAACCAGCCTCGATCATGCGGATACTCTGCTCAACGGAGCCTTGGGTATCCATTGTATCCACCGTAGTCATCGACTGAACCCGAATTGGGTAGTCAGAACCCAATGGTACATCGCCAATGGTAACCGTACTGGTTTTTCGGCGACTGTATTGAGTTAATGACTGGGTATAAAGAACGGGTGAACCGGATTGCTCCGGCGTACCGGCTAAAGCAGAAATAGAAGGAGTAAGCAGCGAATCGAGCATACAGATGGCGGCAGCGCCGTTTGACACAGACGTTTGTCGGAGACAAAGATACGGAAAAGGAGCCTTTCAATCAGCCGTCTGTTTTGCTTAGAAAACGCCAGCATTACCGTAAATGTTCGCTTAAAGAAGACTTAATCCTATTGTTTTCTGACTGACAATGAGGGCTGTTGAGTAAAATTTAATAAACATTAAAACCATGCCGTGGGTTAGAGTTACGAAACATGACTAACTGGTTGAAGAACGTAATCTTTACGAACGAACTGAAATACAACTTGTCATTTACATAAAACATACGTTATGAAAACTAAATTATTGAGTGTGTTTGCACTTGTTCTGATGTTAACTGTTGGGGCTTATGCGCAGGACTCCACTGCGATGAGTAAGAAAGAAATGCGTCGTCAGGAAAAGGCTGAGCGAAAAGCCCGTCTGAAAGAAGACATGAAAAATACGGGCCAGAGCATTGGCGAAACAGCAACCGAAGCGGGTCAGGGGGCAAAGCGGAAAGCAAAAGTAGCAGGTGAAGCCATAGGAACTGGTGCCCGGAAAGTTGGTGATGCCGTTACGGATGAAGTGGATAAGGTAAAAGCAAAACGCGATTCGTCGCGTGCCGCAAAACGCGATTCTTTATAAAGTTTAGTATACGTAATCGACAAAAATCCCGCCGATCATCAGCGAAAGCAGTGATCGGCGGGATTGCTTTTATAAATCAATTTTTAGTCTTACTGTTTCATCAGTTTAATGGATTTTTGCTCGGTTGGCGTACCAACACGAAGCAGCAATAATCCCTTACGTCCACCTACGGGCAAGCTCAACCGCTCGATCGATTTTGCTTCTTCAATGGAATGCTGTTGGATTACCCGGCCCTGAATGTCTGTTAATTCCAACTGTACAGATTGTCCGGATACACCTCTAACTTCAACTTCGGCCGTTTCATTTACCGGATTCCCCAGCACGCGAACCTGCAAACCAGCTCCCGACTCGGCTCCCAAACGGCCACTACCTCCTCCGCAGGCAGCCAGCCAGTTATACGTGAAACTAGCCTCACCAGGCGTCCCGGTTTGTGTGGCTTTGAGCGTCACTACCGGATTGTCAGTGTAAAGATTAAGCGTATAAGGACCTGGATTGGTAGTTGGGCTTAACTCATTAACCACTGAGAACGAGATGGGCTGGCTATTCAGACCTGCGTAGGTAGGGTTAAACGTCAACGTCCGTTGTGTAGGCGATACCGCTGTACAGGTAATTGTATTGACACCAATGATGGAGAAAGCACCTGGAGGATTGGTATTGATGCCGCAGGCAGCCAGCCAGTTATACGTAAAACTAGCCTCACCAGGCGATCCGGATTGTGTGGCTTTGAGGAAGATAACCGGATTGTCGGTGTAGAGATTTAGTGAGTAAGGGCCGGGGTTGGTAGTTGGGCTTAACTCATTAACCACTGAGAACGAGATGGGCTGGCTATTCAGACCTGCGTAGGTAGGGTTAAACGTGAGTGTGCGTTGACCTGCTGATATAGTGGTGCAGGTGATAGTTGTGACGCCCGCAATAGAAAAGTCTGACGACGTTCCACTGATTGCCTGAAGGGCTTTATCGGCCTGAATAAACCCAAACCCTGTCCCATAATCAAATCCCGTATCAAAGCCAGGTGTAAACGGATCGTCCATATCCAGTGCCGTTTGTTGCAGCGTCGAAAGAATCGTGCTTGACGACAGGCTGTTTCCACCTTTTTCTTTCATCAAAGCGGCTACGGCTGCAGCGTGGGGAGCAGCGGCCGATGTACCGAAGAAGTTCGGGAACGCATCGGTATCCCTTGGAGAGTCTGCAACAAAGAAGGTCGTGTTGGTTCCATCTACAGACGTAATCTCAGGCTTCTGGCGAGTGATCTGGCTTATCCGCTGACCAGCCGTGTTGAAGAGAATAGGCGTTCCACCTACCGAAGAAAAGGGCTCGATGGTTGCCGTGGTCAGCCCACCATTGAAAGCGGGTGTTAAATTGAACGGTGCCGCACCCACTGCAATGCCACGGGTGGAGTTGGCGTGCCCAACAATCGTCGAACTTTTCGTGTCGTACTCAATGGTTACATCATCCGCAAAGTTGACCCATTTAATTAATGACGGATTTGGTCCGGAATATTTGACAAGTACTAGCTCAAGCGTAACAGCTGAAGAGCCATTATTCTGAATACCAATGAGTTCAGTTGGGTCACCTCCTGTATTTACGGCAAAACTCGATAAATCTCCCAGAAGTGTTCCGTTGTAATATACAAGAAGATCCATATCGGTTTGAGCGCCTGCACCACCACTAACCGAAAAGAATGGATCATCCCACTGGAAGCTAATTATGGCTGCAGCTCCTCTACCTGGAATCGTGATACTTTGCTTTATGTCGCCACCACCGAAATTATGGGCACTGTAGGTTCCGCCTGCATATTGGGGATCAGAATAAGGAGCAGGATTGAATGTGGCCTGATAGGAGGCACGGCCCGAGTTAGCGGCTGCCGAAAAATAAGTTACCCCCTGATTGTTTACCACATCATCGACTGCCTGTGCAACCACGCCATCCTGAAAAAACGGCTCAAGAAAATAACTGACATCATCCGTAATAATCTTACAACCGGCAGTGGCCAAATCTCTGATACCCTGGGCAAAGTTAAGCTCTGTACGATAAGCCGTATGATAGGCGATTGGGGAGCCAGGCGCTATGTCATGAATCAGCTCAATCATAGCACGGCCTTCGTCGGTGCCTGGAGTTATGTCTTCCAGCACTTCGACCCCAGCTGGCAAATCGCCAGAGGTTACACCGGCAGGTGCACCACCTAATGCATTGTAGGAGTCAGACAAAACGCCAATTTTTACGCCAGCACCCGTAACATTATAGGTAGAGCGGGCAACATCGGCGCGTAAAGCCACATCACCCTGCGATGTCACAGAACCAACATTATTTCTTGGCTTATAAGAAGGGCGGGCAAACTTCAGTGCCGAAACAGATTTTAGAGCACCCAACTGGTCGATTGGCAGATAGCCCGATACTTTTTGCTTGAAAACCAGTCCTTGCTGTAGTCCCATCGACTGGAGGGCCTGTAACAAAGCAACCCCTTCCTGCTCTGAGTTGGCAGCAGCTTCAATGGCAATCGTGTTGCCAACCGTGTTGAACAGATTCAGCCGTTGAAGACCATTAATGGGTGCCTGATTGGGAATACCATTATTCGTGATAACGGCGTATAAATCGGGCGAGACTTTGGCATCTTTTGCCAATTGTTTGACATCCTGAGCCTGGCTCCATGACGATAGACATAGTAGTATAACCACAAAGGCTAAAAACCCTCTGCCTGCTTGTAGAAGTAGTTGCATGAATGATCTGAGTTAGAGGTTAGTTGTAAGTATTGGGCAATAAAATAAAGTGGCCCAATATGGGAAAAAATAAGTTTACCTGTTTCGCGATAGTATAATTTATTTACCCTATGTTGAAACAATAGAATTTTGTGATATCATATGCCAAAAACGGTTGCATTTTGGAGCTTCCCTGGAAGTATATAGATCTACTAAGGAGGCTCTATAGCTGGCATACCTTATAAGGGGTTTGACCCAAACGAAGCAGGCAAACAGAACTCCCAGATTTTTAGGAGAAATTGTGCTGAATTACAGCTTTTTAGGTAAGTAATTTAATTGCAATAAACCAGGGCTACTCCAGCTTCGCCCCAACCTTGGCATACTTACCACGCCAGTGCTTCCACCGCTTGTGCGACCAAAGCCAGTCGGAAGGATATTTACGAATGGTTTCTTCGAGTAAGTCACGGTAGTTTTCCATGATAGCGCCGGGCTGTAGCCCACTGTAGGGAGGTTGGCCAATTTGAGTAAATGTTACCGCATAATAGCCACGCCGGATTCGTCTCAGTTCAGTATAAAAAACGGGCAGATCCCGACTTCGTGCGAGTCGTTCTGTCCCCGGATAAAAGGGCGTATCCCGATGCAGGAAATTCGTCCAGTAAGCCTGCTCAGGAACATCCGGCACCTGATCGGCCACAAGCGCAATTATACGCGGAACATCTTTCTGGGCAACCATCCGTCGGGGGAGCGTATTCATCGGAACAGGCACCGCACCAAAACTTGCCCGTACAGACTGCATCAATTTTTCAAAAAAAGGACTGTTTAGCTGTTTATAAATACTATCGGTCGGCATATCGTTCAAAACAGAAGCCGATGGAATCCACTCCCAATTACTACTATGAGAAGCCATCCCGATCACTGCCTGGCCAGACCGAAGCCGCTCTTTGACCAGCTCAGCATTCGTAAACTGAACTCTCTGCCGTAACTCTTCCGCTGGGAGGGTGGGCATCTTAATGGTTTCAACAATCAGATCCGTTAAGTTTCGATAAAACCCTCTGGCGATTCGGTTAATTTCTGTGGGAGATTTTTCCGGGAACGATAACTGAAGATTCTCAATGACGACCTTACGCCGATAACGAACGACGTGCAGTAACAGAAAATACAGGAAGTCGGCAAGGCCATAAAGCAATCCAAGCGGCAGCCGCGACAATAAACGAAAGAAAATCATTCTGTAATTGGTAGGAAATCTGAAGTCAAAACGGTGATTTTGCTTCGCTGATACCCGAAAAATTAAAAATATACAAAATCAGTTGGTGGTATTGATTTTTTGCCTTACTTGTGAACGGATACGTTTGTTGTTATTGGAAAAGTACCAACCGCAGCCTGATCCGACCGAGTTACTCGTTGAATTACACTATTTGCCTTGTCTGGACTATGTGTCAGGGTTATTGCAATTTCAGCGGGTACGGTTAGAGGCTCATGAGCATTACCAGAAGCAAAGTTAC
This sequence comes from Spirosoma aureum, assembly GCF_011604685.1. Classification (NCBI taxonomy): domain Bacteria; kingdom Pseudomonadati; phylum Bacteroidota; class Cytophagia; order Cytophagales; family Cytophagaceae; genus Spirosoma; species Spirosoma aureum. Next base: position 6,175,734 of record NZ_CP050063.1, on the reverse strand, counting down.
AGAAATCGCTGCTACGTTCTGACGGCAAATAAAGTGGATGCACTTACAGTGCCAGTACAACAGGGAACCCATCATCACCCGATTCGGGATCTTCAGGTGGATAATAGTCAGTCCTGGCAAAAGCATCACTGGCGGAGCCTACAGACAGCTTACAGCAAAGCACCGTTTTTTGAGTACTATGCGCCCGAGTTTGAACGGATTTACCAGAAAAACTGGACGTTTTTGTTTGATTTGAATAGCGAGCTGCTGACAATTTGTCTGAAACTACTTGGGGTAACCAAGAAGGTGGACCTGACAAATTGCTATGAAAAGCCTTCGGGGGCCAGTCTATTTGACGCTCGTTCGATGATAAATCCGCGAAATAGGACAGAATCGTATGTATTCTACAAACCGATGCCCTATCAGCAGAACTTTGGCTTTGATTTTGTACCAAATCTGAGTATAATAGACCTATTATTCTGCCAGGGACCACTGGCGACGGAGTTTTTAAGTTTGAAATGATTTACTGGTTTCAGGCGTTATATATGCAGTATTTTACCTGAAAGCGTACGTACCGATAACTGTAAAACTGGCTCGCTGGCAGGAGTGAACAAATCCTTAAAACTCTTCGTTAAGCCAGTATACGCTTACCTAAGGAGACCCCAAGCGAATGGAAGCAAAATTCTCAAACCGCGTCAAGGAAGTCATCACGCTGAGTCGGGAGGAAGCCTTACGCTTAGGCCACGACTACATTGGAACCGAACATCTGCTGCTAGGCATGATTCGTGAGGGAGAGGGTGTGGCCGTTGGTCTACTGAAAAAACTCGGTATCTCACTCGACGAACTCCGGGTCACTATCGAACAGGCAACGAAAGGAACCGCTACCAACAATGTGAAAAATCTGGCCAACATTCCGCTGACCCGTCAGTCGGAAAAGACCCTGAAAATCACATACCTGGAAGCCAAGATCTTCAAAAGCCCGCTCATCGGAACGGAGCATTTGTTGCTATCGATTCTGCGTGACGAAGACAATGTCGCTACACAGATTCTGAACAAGTTTAATGTTAATTACGAAGTCATTAAGGAAATGCTCGAATATCAGTCTTCGGGAAGCCGTCCAGTGATGGGCCCCGAAACCGACGACGACGACAACGATCGGGGCATGTTCGGCGGTGGCGGCAGCTCTGGTTCGGGCAAAGATCCCAAAGGCTCAGAAAAATCAAGAACGCCTGTTCTTGACAATTTCGGCCGGGATTTGACCAAACTCGCAGAAGTCGGCAAGCTGGATCCTATCGTGGGTCGTGAAAAAGAAATTGAGCGTGTGGCTCAGATCCTGAGCCGCCGGAAGAAAAACAACCCGATCCTGATCGGTGAGCCAGGCGTTGGTAAGACGGCAATTGCCGAAGGACTTGCCCTGCGCATCGTGCAGAAGAAAGTATCGCGGGTACTGTTCGGTAAGCGTGTCGTTACACTTGACCTTGCATCGCTAGTTGCTGGCACGAAATACCGTGGCCAGTTCGAAGAGCGCATGAAGGCTGTAATGAATGAACTGGAGAAATCACCCGAAGTCATTCTGTTTATCGATGAGTTGCACACCATTGTTGGTGCAGGCGGTGCATCGGGTTCACTGGATGCCTCGAATATGTTCAAACCAGCGCTGGCGCGGGGTGACATTCAATGCATTGGCGCAACCACACTTGATGAATATCGGCAGTATATCGAGAAAGATGGTGCTTTGGCCCGTCGTTTCCAGATGGTTATGGTCGATGCGACCTCGATCGATGAAACGATCGAGATCCTGAATAATATCAAGGATAAATACGAAGATCACCACCACGTTACCTATACCAAAGAAGCAATTGAGGCTGCTGTGAAACTGTCAGAACGGTATATTTCTGATCGGTTCCTGCCCGACAAAGCTATTGATGTACTGGACGAAGTAGGTGCTCGGGTACACATTTCGAACATCACGGTTCCCGAAGATATTCTTAAGCTCGAAGAGCAAATTGAGAATATCAAGAAAGAGAAAAACCAGGTTGTTAAAAGCCAGAAATACGAAGAAGCCGCTCAGCTTCGCGACAAGGAAAAACGCCTGATCGATCAGCTTGACCGTGCTAAACAGGCATGGGAAGAGGATACGAAAAAGCGTCGCTACACGGTCAACGAAGAAAGTGTTGCCGAAGTCGTGGCCATGATGACCGGAATTCCGGTTACCAGTGTATCCAACGACGAAGGTAAGAAACTCGTCAACATGGGCGAGGAACTGAAAGGTCGTGTAATCGGTCAGCAGTCGGCTATCGATAAACTGGTGAAAGCGATTCAGCGGACACGGGTTGGTCTGAAAGATCCTAAGAAACCGATTGGTTCGTTTATCTTCCTGGGCCCAACGGGCGTAGGTAAGACAGAACTTGCCAAAGTGCTGGCTACCTACCTCTTCGATAAGGACGACGCGCTGGTGCGGATCGATATGTCGGAATACATGGAGAAATTCAGTGTTAGCCGATTAGTTGGTGCACCTCCGGGCTATGTAGGTTATGAAGAAGGTGGTCAATTGACCGAAAAAATCCGCCGGAAACCCTACAGCGTTGTGCTGTTGGACGAAATCGAAAAAGCACACCCAGATGTATTTAACATTCTGTTGCAGGTGCTCGACGATGGTATCCTGACCGATGGTCTGGGTCGTCGCGTGGATTTCCGGAATACAATCATCATCATGACCTCTAACATTGGGGTTCGTGACCTGAAAGATTTCGGGGCTGGTATTGGTTTCGCTACACGCAAGTCGGCTGAATCGCAGGACGATCTGATGAAGAGTACAATTCAGAGTGCACTGCGTAAAGCGTTCTCACCTGAATTCCTCAACCGTCTGGACGATGTAATTGTGTTTAACTCGCTGCAACGCGAAGACATTCACAAGATCATTGACCTGATGTTGGGCAAACTCCTGGGTCGTGTAACCAACCTTGGTTACACGGTTGAGTTGACTGAGAAGGCAAAAGACTTCCTGTCGGAGAAAGGATATGATCCACAATACGGTGCTCGTCCGCTAAGCCGCGCTATCCAGCGTTACCTTGAAGACCCCGTTGCAGAAGAAATTCTGAAAGGAGAATTAAAAGAGGGCGATACGATTCTGGCTGACTATAGTGGCGAAGGCGATGTCTTAACCATTACTGTAAAAAAGCCTGAAGCCGTGGTTGAATAACCCTCAACTATGTACTAAAAAGCCTGCCAATTCAAAATTGGCAGGCTTTTTTTGTTTATGTAGCACGAGTGAGAAATCGTTCTACATAAGGTTAGGCTTTTCGCTCAGAAGCGTGCCACAGTTTCTGATGATGCTCGTAATAACCGTGGCACGCTTCTGAGCGAAAAGCCTAACCTTATATGTTTTTCTGCTTGACCTGATCAATCAGATATTCTGATGTACGCATGGAACTGGCCAGAATGGTCCAGGTTACATTTTTGTCTCCTTGAGAAACAAAAGGAGCTGCATCGATAACAAACAGATTTTTTACATCATGAGCCTGCTGATATTTATTCAGCGCTGACTTCTGTGGGTCATTGCCCATGCGAACCGTACCCACTTCATGGATGATTCGGCCAGGAGCAGCCAGGCCGTAGCCATGTGCAGAATCTGGGCCAGGTTTAGGGCCAAGAGCAATGCCTCCCATTGAATGAATAATTTCTTCGAAGGTATCCTGCATGTGTTTGGCCTGCTTCACCTCATAATCCGACCATTTGTAGTGAAAGCGCAAAACAGGAATCCCGTATTTGTCCACCGCATTCGGATCGATTTCGCAGTAGTTACTTTCAAGCGGAACCGGTTCACCCCGACCTGACATACCAATATAAGCACCGTAGAATCGGCGATAATCATCTTTTAGCCCTTTTCCATAGCCACCGCCCGGTTTCGTTTTACCGTCGCGACCAGGAATCATACCGTTCAACGCTTCAACTCCTCCGCCGAAGCCGTAGCCTGGCATACCCATGCCACCCCCGTACTCGATGTGGTAACCACGAGGGAAGTCAAGTTTGCGGTTGTCGAGCCACCACGGTGTAAAGACGTGCATACCACCGACGCCATCTTCGTTGTAGCGTTTGCGATCCATCAAAGCCGGTACAAACGCCGAGCGACTGGCTCCGGTCGAATCATTAAGGTATTTCCCGACAACGCCACTCGAATTAGCCAGGCCGTTAGGAAAGCGAGCCGATTTGGAGTTGAGCAGAATCCGTGCCGATTCGCAGGTACTTGCTCCGAGCATAACGGCCTTAGCCCGAATAGTAATCTCTTCCAGTGTGCGGGTGTCTACGTAACTAACGCCCGTTGCCAGACCGGTTTGCGGATCGGTAAGTACTTCACGGGCCATAGCACCATTGATCAGTGTGACATTGCCCGTTTTAACTGCCGGAATACAAAGAACTGACGATGACGAAAAATCGGCATAAGCCTGGCAACCCCGGTTGCACTGGTGGCAATAGAAACACTGACCGCGTTCTTTATTGATGGGCTTGGTCAGAATACTAAGCCGTGATGGAATCACAGGAATGCCGATACTTTTGGCACCCTTCCGAATCATTAGCTCGTGCAGACGGGGTTTGGGTGGCGGCAGAAAAATTCCGTCGGGTTCATTCGGAAGATTCTCGATCGAACCGAAGACACCAATTAATTTGTCAACCCGGTCGTAGAAAGGTTTCAGATCATCATAGCCGATAGGCCAGTCATCGCCCACGCCCGTCAAGGAGCGACGCCGGAAATCGTCGGGGCCGAACCGGAGCGAGATTCGCCCCCAGTGGTTCGTGCGTCCTCCTAGCATCCGTGAACGAAACCAGTGAAACTCGGTGCCGGGTTTAGACGAATAGGGTTCTCCGTCAATATCCCAACCACCCCAGGCTGCATCGAAATCACCCCCAGAACGAGCGGCTGTACTGGCCCCACGTCGCGGTGATTCCCAGGGCCATTTCAGCTGGGTAATGTATTTGGGATCGGCAGGGTCATAATAACCACCCGCTTCGAGCAGGGCAACTTTAGCGCCCGCTTTGGCTAGCGTATAAGCGGCCATGCCGCCCCCCGCGCCAGAACCGACAATGACGACATCATAGACAACGGGAGCCTTTTTTAGCTGAGGAATATCCATCGGAGAGGAAAGAGGTTTTAGGAAAGCAAACTTGACGTTGATAGTACTAAAAGGAGGAAGGCCATCATGTTTACTGTTATCTATTTGAATGGAATCCGTGGAAGATCTACAGCCGTAAAAATAATAACCCGTTCCCGGCTCAGGAACGAAAAAAGCCGAACAACGCTGTTCGGCTATACTTCTGGGCAGGAGCGATCCTGTTTCAAATCATAATGCAGGTAATTATTACCGCATAGCCTGTACGGCTTCAGCAACTTTATCGGTATTAATGATATCGATGCCTAACTTTTTTAATTGTTTCCAGGCATTGGGTGTGTCGGGAATCGCCCAGAAGCGGATCGGTTTGTTGTCACTATGAGCCCGCTTGATAACGCGCTTCAGTTTTTCGCGGTCCGCATCGGGTATGTCGCCCATGCCATCCCAACGGGAGTATAGCCGGAAATTATCGCTGATCATAGCTACCCGTTGCAATGTTTCTTCATCATAGACTTCGCTCGGGCGACCATCGAACTGAATCAGAAGCGGATAATCGAGGTAATTTTCGATTTTTGGCCGATTGCCACTAACAATGACCTGAATGGCCTTTGTATTCGCGGTTCTATTGAACGATGCCAGATTTTCCTGTAAGAGCGCAATCAGTTTTGGTAGGATGTCGGCCGGGCTGTCTTTTACATCAACCACCAAACCAAATGTGTAATCCCGGTCGGGGCTTACTTTGGTCTTATATTGGTTGAATAGTTTCGAAATGGGCTTTATATACAATGAATCCAGCGTTGGGGCATTGCCGGCTGGCTTTTCATGCGAAACAACTAATTTATCACCCTGTAACCAGATGTCGGCTTCAATAAAATCGGCACGTTGTTCGTAAGCAGCTACGAATGGTTTGGGTTGAGCGTAGTCGTTATGGGCATGGATTTTCTGGGCGGTAGCAACCGACGCAGTGAGCAATAATGGGAGTAGGACACGGAGCGACATAAGCACTACTTAATTTCTGACAAAGTAACACACTTATTTACCAAACCAAAACCGCCCATCAACCTTGCCGTTTCCGCTCAAACTACTATTTTTGACTCTTCTTGTTTTTTATTAACGACCCGCTCTTCTGGTCGGTCGGGTTTTTGACTAACTAATGGATTTACTGAAAGGAAAAGTTGCGTTAATTACTGGTGCGTCGCGCGGCATCGGGCGGGCTATGGCTCTCAAGTTTGCGCAGGAAGGTGCTACCGTAGCGTTCACGTATTTGTCTAGTGTTGAAAAAGGCCAGGCGCTGGAAAATGAACTCCGGGCTTTTGGTGGAGAGGCAAAAGGTTATCGTTCGGATGCATCGGATCACAAAGCAGCGGAAGAACTCATCAATCAGGTTGTAGCCGACTTCGGAAAACTTGATGTTCTGATCAACAATGCGGGCATTACGAAAGATGGGTTGTTGATGCGCATGTCGGAAGAACAATGGGATAGCGTAATCAACGTTAACTTAAAGTCGGTCTTTAATCTGACTAAAGCTGCTATCAAACCAATGATGAAGGCCAGGTCTGGCTCGATTATCAATCTGACATCGGTAGTTGGTATTCGCGGCAACGCGGGGCAGGCGAATTATGCGGCCTCAAAAGCAGGAATCATTGGCTTTACCAAGTCGGTTGCTCTCGAATTAGGCTCCCGGAATATTCGATCCAATGCCATTGCGCCGGGTTTTATTGAGACCGAAATGACCGGCGAAATAAATGAGAAAGCTATTGAAGAATGGAAGCAGCAAATACCGATGAAACGCGGAGGACAACCCGACGAGGTAGCTGATTGCGCCATATTCTTAGCTTCCGACCTTTCACGCTACATCACTGGTCAGGTGCTGCAAGTGGATGGGGGAATGCTTACTTAAAATGTTCTCAGTTTATAGTTTTCAGTTCCTTCCGCTGGTTAAAGCATAGCAATTGGAAAAGCAATCGTAAACTGTAGGCTGTAGACTGTAAACTTTTACAACGTGCGCTCTGACGTTATTTTTCAAACTTCGCCCTGGTGGATTTTAGTGTGCCTGCTCGTTGGAGCGGTTTACGCGTTTGCTATGTATCAACCGCTTCCGCGCCTTGCCGGGAGTGGAGCAGCCCTTGGTGGTTTCGATAAGCGGACAACATATAGCCTGGCTGCCTTGCGGTTTGTGGTTGTAAGTTTTCTATGCTTTCTGCTGCTAAATCCTCTTATCCGAAGTTTGAAAACAATCACCGAGAAGCCTAAAGTTGTGCTGGCGGTGGATAACTCCGAGTCGATTGTCGCATCAGGACGGCCTGCTTTGAACCGGGCACTGACAAGTTTGCAAACCCTGCGGCAACAGCTGACCGATAAAGGCCTGGATGTGGCTGTGCGTACATTTGGCGATACCATCACCGACGCTGATCTTACCCAAATTCCGTTTACCCAGCGTACATCTAATTTGTCGGGCTTGTTATCGGGCATTCGGTCAGATTACGAAGGGCGTAATCTGACCGATGTAGTTCTGGTGTCGGATGGTATTTTTAATCAGGGCGTTTCGCCAACCTTTGGGGATTATCCGTTCGCTGTTCAGGCGGTCGGTTTAGGGGATACAATCGCCAAGAAAGACATCCAGCTTAAAGGCATTGTTGCGAACCGGATTGCCTATCTGGGCAATCAGTTTCCGGTACAGGCCGAAATTGTAAGTAATGGGTTTCAGGGGCGAAGTGCAACGGTTGTATTGCGGCAAAATGGCCGCGAGCTGGGACGCCAATCCATCAATTTTGGTAAGAACGATACGTTTAACCAACTGACATTTCAGACCACAGCCACCCAAAAAGGGGTACAGCATTATGTGGTTGAGGTATTGCCACAGCCTGGCGAATTTAGTACTCGTAATAACCGGCAGGACGTTTACCTGGACGTTATTGACGGAAAAGAAAAAGTATTGCTATTGGCTTTGGCTCCTCATCCTGATGTGAAGGCGTTACGCAATATTCTGGAACGGAATCAGAACTATGAACTGGACGTCCGTATTTTAACCGGAACGGCCAATGAGGCCACTGCACCAGCCGAAAAAACCTACGACCTGATTATTCTGCATCAGATTCCCGACAATGGGGGTGTAGGTAATGCATTGGTTCAAAAATACCTGGCTAAAAATACACCGGTCCTCTTCATTTTAGGAAACCAGTCATCGTTGGGGCCATTCAATACGTCAAACCCTGTCATGCAGGTCGTGGCTCAGCCGAATCAGAGTGACAAGGTGACAGGTGTTTTCAACAATGATTTTAAACAGTTAAACCTGGACCCGGCCAAGCTTGAGTTGTTAAGCAAGCTTCCGCCCATGTCTGTTCCCTACGGCGAGTTTCGGCTTCAACCCGGTAGCGAGGTTGTTTTGTGGCAACAGGTCGGGAGTGTTCGTACCACAAAGCCGTTGTTAGCACTGAACGTTACAGCTCCTCGTAAAACGGCAGTTTTGGCGGGGGAAGGATTGTGGTCATGGCGACTGGAAGAGTATGCGCTGACCGACAAACAGGAAGTTGTTGACGAACTGGTTCAGAAAGTAATCCAATTGATTTCGGTAAAGGAAGATCGTCGTAAGCTCCGTGTTTACCCAATCCGGAATGAATTTATTGCGGGCGAAAAAGTCATCTTTGAGACCGAACTCTACAACGACATCTACGAACGGTTATTCGACAGCCCGGTCCGGCTTGAAATAACGGATGAGAAAAATCTGACCCGGTCCTACAATTATACGCCAACAGCCGCCAATAGCCGATTCGAGATCAGTCGGCTACCCGAAGGAGCCTACCGTTTTAAGGGCAGTGTAACCATTAATAATCGGTCTGAACAGTCGTCCGGGCAGTTTGTCGTGCGCGACCTTCAACTTGAAGCGCTCAATACAACAGCGGATCATGGCATGCTTCGTCAGTTGGCTCAGCAAACAGGCGGGAAATTTTACGGTCCCGCAGCCGTAGATGACCTCGTTCGTAATCTGACTTCGCGTTCGCGGCCAGCCCGATTGACCAGCACCGAAGAGATAAATGAAATCATCAACTGGCGGTGGCTTTTCTTTGTCGTTCTAACGCTTGCTGCGATCGAGTGGGGACTACGTAAGTTTTACGGAGGTTATTGATTTATTCGTTCTCCACCTGCATTGCGTTTCGAACAAACCGAATTTCGTTGTAAGTCACCCCATTTCCAATGGCTTGTAGGGCTTCACTCAAGCTTTCGGGTTCATTAGTTTCATAGTAAGAGCGGATGGCCCAGATCCGGTCGGCGGGTAGTACATCCTCGACAGAAAGATCGCCCGAACTGATGCATTTAGCCAGATGACCTTCAACGGTTCCCACCGATAAGCTACGTTCTGTTGCAATTTCGGCGATGCTTTTGCCCGATTGAAACAGCGTTAGGGTAACTATAATAGACGGTATTTTAGGCTCTTTGGGTTCTTTGAGTTTCGGTGTTTTAGCCGCCTGCCGGAGCTTTGCAGCCGTTTCGCTCCGATCGGCATAGGTCTGGATAATGGCCAGAATATCAGCACCAATCTGTTTCACTTTCGTTTTGCCAAACCCTTTAATGGCCAATAGCTCATCGCTGCTTGTGGGGCGAAGGCGAGCCAGTTCCGCTACAGTTTTTTGAGGCAACACCATATAACCGGATGTATTGTATTCGCCAGCCATATCGTTACGCCACTTCATCAACGCGCCATATAATCCTCCTCGGGCCGGGCTATCAGAGGCTGTCTCTGTAGGTTGGGGCTCAATTTTTCGGCGTTCGGGCATAAAATCGAGTTCGGCACGATTGCGTGCCTGCAGGTAGACCAACGCATCAAAATTATCGCGATTACTCTCGAAACTGCGGAGCTTGCTGAATAACTCTTTTTCCAGTTCATCCAGAATTTCCAGCATACTTTCGCGAACCTGTTTATTATCACAGTCGGTCGGGCATCGATAGATAATCGGTAGTAATTCATCAGCCAAAACCGTCTGAAAATACGCACTTGCTTTACGGACACGATCCTGCAATGATTCGTTGGCTTCGGGCAGTACCTCATTCGAAAAATAAGCAGGAAGCTGTTTCTGAAATCGATTCGCAATATCTCGTGCCTTCCCGTGTAAGGCGTCGGCAAGTTGGGCAAGCCCCGACTGTAGTTCTTCCGGAAAGCTGTCGAGGTGTTGGTTAATCACCCGCCGACAGCGATAAATCAATGAATTTGCCCGTTCAAAGGAGAATAACTCCCGTAACAATTGTTCCTGATTCGTTCGTTTGGACTCCAGAAGGTGTTGTTCGGTTGGGGTTTGCTGTTGAACCTGCTCGTGAAAATCTTCCAGCATTTGCTCCGTTTTAATGCTGTGCGACGGTATCGGAGTGCGCAGTACCAGACCGTCCAGACTTTTACATCGGCTTAGTGCCACATAAACCTGGCCGTGCGCAAATGCTCCCGATGCATCGATAATCGCCTTCTCGAATGTTAGTCCCTGACTTTTGTGGATCGTAATGGCCCAGGCCAGTTTCAGCGGAAATTGAATGAACTTGCCGATGGGTTCCGCTTTTATTTCCTTCGTTTCCGGATCGAGGCTATAGCGAACATTGGTCCATTCGGCAGGATAAACGGCAATTTCTTCACCGTCCTGCTGGCTTCGTACGTAAATAACGCCATCGTCCATATCCGTCACCTGACCGATTTTGCCGTTATAATACAGCTTATCGCGGGAGATGTCGTTTTTAATAAACATCACCTGAGCGCCTACCTTCAGATCGAGTTCGGCTTCAGTTGGATAAGCGTGAGATGGAAAATCACCTTCAACGGATGCTGTAAACGAATGGAGTTTGGTTTTTAAAGCCATTAATTTCTGGCTATTGATCTGCTGTGCGGTTGTGTTGTGCGTCGATAGCGTGATGTAGCCTTCGTCGTCGCTGGGCTGAAAATTAGGAATGTACTGCTGATTGAGTTCGTCTAATTGCGTCCGTGTTACGGTTTTCTCCCGAATACTGTTCAGAATATCGATAAAACGCTGGTCGGCCTGACGGTAAATATGCGTCAGTTCAATAGAAACATAAGGCGTTTTCTGGAGGGCTTTGCTGCCGAAAAAATAGCCTGTTGCATAATGCGGTCTCAAAAGCGCCCAATCGTCGTCGCGGATAACGGGTGGTAACTGCTGCATATCACCAATGAGTAGCAACTGCACGCCCCCGAATGGTTCCGAATTGTAGCGATACCGCCGGAGCACTTCATCGATCCCATCGAGCACGTCGGCCCGAACCATACTGATTTCATCGATAACGAGTAGATCGAGCGTACGGAGCAGGTTGATTTTCTCACGATTGAATTTTCGATTTTCCCGCTGGGTTGATCCCGGCACAAGCGGCCCGAATGGAAGCTGAAACAAGGAATGTATGGTAACGCCCCCGGCATTGATCGCGGCTACGCCCGTAGGAGCCACAACGGCCAGCCGTTTTGCGTTCGACTGTTTAATCTGGTGTAAAAACGTTGTCTTGCCCGTTCCGGCTTTTCCGGTTAGAAAGATATTCCGATTCGTATGCAGGACGAAATTAGTGGCAAGGTCAAGTTTTTCGTTTACGGTAGCTGACATAAAGCGGTGGATATATACCGGGCAAAATTAACGAACATAGTGGACATAGAAATTTGTTTCAATAGAGAGACTCTATCTGGCAAACCGAACGTGGCACCTGATTATTTTCTGTGTGATCTCGTGACGACTGTGTTTAAACAAAAGATCAACGTTGTACATTTGAAAAAATAGAACATTTGTTTTGAGCCGTGCCACGGTTCATGTGCTCTAACCGGGTAACCGTGGCATGGCTCAAAACAAATGTTCTGGAAATTGACTAAGTAATTATGAATATTGGCGATAAAGTCCGACTACTTCGGGCAAAAGAACAGGGTGTGGTGTCGCGGTTCCTACCCGGCAACATGATTGAAATTGAGATTGAGGATGGTTTTCGGATTCCCGTTATGCGATCAGAACTGGTTCTGGTTTCGCCCATGGAGGCCGACCGGCTTTTAAAGACCAGTATTTATGAACCGCAGAAAACGGTGGCTCCATCGGCTCCCACCATTCTGTCTAATCAGGGCATTTATCTGGCATTTATACCCGTCAATGACCGTGAATATACGCTTCACCTGATCAATAACACAGATTGGGAGTTTCCCTATACGATAGGCGAAGAGTCGGCGGCCAGTGGGGGAGGAGTACAGTTTCGGGGCCTCCAAAGTGGCGTATTGAAACCTAAGGCACAGCAGAAAATGAATGACTTCTACGCACATGCCAAATTCGAGGAATGGCCTACGTTTGTCGTTCAGGGATTATGGTTCCGGTCGGGAAAGGCATCGCTGCGGGCGCCATTGCTGAAGCGATTTAAGGCGAGGGCAGCTACATTTTTCAAAAATAAAACCACGGTTCCCGTACTGAATCAACCCGGCTTTCAGACGCAACTGGATGTTGATGCCGCAACACCAACCGAGTCGTCAACTGCTCCGTCGAGTAACCGTACAACAGGTACGCATTCCCGCCCAACGACGATTCGGCCCGACGATTTAAAAGCTGAAATGCTTAAGTCCAAATCCGAATCGGCCGGAGTGTCGATTGAGCGGCCATCGTCGGTTGTCGATCTGCACACCGAAGCATTATTACCCAACGGAACAGGTAAACGTACGCCCGCTGATTTGTTGACGCTTCAACTCGATACGTTTGATAAATCGCTCGAAAATGCCATTGCCAGTGGTATGCACGACATAACGTTTATTCATGGTGTTGGGAGCGGAGCCCTGCGAACAGAACTTCATAAACGACTGGGCAAACACCCCAACGTAAAATTCTTTGAAGATGCCCAGAAACAGAAGTTTGGGTATGGGGCCACCAAAGTGACAATTAAATAACTCTAATAGCCAACAGCAAGGCGGATAACCAAACGCCTGCTGTTGGCTATTATTAAACTAGACAATAAGTGGGGTGTCCAGTTCGGCGAGCGATGCCTGAATTTCTTCCGAAGTAACCTCGTGTTCAACCAGTTTGCCGCTCAGGTATTGTTCGTATGCGCTCATATCGAAGTGACCATGACCGCAGAGGTTGAACAGAATCGTTTTAGCCTTGCCTTCTTCTTTTGCCTGTTTGGCTTCCCGAATGACCGTGGCAATGGCATGAGTTGCTTCGGGAGCCGGAATGATCCCTTCGGTTCGGGCAAACTGAATGCCAGCGTCGAAGCATTCCAACTGCTTAAATGCCTGCGCTTCAATAAGTCCATCTTTCAGCAACTGGCTTACGATAGCCCCCGCTCCGTGGTAACGCAACCCGCCCGCATGAATAGGTGCCGGAATGAAGTTGTGCCCCAGCGTATACATGGGTAGCAGGGGCGTCATACCGATCGTATCGCCCAGATCATAGCGGAACACACCGCGCGTTAGTTTGGGACAGGAAGCCGGTTCGGCAGCAATACAGCGAATCTGTTTACCGTCGGTCAGGTTATAGCGCAGAAACGGAAACGCAATACCGGCAAAATTGGAACCACCTCCAAACGGAGCGACAACAATATCGGGGAAGTCTCCGGCGATTTCCAGTTGTTTGATAGCCTCCAGCCCAATAACCGTTTGATGCATGAGCACATGGTTCAGTACCGAACCGAGGGCATATTTGGTATGTTCGTCCAGCATGGCCAGCTCGACCGCTTCTGAAATGGCGATTCCCAGGCTACCGGGCGATTGCGGGTCCTTGGCCAGAATCTGCCGACCCGATGCTGTACGTTCCGAGGGAGACGGATACACCTTGGCTCCCCACGTATTCATCATGATTTTACGGTAAGGCTTCCCTTCATAACTGGCCCGAACCATATATACTTCGCATTCGATACCGAACAACTGACAGGCAAAACTCAGCGCACTGCCCCATTGACCCGCGCCCGTTTCGGTCGTGATCCGCTGAACACCAGCCTGTTTGTTGTAAAATGCCTGAGGAACTGCCGTATTCGGCTTATGCGATCCGGCCGGGCTAACACCTTCGTATTTGTAATAGATTTTGGCGGGAGTATCGAGCAGTTTTTCGAGTCCGGTAGCACGGAACAAAGGCGTTGGTCGCCATATTTTGTAAATCTCACGAACTTCTTCCGGTATCCCTACCCACCTGTCAGTCGATACTTCCTGCTTAATTAATTCCATTGGAAACAACGGTGCAAGCATGTCGGGCCCAATAGGCTCGTGAGTGCCTGGATGCAGCGGTGGGAGTGGTTTGTTGGGCATATCAGCCACAATGTTGTACCAGCTCTCCGGAATGTCGGTTTCGGGTAAGTTGATTTTCTTGATTTGTGCCATGATGAACAGCAGGGCCAGCGTTGGCCAGGTTTTAGGAAAACATCTTTCTAAAACCCACGATTTGCCATTAATCTACTCAGCGTAAACAGCGAAAAGCGGGCAATTGATGTAACTTAGCCCCGAAATCAACTACCTGCTATGAGTCGTATTCTCGTGGTTTGTCTGGCGTTTGGCTGGTTGATGCTGAGCTGTCAGCCATCCCAAAAACGTCTGAATCCACAAGCGCCCAAAGAAGCCTATAACACCACCGAAATGGAAGTCCGTAACGAACGCTTTCTGTCTACCGTGCATGTTCCTGTCTCCATTGCGCTGGGAGACATTGAGCGACAAATAAATGCTCAGGTCAATGGCCTGATCTATGAAGATAATAGCCTGGAAGACAACAATAACGACAATTTTATGACGAAGGTCTGGAAGCGCGGCACCATTATCGTTAACGCGCAGGATAGCCTTTTTCATTTCACGGTTCCCTTACGAATCTGGGCGAAAGCCGGTGTATCTGTACTGGGTTTTACGCAGTATAAAGAAACTGAATTTGAGATTGACCTTCGGTTTAAGACGAAGTTCGACCTTGACCACGATTGGACGGTTCATACCCAAACACAGGCCGACGGTTATGGCTGGGTACGCCGGCCAACCGTAAGCGTTGTTGGTGTCAATATTCCGATAACCAACATCGTCGGCCGACTGATCGATAAAAATCTGGGAACGATCACCAAAACACTGGATCAGCAGATTCGCCGTAATGTCGATCTCCGAACGCCCGTTCTGAAAGCCTGGAATACATTGCGTGAACCCTACCTGATCTCCGAAAAATACCGTACCTACTTACAGGTTGTACCGAAGCGGGTGCTAATTACTCCTCTCCGTTTTGAAGGTCGTACCATTCGGGCTACTATTGGCATAGAAGGGTTTACACTCACAACGACGGGAGCTCGCCCAGACATTCGTCCGGCGGTATCGCTTCCCGACCTAACGGTTGTGTCGCAGGTCAAAGATGATTTTCAAATTGGTCTGCTTAGCGAAGCCAGTTATCAGGAAGCAGCCAGAATCGTAGCGGACGAGTTTGTCGGAAAGAGTTTTTCGTTCAGTGAAAATCGGTATACCATCACAGTGACCAGCATGGAAATGTATGGGCAGAATGATAATCTTATTATTAAAGCAGGCCTGAAAGGAACAATCAATGGGGATATTTACCTCCGTGGCCGCCCCTATTATGACGCCAGGAGCCAGACGATTTCTCTAAAAGATCTTGCCTACGATCTGGATACGAAAAATATACTTCAGCAATCGGCCAGCTGGCTCCTGAAAGGTACGTTTGCCCGAACGCTGGAGAAGCAACTCACAATTCCGGTTGGTTCGCAGATCGC
Source organism: Spirosoma aureum (assembly GCF_011604685.1). Classification (NCBI taxonomy): domain Bacteria; kingdom Pseudomonadati; phylum Bacteroidota; class Cytophagia; order Cytophagales; family Cytophagaceae; genus Spirosoma; species Spirosoma aureum. The sequence goes on along the minus strand of NZ_CP050063.1, from coordinate 6,159,958 downwards.
CGAGATGCAGAAATTACTTCAGGATAAGCTCAAAAATAATCAACTGGCAAAGGGAGTCGTAGTGAATGGCCGGATCGATGAAATAAAACCTGATCAGGTTTATCTGACCCCCACTTCTTTGCTGGCTGTTGTGAACGCTCGCGGCCGGATCGATGTGAAAGTGGATGGATTACAGTAGGTTATTCCCGTCCTGAATGCATAATTCGGCAGGAATGAGTACAGGAGATTTGTTGGGTAGCCTGACATCCTCCATGAATTGTTCTCGTTAAAAAGCTGTGACCAGATTGCCTTTATGCGTCAAAAGTATGACGCAATTTAGTAGTAGATTGTGAGAAAGCCTGGCCACGATCGTCAGGCTTTCTCATAGCCAGTCATGCTGCTCGTGTACGACAGGAAGTAAACCAAACAGGGGAAAGAGTTAAAAATGCTGCTACCAAACTGAATTAGGATTGCTGAAACCGTTCAGTTTTATCGGGGCTCAATTGTTGAATGATCTGACCATTACTGATGACAAACAGAAGTGTTGCCTCTTCTTTATAGCCCGGTCTGATATTATGATAAACACGAGCATAATCGACATCCGACCTCAGTTCAAACCGCGAATCCTCACCGGGCTTAACCTGATTATACATATAATCCTGAATGTCTTGCTCTGTATTGAAGCGTACCCCAGCCCGAACACCTTCCAGACAATATATAAGATCAAAATATCTTGTCTTCATTTTGGGAAAGTAGTTATGATAAGCTGGAGATTTGAAAAGCCAACGCTAATGTGGAAAGACTTGTGCCTTTGCCACAATCTGGCGAAGAACAAAATAAACAGATTGTTTTGGGATAAACGCAGATAAATTTTCTCTACTTATTGATCGTACACCATGTAGTAAATAGAAAGCCTCAGGACAGGAAACGTTGATAAGAAATGACCCGACTCAACTGGCCGGGCCTTTCCAATTCTATCCACACCATTTCAAGGCTCCCATTGCTGGTAGCACTTGATAGATGTACAATATTAGTGATAAAAATAGAACTTCGGTAACTTGTTGGATAGGTAAGTCCAATCGGGTATTTGTTCTAAAATGCCAGATGACATTCTTTATGTGCTTATTGCGTTTAAAAGGAATAGCCCGGGCTGGCTGATTTTTTGCCAATTGGCATTGAACAGCCTGAAAATTGTCTCCAGTTTTTTCGATCTCATTGAAATTCAGAGAATTTTGTAAAAACTGCGCCGAATCCTGTAATTATTCAAAAAGAATTAGCTCGTAAATTTGCTTTCTTATTGTGTGTTATCGCTGCTATAGAGAACATACGACTTATTTATCGTCTGGCCCTTTTTCAACACTTACGAATTTTGATCTGTTACTTGTTATTAAATTCATGGCTCAATTGCTGAAAATTTTTCTTTCCATTTCAGCCCTATCGGGGCTTTTAAGAAGTATCAAAACTGCACGGCCCCGATTAAGGCCGTCCCAATCTCTCCAAATCGCCACACTTAGCAGGCCAATTAACTGAACAGACCCAACTGTCAGTCGTAAGGTAAATGCAGCTTTTGGAAAATATTGTCACCAAAACGGTAAAAATAGATACATTGGTGTCGATAAACTAGGGAAGCTAAATCACAACAGTTCAGGGAGGCTAAGCAATGACTATCTAACGAACTGAACGTCAAAGGTGAATACCTGGAAACGAGTGGCCAATAGCCTCGACTTTGGGAAGACTACCAATATAAGCTTTTATTAAACAACCATTCATGGAAATCATTCTGGACATTACCAAGAAAGTGATGGGAATTCACCCCCAGCAAGGTGTAAAGCCGCTGCCTGATCTGGTGCATATTGGCTCAAGATTTCATGGGTATTATTTACCTGAAAACTTGCTGACAAGTGAATCAATTTGCTATTGTGTGGGCGCTGGCGAGGACATTTCATTTGATACTGAACTAAAGGCTATTTTTGATGCACAAATCTTTATTTTTGATCCAACACCCGAGGGGATCAATCATTTTCAAAAAGTAAAAGACTATACTCGAAACGGCCAGTCACTAACTATTCATAATAAACCACCTCACAATAAAGCACCTTTTACCTATCGTCTGACGGTCGACCAGGTAAACGACATTACCTATGTACCGATTGGCGTATGGGATCAAAAAACGACTCTCCGTTTTTTTGCTCCCCAAAAGGAAAATTATGTGTCGCATTCGGTTTACTTATTCAAAGACTCAAATGAGTTTATCGAAGCACCCGTTGACCGACTAAGTAATTTAATGGCAACGCTCGGTCATACTGCCGTAGATGTAGTGAAACTGGAAATTGAAGGAGCCGAGTATACCGTAATTGATACAATTGTTGAGGATAAATTAGATATCAAGGCAATCCTGGTGGAGTTTGATGAGGTACATAATGCCACCGATAAAGCTTATCATTTTCGCATTAAGAAGTCCTGTAGCCAACTAAAAAAAGCAGGTTATGTGCTGGTACACTCGACTGAATCGTTGAAACGCACATTTATTCGGAAAGACGTTTTTGACACGCTAAACGTAAAAAAGAAAGTTTCCTATAACATAGGTTCTTAACATTGCCTTTCATAAAGTCCTGAAACAATTTTGACGAAACGCGGCTGGATGACTCTGAAGTCCAGCCGCGTTTTTTTCTGCAAAAAAGCAAACGATTGCACAGCCGAACTCAGGATGTAATACAGCAATCAATAATTTCCGAATCAAGTGCGTTTGCTGATTTAACGCATTGATAATCAAATGTATATTTTGTAGGGTGGCGAGAGATTAAAGGCTTGGTGCTGCTTGTCTGCGGGTAGTAACAGTGACGCTTTCTGGCTGAGTCTGGCAGATTCAAGCATTTATGGCAAGATGCTTCATTGTATTTTAGCGGCTCAAACCTCCTTGTCTAGAAGGAGTCCTGTCTACTAAACTCTACTTGAATGAAGACGCTGCTTACCTGTTTACTTGTTATGGTGCTTTCTGCGCAACTTTTTGCCCAGACGAAGTACGCCATTCTACCAAAGCCGACCCGGCTTGAAGAAAAAAGTGGTTCGTTTATGGTACCTGCCAAGCTGGCCATTGCTGTTCCGGCTGGTAACGACAACGTTCGTCAGATTGCCCAGCTCCTTGCCGACCAGCTTGCTAAATCCAGTGGCAATACGCCGACCATAACGACGGGTAAAGCGTCGAAAGGAATTTCTTTTGTGCTTGAAAAAGCAGGTTCATTAGGAGCAGAAGGCTATAAATTGATGGTTTCGCCTAAGAACATTACAATCGCGGCCGAACAACCCCAGGGCTTCTTTTATGGGGTTCAGTCGCTAATGCAATTGATGCCATCGGCTGTTTTTAGTCCTACAAAAGTTGCGGGCGTGACTTGGTCTGTGCCAGCCTGTGTTATTGACGATCGGCCCCGGTATAGTTATCGTGGATCGATGCTGGATGCCGGGCGTAACTTCATGCCAGTTCCGTTTATCAAAAAATACATTGACCTACTGGCACTGCACAAAATGAATACCTTTCATTGGCATCTGACGGAAGATCAGGGTTGGCGGATTGAGATCAAAAAGTACCCTAAGCTTACGCAGATTGGCTCAATACGTCCAAAATCAATGATAGGCAAGTATAGTGACAATGCCTATGATGGCAAGCCCTATGGTGGATTTTATACCCAGGATGAAGTGCGCGACGTGGTTAAATACGCGCAGTCGCGCTACGTAACCGTAGTTCCCGAAATCGAAATGCCCGGCCACTCAGTTGCCGTACTTGCGGCTTATCCGGAGTTCGGCAGCAACCCCGATAAAATCCTGCAGGTGAGTAGCAAATGGGGGGTTCATGACGAGGTGCTGTTCCCCCGTGAAGAAACCTTTACGTTTTTGCAGGATGTACTGACGGAAGTTATGGACCTGTTCCCAAGTCAGTATATTCATATTGGCGGAGACGAATGCCCGAAAACGCAATGGAAACAAAGCCGCTTTTGCCAGGACCTGATGAAGAAAGAAGGCCTGAAAGATGAACACGAATTGCAGAGCTATTTCATTCGGCGCATCGACAAATTCATTACCTCGAAAGGCCGCCGGATGGTAGGTTGGGATGAGATTCTGGAGGGTGGGCTTTCACCGAATGCTACTGTGATGAGCTGGCGTGGGGTAAATGGGGGCGTTGCAGCAGCCCGGCAAAACCACGATGTTATTATGACACCGAATACGTACTGCTACCTCGATTACTACCAGGCTGATGCCAAAACACAACCCATTGCCATTGGTGGATTTCTACCCCTCGAAAAAGTATATAGTTTTAATCCATCCGTAACCGATAGCCTAACGGCTGATCAATCGAAGCACGTACTTGGCGTGCAGGCTAACATCTGGACAGAGTATATGCCCACGACGCAATACGTTGAATACATGACGTTCCCCCGCCTTATTGCCATTGCCGAAACTGCCTGGACTCCCAGTGACGGCAAGAATTTCGATGACTTCAAACAACGGCTGGAAGCCCACAAAAAGCGGCTGAATTATCTGAATGTCAATTATTTTGGCTCGCCGATCAACAATACATTTCAGTATCAGTGGCCGAAAGCAGTTGCCGGAAAGTAAGGCTGCAATTCCTTAGATAGGATGATAAGGTAAGACGTATGATTGACTGATAGTAATCCAACCGGTCAATCATACGTCTTAAGCTGTTACACCCAACCATTGCCGGATACTCGCTTCGGCATAACCAGCTCCCGAACTCATGCCTTTACCGCCAATTCCCGTCACGATCCGGATGTTTTCATCAACATCGTGTTCGAAAATTTCGGCTTTGGTCTGGCTATAAAAACCAGCCCACGTTTTTTCAATAGCTAGCGGGAAGGTTACAATACGCCTTGCTTCGGTTATCATCAGATCGTTGATGTAGTCCTGGGTGTGATAGCCCAGGTCTTCGGCTTTGGTGGCATCGGCGTATTCGTGCGAGTCACCGACAATGAACGATCCGTCGATGGCTTGTTTAAAAAGAATGTGGATGCCCCACCGTTGTAATTCGGCGAGGTGTTCGGGTTTAGGAATAGTTGAAAATGAAGGACAAGCCTGGAAAGACTCATAACGACGAATCGACAAACCCGTCAGAATGTTTCCGGGTAATGTTATACCCGAAACTGGTTTTACCAGAAGCATTTGTAATTTACTCACAACCAGATCGGTATCTGTCAGCACTTCCGGAAACAGCAACCGAACTTCGTGACCGCTGCAAATAATAACGCGCCCAGCCTGAAACCGCTGCCGGTTGGTGAGCGATACAATAGCCCCACTGTAGTTCGACTGGCAATCGATCACCGCCGAACCGGACCGGTAATCCACGCCATATTTCTTCTGGATAAACGCAATGAGCCGATGGACCATCTGCTCGGGCTCTACGCTCAGTTCGTCCGGGAAATATAATCCTCCAGCCACATAATCAGCTTGTAGCGCCGGGTATTTAGTCAGACAATGCGCTTTCGAGAGTAATTCACTAGCGTAGCCGAGGTGATTGTATCGGTCGTGGAGTTCATTGGCCAGTTTCCATTCGTCGGGATCGGAGGCAATATAAACCGTACCGTTTGCCCGTACGGTCAGGTCGGTCTGATTTTGGATATCACGGTAAATTTCGAGGCTTCGGCGGCCGTAATCGAACCACCGGCCAGCTAAACCCGACGGTACCACTTGCCCAAAATTGCGAACCGTAGCCCCGATTGGATACTGATCTTTTTCGAGCAAGAGTACACGCTGACCAGCTTTTGCCGCATGATAAGCATGGAACGTTCCCAGCGCACCCGCGCCGATGACAATCAGATCGTAAGTAGCCATGATAAAGAGTGATGGAAAGAGACGACAAAGGTTTGCCGGGAGGAAGGGCAGGAGAACTCACGCTGGTTCACTAGCCCTATTCCTCGGCATCGGTTCACCGTTATGCATTAACCGTTATTCTACGAGAATCCAGCAAAGCAGGTAATTCGCGAAGCGATCCGATCAACAGATCATGCGGATATGCTTCGAGTTGCTCTTGTGAATGAGTTCCATTGGTAACGCCCAGATTCAATGCGACACCAGATGCCCGCCCCGACAACAGGTCGGAAGGGGTGTCGCCGATGTTTACAACGGCTCTCGGACTGCTGATATCCAGCCACTGAATTGCCCGCTCGATCATCAGCGGATAAGGGCGTCCGCGTTCGACTTCATCGCTGGCAATTGACAGTTGGATCATGCTGGATGGGGTGCCTATATGCCGGTTGTCGAGTCCATCGAGCCAGCCGAGTTTTTCCAGAATTATATCCGTAACCACCCGATAAAATCCCGTTGTGAGGGCAATGGCAATACCCCGTTCGCGCAGATAAGCGAATGTTTCCAGACAGCCTTCGGTTGGTGTAGCGCCATTTACACGATAATGGTTTTCCAGAATACCCTGAAACGCAGCATACGATACATCAACGTGCCTGGGTACATCGTGGTGCATTTCGCCAAGTTGTTCTTTCCAAAGCGTATTGAATACATACCGTTTAGACAGTCCCTGCATGGCCAGAATTCGATCGGCTGAAGCGATCAGACCCGTTTCGGCGGCTGCCTGTGCAAAACACCGCTCAACCTCGTGGTGATCGGTTACGGTTGTGCCAGCCATGTCGAATACTACTAATTCAATAGGTTGCATCTTTTTTTCAGAGAAAGAGGAGGTAAAGCAACACAATCTTTTACTACATACAAATCCGATCGTATTAAGAAATCGAGAAAAATTAACCGATAAAAGCACTAATTGTTAACCGATCATGATCGATTGATGCCAAACCTGTAAGGTTCTTGAAACCTTTTAGGTTGGAATTGGTCGAGCACTATTCATTTCTCTCTCGTAATTTCATGACCAATGCTGTTTTCAGCTCGTGCAGGTTTCTTTCCAGACCAACCGGGTAAGTATGGGGATTCACAAATCGCTTTACACCCGGATGAAGATTGGTAAGCTGGGTTTGTACCCGAGCCCGAATTGCATGAATATCAGGACTTTCATAGACGCAGGTTCCGTCTCTAAAAACCGGCACTAATAAATCATCGAACGCCTGCGTAGCGTCGAACTTTCGTCGTTTCGTAAAATCGAGTGGATCGATCATTGTCATGGGAACGCCTGCAGGATTTGCCTCCGGCTTACTTTCGTCAAAGATCATATCGGCGATAAATCCCTGCTCATTCCGAAACCGACGTACCTGCTGAATACCCGGTGTCGAAATTTTGATCGCCTGCTCAGACAATTTCATTTTGTAGTCCCACTCAGCCGTTTCTGCATTTTCCGATGAGGTATGACGCAAGGCGGCTAATTTATAAACTCCACCCAGTGCGGGCTGATCAAAAGCCGTAACAAGCTTAGTACCAACGCCCCATATGTCAATTTTAGCGCCTTGTTGTTTTAAACTGGTGATGATCGTTTCGTCCAGATCATTACTGGCAACAATCGCTGTATCGGTGAACCCGGCTTCGTCAAGCAGTTTACGGGCTGCTATGCTCAAATACGCCAGATCGCCCGAGTCGAGTCGGATTCCGGCCAGTTTATGCCCCTTTTTCTTCAATTTCCGTCCGGCTTCAATGGCATTATGAACACCCTGTATAGTGTCGTAAGTATCAACCAGCAGCGTTACATTGTTTGGTAAAACATCGGCATAGGTTTGGAAGGCTTCCGCTTCATTCTCGAATGACATGACCCAACTGTGGGCATGTGTACCACGCACCGGGATGCCGTAGAGCTTACCCGCCAGCACATTCGAGGTGGCATCGCAACCGCCAATATAGGCCGCACGGGAAGCTGTCATACCCCCATCAACGCCCTGCGCCCGACGTAAGCCAAACTCAAGCAATGTGTCATTTTCGGCAACCAGGCGTAGTCTGGCCGCTTTTGTGGCAATGAGCGATTCGAAATTGATCAGGTTCAGAAGTGGTGTTTCGAGCAGCTGACACTGTAGGATTGGCCCACGCACCCGCACCAGTGGTTCATTTGGAAAAACGACCGTTCCCTCCGGAATCGCTTCGATATCGCAGGTGAGTTTCAGATTGGCCAGATAGTCCAGAAATGCTTCTTCGAAAAGCGGCTGACCGTCGTTGCCGGTCAGGGTTTGAAGGTACCGCAGATCTTTTTTTGATAGGCTAAAATGTTCGATGTAGCCGATTACGTTGGTCAGCCCGCAGGCAACGGTGAACCCTCCTCCAAAGGGATGCTTCCGGAAATATAGGTTGAAAACAGCTTCTTTTTCAGCGGTTCCGGATTTCCAGTAGCCATAGGCCATGGTTACCTGATATAAGTCTGTCAGTAAGCTTAAAGAGGTATCGTATAGTTTATTGGTCATGACGCGAAGGTACTATTCTACAACTTCCTGCAAAATTTTTATTCGCGCCAAACAAAAAAAGAGTAAATTGGTCTGATATTTGTGCGGGGCACTTTGCCAAGAATTGCTCCGTATGACTCATTAGTTCTACCGCTTACATTTACCACCCATGCAGAAGTTAAGCCTCTCCCAGTCGCTTCAACAGAAACTGTCTCCTCAACAGATACAGTTTATCAAACTGTTGCAAATCCCCACGGCCGAGCTCGACACGCGCATTGAGGAGGAGTTAGAGATCAATCCGGCGCTCGAGGAGGGAATGGAGGAAGAGTATGATCAGAAAGAGGAAGACTCCTTTGCTGACGAATTTGACGACGATTATAAGGATCGTAACGATGACCTGGATATTGACACCTACCTCCAGAATGAAGATTACACGGGGTATAAAATGCAGGGCGACGGCAATTATGGCGAAGAAGACCGCGATATGCCACTCGCTACCAGTTCGAGCCTGCTTGATGCATTAATGCAGCAATTTGGATATCTCCAGTTGACAGAAAACCAGCGTGTTGTTGGTCTTCAGCTTATCGGGAGTATTGAGGCTGACGGGTACATACGTCGATCCATGCAGGCAATCGTCAATGACCTTGCTTTCTCGCAGAATGTGTTCACTGATACCGAGGAGTTGGAGGAAGTGCTTCAGAAAATCCAGACCTTCGATCCACCAGGTATTGGAGCACGTTCGTTACAGGAATGCTTATTGTTGCAACTGCAGCGCAAAGACACATCTGACCCGTATATAATCCTGGCGATGCGGATTATTGAGGATTTCTTCGAGGAGTTCTCTAAAAAACACTTTGATAAAATCCAGCGTCGGCTCAATATCAGTGATGAATCTCTGAAACGGGTAATCGACATTATCATCAAGCTGAATCCTAAACCTGGTTCTGTTGAGGGAGAAGCTGGTTCCGTTCAATACCTGATCCCCGATTTTATTCTGACCAATAGTAACGGTAAGCTCGACCTGACGCTTAATTCCAAGAATGCTCCCGAATTACGCATCAGCCGTTCGTTTGCCGACATGCTCGATACGTACGATAAGAGTAGTAAGCAGAACAAATCGCTTAAAGAAACCGTCTCATTCGTTAAGCAAAAGCTCGACGCGGCCAAATGGTTTATCGATGCCATTAAACAACGGCAGCAAACATTGCTTAAGACGATGAACGCGATTGTGCGTTTTCAGTATGATTTCTTTCTGTCGGGCGACGAATCGAAGCTTCGGCCGATGATCCTGAAAGACATTGCCACGCTGATCGATATGGATGTGTCGACGGTGTCGCGTGTGGCCAATAGTAAATCGGTGCAGACCGAATTCGGAATTTATCCACTCAAATATTTCTTTTCTGAGGGCATTGCTACTGATTCAGGCGAAGACGTTAGCAGTCGGGAAGTAAAAAATATTCTAAAAGACCTGATCGATAATGAACCGAAGCTAAACCCGCTTTCGGACGATAAGCTCGAAAAGATTCTTAATGACCGGGGCTATAACATTGCTCGCCGTACGGTGGCCAAATACCGTGAACAGCTTAATATTCCGGTGGCTCGGCTCAGAAAACAATTATAGCAGGTAATGAATTATAACCGGGCTGACAATACAATGATGAAAGATGAACGATAGCATTCGTTAACTTTGTGGTTATTGACTGTTTCGAAGCGCATTTATAATCGATAATTCATCATTGAATACGAGTCTGGCCCGTTTTCTTTCTATCGTTTTTCACCCGTTGCTGATGCCGACGCTCCTGTTCGGCATTTTGCTGTATCTGGCTCCTTCTATTCTGGGTGTCGACGCTTTTTCGGGTACATTACGCATTAGTCTGCTGATCCTTATTTTTATAGGTACATTTGGAGTGCCTTCATTGCTGATCTACTACCTTTTTCGGAGCGGTTACGTCAGGTCGTTACAACTGGATACCCTAGATGACCGTCGGTTACCTTATTTTTTAACGGCCATCGTCTATACGGGTCTGACCTTTCTGTTCGCGTTTAGAATGCAGCTTCTGTCGAGCATAGCTCCTGGAATTGCAATCCTGCTTGGATCAATAACGCTCTCGATTTTGCTGGTTGGATTGATTAGTATCTACTGGCAAATCAGTGCGCATAGCGTAGGTATCGGCGGAGTCGTTGGTATTGTGGCGGGCATCATTACCAAATTCGGAGAAACCGACTTAGTGCTGGTTTTAGCAGCCCTGATTATGTTAGCAGGTATGGTTGCCAGTGCACGGCTCCATCTTAATGCACATACGCCCTCCCAGATCGGAGCGGGTTTGATCCTGGGACTCAGTATAAGTATGATGACTGTCTTCTGGTTAATTTAATGACTACAGTATAAATTGAGCGATGCCATAACGGAATGTTGTGGCATCGCTCATTTTGTGGAATCTGCTAAAAGCTGTATGCTTGCATACCAATTCAGCAAAATAGCCGTACCCATGTTTGAAAATCTGCTTTATGATTGTAATGATGGTGTCTGCCGCATTACGCTCAATCGACCACAGGTATATAATGCGCTTAGTCCTGACCTGATTCATGAGCTTACAGTTGCTATTGAAGCGGCTGGCAATGCCGATACTGTTCGCGTGGTTGTGCTAACTGGCGCGGGCGACAAGGCGTTCTGTTCAGGTGCCGACCTGAAAGCAGGTTTTGCAAATGCAGCCGCTTCGGGTGGTCAGTTAAATCTGGGTGAATCGTTACGGAATGGCTATCACCCGATGATTAAGGCAATGCGAAATCTGGCAAAGCCAATTATTGGTCGTGTTAACGGCATTGCAGCGGGAGCAGGCTGTTCGCTGGCATTGGCGTGCGACCTTGTCATTTGTGCCGACGAGGCTTATTTTAGTCAGATATTCGTCAATATCGGTTTGATGCCTGATGCTGGCTCCACTTTTTTTCTACCCCGGCTTATTGGGCCGCAACGTGCGTTTGAATTGAGTAGTACTGGCCGACGGGTATACGGACCTGAAGCCGCCCAAATTGGCTTGGTGAGCCGCTCCGTAGCCGCCACCAATTTAGATCAAACGGTTGATGAAATAGTCGCCTATTACGCTACTGCTCCGACTCGTGCTATAGGCGCAATGAAAAAAGTTTTGAATCAATCGCTCTATTCAGACCTTGATCATCAATTGGAGCAAGAGGCTGACAATCAAAATGAACTGGGCCATTCTGCTGACTCGATGGAAGGGATAGGGGCCTTTCTAATGAAACGTAAAGCAAATTTTTCAGGCAGATAGCTTGACAAAGCCTATTTTCCTGCCTACTTTTGCACTCCCAATCAACGGGAACCGCACATAGCGATGCATTCGTAGCTCAATTGGATAGAGCACCTGACTACGGATCAGGAGGTTTGGGGTTCGAATCCCTACGAGTGCACAAGAACCTTGTAAATTTGTCCAAAAAGCCTGCTATATGCGGGCTTTTTCGTTTTTTCCTCCTAACACACTGGCCCTCTTGCTCTACCAAAAGGGTAAAATTTGGGGTACACCTTTTTACCATTTTAGCCTGCCGATTTAGTGTTTATAATCCCATTTTAATGTGCTAGTTTCGGGTTTTTTTTAATCACATTAAAATATAAACAAATGATACGCAAAAAATGCGTATTCTCTTCAAATTGCGTCGCAATAAGCGAACTAAAGAGAAATTGGCTACAATCTATTGCCGAATCAAGCTAAATAGTGAACATGACAATGATTTTAGTACCTTCATCAAGGCTGCGCTCCACTACCCATCGTTTTGCCACCGGCACAAAACCACGCGCTGATTCAGGTCGGGAGGCTTTTTCAACATCGATACTCCAGTTGGCCAGTTCACTCGCAAAGACCCCATTGTAGGCTTGGTCGCCAAAAATCTTTTCCAGCCGTTCGCCTGCTCGCCAAAGTATCGACACAATAAGCTGTTTAGCGAGCGGACCATCGGCTTGATTGGCCGCATTTACCTCCGCAAGCCAGAGTCGGCCCTGAGTATCAACGACGAAGGTCCGTTGACGCCTGTTGACACCCGTTGACACGTTTGTGTGGGTCAGTACCCCGGTAGCTGTCAATCCGTGGCCCTAGCTTAATTGGTTGGGAATCAATACATAGTGCCGAGGGGCAGGCTTCGCGATTGGCGTTGAGTCGATCCAGTTGATTTAAGGCAGCATTCATTTGCACAAAGGTGCCCTTGGCTTTCCACTGCTCGAAGTAATAGTAAACGGCCTGCCAATGGGGCCAGTCAGGGGGAAGATTGCGCCACTGACATCCTGTGCGTAGCAGCCATAAAATCGCATCTACCATTTGCCCAAGATCATGGTTGCGCTTGCGCTGGAGCCGGGTGGATTTCTATGGTTTAAGCAAGGGAAAGGGTATAAAATTTATCATATTTTCACCCCGTTTTACTACGGCATATACTCGGTGAATTAACCGCTCGGCGGTCCGATTGTTACGTACCGCATTGATGACGGACATTTTACTCTTGCCTTCGCCAACCTTGCGTTGATAGTACTCCCTCGATTCACCTTTGACTCGAATCGCTGATATAGCACCTAAGTGAAAAAGACTTTTAAGCCGTTTGCGAGCGTGCTGGCTAACGCCAGGCCGACTTCTGACACTAGTACCTGACTTATATTCAAAGGGCGCAACTCCCGCATGGCAGCGGACGTCGCACGGGCCATTTGTTTAGGATCAGCGATGGTCTTCAATTCATTAGTCGCAATCACTACCTCGGTAGCAGTAGCAATGCCAATACCGGGAACAGAAGTGAGTAAGCCAAAAAGTTCTTTAAGTTGACGGTCCTCTTCAATGAGTAGATCAATCGCTTTATCGACCGCCTTCCGATCCTTCTCCAAAGCCATTAGAGAGGCTCTGCAACTTTTAATGAGCTGCTTTTGGAAAGAAGGGTTAACGAAATTTTGTTGTTCTGTTAACGGGTTGGCTAACTGATTATAGACCGCCGGGCGGCCCCGTTGGATTAATCGCTGACGAGCTGCGCTCAGGAAGGCCAACTGTTGAATAACAGGGCGAGGGGGTTGCCATAAACGCATTCGGTCACGAAACCTGAAGGCGTACTCGGCAATCCGTTGTGCGTCAATGGTGTCGCCGGGCCGCCGGGCGGTTTTGCCCCGTTGTAAACCACCTGCTCGCTTGATTTGTAAACTTCCCTCCAGCCAAATAGGCAATTGAAGCCGGTGGAGAAAATCTAGAAGATGGGCATTATAAATGCCGGCGGCCACCGCGTGGTATGTTCCATGCAAAAGATCACTTGTTTGGTGTTCCAATCAGGTAAGCCTTTCAACAATCGAAGCACGGTTTTAATACCTACTACCGAATTAGCTGAATGGGTCTGGAATACAACGGTTTTTCCATTGAAGACGGCGGCATCGGCCGTCCGACCAGTCTAAAGTGCCTTTGGCAATGTCAACACCAATAAAGTACTGAATGTCCATGATAAGTTGTAGTTTAGAACTGAAGATGATTCCCTTGCCCTTTTGTTCGATACCTTACTACTGGGCCCTTACGCCCTCATTTCTATGCGAACCTTGGCAAGTAGTAACAGAGCGGGCCACGCCAGGCCGGGTCCTGAATCCACCGGCACGGGCCGCCCCGCATTGGTCGTTAGCCTGGCCGGTATGCCATAGGGAGCCCGCTCTGTATTTCTTTTGGTAAGCTAACACATCTTAGAATCTTACCACACCACAAACCTAAAGGCCGGAGCCATCAAAAAAAGGCGATAGTGTCGCCCACTGGTAGTCGGTCAGTGGTTGCCACTGAGAGGTCATACATTTATTTCTTGCTCGATACAAAGTTGACTCGACTAGCAGCCTTTCTCAATTCCCCAACACGTTCTTAGAACTATAGCTACGATTTGCCGCTGATCTACCAAAAGCCTTACTGACAGCAGACACTCTTTTTCTATGTCTCACTTGCTGCCAGATGAAATAAATAATTGCACTGATGCAAAGGGCTGATGGTAAAATCTGGCTATAGGGTTTGTATTGAGGAAATACCGTACCTGAAAAGGCAGAAAGAATGGCGCTATAGGCCGATATCATTTTATAAATATGTTCGTATAGCCACCATGTTTTTAGCTTATTAAACAGCCATAATCGTTTTATCAGGTCGTAGCCAGCAACCAGAACTAAGGCAGATAAGGTTGGATACACCACCGATGGTGACCAGTTACCACCCGCCAGTTCCATTGATCCTAAATAGATCCCACCGGCGATTAACACACCAATTGAAATCAGCAGATCGATAGTGGAGGCTGGTTGTTCCCGGAGCCGAATAGTCCGGAAGCCAGAATAACCGACGTACCCACCCAATAATGTTAACAAGAGCAAAAAAGGATTTGAACGAAAAAAGAGGATACCCATGAAAGCGGTGCCTACAACGATGGTTAGGGCATAGAGAAAGTATCGGCCGTAACGAATATGCCGTTGAGGACGGTTTCGATAAAGAAGAGCTAACAGGCCAATGAGTAAACCAATTGTACCGAATAATACGTGTACGGCGACATTGAGGTTGTGAAGCAGTTGCATACCAGAAGACTACCCGAACGGCTTTAGTGATGATCGGAGTATGGTCAAAATTGGAGGGCGTAAATTGCCAATGCAAGACTTTGGTGACCAACTGCTGTTGTCTGTGACAAAGTCCGTTTGTCACGTAGTTGATGACTGAATTAATTCTGCGACGTAATTTGCCCATATGAAACGTACCCGCCTTCTGGATCATTTCGTCGTTCGCAACTTCCTGGGGCTGGCGGCATTACTGGCTGCTCATTATCTTACTGACCTTTATGCAATAGAAGGGCGGCCAGGGTTTTCTAAAGTATCCCCTTATTTGTATCTGTTGCTGCTCTATGGGTGGATTGTTTTTCACAATCGGATTCTGTTCGAGCGGCTGTTTTTGCAGGATAAAAAAGTACTTTACTTCGGCTGGTTTTTTCTGTTAATGGCACTCGGCTCGTTCAACATGAATTTTATCCTGCGTACTGAGTTTAGTATCTCCCGCTCGCTCCCTTACCTGGTCAATTTTTGGGTATATACGATTACGGGTCTGGGCGTTTTTGTCACCTATCGCTACCTGCGCGCACCTGCTAAAACGGAAGAGGTACCTATAGCGTCTGTAATGCCCGCATCTGAAGAGTCTGGCTATTTTTCCTGTATGGTCGATGGTGTTCGAGAAGCCATTCCATACCTAGCTATTCAGTATATAGAAAGTCTGGAAAACTATTTGAAAGTCATTACGAAAGCAAAAACCTATGTTACACGCCTGACTCTGAAGGAAGCCGAAGAACGATTACCTAAGCGGCAATTTATTCGAATCAGCCGGTCGTGTATTGTCCATATAACTCAGGTAGACAGAAGAGAGCCAGATGCTTTCTGGATTGGAACAAAAGAGCTGCGTGTGGGCAAAGTATACAAGCGGTATGTGGCTGAGCAATTGGCGGGTAAGTGACCGTTAGGTGTGCGTCAAAAACAGGATTGGGTTGCGAGGGCGAAGTGGTGCCACAGTTTATAACCGTGGCACCACTTCGCCCTCGCAACCCAATCCGATTAACGAATACTAAATTTATTGATTAATTTTCTGTTGGGGTATACTCATACACCCCCAGGCCCAGCACTTCGCTTGTATGCTTTCGAAGCGCAATGCCCAGTTCCGGATTATTAGCCAGCACCTGACCATAGCTCGGAATCATTTCTTTCAGTTTTTGTTGCCAGGTTTCGGTTGCCAGCTGTTCAGGGAAGCAGCGTTTTAACAAGTCGAGCATGATCGAAACGGCGGTCGATGCGCCAGGTGAGGCACCCAGCAAAGCGGCAATACTACCATCGGCGGCACTGACTACTTCGGTGCCAAATTCGAGTACTCCACCTTCGTGTTCATCTTTCTTGATCACCTGTACGCGTTGACCAGCAATCTCTAATTCCCAGTCCTCCATTTTAGCATCCGGATAATATTCCCGCAATGCAGCCAGGCGATCCTCAGGCGATTGCAACACCTGTTGAATCAGGTATTTCGTCAGCGGAATGTTGTGCATACCCGCCATCAGCATGGGCGCCATATTGCTCAATTGAATGGATTTCGGTAAATCCATGTAGGAGCCACTTTTCAGGAACTTGGTCGAAAAACCTGCATAGGGGCCAAACAGAAGCTCCTGATTGCCCTCAATCATGCGCGTGTCCAGGTGAGGTACCGACATGGGAGGAGCACCCACGGAAGCTTTTCCGTAGACTTTGGCCTGATGCCTGGAAATAACATCAGGGTTGACGCATTTTAGCCACTGACCACTTACCGGGAAGCCGCCAAATCCACGACTTTCGGGAATGTCTGATTTTTCGAGCAGCCGTAAAGAGCCACCCCCGGCACCGATGAATATAAACTGGGTCTGTACGTCGCGAACCTGATTGGTCGTCACATTTTCTACCCGGATTTTCCATCCGCCAAGCGATTTGGAACGCCACAGGTCGCGAACCTCGTGGGCAAAATATAAGCGGACGCCTGGCATGTCATACAGACGCCGAAACATGGCCCGTGTCAGTGCACCGAAGTTTACATCCGTACCGATTTCCATGCGCGTAGCCGCAACTGGCTGATCCGGATCGCGATCTTCCATGACAAGCGGCATCCAGTCGGCGAGTTGCGCCCGATCTTCGGAGTATTGCATGCCGTGGAAGAGATAATTTTTCTGAAGCGCGTCGTAGCGTTTACGCAGATAGTTCACATTCTCATTCCCCCAGACAAAACTCATGTGAGGGATAGAGCGAATGAAGTTAGGCGCATCGCTAAGAAACCCGTTCTGAACGAGGTAGGCCCAGAACTGCTTCGACTGCTCAAACGATTCGGCAATCTTAACCGCTTTGGCCGATTCGACCGTACCGTCTTCTTTTTCGGGCGTATAATTCAATTCGCAAAAGGCCGAATGGCCAGTGCCTGCATTGTTCCAGGCATCGGAACTTTCGGCGGCTGCGCTATCGAGCCGTTCGTAAATTTCGATGGTTATGTCGGGCTGCAATTCTTTCAACAATACGCCCAATGTGGCACTCATGATACCGGCACCGATTAAAATAACATCGGGGCCTTTTTGTACAGCTTTATTGTTCTTCGCCATAATGATAGGCAGGTATGTATTCGTTATAGCTACAAAATTGGTTGATTGCTTGTTCAGAAAGGTTATTCAATTGAAAATATGTCTTTTATGACAATAGTAAATTTAGACGAAAATACTAAATTAATTACGGCTTATGTCTAGTTAAACTATTGTTCTTTAGGAGATTATATTTTCAGGTCGTGTTTTGAAAAAAGTTTATATAAAATCCATTTCTTATGAATTTACTGGCTGGATAATTAGAAATTATTGGCCAACGCTTTTTCTTATTTTGATTTATTTTTAGTTCTTGTTGACCTTATTTTGTCTGACTGGTCGTGCGTTATCGAACAAATAAATGTTGAGGAGCTAATCTGCACCATTTGTACGTACGAAATAACGTATGCTGATCAGAATCTACTAACAACTAAATGTACTTAACTCTTACCGCAAGTATGCAACGACGTTCTGCCATAAAACAGGTAGCCGTGGCATTTGGAGGGCTAATAAGTCTTCCTGCCTGGGCCTCAAACTGGACACCGGAGTCGATTGGGGCCGTTTCTTTTTTGCCCGCCAGTGATGAAGATTTACTGGGCGAACTCGTAGAAACGATCATTCCGGAAACGAACACGCCTGGGGCTAAATCGCTTAAGGTGCATCAGTTTGCGATGCGCATGATTCAGGATTGCTATGGCGAACCAGCCCAGAATGCGCTCAAACAAGGGCTGGTGCTGGTCGATCAGACGGCTCAGCAAGCTTACACGAAGGCATTCACCGCCTGCGATACACCACAACGGCTAGAGGTGTTAACTCAAATGGTAAATGCATCGGACCCGGCGGCTAAACAATTTGTTGAATTGATTAAGAACCTCACGATTCAGGGCTATAGAAATTCAGAGTATTTCATGGTTAACCAGTTGAAATACAACATGGCTCCGGGATTTTATCATGGCTGTGTGTCTGTAATAAAGTAGGAACCTACGGGTTTGACAAGTGAGTTTATTTTAAATCATTTTTAACAAAGAATCATGTCTTTTCTCAATATAGACTCCGTCAAAGAGCGCACATTCGATGCCATTGTTGTTGGATCGGGAATTAGCGGTGGCTGGGCGGCCAAAGAATTAACGGGCAAAGGTCTGCGCACACTGGTGCTGGAGCGCGGTCGTGATGTAAAACACGTTACCGATTATCCAACCACTATGATGCAGCCCTGGGAGTTCGCGCACCTGGGCCAAATGCCTAAAGCCATTACGGATGCCAATCCAATTGCCAGCAGATGCTATGCTTTTCGGGAAGATGCCGCTCATTTTTTCGTGAAAGATGCCGAGCATCCCTACGTACAGGACAAACCGTTCGACTGGATTCGGGGCTATCAGGTTGGCGGTAAGTCCCTGATGTGGGCACGGGGAACGCAACGCTGGTCGGATTATGATTTCGACGGTCCTGCCCGCGATGGTTTTGCCATTGACTGGCCCATTCGGTACGCCGATATAGCCCCCTGGTATAGCTATGTAGAGCGGTTTGCTGGTATTTCGGGTAACAAAGATGGGCTGCCTCAACTACCCGACGGCGAATTTTTGCCTCCTCACGAAATGGCCTGTGTTGAAAAGCATTTCAGTGAGCAGATGGCAAAACATTACAACAATACCCGGCCCGTTATTATTGGCCGATGTGCTCACCTGACAAAGCCGCAACCCATTCATTTACAGCAAGGTCGGGGGCAGTGCCAGAATCGATCATTGTGCCAGCGGGGGTGCCCATACGGCGGCTATTTTAGCAGCAACTCGTCGACGCTACCCTGGGCTGCAAAAACGGGCAAGATGACGCTGAGGACCGATTCTGTAGTGCATTCGATTATTTTCGATGAGAAAAAGAATAAGGCTACTGGTGTTCGGGTTATCGATGCGCATACGAAAGAAACGAAAGACTATTACGCAAAGATCATTTTTGTCAATGCGGCCTGTCTGAACTCCAACCTGATCTTATTGAATTCCAAATCGACGCGTTTCCCGAACGGATTAGGAAATGACAATGGTTTGCTGGGAAAATATATAGCGTTTCACAACTTCCGGACAACCATTTCGGCAGAACACGAAGGGTTTACTGACTCCATCACGGAAGGAATTCGGCCCAACAGCAGCTACATCCCACGTTTCCGGAACGTTTTCAAACAGGAAACCGACTTTCTACGGGGATATGCCGCCGGATTTGGAGCAAATCGTGTGATGAATGTCGACACCGCTGGCATGGGTGAAAGCCTGAAAACGAGCTTGATGGAAACAAAATACGGCAACTGGCGCGTAGGCTCGCATATGATGGGCGAAACCATTCCGAAAGAAACCAATTACGTAGCGCTCGATCCCGCTCTGACAGATGCCTGGGGTATTCCACAGTTACGGATTTCGGTCGCTTACGACGATAATGACGAAAAGATGATCAAGGATTTTCACGAGCAAATGACTGAAATGCTAACGGTGGCAGGCTTTATGAACATCCAGACCCACGACAAACCCGATAAAGCACCCGGACTCGATATTCACGAAATGGGCGGTGTCCGGATGGGGAAAGACCCTAAAACGTCGCTGCTCAACAAGTGGAATCAGCTCCATACCTGCAAAAACGTTTTTGTAACGGATGGGGCCTGCATGACATCGACCTCTACACAAAACCCATCGCTGACCTTTATGGCCATTACTGCACGTGCCGCTGATCATGCCGTGAAAGAAATGAAAAAGGGAAATTTGTAGCAGAATAAAAGTCTGATGACAAGCCGGTAAATGGCCGCGTTTGGGGTGGAATCAGTCCTTGAAAATAGACTAGGGAAAGCTCCTGAGAGAAAAGCTGATTGTTCTGGTAACAATCAGCTTTTCTTATTTTGGCAGGATAATCGAAGCTTAGGGAGCGTGATGACAACGTTGCCGGGAACGTTTGCGTAAAAAAAGGTAAAGGCATTCTTGAAAGAGTACTGCATTTGCTGTCACTTTAGGGAGAAATTGCCGGATTGATAATCGCCAAAGTGGCATGAGATCACCAATTCGTAATGCACTGACCCTGAAAAAGACATCATGAAAGTACTCACTGGATTAGCCCTTATGGGGGTTGCTGCGACTTTTCGACCAGACGCAGGAGTTCATCGCATAGATGGTCCCAAAACGAATCCGCCGGTTTCGTTGAATGCTGCTTTTGGCTACGATTTGCCACCGGTTATTACCCCGACCTTCCGAAAGGATACCATCAACATCAGCAAGCTGGGCGCTGTTGCTGATGGATTGACACTCAATACGGCTATTCTTAATAAAGCCATCGAGCAATGTAATCGGGGCGGAGGGGGCGTGGTACTTGTTCCGCGCGGGCTTTGGCTGACTGGACCGATTGCCCTGAAAAGCAACGTGAATCTACACGTTGCCAGCGGAGCCTTGCTGCAATTCACCAATCAGCGGGATGCCTACCCATTGGTTAAAACAACCTGGGAGGGGGAGGACGCCGTCCGAAATCAGGCTCCCATCTCCGGTACCGATCTGGAAAACATAGCTATTACGGGTAGCGGTATTCTGGATGGGGCGGGGGAGGTCTGGCGAATGGTGAAGAAAAGTAAGCTCACTGCCGACCAATGGAAAAAACTCGTTGCATCGGGTGGGGTGGTGAATGATAAGCAGGATTCCTGGTACCCGTCGGCGCAGTCGCTCAAGGGGGCTACCGCAACGATAAAAAAAGATGGAGCACCCGGCAACTACCTGGATATTAAAGATTTTCTACGGCCGAACATGTTAAGTCTGACACGCTGTAAGCGGATCCTGCTGGAGGGTGTCACCTTTCAGAATTCTCCGGCCTGGTGCCTGCACCCGCTTTTGTGTGAGCATATTACCTTACGAAATCTCAATGTAAAAAATCCGTGGTACGCGCAGAATGGCGACGGTCTGGATCTTGAATCGTGCCGTAATGGTCTGGTCGAAAATTGTACCTTCGATGTGGGTGATGATGGTATCTGCATCAAATCCGGTCGCGACGAGCAGGGACGTAAACGGGGCGTTCCAACGGAGAACATACTTGTTCGTAATTGCCGGGTGTATCACGCACATGGTGGATTTGTCATTGGCAGCGAAATGTCGGGCGGTGTACGAAATCTGTACGTGTCGAATTGCACCTTCATGGGTACTGATGTGGGACTTCGTTTCAAAACCGCCCGTGGTCGTGGTGGTGTCGTCGAAAATATTTTTATCGATGGCATCGACATGACCGATATTGCTGGCGAGGCCATTCTGTTTGATATGTATTATGCCGCCAAAGACCCGGTTCCGCAACAGGGCGAATCGAACGAATTACCGGCTATTCCGGCCCAGCCTCTTTCGGAAGCAACACCGCAGTTCCGGGCCTTTCAGGTGCGTAATGTTATCTGCAAGGGAGCC
Organism: Spirosoma aureum; assembly: GCF_011604685.1. Taxonomy (NCBI): domain Bacteria; kingdom Pseudomonadati; phylum Bacteroidota; class Cytophagia; order Cytophagales; family Cytophagaceae; genus Spirosoma; species Spirosoma aureum. Next base: position 6,138,129 of record NZ_CP050063.1, on the reverse strand, counting down.
GAAACGGCCATTCTTGTTCGTGGCTTACCCGAAATGGCCGTTAAGGATATCCTGATCGAAAATGCCGTTCTACAAGCCCGGAAAGGCTTTGTTTGCATCGAATCCGAAAATATTCGCCTGAAAAACGTCTCACTGATCACAAATGCAAAAACAGTTATGCAGATTCAGAACAGCCGGAATTTAACGCTCGATAAAATTCAGTATTCAGGCAATCCAGAACTGCTCTTGCACATTTCTGGCGATCGTTCGAAAGATATTCGATTGCTGAACACCGACACCTCTCACGCCCGCAAAACAGTAGAAACTGACGCCAACGTCCCTATTAACTCGTTGACTACGAAATAAGAATCCATGAAAAAAATAATTCTCCTTAGCCTGCTTGTACTGCCCTATAGCCTGATCGCCCAATCGAGCGCATCGACTCAGCTGCCGTGGTCACAGCGAATGGCTGCATCCATGCTGACTACAAATCCGGATTCGATTGCTTACCCAAGAGCTAAAATGGCTCGTTGGGAGTATGAGATGGGCGTTTTACTGCGGTCATACGAACTGCTGTGGTATCGTACCGGCGACGCCCGTTATATCAATTACATCCAGAAAAATATGGACCGCTTCGTGAATGCCGATGGCACGATCCGAACCTATGACCTGGATCATTTCAACATTGATTACGTTACACCCGGCCGGTCGTTGTTGCTGCTGTATCAGCAGACACTGCCCGATAAGGAAAAATACCGCAAAGCTGCCGACCTGCTACGTAAGCAACTAGCGGAACAGCCCCGCACGAAAGAAGGTGGTTTCTGGCATAAAAAAATCTATCCCAATCAGATGTGGCTCGATGGTCTTTACATGGCCGAGCCTTTCTATGCTGAATACACACGACTCTTTAGCCGCGATGGGAAGGATTTTAACGACATCATCAATCAGTTTGTCTGGATGGAGCAACATGCCCATGACCCAAAAACGGGGCTCTTGTACCATGGCTGGGATGAAAGTCGTGAGCAGAAGTGGGCCGACCCCAAAACCGGGAAGTCGCCTAATTTCTGGAGCCGGTCTATCGGTTGGTATGTCATGGCGTTGGTCGATGTGCTGGATTACATTCCGGCCGATCAGCCGCGCCGGGGTGAGTTAGTCACGATCCTGCAACGGCTGATGCCCGCTGTGGTGAAATATCAGGACCCTAAAGAAGGTTGCTGGTATCAGGTGACCGATCGCGGGGGTGATAAGGGCAACTACATGGAAGCATCCGGTACGGCGATGTTCGTTTACGGGCTGGCCAAAGGTGTTCGGCTGGGTTATCTGCCCGCATCGATGATGACTTATGCGAAGAAAGGCTACGCCGGGATGCTGAAAAATTTCATCTCGACTGACGAAGCAGGACTGATTCACCTCGAAAAAACAGTGAGTGTGAGCGGCTTGGGCGGAAATCCGTACCGAAGCGGTAGCTATGACTATTACCTGAGTGAGCCCCTGCGTAAGGATGATCTGAAGGGTGTTGGGCCATTTATTATGGCAAGTGTTGAAATGGAAACCGCCGAAGAGGCTGGCCTGGGTAAAGGTAAAACCGTTGGGGTTGATACCTACTTCAATCATGAGTTTCGTAAAGGTATTACTGGAGAACAGGAGCCTTTCCACTATACCTGGGAAGACCGTCAGCACTCGGGTTTCTGGCTCTGGGGGAATACCTTCCGCGATCTGGGGGCTAAAACAGTATCGGTGCCAACTGCACCAACCGCTGCTTCGTTAAAGGGCGTTGATGTCTACATCATCGTTGATCCCGATACGCCTAAGGAAACTACCAAACCTAATTATGTAAGCCAGACCGACAGTAAAGCCATTAGCGACTGGGTAAAAGCTGGTGGGGTTTTGGTCCTGATGGCCAATGACACATCCAATTGCGAACATCTCCATTTTAATCAGTTAGCTGCTCAGTTCGGGTTGCAGTTCCTGCCCAAAAACGTGAACATGGTGAAAGGCGATCAGTTCGAACAGGGTTCGGTGAAAATCTCAGCGGGTAATCCCATTTTTTCACACACCAAAGAGGTATACATCAAAGAATTGTCTCCGCTGAGTGTGAAAGCGCCGGCTAAACCGGTCGTGAGTGCTGGTGATAATGTTATAATTGCCGTCGCTAACGTGGGTAAGGGCACCGTTTTCGCCGTGGGCGATCCGTGGCTTTACAATGAATATACCGACGGCCGGAAAATACCAGCCCGATACGAGAACTTTAATGCTGGAAAAGATCTGGCTACCTGGCTATTAAAGCAGGCAAAGTAATGTGGTTTTCAGTCATTTTAAACGAGTGAAGCCGGGTCTTAGACCCGGCTTCACTCGTTTAATTTCCTGTTGATTAGGTAAGGAGCGTACTTTCTAACTGCGACGAAGCCCGCACGATTAGCTTGGTTGGAATCCGGATCGTGCCGGGTTGGGGTATTTTCTGTTTTCCCTCAATTAAATCGATAAGTCGGCCGGCGGCTACCTGACCGATTTCCTGAGCAGGTTGTTCAACCGTACTCATTGGAGGGGCAAGCAGATCCGCTACTGAGATGTTAGTAAAACCAATCAGTGAAACGCTTTCCGGAATGGAAATATTCCTCTTCTTAAGTGCTGACAGGCAGCCAATTGCCAGGCGGTCACTGGCCGCAAAGAAAGCATCAGGCGACAGGGTTAACAAATCATCGACTATCGGTTCTACTTCATTATGACCGAATCCAGCGTAGCGGATCAGACTCTCGTCATAAGGAATATCATATTGTTCCAGGGCTGCCCGATAGCCTGCAAGGCGTTCCTGAGTGATGGAGATATGAGGGGGAATGGTCAGATGCGCAATACGTCGACGACCCGATTGGATCAGGTGTTCAGTGGCGGCAAAGGCTCCGCCAAAATTATCGGCTGTGATACAGGGAGAATCGATCTCTTTCGATACACGATCAAATAAAACGATAGGCAATTTTTTCTCCTGTAATTGCCGTAAATACGAGAAATCGGAAGTTCCACTGGAGAGGGAGATCAGCAGCCCATCCGCTTTTCTGGCGACCGCCTGCTGCACTGTTGCCACTTCCCGTTCGTAGGATTCGTGGCTTTGAAAAATGATAACGTGATAGCCCCGATTATAGGCTATTGCTTCGATGCCATTGATGGCCTGTGAAAAAAAATTATTGGCAATTTGGGGCACAACTACACCGATAACCCGGCTTCGGTTCTCCTTTAAACTGAGTGCAATCGGATTCGGTCGGTAATTAAGTCGCTCAGCATATTCAATGACCAGGCGTTTTGTCTCCGGGTTGATTTCATAACTATCCCGCAAGGCCCGCGAGACAGTCGAGGTCGAAAGATTTAAAGCGCGGGCAATATCCTTTATGGTGATCGCGTCCAAGGTGATTATTGGTAAAGTACAAAAAAAAGTTGATCATCAGTCGCTACTTTAGTAGAAGCTTTAAACTGGGTTCAACTACTTACACCGTAACTGGGCGTAAGGAAAATTAAAAACCGGCAACGTTCCCGATAACGTTTGCATGAATAAATATCATTTAAAATTTTAATATAAAAAACATCCTGCTTAATCTTATTCAGACAATTCGCTGCGCACTTCATCTTCCCGGTTAAGCCATTTCCACGAAAAAGATAATTTTCTGTTTTGTTCAACCTGCTCATAGAGTAATAAGCCCTATTGGAAATTATTGCTTGCTGAGGTATCGTCATTCAAGAATATGGACTTATTAACAATACAATCACTATCAAGTATTCAGTCGCAAACCGACGTCAGCCTTCCTTCTGATGAGTTGTTACAACTTCCGGAACGGGTACTCCAATTCGGAACGGGGGTGCTGTTGCGGGGACTGCCCGACTACCTGATCGACAAGGCGAACCGGCAGGGAATTTTTAACGGGCGAATTGTTGTCGTAAAATCGACCGATGGAGGAGATATGACGGCCTTTGCGCGGCAGGATAATCTGTATACGCTTTGCATCCGGGGAGTAGAAAATCGTCGAACCGTTGAAGAGAATGTGGTTTGCTCGGCTATTAGCCGTGTATTGTCGGCCAAACAATCGTGGGATGAGATCCTGCAATTTGCCGCTAGCCCTGATTTACAGGTCGTGATTTCAAATACGACCGAAATAGGTATTCAGCTTGTTCAGGATGATATCCGCCAGTCGCCCCCCGAATCGTTTCCCGGTAAACTACTGGCCGTATTGTACGCTCGTTTTCAGGCTTTTAATGGTGATCTGACTAAAGGGCTGGTCATTGTGCCGACAGAACTTATTCCGGAAAACGGCACCAAACTGGAAGGAATTCTATTGGAATTAGCGCATCGGAATGGTTTGGAAAGTGCGTTTATAGATTGGCTCGAAACGGCCAACACTTGCTGTAACTCGCTGGTTGATCGCATTGTACCCGGTCGTCCTGACCCTGCCACTCAGCATGCCCTGACCGAGCAATTGGGCTATGAAGATGACCTGCTGACCATTTCGGAAGCGTTTAAACTGTGGGCAATTGAAGGCGACGAACACGTTCAGGAGGTGCTATCGTTTCATCAGACCGACGAGAACGTGATCATCCGGCCGAATATCGACCTGTTCCGTGAACTGAAATTGCGCCTGCTGAATGGCACACATACTTTAAGCTGCGGACTGGCTTTCCTGAGCGGGTTCGATACCGTTCGTGAAGCAATGGATGATGAAGTCCTGTCGGCTTTTGTCAGCAATGTAATGCTGGCCGAACTGATTCCAGGTATTCCGTATCAGGTCGATGAGAAAACCGCACAACGATTTGGATTTCAGGTGCTGGATCGGTTCAGGAATCCGTTTATCGAGCACCGTTGGCTGGCTATTACCATGCAATATTCAGCCAAGATGCAGATGCGGAATGTACCGACATTGCTCCATTACTACCAGAAATTAGCTGTAACTCCTCGTTACATCTCACTGGGCTTTGCTGCTTATCTGTTGTTCATGCGGGCCACTACCCAGGATGATGAAGTCTGGTATGGCGAACGAAATGGCGAAGCGTACCCGATCTATGATGCGCAGGCGGGTTATTTTGCTGAGCTCTGGGCCAGTCTGACACCTGAAGAATTGACGAAAACCGTATTACAAAACACGACTCTCTGGGGGCATGACCTGAGCCAGTTACCTGGCTTTGCTGATGCAGTAGTCAATCACCTGACGCAAATGCTTGATAAGGGTGTGTTGGCAACGGTGTCGGCCTACTTTGGTCAGGTGCAACCAGAAGCGATACTAAAATGAAACAGAACGTTCTGAAAATACACCCGAACGATTCAGTGCTGGTTGCTCTGGTCGATCTGGGACCGGGTCAGGCTGTGCAATGGGAGGCATTGACCCTGGCTGTTACTGAAGCGATTCCGGCAAAGCATAAACTGGCGATTCAGGCATTTGCGCCGGGAGATCCTATTACGATGTATGGGGTTTTGGTCGGAAAGGCCAAACAGCCGATTCCAATGGGGGGCCGACTGACGACGTTTAATGTACAACATGCCACGAACAGCTACGACCTGCATGGCTCGACGTATCAGTGGACACCCCCGACGGTAGACCGTTGGCAGATGCAGACATTTATGGGCTATCATCGCTCCGATGGTCGCTTTGGAACGGCTAACTACTGGCTCGTGGTGCCACTCGTATTTTGCGAAAATCGCAACATTCAAGTGCTGGAAGAGGCTCTTATCAATGACCTGGGCTATTCACGACGGCATACGTACCAGCGACAAACGCAGGAGCTGATGGCTTTGGTACAGGCCGGTCATACGGTTGAAGAAGTATTGCAGGCTGATTTGCAGGGAGCTGAACAATCCTTTGATGGGCTCAAACGCAATCAGTTACGGTTGTTTCCGAATATTGATGGTGTAAAATTTCTTTCGCACGAAGGAGGCTGCGGAGGAACCCGACAGGACGCACAGGCACTATGCGGATTGCTGGCAGGCTACATTACCCACCCCAACGTTGCGGGTGCTACCGTGCTGAGTCTGGGTTGCCAGAATGCGCAGGTGGCCATGTTACAGGAAGAAATTCAGAAGCGAAGTCCGCAGTTCGATAAACCATTATTTGTGCTCGAACAGCAGACAATTGGTACTGAAGAATCGCTGATCAGCCAGGCGCTGCGGCAGACCTTTGCAGGACTGATGCAGGCGAATGCCTGTGTCCGGCAACCTGCTCCGCTCAGCAAACTGAGCATCGGGCTTGAATGTGGTGGCTCCGACGGATTTTCGGGAATTTCGGCCAATCCTGCGGTGGGACATGCCTCTGATCTGGTCGTTGCCCTTGGTGGAACAGTCATTCTATCGGAGTTCCCGGAACTCTGCGGGGTAGAGCAGGAACTTTGCGACCGCTGTGAGGATGCTGAAACGGCCGGCCGGTTCCGGGAACTGATGAGCACTTATGCCCAACGGGCACAGGAAGCCGGGTCGGGCTTTGACATGAATCCGTCACCCGGAAACATCCGCGATGGCCTGATCACCGATGCCATGAAGTCGGCCGGAGCCTCCAAAAAAGGAGGGTCATCGCCGGTAGTTGCCGTGCTCGATTACCCCGAGCTCGTAACCAAACCTGGCCTGAATCTGCTTTGTACACCCGGCAACGATGTTGAATCGACAACTGCTGAGGTAGGGTCGGGCGCTACGGTTGTGCTGTTCACAACGGGTCTGGGAACGCCAACTGGCAATCCGATTGCGCCTGTTATTAAAATTGCCAGCAATACGGTTCTGGCCAATCGAATGCCCGACATTATCGATGTCAACACCGGAACGGTTATTGACGGCAACGAAACGATTCAACAGGCGGGCGAACGACTGCTGGAGCAGATTATCCGGGTGGCCAGTGGCGAAGTCGAAGTGGCTGCTGTCCGTCACGGACAAGACGATTTTATCCCCTGGAAACGGGGCGTTTCTTTATAAAATGTGAAATCAAAGCGTTCGAGCGAAAGTATAAATGAGTATAGGCTCTGCCCCTCAATTCAGCTTTTCGCTCTTTCGCCATTTACTCTTTCACTCTTAACTATGAAAAAGCCCTTTCTAAACGACGATTTTTTATTACAAACTGAAACGGCCCGGCAACTTTATCATGAGTTTGCCAAGCCAATGCCAATCATCGACTATCATTGCCATCTGCCCCCAGATCAGATAGCCGGGAATCGCCAGTTTGAGAACCTGACGCAAATCTGGCTCTATGGTGATCATTACAAGTGGCGGGCGATGCGCACGAACGGTGTCGATGAAAGCTTCTGCACGGGAAATCAGTCAGATTATGATAAGTTTCAGAAATGGGCCGAAACTGTACCGTTTACGGTTCGGAACCCACTCTATCACTGGACGCACCTGGAACTACAGCGGTATTTCGGCATTACTGAAACACTTAACGGACAGAGTGCCCGGCGTATTTATGAGGCCTGTACTGAGAAATTACAGTCACCCGATTATTCGGTCAGGAGTCTGTTACAGCGAATGAATGTCGAAACCGTTTGTACAACCGACGATCCGGTAGATTCGCTCGAACATCATCAAAAGCTGCTCGATGAGCGGGTGGTTGGAACGGACTTTGGCGTAAGTGTCCTGCCAACGTTTCGGGCCGATAAGGCAATGGCTGTTGAGGATGCGAGGTCGTTTAACCTTTATGTTGCCCGGCTGGAAGCGGCCAGTAACATCGCTATTACGAACTTCAGCGATTTTCTGGAGGCTCTTCGCCAGCGTCACGATTACTTTGCTGAAATGGGGTGTAAACTATCAGACCACGGGCTGGAGCAGGTATATGCCGAAAACTATCTGGAGTCTGATGTTCGGGCTAGTTTCGACAAGATACGTTCGGGCAAATCACTTACCGATTCTGAAGTTCTGGTGTTCAAATCGGCTATGTTGGTAAATTTAGCCGAAATGGACTGGGAAAAAGGCTGGACTCAGCAGTTTCACTTAGGCGCACTTCGCAACAATAACACACGCATGTTGCAACAACTCGGCCCCGATACGGGCTGGGATAGCATTGGCGATTTCACGCAGGCTCGTGCGCTGGCCCGATTCCTCGATCGGCTCGATACGACCGATAAACTGGCTAAAACGATTTTGTACAACCTGAATCCGGCCGACAACGAACTGATGGCTACCATGATCGGAAATTTTAACGACGGGTCAGTAGCGGGTAAGATTCAGTTCGGTTCAGGCTGGTGGTTTTTAGATCAGAAAGAGGGTATGGAGCGGCAGATCAATACTCTTTCAAACATGGGTTTACTGAGCCGTTTTGTGGGTATGCTGACTGATTCGCGGAGTTTTCTGTCGTATCCGCGACATGAATATTTCCGCCGGATTTTATGCAACCTGTTCGGCAATGACATCGAAAATGGGGAACTACCTGACGACATGGCCTGGATGGGACAAGTCGTTCAGAATATCTGCTACGGTAATGCCAAAACCTATTTTGGCTTCAGCCACGAGCCAGCTTCGTTCGCTGTTTAAGAGTTGCTTAAAAGAAGCAGGCCTTTCGTAAACAGCTACATAGCTTTTACGAAAGGCCTGAGAAATTGTTCAGAAATCACATAACGGTTTTTGCTGTCGTCATGACCGTGATGACAAAAAGCGAAACTATATTCTATGACAAAAGTCTGCTGTTTTGGTGAGTTGTTATTGCGGTTTTCGCCGGTATCCAATGGTGAATGGATTCGACAGACGTCAATGCCCGTTTATGTGGGCGGAGCGGAGCTGAACGTAGCAACAGCGTTGGCTAACTGGGATGTTCCGGTGAAGTACAGCACGGTTCTTCCCGAAAATTCGCTGGCCAATGACATAACGGACTATATTGTCGGCAAAGGCATCGATCCATCGGGGATCGTTCGGTTTGGGCAGCGAGTGGGTAGTTATTTTCTACCCCAAGGTACTGATCTTAAAAATGCGGGCGTAATTTATGATCGGGCCCATTCTTCATTTTCAGAATTGACAGCCGGCAACGTTGACTGGGACGAAGTGCTGCAAAATACAAGCTGGTTACACGTTAGCGCGATCAGTCCCGCGTTGAACGCGTCTGTAGCGGAGGCTTGCCGGGAACTGATGGCTACAGCCTCGGCCAAAGGAATTACTGTTTCGATCGATCTGAATTACCGGGCGCGGCTCTGGCAATATGGGGTTGCTCCAACCGAAATCATGCCTGATCTGGTTGCGTATTGCGATGTGGTGATGGGAAATATCTGGGCGGCCAACACGTTGCTGGGCATTCCTGTTGATGAGTGTGGCCTGGAAGGTGGCCAGCAGGCCGATTATATCAGTCATGCGCAGGTTACTTCAGAGGCCATTATGAAACGTTTCCCACGCTGCAAAGTCGTTGCGAATACGTTCCGGTTTGATAAACAACCAACCGGGTTGCGTTATTACACCACCTTGTTTGTAGATGGTCAGCAATATGTTTCGCCCGAGCTATTGACCGATTCGGTCGTGGATCGGGTAGGTAGTGGCGACTGCTTCATGGCTGGCTTGATTTATGGACTCTACAATCGACATTCCCCGCAGGATATTGTCAATTTCGCGGCTGAGGCTGCTTTTGGGAAATTGCAGGAAATGGGCGATGCGACAGGGCAGACAGTAGAAGACGTAAAAAAACGGATTCATTCGGTTAGTATTTATTAATTAGTCTTTGATTTGTTATTTTTTGTTGACTAATACGTCTAACCGTAATCGACAAATCCAAAAACTTAACGCCAACTCTCTTAATCATTTTAACACAAGGTTATTATGCCGGTTTTCTCCCCCGAAAAAATTCTTGATCTGGTTATACAGCATCCTATTGTTCCGGTGTTTTACCATGCGGATGTCGACCATGCCAAGGCGATTGTACAAGCCTGCTACGATGGTGGTTTGCGCGTGTTTGAGTTCACAAATCGGGGCGACAAAGCATTGCCAGTCTTTACGCAATTAGTAAGTTATGTACGGGAACAGTGCCCTGGAATGGCAATGGGTATCGGTACGATACTGACACCCGCAGAGGCCATCCAATTTATTGACGCAGGAGCCGATTTTGTGGTGCAGCCAGTTACAACGGCCGCTGTGGGCGATGCATGCCGGGAGCGGGGTATTCCCTGGGTGCCTGCCGGGTCAACGCTGAACGAAATTTACCAGGCTACCTTACTGGGTGCCAGTCTGGTGAAAGTTTTTCCGGGAAATGTAGTTGGTCCCGATTTTATCAAAGCCATTAAAGGGCCGATGCCGGGTTTGAAATTGATGGTTACGGGTGGCGTTGAGCCGACGATCGACAGCCTGACAACCTGGTTTCGGGCGGGCGTTACGGCCGTTGGTATTGGGTCACAATTATTTTCGGGCAAAAGTGCCGAACCCGAATTCCTGCGTGAACGCGTGGCTGCTCTTGTTCAAACGATCTCTCCCTTTATTCCGCAACCTGTATGACTAAATCCATAGGAAATTATCGCTGGACTATTGTTGCGTTGTTGTTTTTTGCGACGACGATTAACTACCTCGACCGGCAGGTGGTAGGCTTGCTTAAACCCACTCTGGAAAAGGAGTTCAACTGGTCGGAGATCGATTACAGTCGAATTGTACAGGTATTCTCGGCAGCTTATGCCATTGGGTTGCTGCTGTTTGGGCGGGTTATTGACCGGATTGGCACCAAAACGGGCTACACGATTGCCATTGTTTTCTGGAGCATAGCCGCTATGGCACATGCGCTGGCAACCAGTACGTTTGGTTTTATTCTGGCCCGGATCGGCCTGGGACTGGGTGAGGCCGGAAACTTCCCGGCGGCTATCAAAACCGTGGCTGAGTGGTTTCCTAAAAGAGAACGCGCACTGGCTACGGGTATTTTTAACTCAGGAGCGAATATTGGAGCCGTCATTGCACCCGTTGTGGTCCCCTGGATTCTGGGAATTTATGGCTGGCAGATGGCATTCCTCGCCACAGGAGCGGTTGGGTTCATCTGGCTGATTTTCTGGTATATTGGGTATGAAATACCCGCGAAACAGGCGAAACTGTCGAAGGCTGAGTTTGATTACATTCACAGCGATAATGAAACGACGCCCGACGAGACCGCTGATCACGGAAAGCCCGTTTCGTGGGGTAAACTGCTGAGTTTTCGGCAAACCTGGGCGTTCGTTTTCGGGAAGATGCTTACTGATCCTATCTGGTGGTTTTTTCTGTTCTGGCTTCAGGATTATTTTTCAACGACGTTTAATCTGGATACCAAGAAGCCAAATTTATACCTGGCTGTCTTGTACACACTAGTCAGTATCGGCAGCATTGGCGGTGGCTATCTGTCATCGTGGCTGATTGGGCGGGGCTGGAGTGTGTGGAGAGCCCGTAAAACGGCAATGTTCATTTTCGCGCTGCTGGTCGTTCCGGTTATCGCGGTTCGGTTTGGGCCGGGCATCTGGACAGCAGTGGCGCTGATTGGTCTGGCTGGGGCAGCACACCAGGCCTGGAGCGCCAATATCTTTACGACGGCCTCCGATATGTTTCCCAAACGAACCGTTAGCTCAGTAGTTGGTATCGGAAGTATGGCCGGCTCAGTAGGCGGTATTATATTCCCTGAAATTGTTGGACGTGTTCTGGATAGCTACAAGAAAGCAGGCGATTTACAAAGTGGATACGGAATTATTTTCCTGATTTGTGGCTCAGCCTACCTGCTTGCGTGGCTTGTTATGCACTTGCTTACCCCAAAAATGCAGCCCGTTAACCTGGAGCCTCAACAGTCGGAGCCAGTAGCCTAAGTTTGATTTTATAGATATTGGTATCCTTTCTTCGATTGGTCAGTACCAGAATAACAAAACCACAAACCAGTTTTCAACTCTCTCTTATGGACGTTCAACAGATGGAAATAACAGCCTCACATCCACTCGCGCTGCCAGTTGGTGTAACCCTCGACCGGTACATCATGCACCGCCAAACGGCATTCCCGTATGCAACCGGTGAACTCTCGCAGTTACTGCGCGACATTGCACTGGCCGGAAAAATTATTCATAGAGAGGTTAATCGGGCCGGTTTGATCGATTTAACAGGTGGAATGGGCGTTCAGAACGTGCAGGGCGAAAGTCAGCAGAAGCTCGATATGATCGCCAACATTCGCTTTAGCAGGGCGCTGAAAAATGGGGGTGAAGCCTGCGCAATTATTTCGGAGGAAGAGGAGGACATTATTTATACGGGTAACAACAACGGTAAATATGTTGTCGCAATCGATCCGCTGGATGGATCATCCAATATCGATGTAAACGTGTCGATCGGTACTATTTTTTCGATTTATCGGCGCGTAACACCCATTGGTACAGCACCAACACTGGAAGATTTTCTTCAGGGAGGGCGTCGGCAGGTAGCGGCTGGCTATATTCTTTATGGTTCATCGACCATTATGGTTTATACCACGGGGCATAGTGCCAACGGGTTCACGTACGATGCGTCGCTGGGCGAATTTATCCTGTCTCATCCCGACATACACAGCCCGGTTGATGGCCAGATCTATTCCTGCAATGACGGAAATCTGGACGACTACGAACTTGGTGTTCAGGACTACCTCACAACGTGCCGCCGTAATAAGTATACGGCTCGTTATATTGGCTCGCTGGTGGGTGATTTTCACCGCAATCTGCTGAAAGGAGGAATTTATTTATATCCCCCAACCAAGAAGAATCCGGATGGTAAACTTCGTCTGCTTTACGAAGCGTTTCCGCTGGCATTTCTGGCCGAAATGGCTGGCTGTTTAGCCTCGTCGGGTCAGCAGGCGGTTCTGGATATCAAACCATCCGCCCTGCACCAGCGTACACCATTATATATTGGTTCGCCGGTTATGGTTGACAATCTGGTTAATTTGTTGAAATAGCGGTTGCAACTTCCCGAAAGTATCAGGCTTCCGGGAAGTTTGCGTCTATGCTGTGGTCTTTCTTTAAAATACGTTCCCGGTGCTGGAGCCCCCAATTCCGAAGGGCTTCGATGACACTATCCAGTGTTTCGCTATAAGGGGTTAGCTCATATTCGATGGTTACGGGCGTTGTTGGATACACGTGTCGTATGAGGAATTCATTCATTTCCAGCTCCTTCAATTCTTTACTAAGCACGCGGGCGGTAACGGTGCGAATGGTTCGCTGTAGCTCCCGGAAGCGCATAGGGCCGTGGCTCAACGCAATGATGATCGGTAGTTTCCACTTTCCGTTCAGTACATAGAGCGCATCCTGCACACCTCTTAAACTTTGTGTACATTCGGCAATAGTTGGGTTTTTTCGCCCCCATGCATACGGTACGGCCTCTTCAATGACTGCATTCATAGGTTGTATATAGTTAATGGAGGTGCCTTTTTATGGGTACCTCCGGTATCTCTTTTGATTGAATAAAGATAACAGGTAGGATTCAATCGGGTATGCAGTATCCCAAAAGATAGCGCTATCCTTTGGGATACTGCTACTAAATGGATAGTTAGTTCACGTACGTTTGTCCTGTCGATTGACATCGAAAAAACAACCTAACTAGTCCGAAGAGATGAATCCAAAAATAAAACGTATTGCCACCATTGTCGTAACGGTTCTGGCCGCAGGGATGGTGATATTGAGTGGCGTGATGAAATTAACACACTCGGCTCAGATCGTTGAAACACTCACCAAAGTGGGTGTAGGCCCCTATATTACGATGCTGGGAATTATGGAAATTGGCTTTTCTGCGCTGTTTCTGTACCCAAAAACAATGAAGCTGGGCTTTATTCTGCTGTCCTGTTACTTCGCGGGAGCCCTGGCGACCGAACTTTCACATGGCACGCCACTAAATGCGCTAACACCAATCATACTTATCTGGATCGCTACCTTCCTGCGCGACCGAAATGTATTCCTGGCATCAGCTGAATAGCAACGTATAAGCGCTTGTAAAAAGCCTAATCAAGTTTAAGGGATTCAATAAACAAACAGACCGGCATGCCGGTCTGTTTGTTTATTGACAAACTAGTATTCCTGTAAAAGTTCTAAACTGTTGTCAGTGTATGGCTTCTTTTTGACCGGCATCAGATTATCCTGATCCAGCGCTTCATCTAAAATTAGTTGTATATGAACGTCTAAAAAACCGCTTTGATAACGTTCCCGGTAACGATTGCGTAAAAAAAGTCAATCAATTAATTGTTCATTACAATTCTTCGACCAAGTTTTAGTCTGTTATCCATAGCTTGGCATTGCCTTTTTCGCTGCTTGACGTGAGCCTAAAATCGAGTTTTCAATCAATTGTCCTACTAGCCGGAACGCTACTAAGTTTTGTTTTTTCAGGCAATTGCTCCATTTCCAGAGGTAGCACAATCCCGGCGATTTACGAAATTCCTAAAGATTCGATAGCGGAGCGGATGCTGTACTATCAGCGAAGTAACGGAGGATGGCCGCAGCCAGGGGGAGATGCCATCAACTATAACCGTATCCTGACCTCAACGCAGAAACAGCAGCTTATAGCGGAGAAAAATAACCTCGATGCCACCATCGACGATAAATCCACAACCCGCGAAATCAATTACCTGGTCGCGTCGTTCAGGCAAACCCAAAACGATAATTATCGGAAAGCAGCCGAACGAGGAATCAACTACCTGCTGACGGCACAGAAAACAAATGGAGGCTGGGCACAGTTCTATCCCGATTCGAGCAGTTACCGCAAGCAGATTACGTACAACGACAATGCTATGATCGACGTGCTTTGGGTCATGAAATCCATCGCTGACGGAACAAATTCGTTCGATGTTGTCGATAAACAACTTGTCCCAAAAGCGAAAAAGGCCGTCGATCGGGGTGTCGACTGTATTCTGAAGACGCAGTATAGTCAGAAAGGAATCTTGACTGCCTGGTGCGCCCAGCACGATCGTATAACCTTACAGCCTACGGGCGCCCGTACATTTGAGTTGCCATCTCTAAGTGGCAATGAAAGCGTTGGTATTCTGGAATTTTTAATGAGTATCGACAAACCATCGGATCAAATCAGGAAATCCGTTCGGGCAGCAATGGCCTGGCTTGAATCGGTCAGATTGCCGGATATCGCGACGAAAATCATTATTGATCCGAGCCAGCCGAAGGGTAAAGATGTCGTTGTTGTTCAGGAACCGGGTTCAACCCGCTGGGCCCGATTTTATGATCTCGATACAAACAAACCGTTCTTTTGCGGTCGGAATGGGATTAAAAAATATGCTCTTGCCGAGATTGAAAACGAGCGACGGGTTGGCTACGCCTGGTATGGCACCTGGCCCGCCAAATTGCTGGCTACCGATTATCCAAATTGGGTAAAGAAATGGAGTAAGTAACTTACTGAATTAGTGGCCTGACAGTGAGTCAACTATCCTGCTTTTCTGATTGTTGAGTTTAAAAAATAATGGTTCTAAAACACACCGTTTGTCTGTTATTCTGTCTGGCTATTTCCAGCTTAATTACGTTTGCCCAGAAACAGCGTATGACGGTTGCTCAGGATGGAAGTGGCGACTACAGAACTGTGCAGTCGGCCTTGAATGTGGTACCTGCAAACAATAAAAGCAGGATCGTTATTTACATCAAAAAAGGCGTTTACAAGGAGAAATTGACGCTCGATTCGACTCAGCACCTGGTTACCCTGATCGGTGAAGAGAAAGGCTCGACAATATTGACGTACGATGATTATTCGGGTAAAACCTTGCCTGATGGCACTAAAGTAAGAACGTCGACATCGGGCTCGTTTTACATCTTCGGCGACGATTTTCGCGCTGAAAACCTCACCTTTGAAAACACCGCTGGCAGGCAGGTTGGTCAGGCGGTAGCTGCTTTCGTTACCGGCGATCGGGCTGTGTTTGTCAATTGCCGGTTTCTGGGCAATCAGGATACATTGTATACAGGGATGCCGGGTCAATACGGCCGTCAATACTATCTTGATTGCTACATCGAAGGAACCATTGATTTTATCTTTGGATCAGCAACAGCCGTGTTTGATCACTGCACGATTTTTAGCAAAACCGGTGGATCGTACATCACCGCAGCGTCAACACCCGAAGGCAAGTCGTATGGTCTTGTATTCCTGAATTGTACGCTCACCAGCGATGCTCCCAAAGCCAGCGTTTATCTGGGTCGTCCCTGGCGCGATTTTGCAAAAACGGCCTTCATTCGTTGCCAGCTTGGCGAGCACATTCAACCCGCAGGCTGGCATAATTGGGATAAGCCGAACGCAGAAAAAACAACGCTCTATGTCGAATATGAATCGATTGGGCCGGGAGCGAATCCGTCGGCCCGAGTCGATTGGTCACGGCAGCTAACTAAAGATGAAGTGAAATCATATACAACTGAAACGATTCTGGCCGGCGATGACCATTGGAAACCGGATAGAAAACTGACAAAATAGGTTCTAAGCCAACTTTCCGAACGTGTACCAAGACGTTGAATCACCATGAGCCAGCCATTTTTTTTGAAAAGCGTCTGTTTATTTACCCTGTCAGTTTTACTGGCCTTCGCTCCGCCAGCGAATAAGATTACCGTATACCTCATTGGCGATTCCACGATGTCGATAAAGCAGGTGAAGTACTATCCCGAAACAGGCTGGGGTATGCCATTTACCCATTTTTTCGACGAGAGCGTGACCGTAGATAACCGGGCGCAGAACGGGCGGAGCACACGGACCTTCATCGAAGAAAATCGCTGGCAACCCGTGGCCGATGGACTAAAGGAAGGCGATTATGTCTTCATCCAGTTTGGACACAACGACGAGGTTAAAACCAAGAAAAGCTATACAGCCGAGAATGAGTTTCGATCAAACCTGATCCGCTTTATTACCGAAACCCGAACCAAAAAAGCAACCCCCATACTTATCACGCCCGTTGCCCGCCGACAGTTCGATGCGGCCGGAAAGATAGTTGATACGCACGCAGTTTATTCCGGAATCGTGCGGGCAGTGGCAACCGAGTACAAAACTCCAATGATTGACTTAGATAAACAGGGCCAGGACCTCTACCAGCGGGCTGGCGTCGAAAATTCCCGCCTTTTTTTCAACCAGCTTGCGCCGGGTGAACATCCCAACTACCCAGAAGGGAAAGAAGATAACACACATTTCAACGAACTCGGGGCCCGAAAAATAGCGGAATTGGTGCTGGCTAACATCAAATCGCTGAAACTCGATCTGGCCGACCGAATCGTGAAACCGGAGACGAAATAGGGCTGATTTGCCTTGTCTTTATACGAGCTTATTCACTCGCAACAACAAAATTCAGTTTATCCGACGTTTTAGGGGTGAGAACGGTGAAATTGATCCGGTAAATCGTATCACCCCATTTGGTAATAATACCTCGATCTTCAGGGGCGTCCAGTTTTACTTTTTCGACCGACGGCTGCATCTGTTTGGGGTTGTACTTGACCACAAAATTTTTGGGCTGCCCACCTTTGGGATTGTAATGAATGATCAGCTCGCCGGGTTTGCCCACTTCAGCGGGATAGGCGGTCATCAGGTGTTGCGTTAGCGAATTGGCCGTTTGCAGGCTGATTACATCATCGATCTGAACGTTTTTGCCCCGATTCAGCCGAATGGTTCGCTGCCAGCTGTTTACGCCCGCTTCTTTCGGGTAGGCCCGTGAAATATCGACAGCAAACTGGGTAGTTGCATTGTCAGCTTTATAGGTAACATTCGACGCTTTAAACGACATGCCGGGGGGCTGATTCTGGCCGTTTATCGTCGGCAGATTATGGTAGTCTGAACAGTTGTACCAGATATCGTAGCGCTTATTACTGAATGTTTTGGCCGTGTAGGTGCCGCGCCCAACGTCAATCAGAAGCGGTTGGCCATCGTAGTAGATTACATAATTGCCAATATCGTTATGGTTGTGGCTTTCATCATTGTGTCCTCCTTTGGCAGCTACATAAAATCCTTTGGTGGTTCCTTCCTGATCGCGGGCGGCAAATACCTGAAGGTCTGGTAACCAGACATTTTTGGGAAGCGGTAAACCCTGCGGAGCTTTCTGGTATTCATCCTGCATGAACAGCGAATAAAAGTGCCTGAAGTAATGAAATTTGCCAATGGTGCCATCTTCAGGCTGGCGGTAAAAGGCACCGAATTTCATCATGTCGGGATCATTGATCGCTTTGCCGTAACGGTAAATCATGGTAGCTGCCATGCCGGGTTGCGGATCTGCGTCGGCAAAGTTCAGAAAGTATTTCTCGCTGATCTGGGCGCGGTAGATGAACCGGCCCATGTTGCGAAATTTCTCATCGGCATAGACGTACTGAAAGGCATTGTTACTTGCCAGATTCAGCATGGCAATATTGTCGTACAAAGATGCCGCTGCGGCCCCCCAATAGCTGGGGCCTTCGTCGCAGCCACCGTCCTGCGGATATGGGTTCAGAAACTCGTCCAGCACGTCCAGCAATTTGGCGACCGATGCGGTTCGTTTCTCATCGTCTTTTTCGAGAAGCAGCGTTGCATTGAGCCAATTGGAGCAAATCCAGGGGTTCCAGTTGTTAGGTGCCCGCCCATTGGCTGTTTTGGTCATCCAGCCGTGTGGTTTCGTCATCAGCGGTTCAAAAATCCGGTCGTTGGTTTCGTTGTAAATCCGTTTCCGGATCTGGGGGGACACGGCATCCAGTTTATCTCCCAGATAATAATCGACCCAGGCCAGATAAGTAGCGGTTTCAGCGGCAAATAAATCGACAAAGGGTTTCGATACGTCCATTAGACCGGCATACTCTTTCGATTTTGGCAGGTGAGCAGGTACACCCCAGAATGACTCTTCACAAATAGACCATACACCGTCGATAATGGGATCAACAAATCGGCCCTTATTCTCATAAATTTCGGCCAGCAATAAGGTTCCCAGCACTTCCCGTTTCTCGAAACTCACAGCCTGAAACTGATCACGGTCACCTGTCCGTTCGATGAGTAGCGATTTTGTTGCCGGGATGTATGGCCATTGATAGTTGAGATACGACTCTGCCTTTTTCAGGTACGCCTTCATCAGATTCTGATCGGCTTTTGCCCACCCGGCGCGGTCGTCTCGTTTGGGGAAAGGTGCCCATTGAGCCTGTGGAATCAGTACCTTTTTTAATTCACCGGGCGGAAATTTTCCACTCAGCAAATCCTGATTTTGGGCGTAGGATGAGAGACTGAACAGGGCAGCAACCAGCAGCAAAAATGACTTCATGGGAAGAGTAAAAGGGAAAAACAACGGCTTAGAACAGGGACTTTGTTAGGATAAAAAGGCTGTTTTCTTTCTGTTGATGACCTGATGAAAAGGCGGGTTCTGCAATTTTATACTTGGCCGAAGCAACGGTCGCCAACGGCTGAAATTCCTCCGTATGGATGGCTTTGATTTGCTGATGGTCCCAGTTTTTTTTTCCTTCGGCGTAGGGGAGCAGCCATAGAAACGCCTTTTTTAGGCTTTTCCCGGTTGCTGTTTCGTAGTTCCATAGGTCAATCTGCACGTTTTCTGCCAAAAGGGCAATCCCGAAAAAGCCCTGTAAATTCATCACCGAGTAATTCCAGGAAAGAGTACGGGCCAACTCATGCGGTTGGCTGCCATCGGCCTTTAGCTGACTCTCAATTCGTTTCATGGTCTTTTGCTCGATAATCTGGCGGGCCAGGGTTTTGTTGTCCGTAAAAAGAGCCAGGCCAATCGACTGGAAGTCGTAGTAAGTACCATGATTGTTGTGCTCATCTTCTTCGTCTTTCCCGATCGGGCTCGTCAGCATCCAGTCCAGGAACTGCCGAAACCAATTCTGTAAAGCTGCGTGATCGCCCGATGTCCAAACCGATGATCCGCGCAGCAATTGAACGGCATCAGCCAGCTTCGCAAAGGCCCGACTGTCAATGAGACCAATGCCCCGGCCATCGGTGATGCCCGGAATCGCCTGCCCGTAATTCAGATTCGGGTTCATTCTGGTTGCTGGATTCAGAAACCAGACGCGCAATAATTCGGCGGCACGGCGGGCGTATTTCTCGTCATCGGAGAAATAATAAGCCACGGCCAACAGCTCAACATCGTCGCATAAGTTCTTCAAATAAGTGGCGTCATTAATGGCAAACCGATCTGGATTAACCTGCCCGTCTTTCCGAATGTAAGGCAAGCCATTGGGCTTGGTCGAATCGGGCCACCAATACGGCCCCACACTCATATAGTCGTGTTTATCGCCACTGGGCGGGGTTTTACTTTTAGCCGTTACGGTATAAGTATCATGTTTCAGTGTTTTATCCGCATCGGCAATCAACCTTTTGGCTGCCTGCATCAACGTCTGATCGCCCGCTTTAATTTTTTCTTTATTGGTCCGTAAAAAATCCGCATTCAGGAGAAAGGTAGTCGGTTTGGAGAGCGACTGAGCAACTGAATCAATAGCTGAAACAAGAAGAAAAATAAAGCCGTATACTATAAATTTATTCACGGGGCTTCGCAGGTAAAGGGGGTTAAAAACGATTTTACCGAATGGCAAACCATTCGGTAAAATACAGGAACGGCTTACTTTAGCTTGATCTGTTTGATACTGATTGTCATACTTTTCGTCGTATTATTGACCGCGTTTACGTACACATATGCCACATAGGTCCCATCGGCGGTTTTAACGAATGCACCCTGATCCACAGCTAGACCATAGGCATAATCTGCCGCGCTGGGGAACGTGGTTTGTTCCAGATCAACATCGTCGATGTACACATCAAAACCGGCTGTATTCCGAAGCTGTGCATCTTTTACATCTACCCGTTTGTCGATGGCAGTGCGTGTTTTAGGAAGCCCGGCTGGCAGCGAAACGTCTTTGAGGTAATCGGCATTAGAGGGCGCAACCAAGGCGTGACCAAACGCAAAGTTGCCACTACCAAGCGTTGGCCGGTAAATATAGACAAAGTCGATTTTGCTGGCCAGATTGTTCTGCTCCACTTCGGCTTTCGAATAAACCGCCATATCGGCGAGCGACACATAAGCTTTCGCTCCATCAGTGAGCACCAGCGACCGTTTCATGCTCATGCGACTGATCCGATAAGCCGGTGATTGAATCGCAACCTCTTTGCCGGTAGACGAAGTACCGCTAAATCGGAACGAAACATCTTTGCCCTTACCCTCTTCAGATGGGTAATAGTAGTAGCGCAGCGTAACGGCTTTGTTTTTACTGACATCGATGATCGTTGCGGTCGATACGGCTCCGTTGGTGACGGTATCGGCGGCTGTCTGCACGGGTTTATCGACACCCGTACTTCGATCCGTATACCAGGAAAAACCGCTAAACCCTGTGCCTTTTCCTCCAGTAATAGACGCTTCGGCACGTACATCTTTCAGGTCGCCATCGAGCGTACCGATGGCGTAAGCAAATTCAATACGGTCGCCTACAACAGCCGGACCTGTCGTTTTTTTGAGCAGATCATTTTTGAGCGTTGCTCCCGGATCAACCTCTTTGTTCTGGCAACCCGCGTTGAGTAACAAAGTACCCAAAACCGGCAGAACGAAATAGACTATCTTTTTCATACGAATGCAATGGCTATGGCTGGTTTGGGTTATTTCTGAACAGTTACCGTTACGGTGTATGTCTTGCGAACCTGGCGATTACCCGAAACGACAGTGTATTTTTGTGCCTGCGTATAATCGGTCCAGATGCCCATTGTTGGTTCAACAATGGCATCGGTCACCACGCTGCAATAGGGCTTTACACGTTCCATATTGGTGCCAAATTTGGCTACGGCAGTCACAGTGAGCGCCGTAGTGTCAATCACCGTCTGACCGCTGACCAGCACCGTTCGGTGGTCGGAACCCAGCAAATCAAAAAAGGTCATGTAGCACTGTGAGCGGCCGGTTATGAGGAGACCCGCTTCATCAACAGGTTCTTTGCCGCAGGAAAGCAATCCAATCAGGGCCATCAGACCCAAAAAGAGTGGAAAACGTTTAGGTTTCATTTGATTATAAATTTTGAGGAGACAGGTCTCGGTTCGATCGTATGCAGACTTGCTCACAATTAAAGCCAGGGTGTATTCTGGATAATTTTAGAATTGACTTCGATTTCGCCAGGTGGTATCTGGAACAGGTAATACCGTTGATAATCACGCTCGGGGGCATTGACGAATTCGTCACGAACGCGGGTACCCTGGCTATCGTATAGTACCTGTCCGCCTGGTGATGGCCAGATTTCCTCGGCTTTTTTCCACCGCCGGATGTCGAAGAAACGATGTCCTTCGCCTACCAGCTCAACAATGCGTTCCTGCTCGATGGCTTTGAAAAAGTCGGCTTTGGTCGCAAATTTCGTCTGATTCAGCGCTGGCAGATTTCCCCGGCGACGAATGCGATTGAGTAGCGTGAAGAGTTCGGGCGTAGGGCCGCCATTGGTTTCATTGATCGCTTCGGCATACATCAGCCATACATCAGGCAACCGCATCATATACATGTCCTGAGGACCATCACTCCGGCCGATGCCACCCGTTTGCCGTATCCATTTTCGGAAAATGTAGCCGGCAGGAGCACCGTCATAATTGATATACGTCACCCCATCGCGGCTACCGAATCGGAAAGGCATACTATCACCAACTGTCAATCCGTCTGTCGAGAGCCGCAGCATCTTCTGCTCATCCCAGAGAATCGTTGCCCGCATCCGGTAGTCACGGCCCGCATACGATTTTGGGTTGGTGGCGCTGTTAAGCTGCGTCGTGTTTTTCGAGAGCACAAGCGAAGGGGCAAAATCGCCCGTAGAGAGGAGCTGGTAGCGATTGGCTAACCGGAATGTAGGCGCAACCCATACCTGCCCATTGCCGGTATTGCGCGTACCGAAGTCCCGCTGCATTTCCTCGCCCTGAGCTAGTAGTGGGCCCCCAAACTGAACGGAGAAGATAATCTCAGGATCGTATTCGTTGAAGTACTGGAACAGATGATAGTAATTCGGATTGTCGACAGGACCGGGCTCGCCGTTCCGGAACAGCGGTATATTTTTGTCGATGATTTTCTTGAAATCAGCCGCAGCCGCCGTATAATGTGCCTGTGCATCGGCCGTTTTTCCTTCATTTTTCATCCAGCAGGCCCAGAACAGCCGAACCTTACCACTAAATGCCCAGGCCGCCAATTTAGACGCGCGTCCGAGATTGTCGCCGGTATAGGTTTCGGGCAGTACAGTAGCAGCATAGGTCAGGTCGGCCAGAATCGAATCTTTCACGACCGCACGCGGTGTTCGGATCAGCGAATATGCTTCCGTATTGCCATTGAGCTTGCTGGTAAAATAAGGTACATCGCCCCAGAGGTCGATTAGCCGGAAGTAGTTGATGGCCCGCAGAAAACGCGTTTCAGCAACGAGCCTATCCATCAGCGCCAGATCTGACGGTGTTTTCAGACTTGACCGTAAAGCGCCAATGTTACCCAGCACATAATTGGCCCGGTTGATGGTCCTGTAGCAATCACCCCACAGAAAACCGAAGTTTGTATTCGATCCGATTGCACCGGGATTGAATACGCCCTGGTTGTTGCTGGTACCCCGCGTATGGACAAACTCCCCGCCACCGTCGAAATAATAGTCGCGGTCGAAGGTGGTGCGGTTTGCATCGTAAACTCCATTAACGGCAAAGATGGCATCGTCGGTGGTTTTCCAGAACAGATCCGACGAGAGTTGGGTTGTGGGCACCTGATCGAGCAGATCTTCGGTGCAAGCCGCTGCGAACAGCGCCAGACCCAGTATGATAGAGAGGCTAAAAAAACGTTTCATGAGAGAAGAACCGACGTTCTGGGAATGGATTAAAGGCTGAGATTGAGACCAAAGGAGTACGATTTCAGCAGTGGAAATGGATCGTCCTGGTTGTCAACGTTCGATACACTGGTGCTTTTCTCCGGGTCAACACCCCGATAGCGGCTGAATGTCAACAGGTTCTCGGCCGTGACGTATACGCGTAACCGACTGACACCGATGCGACTCATTACTTTGCTGGGTACATTGTAGCCTGCCTGAATGTTTTTCAGCCGCAGGTAGCTAAAATCATCGAGCCAGAACGTCGATTCGGCCTGGTTGTTTCCGCCCGAACCGGTCACGAGCCGAGGTAGCGAAGCCCCACGATTGTCGAGATTCCAGGTATCGGACCATTGAAAATCCTGAAACGCGTTCCGGGCCGATGGAATGTTGACATTGTTGAACGGCTCCAGCCAGAAATCCTTGCGACCGGTTGCCGACTGCCAGAGAATGCTCAGGTCGAAACCACGCCAGCTACCGAACAGATTCAGCCCAAACGTACCTACCGGCTGATCGCGGTTATATTGCGGTTGGGCTTTCCGGTCCTCATCATTAATTTGCCCATCGCCGTTCAGATCTTTATACAGAATATCGCCCGGCGAAACATACTGACCCTGATAAGGTGCGTTGGCAACGTCTTCCCAGGTCTGCGCAATGCCCGTTGCTTCACGGCTATAGGCGAAGTGATAGGGTAGATTCAGGTACGTAAACCCCTTGCTCAAAAACTCATTCCATTCCAGCAGCTTATTGCGGTTAAAGGCCATGTTGAGCGTAGCGCCGACGTTTGCATCCCGGATTTTAGCCCGGTACGTTACGTTTGCTTCCAGACCGAGGTTACGGAGTTTGCCGATGTTAACACGGGGCGCATCGTAGCCCGACAGGAATGTTGACAGGGACGATGGCCGGATCATCCCCGTTGTTAGCTTGCTGTAGGCATCGATTTCGCTCGTCAGACGACCACCGAAAAAGGCCAGATCCAGCCCAATGTTTGTAATGTTGGTCTGCTCCCACGAGAAATCCTCGTTGATGATTTTAGACGAACTAAACCCTTTGGTAATCTTTCCGTTGAGGATGTAATTGGTCAGGTTGAAGATGTCGCGCTGTTCGTATCGGCCGACACCGGAGTTATTACCCAGCTTCCCGATTGAGGCCCGGAGTTTTGCTGACGACACCACCGAGCTGAAACGCTTGAAAAAGGGCTCTTCCGAAAAACGCCAGCCAGCCGAAACCGATGGAAAAAAGCCATACTGAAAGCCCGGCAGAAACTTACTCGATCCATCGTAGCGGGCATTGGCCTCAAACAGGTATTTGTCATTGATAACATAGTTCAGGCGTCCCAGTACTGACCGCAACCCTTCGGCATCCGAATTGCCGCCCGCCGACTGAGTTGTCGTTAAGGCCGCATCGATCTCGCTCAACAACGGATTAATCCGGTCTTGCCGACTGGCCGACAGGTTGCGATTGAACCAGTATTCTTCAGTATAGCCACCCAGTACTGTCAGTTGATGATTGCCGAATAAGGTTTTATTGTAGGTGATGCGGCCCTGAAGCAGCGTTTTATAGCCCTGGTTCGTGCTGTTGCTGATGCCTGCACTCGGATTGATAATCGTTCTGGCAACCTGGTTTGTCTGGAAATTCCAGACATCAGTAGGGTCATTATAGCTTTTCGTAAACTGGTTGTAATAGCGAAGTCCGTAATCAGCCCGAACGGTTAATCCCTCCAGGGGTGTCCATTCGCCGTACAGGTTCGCGTTGATTTCCTGCCGGTCGCGCAGGTTATGATAAACCTGATATCGAGCCAGCATGTTGGCTGCCTGAGCGTCTTCGCCATAGGCCATAATACCCCCGTATTGACCGGTTGTGGGGCTTTGCGGAAGAATTCCGGCAATGGCGTAGCGAATATCATAGCCGTCGGTTCCACTGTAATTGATGAATCCTTCCTGATTGGCGTATTTTTGTTTTGACCATTGGCCATCCATCCGAATGCCCACTTTGATCGCATCCCGCACTTTATAATCGAGGTTAAAGCGCGTATTGTAACGTTTATAATCGTGATTGATCAGGACGCCTAATTCGTCATAAAGGCCCGCCGACAGGTAGAAATTCATACGATCGGTACCACCCGAAGCAGACAGGTTATGGGTTTGAATACGGCCCTGATCGCGCAGGATGACATCCCACCAGTTCGTATTCGGATAATTAGTCGGGTCGATCAACCCTTTGGATAACCAGTCTTCTACGGTTCCATAGCGGAACGTAGTTGACGATGCGCCCGCTCCCGACGCCCGCATATGCATTGTCAGAGCGCGAGGGTAATCTGCGAAATAGTTGTAGAAGTTGGTGGGTTTCGATAAGCCGTAGGTGCCGGTATAACTGATCTGGGCTTTTTTGTTCTGCGATCCATTTTTGGTCGTTATTAACACAACTCCATTGGCAGCCCGTGACCCGTAGATGGACGCTGACGCGGCATCTTTCAAGACCGAAATGCTGGCCACGTCGTTCATGTCGATGCGGTTGATATCGACGTCCGGCATCCCATCGACCACAATCAGTGGTCCCGAATTATTCACTGTTCCGAGGCCGCGAATGATCAGAGCAGCACCACTCCGGCCGGCCTGTCCGGTCGATTGCTGAACGGATAAGCCAGGCACCAGCCCTGATAGCCCCGACGAAACGTTGGCCAGCGACCGGCTCGAAATTTTCTCATCGATCGTTATGGCCGCTACCGATCCGGTCAGGTTTTCTTTTTTCTGAGTGCCATAACCCACAACGACAACCTCGTTCAGGGTTTTGATATCGGGCGCCAGGGTTACGTCGAGGGTTGTTTCGCTGGTAACGGTGGCTTCCTTGGTCAAATAACCAATGGCCGATACGACAAGTGTACCGCCACCGGTAGGAATATTGACTGTGAATTTACCGTCAGCGTCGGAAGTGGTTCCGGTCTTGTCATTGCCCTTTAACACGACAGTCGCACCGGGCAAGCCCGTATTTTTTTCGTCGAGAACCCGACCGCTGAACTTATAGGTAGCGACCTGCCTTGCCGGAACCGCCGACTGGCTATTCCCTGGCGGGATGGCCTGACCAATCAGATCGCCACAGGCCAGCAGGGAGGCTAAACCGCCATGTATCGCCAGGACCAGAAGTCTGGAAGATAAAGGTTTGTACATATCAATATAGGGTTTGATAAAATTGTTTTTGCCGGAAAATTGAATTGATCATTGACAGACAACCTCTTGTGCTGTCTACGCTTATTAATGCATAAGGCCCGCTGCCACACATTCCTGTTCACTACGTTAGGTCAACGGGGAAATGAGCCATTGACTGCTTTTTCGCCCCATCTGACTGTAAGTTGATAGGGCAATATTAGTAGTGATGTGAATAAAAAATAATGGAATAATCTAAAAAGAACGGTTTGTCCACCTCTTTGAACGCTTTTGGAACGCACCGAACGGTTTGTCCACCTTATTGATCTATACGCATAACTAGACAAAAGGCATACTCCCCTAAACTTGCATGGTCTAAACGAGGCTATTCCTAATCAATAAATTCCTAAACACGAAACGTATGAATCGCACTGGAAATGGTACAACACAATTGCTTGGTAGTTTCCTGATAACCGCCTTCCTTCTGCCGGGATGTATGAATGATCAGGGCATAAGCACTGACAGGAAAGTGATCGATAAAACCAGCGGTGCCCGAATCGATAATAATCAGTTCGTTCACCCTGGTGTGCTGAACAGTAGAGCCAGTCTGGATTTGATCCGTTCGCAGGCGAATAGTGGGGATGCGGCTCGCCTGGATGGGTATTCGAAAGTGACCGAATTTGTCGATGCGAACTCCGTACCGACTTCATTTCCGGCAACAGTTTATGTGAAAGGATCGGGGAGTACACCAACCGAAAATCAGATCAAAACGGACGCTATTCTCTCGTATGCGCTGGCGCTGCGCTGGGCCAAAACGGGGAATGCAACCTATGCGACGCAGGCCATCAGCATTTTGAATGGCTGGGCAACTAATTTCCAGCGATTGCTGCCCGATGCCGGTACCGATACCCGACAGACGTATCTGGAAGCATCCTGGTTTACCCCAACATTTGTAGCTGCCGCGGAAATCGTCCGGTATTACACCGTAAACGGAAATTCGGCCGGATGGAGCAACACAGGCATCAGCAAATTCCAGGATTTTCTGAATAATCTGAAGGATAATTACATCAACAGGCTGATTAACGAAGTCAATTATGACAATAACTGGGAAGTGTCAGCAGGTTACGCAAAAATGGCCGTTGGTGTTTTTCTGAATAGCAGCAATGTTTACAACGGCGGTTATGACTATCTGATGCAGAACATTCCCGTGATTATCAGTTCGTCTGGTGAAGTAAAAGAACATTGTTCGCGCGATTGCTGGCATCCGCAATACAGCCTGACGGGCTTCGCCTATGCCGCCGAAATTGCCCGGATTCAGGGCGATAATACCGTATTCCCGGCTTACTCCAGCCGGATCGCTAAGGGCTTTGAGTACATGGAAGATTCGTTTCAGGGAGCAATTGGCTGTCGGAGTTGCGCGGGACAGGCCGTTTTTCCAGGGGCCGAAGTCGCGTCGAACTACTACAATACATCTGCCAAAATTACCAGCCTTCGAAACCGTCAGGACCCCTATGGAGCCACTGGTGATAAAACATTTCTGGGCTTTACAACCTACACGCACCGAACTATCGGGCGGTAGTCTACTCCTTGCTTTTACTTGCCAATTTTTACCGTTTGTTGACTCATGCTTCGACTAGTCATTTCCTTTTTTATTGTTCTATTTTTAGCCATCCCCGCACTGTTTGCCCAGAAAAGTGTCCGACTGTTAGCGAACTGGCAGTATATGCAAAGTGATTTGGGGGGCAGTTGGGAAGCCGTACGGCCAGTCGGAGAAGGAAGCCCGGAAAGCGTTCCGGTGTGGCAGGATGTAACCCTGCCACACTGCTTCAACGCCCGCGACGCCGTTGATCCGGCAGGTAATTATTATCGGGGACCGGGCTGGTATCGTACCCAGCTGACCATCCAGAATCCGTACCGTCAGGGACGAACATTACTACACTTCGAAGGGGCGGGCCAGAAGACTGACGTATATGTATATACGACGAAGGTTGGTTCACACGTAGGCGGCTATGATGAGTGGACAGTAGACATTACTGCGGCTGTTGAGGACTTTAAAAAGACGGATGTTTTTACGAAACAGTTTAAAGGAAAAGTGCCAGTCGTTATTCGGTGCGACAATTCGCGCGATCTGGAAATGATTCCTTCCGGTATGTCTGATTTCAACGTTTACGGTGGTTTGTACCGATACGTGAATCTGACTTACGTGCCAACGGTTTCGCTCGATAAAGTCTTTGTCAATGCCGACGTTGATCCGGCGGGGCAGGCTGGTAAACTAACCGTCGGTGGTCGTTTTCGTCATGCTGCCGAACAATCGGTGGCTACCGTTTCTATTCGTCTGCTTGATCCGCAAGGTAAACCGGTTGATCAGACGATAAAACCACTGAATGATCTGACAGGTGATGTATCCTTGTGGCAGACTAATCTTCGAAAGCCCCGGTTGTGGTCGCCTGATTCACCCGAACGATACACGGTCGTCATAAAAGTGATGACTGCCACCGACACAACATCCTATACCGAAAAAGTAGGTTTTCAAAATTTTGAATTTGCTGAAAATGGGCCGTTTAAGCTTAATGGGAAGCGATTGCTGCTCAACGGAACGCACCGCCACGAAGATCATGCGGGCGTTGGCGCGGCCATGACCGAATCCATGATTCGTAGGGAGATGATCATGATGAAAGAAATGGGCGTCAATTTCATTCGGCTTGGCCATTACCAGCAATCCCGAATCGTACTGGATCTGTGCGACAGCCTGGGTATTCTTGTCTGGGAAGAAATTCCCTGGTGTCGGGGTGGTCTGGGCGGGGATCTTTACAAAGAACAGGCCCGCCGAATGCTGACCAGCATGATCGAACAGCATTACAATCATCCGGCGGTTATTATCTGGGGGTTGGGTAATGAAAACGACTGGCCCGGTGATTTTCAGGAATTCGACAAAGAAAAGATCCGGTTGTTCATGCGCGAGTTAAATGACCTGTCGCACCGGCTTGATCCCCGGCGCAAAACGGCTATCCGCCGGTGTGATTTCTGCAAAGATATAGTCGATGTGTATTCGCCGTCGATCTGGGCCGGTTGGTATCGGGGGCGTTATACCGAATATAAATCCGTCAGTGAACAGGAGTTTGGCAAAGTAAACCACTTTCTGCATGTAGAGTGGGGGGGCGACAGCCACGCCCGTCGTCATGCTGAGGAGCCTGATCAGGCCGTGGCAAATGTCACAACCGGAAAAGGCGTCGATGAGCGAACCGGGGACGCTTCGCTCCACGGTGGTTCGACCCGTATGTCGAAAGACGGCGACTGGAGCGAATCCTATATCGTGAATCTAATCGACTGGCATTTGAAAGAGCAGGAAACAATGCCGTGGCTCACGGGAACGGCTTATTGGCCATTTAAAGATTTCTCTACGCCCCTTCGCCCAGAAAACCCAGTTCCTTTCGTCAATCAGAAAGGTGTGGTTGAGCGTGATTTGACGCCCAAAGAATCGTACTACGTTTTTCAGTCGTATTGGGCCGAAAAGCCAATGGTACATATATATGGGCATTCATGGCCGGTTCGGTGGGGAACTGCGGGAGCACAGAAACTTGTGAAAGTGTATTCCAACTGTGCCGAAGCGGAGTTGTTTGTCAATGGCAAAAGCCAGGGCGTTCGTAAGCGGAATAGTCAGGATTTTCCGGCCGCTGGATTGCGGTGGCAGGTACCGTTCAACGCAGGCAGCAATCAGATCCGGGTGGTGGCCCGGCAAGGAAGCAAGACGGTCTTGGATGAAGTAACGATGCAGTACCAAACTGAAAAATGGGACAAACCAGCTCAACTCATTCTGGAAAAAATAGGCGAAGAGAATGGCGTCTCTACGATTCAGGCCCGACTGGTGGACGATCGGGGAATTGCCTGCCTCGATGCTGCCAATTACATCAGTTTTAGCCTGGCTGGCGATGGTCGTCTGCTGGATAACCTGGGGACATCGACCGGATCGCGTACTGTTCAGGCTTACAATGGCCGGGCACTCATTCGGGTCGAATCGGGAGCTGGCAAAGCCGTTGTGGGCGTGCAGTCGCCCGGTTTGCCAACGGCATTATTGACCATTCAGCCCCTGAAGCAATGAGTTCTGGCGTGACACGACTAATGGTGCCGATCTTCACACAAACCATAAAGGCAAATCAGTTTTTATACGTATGCAAAGACAAGTAGTGTTCGTTGTAGCAATAGTGGGCCAATTTTTAGCCGGGATTTCCTATGGACAGTCGGCTGAGCGGACTACTGTTATCGCTACGTTAAAGCCACACATTCTGTCTGAAGCCCGCTGGGCTATGCAACAGCAGCCGGTTACCGTTACGGCGCAGACATCACCCCGAAGTGCAGGAAGCAAACACGATTTCTTTTCAGAAGGTGATTACTGGTGGCCAGATTCGGCTAACCCACAGGGGCCCTATATTCAGCGGGATGGAATGACCAATCCCGACAACTTTGTCGCACACCGACAGGCGATGATTCGATTTAGTCGGATTGTCGGTGCCTTAGCCTCCGCGTATGTACTGACTCAGGATGAGATGTACGTTCGGCAGGCATTTCGGCATCTGAACGCGTGGTTCGTGGATTCGGATACCCGAATGAATCCGTCGCTGTTGTATGCGCAGGCAATCAAAGGACGTGCGACGGGGCGAGGCATCGGCATTATCGATACCATTCACTTTATGGAAGTTGCTCAGGGGCTGCGTGTTATGGAAAAGGCGAGAGTTGCCGATAAGCAGGCCGTAGCATCCATTCGACGGTGGTTTGCGGATTACCTCAACTGGCTGACAACGCATTCATACGGCACCGATGAGATGAACGCCAAAAATAATCATGGCACCTGCTGGGTGATGCAGGTTGCCGCTTTTGCCCGGCTGACAAACAACGACTCGCTGATGAACGCCTGTCGGAACCGCTACAAAACGGTGTTGTTGCCCGATCAGATGGCTACCGATGGCAGTTTTCCACTGGAACTTCGTCGAACCAAACCTTACGGTTATTCGCTGTTCAATCTGGATGCAATGGCGACCATTTGCCAGATTTTATCCACGCCTGCCAACAACTTATGGACCTATCAAACGGCGGATGGTCGCAGCATCCGGAAGGGTATTGCGTATCTGTATCCGTTTGTTGCCGACAAATCGAGCTGGCCTTTGAAGCCCGACGTGATGTACTGGAACGACTGGCCCGTAGCTCAACCTTTCCTGGTATTTGGTGCTCTGCAATTTAACCAGAACGAATGGCTCTCTACCTGGAAAAAACTGGATCATGACCCGCAGGTGGAGGAGGTGCTGCGCAATTTACCGATTCGTAATCCGGTCATCTGGCTGGATTGATGACGGTACTTTTCGCGCCAACAGCAAGACAATAAATGAATATGTCTACAGACAAATTTGACCTTGTATAAACGAACGAATGCAAACGACTAAACTACTCACTGCATCGCTGGCAACCGCAGTACTTCTGACAGCCTTTGTCCCCGATACGCTTATCAAAACGGCGTTCAAACAGGCGGAGCAACAGGCGCAACTGATGCTTAGCGACGTGGCGCTTGCCGCTACCAAACCGGCTGGCAATAAACCCGCATTAGTGTCGCCACGTACGCTTGATAAGAGTGGCGATTTACAACTGGTGCCTGCCCGCGACTGGACCAGCGGCTTTTTTCCCGGTGAACTTTGGTATCTCTTTGAATACACCGACAAGCCTGAGTGGAAGAAACAGGCACAACTGTTGACTGCTAAGCTGGAAAATGAAAAGATGAATGCCGGAACGCACGATATGGGATTTAAGATCTATTGTAGCTACGGGAACGGCTATCGGCTGACGCGTGATCCGGCCTATCGTGACGTACTCATTCAGGCAGCCCGAACGTTAACGAAACGCTTTAAACCCGCTGCGGGAATCATTCGGTCGTGGGATCACCATAAGGAGGTTTGGCAATGTCCGGTCATTATCGACAACATGATGAACCTGGAATTGCTGTTTGCCGCTACCCGGCTGACGGGTGATTCGACTTTCTACAGAATTGCCTTTACACACGCCCGCACGACGATGAAAAACCATTATCGGCCCGATTACAGCTCGTACCACGTTGTTGATTACGATACGCTGACGGGAAAAGTGCTGAAGAAAAACACGCATCAGGGATTCAGTGACGAATCGGCCTGGGCGCGCGGACAGGCGTGGGGTTTGTATGGCTATACTTTGTGCTATCGCGAAACGAAAGACCCTCAATTTCTGAAGCAGGCCGAAGCAATAGCCCACTTTATGCTCAACCATCCACACATGCCTGCTGATCTGGTGCCGTATTACGATTTCGATGCACCGGGCATCCCCAATGAACCCCGTGATGTTTCGGCGGCTGCGGTCATGGCGTCGGCACTGTATGAACTAAGCACTTACAAGTCGGATTCGCCATACCGCGCCAAAGCCGACCACATAATTACTAGTCTGGCTAAACAGTATGCATCGCCAGTTGGGAAAAATCATGGATTTCTCCTGCTGCACAGTACAGGGGCAAAAACCACAGAGATCGATATGCCACTTATTTATGCGGACTATTATTATCTGGAAGCCCTGCTACGATCGAAAAAGCTGAATGAGAAGAAATCGTTGTTTTAAAGGATGGTCATGGTAGAAATTGTTTTTTTAATCATGACATTAGTTCTGCTGCATGTTCGGCGGGCTGATTGCTGTATTCAGTTGGGGTTACACCAAACTGGGCACGGAAGGCCCGGCTGAAATACTTCGGATCACTGAAGCCGACGGCAAATGCAACTTCTGATACGCTTGCCTTTTTCTGCCTGAGCAATAGTTCTGCTTTTTTTAGACGAGTGGTTCGCAGCAGATCGATAACAGATAAACCCGTCAGCATTTTCACCTTGCGGAACAAGACCGGGCGACTCATACCTATTTCGTTGACCAGACTGGTTACGTTGAAGTCGGCTTCGTTAAGGTGCGTATCCAATACTGTCATTAAGTGATTGAGAAATTTAGCATCGGGATGATCAAGCTCCTGCGCCTGTGGCTGAAGCGTAACAATTCTGTGGTATTTCGTTTTCAATTGATCCCGTAAGAGGAGCAGATTACGAACGCGTGCCTGAAGCAGCAGCGGGTGAAAAGGCTTGGTCAGATAATCGTCGGCACCGGTCTGTAGCCCTGTCAGCTGATAGTCCATTGTATCTTTGGCCGTGAGCATAATGACTGGAATATGGTTGGTTCGCAGATCCGATTTGACGCGGTGCGTGAGGGCAAACCCATCCATAACCGGCATCGCCACATCCGTTATGATCAGATCGGGTAATAGATGAGCCGCTTTCTCCCAGGCAACTGAGCCGTTAGCCGCTTCAATCACCTGATGGGTCGCTGCAAACAAATCCCGAATGTATTCCCGAATATCGTCCTGATCTTCGACAACCAGAATAAGCGGTTTTCCTGAATTTGACAGTTCTTCTTCACTAATCGACATTTCAGCCGAATAGGTCAATTCGATTGGCTCCAGCCGAAGTGATGTAAGTTCCTGTTTAGGTGAATGATCGTCCGAAATCAGTTCTGCCGATTCGGGAACGTTCAAGGGAAGAGTGATTGTAAACCGGGTGAAGCCAGCCCGATGAGGCTCCGCTTCCCGACTTTCGACGGAGATTTGTCCATTGTGCTGATCGATAATGCTTTTACTGAGTGCTAAACCCAGTCCAAATCCAGAATCTCGGGTTTTAAATTGACCCGCCTGATAAAACCGGTCGAAAATATGGTCCAGGTCGCTGGCCGGAATACCGCTGCCCGTATCCTCGACAATAAGAACGGCATTATCGGTAGCGACATCTGTCGTGAAATCACGTTGTAGGCGGACAAAAATGGACCCACCTGCCGGAGTAAACTTAAATGCATTCAGCAAGAGGTTATAGACCACTTTCTCGATTTCTCCGGCGTCGATCCAGGCTGGCAACGCATCTATTTCCGACTCATTAATCAGCGTTACCTGACACGACCGGGCATGTTCCAGAAACGAGTCAGTTACAGTATGTAAAAACGTCACCAGGTCTGTTTCTCGTAATTCAAGCTGAATATTGCCGGTTTCGTGCTTTCTAAAATCCAAAAGCTGGTTAAGCAACCGCAGTAGCCGGTCCGTACTGCCCCGCATAATGGATAGCTGTTTGCGGATAAACGGGTCCTCTACATAATGATTGGTTAAGACTTCGATTGGGCCAATTACCAACGTAAGCGGAGTTCTGATCTCATGGGCAATCTCGGTAAAGAAATTCAGTTTTGTCTGATGAAGCTCCTGTTGCCTGGTTTTTTCGAGATGTTCAACCCGTAGGTCATGAGCGAGTTGCAGCCGATTGCGATTGAACCGAGACCAAAGCCGTAACAAACCAAGAAAAACTAGCGCATAGAACAGATATGCCCAGTATGTTTTCCAGAAAGGAGGCAACACTGTGATAGTCAACGCAAGCGGTTTCAGATTCCAGACATCGTCGTTGTTTGTGCCTTTCACCTGGAGCACATAATCGCCCGGATCGAGATTTGTATACATCGCTCGGGGTTCATCGACGTATGTCCAGGTATCATCGAAACCCAGCAACTTATAGGCATACCGGTTCTTGGCGGAGTTGATGTAATTGAAAGCTGCAAAATCGACCGAAAACACATTCTGCCGATGTGTGAATGTAAGCCCTTTTGAGTAATCGATGCCCTGATCGTCGTTGGGCGAAAGTCGCGTTACGGGATGATTAAACAGGCGTAACTGGCTGAAAGCCAGTTGAGGAGGTATATTGTTTTGGCGGATACTGTCTGGATGAAACCGAACAATGCCGTTGTAGCCGCCAAAGTATAGGTATCCATGTGAATCCTGATAGGTGGCATTGGGTGTAAATTCCTTGCAAACCAGACCGTCGTGCCGATTATAGGAAATAAACGTCTGCCGGCCCGGTTCAAGCTGTGCCAGACCTTTGTCGGTGCTAATCCACAAACGGCCCCGGTTGTCTTCCTGAATGCCAAAAATCGTATTGCTGGGTAAGCCCTGTGCCGTTGTAAAATGGCGGAATGAGCGCTGATCGGGGAGTAGTAGATTGACCCCGCCGTCGCGTGTGCCAATCCAGAGCCGATGCTGTCGGTCTTCCAGAAGGCAGTTAATGTGATTACTGCTGATCGACGCGGAGTCCTTTACATTGCGAAAAAAGCGGTCGAACGTATCCTGATCCGCTATTTTTCGGTTTAAGCCGCTCGTCGTACCAACCCATAATTGCCCTTGTGAATCGAAAAGTAAACAAGTGGCATTGTTGGTGCTTAAAGTCGTTTCATTATCAGGATCATGACTCACCCGTTCGAATGAATTCGTCTTTGGTATAAACCGACAAAGGCCACCCAGATTTGTTACAATCCAGAGTGTTCCCTGGCGGTCGCGTTTGAGATCATAAATGCGATCATTAGGCAATGAATGCGGATTGTTTGGCTCGTGCAGATAACGGGTAATGGTTTGCCGACGCAAATCCAGATAATTCAGCCCCTTGATGGTTCCGACCCAAAGCCCATTGGTTCCATCAGCCAGCAGGCATTTTACTTTATCGTTGGAAAGCGACTGGCTGTTTTTAGAGTCATGGGCAAAATGCCGGGCAATGGTATTGTCTGGATTGAGCAGAAATAAGCCCCGGTCTTCAGTGCCCAGCCAGAGCCGGTGTGAAGCGCTGGCCGGTAGCATCGGTCCCGCAATTTTAAACGGTACCCCGCCACGATGGTCGAGCGGCCGGAAGGAGCCAAACTGCCGGGCCAACGGGCTGTACATGTCCACTCCTCCGTAGAACGTACCCACCCAGACCGACCCATCCCGGTCGCTAAAGATGGATCGTACCGAGTTATCACTCAGTGAGCCGGGGTCGGTTGGCTGATTAACCAGTGTTCTGAATCGGCTGCCATCCTGGGCGACAATATAAAGGCCCGACATGGTGCCAATCCAGAAATTACCTTTGCTGTCGGGGTGAATCGTTCGGATTATCTGCGTACTCAAATCAAGGTGAGGTACGGCGTTCCACGAAACCACCTTACCCTGCCCTTTGTCGAACAGGGCAATTCCGTTTCGTTCAGTACCGAGCCAGAGCTGCCCTGCCTGATCTTCGGCAATGGTATTGATGCCGTTAGACGAATTGTGGTAGACCGAATCCGTCGGCTCCAGAAAATAATTTGTCAGTTGAAACTTCCCCGATCGCGTTGGTCGAAGCCGCGCCAGGCCGCCTGATGTACCGATCCAGAGATTCCGGTCGTGGTCTTCATAGATTGCCCTGATGTAGTCATTGCTAAGTTTCGTTTGACGTTGAAGCAGATCGGCCAAACGCTCATAACGATGTGGATTCGTCGCTTTTAGTCGATATAAGCCGTGCAGCGTACCCACCCAAATAGCTTGCCGACTATCCTGAAACAGGCTGATTATGGTCGAATCCGGGGCATTCCCCGTCATTGGTTTGTCAAATGAAAATCGCAGGAAATCATCCTGTTGCGGCTGGTGGAGGGCTAGCCCTTTTGTCGTACCAACCCATAGCCGTCCCTGCCTGTCCATCAGCAGGCTATTGATGGTGTTCGATGCGAGGCTATTTTTGTTACCACTCTGGTTCTGGTAAACGACCATATGGCGGGAATCGTAGCGGTTCAGACCGTCGCGGGTGCCGAACCACATGAACCCTTTCGTATCCTGCGTAATGGCATAAACACTGCTCTGTGATAGACCCTCCTCAACGCTTATATGGCTAAACGTTTGCCCATCAGGCTGACAAATAGCTAGCGGCAGGAGCCTGATACAGTAGAATATGCACAGCCATAGAAGATAACACTGTTTGCTATGAATCATTTTAGCCCCTTAACAAACCCGCTAATGGATTGGTCAGATACGGGACTTGAAAATACTACATTATTGGTTTTTTACTCGAAAATACTCGAATTATTCTAGATTGTTCTGCGAAATGAGGTATACAATATTGCTTTTGTACAACATTATAGCAAACGCTCGATCTCAATTTTAGGAGCTTTTCTGGTGAGAAGATGAATGATTGACCAGGCAATCAGGTAGGTAAATGCGCAAATAGTGAACAGGACGTTATAACCTCCGGCCAGATTTCCAGCTGCTTTATATTCGTCGAGCAAACTACCGACCAGAATTGGGAAAAGTATGCCGCCAATCGCGCCCGCTGTCCCGGCAATGCCGACCACTGAGCTGACAGCCTGTTTGGGAAATAGGTCTGAGGCAAGGGTAAATACGTTTGTAGCCCAAGCCTGGTGCACCGCCACGGCCACGCTTAACAAGCCAACCGCTACCCAGACATCGGTAACAAATTGGGCCAGCATAATTGAAATTTCAATGACGGCAAATGCAAACAGCACAGTTTTTCGGGCTTTTACAGTTGCCCAGCCCCGTTTAATCAGGCTGGAGGACAAATACCCGCCACCGATGCTACCAAGCGTAGTGGCCGTATAAATCAGCATCAGTTCCAGGCTTGGTTTCTTCAAATCCAGATTAAAGGTGGACGAAAAGTAGGAGGGGAGCCAGAAGAGGAAAAACCAGTAAATAGGGTCGATCAGCCCTTTGCCCGTAATCATGGCCCAGGTTTGGGGAAACGTGAACAACTTGAACCATTTGATCGAACTCTTGTCGGCGGCTTCATCCGTAACGGCCTCCTGCCCACTGGCAATGTATTGATATTCTTCGGCGGTTAACCGCGACTGTTTTGTCGGGATGTCGTAGAAAATTAACCAGAAAATAAGCCAGACGAATCCCAGCGCTCCCGTAATCCAGAAAACCTCGTGCCAGCCGTAGTTATTTAATATCCAGGGAACTACCAAAACGGCAACGACAACGCCAATACTGGTTCCCGCATTGAACAACCCCGTTGCGAGCCCGCGTTCTTTTTGGGGAAACCACTCGGCTACCGTTTTAACGGCCGCCGGATAGTTTCCCGCTTCGCCAATGCCTAGTCCAATTCGAGCCAGGCTAAAACCGAAAACACTCCGGGCAATGGCGTGAAGCATACCCGCCACACTCCAGATGATGATGGTAATGGAGTAACCTACTTTGGTGCCAATTTTATCGATAATCCAGCCAAAGAGTAACAAACCGACGGCATAGGCAGCCGTAAACGCCATCACAATATGGGCAAAATCAGTTTCGCTCCAGCTAAATTCTTTCTCTAGAATTGGCTTTAATAAACCAATGATTTGCCGGTCAAGGTAATTGATTGTTGTGGCCGTGAATAGCAGAATAACAATGATCCATCGGTAATTTTTCAGTTTACTGGTTGACATAAAAGTGAAGTTTACTCTGGCTGATTTTGGTAAGGTCAACGGTGAAACAGGCTCATTTTCTGCTGGAAGAGGCATTTACTTGTTCGGCAAATTGCTGGAAATGGTTTTTTAAACCGGCCCAGTTTTTTTGCCTGATAAAGGTTTTATCGAAAAGATGACCTCCGACTCCCAGGCCATCGGCTCCTGCCTGAAAATAGGCTGCCATATTCTCCAGATTAATGCCGCCGGTTGGCACTAATTTTAGTTGATTGAGCGGTGCTTTCACATCTTTAATATAATCCGGACCCAATGATGTTGCCGGATAGACTTTAACCATGGAGGCTCCTAATGACCAGGCCGTATAAATTTCGGATGGTGTGAATGCACCGGGAAAAATGGGAACCCCATGCTTTACACACGCTTTAATGACTTTCTTGTTGATGATGGGAGTTACAATAAATTGCGCCCCTGCGTCCAGCGCTTTGTCCAGGTCGTCTTTCGTGCATACGGTTCCGGCTCCAATATTGAGGCCATCGCTGTATGTTTCCAAAGCGTACCGGATCATATCCTCTGCACCGGGCGTATTCATAGTGATCTCTATAGTAGTAAGCCCTGCCTCCCGGTAAATGGGTAGTATCTGGCTGATTTCCTCAAAGGATAAGCCTCGAATGATGCCAATTAATGGCGCTTTTGCGAATAAATCCCAGGAGAACATACGTTGACTTGAACTGTTCATTTGTTTAAGGGTAATAGCTGGTTCTGAACTATTTTTACTTGTCCGGCAATGGTAGCCTTGTCGATCAGATCGGCAGAAATCGTAATGGTCCGTTCAGACAGATGGAGCTCTTCAATAGCGAGTTTATACAACTCATATAGATTTGTGCCACTGCATAGGATCAATTGCCAGTTTTTCTGATCAATCAGCGCTTTTAGTTCAGCCCCGATCAGCAATCCACTTAAATAAAGGGTATTTTGTTGTTTTGTTAATTGCTCAAATAGCTGATTCGTTCGTACCCGAAATAAGCTATTTAGGGTCGATGAAGAATTTGACGCTTTAATGCCTGCTTTGAATCCCTCCAATTCAATTTCAGAAAACGTAATTAGTTCTATGGCTTCTACTGAGTCTTTTAAAATGCTATACTGCGACATGAGATTGAATACTTCTCCTGTCATAAAAGTTTGAAAATCAATAACCTGCTGATTCTGGATGTAGATATGTTTGGAGTGTGTACCGGGAAAGATAAGAATAGCATCGTTGACGGTTTGGTGTAACGTGTCCAGTAAAGCCAGAAGGCCAATTAGCTGCGTTTCTTCGCCCCGCATCACATCATGGGTTGTCCGAACACCGGAAATCAGCATAATATCGTGCGGAAAATCGGGTTGTGCATCGATGCGCCTGATACTGGCCAGACTGCCATCTACGGGGAAGGGCAATGTGGCATAGGGCACCTCATCCATGCCAATGGATGAAGACGCCATTCCTGAAATCACAACCGAAATCGTGTTCAGATTCAAGGCCACTTTTTTGGCCAGAATATCAATCTGTCGTTTGAGTTGCTGTCGAAAAAAATGCTCCCGGGATACGCGGTTCGTTTCGATATGGGTCTTCCAGGCAGTAAATGTACTGGCAACACCTTCCTGCGAAGTAATCTCGCCAATAACTTGAAGTTCAGGTACATTTATTAGCCGTAGCCGGAAAGAAGACGTTCCCCAGTCACAACCTAATAGATAGTTTCTCATAAATTCTAGGTTTTAGTATTATCTTACGGCAATGCAAATGCGACATACGATCCTCCAGGTTTTAAGCCATATCGGGTGCCACCTGCGGCAATGGCGATATATTGCTTTCCATTGACCATATACGTTATCGGCGTAGCAAAACCGCCGGCTGGCAACTTATATTCCCACACAATCTTGCCCGTCTTTTTGTCGAAGGCGCGCAACTTTTCGTCGTATGTCGCAGCTATGAACACCAGGCCCCCCGCCGTTACAATGGGGCCACCGTGATTTTCCGTACCCGTGGGCGGAACACCTTTCTTGCTTAATTCAGGGAATTCGCCCAGCGGAACCTGCCAGAGGTAGTCACCCGTATTTAGATCGATAGCGTTGAGCGTTCCCCAGGGCGGTTTGATGGCTGGGTAATTATCCTGATCCCGGAACTGTGTGTTGCCGTTATTCAAATAAGGCGGAATGTAAGGGAAATCAGCCCCTTCGGGAACGGGCGTCGTTACAACCGAACTATGCTGATCATTGGTTGCCATACTTGCTGAAGCCGGTTTCGCATCCAGTTTTAGCAAATAATTGACCAGCGCATCGCGATCATCTTTGGCCAGGTGGCCGAATGAGGGCATGCGCCCGCGCCCAGTCGATAAAATACTGTTGATCTGCTCTTTTGACAATCGCTTACCCACATCGGTGAGATCAGGATAAGCCTGAGCCGTTTTACTCGCATCGGTGGTTTTGCCGCTTGTTGCATGACAAACCGCACAGTTGGCCGCAAACAATGTGCCTCCCCGCGTAAGAGCTGCTCCGTTTGCCTGTGCACGGAGGTCACGCATTTTCAGCCACCAGAGCATTGTGTTGGCATTCTGATACAGGATTCCATCAGGATCGGCTGCATTGCCGCCCCATTCGGCTCCTCCGCCAAAGCCAAAAAACAACGATCCTTCTTCGCTAGGTGGCATATATTTGCTCCCATGTCGGCTGTTTTTAAAACGATCCAGTACAAAGGCATGTGCTTCGGGAGTGCGGACCGTAATCTCATCCTCGGTTAATTCCTGCCGCACAAACGGAGCGGGTTTTGTCGGAATGGGTTGCGTAGGCCACGGCTGTTCTCCCGGTAGTGCGGGTGAGGTTGGAACGGGTACTTCATTGACCGGGAAAAGGGGTTTCCCGGTATCACGATCGAACACAAAAACGTATCCATCTTTAGTGGCCTGCGCTACGGCGTCGATCATTTTGCCGTTGTGCTTAACCGTTATGAGGTTAGGTTGGCAGGGGAGGTCACGGTCCCACAAATCATGATGTACGGTCTGATAATGCCAGATGCGTTTTCCTGTCTGGGCATTGATGGCAATCACGCAGTTGGCAAACAGGTTTTGACCAGGCCGGGCTCCGCCGTAAAAATCGACCGAAGGCGAACCGGTTCCTGCGTACACGACTCCTCGTTTTTCATCGATGACCATACCGGCCCAGCAGTTAGCACCGCCTAGCCTTTTGTATGAATCTTTGCCCCATGTTTCATAGCCATATTCGCCGGGTAAGGGAATTGTGCGGAACACCCAGGCCAGTTTGCCGGTACGTACGTTGAACGCACGAATGTAGCCCGGAGGAGCGTCGCCCCCTTCCGAAACAGCCGATCCGGTTATGAGTAAGTCTTTGTAGATGACACCC
Organism: Spirosoma aureum; assembly: GCF_011604685.1. Classification (NCBI taxonomy): domain Bacteria; kingdom Pseudomonadati; phylum Bacteroidota; class Cytophagia; order Cytophagales; family Cytophagaceae; genus Spirosoma; species Spirosoma aureum. The sequence continues at coordinate 6,095,698 of NZ_CP050063.1, read as the reverse complement.
GGTGTTGTGGATCGGATGGAAAAATTTGCCACATCATAGCCCAGCGTTTCCTTGTCGCCAAGCCCTTCGTGCAGATCGACAGCGCCGTTCTGGCCGAAACTGTCAATCAACTTGCCCGTTGTTGCATTAACGGCATACAGAAAGGCTCCAACGGAATATAAAATCCGTTTATCCGATCCGTCAGCCCAGTACACAACACCCCGAACCGGATGGAACCGGGGCTTCTTATCGGGGTCGGCAAAGGGATTAAACTGCCAGAGCTGCTTACCCGTTGCGGCATCAACCGCAAACAGTTTTAGCCGTGGAGACGTACCATACAGTACACCATCCACCACAATCGGCTGACACTGGATGTCCATGCCGCGCTGACTGGCATTGGTATTATCGCCGGTTTCGTACGACCAGGCCAGTCGCAGATTTTTTACATTTTCTTTATTGATCTGGGTTAACGGAGAATATCGGTTGCCTGCACTATTTCCGCCGTAGGTTGGCCAGTCGTTACTTGAAGGCTGTAGGCTCTCTGCCTGTTTTTCCCAGCACAAGGGTAACGTACCTCCCAGAATCAGCATTCCGAAGAAGGATTTAAGCACTAAATTCATTGGTTGGTTGAGTCAGTTAAAGAGTAGTTATTTTTAGTCTACAGCAGGCAGTTTACAGTGGGCAGTCTGCTGTAGACTAAAAACCTATTTCGTTTTTTCGTAGAATTCGTACGCAATTTTCCACTTTATTTCCTGACCGGGAGCCGCTTCGAGCCGGATGTATGGCTCTGGGCAGGAAGTGGTGGCGCAGGCCCAATAAACTAATTTTTCCATGGGCTGATCGCTGGTAATGTGCACACCTGCTCCTGTTTTTAGGTTCTCGATCCGAATGTCATACGCACTGGAAGTAGAAGTAAAGCCTTGTAAACCAGCACTGTAGACTTGTTCTTTTTTCTCCAGATCGCGGGCGTAATTCAGTTGTTTACCCTGGGCCAGAATAACGCTCCCAAAGCCCTTTCCCTCTGCTTTTACATCAAATGGAAACTGAACCTGGATTTCAGGACCCGTCGGTTGTTTATCCATTACAAAAAAGTTGTGGTCATACACGCTCGTCTTTATCGGGTTTTTACCCGTGTTTTTGAGACTATGCTCCAGCACCAGTTCCGGCTTTCCCTGAACGAGCCTGACCGTTTTCCGGTAGACATAACCGTAGCCTGCTTGATCCGTCAGTTCGTGTGTAAACTCAACCCGATCTTTCTGTCGGTTGACCTTCCAGTTCCCATAATCGGCTACGTCATAATACCTGGCAAAAGCATAGGGTTTTTCATCGGCTTTTCGGAGTAATCCCACGCCTATTTTTACAAACGTTTCACCGGGTTTGGCTTCAGCGTAGTTCAGGGGAGTAAATTCCTCAACGGGCCCGTTTATAGCATCATGCAGTTTGGGGTCATAGGTTTCAAACCACTGATCAACGAAACTATGGCCTTTGTAAGTGAGCGTTTTGAAGGCCCCTGACCAATCGAATCGAGTACCCTGATAATAGCCCTGTTGTTTATCGGGTAGGTACAGAGTCGTTTGAATGACGCCATTCGACAGCTCAGCCTGTGGCCATTCTGCCTGTGGTAGGGTGCTACCACACAAACTGAAAAATACAAGTGAAGCGATAGCTACCTTTTTCAACGTCGTTCGCGTTTTGAAGACCTGAAGACCTATAAGGTTTTGAAGCCTTATAGGTCTAGATTACAGACTATTACAAATTCGGGTTGATCGATGTATCCGTATAAGGCAGCGTAAACCAGTAATTTGCCTTGGTGATTGGCTTGATCGGTTGCAGATCGTCGGGGCTTTTGGCGGCATTGGCTTCCTCCACTTTTTCAAGCCGGATCAGGTCAAACCAACGGGTACGCTCGCAGGCAAATTCCCAGGCTCGTTCCTGCACTACCGCATCGGCAAATTGAGCGGCAGTAAGCCCATCGCCGGGTGAAAGTGCTTTAGCTCCTGCTGGTAAACCCCGTAGACGAACCTGATTCAGTGCATCATAGGCAGCCTGGTCAGGTCCACCCGTACCACGCGCTTTGGCTTCTGCATAGATGGTTAACACATGAGGGTAGCGCATCATGACAGATGGCAGCGAGATACTTGACGTAACGACATTGCCTTTGATGTACCATTTTTTGTAGTACGGATGTTTCGTCAGGCTTTGCTCCCAGGGAATTGTGGTAGCACCCAAACCGAACTGAGTCCGGAACGTAGCATCTTTGCGTGGACCTGCTGGGAAGTTTTTGAAGAAATTAAGCTCGGCAAACATATCGTCCCAGCCACCTTCTTCGCCCGGCATTGTGGTGTTGCCATAGGTTGCGTTGGCCGTACCGCTGCCACCCGTAAATCCATTGATCTGAAACACCGATTCCGGAATAATGGCCACCGCCGGATCATTGTCGAAAACAGCCGCGAACGTCGGCATCAACTGAAATCCGTATTTAGTCCGATTGTCGATTACCTCTTTGGCTTTAGCCGCAGCCAGATCGTATTTATCAGCTTGTTTCAGTGGCCAGCCCGCCATGGTCAGATACACATCCGCCAGGAAAGCCTTGGCAGCTCCAGCATTGGGCCGACCTGGATCGCGACGGGTGTCGGGTAGCATCGTTTCGGCTTTTTTAAGGTCCTCAACGATCAGAGCGTATACCTCGGCTGGTGTCGATTTTTTGATGGTGAGCAGATCCGCCGAATATTCACCCGCCAGCACCAGCGGAATGTTGCCATAAAAGCGGGTTAACCAGTAGTAGGAAAACCCACGAATGAAAAAAGCTTCACCTGCAATAATGTCGATCGTTGCTTTGGTTCCGACTGTTTTTGCGTAGTTATTGATTACGTTGTTTGCACCCTGAATCGCTTTATAACAACCATTATAGACCGCACCCGACCGCTGATTCGTGGTTGATACGTTAAACTGATCGAATTCGCGCCAGTCGGCTTTATTACTGGCTGGGTGCGTCGTTACGTCGTCGCTGCCAATGGTAGCGGCATTGGCCGATGGGTGCAGGAACCCGTAGGTCCATTGGTTACCCAGGCCCCGGTAGGCTCCGGTCAGGGCCGATTCCAGTCCGTCCTGGGTCGAAAGAACGTTTCCACCGTATAATAGCCCCGTAGTATCTTCTTCGAGGTAACCTTTACAGCCTGCCGTGAGCATGGCCGCCATTCCAATTATTAATAATTTTTTCATGATTCATCAAAGAGTTTAGAAGCCCAGGTTGATACCGAGAGTATATTGTTTGGCGTTTGGATAAGAGCCATAGTCAATACCGATGGCGGTATCGGTGTTCGAACCTACCCGAGCCGATTCTGGATCTGGACCTTTGTATTTTGTGATCGTAAACAGGTTCGTGGCGCTGGCAAATACCCGGATGTTGGCTTTGTTTTTAAGGAAACCCGTTGGTAAATTGTACGACAGACTTACGTTTTTCAGGCGAACGAAGCTACCATCTTCCAGGAACCGGCTCGACTGCGTGAAGGGCTGATACGTTTTGGTAAACGCTGGTACGTTCGACGTTTCATTGCCTGGCCGGTAGTAATCCCGGATCTCCGACAGAATGAACTGCCGTGCATCGCCAGAACCCGACAGGGCAGCCGCCCGGGTGTAGTTAAGCTTATCGACACCAAATACGCCGTTGAAGAATACGTTCAGGGTCAGTCCTTTATACGTAAACGTGTTGTTCCATCCGCCCGTTGCTTTCGGGAAAGCCCGGCCAATAATCTGAAAGTCATCCGTAGTAATTGCGTTGTCGCCATTGAGATCCTGGTAATGCGGATCACCCGGTACGCGCCCCTGCTTGGCTGCAGCATCGGCTTCGTTTGGCTTCCAGGTTCCCAGATAATTCAGGCCCCAATAGGAACCCAGTGGCTCACCCGGTATAAGCATAAACTCGTTGGTCGTAGACATACCCGCGCCGACGCCCGTACCCTGACCTAGTCGTGGCAGACCACCTAAACTGATCACCTGATTTTTTAAGGTAGAGAAATTCAGATTTGTCTCCCAACGGAAGCTACCAGCTGCCAGTGGCGTGCCACCGATCGAAAATTCAAATCCCTGGTTCTCAACTTCACCTACGTTCCGGGCTTGCGTACCACCACCGGCATAGCTTGGAATCGCTACGTTCAGGAGCAGATCAGTTGTGTTCTTCTTGAAGTAATCGGCTTCAATACGTAGTCGACCATTCAGGAATTCCATTTCCAGACCAACATCGACCTGCTTGGTTGTTTCCCATTTGAGATCCGGGTTACCGGGGTTACCCAGCAGTACCCCGGCCGTAGCCGCCGAGTTGTTGAATGCTGAAACTGCTGTACTATACGTTGAAATAGTAGCGTAGGGGTTAATGGCCTGGCTACCCGTCATACCCCAGCTTCCCCGTAGTTTCAGGTTATTGAATACGTTAAGTTTTTTGATAAACTCTTCTTCGGATAACCGCCATCCCAAAGCTACCGACGGGAAAACACTGTACTTATTATCCTTACCAAACTTGGATGATCCATCGCGCCGGACAGCCGCTGATACCAGGTATTTGTCTTTGTATCCGTAGTTTACACGCCCCAGCAACGACAGCAATGTCCATTTCTGGTAACTCGAAGCCACGGTTGCAGCTGTATTACCGCCGATGTTGTCATAACCTAATTGCGGAAACCGCAGCCCTGACGCACTGGCAGTAAAGTCTCTATTGGTGAATTGCTGTGTCTCCAGAACGGCAACGGCGTTAATCGAGTGATTGCCGATTTTGACGTCGTAATTCAAATTGTTCGTGTTTTGGAGTGTCACCTGCTCCGCCGAATACCGGCTTGCCGTCGGTACGTTGTTCGAGAGCCGCTTACCGTTTAAATTCAGGTTTTGCGCATTCAGGTAATTGACGGCGTACTGCAAATCGATCGTCAGACCTTTGATGGGAAGTTTATAGTTTAACCCACCATTGATGTTGATACCACTACGGTTCGCATCGACTGATTGATCATAGAGGTAATCCAGCGGATTACGATAAACGGAGCCAATTGGGTCCGTAAACGTCGGCTGACCATCGGCACCGTAGGCCGGTGTTGTCGGTGCCCAGGCCAGTGCCTGAACAATGGCGCCACCGTCGAGCGTGTTGTGATTTTGCGACCGCGTACCCCACAGATTCAAGCGAAACGAAAGCTTATCGTTGATCTGCGTATTTATGTTGGTCCGCAGGTTATACCGCTTAAACCCACTGTTATTGACGATACCATTTTGATTCAAATAGTTTCCCGATACCAGAAAGGTTGTTTTATCACTACCACCCGACAGTGTAATCTGGTGTTGCTGGCCACTCCCATTCCGAAACACAAGGCTCTGCCAGTCGGTGCCGCCATTTTGTTTGAACTGGGCGATCTGATCGCTTGTGAATGGCAGGTTGGAGCCAGTAGCCGTAGCCCGGGCATTAACGATTTCGGCAAATTCACCGGCCGGTAATACATCGTATTTTTTGATGACCTCCGACGTACTGAACTGACCTTCATAGTTGACTTTGAGACCTTTCGATCCTTTTTTGGTCGTAATGATCACGACGCCATTCGCCCCGCGACTACCATAAATGGACGTCGATGCGGCATCTTTCAATATCTGAATGGTTTCAATGTCATTGGGGTTGACGAAGTTAAAATCAGCACCAACGAACCCGTCGACGACATAGAGTGGATTGTTACTACCCAATACCGAATTGGCTCCCCTGATTCTGATTCGGGCATCGCCACCCGGAGCCCCATTGGTCTGACTGACCTGCACACCCGCAGCCCGCCCCTGCAACACCTGATCCAGACGGGTAACGGGTTGCTGGGCAAATTCTTTGGTTGAAATAGCCGTCAATGCGCCCGTTACATCGGTTTTGCGCTGTGTACCATAACCAACGACAACCACTTCGTTGAGTGTTTTTAAATCTTCGGCCAACTGGACGTTGATTGCAGTGCGGCCGTTTACCGGAACCGTTTGGCTCACATAGCCAATATTTGAAAAGACCAGGGAGGCATTTCCCGCTGCATTCAGCGAAAAGTTGCCCGAGGCATCGGTGGCTGTACCGAGTGAGGTACCACTAACCTGCACGTTTACGCCCGGTAGCCCCTGATTGTCGGGGCCGGTGACTTTACCAGTCACTCTGGTATTCTGGGCAAAAGCATAGCTCTGGCTCAGAAGCAGCAGAAAAACGAAAAATTTTAGAGTTCTTTCCATGGTAAGGAATTCATTGAATACTGGGAAATAAAGGTTTAACTGTGTTTAAAAAAAGAATAGGTTTTATGGTAAGAGGCTTGTAATCAGGGTAATATTACCAATCCACTACTGATCCGTCGAGGGCATTGTATGTTTCGGGATTTTTCCAGTCGTGGCCGATTTTGTCTTTCATCAGCGCTTCGTCCAGTTCGACGCCCAGACCCGGTCCTTTCGGAATGAGAACTGTGCCGTCGCTTTGTAATTTGAAGGGATTCTTGAGATAGCCTTCACCCAGGGAGACCTGCTCCTGTACCAGAAAATTGGGTACACTGGCTGCCAGATTCAACCCAACTGCCAGAGAAATTGGCCCCATCGGGTTATGCGGAGCAATGGGAACGTAGTATGCTTCGGCCATACCCGCGATCAGGCGTCCTTCCGTAATACCACCGGCATGGCAGAGGTCAGGCTGTACGATGCTAGCAGCTCCTTTTTCCAGAATTTCGCGGAATCCCCATTTCGTGAAAATGCGTTCGCCGGTAGCGATTGGCAAATGCGTCCCTCTGGCAATGTCGACCATCGTGTCTACGTTCTGGGCCTGACAGGGTTCCTCAACGAACATAGGTTGGAACGGCTCCAGCTGTTTGATGAGCACTTTTGCCGTTTGGGGCGAAATGGACCCGTGAAAGTCAATGGCTATGTCCATTTCGGGGCCACCCGCTTCGCGTAATGATGCAAAATTGTCGACAGCGTATTTAATGAATTGCGGATTTTCGACAATGTTGGCGGGGTTCTTTTTGGCAACACCTGTCTTAATCACCGTGTATCCTTCGGCCTTCCGCTTCTTCATGTCTTCAGCATTGCTGGCCCGGCCATAAACCCGAACTCGGTCGCGGGTGGGACCCCCAAGCAGTTCATAAACAGGTACGTTCAACAGTTTGCCTTTAATATCCCAGAGCGCGTGGTCGATGCCACTCAGGGCACTCGTCAGGATGGGGCCACCGCGGTAGAATGCATGACGATAGATAGCCTGCCAATGGTGAACAACCTGCCGGGGGTCTTTGCCGATCAAATAAGGTTCGACTTCCTTAATGGCGGTCTGGATGGTTAGTGCCCGGCCTTCCAGAAGCGGTTCGCCTAACCCATAAACGCCAACATCGGTATGGATTTTCAGGAAAATCCAACGGGGTTTGACCAGAAAGGTCTCAAGTTTTGTAATCTTTACTTTGCTGTAATCGACAAAGTGTCCGGGACTGGCGGCATATGACGTCTGAGGAAGTACCATCGACCCCATACCTGCTACACCCAGTACCGACTGTATGGCCGAACGGCGGGATATGCCTGATTTCTTGTTTGGTGATTTCATTGTTTATTGGGTAAAGGTGTAGCTCATTTAATCGTTTAAGCAAATAGTCAAAACTGAAGGGCTAATAGGAGTAATGTGAAGTGGATTCACTTTGGGCTGAAATCACAGCCCAAAGTGAATCCCGGAAATAAGTTACGGTCTGATAATAGTGCCATCCATCTTGCGCACCTGCCAGTTCGACTTGGTGCTGATGGGATACTTGGCAGCCTCCTTCTCGTTGATGTCCACCCCCAAACCCGGCACCTCATTGACCGACATGTACCCCTTGTTCATCGTCGGACAGCCACTGAAGACCGACTGCGTCTTCTCCGAAAACTGCACCGCTTCCTGAATCCCAAAATTCCACACCGCCAGATCGATGTGCGCATGGGCCGCATGACCCACCGGCGAAACATCCCCCGGTCCATGCCAGGCCGTGCGGATGTTGAACCATTCCCCCAACCGGGCTACCTTCATGGCCGGGCTGATGCCCCCGATCTGGGAAACGTGGATCCGGATGAAATCAAACCATTGATTGACCATCGGCTCCTTGAACTCGTTGATGTTGTTGAACAATTCCCCCATAGCAATGGGCACCGAGGTGGCCTGCCGCAACTGGGCAAACCACTTCATGTTCTCGGGCGAGAAGGGATCTTCGATGAAGAACGGCCGGAACTCCTCTACCCGCTTGATCATATTGATGGCATCGATGGGCTGCACCCGCTCGTGGATGTCATGCAACAGCTCGATCTCCTCGCCACACTCCTTACGAACCACCTCAAACATCTTGGGCACCGATTTCAGGTAGAGCCGCTCATTCATGTAGTTGTCGGTCTCGCCCCCGAAGTTGGCCACTTTGAAATCGGGTTTATCGGCCGTAGCGCCGACGGCACCATAGCCACCCTGCTGGATGCGGATGTATTTGAAGCCATCGGCCATGAATTTTTTGACGCTGTCGGCGGCTGCTTCGGGGGTATTGCCTCCGGCATGGGTGTAACAGGGGATGGCGAACCGGACTTTACCCCCCAGGAGCTGGTAGACGGGCATACCGGCTCGTTTTCCTTTGATGTCCCACAGGGCCTGATCGAGTCCGGAGAGGGCATTGTTGAGGACGGGTCCGTTTCGCCAGTAGGAGCTGACGTAGGCCGCCTGCCACATATCCTCGATGTTATCGACGTCTTTACCGACGCAGAATTCGTTGAGGTAGGTGTTGATGGCGACGATGACGGTAGCGGCTCGTTGGGTGAAGGTGGCGCAACCGAGCCCATAGAGACCGGGTTCGGTGGTTTCGACCTTAACGACGATGAGGTTGGAGCCTTGTGGGGCGGTGGCGATGGCTTTGACGGCTTTGATTTTGACGGGTGCTGCCCCCACGGCGTATCGTGGGGTGGCTAGTTGTTCGCGAGCCTGGGCCGTGGAGAGTCCACCGAACAGGCTGAGGAGTCCGGCGGAGGAGCCCATACCCAACATTTTCAGCGTATCCCGGCGACTTTGATCAAGTTGATTCATAAAGAGAAAAGTAAGAGTTAAAGACTGTGTTCTTGCCGTAGAATTCCGCCCGGAGGTACACCGACGACAAAGGTTCTCTACAGAATTAGTTATCGGTGGGTGTCTACGATGTGTAAGCGCACCCCCAGGCAGCCTTCTGCGGCAAGAAGTTAAAGAGCTGTTTATTTTTTATCCCACCATACGCGCGTATCGAGTGTATTGGGCCCCTGCCGTGTAATCGCTTCGTTCAGGCTGCCCGAGTTAACGACAATCTCACTGTCGGGGTAAGGCATGCGTCGAATGAAATCACCTTTCACTTCAGAGCCGGGATAAGGGTTTTTCTTCAACGCGGGAAAGCCACTGCGCCGGAAATTGGCAAAGGCTTCATTGCCATCTAAGAAACTGGCCACCCAGTATTGAGTATTAATAAGGTCGAGGGCTTTGGCCATATCCAGCGGGTGAGCATCTAAATACGCTTTTATAGTTGCTTCCGGTATGGTTGACCCATAGGACGCCATTTGCTCAAGATTGGCACGAACGCCCTTCGCAAAATAGTCGGCAGCGGTTCCCGACACCCATCCCCGAACAGCCGCTTCTGCCAGCAACAGTTGAACCTGTGCGTAGGTGATATGAAATTCAGGAGCATCGAGCTTCAATACTGTGGTGAGGTTAACCTGCGAGAAATCCCAGAGACTGGCCACGCCATTCTGGGCCAGTACCGTTGTAATCGATACGTCGTTATAGCCCATCGGCATCCCGATCTGTTGCTTCGGATCGGAGGTAGCGCGTGCGTCGACTTGTTCCTGGCCCCCTTTGGCACCTACGTAGCGCACGGCGAAAATAGGCAGTCGGGGGTCGTTGTTTTCTTTCAGGTAATTCACAAAGGGAGCTGCGAGGTAGAAATTGGTTTTTTCGCGGGCGGCTAAGTGATTGGCAATGTAGTTGTTATAGATTGCCGTATGCCGAAGGGTCGAATTGTCGGCGTTGGATTGAAATACGCCACCTGCCACGGCTTTTTTGACATAACTTTCTGCCGTTGCCGGATCAACTTTCGTCAGGCGCATACCTGCCCGTAGCATAAAAGAATATCCTAGTTTTTTCCACTTTGCTACGTCGCCACCGTACAGAATATCGGTAACTACCGGAGTTTGTGTAGTGGTCAGAGCCGCCGAAGCTTCATCGAGTTCCTTCAGAATGTCTTTATAAATATCCTGCTGAGCATCGTATTTAGGCGTGATAATCTCTGTCGTGTAACCCTGTCCTGCCTGAAAGTAGGGGATATCGCCATAGGTATCGGTCAGAATCATGAACACATAGGCTTTCCAGATACGAGCCGCGTTGTAAGTATTCGACTGGAGCGGTTCACCCTTGGTTTGCTCCAGTACAGCCACGAGTTGCTTAAGCACATTGCGGTAAAAATTGGTCCAGACTAAAGGTGTATTGCTACCGTTTACCTGATCGTAATTGGCACCCGACAGCGAGCTGCCATAGGGCGTAATGATCTGCTGAACAATGCCGAAGTTGTAGGTCAGCATACCCAGCGTACCAAACCCATCGAGGTAGTTGGTATTGATAATGGCCTTATTGAGAACCATAGACGGGGCCAGAAATGTAGGGTCTACCTTATTGGTATTTACCTCATCAAAGCCATTATCGCAGCCTGTAAGCAGGCTCAGCGAGAAGACCAGTGCGAGTGTATATTTCAGATATGGTTTCATGATTTGTATCGTTTTTTGTCTTTGTCATTCCGGTGTAGGATAACTATTGAGGGTTGGCCTGCTTTACGATTCCTACCTGAACGGCCTGATAAAAAATTAAAATCTGACATTTAAGTTAAAACCAATGCTGCGGGTAGGTGGCAGACCCGGCCAGAAGTCCAGTCCTACGGCATTGTCTGACGAAACCAGCGCTTCTTCGGGGTCCATATTTTCAGTCCATTTCTTGATAACCAGGACATTATTGGCCACCGCATTAAGTTTCAGCCCTTTGATGAAAAGACGCTGGGGAAGCAGTTTGCTGAAATCATAGCCCAGTGAAATCTGCCGCAGTTTCCAGAATCCGGCATTGAACACAAAATCTTCATTGATACCCAGTGGGTTAATGGATTCGTAGAAAGGCTGTACTGCAGCTTTGGTCTGATTAATTTCCCCATTCGGATTGACCCCGTTGCCAATTACATAACCCACATCCCGGCCGGGCAGCGTCCGTTTCGACAAACCATGACGCATGTAGTTTATGTTACGACCGGCAATCATTTTATGACCCAGCTTGAAGTCAATCAGGGCCGATAGTGATAGCCCACGATAGGTGAACGTATTGGTAATACCGCCGAAGTAAGTTGGGAGGGCATTCCCTACGTTTACCAGGTTGTTGTTGCGGAGCGGCATACCGCTATTCTGGTCAAACACCTGCCGTCCCTGCGCATCCCGCAGATAAGTGAAAGTGTAGAGTTGACCGATAGGCTTGCCAACTACCTGATTCAGTGTCCGGCCACCACCACTGCTTACCGTAATGACGGTATCATTGGGCGACAGACCTAAACGCAGAACTTTCGAGGTATTGTAGGAAACGTTGGCGCTCACATCCCACCGAAAAGCGGGTGTGTTTACGGGCGAAAAGGTCAGCAACATCTCAAGGCCCTGATTCATACTCCTGCCCACGTTGATCAGTTTGCTGGTATACGATGAAGCATCTGAAATCTGAGCGGCCAGTATCTGATCGTCGGTCGTTTTGTGGTAATATGTGAAATCAAAGCCGACCCTGTTGTCAAACAGCTTCAATTCCAGGCCAACTTCGGCTTCCTGAATACGAAGCGGGCGTAGGTTTTTATTTGGAACGACCGTTGCGTTTATACCACCCACCGGCACGAGTTGACCAGCGGGATTGGGGAATGAATTGTTGTCGACAGCGTAGTAGAGCGCGTTTGAATAAGGATCAACGTTATCGGAACCCACCTGTGCGTAGGCTGCCCGTAACTTACCAAACGACAGCCAGGCGGGTAGTTTTTCAAACGCCTGCGAGAACACAAAGCTACCTGTAACGGATGGGTACAGAATGCTCCGGTTAGAGGGGGCCAGCGTCGAAAACCAGTCATTGCGGGCCGTTACGTTCAGGAACAGATAATCCCGGTAAGAGAAGGTTGCGGCTCCAAACAGGGAATTGATTTTTTTCTCGGAAAGGGCATAGATTGGATTTTTGATCCGGCCATTAGCAACCGTATATAGACCCGGATTTACGAAATCCTGCACCGTTACGCTGTTGTAGTCATTACGGGCATAGCGTGCGTTACCCCCTAAGGTTATATCCACGCCAAACTTTCCGAACGTTTTATTGCCACCAAGAATAAAGTCTAAATTTCGTTCGGTATTCTGACGTACATCCTGTGTATATGAGCCATTTACGAAGCCAACCGGGGCTTTGGCAATTGGAGCGTATCCATTGGGAATATTATAATCCTGATTGCGGATGAAAAAATCCTGGGCAACCCTTGCCTGTAGATACAGCCAGTCGGTAAACTGGTATTTCAGGGCCACATTGCCGAACAGACGGTCGCGCCGGATGTTCTCAAAGTGGCGGCTCATGGAATAGTACGGGTTATTGCGTACCAGAAAGCGCGAAAACACAAACTCATCGCCGTTGGCCTCGGTCTGATTATCCCGCAGGGCCTGGAAAGGCATGGAGTTGGCCAGTGTGAAAACCACCGTCGATACTGAAAAGTCCTGCGTATTCAGCTGGGGTGGGTTGATGTTATTCTCCTTTGAGTAATTAATGTTTCCAGAAGCGGTCAGCTTACTCGTGATATTCTGGCTGAAGCCCAGATTGATCACTTTGCGGTTGAAGGTATTGTTCTCCATAATCCCCCGGTTGTCGGTGTTACCAAACGAGAGGCTGAAACCACCGTTTTGGCCGTTATTTGCCACGGTTACGGTGTTGGTGAAGTTGGTGCCTACACGGTAGAACTGCTTCACCCGATTGTATACCGGCTCATAGGGATAGGTTTTGTTATCGAACAGCACCTGCGTCATGCCCGGTTGAAACTTCTCCCCAAAACTCCACACGCCCGATGTTGGCCTGGTGGTGGTTGGCCGTTTCCCTCCTTCGCCCTGACCGTATTCGTACTGAAAATCAGTAAAATCCAATGGCGTATCGGTGGTGAAGTTCGTGTTGTATGTTACACCAAATCCTTTACCAGCCCCCCGGCTTTTGGTCGTAATCATGACAACGCCGTCTTTGGCGCGTGATCCATAAAGGGCTGCGGCCGTGGCTCCTTTCAACACGGTCATGGTTTCAATATCATCGGGATTAATGCTGGAAAGGCCGTCGCCCCCATCTGAACTGTTGTTGGGGAGGCCCGTTGTGGTACGAGGCCCAAAATCACCACCAAGGGAAGAGTTGGAATTGTCGATCGGAACGCCGTTCACAACGATAAGCGGATTGTTCTGGCCGCTAAAGGACGACTGACCGCGAATCCGGATCTTGGCCGTTCCGGCTGGCCCCGTTCCCATGGTAGTGATGTTTACACCCGCCATTTTCCCTTGTAGACCGCTCACGAAATTGGGTGTTCGGTTGACGGAAATCTGTTCGGCATTGACAGTGGCTGTTGCATAACCCAGTGTTTTGGCCTCTCTCTTGATACCTAATGCCGTAACGACTACTTCATCAATGGCTTTTGAATCCTCGGCCAGTTGCACATTAACTATCGATCGATTATTGATCGGAATGGTCTGTGTTACATAGCTGATGTACGAAAAAACCAATGAGCCAGTGCCAGGGGCATTAATTGAATAACTTCCTGTTGCATCTGTTGCCGTACCTACAGCCGTACCTTCCACCAGGACGTTAACACCTGGTAGCCCCTGACTGTCGGGACCAGTCACTTTGCCGGTTATTCTGTTTGTCTGAGCCAGGGCAATGCCACTGCTCAGAAGCAGAAAAAAAAGAAATACTAGAGCTTTGTTCATGTGTAGTAGAGATTGAGGTTAAAGGAAAAGGGTAAAAATCATCCACTTATATCAATGATAAATATTGATATAGTTCAAAATTTTAAAGGCTCTAAAAACAGCTACCTGGCCCAACTAAGGCGTTGGGTTTCAGTAGCTATTTACTTTTCTTTTTCAGGTTGTCGTTAAGCGTACTATACGGTTACCAATTGTGGATGGCTCCGTCGGGGCTTTTTAGAACAGGATGGGGGAACTGAGTTTTGGCAGTAACCTCCATAACAAACGTTGCTTTCTTGGGGTCGAACTTGACACCCAGTCCTGGTTCTGGATTCAGGTATAATTTACCGTTTTTGAAGTTGACGAAATCCTCGTTGAAGTAGGCAGGACGTTCTGGTTCTCCGCCACCCAGTTCCATCAGACAGCGGGTTGGGCTGCTGGAACCAAGTACATGCACCAGCGTGGCCGTTGAGAGCGGGCCGGTAAAGTGCGGAATCATGCCAACGTAGTGCGTTTCGCACATAGACGCCAGTTTCTTAAATTCAGATATACCGCCCGTATTGGGAATCGTGAAGCGAGTATAATCGATTAAGCGTTGCTCAATGAAGGTATTACTGTCCCATCGATCGCCGAATTGTTCACCAACGGCAATGGGTACTGTGGTCATCTGCCGGACGGTTTTGTAAACGTCCGGATTTTCGGAGCGTACAATGTCTTCGACGAAATAAGGCTCCAGATTCTCGAGGGCTTTGCAGATTTTTATGCCTTCGGTGGTGTCAAACCGGGTGTGCAGATCAATAGCCCATTTACCACCTCCCCCAACAGCCGCATCGATTCGTTTGCATAGCTCAATGGTCTTTTTAGCATTATCGTAGAAATCGAACGGGGTTTCGCCGTTTCCGCCCGTTGGTCCGATCCGGTAGGCTCGCAACCCTGCTTCTATACAATCTCTTGCCCGTTCTTCTTCCGTTTTTGCTTTCGATGCCCGAAAACCAGTCGCGTAGCATTCGACATAGTCTCGTGTGGCTCCTCCCAGTAGTTCATAGACCGGAACTCCTAAGGCTTTACCTTTAATGTCCCACAAAGCCATTTCCAGCGCACCGAGTGCATGTAATTTCTCACGGCCCGGTGGGTAAAACATACCCCGATAGACACTCTGCCAGATATGCTCGATGCGGAATGGATCTTCGCCAATGATCATTTGAGCGCATTGCTCGATCATATCTTTTGAGCCACCTTCGCCAATACCGATGATGCCGCCATCGGTTTGAATCTCAACAATGCCACGTGCCTGATTGAAAAGCGGTTTGTTATAACCCGGTGCACTGTAGTACCGAATCTTGGTAATTTTTAATTTGGGTGCACTCTGAGCCAAACTTGCTGGCAGACCAGCCCACACGGCAGTTGAGCCTACTAAAGCAGATTTAAGAAAAGATCTTCGTTGCATAGGAGGGATTAGGAATTTATTGTCAATGGCTTAATCGTTTAAGCAAATGGGTAAATTTAAGTCGAGACAACAGGTTTAGCCGTTGAAGACGCGCGTTCTACTAATTCGGCTTTCATTAGTATTTGTGCGGGTTCGTTTAGGTTGTTTTTCAATTTTTTGACCAATAGTTCAACGGCTGTCTGGCCCAGCAAGACAATTGGCTGTTTGAGGTAAGTGATCGGGCAATAGTATAATTCAAATACTTCTGCCTGCCCAAAACTGACAATAGCCAAATCGGCTGGTACGTTCAAACGCAATTCGTTAATATATTTTAATCCATTGATTGCCAGGCTATAAGTGGCAAATAGGATCGCATCAACCGGGCGATCTGTTGCCAGCATTTCATCAATGGCTGCTTTTACTCCATTTTCAATTGTATTGATTCGAACTTCCTTTAACCAGGACTTTTGAAAGTGTCGGTTATTATCTCTCAGCGAATCCTTATAGCCCCGTATCCGTTCCTGCATGTGGAACATCTGCGAGTCGTAGGCAATCATTCCGATGCGTTGATAGCCATTCCGAATCAAATGGGAACACGCTTCATACGACGCTTTATAATGATCCGTAGATACAAAATCAGTGGGTATCTCCGGGAAATATCGATCTAAAAGAACAAATGGTATATTCTTGTCTTTGAGGTAATGAATCTGTTCCTCAGAATTTTCGGCGGAAACTATAATAAAGCCATCAACCTGTCTATTGATCAACACATTCAATAAATCCCGCGATTTACCTGCGTTTTCGTCGGAACTACCAATAATGACCGTATAGCCATTGTGCTTTGCTTCATCTTCAACCACCCTGGCTATGTTGGCGAAGAAGGGGTTCGATATATCGGCGATAATGAGGCCGATGGTATGCGTTTTCCCGCTTCGTAAACTTTTGGCAAGGTGATTAGGCTGGTAATTCAATTCGGCCGCGATCTTCTTGATCTTTTGGGCAATTTCATGACCAACCCGGCTCTCTTTCTCCTTTCCATTCAGAACATAGGACACTAGAGCGGTAGAAACCCCTGCTTTTTGTGCTATATCCTTTAACGAAGTTTTTTTAGTACTCATTTAGTTTTTACGGCTTTCAAATCTATGCTTAATCCTTTAAACAAAAAAGAAATGAGTGGAATTTTTTAATATATATTTAATTAATAGCACTATTAGTATTCGTCTGACGATGAACCTGACGACTAGAGAAAGTCAGTTGCTCCTGACTTTTGGTGCGTAACGTTTCACGAGCTGTTCCTGACGCTTCCCGATTGTTTTTAGCAGCCTCACGATTTCTGCCCTTTCGATCAGGGGTTGTAGCACCCCAATTTTGGCCTGTTGAACCAAAAATCTTTTTTAATCAGGAACAGTCTGTATGAAAACTTTAGTAATTGGAGGAACAGGAACCGTAGGGAGCCAGGTAGTAGCAGAACTTGTACGTAAACAGGTATCTGTGCGGGTATTAATTACTTCACCCGAAAAAGCAGCTTTATTGCCGGAAGGGGTCGAATTTGTGGTTGGGAACATGGATGAGCCCGGTACGTTGCCCAAAGCGTTTGCCGACATTGAAACCGTATTTTTATTGAACCGTCAGAGCAATACAGAAGCCGCTCAGGGCCAATATGCTATAGCCTCGGCCAAGCGGGCAGGGGTGCGCAAGGTCGTTTATCAGAGTATCCACGATGTTCGTAGAGCACCGCACGTACCGCATTTTCAGCCTAAAATAACCATCGAAAATGTACTGAAGCAATCGGGACTACAGTACGTGTTCGTTAGTCCCAATAATTTTTATCAGAACGATTTTTGGTTTAGCAAGGCCATTTCCGACTACGGAATCTACCCACAACCCATCGGTGATCGGGGGTTGAGCCGGGTCGATGTACGTGACATCGCCGAAGCTGCGGCAAACGTTTTACTGACTGATGCGTATGACGGACAAACCATTCCGCTGGTAGGGCCAACGGTGTTGACGAGTGCCGAAACCGTCAATATCCTGAGCGAGCAGCTTGGTTATGAAATTCGCTATGCCGGTAATAATCTTGATAGCTGGGCAGCGGAAGCCAGAAAGTCTTTGCCTGCCTGGATAGTTGAGGACTGGAAAAAAATGTATCAGTTCTTTCAGGATGAAGGCCTGGCCGCTTCTGCTGAAGATATTGCATTGATTACCCGTGTTTTAGGTAGATCACCGCGTAGTTACGAAGATTTTATTGCCGAACACGCCAGTGTGTTCGCACAACCGGTTGTTGCCTGACAGTCAGGAATATCGCATCTCCGGTCAGTGAGGTAAGTTGTATTGTTTTCAACTTGTCTCACTGACCGGAGTACTTTATTTTTTTAAGTAGATCAAGGTAATGCCATAGTGGAGTAGCGATCTGTACAAAAGATCGCCTAGGCTATGTCAGCACTTTTTCTAGACACTTCACCGTGATGAGGTAGGTTGGCTTTACGCCTAAGGTGCCCAGACTGCCAGATGCCAGCGTCGCCCCTGTAAGCAACGGATTATCAGATGCATAGTAAGCGTAGCGAACTTTAACATTCGTCGGAACACTATCTCGTATCTGTGACTGTGCCTGAATGGCTTTCTGATAATGAGCGCCTTCCATTTCAAGGCCGATCGCTTTCCAGGAGGAGTTTTTAAAGTAACTAAGCACGTCTTTATTCTGCAAGGATGTGCCCAGTACGGTAATCATTGCTCCTTCATACACACCCAAACCGTGACCTTCAAAATCCTCTTTGCAAAAATCATTTTTTAACGGATAGTTGTCGGCGGTACCTTCAAAAATGTGTGCGGTTGGAATCATCAGATCTCCTTTTTCGCCAGTCAGAATTCCGGCCTTCCCAATAATGGAAATCGAGGCCACATTCAACGGAAACGTTTCATCTCCTCGCTCAAAGGGTTTTAGTAATTCGTCCATTGTTTCAAACGCCTGCTCGCCGAAGGCATAATCCATAACCAGCAATAGTGGCTGTGTCTTCCGGATATGCTCCGGATCATGGGTAAGCTCCGATGAAAGCGTTGAGGTATTCAGCTGTGCTGTGTCAATGATCTGTACCAGCAGGCTGGTTCCGGCAATATCTTCCAGCAAGTGCATCCCATGTTCAGCGGCATAGCTAACGACCTGTTTTCGCAGTTCCCGCTGGGTTGGCTGACTTAATTTCAGCGCCAGATCGTATAGATTATCCCAGGTGGTAACATCAGCCAATGCGCCGGGTGCATACAGGCAATTCATGACACTGTGTGGATTGGCACTTATGATATGAATGGGGCGCTCCTGGAGGTTATGTTCCCAGATGTATTGTTTAATGCGCGTTGCCCAGCGTTCGCCATAGAGGTGCTGGCCAATCCGCTCGCGGAGCATAGGCGTAAAGTTGATCTCACGGGCTGTATTCGACTCGCGAATTTCCCGTACCGACACGCTGCCTAAGCCATAGACGATCTGGAACAGACCGTTGTTGGTACCGCTGTTTTCGGCAAACCGCTGATAGGCATGCTGTGTTTCCTCAAACGTTCTGCCAAGAATGGAGCTGAGGTACATTAAGGCCAGCTCGCGCTCATCGTCATTAACCGTTCCGCCCGACTGTATAATGGCTTCCAGTTTCTCCCATTCCCGTGTTCGGCTTCCCCGTTCCTGAAAAGCATTCCGCCTGATTTTATCGGCTTCCATGAACATGAATGTCAGGTGCGTCAGAATGTCATAGATTTCGCTGCGACCATTGGTAACTTCAATGACCATCTGCTCACTGTCGATCCGGTAACAATTGCGACGACGCTTGGCGGGAACCAGCACCGGGAAATGAGAATGTTCAAATCCCTCTCTGGAGGCTAGTGAAATAACCCGGCAGGATTCGATGCCTTTAGGGAGCCGATCCATGACATAAACAAGACCGTCTAATTCAACCCGTTGCGGGTCGCCAACCAATCCATAAATTTCGGGTTGAAGGATCAATAAAGCCCGACGAATTTCCTCGCCGGATACACCCGATGGCTTATAAAACCCCCGGTTAAACAAATGACGCATGGTAATGTACAACCGCTCAATGGCAACGCGCGACTCCTGAGCGCGGGTAAGTGGGGGAGAAGGAATTAGATCCATGAAAATGTGGCTAACGTAAGTTGGTTGCAAGTTACAGCGACTGCTTGGGTCATCCTGCATTATAGTTGAGAGGAGTAACAGGATTGACCGGATTTAAGTTGGCCTATTAATCATTCCGCTTATAGTTGGCCGTTTGCTAGAAGCTTTGATCGATTGAAAAGACGAGTTACACTGGCTAATTGGAAGCCGGTTCCCAAAACGACGATCAACCATTTAAACGGGCATGAACTCCGGTGATGCCTGCCAAAAGTTGGTTTGATGACCGAGTCAGTTACCGTACTAAAACAATTAGTAAACTGAGTGTCAATTAATAAAATGTCAAAGGCCTATTTCACGTTAAACCGGAGCAGGGCAGCGGAGTCTAAACAAGACTTGATGAATTAGGGGGCTTGATGAATAAAAGCACAATAATTCATCCACGCTACTGGAAAAATCTTCATTTTCGCGTAACAGACTCGCTTTTATGAATCCTCCTCAGCGCCCTGCTAATACATTCAGGACGGCTACTCAGCAACCCCGGCCAAAATTGGGCCATTCATCGGCACAACGTCTCCAGAAAGGTGGACGCTGGCAGCAGGCGCGTCGTTTTATTCGTGATCGACCCTTGCTGGAACGCGCTTACCTGTTCTGTATCAGAGTTTTACTCTGGTTATTTTTCGGTTCGCTTGGTTACGTGATCGCACTGAAATACGTGCCTGTTTTGATCACGCCTTTGGTGATTTCGCGCTGGATGGATACGATCGGAACGGATGAAAGTAGCCATGTTTATAAAAAATGGCGGTCTTACGATGAGATCAACAAAGAGGTTGCGCTCGCTGTCGTTTCGTCCGAAGACCAGGCTTTTCCCACACATTGGGGATTCGACTTCGATGAGATCCAGGATGCGATCAAAGAAAATCAGACTCGTAAACGTCCGCGCGGAGCCAGTACTATTTCACAGCAGGTTGCCAAAAATGTTTTTCTATGGAATGGTCGCAGCTACATTCGGAAAGGATTGGAAGTGTATTTTACGGCGCTTATTGAGTTGATATGGGGCAAAAAACGCATACTGGAAGTTTATCTGAACGTGGCAGAAACAGGCCCGATGACCTTTGGCGTAGAAGCTGCCTCAGAACGATTTTATGGGCACTCAGCCGCAACGCTCTCGCGCAATGAAGCCGCCCGAATTGCTGCGGTATTACCGAATCCGCGCCTGTTCTCCATAAAAAATCCATCGAATTACGTCCAGCGTCGAACGAAGCAGATTGCCCGGCAGATGCGCTACCTGGGCGGTCAGAAATATATCCGAAATTTGTAGTGGGTTTATCCTAGTCGGTTCGCTAACATATGAAGGGTAGTTGAAACGGAAAACCTCAACTACTCAACGGCAAATCGGACACTATAAACTGCCTATCGGTAAAGCAGCTTTCGGTCAATCTGACCGGGGAGTGGCCCCTGGCGAGTTAGTTTCATCTGGGCCAACGCAGCTCCCGACCGGGCGCACTGTTCAGGATCGAGACCATCGATAAACGCGGTCAGAAAGCCCGCCCAGTAGGCATCTCCAGCCCCCGTAACATCAACAACATCGACTTTTTTGCCCGGTACTCTGGCCTGTTGAGAACCGTTATCATAAGATACCAGACTACCATTTGGCCCCATTGTGAAACAGATGGTTGATGCACCCATTTTATGGAAATCACTCAGTATGCGTTCCGTTGGCTGTGTTTCACCATACAGCCGGACTGCATCATCTTCACTGAGTTTAACTAAAGCACCAGCCGAGCAGTAATCTGTTAGAACCCGCCATGCCTGTTCACGATCTGGCCAGATGCTGGGGGCATAGTTCGCGTCGATAGTAACCTGACAGCCAGCAGCCTGAGCGCGTTTGGCCGCATCTACAATGGCATCCTGAGCTGGTTGCCGGCTTAAAGCGAAGCAGGTTGTATGAAATAGTTGTGCCTGTGCCAGCAGGGAGTCGGGTATCTGTTCAGGTGTGATCTGGCAATCTGCATGACGATAGGCAACAAAATCGGGTGTGCCGGCCGTTCGTGAAACCAATACGATGGTTGTTGGTTCCAGTGGGTCACGAGTAATGAATTGAACGTCAACTCCAGCTTCGGCAACCTCGCGGGTGAGAAATCGTCCTATATTATCGTTCCCAACACAGGCGACCATGGCCGTTTTATTCCCAAGACGGGCCATGTTGGCGGCCATGTTTGCCGGACTTCCACCCTGATACCGCCTAAAGTCCAGGGAGTCGAGAAGGCTGGATGAAACATGATGGCCGATAAAATCGGCTAACAATTCGCCAACGGCGAGGAGCGTATAGGGGCGGGGAGTCGTCATAACGTGTTCTTAATAGGCAGTAGGCAGTAGACAGTCTTCAGTTAGCAGTTAACTTGTGTTACGACATTCTGTACTGTCTGCCAACTGAAGACTACCTACTGCCAAGTTAATTTCCCCCTGGATGAATTGGAAGAGCCGCTTCCTCACTCAGTTTATTTTCTTTGACCAGAAAACAGGCAACTGCCGCAAGGATCAGGCAAATACCACAAAGAATCAGAGCGTTGAGCGGATCGCTACCCAGTAAGTTTTTGTAGAGGAAGGGGATCGTGATCATGTTAATGATCTGGGGCACTACGATAAAACCGTTGAAAATACCCATGTACACACCCATTCGTTCTTTAGGAACCGATGACGACAGCAGTACATAAGGCATCGACAAAATTGACCCCCAGGCCAGCCCGACCATCGTCATACCGATCAGAAAAGCACTTTTATCGCTCGAAATCAGCATCGACAGAAAACCCAGCCCGCCGATCGTCAGGAAGGTAGCATGAGTAGCCCGGCGACCGATGCGGGCGGCAATGGCGGGCAAGAAAAACGAAATACCAAAGCAACCCACATTAAAGAGCGCAAAGCAGTCATTCCCTACTTCAATTCCTTTTTCGAATCCCGGCGATTCGGGTGATGGGGCATTAAAGGCATGTCGCGCAATGGCTAAGGAAAGGTACTGCCACATGAGGGGCAAGCCGTACCAGGTAAAAAATTTGACCCACCAAAGTTGACGCATGGTCGTTGGCATTTCTCGTAGTGCCACACCTACTTCGGTGAAAATACGCAACAGGCCACCACTCTCGCGTTTTTCACGCTCAAACGCGACCATGTCTTCGGGCGGGTATTCTTTAGTTGTATAAACGGTCCATAATACGGCACCCAGTACGGCCACCGCACCAACATAAAAAGCATACTTTACAAAGTCAGGAATACCGTTGGCTCCGGCCGCCACCATCGTTATACCAAACAGCGGCAATATGCGGGGCATCAGATTCGCCAGTGTTTGTCCGAAACCCACGAAGAAGCTTTGTACGGCAAACCCTAAGTCGCGTTGTTTATCATTTAATTTATCGCCAATGAACGCGCGAAATGGCTCCATCGATACATTAAGACCCGCATCCAGCATCCACATGAGACTGGCGGCCATCCAGAGCGACGTAGAATTAGGCATCAGTACCAGTGCAATGCTGGTGATCAGGGCGCCGATCAGGAAAAAGGGTTTCCGACGCCCCCACCGCTCTGACCATGTACGATCGCTCATGGCTCCAATAATGGGTTGCACCAGCAGACCTGTCATCGGCCCGGCCAGCCACAACGCCGGAATAGCTGATTCATCGGCATGCAGATACCGAAAAATGGGACTCATGTTGGCCTGTTGCAGACCAAATCCGTACTGGATGCCCAGAAATCCGAAACTCATATTCCAGATCTGCCAGAAACTCAACTGAGGTTTTGGTAAGGTTGTTGGTTTCTGAATTTTTTCGGTCTGCATGTACTGTATATTTTAAAGAGTAGCCGTAGCTTTATAGAATGCAGAACAATAATACACAGACGTTTGCAGGATACAGAGAAAAAGTTGTCTTATTTTTCTGAAAAGCCGTATTTTTAAGCATGATTCCGAACTGTCGGCTGTCCGTCGCTCTACTGCTCACGGCTTTTCTAGTAACTCTTCAAACCGCATGGGCGAATACGCCTGTAGACTCATCGCGGTCGGTTATTGTGCGGTCGGTTACGCTCAAAGGAAATTATCGTACCCGCGACCGGATCATTCTGCGCGAAATGACGCTGCATGTCGGTGATACGGTTCGGCTGGGCGATTTGGCCGGGCGGGTTGCCTGGGACCAGCGGAATATCAATAATACCAACCTGTTTGTGACGGTTGATGTCTCCACAGCACAGGTAACTCCCAATGATTCTACAGAACTTGGCTTGTTTGACCTGACCGTTACGATGAAAGAGCGGTGGTATCTGATCGCTTACCCGGTGTTCGATCTGGCCGACCGGAATTTCAACGAATGGTGGTATGATCGGGGCCGTGATTTTCGACGGGTAATTTATGGCGGCCGACTCAGTTATAAGAATGTGACGGGCAATAACGACCAGCTTCAGGTCATTTTTGAGCGGGGTTTTTCGCAGCGAACCGTTGTATCGTATGCGATGCCGTATATTGATAAGGCGCAACGGTTCGGGCTTCGGCTGGATCTGGCCTATATCACAAACAAAGAAATTCCGTATCGAACCCAGGCTGACAAGTGGGTTTATGTTAAAGACGAGCAGGTATTGCGGGAGCGCGCTTATGCTGGCCTGATACTGACGCATCGGCGTGGACTTTATCACTACCATGTTCTCGAAACGCGTTACACCCGCAATACCATTGCCGATACCATTGCCCGGCTAAATCCGGATTATTTTCTTGACGGCCGGACCCGTCAACAATACGTGGCCATGAACTACAGCTACCGATACGATCGACGGGATAATGTGTCCTATCCACTTCGTGGAACCGTATTGACCGGATTCGTTGGCGTCTCGGGCCTGTTACCGAAAGATGATTTTCATTATCTGGAATTGTCGGCCTCTATGACCCGCTACTGGTCGTTAGGTGGTCGTTTTTATGCTGCCAGCAGTGTGCGTGGTCGTTCCAGCTGGCCGACGCGCCAGCCTTATTTCAACCTGCGTGGGCTGGGCAGCTCCAGCGAAATGGTGCGGGGATATGAGCTTTATGTCATCGACGGGCAACGATCGGGTATCTGGCGAAATAGTTTTCGTTATCAACTCTTTAACACCCGAAAACAGCTGAACTGGCTTCATGTCAGGCAGTTTAATACAGTACCGATTTCTGCCTATATTACGGTATATGGCGATGCGGGTTATGTGAGAAGTACCGTGGCCGAGCAATACCAAAGCCAACTGGCGAACCGCTTACTCCTGGGAACGGGTATGAGCCTGGACGTGGTAACGTTCTATAATTTTGTGGTGCGATTGAGTGGTTCCATCAATCGGGAAGGCAAGGGCGGCTTCTTCTTTAATCTTGCTCAGGAATTTTAAGTAGGCCACTCATCAACACCCCTGCACATTTTGACCTTTGGGTAACCAATCATCCAAATTTGGGACCCTGTAATTTGCTCGTGCCCTACATTTGACGCGTCAATCTGACCAACTAGTATCTACCCCAATGTAGGCACCCTGTTTCCTTCGCTACCTCTTTCTCCGACTTCAATAGCTCGTGTGATGAGTAAGAATGTGCATTCCCTTTCATTTGTTCGCATATCAATTTATTGTCTCTTAACCAGTTAAACCTTGTTTATTCATGGAACTACTTCCACTTATTTCGACCTGGAGCTGGGCAATCCTGCTCTTTCTTGCCGTTGTGCTCTATAAATGGGTACTTCGTTTTTTGTTCGGGATGGTCATTGTACCCGAAGACCGGATTGGTCTGGTGACCAAAAAATACGTGCTTGTTGGCAATGATCGTGGCCTGCCTGATGGACGGATTATTGCTACAAAAGGAGAGGCCGGTTATCAGGCTCAGACGCTTGCACCGGGTCTTTACTGGTGGTTATGGCCCTGGCAGTATGGTATTACCATGCAACCCTTTACGGTTGTGCCAGAAGGAAAAATTGGCCTTGTACTTTCTAACGATGGAACTGAGCTGCCAACCGGTAATATTCTGGCCCGTCGGGTAGATTCCGATAATTTTCAGGATACTGAACGCTTCTTATCGAGCGGAGGGCAAAAAGGGCGCCAGACTGCTATGCTTACGCCAGGTACTTACCGTATCAATACGTTCGCCTTTACGATCACCATTGCCGATATGACCGTTATCAAGGAGAATATGGTTGGCATTATTACTACTCTGGATGGTGCACCCTTGCAGCCTGGTCAGATTGCCGGTAAAAATATAGAGGGCCATAATAACTTCCAGGACGCTGATTCTTTCCTGAAAAATGGCGGTAATCGGGGTCTCCAGCCACAGGTTGTTCTGGCGGGTTCCTACTACATAAATCCCTGGGCAGTGCAGATCGAAGAGATTCCGATGACTGAAGTACCAATCGGTCACGTTGGTGTCGTCATCTCCTACATTGGCGAAGACGGTGAGGATCTAACGGGCGAGGCCTTCAAACACGGCAACATTGTTCGACGGGGTTTCAGGGGTGTATGGATGGAACCACTTGGGCCAGGTAAATACCCGATTAACACCTTTACGATGAAAGTTGAAGGAGTGCCGACAACGAACCTAGTGCTGAACTGGGCCAACGCCCGCACTGAAGCCCACGCACTCGACCGTAATCTCTCGACCATTACGGTGCGTTCAAAAGACGGTTTCCCGTTCAATCTGGACGTAGCGCAGATTATTCACATTCCATCGGCAGAAGCGCCAAAAGTCATTGCGCGTTTTGGGAGTATGACTAACCTGGTTTCGCAGGTGCTCGAACCGACCATTGGTAACTATTTCCGGAACTCAGCGCAGGATTCTGATGTGATAGCCTTCCTGAGTACCCGTAAAGAACGGCAGGAAGCCGCTCGGGAACACATCAGGGCAGTTTTGGAGGTCTATAATGTGAATGCCGTCGATACCCTCATCGGTGATATCGTACCGCCAGACAGTCTGATGAAAACGTTGACCGATCGGAAAATAGCCCAGGAAGAAGAGAAGACCTACGAAACCCAGCGAATGGCGCAGGAAAAACGGCAGGGTATGGAACGCGAAACGGCTTTGGCCGATATTCAGCGGGAGGTTGTAAAAGCACAGCAAAGTGTTGAAATCGCTCAGCGAACTGCCGATGCCGCCGTGAAAAAATCGGAAGGGGAGGCTCGTAGCCTGAAACTTCAGGTTGGGGCTGAATCAGAAGCAACCAAAGTTCGTGCCGAGGCCAACGCCGAAGCCCGTCGTCGGCAGGCGGCTGCTGATGCCGAAGCCACCAAGCTGACGGCCGATGCTGAAGCCGAGCGGATTGCCAAAACAGGCGCTGCTGAAGCCGAGAAGATACTGGCCATTGGTCGCTCGACGGCCGAAGCCTATGAACTACAGGTAAAGGCGATGGGCGATGAGAACTTTACGCGCTTCAAGATTACGGAAGAAATTGGTAAAGGCCATATTCGCGTCATCCCCGACATTGTCATAAATGGCACCGGCAATGGATCTGAAGGTTCGCTGAACGGGTTAATGGGTTTAAAACTTCTGGAGCAGATCGAAGAACGAAAAAGCGGTCAGGCTACCAAAATTGTAGATGTGACCTTGCCGATGGAGGGTAAATAGTGATAAGATCAAACAAGAAGCCCGACGCGCAAACGTCGGGCTTCTTGTTTGATCTTACGCATTTTAAAAAATGCTATTACGATACCACTTCGGGTTTTGGGGATTCTGTTGGCTCATCAAGATTTACCATCTCCATGCGTGGCGTAAAGAAGTGCATGATTGCCCACGCGATCAGATACGCACTGCCACAAATAATGAAGATCAGGTTATAACCGCCATTCAAATTACCAGCTGCTTTGTACGTGTCTAATAACCAGCCAACAAGCAATGGGAACAAGATACCGCCTACTGAGCCAGCCATACCCCCGATACCAATTACAGAGCTCAATGCTTTCTTTGGAAAAACATCGGAGGCCGTTGTATAAATATTGGCGCTCCATGCTTGGTGCGCGGCTGCTGCCAGACTAATCAGCGCTACGGCCTGCCAGATATCAGTAGCATACCGGGCCGCCATAATCGGTACAACAGCCACGGCAAACAACAACATAGCCGTCTTCCGGGCTCTGAATACACCCCAGCCCCGCCGAATTAAATAGGATGATAGATAACCCCCGCCAATACTACCAATGGTTGTGGCTGTGTAGACGATCACAAGAGGCAGGCTTGGTTTTTTGAGATCCAGATTGAAGGTTGTCGAGAAATAGGAGGGAAGCCAGAATAAGAAAAACCACCAGATCGGGTCGGTCAGCATTTTGCCAAAGACAAATGCCCAGGTTTGCCGGATACCAAATAGCTTGCCCCACTGAACGGGCTTGGCATTTACGGATTCTACCTCATTATCACTATGGATATAAGCCAGTTCAGCCTGTGTTACACGTTTTTGGCGAGCAGGCACTTCGTAATAAATGATCCAGAAAATTAACCAGATAAAACCGATGGCACCCGTAATGATAAAGGCTTCTTCCCAGCCATAAGCGCCCAGAATCCAGGGGACCATAACGGGGGCGACTACAGCGCCGATGTTGGCTCCGGAGTTAAAAATACCCGTTGCGAAGGCTCGCTCTTTTTTGGGAAACCATTCGGCCACGGCCTTGATCGCTGCCGGGAAGTTACCCGATTCGCCCAGGCCGAGGGCAGCCCGTGCAACACCAAACCCGAATGTGCTAGTGGCAAAGGCGTGAGCAATGGCGGCAAAACTCCAGGCAATTAACGAAATGGTGTACCCTAATTTAGTGCCGATGCGGTCAATAACTCGGCCAAAGAGCAGTAAGCCAATGGCATAAGCCGTTGCAAAGGCCATTACGATCCGGCTATAATCGGTTTCGGTCCAACTAAATTCGCTTTCAAGAGAAGGCTTAAGCAGACCAATTACCTGCCGGTCGAGGTAATTAATGGTGGTGGCAAAAAACAGTAGAGTAACTACCGTCCAGCGAAAGTTTCCGGGCTTGTTTTCCATCAGTTGTATTCTGTAAGTGGGGTGATGAAGGCGATTACGTTAGTCAAATCGGAAAATAATTACGGTCAAACGCTCTATCCTCAAAAGGTATTTTTGCTGATTAGCTTAGGTTATCTGGCCAGCCTGACCCTTCAGCATTCCTATGCTGGTTTTAAGAAAAGCTATTCTTACCCGAAACCTACTTTAGTTTCAGTTAATTCTAATCAATTGTTAAGCACAAATAAGGAGTTCAAGATGGTGGAATTGACGGGTTAATTCCCCAGGAATTGTTGAATTATTTTCCATCTTCTTGATTATCAATAATTTGTATTTGATTTGGTTCGCTTAAATAAAATAGATATGTAATCGGTAAGGGTATCAAAAAAGCGGAGCTGATTGCCGGTTTGCCTTAAAGTACCGATTTGCTCCTACATGTATTTGGCTAACTAAAAACAAATTGCTTTAATCCACAAACTAGTTTATCTGACTACCTTTGGGCAGCCGTTGATTCGCAGCCAACGACTCCTATTTTCGGAGAATACAACCATCATGGACAAAGCTACAATAAAACCGGAAGCGCCTAAAAAGGCTCCTTCTCCTTTACTGAGCCTGCTAAAGCCGTATTCCAGAATGATCATTTTGTTGATCCTGTTTGCACTGATCAGCAACGGGGTGAACTTGTTATTACCAATGATCATCTCGCATGGAATTGATGATTACACCGCCGGGAAATTTGTGCTTAAAACCATAGTTATTGAGTTTCTGGCGGCTGCTCTATTCATTTTTGTTTTTACCTACCTGCAAAGTATCATTCAAACCTATGCTTCTGAGCGGGTGGCGAAGGATTTACGAACCCAACTGGCCGATAAAATTTCGCGCCAGAGCTTTGCGTATATCCAGCAGGCTAATCCATCTCGTTTACTGACAAACCTGACCTCCGACATTGACTCGGTCAAGACGTTTGTTTCACAAGCCGTTGTCTCGATCGTTTCCTCGTTATGCATCATCATCGGAGCAAGTATTCTGCTCCTGAGCATCAATTGGAAACTCGGGTTAACCGTGCTGGCTATCGTGCCCATTGTGGGTATTACATTTTACGTGTTGATGCGTAAAGTGCGAACACTGTTTAAACGGAGCCGCGAGGTTGTCGACTGGCTGAATAAAGTCATTAACGAAAGCGTTCTGGGTTCAGCCCTGATCCGGGTTATCAATTCGCAACAGCTTGAATACGATAAATTCCTGGCGGCTAATACAGATGCCAAAGATCTGGGATTAGCCATTTTACGTCTGTTTGCGGCCCTGATTCCAGTTATTAGTTTCACCGCTAACATGGCAGCATTGAGCATTCTGGTGATGGGTGGTCATTTTGTCATTACAGGCAGTATGTCGCTGGGCGATTTTGCTGCTTTCAGTAGTTATCTGTCACTGCTGATTTTTCCGATTATTATGCTTGGCTTTATGAGTAACGTCATTGCACAGGCGTCGGCTTCGTATGAACGGGTCAATCAGGTTTTACAAGCACCTGAAACGATGAAAACTGGGACAATTGACCGTGCACTTGCCGGTGATATTGATGTACGAGACGTTTCGGTTAACTATGACGGGAAGCCTGCTCTTAAAGACGTTTCGTTTTCAGTGAAAGCAGGTACCCAAACGGCTATTGTTGGCCCAACGGCAGCTGGCAAGAGCCAACTACTATATCTCTTAACAGGCCTTATTAACACGTCGGAGGGTAGCGTTGAATACGACGGTCAGCCGATCGACCAGTATAATGAGGATACATTTCACCAGCAAGTCGGCTTCGTCTTTCAGGACAGTATTATCTTCAATATGAGCCTTCGCGAAAACATTGCGTTTAGCGATACAGTCACGGATGAGTCGCTCGATAAAGCAATTGATACGGCCGAACTACGCGGGTTTATCGACTCGTTGCCACAGAAATTACAAACTGTTGTTTCTGAGCGCGGAGCCAGCCTTTCGGGTGGTCAGAAACAACGGATAATGCTGGCACGTGCTTTGGCACTTAATCCTAAAGTATTGCTGCTCGACGATTTTACCGCTCGTGTCGATACGAATACGGAACAGAAAATTGTGCAGAATATTCAGAAGAACTACCCCGGATTAACGCTGATTTCAGTAACGCAAAAGATTGCTTCCATTGAAGATTATGAGCAGATTATTTTACTGATGGAAGGTGAAATCATCGCCAAAGGCACTCATCCTGAATTGATGAGCAGTAGTCCCGAATACGTTCAGATTTACCAGTCGCAACGCAGTACAAGTCAGTATGAACTACGATCTTAATCAGTTTGTCGGACAGAAAGAAGAAAAAAACGCCACTTACAAAGCCCTTCGGAAATTACTGGCGCTCATTGACGATGAACAGCGGACGTTGATACTGGCGTTTGGTGCGATCCTGATCAATTCGAGCCTGATCCTGCTTGGGCCTGTAATCATTGGACGAACCATTGACCAGTATGTTGTCACCAAACAATATGCCGGGGTTCTGACCAATGCGGCCATTCTGCTTGGGATCTATATAGTCGCATTCGGGACAGGGTACATGCAAACCCGGTTAATGGGCGGAGTAGGACAGCGAACGTTATTTAAGCTTCGCAATGCCGTGTTTACAAAATTGCAGGAACTTCCCGTCGCATTTTTTAACCAAAATAAAGCGGGCGATCTGATTTCACGCGTCAACAACGACACCGATAAACTAAATCTGTTTTTTTCGCAGGCACTCATGCAGTTTGTCAGTAGTATTTTCCTGATGACGGGGGCCGGATTGTTTTTGTTGTTTATCAATTTACCACTCGGAGCCGCAGCCTTATCGCCTGCATTGCTCCTATGGGTATTTACGAAGGCAACCTCAGCTTGGGTGAAGCGGAAGAATGCACTCAATTTGAAAAGCGTTGGCGATATGAGCGCCGAGATTCAGGAAAGCCTGAATAACTTCAAAGTGATCATTGCTTTTAATCGACGCGACTACTTCCGGAAACGGTTTGATGAGGCCAATCAGACTAATTACAAAACGGCGGTTGGCGCTGGTTTAGCCAACAACGTTTACATGCCGATTTATGGGATTTCGGCAAACCTCGGCCAACTCGTTGTGCTTACATTCGGAATCTACCTGATTGCAACCGGCTATTTTACAATCGGTTTGCTGATCAGCTTTCTGGGTTACATCACTAATTTCTATAATCCGCTTCGGCAACTGGCTACCTTATGGGCAAGCTTTCAGGTTGCATTGGCCGGATGGGACCGTATTGCCCACCTTCTGTCGCTACAAACGAATCTAACAACGATTGAGAATCCATTAACCGTACCGACGTCTTCGTTATTATCATTTCAGGGCGTTTCATTCAGTTATCCAAATGGTCAGGAAGTTCTTCATAACATCAGTTTTGATCTGGAACGTGGGAAAACCTACGCCCTGGTTGGCCCGACTGGTGGTGGTAAAACCACGACTGCCTCGTTGATTGCCCGGCTCTATGACCCAACTACCGGAACCGTACTGCTTGACGGAAAGGACATTCGGGCCTATAGTGCCAAAGAGCGTACTCAGAAGATCGGCTTTATTTTGCAGGAGCCCTTTTTGTTTACGGGTACGGTTCGTGACAATATTCTGTATGGCAATGAGCAGTATCAGCAATATTCAAATACGCAACTGACTGAGGCTATCCATAATGCTAATCTGGAAGAACTGCTGGAACGCTTTGAGGAAGGACTTGAGACAAAAGTCCAGACGAGTGGTGATGCCATTAGTCTGGGGCAGAAACAGCTCATTGCGTTCATGCGGGCCGTATTACGTAACCCTGATCTGCTGATTCTGGATGAAGCTACGGCGAATATCGACACGATTACCGAAAAGCTTTTAGATGAAATCCTGCAGAAATTGCCCGAAAAAACAACCCGCATCATTATCGCCCATCGCCTGAATACCATTGAAAGTGCCGATGAAATATTTTTCATCAATGCAGGCCAGGTCACAAAGGCGGGATCACTCAACGACGCGGTCGATATGTTACTGCATGGAAAGCGAGTGAGCTAGGAAACAAATCATAACCTGCTTATTAGGCTGCCATGCGTTCTTCAGCTAACTCCTGTTCAGTCAACCGTTTTTTCTCTTCTGCAATTTTTACGGGGCTACCAAAAATATAGAATAGTTTCTTACGAAATCCTCGGGCGTTCCGAACGTCGTTAACCATATCGGTAAGCTCGTGAAAATTGATAAAGAATGGATTGGCCTTGTTCGGAATATTCGTTGTAATGCCGTAAATAACGGGTTCTTCTTCGGGTTGAAAAGTGCCGAATATTCGATCCCAGAAAATAAAGGTAGCGCCGAAGTTTTTGTCAATGTATTTCTCCTGCGAGCCATGATGGACCCGATGGTTCGATGGCGTCGCGAAAATGTACTCGACCCAGGCAGGCATACGCCGGATGTATTCAGTATGCACCCAAAACTGAAACAAGACAGCAAGCTGGTTCGTCACAAAGAAAATAACAGGATGAAATCCCATGAACGCGACCGGTAAAAAGAAGATAATTTTCAGGTGCTGAATCCAGCTCAGTCGGTAGGAAACCGTCAGGTTGTAATGCTCACTGGAATGATGAACCACATGGGTAGCCCACCAGAATCGTTGCTCATGCGAAACGCGGTGAGCCCAGTAACTGAAAAAATCATAGATGATGTAGCAGGGAACAAGTGTCCACCATTGCAACTCCATGCGCCAGGGTAACAGGTTGTAAACCCAGATACACAAATACAACAGCCCCAACTTGAGGGCTGCACTAACAACTAAATTGCCAAGACCCACCAGAATGGAGCCAATGGTTTCTTTCTTTTCGTAAAAATCTCGTTCCTGGTAATAGGTAACCGCCATTTCAATAGCCGTAAAGAGCAACATGACCGGCACTGCCCATACGATTATATTCGGTATATTTTTTTCTAGATTATGTATGCTGTCAAATGGGATTTTATCTGCACCAAACAAAGAAAAAGGCATAACGATAAGTATTTATTAAAATCAGGGATACTGATAAGAACCCATATTAAGTTTTTGAGTTCGATTTTGAGTTCGATTGCCCGGATTAGTAAAATATAAAATTGATATAATACTGTTTCAGGCCGACTTGGTCCAACAGGACAATATCACCTTTGAAAGGACAACCTTCAACATGTTGAGCCAATGCGCTAACTTTGCGAAATCAATCTCAATAGCATGAATAGATATTTTACTGTCGTTGTCTCGTTCGTTCTACTATTTTCTTTCGATAGCTGCCAAAACCAGCAAAAAGCTGACAGTCAGAAAGGTGATTCTACTACTGTTACTTCCTCCGTTACCGAAACGGCAACAGATATCGTAACAACAGGTCGCCTGGCCGATCTTGGCCTCACAACCAGTAGCGATTGGCGTGGTATTAACCTCGGTGATGATTTTGGTAAGGTTAAAGCCACTGAAAAAGGGGAAGCATTTGAGAGTGATGCAACACACAGTGGCTACACGGTTGAATTTAAAAACCTGGAATCTGCCGATATGCTCTATTATCAGGCAAATCAGAAAGTGTCGGCGATCAATGTTGATCTGTTTCTAAATAGTCGTCAGTCGGTCACTGATTATCAGAAGGATTTAGCTCCTTATTTTACGGCCAGGTATGGTGCCTCGAAACCGGGCAACGGCGGTACTGTCTGGACTGGTCCAAAAGGAGAAACAATTATCCTGAAAGATGTCTCAAAAGGCAAAGATTTTGGCTTGAAGATAAAGATACTTCCTGCGGGTGGGGCCGTAACGGCTTCGGCGAAATAATGGTTGTCACGCGCTGATTTTACCGGTAATAGCCCCATACCTCTTTGCTGGTAATGCCTTTCTTTGAAATAGCATAAGGCACCACAAATTCATCTAAAACAATGCGGTTGCCAACCCGGTCGGTAGACAATCGATTAATTGGAATATGAGGGCCAGCCTGTTCGTAGGAATTGGTGAAGGTGAATGTAACTGGGAGCACATAGTTCCCGATATAGGTTGGATCCAGATTGGGCAGTTTTTCAAGCGCATTTTGCACGAGTTGGGCAAATCCAAATCCGACATTGTCTGGACTAAGGATTGTAACCCGGCTAACTTTGCCCAGTGAGTCTATGTCGAATCCCGCATAAACGCGCCCATAAATTCCCTGATTACCAACCCAGTTTGGATAAATGATCTTGGAATGGAGTAGTTGATTAAATAATGGATTCTGACTCAACGGATACGTTGCTGTCCGTGCTACGGCCATCAGGGAATCGTAATAGTTGATGATATCGACTACCTCGAACAAAGTCAGGTTCTTATCAGGAATTTTTGCCGCTATTTTTTCCGATTGCTCATAGAATATATCCAGAAGCGAATTTTTAGATAAGCTTATCAGGTCGGGCCGGGCGCCTGCTTTCTGAATGTAATAATTAGTTTGGGTTCGGTAAATGCTGGAGTTAAGAATATCCTTATTGTGTTTATTGTTTATAATTTCAGAACTATTCATTGGCTCAAGCCGCTTGGTTAAGCTTTTAAGGAATTTAGTCGGCCCGTTGTGAACGATCGATGCATACTGGTAATAATTGATCCCAACCAGACTACTCTGCTGGCGAACAAACTCAATTCCATTGATTGTGAATAGTTCCGGTGTAATAATCTTGACAGCAGAGTCCCCGGCAAACTGACACAAAATTTCACTGGTTACCAGGTTATAAGCTAACCGGCAATTAATTTCTTTCCCCGACCTGTCCAGTAGGACTTTACCTTCCTGCCAAACGGGATAAGTCAGGAAGGGACTTCCCAGAACCGTTACTTTATTATAAGCCGTTGAATTTATCCTTGCGGAACCATATACATCCATCGTCGTCATTACCTGGCCTTTTTCATCCTGATAGACAGTATATTGACCATACGTTTTAAGAGAAAAGACTGATAAGAGGCAGAAAAGAAAGGTAAGCCGGATCATACAAATTGAGCAAATGCAATTATGTGAATAGATATAGGCGCGCTAAATAGGAGTTTTGTGATAAAAATATAAAATATAGTAAGAAAATTATAGTGTATGGTATTGATCCCATGACTTTCGCTTCGAGCCGTGCCACGGTTATTCTATATCATCACGAGTAACCGTGGCACGGCTCGAAGTGAAAGTCCTGCCTACAATGCAGAAGCCCCGACCAACTGGCCGGGGCTTCTGCATTGTAGTGAAATCAGGAATTATACTGTGTGCATCCAGTTAAAGGTATCTTCAACTTTGCCAGTACGAAGGTCGGCCAGATAGTTTCTGACGCGAACGGCAAACGACTCTTCCGGGGCAAATTCTGGTAGCATGTAATCCTTGCCATTATAGCCAATCAGAGAATAGGGCGACGAACCCACCGCTGTTCCGGCACCGAAGGCTTCGGTTAACCGACCGGTTTCAATACCGCTGATTACCTCTTCGATCGATACCAACCGCTCTTCCACGTCAATACCCCAACTGCGGGCAATCTGCAAAATCGAATCGCGGGTAACACCTTTCAGAATGGAATCAGATGTGGCTGGGGTCACTAATTTACCGTCGAGCATGAACATGATGTTCATCGTGCCTGATTCTTCAATGTATTTGTGCTCACGGGCGTCGGTCCAGATCAACTGATCATAACCCTGTTGCTGAGCCAGCAAAGTTGGGTACATCGATCCGGCGTAGTTACCCGCGCATTTCGCATAACCTACACCACCTGGAGCCGAGCGAATGTACTCCGTTTCTACTTTCAGTTTCGGCGGATTCGAATAATAAGCACCAACCGGACAGGTGAAAATGCAGAAACGATAGGTCTTCGACGGAGCAACGCCCAGGTAGGTGTCCGTTGCGAACATATACGGGCGAACATACAGCGAGCTGTCGGGCGTAGTAGGAACCCAGTCCGCATCGACGCGTAGCAAAGCCTCCAGACCACCCATAAATACTTCTTCGGGCAACGTGGCCATGCACATACGCTTGGCTGACTCGTTCATGCGCTCAAAGTTCATGTAAGGCCGAAACATCATTACCTCACCTGATTCATTTTTGAACGCTTTCATGCCTTCAAAAATAGACTGACCGTAATGGAGCGACGATAGAGCCGGACTTAGCGTGAAATTGTCGAATGGTACAATCATTTGATTCAGCCATTGACCATCAATAAAATCGGCCACAAACATGTGGTCCGAGAAATGTTTTCCGAAAGGCAGATGATTAAAATCTACCTCCTGAATCCGGGAGCGTTCCGCTTTCCGCAATTCAATTTGCAAGACGTCCGTCGTCATAATCAGGGTATTGGTTAATGAGTTAGGCGGGATAAGCACCACCTGAGGCAAAGCTAAAAAAATAGATTGAGTTAATTTAGTTGTCAAGACAACTTTTTTTTAGAGGTCCTTAACAATCATGTTCTGGGTTTCCAGACAACCTCTTCAGCCTCCAATTCCTGTGCCATTTTGCGGCTGAGCACAAACAGATAGTCAGACAGTCGGTTAAGGTATTGCAATACCAAATCATCTACTGGCGATTCGTCATTTAACGCAATAACCAATCGTTCGGCCCGACGGCAAACGGTTCGGGCCAGGTGGCAGAACGACACCGATTCATGCCCGCCCGGTAAAACGAACGCCCGTAGTTCCGGCAATTCAGCATCCATCAAATCCATTGCCTGCTCAAGCACAGCAACATCGTCAGCAATAATGGCAGGCATGGCTCGCTTTACTGCTTTTTCCGGATCTGTAGCCAGTTCGGCTCCAACCGTAAAAAGCCGGTCCTGAATTTCTTTCAATAAATCTTTTTGGCTGATATTGACCGGCTGATCGCGTACCAGGCCAATCCAGGAGTTCAGTTCATCGACTGTGCCGTACGCATCAATGCGTAAATCGGCCTTGCTCACCCGACGCCCTCCAATCAGGCCGGTCTGACCTTTATCGCCCGTTTTTGTGTAAATCTTCATCTTGACAGAATGAATGCCACAACGAACGTTGAACGAGCAACGCTGCCAGTGGAGCAGGAATCGTGTTCAATGAGCGCATCGTGTAATTCATATAATATACTGAGTGAGGTAGCTAAACTAAGAGATTTTCCCGTTCGGGCCGTACCTTTGCGCCCTGATTTTAACGAGCTGATTGCAAGGAATGAGTTATGGCTTGTTCATTTGTTCGCTCTATTACTCTTTTTAGATGAAAGCAAGTATCTTTTTTGTCCGGACCTGGCGTATTATGTCCATTCTCGGATTATTGTTCGCACTTTTTAACAGCTATATCTCGTATCCCGGCGAAGTTGTCGTTCGTTTCGATGATTCAAACCAGCCGCTTCAAACCATTGACCGCGAGACGATCTTTTACATTGCCGTTGCCATCTTTCTGATCAACAACACAATGATTAGAGCAATTTCCCGATTGTTTCTTCGTCTTCCAACAGCTAGTATCCCTGTTCCCAATCAAGCGGTTTGGGCCACACATCGTTCGCAATTAAACGAAGTTTTCAGCAATTGGTTCTATGCACTCATGGCGGCTATCAATACGGTTCTGGCCTTAGAGCTGATTGTTCTGTCGCTGGTTAATCGCTCAGATCGCGCCATTAAAGCCGTTGATTATGCCTGGCTGTTGCCACTCAGTACGGCTATTCTGGTTATTGTATTGGTCGCTTTACCGATTCGTTTGTTCATGAAACCGGGTGACGATGACTGAACACAAAGAACTACTGCTGAGCCAGTTTCAGTACGATCTTCCCGACGATCGTATAGCGCGTTTTCCGTTACCTCAGCGCGATGCATCGAAACTTCTCGTTTATCGTAAAGGGCAGATCAGACACGAACGGTTTGCCAGCCTGCCTGATTTACTACCTGCGGATAGCTTTCTTGTGTTCAATAATACAAAGGTCATTCCGGCGCGGCTGCATTTTACGAAACCCACCGGTGCGCTCATCGAGCTTTTTTTGCTGAACCCATTCGCGAGAAATTCCAAAGAAGGGACACTACCCATTAGTCTGGCAATGGAAGCGACTGGTGAGGCTATCTGGCAGGGAATGGTCGGCAACCGGAAACGCTGGCGACCTGGCGAAGTACTCGAAATGACGCTTGAAACGCCAGGAGAAAGTGTAGTACTTTCTGCCAGTTGGTATGATTACGAGCAGTCGGCTGTTCAACTGCGTTGGCAACCTGTCGAGTTTACATTTGCCCAAATTATTCAGTATGCGGGTGAAATTCCGTTACCACCCTATCTGAAACGCGATGTGACCGACGCTGATCGGGATACATACCAAACCGTATACTCAAAGCAGGAGGGGGCTGTCGCTGCGCCAACCGCCGGATTGCATTTCACGACTGGTGTATTCGACCAACTGACCAAACGCCGTATTGAGCATGACTACCTGACATTGCACGTGGGAGCGGGCACCTTCCAGCCAATCAAAACAGATGATGTTCTTCAGCATCACATGCACACGGAGCAGGTTGTATATTCCCAGACGAATCTACGAAACCTGTTAGGGCATCTCGATTCGGTGATTGCTGTCGGTACGACCTCAATGAGAGCTCTGGAGAGT
Source organism: Spirosoma aureum (assembly GCF_011604685.1). NCBI lineage: Bacteria > Pseudomonadati > Bacteroidota > Cytophagia > Cytophagales > Cytophagaceae > Spirosoma > Spirosoma aureum. The sequence continues at coordinate 6,056,679 of NZ_CP050063.1, read as the reverse complement.
TTATACTGGATGGGCGCAAAATTGTTGGCCAACGATCCCGAACCGTTTTCCCTAAACCAGCATTATGCTTATCAGCTTACGCCAGGTCAGCAGCCATCCACTGAGCAGGCACTTCAGGAGGTGCTAAACTACCTGACTAATACAGGCCAGGAAACGATTGTTGCCCATACCGGTATCTACATCACCCCTGGCTACAGGTTCAAACTGTGCAAAGGAATCGTCACGAATTTCCATCAGCCGGGCTCGACACTGATTCTGCTTATAGCCGCACTGATTGGGGATGACTGGAAACAGGTATATAAGGAAGCACTTGTCAACGACTATCGATTCCTGAGTTATGGCGACTCGTCGTTGCTTTTGCCGTAAAACACTAATTTTGCAACCTTTAAAGAACGAAAGTGTGAAAGTGCGAAAAATGACGCCCTCTCAAACCGCGCTTTCGCTCTTATATTCCGCTTCGGCGGCCCGATTTCACTCTTATGAACTTTATCGAAGAACTCCGCTGGCGGGGTATGTTGAACGACATGACCCCCGGCACTGAAGAACAACTCCAGAAAGAAATGACGGCAGGCTATATCGGTTTTGATCCAACAGCCACGTCGCTCCATATCGGGAATCTTGCTACCGTAATGCTCCTTGTGCATCTTCAGCGGGCAGGTCACAAACCCTTTGCGCTGGTTGGTGGAGCCACCGGTATGATTGGCGATCCATCGGGTAAAGCTGCCGAACGCGAGTTTTTATCTGAAGAGACGTTACGCCGAAATCAGGAAGGAATACGGGTGCAATTGAGCAAGTTTCTTGATTTCGAAAGCGGAACCAATTCTGCTGAAATGGTTAACAATTACGACTGGTTCAAGGAAATTTCGTTTTTAGGATTCCTCCGCGAAGCAGGAAAACATATTACCGTCAATTACATGATGGCAAAGGACTCGGTTAAGAAGCGGCTCGAAACAGGGATCTCTTTTACTGAATTTTCTTACCAGCTATTACAGGGGTACGATTTTTACTGGTTATATAAGAATAAGAATGTTCGTCTACAAATGGGAGGTTCTGACCAATGGGGAAACATAACCACGGGCACAGAACTAATTCGTAGAAAAGAAGGTGGCACAACAAGTCATTCGGAGGAGCATCTGGCGTATGCATTGACCACACCCTTGGTAACCAAAGCTGATGGTACTAAATTCGGGAAGTCAGAGAGCGGTAATGTCTGGCTTGACCCAGCCTTAACTTCACCTTACCAGTTCTACCAGTTTTGGCTGAATACAACGGATGCCGATTGTCCGCGTCTGATTCGCGTCTTTACGCTTCTCACGCGCGAAGAAATCGAAGAGCTGGAAATTCAGCATGCAGAAGCACCACATTTACGAATCCTGCAAAAAGCGATTGCAAAGGACGTAACCATCCGTATTCATTCGCAGGCTGGATATGATTTGGCCGTGAAGGCCTCCGAAGTGTTGTATGGCAAGGCAACACTCGAAATGCTTCGATCCATCCAGGCCGACGAGTTCGATGTTATTTTTGAAGGTGTTCCTCAGACAGAAATAACTGCTGATGAATTAGCCAATAGTAAAGACATTACCGATTTACTATCAGTTGCCAGTAGAGGAGAAGTATATGCATCAAAAGGTGAAGCACGGCGGGCGATCACACAAAATGCAGTCAGTATCAATAAAACG